>NZ_JAPVLU010000057.1 GCF_027158205.1 Streptomyces sp. H39-S7 | reverse complement strand
GGGGGGGGGGGGGGGGGGTGGGGTTGGGAAAGGTCCCTCTCACGGGGAAGAAGTGGGCAAATCGCGGACGGATCGCGATGGCCCCGCCTACTCTTCGAGATGTGCCGGGCATCTCCGGCCGGGTGCTTGTCGTCGACGACAACAAGGTCATCCGGCAGCTGATCAGGGTCAATCTCGAGCTGGAGGGCTTCGAGGTCGTGACCGCGGCTGACGGTGCCGAATGCCTGGACATCGTGCACCGCGTGCAGCCCGATGTGATCACGCTCGACGTGGTGATGCCCCGGCTGGACGGACTGCGGACCGCCGCCTGGCTGCGGTCCGACGCGCGGACGCGGGACATCCGGATCGCGATCGTCAGCGCGTGCACCCAGCTCGAGGTCGAGCGCGGCGTGGCCGCCGGGGTGGACGCGTTCCTGGGGAAGCCGTTCGAGCCCTCCGATCTGGTGAACATGGTGCGGCGGCTGGCCCTCGGCGGGCCGGGCGCCCCCGGCGCTCCCGGTAGTGAGGGCGCGCCCACCGAGGGCCAGGCGGCCGCCGCTCCCGGCAGCGGCTGAGCGGAATCCCGGCAGCGGGTGAGCGGGGCTGCTGGCAACGGTGGACGGAAACGCCCTGCAGCCGGTGAGCTGAGACCCCGGCCGGGCCGGGGCGGCGCCATCCCGGAGAAACCCGGTCGCGTGGGTACCCCCCTCCTCGCCTACCCTTTCCGTGTGACCCCCGCCGAGCTCTCCCGTGCTGTGCTGAGCACGGTTCGCCGCGCCGTCGCGGCCGATGAGCTGCGGGTGGCGGTGCCGGACCGGATCAGCGTGCAGCGGCCGCCCCGGCCCGGGTGCGGCGACTACGCGACGAATGTCGCGCTGCAGCTCGCGGGCGCCGCGGGCCGTCCGCCGCGGGAGGTCGCGGAGGTGCTGCGCAAGCGGCTGGCGGCGGAGCCCGGCATCGCGCAGGTGGTGATCGCGGGCCCCGGCTTCCTGAACATCACGCTCGAAGCAGCCGCCTACGGGGACGTGGTGCGCATGGTGCTGGAGCGCGGGGCGGCGTACGGCCACAGCGACGCGCTCGCCGGTACGTACGCGAACCCCGTCCATGACGGCGAGCCCCGCGCCGCCGTTACCGCCGAGGTCCTGACGCGGCTGCTCCGCGTCTGCGGCGCCCAGGTCACCCCCGCCGCCCACGTCCCCCCCACCGCCGAGCCCGTCCGCCCCCGTCCCGCCGGCGCCACCCGCCGCGAGCTCTGCGAGCTGCTCGGCGAGGACGCCGCCCGCTGGGCGCTGCTGCGCCCCCCGGCCGACGACGCGCCGGCCCTGGACGCGGCGGCACTGCTGTCGCAGCGCGCCGCCAATCCGCTCTTCCGTGTCCGGTACGCGCACGCCCGGAGCCGGGCACTGCTGCGCAACGCCCACGATCTGGGCATCGAACCCTCCTCCGACGCCTCGGACGGTACGTTTCACCATCCTGCGGAGACGGACCTCCTCGGCCTGATCGCCGACTACCCCCGTGTCATAGAGACCGCTGCCCGGCACCGCGCCCCCGATCGGGTCGCCCGCCACCTGGAGCGGCTCGCCGATGCTTTCCTCCGCTTCCACGACGAGTGCCCGCCGCTGCCGCGCGGCGACGAGAAACCCTTGGCCGCCCACCGTGTCCGGCTGTCGCTCGCCGAAGCGACCGGCACGGTGCTGGCAGGCGGCCTGGCCCTGCTCGGTATCAGCGCGCCAGAACACCTCTGAGGAGACAGAGTCCCGTGAGTAGATCCGCCCACCCCGCCGGGCCCCGCCACGCCGACGTGATGTCCGAGGGGCATTACACCGCGCCCCCCGCCGACCTGAACGTCCTCGATCCGCGCGTGTGGGCCCGTACGGTCACCCGTAACGCCGACGGCGCCGCCGAGGTCGGCGGGCTGGACGTGCGGGCGCTCGCCGAGGAGTTCGGGACGCCCGCCTACTTCCTCGACGAGGCCGACTTCCGGGCCCGCTGCCACGCCTGGCGCGACGCGTTCGGTGAGGGCGCGGACGTGTTCTACGCGGGGAAGGCGTTCCTTTCGCGGGCGGTCGTGAAGTGGCTGTTCGAGGAGGGGCTCAACCTCGACGTGTGTTCCGGCGGGGAGCTGGCGGTGGCGCTGTCGGCGGGGATGCCGGCCGACCGGATCGCGCTGCACGGCAACAACAAGTCGCTGGAGGAGATCGAGCGCGCCATCGAGGTGGGTGTGGGCCGGATTGTCCTGGACTCGTTCCAGGAGATCGTCCGGGTCGCGCACGTCGCCGAGCGGCTCGGCAAGCGCCAGCGGGTGCAGATCCGGGTGACCGTCGGCGTCGAGGCGCACACGCACGAGTTCATCGCGACGGCGCACGAGGACCAGAAGTTCGGGCTGGCGCTCGCCGGCGGGCAGGCGGCCGAGGCGGTGCGCCGGGTCCTGAAGCTCGACGCACTGGATTTGGTCGGCATCCACTCGCACATCGGCTCGCAGATCTTCGACATGGCCGGCTTCGAGGTCGCCGCGCGCCGGGTGGTGGCGCTGCTCGCCGCGGTCCGTGACGAGCACGGCGTGGAGCTGCCCGAGATCGACCTGGGTGGCGGCCTCGGCATCGCGTACACGTCGGAGGACGACCCGGCGGAGCCGCACGACATCGCCAGGGCGCTGCGGGAGATCGTCACCCGCGAGTGCGACGCGAACCGGCTGGGCGTTCCGCGGCTGTCCGTGGAGCCGGGCCGGGCGATCGTGGGCCCGACGGCGTTCACGCTGTACGAAGTGGGCACCGTGAAGCCGCTGGAGGGTCTGCGGACGTATGTGAGTGTGGACGGCGGGATGTCCGACAACATCCGCACCGCGCTGTACGACGCCGAGTACAGCGTCTCCCTGGTGTCCAGGACGTCCACGGCCGAGCCGATGCTCGCGCGGGTCGTCGGCAAGCACTGCGAATCCGGCGACATCGTCGTGAAGGACGCGTTCCTGCCCGCCGACCTCGCGCCCGGCGATCTGCTCGCCGTTCCGGCGACGGGGGCGTACTGCCGTTCCATGGCGAGCAATTACAACCATGCTCTGCGGCCACCCGTCGTGGCCGTGAATGATGGCGGGGCACGGGTGATTGTGCGACGGGAGACGGAGGACGATCTCCTGCGTCTTGACGTCGGCTGAAGTGAAATCTCAAAAATAGCGGGGCTGGTCTCACGCACCGGACAGGAGATGGATTCTCGCGTCCGGTGCGTGAGACTGGTCCTACCCCGAGAGATGTGAGAAACGAGGTCGGATGATGCGTACGCGTCCGCTGAAGGTGGCGCTGCTGGGCTGTGGTGTGGTCGGCTCAGAGGTGACGCGCATCATGACGACGCAGGGCGCCGATCTCGCCGCGCGAATCGGAGCCCCCGTCGAACTGGCCGGGATCGCGGTGCGGCGCCCCAACCGGGTGCGCGCCGGCGTGCCCGCGGAGCTGCTCACCACCGACGCCACCGCCCTGGTCAAACGGGGCGACATCGACGTCGTCATCGAGGTGATCGGCGGCATCGAGCCGGTCCGAACCCTCATCACCACCGCCTTCGAGCACGGCGCGTCCGTGGTCAGCGCCAACAAGGCGCTGCTCGCCGCGGACGGCGCGACGCTGCACGCCGCCGCCGCCGCGCACAAGGTCGACCTCTATTACGAGGCCGCGGTGGCCGGTGCCATCCCGCTGATCCGCCCGCTGCGCGAGTCGCTGGCCGGCGACAAGATCAACCGGGTGATGGGCATCGTCAACGGTACGACCAACTTCATCCTCGACAAGATGGACTCCAGCGGCGCCGGCTACTCCGAGGCGCTCGACGAGGCCACCGCGCTCGGCTACGCCGAGGCCGACCCGACCGCCGACGTGGAGGGCTTCGACGCCGCCGCCAAGGCCGCGATCCTGGCCGGCATCGCTTTCCACACCCGTGTGACCATGGACGACGTGTACCGGGAGGGCCTCACCGAGGTCACCGCCGCCGACATCGCGTCCGCCAAGCGGATGGGCTGCACGGTCAAGCTGCTGGCCATCTGCGAGCGCACCACGGACGGCAGGTCCGTCACCGCCCGGGTCCACCCGGCGATGATCCCGCTCAGCCATCCGCTGGCGAGCGTCCGTGAGGCGTACAACGCGGTCTTCGTCGAGGCGGAGGCCGCGGGTCAGCTCATGTTCTACGGTCCCGGCGCGGGCGGCGCACCCACCGCCTCCGCCGTACTCGGCGACCTCGTGGCCGCCTGCCGCAACAAACTGGCAGGCACCACAGGCGCCGGCGAGTCCGCGTACACGCAACTGCCGGTGAGCCCGATGGGCGATGTGGTCACCCGTTACCACATCAGCCTTGACGTGGCGGACAAACCGGGCGTTCTCGCCCAGGTCGCCACCGTTTTCGCGGAACACGACGTGTCGATCGACACGGTCCGCCAGCAGGGCAAGGACGGCGAAGCGTCCCTCGTCGTCGTCACTCACCGTGCGCCCGACGCCGCCTTGTCGGCGACCGTCGGGGCACTGCGGAAGCTCGACACCGTACGCGGCGTCGCCAGCATCATGCGCGTGGAAGGGGAGTAACCCACTATGAACGCTGTCACCACCGAATCTCCGAGCGGCTCCACCGCGGGTCCCCGAATGTCCGGCACCCACCAGTGGCGCGGCATCATCGAGGAGTACCGCGACCGGCTGCCGGTCGCTGCGGACTCCCCGGTCGTCACGCTGCTGGAGGGTGGCACTCCGCTCGTTCCCGCGCAGCTGCTCTCCGAGCTGACCGGGTGCGACGTGTTCCTCAAGGTCGAGGGCGCCAACCCCACCGGCTCCTTCAAGGACCGCGGGATGACCATGGCGATCACCCGCGCCAAGGAAGAGGGCGCCCAGGCCGTCATCTGCGCCTCCACCGGCAACACCTCCGCCTCGGCGGCCGCCTACGCGGTGCGCGCCGGGATGGTCTGCGCCGTCCTGGTGCCGCAGGGCAAGATCGCGCTGGGCAAGATGGGCCAGGCGCTGATCCACGGTGCCAAGATCCTTCAGGTCGACGGCAACTTCGACGACTGCCTGGACCTGGCGCGCGGACTGTCGGAGAAGTACCCGGTGGCGCTGGTCAATTCGGTCAACCCGGTACGTATCGAGGGCCAGAAGACCGCCGCGTTCGAAATCGTCGACGCGCTTGGCGACGCGCCCGACCTCCACCTGCTTCCGGTGGGCAACGCGGGCAACATCACCGCGTACTGGCGCGGCTACCGCGAGTATGCGGCTGACAAGATCTCCACCCGCAAGCCGCGCATGTGGGGCTTTCAGGCAGCCGGTTCCGCGCCGATCGTCAACGGTGCTCCGGTGCGCAGCCCGCAGACCATCGCGACCGCGATCCGGATCGGCAACCCGGCTTCCTGGCAGTTCGCCGAGGAGGCGCGGGACGAGTCCGGCGGTCTGATCGAAGCGGTGACCGACCGTCAGATCCTCTCCGCCTACCGGCTGTTGGCTGCCAAGGAGGGCGTCTTCGTGGAGCCCGCCTCGGCCGCGTCGGTGGCCGGCCTGCTCAAGGCGCTCGAAGAGGGCAAGGTCGACCCGGGGCAGCGGATCGTCTGCACCGTGACCGGCAACGGCCTCAAGGACCCGGACTGGGCGGTCGCCGGCGCGCCCCAGCCGGTCACCGTGGCGGTCGACGCGGACGCAGCCGCGGAGAAGCTGGGACTGGTCTGACGCGGCGCCGCAGCGCAGGGGCGCACGAAGAAGCTCGCGACACGCATCACGCGCTGTTCGTGCGCCCTATGTCGCAGCAGAACCTTCCTTCGATAGGCTGACCCCTACCGGCGCCGCAGTGTGCCGATCCGGTTCATGCCACAGGCATTGCCGCTCCTGCCGCAATCGCAGCCCCGCCGTACATCGCCAATGGCTCGGCATTCCGGGGCAGAACAGCACCTCTGCACAAGAAACAAGCACCAGTACAAGGAGAATCGTCGAACGATGGCCGGTCCCGCGTTCCGCGCCGCCGCGGTCCGAGTGCGCGTCCCCGCGACCAGCGCCAACCTCGGCCCCGGCTTTGACGCCTTCGGCCTGGCGCTGGGCCTTTACGACGATGTCGTGGTCCGGGTCGCCGACTCCGGGCTGCATGTGGACATCGCGGGCGAGGGCGCCGAGAACCTGGCCCGCGACGAGAAGCACCTGGTGGTGCGCTCCATGCGGACCGCTTTCGACCTGCTCGGCGGACAGCCGCGCGGCCTGGAGGTGGTCTGCGCCAACCGCATCCCGCACGGCCGCGGCCTGGGCTCCTCGTCCGCCGCGATCTGCGCGGGGATCATGGCCGCCCGCGCGGTGACCATAGGCGGCCCCGAGCGTCTCGACGACGCCGCGCTGCTGGAACTGGCCACCGAGATCGAGGGCCACCCCGACAACGTCGCCGCCTGTCTGCTCGGCGGCTTCACCCTCGCCTGGACCGAGTCCGGTGCCGCCCGCGCGATCCGGCTGGATCCGGCGGCCTCCGTCGTCCCGGTGGTCTTCGTCCCGTCCAAGCCGGTACTGACCGAGGTCGCCCGCGGCCTGCTGCCGCGGACCGTCCCGCATGTGGACGCGGCGGTCAACGCGGGCCGTGCCGCGCTGCTGGTGGAGGCGCTCACCCGCCGTCCCGAGCTGCTGCTGCCCGCCACCGAGGACCGGCTGCACCAGGACTACCGTGCTCCTGCCATGCCCGAAAGCGTGGCTCTGGTGAACCGGCTGCGTGCTGACGGCGTCCCCTCGGTCATCTCGGGAGCGGGACCCACGGTCCTCGCGCTCACCGAGGAAGGCGCCGCGGACAAAGTCTCCCGGCTCGCGGGCGAGGGGTGGGCGGCGAACCGTCTGGCCCTCGACGCGGCAGGGGCCTGTGTCCTGCCCCTCGCAGTGGGGCAGTGACACGATTGCCGGTTGGAGAGAGGGGGAATGTTTGTTGGATCCGGTAGTGTTAATGTCAAGCCTGCACTCGACGGACCATGCACACGAATGGTGCCGAAGTGCACGCAGCAGTGATCTGTGTCCCTTCTGGGGACCGCCACTCTTCCGGGAGCCTCCCACACCGCCTGAGCATCCCGCCTAAGCAGTGTCGAGCACGCTCCGGAGTCGGCGCGAATAATCTCCTTCACCCTTCGCGCCGGAACCATGTTTGTCTATCTGCCGCCATCAGGCGGACCATCGCCCCGGCTCTGAGCAGCGGAAACGCCCAGATCCGGACAGCACAACCGGTCGCCGAGCCAGACAGGCCGACGTCCGCTCCAGGGAAGGACCCTTCGTGAGCGACACCACCGATCTGATGGGCGTGCGTTCAGACGCCGCGCCCGCTCCGGACGCCGCTGCCGCGCCTGCCACCGGTGCTGCCCCCAAGCGCCGCCGGTCGGGGACCGGCCTCGACGGCATGGTCCTGGCAGAGCTGCAACAGCTTGCCTCCGGTCTCGGTATCAAGGGCACCGCGCGGATGCGCAAGAGCCAGCTGATCGAGACGATCAAGGACACCCAGGCCGGCAAGGGCGGGGCCACCAGCGCCCCCACCAAGGCCGCCGCGGTCGCCGGGACGGCGACGGCCGAGGCCGTCGCCGAGAAGCCGAAGCGCCGGGCGACCTCCCGGGCCCGCACGGTGGAGAGCTCCGAGCCCGCTGCCGCGGCTCCGGCCGCCGCCGCGCCGACCGAGGCGAAGCAGATCGACATTCCCGGCCAGCCCGCCGGTGAGCAGCCCAAGGCTGCCAGGAACGAGCGCGCCGGCGAGCGTGCCGAGGCCGTGGCGGACACCGCCGAGGGCAAGGGCGCCGCCGACGGCAAGGCCGCGACCGGCGAGGACCGCCAGGACCGCCAGCGCGGTCAGCGCGGCGACCGGCAGAACGACCGCCGTGAGCGACAGGAGCGGCAGCGCGAGCGCCGCAACAACCGTGGCGATGAGAGCGGTGCGGCCGCTGCCGGCGGCGCCGAGGGCGGCAACCGCCAGAACCGCGGTGGCAACCAGGGCGGCCAGAGCCAGGGCGGCGGCCAGGGCCAGAGCCCGCAGGGCCAGGGCCAGAGCCAGGGCCGCGACCAGAGCCAGGGCGGTCAGAGCCAGAGCCGTGACCAGGGCCGCGACCAGAGCCAGGGTCAGAACGCGCAGGACGACGACGAGTTCGGTGACGGCCGCGGCCGTCGTCGTGGCCGCTACCGCGACCGCCGTGGTCGGGGCAGCAACCGCCGCGACGAGCAGCAGCAGTTCGGCAACGAGCCGACCGTCAACGACGACGACGTCCTGATCCCCGTCGCGGGCATCCTGGACATCCTCGACAACTACGCGTTCATCCGGACGTCCGGCTACCTGCCGGGTCCGAACGACGTGTACGTCTCGCTCGCCCAGGTCCGCAAGAACGGCCTGCGCAAGGGTGACCACGTCACCGGCGCCGTCCGCCAGCCCAAGGACGGCGAGCGCCGCGAGAAGTTCAACGCGCTCGTCCGGCTGGACTCGGCGAACGGCATGGCGGCGGACTCCGGTCGTGGCCGTCCCGAGTTCCAGAAGCTGACCCCGCTGTACCCGCAGGACCGGCTCCGCCTGGAGACCGACCCGGGTGTGCTGACGACCCGGATCATCGACCTGGTCGCACCGATCGGCAAGGGCCAGCGCGGTCTGATCGTGGCCCCGCCGAAGACCGGTAAGACCATGATCATGCAGGCGATCGCCAACGCGATCACCGTCAACAACCCCGAGTGCCACCTGATGGTCGTCCTGGTCGACGAGCGTCCGGAAGAGGTCACCGACATGCAGCGGTCGGTGAAGGGCGAGGTCATCTCCTCGACCTTCGACCGCCCGGCCGAGGACCACACCACCGTCGCCGAGCTGGCCATCGAGCGCGCGAAGCGTCTCGTCGAGCTGGGTCACGACGTGGTCGTCCTGCTGGACTCGATCACCCGTCTGGGCCGCGCGTACAACCTCGCGGCCCCGGCCTCCGGCCGCATCTTGTCCGGTGGTGTCGACTCGACCGCGCTCTACCCGCCGAAGCGCTTCTTCGGTGCGGCGCGCAACATCGAGGACGGCGGCTCGCTGACCATCCTGGCCACCGCGCTGGTCGAGACCGGCTCGCGCATGGACGAGGTGATCTTCGAGGAGTTCAAGGGCACCGGCAACATGGAGCTCAAGCTCGACCGCAAGCTCGCCGACAAGCGCATCTTCCCCGCGGTGGACGTCGACCCGTCCGGTACCCGTAAGGAAGAGATCCTGCTCGACCGCGACGAGCTCGCGATCGTCTGGAAGCTCCGCCGGGTGCTGCACGCGCTCGACTCCCAGCAGGCGATCGAGCTGCTGCTGGACAAGATGAAGCAGACGAAGTCGAACGCCGAGTTCCTGATGCAGATCGCCAAGACGACCCCGGGCAACAACAACGACTGACGGGTTCGCCCCTTTCGAGACGTCTGTCACGCGATATACGTCGTAGAAGGGCTGTCATAAGGGCGAGAAGGCGTAAGAGCGGGCTCTCGGGCTCCCCGCAAGGGGGACCTGAGAGCCCGTTCTTATGTTCGGCGTGCACACTCGCCAGGAACCACGTCGGACGAATCACCGTCTGACAGGTCAGGACAAGCCACGCCTGAGCGACACAGCTGGGGGTAGCCGCACACCGACGACGGACGAGGACTGAGGGGCCATGGCGGACCACACGAGCGATGCGCGGCGCACGGCCCCGGGCCGCCGTCCGCTGCGAATAACCGCCTGGACCGTCGCCGGCCTGGTCGTGCTGGGCGGCGTCGGTTCCGGATACCTGTACTTCAAGCTCAACGGGAACATCACCGGCGTCGACATCAACCGGGCGCTCGGTGACAACCGGCCCGCGCAGGTCGACAACGGCTCCGAGGACATACTCGTCCTCGGCTCCGACTCCCGCGCCGGCGCCAACGACAAGTACGGTGCGGACGAGGGCAGCGCCCGCTCCGACACCGCGATGATCGTGCACCTCTACGAGGGCCACAGGACCGCCAGCGTGGTGAGCATCCCGCGCGACACCCTGATCACCCGCCCCGAGTGCACCAAGACCGCCGGCGGCACCTCTCCCGAGGCCCGCAAGGTGATGTTCAACGAGTCGTACGAGCTCGGTGGCCCGGCGTGCGCGGTCAAGACCGTCGAGTCGCTGACCGGTATCCGCATGGATCACTACATCGAGGTCGACTTCACCGGCTTCAAGGGCCTGATCGACGCCCTGGGCGGGGTCCCCATCACCACCACCAAGGCGATCCACGACAAATCCAGCCACCTGGACCTGGCGGCCGGCACCCACACGCTCAACGGCGAGCAGTCGCTCGGCCTGGTCCGCACCCGGCACGGCGTGGCCGACGGCAGCGACCTGGGCCGCATACAGCTGCAGCAGGCGTTCATGAAGGCGCTCATGGACCGGGCGAACGGTCTGGGCGTGCTGTCGAACCCCGCGAAGCTCTACAAGGTCGCCGACAAGGCCACCACGGCCATCACCACCGACTCGGAGCTCGCCTCCATCAGCGGGCTCCAGGGGCTGGCGGGAAGCCTCTCCAGCCTGAAGTCCGAGAACATCGACATGGTGACGCTGCCGGTCCAGTACGCCAAGAGCGACGAGAACCGCGTCGAGCCCCTGGACGCCCAGGCCGCGCTCGTGTGGCAGGCGCTCACGTCGGACCTGCCGATACCGGCGGCCGCCCTCAAGGGCTCCGCCGCCGCCGAGACTGATGCCAAGGGCGTCGTCGGAAGCGGTTCCTGAAACGTTCCCGAACCCTTCCGGCGGGCTCCCGCGCAGCTCCCGCACGGGTTCGGGGCGTTTTCCCGGCCGCGCGGAGCCGTCGGGAATGAAATCCGGCCGCCTCTCGTTTTGGGAGATGCGGCCGGTGCTGGCAGACTGGACCGCTGGCCCCGGTTCACGTGACGCAAACCCGCTCCACGACCCGGCGCCCTCCCGAACCTAGGAGCATCCCTTGAAGCGCGAAATTCACCCCGAGTACGTCGAGACCCAGGTCACCTGCACCTGTGGCGCGTCGTTCACGACCCGCAGCACCGAGAAGAGCGGCGTGATTCGCGCCGACGTCTGCTCCGCGTGCCACCCGTTCTACACGGGCAAGCAGAAGATCCTCGACACCGGTGGCCGCGTGGCCCGCTTCGAGGCCCGCTTCGGCAAGAAGGCCGCCGGGTCCGCCCAGAAGTAGCGACCCGAAAGCGCCGGTTCTCGGTCCCCGTCACGTCGGGGGACCGGACCGGCGCTTTGTCGTCCGGTACCGATAGCAGTCCAGGGTTGTCCAGGAGAGGCACAGCAGATGTTCGAGGCAGTCGAGGAACTGATCGGCGAGCACGCCGACCTCGAGAAGCGGCTCGCCGATCCCGCGGTGCACGCGGATCAGGCCAATGCCCGCAAGCTCAACAAGCGCTACGCCGAGCTGACGCCCATCATCGGCACCTACCGCTCCTGGAAGCTGACCGGCGAGGACATCGAGACCGCCCGTGAGTACGCCCAGGACGATCCGGACTTCGCGGCCGAGCTCAAGGTGCTGGACAAGCAGCGCGCCGAGCTGACCGAGAAACTGCGGCTGCTGCTCGTACCGCGCGACCCGCACGACGAGAAGGACGTCATCCTCGAGGTCAAGGCCGGAGAGGGCGGCGAGGAGTCCGCGCTGTTCGCCGGCGACCTGCTGCGGATGTACCTGCGGTACGCCGAGCGCGTCGGCTGGAAGACCGAGCTCATCGAGGCGAACGAGTCCGACCTCGGCGGCTACAAGGACGTCCAGGTCGCCGTGAAGACCAAGGGCGGCAACGGGGCCACCGAGCCCGGCCAGGGCGTCTGGGCGCGGCTGAAGTACGAAGGCGGGGTGCACCGCGTGCAGCGGGTGCCCGCCACCGAGTCGCAGGGCCGGATCCACACCTCCGCGGCCGGCGTGCTCGTCACGCCCGAAGCCGAGGAGGTCGAGGTCGAGATCGGCCCGAACGACCTGCGCATCGACGTGTACCGCTCGTCGGGACCCGGCGGCCAGTCCGTCAACACCACCGACTCCGCGGTGCGCATCACGCACCTGCCGTCCGGTCTGGTCGTCTCCTGCCAGAACGAGAAGAGCCAGCTCCAGAACAAGGAGTCGGCCATGCGTATCCTGCGGTCCAGGCTGCTCGCGGCCGCGCAGGAGGAAGCCGACCAGGAGGCCTCCGACGCGCGCCGCAGCCAGGTCCGCACGGTGGACCGCTCCGAGCGGATCCGGACGTACAACTACCCCGAGAACCGCATCTCGGACCACCGCGTCGGCTTCAAGGCGTACAACTTGGACCAGGTCCTCGACGGGGACCTCGACGCGATGATCCAGGCGTGTGTCGATGCCGACTCCGCCGCCAAGCTGGCCGCGGCCGGCGACGCCGGCTGACACCGGCCGCGACACCGGCCGAAGCGCCGGCTGACCGGCCACAGCGAGCTAACAGGAGGGCAATCAGTGAACGTGCTGCTCGCCGAGGTGGCGCAGGCCGCCCAGCGGCTGGCCGACGCCGGCGTGCCGTCCCCGCGCTTCGACGCGGAGGAACTGGCCGCGTATGTGCACGGCGTCAAGCGCGGCGAGCTGCACTCGGTCGCCGACTCCGAGTTCGACGCCCGCTACTGGGAGGCGGTCGCCCGCCGCGAGGCCCGCGAACCGCTCCAGCACATCACCGGACGCGCCTTCTTCCGGTACCTGGAGCTGCAGGTCGGTCCGGGTGTCTTCGTCCCGCGCCCCGAGACGGAGTCGGTCGTCGGCTGGGCGATAGACGCCGTACGGGCCATGGACGTCGCCGAGCCGCTGATCGTGGACCTGTGCACCGGGTCCGGCGCGATCGCGCTGGCGCTGGCCCAGGAGGTGCCGCGCTCGCGCGTGCACGCCGTGGAACTGTCGGAGAAGGCCCTGGAATGGGCCCGCAAGAACATCGAGGGAAGCAAGGTCCAGCTGGAGCACGGGGACGCGCTCGCCGCGTTTCCCGAGCTCAACGGCCAGGTGGACCTCGTCATCAGCAATCCGCCGTACATCCCGCTCACCGAGTGGGAGTACGTGCAGCCCGAGGCGCGTGACCACGACCCCGAACTTGCCCTCTTCTCGGGTGAGGACGGCCTCGACACCATCCGCGGCATCGAGCGCACGGCGCACCGGCTGCTGCGGCCGGGTGGCGTCGTCGTGATCGAGCACGCGGATTCCCAGGGGGGTCAGGTTCCGTGGATCTTCAAGGAGGACGCCGGCTGGGCCGACGCCGCCGACCACCCCGACCTGAACAACCGGCCCCGCTTCACCACCGCACGCAAGGCGACGCCATGATGGCGCGGGTCAACTGCACGCACGGTGCCGCAGCGGCGGCGCACAGCCTGGAGGTCAGCTAATGGCACGGCGTTACGACTGCTCGGACGCGACCGACCGCGCCGCCGGACTGCGCGAAGCGACGTCCGCCATCAAGCGTGGTGAGCTCGTCGTGCTGCCCACCGACACCCTGTACGGCATCGGCGCGGACGCGTTCGACGCACAGGCCGTCGGCGATCTGCTGGAGGCCAAGGGGCGCGGCCGCAACATGCCCTCCCCGGTGCTGGTCGGCTCCCCGAACACGCTGCACGGCCTGGTCACGGACTTCTCCGAGCTGGCCTGGGAGCTCGTCGACGCCTTCTGGCCCGGCGCGCTCACCCTTGTCGCCAAGCACCAGCCGTCCCTGAACTGGGACCTCGGCGACACCCGTGGCACCGTCGCCGTCCGGATGCCGCTGCACCCCGTCGCGATCGAACTGCTGACCGCCACCGGGCCGCTCGCGGTGTCCAGCGCCAACCTGACCGGCCACCGTTCGCCCGAGGACTGCGACGCCGCCCAGGAGATGCTCGGCGACTCCGTCGCGGTGTACCTGGACGCCGGGCCGACACCCGCCACCGTCCCGTCGTCCATCGTCGACGTGACCGGCAGGATCCCGGTGCTGCTGCGGGCCGGCGCGATCAGCGCCGACCAGCTGCGCGAGGTTGTACCCGACCTGGAGGAGCGCAATTGACCGCGCCCGAAAGGCGTGGCATACCGGGGCTGCCTGGTCAAAGGGACGACCGCTTCCGCATCCTCCACGTCTGCACCGGCAATGTCTGCCGCTCGCCGATCGCCGAGCGGCTGACCCGCCATGAGCTGACGCTGCGCCTCGGCGACGGTGCCGACGGCATCCTCGTCGAGTCCGCCGGCACGTGGGGGCACGAAGGCGCGCCCATGGAGGCGCACGCCGCCGCCGTCCTCACCGAGTACGGCGCCGACGCGTCCGGGTTCATCGGCCGTGAACTGCTCGACGACCACGTCATCGACGCCGACCTGGTGCTCACCGCGACCCGCGACCACCGCGCGCAGGTCATCTCGATGGGGCACGCGGCCGGGCTGCGCACCTTCACGCTGAAGGAGTTCACCCGGTTGGTGCGGGCGATAGACCCCGCGACCCTCCCCGAGGGCACCGTGTCGGACCGCGCCCGTGCGCTGGTCCGTGCCGCCGCCGCGCTGCGCGGCTGGCTGCTGGCCCCGAGCGCCGAGGCCGACGAGGTCTACGACCCCTACGGCGCCCCGATCGGGTTCTTCCGCAACATCGGCGAGGAGATCCACAGCTCCCTGGACCCGGTCGTCACCGCGCTGACCGGAATCCGCACCCCGACGCCCCGGTAGGTCCCCGGTCCCCGGGTAGGGCCCCGACAGGCCGGGCACGGGCGGGCATGGCCGGATCCGGCCGGATCCCGCGCTCGCCGGGCGCCGCGGCGACGGCGCCCCTACAGTTGGGTGCAGTTACCCGACCCTCCTGCGGGAGTCCTGCCATGCCGGTCGCCGAAACAACCGCACCAACCCTGCCGCGGCTCGCCGCCCGGACGTGGCAGCCGGACTTCGACGCACTGCGGCGGCAGGACCCCGAGCTGGCGGGCGCGCTGCTGGCCGAGCTGGAACGGCAGAGCACGACGCTGCAGTTGATCGCGGGGGAGAACTTCACCTCGTCCGCCGTCCTGGCCGCGCTCGGCTCGCCGCTCGCCAACAAGTACGCCGAGGGGTACCCCTCACGTCGCCACCACTCCGGGTGCGAGCTGGTCGACGTGGCGGAACGGCTCGCGGTGGAGCGCGCCACCGGCCTGTTCGGCGCCGCGCACGCCAACGTTCAGCCGTATTCCGGCTCCTCCGCGGTGCTGGCCGCGTACGCGGCGCTGCTGGTCCCCGGCGACAAGGTGCTCGCGATGGCGCTGCCGCACGGCGGCCACCTCACGCACGGCTCGCAGGCGAACTTCTCCGGCCGCTGGTTCCGCTTCGTCGGCTACGGCGTGACGCCGCCGGAGGCCCCGGACGGCGGTGGCCTGATCGACTACGACCAGGTCCGGGCGCTGGCCCGGGAGCACCGCCCCAAGGCCATCGTGTGCGGCGCCATCGCATACCCCCGGCACATCGACTACCGGCTGTTCCGGGAGATCGCCGACGAGGTCGACGCGTATCTGATCGTGGACGCCGCGCACACTCTGGGCCTGGTGGCGGGCGGCGCCGCGCCCAACCCGGTGCCGTACGCCGATGTGGTGTGCGCCACCACCCACAAGGTGCTGCGCGGGCCGCGCGGCGGCCTGATCCTGTGCGGCGCCGATCTGGCCCAGCGGATCGACCGGGCGGTCTTCCCGTTCTCGCAGGGCGGCCCGCACCTGCACTCCATCGCCGCGAAGGCGGCGGCCTTCGCCGAGGCCGCGACCCCGGCGTTCGCCACGTACGCCCACCAGGTCGTCGCCAACGCGCGACTGCTGGCCGACGCGCTCTCCGCCGAGGGGATGACGATCACCACCGGTGGCACCGACACCCACATGATCACCGCGGACGTCACCCCCCTGGGTGTCACCGGGGTACAGGCCAGGGGACGTTGCGCCGCCGCCGGGATCGTCCTCGACAAGTACGCGCTGCCGTACGATCCGCAGCCGTCCGACGTCGGGTCCGGCATTCGGATCGGCACCGCCGCGGTGACCACCCAGGGCATGGGAGAACTGGAGATGCCGCAGGTCGCGTCGCTGATCGCGCGGGCGCTGCGCGAGGAATCCGGGCTCGCGGCGGAGATCGCCCGACTCGTCGGAGGCTTCCCGCCGTACCCGGCGTGATCGGCTTTCCGGGGTCCGTGGAACCACGGCCGCACCCTGTGAGTCTTCGCAGATGTTCGCAGCTGCGAGTACGACGCCACTAAGGTGTGACGCTGTGAGGACCTGCCCGACGCCCCTGGAGCACCGCTTCTCCCGGCCGACCCTGCCGGAGGCAGCCCTGTGCGCGAGTATCTGCTGACGCTTTGTGTGACCGCCGCCGTCACGTATCTCCTGACGGGCCCGGTGCGGAAGTTCGCCATCGCGGCCGGCGCCATGCCGGAGATCCGTGAGCGGGACGTGCACCGGGAACCGACCCCCAGGCTCGGCGGGATCGCGATGTTCGGCGGACTCTGCGCGGGTCTGCTGGTCTCCTCCCACCTGTGGAACCTCAGCAGCGTCTTCGAGCTGTCCAACGAGCCGCGGGCGCTGTTGTCCGGGGCGGGCCTGATCTGGCTGCTGGGCGTGCTGGACGACAAGTGGGGCGTGGACGCCCTGATCAAGCTCGGCGCCCAGATGATCGCCGCCGGCGTCATGGTGCTCCAGGGTCTGACGATCCTGTGGCTGCCGGTCCCCGGTGTGGGAACGGTCTCGCTGTCACCGATCCAGTCCACGCTGCTCACCGTCGCGCTGGTCGTGATCACCATCAACGCCGTCAACTTCGTCGACGGCCTGGACGGCCTGGCGTCCGGCATGGTCGCCATCGCCGCCATCGCGTTCTTCATGTACGCGTACCGCATGTGGTACGGCTACGGCGTCGAGGCGGCCGCGCCCGCGACGCTGTTCAGTGCCATCCTCATCGGGATGTGCCTGGGCTTCCTCCCGCACAACCTGCACCCGGCCCGGATCTTCATGGGCGACTCCGGCTCGATGCTGATCGGCCTGGTCCTCGCCTCGTCCGCGATCTCCATCACCGGCCAGGTGGACCCGGACGCGATCACCGACATGACGGGGTCGACCCGGGAGACCGTGCACTTCATGGTGCCGGTCTACATGCCGCTGCTGCTGCCGCTCACCCTGATCGCGATCCCGGCCGCCGACCTGGTGCTGGCCATCGTGCGCCGCACCTGGAACGGGCAGTCGCCGTTCGCCGCCGACCGCGGTCACCTGCACCACCGGCTGCTGGAGATCGGGCACTCGCACAGCCGGGCCGTGCTGATCATGTACTTCTGGTCGGCGCTCATCGCGTTCGGCGCGGTCGCCTTCTCGCTCAACTCCTCCAGCCTGTGGATCGTGCTCGTGATCATGGTCCTCAGCGCGGTGGGCCTGGTCGTGCTGCTGCTGCCCCGGTTCCGCCCGCGCGCACCGCGCTGGGCCGAGTCGTTCGTGCCGCCCCGCTACCGCGGCAAGCGCCGTACGACGCGGGCCGCGCAGGCCGCCGCCGAGCAGCTGATCCGCTCCGGCGGAGCGGCCGGCGTGCACGGCTCGACGGCCATCGGCGACCGCTCCCGGCTGCCCGACCGACGCCCGGTCGACAGCCGCAGGTAACCGGCCGTTCCCAGTACCAGACTTCCGGCCGGACGTCAGCGTGACGACACGCCAAGTACTCCTTCCGTGTGACAGGCGGCACACTTACAAGGTAAAGACCGCATCAAATACTTTGTGATACCGTTCACGAAACCCGGGAAACAAGCCGAAAGACCCAAGTACGACGGTCTTCCGGCGTGAGGCACGTCCTCGGTCCGGGTCTACGCTCGTCTCCGACGACCAGCCGCTTTCCCCCAACTCCCGCCGGAGGAGCTGCCACCATGCAGTCCAACGACGTCCGAATGTTCCTTCACTGCGCTGTCCCCTCTGCCGCCGCCGGTGTCATCGCCGTCGTTGTCAGTGGTGTGCTCGCCGGTGGCAAGGGAGCACTCGGCGCCGCTTTCGGCGCGTTCGTGGTGATCGCGTTCATGTCGATCGGCCTGTTGGTTCTGCAGCGAGTGGCGAAGTCGTACCCGGCGCTGTTCCAGATGATGGGGCTCGCGCTGTACACGACCCAGATTCTGCTGCTCGCGATCGTTCTCGCGGTGTTCAAGAACACCGAGCTGTTCAACCAGCGGGCGTTCGCCTTCGCACTCCTCGGCACCACTCTTGTCTGGATCGCCGCACAGGCCCGAGCCCATATGAAGGCGAAGATCCTGTATGTCGAGCCGGATTCCGCCGGGTCCACATCGTGAACCGTAGGGCCGGTGTAAAGCCGTCTCCGCTCATTTGCTATCGTCCGGTCTCAACTGCGGCACGGCTGGCGCGGGTGGCGGAGCTGCCTGCACAGTCTCTCGGCGTCAAGCCGATGAGCCGCCCCCATTTCTGCCAGACCAGTCCAGTGCCGTTCCGTGGCTGTACGCCGCGCCGACACATCGAGGTTGCCGTACCCATGCGCCACGCTGAAGGAGCTCGCGGTGAGTGCTGATCAGGTTCTCGCCTTCGAGACCAACTGCCACATCTTCGACGGGTGCGGCTTCCCGGCTCCCGGCCTGCACTCCTTCCTTTTCGAGCCGATCTTCAGCATCGGCGGTTTCGACTTCAACAAGCCGATGCTGCTGGCCCTGCTGAGCACAGTGCTCATCGTCGGGTTCTTCTGGGCGGCCTTCAACAAGCCGAAGCCGGTACCCGGCAAGCTCCAGATGATCGGCGAGGCGGGCTACGACTTCGTCCGCCGAGGGATCGTCTACGAGACGCTCGGCAAGCGGGAGGGCGAGAAGTACGTCCCCCTGATGGTCTCGCTGTTCTTCTTCGTCTGGATCATGAACCTCTGGTCGATCATCCCGGTCGCCCAGTTCCCGGTGACGGCGATCATCGCCTTCCCGGTCGGCCTGGCCGGGATCGTGTACGTGCTGTGGATGTACCTGACGTTCAAGAAGCACGGCCTCGTGGGCGGCTTCAAGAACATCACCGGCTACGACCCGACGCTGGGCAAGGTCCTGCCGCTGTCGATGACCATCGAGTTCTTCTCGAACGTGCTGGTCCGCCCGTTCACGCACGCGGTCCGACTCTTCGCGAACATGTTCGCGGGCCACACCCTGCTGCTGCTGTTCACGATCGCCAGCTGGTACCTGTTCAACCAGATCGGCATCGCGTACGCGGGCGTCTCGTTCCTCATGACGATCGTCATGACCGCGTTCGAGCTCTTCATCCAGGCCGTTCAGGCGTACGTCTTCGTGCTCCTGGCCACCTCGTACGTCCAGGGCGCGCTCGCCGAGCACCACTGAGCACCGCTCCTCCCAGCCCAACAGATGTCCGGTGGCCAACCCCCACCGGCTTGTGAAAGAGAAGGAAGAACCGGCATGTCCGCTCTCGCGCAGACCCTCGCCGCTGGCGTCGAAATCAAGGGCAACCTCGGCTCGATCGGCTACGGCCTCGCCGCCATCGGCCCCGGCGTCGGCATCGGCATCATCTTCGGTAACGGCACCCAGGCCCTTGCCCGTCAGCCTGAGGCTGCCGGCCTGATCCGCGCCAACCAGATCCTCGGCTTCGCCTTCTGTGAGGCGCTCGCCCTCATCGGTCTGGTCATGCCGTTCGTCTACCCGACCAGCTGATTACGGCACTAGCCCCTTTGACGGAAGGCACTGATGTGATCGCCCTGGTACAGATGGCGGCCGAGGAGGCGGAAAACCCCCTCATCCCGCCGGTCCCCGAGCTCATCATCGGCCTGATCGCCTTCGCCATCGTCTTCGGCTTCCTCGCCAAGAAGCTCCTCCCGAACATCAACAAGGTTCTGGACGAGCGCCGCGAGGCCATCGAAGGCGGCATGGAGAAGGCCGAGGCCACCCAGGCCGAGGCGCAGCAGACGCTCGAGCAGTACCGCGAGCAGCTCTCCGAGGCCCGGCACGAAGCCGCGCGACTGCGCCAGGAGGCGCAGGAGCAGGGCGCCGCACTCATCGCCGAGATGCGCGCGGAAGGCCAGCGGCAGCGCGAGGACATCGTCACGGCCGGCCACGCGCAGATCGCGGCCGACCGCAAGGCCGCCGCGCAGGCGCTGCGCCAGGACGTGGGCAAGCTCGCCACCGACCTGGCCGGCAAGCTTGTCGGCGAGTCCCTCGAGGACACCGCCCGGCAGAGCCGCACCATCGACCGCTTCCTCGACGAGCTCGAGGAGAAGGCCGAGGCCACGCGATGAACGGCGCGAGCCGCGAGGCACTGGCCGCCGGACGCGAGCAGCTCGACGCGCTGACGGACAACACGTCCGTCGACGCTGCGAAGCTCGGGGAAGAGCTGGCCTCCGTCACGGGGCTGCTCGACCGCGAGGGATCGCTGCGGCGTGCCCTGACCGACCCGGCGAAGACCGGCGAGGCCAAGGCGGGACTGGCCGGGCAGCTGCTCGGCAGCCAGCTCGGCGGAGAGACCCTCGACCTCGTGTCGGGCCTGGTCCGCTCCCGCTGGTCCCGGTCGCGCGACCTGACGGACGCGGTGGAGGAGCTTTCCTACGCCGCCGACCTGGTCGCCGCCCAGCGCACCGGCGCTCTCGACGACGTCGAGGACGAGCTGTTCCGCTTCGGCCGGATCGTCTCCGCCAGCAGCGAGCTGCGGGCCGCGCTGACCGACAAGGTCGTCGCGACCTCGGCCAAGGCCGAGCTGCTGCGCTCGCTGCTCGAGGGCCGGGTCAACCCGGTCACCGAGCGGCTGGTCGCCCGGCTTGTCACCCACCCGCGGGGACGTAGCCTGGAAGCAGGGCTCGAAGCCCTGTCCAAGCTGGCAGCCGCCCGCCGTAATCGGATGGTCGCGGTGGTGGTCTCGGCCGTACCGCTGACCGACCAGCAGAAGCAGCGCCTCGGCGCCGCGCTGGCCAAGCTGTACGGCCGGCAGGTGCACCTGAACCTCGACGTGGACCCCACGGTCCTCGGCGGGATCACGGTGCGCGTCGGCGAAGAGGTCATCAACGGCACCATCGCCGACCGTCTCGAAGAGGCGGCACGGCGGATGGCCGGCTGAGACCAGCCACCAACTCAAGAGCATGACCGCGGCCCGAGTTGGGCCGTAGCGAGGTGCCTGCCGGGGACGACCCCCAGGCACCCGCAGGAAACTTCGGGCCCAACAAGGAGAGCAGGGAACCCAGATGGCGGAGCTCACGATCCGGCCGGAGGAGATCCGGGACGCGCTGGAGACCTTTGTCCAGTCGTACCAGCCGGACGCCGCCTCGCGCGAGGAGGTCGGCACGGTCAGCGAAGCCGGTGACGGCATCGCGAAGGTCGAGGGTCTTCCCTCGGCCATGGCGAACGAACTGCTGAAGTTCGAGGACGGGACCCTCGGTCTCGCGCTGAACCTCGAAGAGCGCGAAATCGGCGCTATCGTCCTCGGCGAGTTCAGCGGTATCGAGGAGGGCCAGCCGGTGCGACGCACCGGAGAGGTCCTGTCCGTCGCGGTCGGCGAGGGCTACCTGGGCCGGGTCGTCGACCCGCTCGGCCAGCCGATCGACGGCCTCGGCGAGATCGAGACGGACGCCCGTCGCGCCCTGGAGCTGCAGGCTCCCGGCGTCATGGTGCGTAAGTCGGTGCACGAGCCGATGCAGACCGGCCTCAAGGCCGTCGACGCGATGGTGCCGATCGGCCGCGGTCAGCGTCAGCTGATCATCGGCGACCGCCAGACGGGCAAGACCGCCCTGGCTGTCGACACGATCATCAACCAGCGTGACAACTGGCGTTCCGGCGACCCGAAGAAGCAGGTCCGCTGCATCTACGTCGCCATCGGCCAGAAGGGCTCCACCATCGCGTCCGTGCGCGGTGCGCTGGAGGAGGCGGGCGCTCTCGAGTACACGACGATCGTCGCGGCTCCGGCGTCCGACCCGGCCGGCTTCAAGTACCTCGCCCCGTACACCGGTTCGGCCATCGGCCAGCACTGGATGTACCAGGGCAAGCACGTCCTGATCGTCTTCGACGACCTGTCGAAGCAGGCCGACGCCTACCGCGCCGTCTCCCTGCTGCTCCGCCGCCCGCCGGGCCGCGAGGCGTACCCGGGTGACGTCTTCTACCTGCACTCCCGTCTCCTCGAGCGTTGCGCCAAGCTCTCGGACGACATGGGCGCGGGTTCGATGACCGGTCTGCCGATCGTCGAGACCAAGGCGAACGACGTGTCGGCGTTCATTCCGACCAACGTCATCTCCATCACTGACGGCCAGTGCTTCCTGGAGTCCGACCTGTTCAACGCGGGCCAGCGCCCGGCGCTGAACGTCGGTATCTCGGTCTCGCGAGTCGGCGGCAGCGCGCAGCACAAGGCCATGCGCCAGGTGTCCGGCCGTCTGCGCGTCGACCTCGCCCAGTACCGCGAGCTGGAGGCGTTCGCCGCCTTCGGTTCCGACCTGGACGCGGCGTCGAAGGCGCAGCTGGAGCGCGGCAAGCGGATGGTCGAGCTGCTGAAGCAGGGCCAGTACGCGCCGTACTCGGTCGAGGACCAGGTCGTCTCCATCTGGGCCGGCACCACCGGCAAGATGGACGACGTGCCGGTCGAGGACATCCGCCGCTTCGAGCGGGAGCTCCTCGACTACATGGGCCGCGAGCACAAGGGCCTGATGAACAGCATCGTCGAGGGCGCGAAGATGTCCGACGACACGCTGCAGGCGCTTGCCGAGTCCGTTGCCACCTTCAAGCAGCAGTTTGAGACGTCGGACGGCAAGCTCCTGGGTGAGGGCTGAGCATGGGAGCCCAGCTCAGGGTCTACAAGCGTCGCATCAAGTCGGTAACCGCGACGAAGAAGATCACCAAGGCGATGGAGATGATCGCCGCCTCGCGCATCGTCAAGGCGCAGCGTCAGGTGGCGGCATCGGGTCCGTACGCGACCGAGCTCACCCGCGCGGTGACCGCGGTCGCCACGGGCTCCAACACCAAGCACGCCCTGACCACCGAGGTCGAGTCGCCCACCCGGGTCGCGGTCCTGCTCATCACGAGCGACCGCGGCCTGGCCGGCGGGTACTCGTCCAACGCGATCAAGGCTGCGGACCGGCTCATCGAGCGGCTTCGCTCGGAGGGCAAGGAGGTCGACTCGTACCTCGTCGGCCGCAAGGCCGTCGCGTACTACAACTTCCGTGAGCGGAAGGTCGTGGAGTCCTGGACGGGCTTCACCGACCAGCCGTCCTACGGAGACGCCAAGGCGATCGCCGCACCGCTGATCGAATCGGTGCTGCGGGACACGGCCGAGGGCGGTGTGGACGAGCTCCACATCGTGTTCACCGAGTTCGTCTCGATGATGCTGCAGTCGCCGGTGGACAACCGTCTGCTGCCGCTCAGCCTCGACGCGGAGGCGCTGGAGGCGCAGGAGGAGTCGCACGGCAAGGGAGAGATCCTGCCGCTGTACGACTTCGAGCCGTCGGCTGAGGGCGTCCTCGACGCCCTGCTGCCGCGGTACGTCGAGAGCCGTATCTACAACGCGCTGCTGCAGGCCGCCGCTTCCGAGCACGCTGCCCGTCGTCGCGCGATGAAGTCGGCGACCGACAACGCCGGAGACCTCGTCAAGAAGCTCTCCCGGCTTGCCAACGCGGCCCGCCAGGCCGAAATCACCCAGGAAATCAGCGAGATCGTCGGTGGCGCGAGCGCCCTCGCCGACGCTAGCGCGGGGAGTGACTAACCACTATGACCACCACTGCTGAAACGGCCACGGCTACCGGCCGCGTCGCTCGGGTCATCGGCCCGGTCGTCGACGTGGAGTTCCCCGTCGACGCGATGCCGGAGATCTACAACGCTCTGCACGTCACCGTCGCCGACCCGGCGCAGGACGGCGAGCTCAAGACGCTGACCCTGGAAGTCGCCCAGCACCTGGGTGACGGCCTGGTCCGCACCATCTCGATGCAGCCCACCGACGGTCTGGTCCGCCAGTCCCCGGTGACCAACACGGGTTCGGGCATCACCGTCCCCGTGGGCGACGTCACCAAGGGCAAGGTCTTCAACACCCTCGGTGAGATCCTGAACGTGGACCCGTCCACGGTCGAGATCACGGAGCGCTGGCCGATCCACCGCAAGGCGCCGTCCTTCGACCAGCTCGAGTCGAAGACCGAGATGTTCGAGACCGGCGTCAAGGTCATCGACCTGCTGACCCCGTACGTCAAGGGCGGCAAGATCGGTCTGTTCGGTGGTGCCGGTGTCGGCAAGACCGTGCTGATCCAGGAAATGATCTACCGCGTCGCCAACAACCACGACGGTGTGTCGGTGTTCGCGGGCGTCGGTGAGCGTACCCGTGAGGGCAACGACCTCATCGAGGAGATGACCGAGTCCGGCGTCATCGACAAGACCGCGCTGGTCTTCGGCCAGATGGACGAGCCCCCGGGCACCCGTCTCCGCGTGGCGCTTGCCGGTCTGACCATGGCGGAGTACTTCCGCGATGTTCAGGGCCAGGACGTGCTCTTCTTCATCGACAACATCTTCCGGTACACCCAGGCGGGTTCGGAGGTGTCCACCCTGCTCGGCCGTATGCCGTCCGCGGTGGGTTACCAGCCGAACCTGGCCGACGAGATGGGCATCCTCCAGGAGCGCATCACGTCGACCCGCGGTCACTCGATCACCTCGATGCAGGCGATCTACGTCCCCGCGGACGACCTGACCGACCCGGCCCCGGCGACGACCTTCGCCCACCTGGACGCGACGACCGTTCTGTCGCGTCCGATCTCGGAGAAGGGCATCTACCCGGCGGTCGACCCGCTGGACTCGACGTCCCGGATCCTGGACCCGCGCTACATCGCGCAGGACCACTACGACTGCGCCATGCGCGTCAAGGGCATCCTGCAGAAGTACAAGGACCTCCAGGACATCATCGCGATCCTCGGCATCGACGAGCTGGGTGAGGAAGACAAGCTCACCGTCTTCCGCGCCCGTCGCATCGAGCGCTTCCTGTCGCAGAACACCCACGTGGCGAAGCAGTTCACCGGTGTGGATGGCTCCGACGTGTCGCTCGAAGAGTCGATCACGGCGTTCAACGCCATCGCCGATGGTGATTACGACCACTTCCCCGAGCAGGCGTTCTTCATGTGCGGCGGTATCGAGGACCTGGTGCGCAACGCCAAGGAGCTCGGCGTCAGCTGAGTCCGGCGGCACGACGCGCGGGGGGTGGACGGTGCGTAGGACAGCGCCTTTCACCCTCCGCGCACCCGCGGGAGCGGGTCCTTGGCGGCAACGCCGGGGAAACCTCCACTATTCTTTGACCCAACACCCGCCGGAAGCGGTGGGTGCCGAACCGAGGAGCCGTCTTGGCTGAGCTGCACGTCGAGCTGGTCGCAGCGGACCGCAGTGTCTGGTCCGGCGAAGCCACCATGGTCATCGCGCGCACGCCGTCCGGTGACATCGGCGTCATGCCGGGCCACCAGCCGCTGCTTGGTGTGCTGCTGTCCGGTCCCGTGACGATCCGTACGAACGACGGTGGCACCGTGGTCGCCGCCGTACACGGTGGATTCCTCTCCTTCGCCGACAACAAGCTCTCGGTGCTCGCCGAGATCGCGGAGCTCGCCGACGAGATCGACGTCGCGCGTGCCGAGCGGGCTCTGGAGCGTTCCAAGGCCGACACCGACGCAGCCGCTGAAAGGCGCGCCGAGGTCCGGCTGGCCGCCGTTTCGAGCGGTCACTGAGCGGATATACCTGGATGCCGCGGACAGCCCATGGGGCGGTCCGCGGCTCCGGCACAGTAGGGGCGAGTAGGCATTTCTAGGCGAGGAGGTCGGTGGGCGTGATCCTCGCTTTTCAGGTGTGCGGCGGGATTGTGGCGGCGCTGCTGCTGGGACTGTTCGTCTTCGGGCTGCGCCGGCGGCTGCTCCAGCGCCCCGGCGGCACCTTCGACTGCAGTCTGCGACCCGCCCCTGCCGACGGGGAAGAGGCCGAGTCCACCGGCAAGGGCTGGGTCTACGGTGTGGCCCGCTACAGCGGTGACCGGATCGAGTGGTTCCGGGTCTTCTCGTACTCGCCCCGGCCGCGACGCGTGCTGGACCGGCCCGCCATCGAGGTGGTCAGCCGCCGGCCCCCGCAGGGCCAGGAGGAACTGGCACTGCTCTCCGACGCCACCGTGCTGCTGTGCGCGCACCGCGGCACCCGGCTGGAGCTCGCGATGAGCGAGGACGCCCTGACGGGCTTCCTGGCCTGGCTGGAAGCAGCGCCGCCGGGCCAGCGGGTGAATGTGGCCTGAGATGTTCACGTAAGAAGCCCTCGACTGCCGTGCACGGCAGTCGAGGGCTTCTTCGTGTCCCCGGCCGGAGGCCGACGGGCGGCTTGTCGGGGCCCCGGCCGGGGGGCTTCTACTTGAGCCCGCTGTCCACGGACGACATCAGGGTGCCGGTGTCGCCGGACATCTCCCAGATCATCGCCCCGAGCAGGTTCTTGGACTTGATCCAGGTGCTCTTCTTGCCGATCGACCAGGTGTCGTCGAAGGACCACCACTGGCCGTTGGCGCCGGTGTAGCCGTACGTCGCCACGGACTGTTCGTCGTGGTAGACGGTGAGGCCGCCGACCGACGCGATCAGGTTGCTGTACCCGCGGGTGCCGGACTCCTCGGGGAACTGTCCTGGCGCGGCCCCGTTGGCCGCCTGCCACTCACCGTGCGCGCCACCGTCGGCGACCTGCTGCCAGCCGCGCCCGTAGAAGGCGAGGCCGACGGTGAGCTGACGCGGGTTGACCCCGGCGTTGAGGTACTTGTTGACGGCGACCTCGACGCTGAAGTGGGTGCTGTAGGGGTCCTGGGTGTCGGTGTAGAGGTTGGCCTGGTGGCCGGTGCGGTTGGGTTCCCAGCTGTTGTCGCTGCCGGAGCCGTGGAAGTCGTACCCCTGGACGTTGGCGAAGTCCATCGACTTGAAGATGCCGTTGGCGCTGATGTCCCAGCCGAGGTCGACCTTGTTCGGGTCGGCCGGCGTGAACGCGGTCAGCAGGTACTTCTTGCCGGTGGTCGCCGTCAGGGCCGTCATCTGGGTGCGGAACTCGGCGAGCAGCGCGGTCAGGTTGGCCTTGTCGGCGGCGGCGTAGTGGTTGCCGGGGTGTCCGTCGGGCGACCCGGGCCACTCCCAGTCGACGTCGATGCCGTCGAAGACGCCGGCCGCGGCGCCGGGGCCGCCGCGTCCGTTGGTCACCGGCAGGTTGCCCTTGAGGTACATGTCGAGGCAGGACTGCACGAACTTCTGCCGGGAGGCCGCGGTCTTCGCGGCGTCCGAGAAGTACTTGCTGTAGGTCCAGCCGCCGATCGAGATGTTGACCTTGAGGTTGGGGTACTTCGCCTTGAGCTGCTTGATCTGGTTGAAGTTGCCGGCCAGCGGCTGGTCCCAGGTGTCGGTGCTGCCGTTGACGGACTCGCCGCCGCTGAAGCCCTTCTCGTAGTCCGCCCAGGAGTCGCCGGCGCCGTCACCCTGGTTGGGGTCCTGCGGGTTGGGGGTGGTGGCCTTGGTGACACCGTTCATGCAGGTCAGGTTGGTCGGGTCGATGTTGGAGAAGGCGTAGTTGATGTGCGTGAGCTTCGCTGCCGCGCCCGTGGTCACCAGGGACTTCACGGTGTAGCCGCGGCCGTAGATGCCCCACTGCACGAAGTAGCCGACCTTGGCGTACGTGCCTCCGGGGTCGCCGCCGCCTCCGCCCGTGGTGTGGACGATGGTCGCGCTACTGGCGGGGCCGGTCTGGTCGATGGTGTCGCGGGCCTTGACGGTGTAGACGTAGTCGGTGCCCGCGGTCAGTCCGGTGTTGGTGTACGTGAGGCCGGTGACGGTCGCGACGGTGGTGCCGTCGCGGATGACGTGGTAGTTCTTGACGCCCTTGTCGTCGGTGGCCGCCGTCCAGGTGAGGGTGGCGGAGGTGTTGGTGATGCCGCTGGCCGTGGGGGCGCCAGGGGCCGAGGGCGGGTTGTCGCCCGGGACGGTACCGCCGTCGCAGGAACCGCCGTTGACCTTGCAGCCGCTCGGGCTGCCGGAGCCCGCGCCGTTGAAGCCGAAACTGGCGCTGGCGCCGGGGGCGAGAGTGCCGTTCCAGCCCACGTTCTTGGCGGTCCAGTGGTTGGCGGTGTGCGTGACGGTCGCGTCCCAGAAGGAGGTGACCGAGGTGCCGGCCGGGTAGTCCCATTCGACGGTCCACGAGGTGATCGTCGTCGTCCCGGTGTTCTTGACGGTCCAGCCGGCGCCGAACCCGGTGCCCCAGTCGGACGATTTGACGTAGGTCGCGGTGGCGGACGCGGCCGCGCTCGCCTGGGTGGCCAGTCCCACGATCGCGGCCAGAGGGAGCAGTAGCGCGGTGGCGACCGCCGCCAGTCTGCGCCGGAAGAGCTGTGCGGTTCCTGTTCTCAAGGGTGCTCCTCGAGGTTGGGGGGAAAGGGGGAACCTGCGCCGCCCGGAGAGCACGCCCGACAGTCATTCCGACGGTTGTTCATCGCGTGATTGTCATGGTCCGCTCACCATCAGTTATGAAGGTGAGAGTAGAAAGGTCTGGACCATAGGTCAAGAGGTCTGGACCAGACCCAACTCCTGGGCCAGGACGGCCGCTTGCACCCTGCTGCGCATCTCCAGCTTCGCCAGGATCCGGCTGACGTGCGTCTTCGTCGTCGCCTCGGCCATTTCCAGCCGCACCGCGATCTCGGCGTTCGACTCACCGCTGCCGAGACACGCCAGTACCTCGCGTTCGCGCGGGGTCAGAACGTCCAGGAGGGCGGGGTCGGCGGACCGTTTCGCCGGCTGTCCCGCGAACGCCCCGATGAGCCGGCGGGTGACCGCCGGGGCGATCATCCCGTCGCCGCGCGCGACCAGCCGCACCCCCTCCAGCAGCCGCTCCGCGTCGGTGTCCTTGAGGAGGAAGCCGGCGGCGCCCGCGCGCAGCGCCCCGAAGACGTACTCGTCCAGGTCGAAGGTGGTCAGCACCAGGACGTCCGCGAGCTGCTCGGCGACCACCCGCCGGGTCGCCTCGACGCCGTCGAGCCGGGGCATCTGGATGTCCATCAGCACCACGTCCGGGCGCAGTTCGCGGGCGAGCAGCACCGCTTCCTCACCGTCGCCCGCCTCGCCGACGACCTCGATGTCGGGGGCGGAGCGCAGGATCATCACCAGCCCGGCACGGACGGCACTCTGGTCCTCGGCGACCACCACACGGATCATCTGTCGTTCCCCCCACCGTCGACGGGCAGTACCGCCCGCACCCGCCACACCTTGCCGTCGCCGTCCGCCGCCTGCTCCAGCCCCGCCTCGAAGGCGCCGCCGAGCAGCTCCGCCCGCTCCCGCATCCCGATCAGCCCGGAACCGGAACCGGGCGCCCGCGGTCCGTCCCGGTCGCCGAACGGACTGCCGACCGTGACGACCAGGGCCCGCTCGGCCAGCTCCAGCAGGACCAGGACCTCGCCGGGCGCCGCGTGCTTGAGGGCGTTGGTCAGCGACTCCTGCACGATCCGGTACGCCGCCAGCTCGACGGGGGTGGACAGCGGGGGAGCGCCGTGCGGGCGGTCGTCCCGCAGGGCGAACGTCAGCCCGCTCTCGGCGCCGCCGGCGCGGGCGTGCTCCAGCAGCGCGTCCAGCGCCCCCAGCGTGGGCGCGGTGGCCGGCGCCGCGTTCCCCTCGGTGTCCCGGAGCAGCCCGATCAGCCGGCGCATCTCGGACAGCCCCTGGACGCTGTTCTCCCGGATCACCCCCAGCGCGTCGCGGGCCGGGCCCTCGCGCTTGTCGATCGACAGCGCGGCGGTGGAGTGGATGGCGATCGCGGAGAGGTGGTTGGCGACCATGTCGTGCAACTCCCGCGCCATCCGGGCGCGCTCGGCCGTCACCGCCTGCCGCCGGTCCAGTTCGGCCAGCAGCGTCGTCTGCTCGGCCCGCAGTGTCGCCGCGTCCGCGCTGTCCCGGTGCTGGCGGACGATGATCCCGCTCCAGGCCGGGGCCACCGAGATCAGCGCGCAGATCAGACCGCCCGACAGTGCCTGCGCGTTGCGCTGGGTCAGCGCGAGGGTGATGGTGATCGCCGACGTCATGACGATGCTCACCGCCGGCACCGACCGCGTCATGCGCTTCGGCCCGTACAGCACGGCCGCGTAGACGATGTCGGTGAACATCAGGACCGTGACCAGCAGGGATCCGAGGATCATGTCGGCGCTCAGGGCGACGACACCGGTGAGGATCGCCACGGGCGGCGCGACCCGGCGCAGCAGTTCGCAGCCGGCCATGACGGTCAGCGGCACCAGCGTCGCCCAGGCCGGGACGTCCGGCCCCCGCCCCGAGTACGTGTAGAGGCCGAACGACCACATCACCAGGCCGCCGAGCAGCCCGGCGGCGGCGATGCGCACGTCGACCGGGTGCGGGCGGGGGAGGGTCAGCGGCATGGCTCCATCAGAGCATGCCGCGGGGGCGGGAACGTCGTCTGCCGGTCGTAGGGCGGTACGCCGGGCGGTACATCGAAGGATGCAGACGGGGATCGTCACGGGCGACGACGCGGCCGGGCCGGCCGCCCGCGAGGCTGGAGGCAGTCGAGGGAGAGGTGCCGGGAAATGATCATCACGGTGATCGCCGCGTGCGAGATCGGCTTCTGGCTGGTGCTGGCGGCCGGGCTCGTCCTGAGCTACCCGCTGCGGCGGCCCAAGGCCGGTGCGGTGGTGCTGCTCTGCGTGCCGGTGGTGGACGTGGTGCTGCTCGCCGCCACCGTCCTGGACCTGCGCGGCGGCGCCACCGCCGACTGGAAGCACGGGCTGGCCGCCGCCTACATCGGATTCTCCGTCGCCTACGGCCACTCCATGGTGACGTGGGCCGACGGCCACTTCGCCCACCGCTTCGCCGGCGGACCGAAGCCGGCCGGGGCGCCGAAGTACGGCAGGGCGCGCGCCGCGCACGAGTGGCGGATCCTCGCCAGGACCGCGCTCGCGGCGCTCATCGCCGTCGCACTGCTGCAGGCGGCCGTCTGGGCGGTCGGCCACGCGGACCGGACGGACGCGCTGCGGCAGTGGCAGCTGCGGATGGCGATGGTGACCGGCATCAACCTGATCATCGCCGCCAGCTACACGATCTGGCCCAAGCGCGAGCCGGCCGGGGTCCGCTGACCCACGCCCGGCTCTGCTCCGGTCAGCGCTCGCCGCCCGGCACCCACAGGACGTCGCCGCGTTCCTTGTTGGCCGTCCGCGCCAGGATGAACAGCAGGTCCGAGAGCCGGTTGAGATATGTCGCGGTGAGCGCGTTCATGGTCTCGCCGTGCTCCTCCAGCGCCGCCCACGTCGAGCGCTCCGCCCGCCGGACCACCGTGCAGGCGGCGTGCAGCAGGGCCGCCCCGGGCGTGCCGCCGGGCAGGATGAAGCTGCGCAGCTTCTCCAACTCCTCCAGGAAGTGGTCGCAGTCGGCCTCCAGCTTGTCGACGTACGACTGCTCGACGCGCAGCGGCGGGTACTTCGGGTCCTCGACCACCGGCGTGGCGAGGTCCGCGCCGACGTCGAAGAGATCGTTCTGCACTCGGGTGAGGACCGCGGAGACGTCCGCGGGCAGCGACCCCAGCGCGATGGCCACGCCGATGGCGGCGTTCGCCTCGTTGGTGTCCGCGTAGGCCGAGATCCGGACGTCGGTCTTGGCCGTGCGGCTCATGTCGCCGAGGGCGGTCGTGCCGGTGTCCCCGGTGCGGGTGTAGATGCGCGTCAGATTGACCATGCGTCCGAGCGTAGTCACGCACCGGCCCTGGTGAAGACCCGTGTGCCCACCGTCACGGAGACGGCCGCGAACCCGACGGCGACCAGCGCGCCCACCCCGACCGTGCCCGACCAGTAGTCGCCGACGAAGGCGGCCCTGACGGCGTCCACGAGATAGCGGAACGGAACGAAGTGCGAGACGGCGTCCAGCCACCCGGGGGCCAGGGACATGGGGAGCAGCAGGCCGGAGAGCAGCATCGCGGGCATGTTGACGGCGTTGATGACGGGGGCGAACTCCTGCGGGCTGTTGACCCGCATCGCCAGCGCGTAGGACAGCGAGGCCAGCGAGATCGTCAGCAGCCCGGTGAACAGGAAGCCGATGACGGCGCCGGGGACCGACGTGCGCAGGCCCATCGCCACCGCGGCCAGCACCAGGACGAGCGATTGCAGGACCAGCTGGAGCACGTCCTTCAGGGTGCGCCCCAGCAGCAGGGCGAGCCGGCTGACCGGGGTGACCCGCATCCGCTCGACGATCCCGTGCTGCTTCTCGACCAGGACGCTGAACCCGCAGAACGCGGCGCTGAACAGGCCGAGTTGAATCATCAGACCCGGTACGAGCGTCTGCCAGGCGTCCCCCTTCCCACCGAGTGGCAGATCCCGGAGCAGGGGCCCGAAGAAGACCAGGTAGAGCAGTGGCATGAGCAGGCCGAAGACCAGCCCGAGGCGGGAGCGCACGGTCTGCCGGAGGTACCGGTTGAAGATCAGCGCGGTGTCGGACAGGAGGTGGGAGAGACGGGCGGCGGGTGCGGTGGCGGTGGGGGAGGACATGGCGGGCTCCGGATCAGACGGCGACGGGTGTGGTGTCCTGCGGCGCGCTGCGCCCGGTGATGGCGAGGAACGCGTCCTGGAGCGTGGCGGCCGGCGAGCCCGCGTGCTCGGCCTTGAGGGCCTGTGGCGTTCCCTCGGCGACGACCCGCCCGTGGTCGACGACCACCAACCGGTCGGCGAGGGCGTCCGCCTCGTCGAGGTAGTGGGTGGTGAGGAAGACGGTCGTGCCCTGCTCGGCGCGCAGTGCGCGCACCAGGTCCCACAGGTCGGCGCGGCTGCCCGGGTCGAGTCCGGTGGTCGGTTCGTCGAGGAAGAGGATCTCGGGCCGGTGGGTGAGGCCCATGGCGAGGTCCAGCCGGCGGCGCTGGCCGCCGGACAGGGCGGCGCACTTGCGGTCGAGCAGCCCGTCGAGGCCGAGTCGGCCGGCGAGCTCGATGGCGCGGGTGGCGGCCTCGTCCTTGGCCAGCCGGTACATCCGGCCCTGGGTGACGAGCTCCTCGCGGACCGAGACCGCCGGGTCGACGCCGCCGGACTGGGCGACGTAGCCGATCCGCGCCCGCACTCCGCGGGGGTCGGCCACGAGGTCGCGTCCGGCGACCGTGGCGCTGCCGCCGGTGGGTGCCAGCAGCGTGGTCAGCATCCGCAGGGTGGTGGTCTTGCCCGCGCCGTTGGGCCCGAGGAAGCCGATGATCTCGCCGCGTTCGACGGTGAGATCGATGCCGCGGACGGCCTCGACGGGTCCGCGCTTGGTCTGGAAGGTCCGGGCGAGCCCGGCGGTCCTGATGATCGGGGTCGGCATGCGGCCAGAAAACCAGAGTGATGGAAAAATTGCAATGACACCAAAATTGATGAGTCACCATCGAAGCTAGAATGCGGTTATGGACGACGGGACAGCGCGGGCCGGGGAGCGGCGGGCCGAGGGGCAGCGGGTCGACGAGCGTGCCGAGGGGCTGCGGGAGCGCAAGAAGCGGCAGACCCGGCAGTACATCTCCGACGTGGCCACCGGGCTCTTCCTCGAGCGCGGCTTCGACGAGGTGACGATCGCCGAGATCGCCGACGCGGCCGACGTGTCGGTCAACACCGTCTACAACTACTTCCCGGACAAGGCCGACCTCTTCTTCGACCGGCACGACGAGGTCGTCCAACGGCTCTCCGGCATCGTGCGCGGCCGGCGGCCCGGCGAGTCCGCGGTGGGAGCCGTGGTCCGCACCCTGCGCGACGAACTCGTCATGGTCTCGCCGTCGCTGGGCCTGATCCCCGGTTACGCCGGCTTCATGCGGATCTGTCACTCCTCGCCCGCGCTGATGGCCAAGATCTGGCGGATGCAGAACCTGGCGCAGGACGACCTGGCGCGCACCCTGGAGCGGGAAACCGGTGCGGACCAGGACGATCTGATGCCCGAACTGGTCGCCGGTCAGATCGCCTGGCTGCAGAACACGGTGATGCGCTCCATCGGCCGCGCGATGGCCGGCGACGGCGAACCCAACGAGGTCTCGCGGGTGGTCCTGGTCAAACTGGACGTCATGGAAGCCCTGCTGAGCGACGAGATCCTCAACTATGCGACGAAAGACACAGAGTGACCCGCCTCTCTTCCTACTGCGCCGGGGTGTGAGCGGGCGTTAAGGTCCGGCCAGAATCCCCGAACGTAAAGGTGTGTGTCGTGGCGAAGAAGCTCGCCGTCATCGGAGCCGGTCTCATGGGCTCCGGCATCGCCCAGGTATCGGCGGCAGCCGGTTACGACGTGGTGCTGCGTGACGTCACGGACGAGGCGCTCGCCCGCGGTCTCGGCGGCATCCAGGCCTCGTACGGAAAGTTCGTCGCCAAGGGCAGGATGACCGCGGAGGACGCCGAGGCGGCGCTCGCCCGGATCACCGCCACCACCGAGCTGGAAGCCGTCGCCGACGCCGACATCGTCGTCGAGGCGGTGTTCGAGAGGATCGAGGTCAAGCAGGAGATCTTCCGGGCGCTCGACAAGATCGCCCGCCAGGACGCCATCCTCGCCTCCAACACCTCCGCCATCCCGATCACCAAGATCGCGGCGGTCACGGAGCGTCCGGAGCGCGTCGTCGGCACCCACTTCTTCTCGCCGGTCCCGATGATGCAGCTGTGCGAACTCGTGCGCGGCTACAAGACCAGTGACGAGACGCTGGCCGCGGCCAAGGCCTTCGCCGAGGAGATCGGCAAGACCTGTATCGTCGTCAACCGCGACGTGGCCGGCTTCGTCACCACCCGGCTGATCTCGGCGCTCGTCGTCGAGGCGGCCAAGCTCTACGAGTCCGGGGTCGCATCGGCCGAGGACATCGACATCGCCTGCAAGCTCGGCTTCGGCCACGCGATGGGCCCGCTGACCACCGCGGACCTGACCGGGGTCGACATCCTGCTGCACGCCACCGGCAACATCTACGCCGAGTCGCAGGACGAGAAGTTCGCCGCCCCCGAGATCATGCGCCGCATGGTCGACGCCGGCGACCTGGGCCGGAAGAGCGGACAGGGCTTCTACACGTACTAACCCGATTCACTCCCAGGAGTGAATTCGGTAGCGGTTCCCTCACGGACGGCAACGTTTGTATGCGACGAACCGTCAGTTGTGGTGAGCCATCGCGGAATCCATCACGCCATCACTCCACCGGGAGCGATATATGCATATCCAGGGCGACCATGCCGAGCTGGTCGTCGGAGGCCGTCTCGACGTCCGCAGTGCGGCGGACGCCCGTACCGTCCTGCACACCGCCGTGGACTCCGGTTGCGGCGATCTTGTGCTGGACCTGACAGCATTGGATTCGTGGGACGCCGCGGGACTGGGCGTGATCATGGGAGCGCACCGAAGAGCGGGCCGGGTCAACCGTCGGCTCGTGCTGCGGGGCGTCCCGCCACAGATGCAGCGGCTGCTCGTAGCCACACGACTGCATCGAATCCTGGCGATCGAGGCTGAAAGGTGATGTAAGGGCGGCACAGCGCCCCTGCCCTTCGGCAATACTGTCCGGGGCTTTAGAGTTCGGTTTCCGGCCCGCTACACGGTGGGTCGAGGAGGGGAACCGGGCCGGTCCGACGAGCGGACGTACGGTGGTCCGACACGACCCCGTACGCGACGCATATGGGGGGCGGAAACGATGGACCCACACTCCGGTCGACCAGACGATCTCGCGGCACCGGTGCCCGAGCCGGTTGCCGCCGACGACACCATGGCGCTGGCGCGGATACCGCGCCCGCCGCGCGAGCCTGCCCCCGTCTTCGGCGGGGAGACCCTGTGGCCCGAAGGGGACACGGGACGCCCGGGCCCCGCCCGGGTCGTCCAAGTGGTCGCGGGCGACTTCCTGCTCACCGTCAACCCGGTGGACGGCAGCGAAGTCGCACAGTGCCCGCCGGAGGAGCGGCGCTCACCCGTACTCCGCAGCGCGCAGGACCGGCAGCGGCAGACCGAGGCCCGCCGCCCGCCCCTGCCCCCGGGCCCGCATGCGCCCGAGCTGCCCCTGCTGGAGCGCGACGAGGAGCGGGAGCGACTCATCCGGCTGCTCGCCCGCGGCCGCTCGGTGCGCGTCACCGGCCCGTCCGGCGCCGGCCGCAGCTCGCTGCTCGACGTCGTCGCCGAAGCCTGCGCCGACCTCGCGCCCGACGGGATACTGCGGCTGTCCGGCTACCGCCGCACCTCCGCCGACCTGCTGCAGGACCTCTTCTCCCTCGTCTACGAAGCCGACGGGTACCGCCCCGACCGCCCGCGCCTCCTGGAGCTGCTGAGCGACGTCGGCGCGATCGTCGTCCTGGACGACCTGGAATTCGGCGGCGCCGCGCTCGAAGAGCTGCTGAACGCCGTGCCGGAGTGCGCCTTCCTGATCACCGCGACGCCCGACGTCGCGGCCCCGGCCTCCGACTCGCAGATCGAGGAGGTCTTCCTGCCCGGCCTCACCCGCGTCGCGTGCCTGGCCCTGCTGGAGCACGTAGTGAAGCGCCCGCTCGACGAGGAGGAAGCCGCCTGGGCAGCTGACCTGTGGTTCGAATCCGAGGGCCTGCCGCTGCGCTTCTTCCAGGCCGGTGCGCTGCTGCGGCAGCGCGATGTCCTGCGCAACCCGATCGAGGCCGGTAAGGAGTGGGACGACTCCGTCTGGACGTCGGACCCCGAGACCGGCGGACCGTTCGACGCCGAGCCCGCCAACCGCGTACCGCTGCCGTCGCTCGCCGAGAGCGCCGCGCCCGCCGAACTGCTCGCGTCCCGGCTCAGCGAGGCGGCCCAGCAGGCGCTGGACTTCGCCGTCGCGCTCGACGGCGAATGCCCGCACCCCTCGCACCTTCCCGCGCTCGTCGGCGACACCCACGGTGACGCCGCACTCGGCGAGATAGCCGCCTGCGGCCTCGCCGTCCCCGTCGCCTCGCACTACCGGCTCGCCGCCGGGGTGCGTCAGCAACTGTCCGCAGGACTCGCCACCGAGACCGAGGACACCGCCCGCGCACTCGCCGCGGCACAGCACTACACCTGGTGGGCGGGCCATGCCTCGGTCGCCCCCGAGCGGGCCGCCTCCGAGGCCGAAGCGATCCTGGCCGCCATGGCCGCGTGCCGCGACGCCGGGCACCCCAGCAACGCCGTCCTGCTCGCCCGCACGGCAGCCCCCGCGTTCGCCGGCGCGCTGCACTGGAGCGCCTGGGAGCGGGCGCTGCGGATCGGGCAGGAATCGGCCCGGCTGGCCGGCGAAGTGGCCGAAGAGGCGTACTTCCATCACGAGCTGGGCGTCCTCGCGCTCTGCACCGGCGGCCTCGACCGGGCGCGGGCCGAACTGGAAGCGTCCATAGCCCTGCGCGGGGCGCTCGCCGACCGCCAGGGCACCCTGGTGGGCCGACGGACCCTCGCGCTCGTCAACGATCGCTCCAGCGGCTCCGCGGCGCTGGTACCGGCCGTCGCCGGCCTGGAGATACCCGGCGCGGGCCCGGATTCGCACCTCGCGGCTTCCGCCGCTCCCCGCGACACCTACGACCCGCCCGTCACCGTCATCAGCAAGCGACTCGCCGCGGGCGGCGCACCGGCGGCCCGCCGCACCGTACGGGCGGCCCTCGCCAATCCCCGCCGCAACATCCTCGCCGCGGGCGCGGCCGCCGCGCTGGCGGCGGTCATCGGCACGGTCGTCACGCTCGGCTCGGGTGGTGGCGGCAGCGAGAACCGCAACGTGCCGAACAACGTGAAGCCGGTCGAGTCCGCCCAGCCGGACGACCAGAACGCGGGCCTCCCCGCCGACCAGCAGACGACGGACGGCACCACGTCCACGAAGCCGGGCACCCCGACGTCGGGCGCGGCGACGACCCCGGGCGGGGTACCCGCGAAGTCCGGCAAGCCGGGCGGATCCTCGACGGCACCGGGCACGGGCACGCAGACGTCGCCTTCGACGGGGCACACGAAGCCCCCGTCGACGTCGACCGGTGGCCCGACGGGTTCTCCGAGCGCTTCCCCGACAGCGTCCACCTCTCCGTCCGCGTCGACGTCAACTAGTGCGACCCCCACGGAGACCACCACGCCGCCGATCACCCCGCCCGCCGGCGGCTAGCGCCGACCAACGCCAAACCCCGGCCCGCTGGTAATCCGCGGGCCGGGGCGTAACGCGCCTAGCGTGATCCGCTCGGGAGCGGAATGGGCTGCGATCAGAACAGGCGGAGTTTGTCGTCCTCGATGCCGCGCATCGCGTCGTAGTCGAGGACGACGCAGCCGATGCCGCGATCGGTGGCCAGGACGCGGGCCTGGGGCTTGATCTCCTGGGCGGCGAAGACGCCCTTCACCGGGGCGAGGTGCGGGTCGCGGTTCAGGAGTTCGAGGTAGCGGGTGAGCTGCTCGACGCCGTCGATGTCTCCCCGCCGCTTGAGTTCCACCGCGACCGTCCCGCCTTCGGCGTCCCGGCAGAGGATGTCGACCGGGCCGATCGCCGTCATGTACTCGCGCCGGATCAGGGTCCATCCCACGCCCAGTACTTCCATGCGGTCCGCGAGCAGTTCCTGGAGGTGGGCCTCGACGCCGTCCTTGATGAGGCCGGGGTCGATCCCGAGTTCGTGCGAGGAGTCGTGGAGGACCTCCTCGATGGTGATGATCAGCTGCTCACCGGCCTTGTTCACCACGGTCCAGACGCCGTCGTCGCCCACCTTGAGGGTGCACGGCGGGGACATCCAGTTGAGTGGCTTGTAGGCGCGGTCGTCGGCGTGGATGGAGACCGAACCGTCGGCTTTGACAAGGAGCAAACGGGTCGCCGACGGGAGGTGGGCGGAGAGCTTGCCCGCGTAGTCCACGGAGCAGCGGGCAATGACGAGGCGCATGGTGCGCAACGCTACTCGACACCCCACCCCGCGCGCGATTCGCCCTCAACAGACGGGTCAGGGCCACTGTTGAAAATTGGCCGGTTGTGCGCGCTACCTCCTGGTGCCTCAGGACCCCGCCGCCTACCGTTGTATGTGGAAGCCGTCGTGCGGGAGAAGCTCGGACGGTTTCCGGTCCATGTCCGTCTGGCTCCGCACATCGCGGGGTCACGAGAGGAGTACCCATGTCGCTCGACGTCTCACCGGCCCTCCTCGAACAGGCCGAGCGAGGCGAGGTCGACGAGAAGGAATTCGTCGACTGCGTCCGGACCTCCCTGCCGTACGCATGGGAGATGATCAGTTCACTGGTGGCGCAACTCAAGGTTGACGGGGGTTCTTTCGCCGACAACCAGGTGCCGCCGCCGGACGAGCAGGCGCGCGGACAGCTCTTGCGCGCTCTGGCGAGTGACGCGATACGGGGTGCCCTGCAGCGTCATTTCGGGGTCCGACTCGCGTTTCAGAACTGCCACCGGGTAGCGGTATTCCCGCTCGACCCGGCCGTTGACGGGAGTTACGGAAAGTTTACTTCCGTGCGCTCCCAACTGCTCAACCAGTCACCGGAATTCAGGGACTGCTGATCCATTTGTGACAGCGGTCCGCGTGCTCCCGCTCTCAAGTTCAGGCCAATTGCGGGAGCACGTCGCTGCCCAGCCGCACCACGTTCTCCTCGGTGACAGCCAGATCTCCCGAACCTTCCACCAGCAGGGCGAAGCGCGTGATCCCCGTCCGCTCGGAAGTGGCCGCCAGCCGGTCGGCGCAGAGCCGTGCCGTGCCCACCGGGTGGAGATCGCAGAGCAACTCCGTGTAGCTGAGCGGGTTTCGCATAGCGCGTGCACTGCCGTCCACGGTCTGGTGGGCCGCGAGGCCGCGTTGCAGCCAGCCGGGCATCGACTTCACCAGCGCCTCCACGGCGTCCGCACGGCTGTCCGCGATCTGGACGACGCCCGCTGACACGTGCTCGGCGCCGGCCGCCGCGATGACCTCGGGGGAGAGCCCGGCGGCCCGCGCGGTGAGCTGCCAGAGCTCGACCATCCCGGCCTTCTCCTCGTCGCCGCAGTGCATCCCGAGCAGCATCGGCAGACCGCGTTCCGCGGCCAGCCGGACGGAGTTCGGTGAGGTGCAGGCGACGATGACCGGCGGGCCCGGCTCGTCCAGCTCGTCGGGGCGCGGTACGACCGGCACCTCGCGGAACGAGTAGCGGGGCCCGTCCGCCCCGACGCGGGGTTCGCGCAGCCAGCGCGTCAGCAGGTCGAGTGATTCCGGGAAGCCCTGCTCGAAGGCTTCGATGCCGCCGCCGAAGACCTCCAGGTCCACCCACGGGCCTCCTCGCCCGACGCCGAGGGTGAAGCGGCCGCCCGAGGTTATGTGCAGCAGGGCCGCCTGCTCGCCGAGAGCCACTGGATGGGCGGTCGGCAACACGCTGACCGCCGTGCCCACCCCGATGGTGCTGGTACGGCCCAGCAGAAACGCCGCGAGCGTCACCGCGGACGGGCAGACTCCATAGGGAACGAAATGGTGCTCCGCCAGCCACACGGCGTCCAGCCCCGCGGACTCGGCCAGCTCGGCCGACCGCACCGCCCGGTGCAGCACCTCCCCCTGACCCTGACCGGGAAACTGAGCTGCGAGAACAAAAGTCCCAACGCGCATCGGTCACTCCCTCCTCTACAGGCACTAACGCTTGACACGTGCCAAAGGCACGGCCAGCCGCAGCGATTTCATGATTTTCGGCAACAGAGGCCGGGCCGGGGGCGGAATCGGGGGTACGACCCTCCCCTCACCTGCCGCGTACCCTGGGATGAGCTGCCCCGACCGAACGAACCGCGAGGTGTCCCATGTCGCCGCGTCGAAACCACCCGCGCGGTGGTGACAGCTCCGCCGACCGTCCCGGGGAACCGGGTCCGGGCCGGGGTTCCGAGCGTACCGAGACCTGGCAGGGCGAGGAGTGGTCGGTGCGGCCGATCGCGGGGAGCGCCGCGGGCAAGAGCTACCGGTGCCCGGGATGCGACCAGGAGATCCCGCCCGCCGTCGGCCACTTGGTGGCCTGGCCGGAGTACGGCGGTGGCGTGGACGACCGCAGACACTGGCACCGGGCGTGCTGGAACGCGAAGGACCGCCGCACCACGAGGGTGCAGCGGTCCCGTAACGCGCCGCGCTACTGAGCGGAGCGGGTGTCAGACGTCGCGCTTGGCCAGTACGGCGTAGGCGCCGCCCAGAGCGACGGCCGTGATGATCGCGAGCAGCCCCAGCCCCGGCCAGCCGGTGCTGGTGCCGCCGTCCATCGGGATGCGGTACATGGACGCGAGTCCGTTGAGCGCCGAGTACTTGATCAGGAAGTCGCGCAGCGGGTGCATGCTGTCCGCGAACATGAAGAGCGCCAGGATCAGCGGCAGGAGCACCACGCCCATCATGGCCGTGATGGCGCCCGCCGAGTGCCGCAGCAGCGTGCCGATCGCCAGCGAGAGCAGGCCGAGAAGCGCCACGAACAGACCGGCGCCGACGGTGGCTCCCAGCCACTGGCCCGCGTGGGCGACGACCTTGCCGGCCTCGATCGAACCCTGCATCGCCGAGTCGTCGAAGTCGGACTCCGGGACCCGCTGGTCCGACAGGGCCGCGGAGTTGATGAGCGCGGTGATCCCGCAGGCCGCGGTCGTCGTCACGAACGACAGGCCGAAGAAGACGATCGCCTTGGCCGTCAGCACGCGGGAGCGGCTCGGGCAGGCGGTGAACGTCGTACGGATCATGCCGGTGCTGTACTCGGACGTCACCACCAGGACGCCGAGGGTGATCACCGCGAGCTGGCCGAGCATGAGGCCGAACAGGCCACCGCTGAGCAGCGGCGCCCCGACGTAGTCGTCCTGGCTCATCGCCCACGTCACCAGCATGCCGATGCCGATGACGACGACGAGCATCACGCTGATCGTCCACACGGTGGAGCGCACCGTGCGGATCTTCGTCCACTCGGACTTCAGCGCGTGCACCAGCGTGGTGTTCTGCACCGCGATCGGGGACGTGTACTGCTGGGCGTACGTGTAGGGGGCGCCGGGGGCGGGGACGGGGGCGGTCATCGGGCGTCCTCGCTGTCGGACTTGTTGAGGCTGGGAGCGGCGGGGGGAGCCACGGGAGGCGCGGCCGGAGCGGCCGGAGCGGCGGGTGCGGCCGGAGCGGCCGGCGGCTGCGCGGGCAGGGCGTTGGCCGGCGCGTACGGCTGCGGCTGCTGCGGCGGTCCCGCGGGCTGCTGGCCGTACGGCTGGGCGTAGGGCTGCGGCTGCGCGTACTGCTGCTGCGGCGCCTGGTGCACCGGGGGCTGGCCCCAGCCGCCGGGCGCCTGCTGCGGGTAGCCGGTCTGCTGGTAACCCTGCGGCGGGTACGGGCCTTGCGGCGGGTAGCCCTGCTGCGGGTGCGGGCCGGGCTGCTGCAGTCCCTGGCGCGGGTCCTGCGTGGAGCGGTAGTCCACCGCGCCGCTCGTCATCCGCATGTACGCCTCTTCCAGAGAGGCCTGGTGCGGCGAGAGCTCCCACAGGCGTACGTCGATCTCGTGCGCCAGGTCGCTGATCCGCGGCAGCTCCAGGCCGGTGACGCGCAACGTGCCGTCCTGCTCGGGCTGCACGTGGCCGCCGGCCTCGCTGAGCGCCTTCGACAGCTTGTCGCGCATCCCGGCGTCATCGGGGGTGCGGACCGTGGCGTGCGCGGTCGAGTTGCGGTCGATGAAGTCCTTGACGCTCATGTCGGCGAGCAGTTGGCCGCGGCCGATCACGATCAAGTGGTCGGCGGTCAGCGCCATCTCGCTCATGAGGTGGCTCGACACGAAGACCGTGCGGCCCTCCGAGGCGAGCTTCCGCATGAGGTTGCGGACCCAGAGGATGCCCTCCGGGTCCAGGCCGTTCACCGGTTCGTCGAAGAGCAGCACCTCGGGGTCGCCGAGCAGGGCGCCGGCTATGCCGAGCCGCTGGCCCATGCCGAGGGAGAAGCCCTTGGAACGGCGCGACGCGACGTCCTGGAGCCCGACGACGCCCAGCACCTCGTCCACCCGGCGGGCCGGGATGCCGGACAACTGCGCCAGGCACAGCAGGTGCTGGCGCGCGCTGCGGCCGCCGTGCACGGCCTTGGCGTCGAGGAGGGCGCCGACCCTGCGGGGGGCGTTCGTCAGCTGCCGGTACGGCTGGCCGCCGATGGTGACGTGCCCCGCCGACGGATCGTCCAGGCCCAGGATCATCCGCATGGTGGTGGACTTGCCCGAGCCGTTCGGTCCGAGGAAGCCGGTCACGGCACCCGATCGGACCTGGAACGACAGGTTGTACACAGCCGTCTTCGCGCCGTAGCGCTTGGTGAGGCCCGTTGCCTCGATCATGCTTGCCCCTCGCATTCAACCGGGGCACGTGCCCCCGTGAGGTTTAGGAGGCTACAGGGGCGTGAACGGTTCCAGCAGGGGTGTCCTTCCGGTACCCCTGCCGGTACGCTCGCAGGTCGCTCACGCGTCGCGGTTCTTGAGCACCAGGTAGCCGCCGAGCAGCGCGGCGATCACCCAGACGGCCATGATGGCCATCCCGCCCCAGGGGCCGTAAGGGACGTCGCTGTCGGTAGGCTGCACCACCTGCATGATCTTCTGACCCGCCTGGTCCGGAAGGTACTTGCCCACCTTCTTCACGACCGGCGCGTTGCCGAGAATGATGGAGATGAGGAAGAAGAACGGCATCAGGATGCCGAGCGACAGCATCGGGCTGCGGAACATCATGGACACGCCCGCAGAAAACAGGACCATCATCGTCATGTAGAGGCCTGCGCCGAACACCGCGCGCAGCACGCCCGGTGCGCCGATCGTGGTGCCGTGGTCGCCCAGCAGCGCCTGTCCCACGAAGAAGCAGATGAAGCTGGTGGCCATGCCGACGACGAACGCGAGACCCGTCGTGATCACCATCTTCGCGAAGAAGAAGAGGCCGCGCTGGGGGACCGCGGCGAGCGAGGCCCGGATCATTCCGGTGCTGTACTCGCTGGTCACGACGAGGACCCCGAAGACGATCAGCGCGAGCTGGCCCAGCCACAGGCCGGAGAAGCTCAGGTTGGTCGCGTCGAACGTGGCCCGGTCCTGGGCGCTGAGGGTGTGCCACTGATTGTTCGTGATCAGGGCGAAGAGCCCGCTGATGACCAGCGTGACGAGCAGGGCGGCGATGAGGGTCCACACCGTCGAGCGGACCGTCTTGACCTTGGTCCACTCCGACAGCAGGACAGCGCTGGGTGACGCCATGGTCAGGAGTCCTTTCCGGTACGGGGGGCCTTGCCTGAGCCGTCGGTCCAGCCGGCGCCCCACTGCGGTGCGCCGGCCTCGGGGCCGGGAACCGCGGCGTCGGGGCTTCCCGCGCTCCCGCCCGCGTGGTACTCCACCGAATCGGCGGTGAGCTGCATGAACGCTTCTTCCAGGGAGGCCAGCTGCGGGCTCAGCTCGTGCAGGACCAGTTGATGGCGGGCCGCCAGCTCGCCGATCTGCGCCGCGTCACCGTCCTGGATCTCGAAGGCGCCGTCCTGCGTCACCACCGGGGTGAGGTTCGCGGCCGCCAGCGCGTCGCGCATCTTCTCCTGGTCGGGGGTCCGGAGCCGGACGAACGAGCGGGAGTTCTTGTCGATGAAGTCGGCCATCGAGGTGTCGGCCATCAACCGGCCGCGGCCGATGACGATGAGGTGCTCGGCGGTCAGCGCCATCTCGCTCATCAGGTGGCTGGAGACGAAGACCGTACGTCCCCTGGCGGCCAGATCCTTCATGAGGTTGCGGATCCAGTGGATGCCCTCGGGGTCGAGCCCGTTGACCGGCTCGTCGAACATCAGGATCTCGGGGTCGCCGAGCAGCGCGGCCGCGATGCCGAGCCGCTGCCCCATCCCGAGTGAGAAGCCCTTCGAGCGCTTGTGGGCGACCGACGTCAGCCCGACCGTATCCAGCACCTCGTCGACCCGGCTGACCGGGATCCTGTTGGACTGCGCCAGGCACAGCAGGTGGTTGTAGGCGGTGCGGCCGCCGTGCACGGCCTTGGCCTCCAACAGCGCGCCGATGTACTTCAGCGGCTCGCTGAGCTCGCGGTAGTGCTGACCGTCGATGAGGACGCTGCCGCCCGTCGGCGCATCCAGGTCCAGCATCATCCGCATCGTCGTGGACTTGCCCGCGCCGTTCGGCCCGAGGAAGCCGGTCACCACGCCGGGGCGCACGGTGAACGTGAGGTTGTCGACAGCGGTCTTGTCCCCGTACCGCTTCGTGAGCCCCTGCAGTTCAATCATGGTCCCAACCTAATGTTCACCAGGACCCCCGTCACGCCCAAACCCCCATCCGAGGAGGACGGGGGTTTGGTGTGACGGGGAATCAGCGGGGTGGGTATGCCCGCTTCGTGGTGTTACCTGCTCTGCTGCGCCGGGACGCCGCGGGAGATCGGCTCCTCGTCGGCCGGGCCGGTGGCCGCGGCCACCGCCGCACCGGTGAGGGTGGCCAGCATCTCGCGGACGTTGGTCAGCTGGGCGTTGATGCTGTCGCGGCGGTTGGTGAGCGCCGCCAGCTCGCGCTCGGACTCGCTGCGGATCCGGTCGGCCTTCGCGTTCGCGTCCGCGACGATGTCCTCGGACTGGCGCTGAGCCGTCTCCACCGTCTGGCGGGCGCGGCGCTCGGCGTCGGTACGGAGCTTCTCGGCCTCCAGGCGGAGCTGCTCGGCGCGGTGCTCGATCTCCGCCAGGCGCTTCTCGGCCTTGGCCTGACGCGACGCCAGGTCACGCTCGGACTGCTCGCGGCGCTTGGCCAGGTTCGTCTCGAAGTCGGCCGCGGCCTGGGCGGCCTTGGCACGGGTCTCCTCGAAGAGGGCGTCGGCCTCCTCACGCTTGGCCTGCGCGTCCTTCTGGGCCTCGCCACGCAGCTGCGTGGAGTCGGACTTCGCCTTGTCGACGATCCGGGCGCCCTCGTCCTCGGCCTTGGACTTGCGGTCCGCGGCGAAGGTCTCGGCGTCGTTGCGCACCTGGTTGGCGGCGGACTCCGCCAGCTCACGGTGCTGCTCGGCCGCGCGGCGGGCCTCCTCACGAAGGTCCTTCGCCTCCTCCTCGGCGAGGCGGAGGATCTTCTCGACGCGGGCGCCGAGGCCGGCGTACGACGGCTCGGCGTCGTTGACCTGCGCCTGCGCGTTCTGGGTCTCGAGGTGTAGCTCCTCGATCCGCTTCTCGAGGGCGGTGATCCTGGTCAGTGCGCTATCACGGTCGGCGACGAGCTTGGTGATGCGGTCGTCCACCTGACCGCGGTCATATCCGCGCCGAACGAGTTCGAAGCCGAAGGGGGAGGAGGTGTCACTCATGGGGTTCCTGTCAATTCAGACCGGGTGAGGTGATAGAGGGAATCCTAGGGGCCCGGACGGCGTGTCACCGAGCCATTGCCTATTAGGTATGCAGAATGTCCGCTCAATCGAGTGGAGCATCGTCGTTGCGCTTGCCCCCCGAACGAGTGGTTCCGGCCCCCGCGCCGGCGGTCACCGCGTTCTTCCCGGCACCAGGGGTCTCGAATGACTCCAACGCCTCCAGGACGTCCTGGACACGGGAGATCTCGGCATTGATGTCCTGTCGGCGGCGCACCAGAAGCTCCAACTCGCGCTTCCCCTCGTTGACCGTACGCTCCGCCTCGGCCCGGGCCTCCCCCTTGACCCGCTCCGCTTCCCGCTCCGCGTCGGCCTTCTTCTGCTCGGCTTCTTTGAGCAGCCCCTCGGCCTTCTTCACGGCGGCGATCCGTACCTTGCTCGCCTCGGACGAGGCCGTGGACTTGAGCTCCTCGGCCTTCGCCTCGGCCTCGGTGAGCTGCTCGGTGGCGGCCGCGACCAGCTTGTCGACCCGCTCGCCGGCCGTCCGCATCTGCTCGGAGGACTCCTTGCGGGCCCGCTCGTGCAGCTCCTCGACCTCGGACTCGACGCGCGTGCGCAGGTCCTCGGTGCGTTCCCTTATGGACGTGGCGTCCCGGCGCGCCTCGGCGAGCAGGGTGTCCGCGTCCGTACGGGCCCGCTCGACCAGGCCGTTGCACTCCAGCGTCGCCTCGGCGAAGATCCGTTCGGCCTCGGCGCGGGCGGCGCCGACCATCGTGTCGGACTGCTCCTCGGCGGCCGCCCCGATCCGTACCGCCTCGGCCTGCGCCTTGGCGATCAGCTCGTCCGCCTGCTCGGCGGCCTCGCTGCGGCGGCGGTTGGAATCCTCGCGGGCCTCGTCGCGGATCCGGTCGGACTCCGTGCGGGTCGCCTCCGACTCGCGTTCGGCGTTCTCCAGGGCGTCCTTGGCGAGTATGCCGAGGCGCTCGGCCTCCTCGCGGGCCTTGGTGATCAGCTGGTCGGCCTGGCCGGCGGCCTCGGTGCGGCGGCGGTTGGCGTCGTCACGGGACTCCGTGCGCAGCTGCTCGGACTCCTCGATCGCCTCGGAAACGGTGCGCTCCGCCAGCGACTTGGCGGCGTCCGTCTCCTCCTTGGCGTCCCGGCGGATCCGTGCGGCGTCCTCGGCGGCGCGCTCCCGCTCGGAGTTGGCGTCGGCGTGCAGCCGGTCGGCCTCGCCCTGGGCCTCGGTGCGCAGCCGGTTGGCGGCGTGCTCGGCGGCGGAGCGCAGCCCGGCGATCTCCTCGTCGGCCTGCTCGTGGAGATGCGCGACGGCGTCGCGAACCTGCTGGGCGGTCTGTTCCGCCGCGGTGACCAGTTCGGTGGCGCGCGACGCGGCCTCGGCGACCAGCCGGTCGGCCTCGACCCCGGCCTCCTGGACCCGGGTGCGGGCCGACGCGAGCAGTTCCTCGCTCTCGCGGCGGGCCTGGGCTCGCTCCTGGTCGGCTTCGCCGCGCGCTGCCGCGAGCAGTTCCTCGGCCTCGCGGCGGCGGCGGGCCGCCTCCTCCTGGGCGGCGGCCAGCGCTTCGGCGGCCTCGGTGGCGGTCCGCTCGGCCGCCGCGGCGGCCTCCGCGCGCAGCCGGTCCGCGGTCTCCTGCGCCTCGGTGCGCAGTTGCTCGGCCTCGGTCGCGGCGTCGGTACGCAGCCGCACCGCGATGGTTTCGGCCTCGGCGCGGGTCTGCGACGCGTCGGACGCGGCCTCGTCCCGCAGCCGTACCGTTTCGGCCTCGGCCTGCTCCTGCAGGACGCGGACCCGCTCCGCGGTCTCGTTCCGCAGCCGCTCCGCCTCGTCGGCAGCCTCGCGGCGCAGCCGTTCCGCCTCGCCGCGGGCGTCGCGCAGCGCCTGCTCGGCGGTGGTGACGCGCTGCTCGGCCTCCTCGCGCAGCCGCACGAGGTCCGCCTCGGCGTCGGCGCGCAGCCGCAGCACGGTCTGCTCGGCCTCGCCGCGCTGTCGCTGCGCCTCGGCCTCCGCGTCGTCCTTGACCTGGCCGGCCTGCTGCTCGGCCTCGCCGCGCAGCACCTCGGCCTCGGCGCGGGCCCGCTCCAGGGCCTCCTCGGCCTTCTTGTTCAGCGCGGAGGCACGCTCGGTGGACTCGGCCCGCATCCGGTCGGACTCGGTGGACGCGCCCTGGCGCATCTCGTCGCCGTCGGCCTTCGCCTTGGCCAGCAGGCCCTCGGCGGTCCTGGCGGCCTCCTCGATCTGCTGGACGGCCTCTCGGCGCGCCTCGCCGCGGATCCGCTCGCCCTCGGCGACCGCGTCGGCCCGCAGCTGCTCGGCCTCGCCGCGCAGCCTGCGCGCCGCCGCCTGGAGGTCGACGGTCTTGGCCCGGTACTCC
>NZ_JAPVLU010000056.1 GCF_027158205.1 Streptomyces sp. H39-S7 | reverse complement strand
GAAGAAAGTCCAATCGCCGTCGACCGGCATCTCCTGGCCGAAGTTCCGATACCAGTTCGGCGAGGACCTGATCCAGGGCGCCAGCGCTTCCAGGTACTGCTCAAGCGTGGGGTTCTCCCACTCGTCGTCACGGTGGAGGAAATCCGCCCGCAGGTCGAGGATGTGCGCCACCAGAGCTTCCCTGCTGTCGACTTCATTGGCCGGATTCGCTGGCAGCTCCATCATGTCGGCACCGTACCGCGCCACCGACGCCAAGCGCATGCGACCCCGGAACCCGATGTTTCTCCGCCCGTTCGCACAGGGGCAGACCGCGCGTTGTACGTCCTCCGGCATCCCGAAAATCCGTCGCGCTCTGTCGTACCCGCTGTGGCATCTTGAGCAGCATGATCGAAGTGACTGACCCGCGTAACCCGGCGGCCGCGTAGGGGACATCTACGAAGACTGCTCCTTCCACCCAGTCCTCTGCACAGAGATCGACAATGACGGCGGCGTGGTACTCAGCGGCATCTCGCTCATCGACGGCAGCTTTCCTCGGTCGTGCGATGGCCAGTACTGTGCACCCATCCGCATCCGGGTCGAAGAGGTCATGACCATCAAACGTGACCTGGCGAGCTACGTCAGCCGGCGGCAGATCGAGCTGGGCAGAGCCGACAACGTATGAAGGCCGGCTGAGTCCATCGTCCATCGCACGTGCTTCCCAAGTCCGTTTTCCCTGCTCAGAGGCTGACTCGCCCGGGTTCACCGGCGTTCAGACCGGGTCGGGGCGTCAGGCGCGGCAGCGACGCGTACGCCCTCGAACCGAGCCGCACGGCGGCGAATGAGACGGAGAATGAGACGGCCGCAGAGGCGCTCACCAGTCCCGCCACTGGTCCGTGAGTTCATGCCGGCCAAGCCCGCGCCTGGCGGTCAGGGCCCTGACATCGACCCCGTGCTCGGTGAGGGCCTCATCGATGTAGGCACACAACCGCTCGCGCTCATCCGTCTCGAAGGCGCTTTCGTCGTGGTCCTCGTTCACGGCGTTCAGGGCCAGGACAACGCGCTCCACTACGGCGAAGATCTGCGCGTCGTCTCCTCCGGCGACCGTGGGCAACTCGGCCTCGAACGTGTCGAGGACGGCATCGGTCTCCAGCAAGAGCTTCTCAGGGAAAAGTTCGACCCTGTAAGCACACTCGGGATCAAGTATGCCAGCGCTCAGCTCCGCAGCCTCCTCGGCCACACCCCTGCGCCAGTGCGTCGTTGGTCTCTCAGTCATGAAGCGGACCGTATAGCGCAGGTCTGACAGCGATGCCCGCTCCCACAATCCAGCTCATGACTGCGACGCGCTGGCCGTGATCTCAAATCCGGAGGACTCATCCCAGGGAACCGCCTTCCAGAGGCTGACTACCGCGGCCCATATTCGATTCACCAGGGGCCAGTCAGGGTTGTTTCCGCTGAGGGTGACCATGGCCAGCAGATCGCATCCCCAGATGCCCTGCTCATCGTTGGGCGACGTGGCGATCACCGCTTCCGCTATCGCTGCAACCCCCACGTGTACTTCAAGCATGAGCAAGTCTGCGACTGATCCGTCACTGGCACTGTTCTTGGTGCCCAGCTTGGCGCGGCCACCGGATCGACGTACGGGCCTTGCCACTCGCCTACCAGAGGTTCGCCCGTCTCCAACAGATAGTCCAGCAGGCGATCAAGTGCCTCGTCTCCCTTCGCTTCTCCTGAGCGGCAGAAAAAGTTGAGCTGATAGGCCATCGGTCCCCCGTCGTTCGACGAATGCTCACGCATCGCAGTCTCCGCTCCATGGCGCTGAACGGCCGGCAGCTGCCTTCGGCAACCACAACGATGCACGCACGGCACCTGACATCGCGGTACCCAGAGGGGCGTTCCGTAGCAAATGGATGGAGACACGCGAGGCCCCCGTTCCCAGCGTTGCCGCTGGTGGCGGGGTCTTCTGACACCGTTCCAAGGTGCCGCTGGAGGGATTCGAACCTGTGCACCCGGCTCCGGAGGCCGGAGGCGTCCCAGCGGTTCTCGCACTTCAGGCGGCCTGCGTGGCTTTGGGTGCCCTGCCCCATCCCGCAAATACGCCGCTTCTGGGAGGATGCGATGTGATCACCCTCGACGTCAGTACCGCCGCCGACGAACGTGAGCTGCGGCCATGCTCAGGCAAGCCCTCGACCACTACCAGGCTGACTACTGCCCTGGCTTCGTATCCGAGTACATATAGCTGGCCTTCCACTCCGTCGACAGAACCTGGGCTTGGGAATCACAGGCCAAGCAAGCGGCTAGTGGGGCGCTGAGCTGCGGAAACGAGGTCGCGATCGGGGCCCAGGACGCAGGGTACCCAGGCCCACGATTGACCGTGGTTTACCGCCCCACCGGGCACGCAACGGGCACGGTGCGCAGCTACACGTATACCTTCGCGGCGCTCAACGCCCGCGCGAGGAAAGTCCAATCGTCGTCGATCGGCATCTCCTGGCCGAAGTTCCGGTACCAGTTCGGCGACGACTCGATCCAGGCCGCCAGCGCTTCCAGGTACTGCTCAAGCGTGGGAATCTCCCACTCGTCGCTGCGGTCGAGAAGATCCGCCCGCAGGTCGAGGATGTGAGCTACAAGAGCTTCCCTGCTGTCGACTTCATTGGCCGGGTTGACTGGCAGCTCCATCATGGCGGCACCGTACCGCGCCACCGGCGTAACCCGCGCACCCATCCGCATCCGGACCGAAGAGGTCATGGCCATTGAACGCGACCTGGGCGGGGTGGCTCCACCTCGGAGCCTTCGGGTCCGCGGAAGGCGCGATGACTACAGCCGCCACCGCTTCTCGCGCGACCTGGCTTCGGACGGCGATGTCTCCCGGACCAGATGGTACAAATTCTCGAAGTAGACCTGCCAACGGATGGGGTCTTGCAGAGAGGGACTTCGCCTCGCGCGCTCCGCGCGAATCAGCGGCTCCATCTTCTCCCAAATCAGGATGACGGAGCCGCCCAAGTACCCCGAGACGGGCTCCACGTCGACCACGTTGTGGGTGACCAGGGCGCCGACGTTGTCGTAGAACCAAGCCAGGTCACGCACGAGTTTCTGCTTGTCCGGCGGGAGGGCGTCGAGCCCCTGTGACAAATCGAAGGTATCGAGCTCTCGGTAGACGAAGGCTCGGGCCTCGGTGAGGTTGTCGTCTCGATGCTCACTGAAGAGCCCAATGACGACCGGCAACGTGTTGGAGTGGCGGGCCAGCGTTAGTTGCCGGAGGGACACCAGCACCGAGACGACCACGGCCGTGATGGATAACGCCAACGCTACTACGTTCACTCAGGTCCTCCATGGGCCATGGACGGGCCGCAGGCTCAGCTGTCTTCAACCGCGGGAGCCTGCACCTTGCCGCGCATGGCGGCACTCCCTTGCCCGCCGGGCGACAGCATCACGATGCCGTCGTTGCCCATGCCGCCCAAGAAGGCCTCTTGGATGACGTACGGGGCACCTGCTAGGACGAAACGCACTGAACCATCGTCGTACGCGGTCACGCGCACCTTGCGGCCGTCCGGCAAATCCATGTGCTCGTTGAACACACGCGTGCGCTTCTCCGACATGTACCCCCCTGGGTGCCACCAACATTGAGCAGTCACGGTACCCGCCCCCGTAGTTGAGCGGCACTCCTCGCGCCATCGGTCTGCGGAGAGTGCCGCGCGACAAGGGCGCGTCGCGTGCTGGGGGGGCGCGGGTCTGGCTCACGTTGCTTGTCGGGCGTAGGGGGCGGGATGTTCAGGAGTGCTCAAAAAGCGCTACTGGTGTTCGTGGCATTGGTATTGCTCGCGGTGACCAGCGGCTCTCCGGCCGGGGCGCTCTCGCGGACGGCACGGGTCCCTGCGTCGTTGCCAGCGGCTCTGCCGACCAGAGCGCTGGCGGATCTTCCGAAGCCGCAGAAGGCGATGTCCCCCGCCTACGGCGAACAACCATCGCGGTCGTCATGACGGGGCGGGACCAATGATGGAACTACGATCATGGGAATCCGGTCATCGAAGCCGTCGAGGCAGCGGCCGTCGCGCTGTGTCGGTCCCGGGTGGCTCTCGGAGCGGCCGGACCTGATCGTGGATCCGTGGCCGTCAACGGGAACCGGGAGCTGCTCGCCGGGCGTCCGGTGTGGATCTTCGGTGTCTACATGCCGGGCGCTCTGCGCCGCCCCTGGAGGCCGCTGGCCGACAAGGAGGGGCACAAGGTGATCCGCAAGGTCCAGTCGGCCTTGCACCCTGGCGGACACCGCCTGTGCCTGGCATCGCCACCCGTGATCAGTTGCCGTGCACGGAGACCCGGATGTTCGGGCTGATGCGGCTGCCGGTACGGCGACCAGCGGGACTGGGACGTGAGCGACTTCTTCGGCGATGACACCGCGGCAACCCTGACGTAGCGGGCCATTGGGGCCGAGGGGCCCTGTCGCGCGGGCCGCACGGCCCTCGCGGTGGCTCCCTGGGCGCGGGCACGCTGGCTGTATATGTCGGTGGTGACCGTTCGACTCACTTCGAGAGCCGAGTTCGGCCATCGCCGTACCAAGGAGCTGATCGCCATGACATCCACGACTACGACGATGCCGGACTATCCGGTGCGGGTGGATGCGGTGCTGGACGCGCCGCTGTCGCGCTGGCTGTGGCTGGTGAAGTGGGTGCTGGTCATCCCGCACTGGATCGTGCTGTTCTTCCTGTGGATCGCCTTCATCGTCGTCAGCGTGATCGCCTTCTTCGCCATCCTGTTCACCGAGCGCTATCCGCGAACGCTGTTCGACTTCAACGTGGGTGTGCTGCGCTGGAGTTGGCGGGTCGCTTACTACTCCTACGGTGCGCTCGCCACCGACCGCTACCCGCCCTTCAGCCTGGGCGAGGAGCCCGACTACCCGGCCCGGCTGGACATCGCCTACCCGGAGCGGCTGTCACGTGGGCAGGTGCTGGTGAAGTGGTGGCTGCTGGCCATCCCGCACTACATCATCATCGGCTTCTTCCTCGGCGGCGACCATTTCGGCTGGTGGTCCGGCGGGCTCATCGGCGTCCTCGCGATCTTCGCAGGCTTTTTCCTGGCGTTCACCGAGAAGTACCCGAAGGACCTCTTCGACCTGGTCATGGGCCTCAACCGCTGGGTTCTGCGGGTAGCCGCCTACACGGCTCTGATGACGGACGTCTACCCGCCGTTCCGGCTGGACATGGGCGGCCGTGAGCCGGATGCCCAGCCGTGATCGCCGCTCTGGCCACAGCGCTCCTGAACGTGCACGCGTGCTGATCTGAAGGCGACTGGTTCCACCCCTGGCTGACCGTCGGGGCGCTGCTCGATGCTCCCGTCGCCTTCGCCGCAGCCCAATCGCGGCCCAGCGCCCGTACCGACCCCTGACCCCCGCCACCCGGCCGTACCGGCCATAGTCGCCCCGGAGGCGAGCATGACCCATATGTCCACCACGGTCTCCGGTCCGGTAAGGCCGGCCGGCCTGACCGAGGAAGAGGCCGCCAAGCGGCTGGCGGACCACGGTCCGAACGAAATGGCCCGGCAGCGCCGAATTCCGCTGCGGTCGCGGATCGTCGCGCAGCTGCGCGACCCGTTGATCCTGGTCCTGCTGGCGGCGGTGGTGCTCACCGTGGCAACGGGAGACCATCCGGATGCGGTCGTGATAGCCCTGGTGGTCCTGGTCAACACCACCGTCGGGGTGATCCAGGAGATACGGGCCGACAACGCGGTCGCGGCGCTGACCGCGATGACCGCACCGACCGCGCGGGTGCTGCGTGGCGGCACCGAACGAGAGGTGCCCTCGGCGGCCGTGGTGCCGGACGACATCCTGGTGCTAGGTGAGGGCGACATCGTCCCTGCGGACGCGGCTCTGGTTCAGGCCTCTGCCCTGCTCGTCGACGAGTCCGCACTGACCGGCGAGTCTGTGCCGGTGGACAAGGACCCGGACGCCGCCGACCGGGACGCCGGACAGCTGCAGGCGGGGACCGTCGTCCTACGCGGCCGGGCGGTCGCCACCGTTACCGCCACCGGGGCCCACAGCGCGCTCGGCCGGATCGCCGCCTTGCTGCACCCGCGGTCGGAACTCACGCCGATGCAGCGCCGGTTGGCCGGCCTCGGGCGGGTGCTGGCTCTGGTCACGGTCGCTCTGTGCCTGGTCGTCTTCGCTCTCGGACTGATGCGTGGCCAGTCTCCGGAGATCATGGCCGTGACAGCGATCAGCCTGGTGGTAGCAGCCGTCCCGGAGTCCCTGCCCGCTGTCGTCACCCTTGGCCTGGCAATCGGCGCACGGCGAATGGCGGCCCGTAACGCGATCGTCCGCAGACTGCCCGCTGTGGAGACCCTCGGCTCGGTCACTGTGCTGGCAACCGACAAGACCGGCACCCTCACCGAGGGCCAGATGGTCGTGGAGCGAGTCTGGACCACTGAGGGCACAGCCACCTTCACCGGCAGGGGGTATGAGCCCGTCGGCCGGTTCCTCGCGGATCCGGACGTCAGTCGTGCCGCACGGACGCTGCTTACCGCAACAACGCTGTGCAACGACGCGTCACTGCGCCCGCCCGGAGACGGTGAGGACCGGTGGAACGCGCTCGGTGACCCCACTGAGGCGGCTCTGCTCGCTGCCGCTGCGAAGGCGGGATGTGACCGTGAGGAACTGCTGAGCACCCGTCCCCGTATCGGCGAGGCTCCCTTCGACAGTCTGCGCAAGCGCATGTCCACCTGGCACCGCTTGCCCACCGGGCAGATCGAGGTCTGTCTCAAGGGCGCACCGGAGGCGGTGCTGGACGGCACGCTCCTGGAGGAGAGCCCCGAGGTTCTGGATCTTGCCCGCCGGGAGGCCGACCGGCTGTCCGCCGAGGGCTTCCGGGTGCTGGCCGTGGCATCGGCCGTGCATGGCGGCCTGCCTACCGGGTACGAGGATGCGGAGTCCGGACTGCGGCTGCTCGGCCTGACAGCGCTCAGCGACCCGCCCAAGGAAGCCGCTGCGGCCACCATCGCGGCCTGTCGCCGCGCGGGCATCACCCCGGTGCTGATCACCGGTGACCATCCGGCAACCGCACGCGCCATTGCCACCCGGGTGGGCATCCTCGGCGCGGAAGGCGACGGTGCGGTGATCAGCGGCCGCGAAATGACCGACGGGCAGATACCTGATCTCACCCGGGTACGGGTGTTCGCCCGCACCACCCCGCAGCAGAAGCTGGACATCGTGCAGGCATGGCGGGCCCAGGGCGCGGTCACCGCGATGACCGGCGACGGTGTCAACGACAGCCCGGCGCTGCGGCAGGCCGACATCGGTGTGGCGATGGGCCGCCGGGGCACCGAGGTCGCCCGGCAGGCCGCCGACCTGGTACTGGCCGACGACGAACTGGCCACCGTGGTCTCGGCGGTGGAGGAGGGCCGCCGGGTCTACGACAACATCCGACGCTTCCTCCTCTACGCCCTGGCCGGCGGCGCAGCCGAGATCCTCGTCATGCTGCTCGGCCCACTGCTCGGGCTCGCCCTACCCCTGCTGGCAGGCCAGATCCTCTGGATCAACCTGCTCACCCACGGCCTGACCGGAGTCGCCATGGGCGCCGAACCGGTCTCCGAGAACGCCATGCTGCGGCCGCCTCGCCCGCCCCACCAGCATGTGCTCGGGGACGGGCTGTGGCAGCGGGTGCTTCGTCTGGCAGCACTGGTCACCGTTGCGAGCCTCGCGGCGGCCGAATGGGCCCGGCACTCCGGACAGCCGTGGCAGACCACCCTGTTTCTCGCTCTGCTGATCGCCCAGCTCGGCGTCGTACTCGGTCTGCGCGAGCGGCTGTTCACCCGGGAGAACCCCTTCCTGCCCGCGGCTGTTCTGGCCTCGGTCGCCCTGGGTGCTGCGGCGCTGTACCTGCCGTTCCTGCAGACCGTGCTGCAGACCTCACCGCCGGCCTGGTCCGGTCTCACGGCCGCCGTGGTCGCCGGTCTGGCCGGCTTCTGCGCCGCCCGCGTCGAGAACCGGTCCGCACGGATCGGTTCTCGACGCGGGCGGCGGTGACGGCGGAGCGGAGAGCACATGGATGGGGCAATGGGGAACTCCGGCGAACTGACAGACCTCCTGGTGGACGACCGGGATCGACGTTGGGACCGCGGTTCGGAGCGCGGCGCCGCCGGGAAGGACGGTCACCGCTGATCGAGCCCCATGGGCGTCCGTTCACTCACGGCCAGTAGAGTCGCGCCGCTGGTGGTTCGGTGACGTGGAAAGGGCAGCGTGACGGTTGCACACGAGGGCCGGGCAGACGGAGCCCGAGTAGGTCTGGCAACGATCGCCCGGGAGTGGGGCCGGATCGGTTGCATCGGGTTCGGCGGTCCACCGACGCATATCGCGCTGCTGCGGCAGTTGTGTGTCGAGAGCCGGAAATGGATCGCGGCCGAGGATTTCGAGGACGGGATCGCGGCGACCAATCTACTGCCGGGGCCGGCGTCCACGCAGCTGGCGATCTTCTCCGCATGGCGGCTGCGGGGCCTTGTCGGCGCGTTGGTTGGCGGGGTGTGCTTCATCGTGCCGGGGCTAGTGCTGATCCTGGCGCTGGCCGCGCTGTTCCTGGCTGGGGATCCGCCCTTGTGGGTGCGGGGAGCGGCGGCGGGCGCGGGGTCGGCGGTGGCAGCAGTGGCTGTGCAGGCGGCATGGTCGCTGGTCCCGGCGAGCTGGAAGCGTGCCGGTCCGGCGCGGTCGGCGCGGACCCGATGGATCGGCTACGGCATGGCGGGCGGAACCACGGCGGCGCTGACCGGACCGTGGTTGGTCCTGGTGCTGGTCGCTGCCGGTCTGGTGGAGGTCGCGGTGCGCTCTGGCTCCGGGCCGGCTGTGGTCCGGCGGATGCGGTCGTGGCCGCTGCTGGCTGTCGCTCCGGTGGCGAGCGGTGGTCTGCTCGCGCTGGCTTGGGTGAGCCTGAAGGTCGGCGCGCTGTCCTACGGTGGCGGCTTCGTGATCATCCCGCTGATGCAGGCCGACGCGGTCGATCGCTACCACTGGATGAGCGACGGGCAGTTCCTGAACGCGGTGGCGCTGGGGCAGATCACCCCAGGGCCGGTGGTGCAGACCGTCGCAGTGGTCGGCTTTGCCGCTGCCGGGGTAGGAGGTGGTCTGCTGGCCGCCGCAGTGGCGTTCGCCCCGTCGTTTGTGTTCGTGATCCTCGGCGCACCCCGGTTCGACCGACTGCGAGTCAACCTGCGGGTACAGGCGTTCTTGACCGGAGCCGGTCCCGCGGTGATCGGTGCGATCGCCGGGTCCGCGATCCCGCTGGCTCTCGCGATGCAACACGTGTGGCAGTTCGGCGTACTCGCCGCCGCAGCCATCTGGTTGCTGACCGGGCGCCGGAGTGTAGTCACTGCCCTGCTGGGGGCAGGGGTGCTGGGGGTGGCCTTGGCACTGGCCGGCTGGCCAGTGACCTGACAGCCCCAAATGACGACCGATCAGCAGTTCGGTCCTTCTGCGCGGCACCTGTGCTCAATGGTGCGCGTGGTGCGGCTGCCGGGGCCGGGGCCGGGCCAAGACCACATCAGGGATCCGACGGATCTGCGACCGACGCGTGCGCCGAGCGGACAGCCGATCCACCAGTGCCTCGGCGGCCAAGGTCGCGACCAGCACCAGCAGCATTCCGGCGCACAGCAGGCACACGAAAAGCCTCCAGAAGTCCGCGGTCAGGGTCGTATACACGGCGGTCATCTCCTCACAGCTGATTATCAACAGGATCTTCCGCCCCTCAGCTTCCCCTCACTGCGCGCCCTCCGCCCGGGGCCGGAAGGGTCATTCGGGGCCCGTACGGCCGGTCATGTGTGGGCCGTACGGCCCCTGATGCGGTACAGCCGGGAACAGGATCCTGGAATCGCACCCGCACAGTCCGTGAACGTCCAAGGCGAGGAGGAAACGATGAGTGGGAAGCTGGAACGGCGCCAGGGATGGCCGCCGCTGCTGCCGGAACTGTTCGACTGGATCGAGGCCGGTATTCCCGCCGTGCCGGGCATGCGGAACGTGCCCGGACTGCACGGCATCCGCATCGAGCAGCAGCTGGCCGATAGCACGTACGTCGTGAAGGCCGAGTTGCCCGGAATCGACCCGGACCAGGACGTTGAGATCAGCATCGACGGTGATGTGCTGACGATTCGCGCCGAGCGCGCGGAAAAGACCGAGGGCAAGCACCACTCGGAGTTCCGTTACGGCGCGTTCGCCCGCTCCGTCCGGTTGCCCGCGAGCGCCCGCGCGGACGAGACCACGGCCGACTACAAGGACGGCGTCCTTACCGTGAACGTCCCGGTCGCAGAGCCGAAGACCGGGGCGCGCACCATCAAGGTGCAGCGCGCCGACGCGTGAGAACCGAGTGATTCCTCGGCACGGCCGGAACAAGGGACGACGGCCGCCCCGAACGCGCGACTCCGGTCCGCGGTCGGGGCGGCCGCACGCTCCCGGAGATGCCCGTCCCACGCCTGGATCCTCAAGCGGCGACCATCCACCAGAGCAGGGGGAGTTGCGTGCCCGGGTGGCCGAGGCCGGCAGGCACTTGCTGCCGGGGCTTGTCGTGCTGTCCGGCTACCAGCGGGCCTGGCTGCGCGGCGACCTGTCGGCAGGGGGACCGCAGCGGCTTACCTGATTCCTCAGGTGATGGCGTACGCGGGGCTGGCAGGACTGCCACCGGTCGCCGGCCTGTGGGCCATCGTGCTGCCGCTGTTGCTCTACGCGCTGCTGGGATCGTCCCGCAAACTGTCGGTCGGGCCGGAGTCCACCACCGCACTGATGACCGCCACCGTCATCGGACCGCTCGCCGCCGGGGACCCGGCCCGGTACGCGGTTCTGTCCGCCGCTCTCGCGGTCGCGGGCGGGCTGCTCTGCCTCGTCGCCTGGGCAGCGCGGTTGGGCTTCTTCGCCGATCTGCTGTCCCGGCCGGTTCTCGTCGGCTACATGGCGGGCGTAGCCCGGATCATGATCGTGAACCAGCTGCCCCGGCTGACCGGCGTACCCGTGCACGGGACGGAGTTCTTCCCACAGCTGTTCTCCTTCGCCCGGCACCTTCCGCAGGCCCATCTGGTCATGCTGGCCTTCACCGGAGTAGCCCTCGTCTTCCTCTTCGCGGTGCAGAGGTACTTCCGCCGCCTACCAGGGCCGCTACTCCTCGTCGTCCTGGGAACCGCCGTTGTCGCCGCCTTCGGGCTGGAGCACCACGGAATCACCGTCATCGGCGCCATCCCCTCGGGGTTGCCCCAGCCCGCGCTGCCGGACCCGGGCGACCTGCCACAGCTGATACTGCCCGCGCTCGGCGTCCTGCTGGTCGGCTACACGGACGTCATCCTCACCGCCCGGGCCTTCGCGACCCACGATGGCGGTCACCGGCTCGACACCAACCAGGAGCTGCTGGCACTGGGCGCCGCGAACCTCGGCGCCGGAGCCCTGCACGGCTTCCGGTGAGCAGCAGCGCCAGCCGTACGGCGCTCGCCGACGCGGCAGGCAGCCGCACGCAGGCATACTCCCTCGTAGCCCTCGGCGCCGTGCTCGCCGTGCTGCTCGTCGCGAGCCGGTTGCTGGCCCACATCCCGGGGGGCCGTGCTGGGCGCCATCGTCGTCTATGCCGGCCTGCGGCTGATCGACGCCGGTTCGGCGACCTTCAGGTGCGAGTCATCGAGCTGATACGTGAGCTTGCCGACCACGGCGACCACTCCGTCGATCAGCGGGGTGAGGCGCAGCGCGATGTCGATCTCGCTGCGGCGTTCCAGCCGCCCCTCCAGCTTCACCACCCCATCATCCACGGTGACGCCGGTGGTCTGCGGGACGACCCACAGGGTGCGGACCAGCACCTCGTCGATCACATCGCGGCGGATTTCACTGTCCGGCCGCAGGAAGACCTTCAGCAGGTCGCGGCGGGTGACGATGCCGATCAGGCAGTCCTGCTCGTCAACGACGGGCAGCCGCTCCACCTTCTGCTCCATCATGGTGCGGGCGGCCTCGGCGATGGAGTCCTCTGCGTGCACCGTGACCGCCGGCTGGGACATCAGTTGTCCCGCGGTCCGGGCCCGGACCTTGATCTGCTCCCGGCGGTGGGCACGGGAGAGCCGGCTCCACCGCGAAGCGGTGTCAGCGACGCTCGCGGCCTGGCGCATCATCAGGTCCGTCTCGGAGATGACGCCGATGACCCTGTCGTCGCCGTCGACGACGGGAAGTCCGCTGATGCCGTGCCGGGACAGCTGTTCGGCAACCACTTTGAACGGCGTTGCGTAGACGGGCTTCGGTGGTAGAACCGGCATCGACCCGGTCCTGTCACCGGCGGCGTGCGTCAGACCGGAACGAACGCCACCGGGCTCTCCGCGAACCCGGCGACCGCGTGCCCCACCGGGCCGAGCCCGTCCGGTCCGCGTCCCAACACGACCAGTCCCGCGTGCGCGGACGCGTTCACCAGAGCCCAGGACGCGGTGAACAGCCGCACATCCGGAAGAACATCCACCTCGGCGTACTTCTCCCGCCAGCCACGCAACGTGTCATGGAGGAGCTGCACTTCCTCGTCCTCCCATTCGGCCCGGTCCTCCTGCAAAACCGTGTAACGCGCACGACCCTTCACCGGCGCCGGCAGCCGCCAGGCGTGCACCACGCGCAGCCGACAGCCCTGCCGTTGCGCGCCGTCAAAAGCGAAGCCGGTCGCAGTTGCCGCCGGGTGGCGCGCGTCAAGCCCAAGAACGATCTCGCCGGCCGTGGTTCCCCGTACCAGCACCACGGGGCACTGCGCGCTGGCAGCAATCTGTCTGGCATCGCGGTTCATCGCACTGATCACGAGGAGGCCGGCACCAGCCGAAGCCGAAAGGAGGTCGGATTGCGGCGTTCATCTCGCTGAGTCGTCATCGACAGCGCGGGATGCCGCACCCTTACAGCGGCCAGCACCCCGTCAAGGCCACCAGGTAATCCGGAACCCATCAACCGTAACGCACCGGCGCCGTTGCGCCTCCACCGCTGCCCATTCAGCAGTCTCCAGACCCTGGACGGAACCGTCCAAACCAGCGACCACACAACGCTCCCCCATGGAGCTCACCTCCGGATTCCACTCTCGGCTCGTCATACGCGTTCCGCATGGGCCGGTTAGTTCCTGTCACGGGTCCAGCGGCCCCTGGGATCGAACAGCCACTGCACCGGTTGTCGCAGATGGCAGACGACCTGCCACAACGCGCCGAGGCCGACCTCGACCCCGTCCTCGCACGGCCAAGTGCCATCTCCGACCTCGACGTCCGTATCCGTCTGCTCCCCCAACAGACACACGACCCGCATCGGCTCGGGGTCCGCCGAGGACCAGCGACCCGCAGCGCACGCTCTTCGCCTACAGCAGCAAGAACGGGTCGACCGCCCAGATCGCCCGGTGAATCGGGCAGCCGCTGCACGAACAGCACATCGATGCCGACGTCGCGCCCATCTCCGATGTCCCCAGCGTCGCGGCGTACGACGCCGTGGTACTCGGAGCCGGCCTGCACGCGGGCCGCTGGCCGGGGGAAGCGCTCCGTTAGTCCGCCGCCACCGCCAGGCGCTGACCGAGCAGGAAGTCTCGCTGTTCAGCAGCGGACCACTCGACGGTTCTGCCACCAAGCGCGCCATCCCGGCCGTTCCTGCGGTTGTCCGCATCGCCACCAAGCTGGGTGTACACGGCCACGCCACCTTCGGCGGTCAGCTCACCGATGGGTCCCGTGGATTCATCGCCCGCCAGCTCAGGAAACAAGGCAGGGTCGGTGACTTCCGCGACCGCGAACACATCCGCGCCTGGGCCCGAGACATCGCATGTGCCCTGACCACCGTCCTCAACCAGGCTTGAACCGATTGCTTCGGTGCATGGCAACAAGTTCGCGGCCTCGGCGAAACAGAGCGGCACGGTCCGCGCCAATATTCTGCGTTTCCTGTCCTGCGCCCCACGGCTCTACTTCCGTTCTCCGTTCGCCGCGCGGGGGATCTGGTTGGTGTCGAAGGTACCGTCGGCGATTTCCCGGGCGAGGCTGGTGAGTTGGTAGCTGTGGCTGCGGGCGTAGCGGCGGAGGGCGGTGAAGGCGTCGTCGACGCTGGTGTTCCAGCGTTCGGCGAGGATGCCCTTGACCTGTTCAAGGACGATACGGCTGGTAAGGGCGTACTGGAGTTGTCCGCGTTCGAGTTCGCTGTGGGCCAGGGTGCGTTGTTGGAGGATCGCGATGGTTGCGACGTCCGCGAGCGCCTGGGCGAGGGTGAGGTCGGAGGCGGTGAGGGGGTCGGGGTCGGTCTGGAACAGGCCCATCGCGCCGATGGTCCGTCCGCGCAGTCGCAGGGGCAGGGCGCTGGCGACCACGAAGCCGGTGCCCTCGGCCTGGACGGCGAACTGCGGCCACTTCGCGGCAACCGTCCGGTCGGTGAGGTTGATGTTGGTGCGGACGTTGCCGCTGTTGTAGCAGTCCACACACGGGCCCTGGGCGTGCTGCTGGGCGAACAGTTCCAGCAGCCGGGTGTGTTCGTCAGAGGCCGCGATCGTCTGCAGGGTGCTGTTGCTGTCGGCCAGCATGATTCCCACCGCCGCGACGTTCAGCAGCTCCATGCAGCGCACCGACAGCTGCTGCAAGAAGTCGATCACGTCGAAATCGTCGGTCAGGGAGTCGGCGACCTCGACGAAGACCTCGGTCAGACGCTGCTCTCGGATCATGGAATCAGTCCTTCTCTACGACAGGCGGCGGGGTCGGCGAACCGTTGCTCCGGTGGGTCAGACGAAGACGACGATCCACGACGTCTTTCGCTACTTCGGTGAGGGAACGCCCGCTGCTGTAAGCGTGCCCCCGCAAACGCAGAAGAGCCTGCGGCAGGGGCAGGAGAAGTTGCGCGCTGACCATTCCGGTCGCCTGATGGACAACGGCATTCAGCATCTGCGGGAGCCCGTCCGGCTGACGGACGGTTTCGGCACTGCCATTCGCACCGTTTTGGGCACCGGTTTCGGGTGCTTGCAGTTCCTTGCCGTTCAAGCAGCGCATGGTCAGGACCGCGGCCAGCGCGATGGCGTCGTCGGCCTGCTGGGCGCTCATAGGTCCCGGGGTGCGGCGCACAGCGGTCAGGACCCCAACGCGGATCGCACCGAGGCCGAGTGGGAAGCAGTAGACCGCTCGGGCCTGTAGGTCCGGGGCCTCCATGCTCAGCGCCGGCCAGCGTTCGGTACGCACCTGGGCCAGGTCCGGAACCCACACCATCGCCCCTGTGCGCACCGCATCGGGCCCCGGGCCCTCCCCGAGTGTGTGCTGCATGTCCTCGAAGCACCGGGCGGCGTCGTCGGAGCACCACAGCAGCTCGGTCCGATCACCTTCGGTCACGAGCGACACCGACAATCCGTCCATCCCGAGGGCTTCGGCCGCCGCCACAGCGATATCGGCGCCGGCCTCGCTCCAAGGGTCCGGGTGTAGCAGACGCAACACCTCAGCCATTCGGTCACTGATCACGACAATCACCGCGCATCGTGCCCCGACCAGCCGGCCGGCTCCCGACGCGCCACGGAATCGGCCCTGTTGCCAGTGGGCGGGCGCCTGACACGTCCGCTGGGGTCCAGCGAAGGCAGCGGTCCTCCACAGCCGCGTGACCCGGCGGCGCCGCAGTCAAGTTCATCTCACACGCCAGGGTGATCGTGGTCCGGATTCCGTGGTCGTGTCGGTTGTGGTTCAGGCTGTGCGGAACTGGCATGGCGCCTCGGTTCATGGTGACCGCCAGGTGCACTGAGGGGGCGGACGGGCACGTGGCTCCGCCTGGCAGACATCCCTGAAGGCGCTCTTGGCGTCCGGGTCCGGCAGCCGAAGCGTTGGTCAGGCGATCCCCACTCCCAGGACCGCGCTATCAACAGCTTCGGCTGAAAAGGGTGCCATGGTGACAGACAGAAGCGTCCATTCATCACTGGCACATGGGCGTCAGTACGGGTCACGCCAGGGTCCGGGACGTGGAGCCAGCATAGTCCCCGGGTCTACGCCTACCTGGCGCTATTCCAAAGATCACCGATCAGCACCAGAGGCGGCGCGCGGACTGCGGTGCAGCTCAACCCCCGCAGGCTCGGTGCCCTAAAAGTGCGAGGGCCGGCGAGCGCCCCCGGTTACACGCCGCGGACAGCCCGGCAGCCGCAGGGTGCCAGCAGTACCCACAGCCCGGAGGACAGGCGGGCGGAGACGGTGTGCTCGGACTGTCCCAGGATCGTGGAGGTCCGGGCGCAGGATCGGTCCCCCAAGAGGTCGAGGGCGAGCTCGATCCGGTCCACGGGAGACGCGTCCTGAGGACAGCTGTGGTGAGACATGGAACCGGTGTCATGGCTTTGATCCTGCCGCAGCCGCCGAAGAACCCGGTCCGGAGAATCGGCGAGCAGTTCGGCCCAGGCCGAGGCGATGACACCTGGGTGATCCGCCGAAGGCGGAACGAGACCGCACAGTGCCATCAAGTGGCAGTCGCACCATGCGAAGACCGCACGCCGGCGCGCAATAAGTTCCTCGTCCCGCCGATGGGCAGGATCCCTCGGGGACTTCACCCAGGGAACGGTCGGCTGGCTCTCGTCCACCGACGACGCCTCGCCATGGCGCCTCGCGCTGACCGGCAGATTCGTGGGGCCAATGGGCGGTTGGGCTATCGCGTTCACGTATGGCTCCCGGATGCGGTCGCGTCCAGCGTGCTGCTGAACAGTGAACACGCCGGGGTCCGGGACGTCGAAGCCCCATTTTACTCTCATCGTGCTGGCCGTCGGAGAAATCAATGGCTCAATCACGCCCGTCCTGGCTCCTACCTCACGCCACACCGTGCAGGGGCAACAGGCGCCACGTCAGCAAGCTGACACGTCGCCTCGTACAACGCGACCGGACGCAAGGACCGGGAGGACCGACCGTGCGGCACCGAAACAGGCGGCGGATCGAGACCGACGCGAGGTGTCACGAGAAGAGAGGTGAAGCCGGTCAGGGCGAAGAGCCGGGCCACGGACCTACTGGGGTGATGCAGGCACAAAGCCCCGCCGGCAGCGGCAGTGCGCCGGCGGGCGGACAAGAAGAGGTTCAGCCCGCTGCAGTCGCAGAACGTGACGGCGCTCAGATCGACGTCGATGGAGCGGATACCGTCGAGCAGGCACTGCTCCAACGACACGCGCAGCAGAGGCGCAGAGTCAAGGTCGATGTCGCCGGCCACGGCGATCAGCGTCCGGCTCCCGTCGTCGTGACGATGGACATTGAGCAGGGACGGGACGGGCATAATGCCTCGGTTCCACAGACCGGCCGGTCCAGTGCCGCGGTGGAGCCGGAACCCCGGACCCGCCTGGCACTTCCGGTACATCCGTACGTCGGGATCGGCAGGCGAGAGAGCCGCTCCAGGAACCTATGATTCGGGCCACGGAACGCAATTGATTCGCCTCTGAGATGGGCAGGCCCGGTCTGCGGCAGGCCGCAGACCGATTAGGAGCATTACCGCTGATGCATCGTGGTCAGCGCGTTCATGAGCACCCGCGGGTCGCGCTGGCCCTTGTAGACCGGCGGCGGCTCGTTGCCAAGCTTGAGGAGGGTGTCGACGGCGGTCCAGGCGGTGCGTACCGCGTACTCCACCGTGAACACCACGTCGTCCGGAACCTCGGCGAACTGGCCGATGAAGGCCAGGTTGGTGGCGCCCTTCGGTACTACCTGTGGCCGGTCACCGTGCTCGCGGACCAGGAACTGGCTGGTGATGTAGGGCATCAGGCACGGGATGACGGTCGAGGCCTCCGCGATGCGGTCCAGGTTCGCTTCGAACTTCAGGTGGTACAGGACCTCGCGCAGGATCTCCTGCCCTGTGCGGTCGGTCATCGGCTTGCCGACGTAGTCACCGGGGCGATCCGGGAAGAGCCCGTAGCCCCACCAGACCGTGACGCCGTGGGGCTGCTCGCGGTACACGGGCTGGCGGTTCAGCACGATGGTGAGCAGCCAGTTGGAGGACGGGAAGGTCATCAAACCGCCCTCGCCGGCCTCGCGCCCGCTCAGCGCCTCCATCAGCTCGACGAACAGTGGGTCCTTGCAGGTGACCGTGAAGGACTCCCAAGTGGAGTCCTTCACGCTCCGGTCGAAGACGTGAGGGTTACCGAAGTCGTCGCGTCCTCGGGCCAGCCACTGCCAGAGCTGCCAGGACCCCGGCTGCTCGATCTTCCCGTCGCTGTCGACCAGGCGGCCAGCGTCGTCCCAGGGAAAGGCATCGTGAGCAGCGAAGGTGTCCTCAGTGACCGACTTCGACGGGTCGTCGGCGGAGGGGATCGACGACAGCAGATCGTAGGTACAACGGAACTGGCCCTCGAACATTCGGCCGCCCCGCATCGAGTACCCGGTCTCCGCGGTGCCTCCCGCATCCAGGCTGCCACCGATCACTTCCTGCTCCTCCAGCAGGTGGATGTCACGGCCCGCGAATCCGCCGTCGCGGATCAGGAAAGCGGCGGCCGACAGTGCAGCGATACCGCTCCCCACAAGATATGCCTTGGCCATAACATGCTCCTCTTCATCGTCAGTGCGCCCACAGCTGTCACCGGCTGAAACGCCATCTGCTGCGCGCCGCCGACGGCTCGTCCCCCGAGATCACCACTCTTCGCGGTGATCAATGCTGCGGCCAGGGCCTACTGGTTACCCCGGCCCGTCCGACCGGCCCAACGGTGCTCAGGAGATCGGGCTGCAGGGCCCGGAGCCGAGCCCGCTCGCGCCAGGGCCGCTCAGGCGTGCGGTACCACCGCGACCGGTGCCGAGCAGTGGTGGAGCACGGCCAGTGTGATGGGGCCGATGTGCCTGCCGATCGGTGAGTGGCTGGTGCGCCGTCCGACGACCAGAAGTGACGTGTCCGCGGAGGCCGTCAGCAGGTGCTCCGCAGGCCTTCCCGGCACGGACTCCGCCATCACCTCGACGGCGGAATACTTGTCCCGCCAGGGACGCAGCATCTCGGTCAGGGCATGCGTCTGTTGAGCTGCAAGAGCGGATTCCGGAGTGCTGCCGACCGTTGCGTCGCGGTACTTGTAGGCCGACGGCATCTTCCAGCAATGGATGACGCGCAGCCTCGCGGAGCGTTGCAGCGCGGCATCGAAGGCGAACTCCAGCAGTTCGTCGCATGGCCGCGCGAGATCGAGGCCGAGAACCACATCGCGGTACGGAGTGTCGGTCGACGGCAGCCCGGCTTTGTCGGGTTGATGTTCGTCCTCTGCGGTCTCACCGGCTCTTACGAGAACCACCGGCCGCTCGGCGCAGGCGACCGTTGCCAGCGATGCTGATCCGATGAGGAAGCCCGAAATGCCCTTGATCCGGGGGGACCCGAGGGCCAGGAGTTCGGCCTCTTCCGCGACGACCGGGAGAACAGCCGCGGGTTGCCCTCCCACCTGGTCGATGACGATTTCCAGCGCGGGGTACTGCCGGGTGAACTCAGCGGCGGCCTCGCGCGGTATCCGCTGGGCCCAGTGGCGTTGTGCTTCCAAGCCGTCAGATGTCTCGCCGGGATGGGGATGCCAGTTCCAGACATGGACGAGCCGCACTGGCAGGTTCCTGCGCAGCGCCTCACGGGCTGCCCAGCGAGCGCCGGCCATGCTTTCAGGGGAGCCGTCCAGGCCGACGGCAACGGGAGCGGACACGAGAGCTACCTCCAGAAGAGAGTTCCGGTGAACTCGTTCGACAGCAGCCTCCGGCTCTCCACACGCCCGGTACAGGGGCCGCACGGCCCGCTCCGGGGCCGATCGGCCTTACCCGCCGCCTTCTGGCGCGTGATCACCGGGATCACGCGGGGCCGGTCAGGCCCTTGTCAGGGCCCTGCAGCCCCTCCCCCCGCGAATTCACGGCCTTCACGCTGGAATGGAGCAGGTCCACCGACTCCGGCGCTCCGGTGTTGAAAGGAGTCGATCACGATCGACAGCAGGGGTCCGAGGGGACCATCATCTGTTCCACCGACGCTACTGAAGAGTGAGCGATGCACCGACACAACGGTTTCCGGAAGCTGGATCGCCGGGAGAGTCTGCGTCTGCTGTCTCTGGTGACGATCGGGCGTGTCATCTACACCGAGGATGCCTTGCCCACGATTCTGCCGGTGCACTTCCTCCTGGACCCGGACGGTGCCGTGTTGTTCCAGGCCTCCGCCGCCTCGCACATGGCGCGCGCGGTGCGGGGTGCGGTGGTCGCGTTCGAGGCGGACCACTTCGACGAGTCCGGCCACACCGGTTGGAGTGTGGTGATCACCGGCCGGGCCTCCGTGGTCACGAACCTGGTCAAGGACGCACGGTTGAGGTCGAGCGGTCCGCGGCCGTGGCTGGAGACGGGTGACGGGATCTTCATCCATGTCGAACCCGAACTCGTGGCAGGGCGCGTCGTCGACCGGAACGGATACGTGCCGGCAGAGCAAGTGAACCCTCCGCCGCCGACATGCCCTGACGACGAAGCCGGAATGCGCCCGCCCCGAACCGGCTATCCCCTCGGTACTGGCGTGTGCCAGACAAGAGTCGTTCCGCCCTCCGGCGGCCACATCAACTCCATGTCCCCGCCCAGTTGCAGGGCGCGCTCCCGCATGTTCCGCAGGCCGTTGCCGTTCCGCTCCGCCGGAAGTCCGACACCGTTATCGGTCGTCGTGAGGACGACGTGCCGGCCGTCGGTCTCCAGGGCCACCTGCGCCCGGGTGGCGTGGGCGTGCTTGGCGACGTTGGTCAGTGACTCCGTGAGCACGGCCAGCACATGGTCGGCGACCTCCCGCGGCACCTGAGTGTCGAGCAGTCCTTCCATCCGCACGCTCGGTGTGAAGCCCAGGACCGCGGAGGCGTCGGAGGCGGCCCGCACCGTACGCGCCCGGAGGGTGTGTTCGGCGCCCGTCTCACGGGACCGCAGACCGAAGATGGTCGACCGGATGATCTTGATGGTCTCGTCCAGGTCGTCGACAGCGCGCCGGACCCGTTCCGAGGCCTCGGGGTGCTCGATGAAGCGGCCCGAGCTCTGCAGCGTCATCCCGGTAGCGAAAAGGCGCTGGATCGCGAGGTCGTGCAGATCCCGGGCGATCCGGTCCCGGTCCTCCAACAGCGCTATCTGCTCGGCGCCGGCACGCCGTTCGGCCAACTCCATCGCCACCGCCGCCTGCCCGGCGAAGCCCTGCAGGTGCTCGATCTCCTCCTCGACAAAAGCTGTTCGTGTGGCCCCGCGGGCCAACAACAGCACACCGCGCAGCCCGTCCCCGATGCCGATGGGAACCGCCACCGCGGCCTCCAGCCCGGCGATGCGGGGCCAATCCACGGTCATCCGCTCGTCAGTGGTGATGTCTGCGCTGGTCAGAGGCTTTCCTGCAGCGTAGGCCGCACCCACCAGACTGCCCTCGATCGGCACCATCAGACCGCGAATCGCTTCCGCGTCGCGTCCGATGGCCAACTCGACCGAGAGCATCAACGGGTCCGGGACCGGTAGCGCGATGAGGGCGAGTTCCGCGCCGGTGATCTCTTTGGCCCGCTCTGCGATGAGGCTGATCACCTCGCTGCGTGGACTGCCCGCCATGAGCGTGTGGGTGATCTCCGCGTTGGCCTGGAGCCACCGCTCGCGCCGCCTGGACTCCTCGTACAGCCGGGCGTTTTCGATCGCCACCCCGGCGGCCACGGCCAGCGTGGCCAGGACGGACTCGTCCTCGGCGTCGAACTGCCCGCCGCCGCGCTTCTCCGTCAGGTACAGGTTGCCGAAGACGTGGTCGCGCACCCGGATCGGTACCCCGAGGAAGGAGTCCATCGGCGGGTGGTTCGGCGGAAAACCGTACGACGAGGGGTGATCGGAGATCCGCGGCAGCCGCAACGGGTGCGGATCGCGGATCAGCACACCCAGGATTCCGTGCCCCGACGGGTACGCGCCGATCGCGGCGATCTGCTCCGGCGTGAACCCGACCGTCACGAACTCGGCGAGCCGCTCGCCGTCCGGCCCGATCAACCCCAGCGCCGCGTACTCGGCCTTCACCAGCACCGCCGCCGCCTCGACGATATTGCGCAGCACCTGCTCCAGATCCAGCTCGCCCCCGACGGAGAGCACCGCCTCCAGCAGACTGCGGACCTGGTCCCGGGTGCCGCGCGCCACGTCCAGCCGGCTCTGCAACTCCTCGAGAAGCTCATCGAGCCGCAGCTGAGGAGACTGCCCGGTGCCCTCGTCGCCGTTACCCACCGATATGCCTCCAGATGCACGTGACGGAATGGAGTCGGTCCCTCAGCTCCGTCCACCGTACTCGCCCCTTAATCACCGCAAGGAGCCCTTCGTCCCTTCCTGGAAGCCCCGGGGGAACAGGAAGGGCCCGCCCAGGGCCCTCGGTAGGTGATCATGATGCTTTCGGCGCGAGGCTGGAAGCCTCGGAGAGGGTGACACCATGGAGCCGGGGCCACCTGGCCCCGGTCACAATCTGTGGTGAGCCGCAGACCGCTCGGTGAGCGCGGTTCGGGTGCTGTCCGCTGGACAGGGCGCCCGGCGCAGGATTCAGAAGCTCTTGATGTCCGACAGTGACCGTCCCTCCCCCGCGGCCGGGATCGCGGTCTTCCTCCTCGACGACCACGAAGTGGTACGGCGGGGAGTGCGGGACCTGCTGAACGACGAACCGGACATCACGGTGATCGGCGAGGCCGGCACCGTCGAACACGCCCTCATCCGCATTCCCGCGCTCCGCCCGCAGGTCGCCGTGCTGGACGTGCGACTGCCGGACGGAGACGGAGTGACCGTCTGCCGGGAACTCCGCTCCAAGATGCCCGAACTCGCCTGCCTGATGCTCACGTCCTTCGACGACGAGGAGGCGCTCCTCGACGCGATCATGGCCGGCGCCGCAGGGTTCGTGCTCAAGCAGATCCGCGGCTCCGACCTGGTCTCGGCCGTCCGCGCCGTCGCCGCCGGGCAGTCGACGCTCGACCCCAGCGCGGCGGCCAGGCTGATGGCCAAGCTGCGCGGCGCGGAGGAACCCGCACCGGAACTGGTCGCGCTGCCCAGCCTGACCGAAGGCGAGCGGGAGGTCCTGGCGCTGGTCGGCGAAGGGCTGACCAACCGACAGATCGGACAGCGGCTCTACCTCGCGGAGAAGACCGTCAAGAACCACATCTCACGGCTGCTCGCCAAGCTGGGCGTGGAACGACGCGTCCAGGCCGCCGTGATCGCGACCCAGGCCCAGGACCGGCTGAACCACGAAGGACATCACGACACCGGCAACCGACGGTGACCCGCGCACACTGACCGCTCGTCCCGGGGTCGGGCACCGGGCCATGCAAGGGGCCCACTGCGCGGGCGAGCGGGGCCAACCGGCCCTACCGCGTGCGGCACACCGCGTGTGAACTGACCAAAGGTGCGGTTTCGCACCCGCCGACGGATCGAGTCGGGCGACCAGTCGGCAGTCGTCGCATGCATGGCCGGAATCGGCCTGTCGAGGTGTGGAGAAGATCATGAGCATTGCATGCGTGGTGGCGGCCGTTGACGGCTCTCCGGAAAGTCTGCGAGCCGTGGACTGGGCGGTGGACGACGCCTTCCGCCGCGGAGTGGGGCTGCGGCTCGTCCACGCTTCTGCCTGGGAACAGTTCGAACAGCAAACCGTGGACGACATGGAACTCGCGCCCGAGCGTAAGGCCATCGAGGAGGTCCTGGACTCCGCGGCCGAGCGGGCGTCCGCGCGCCGGCCCGGCGTAGCGGTGGACACCGAACTGCTCGCCGAGGACGTCCTGTCCGCGTTGCTGGGCCTGCAGCGCTACTCCCCGCTGCTGGTGCTGGGAACCCGCGGCCGCGGCGGATTCCCCGGGTTGCTGCTCGGCTCGGTGAGCTTGCGGGTCGCCGCGAGGGCCGCGTACCCGGTCGTGGTGGTACGCGGTGAACGTGAACCCGCGGAGGTCGGGCGCCGTGTGGTGCTGGGTGTGGGGTCGCACGATGTTTCAGCGGCGGCGGAGTTCGCGGTCGAGGAAGCGGCGGCTGGACATGCCGATCTGGAGCTCGTGCACGCCTGGCGCCCCGAGATCGACATGTCGGGGGTGTCAGTGGTGATGGACGTCGGTGCGGCAGCCGACCGCGCACAGAACCTGCTGGGCGCCGTGCCCCTTCCCGAGACGGGAGTCAGCGGTCTGCGAGTACGGCGCAATGCCGTGCAGGGCAGGTCTGCCTCCAGCTTGCTGCGTGCGGCCGCCGGAGCAGACCTCCTGGTACTCGGCGCACGCCGCCGGCACGAGCATCCGGGCCTCCAACTCGGCTCGATGAACCACGCCATGCTGCACCACGCCCCCTGCCCGGTGGCGATCGTGCCCGCTCACTGACCCCCGGCGCCGGAGGCAATCGCCTTGCACCAGGGCCGTTCGGCAGCCCGGTGCCCGTTCCGCCCCTGCCGGGCGCACCGACACGGTCCCCTTCTCAGACTGGTCTACAAGGACCATTCGGCGTTCAGCGGGACCTTCGGCCCCTCACGCATCCGGGGACGGCAGAGCACGCTGGAGGCAGAACAACAGCAGCTACACATAGTTGAGTTGAGCCGAGACGCAGAACAAGAGGCACTCGCTCACAGCGCCACTGCCAACGCGGACATTCACCGGCAACTCCAGGACCTTTCGCACACGTTGTGCGTCTCCACCGGTCCACGAGATATCGACGCGGCGCTCGTCGTCGCACGCACGCAGACCCGGTCGATGCCGTCCGTCCCCCGAACACCCGCGGTGGTCCCATCACGGCGGCAGTCCCTCAGCCCGTCCCCGTAGAGCGCGGTCGGCTCGAAAAGCCGGCAGCGAACCAATCTCAGGAGATCGACATGCCGAAGCAGACCCAGGAACCCGCCGCCCGACGTGTGGTCGTCGGGGTGGACGGGTCGGAGTGTTCCACCTCAGCACTACGCTGGGCGATGGCCTACGCACAGCTGACCGACGCCACAGTCGAAGCCATCACCACATGGCATAACCCCGACATGTACGCGTACAGCTACGGGTGGGTCCCCGGCGTCATCGACCTCGGTGACATCGCCGCCAGCATCCAGAAGAACCTCGACGAGGTCGTCGCCAACGAATCGGAGCGCCTCGACCGGCCGGTCGAAGTGCTGGCCCGTGTGGTGGAAGGCCATCCCGCAGAGGTCCTGCTGGCCGCAGCAGCGGGAGCCCAGTTGCTGACCGTGGGCACCAGGGGACACGGCACCTTCGCCGGGATCCTCCTCGGCTCGGTCAGCCAGCACTGCGTTCAACACGCGCCGTGCCCGGTCGTCGTCGTTCCTGAATGAGATTCCTACCGGCCGGCTCCTCCGTACCGCCCCGCGAGAGAGAGCTTGGTCGGCCCCAACACCCATCGCCACACCGGCGCCATCGGATCCGTACACCATCGATCATGCCGGGAGGCAGCCATGATGAACACGACAGCAGTGAAAGCAGGACGGGGAGCCGTCGAACGGCATCCGGGCGAGCAGGTATCACTCGGCTCCTTCCCCACCTACGACGAGGCGCAGAGCGTCGTCGACTACCTCGCCGACCACGAATTCGAAGTGGAAACCACCCAGATCGTCGGAAGCGATCTCCGGATGGTGGAGCAGATCACCGGGCGGCTGAACTGGGGGCGCGCCCTGCTCTACGGAGCCACGAGCGGAGCATGGTTCGGAGTCTTCGTCGGCCTGCTACTGAGCATCCTGAGCGCGACAGCCTTCTGGAAGGCCATGGTCTGGGGCCTGAGCTGGGGCGTGCTGTTCGGTGGGATCTTCGCGCTGTTCCAGTTCGCGATGACCGCGGGACGCCGGGATTTCACGTCCAGAAGCGCCGTCATTCCCAGCCGCTATCAAGTACTGGTCATGGCGTCGCACGGCGATCACGCACGATCAGTACTCAGCACCCGGTGAGCACCCGGCAGGCCGAGACCACGGCCCGCCGCTGCCCTCGACGCCAGGACCTGTCTTCAAACTGGCGCCCGCCCGGCGGTGTCTGGCACGCACGCTCGCTGCGTTGTCGGGATCACCCCAGTACGTCCAGTACAGGGGCGACCCTCCGCCTTGCGATCGCACGCACCAGACACCGCCGGGCCCGCCCTCCGGGCGAACGCCGCCAGTTTGAAGACAGGTCCTAGGAGATTCGGGCTCGACGGAGCCGCCCGGCGGGTCCCCCGTCGGCCGGCTCACTGGCGCTTCGAAGTGCACCGGGTGGACGACATACTCACCGTGATCTGGCACCACCCAACCTGGTGATCAGGCCTTCTCCAGGCGGAAGCCGGTGATGAGACCGGGCCGAATGCTCAGCACACAGCCCATCGGGCCGCCGACCAACGGACGCAGCAGTTCTCCGTACCGCTGGCCGTCGCGGCTGTCGCGGCCGTCCGTAACGGGCAGCACGTAGCCGGTGACGACCACGCTCCAACCGAGGTCCGTCACCGGGTCGATGGCATCGGCCTCGTAGGCCACGACAATTCCGGGGCAGTCGTCGGGCGCCATGAGCGCAGCAATGTCCCCACCGTCGAACAACCGGAAGACGATGTCCCCGGCCTCGATGATGTGGTTGACCGGGCATACTGCCGGCAGTGCGTGGCGGGTGAAGACAATGCGGCCGAGAGAGACCGTGCCGAGCAGTTTCAGGGCTTCGTCAGGATCGAGCGTCGCCGTACGCCGCGGCCCGATTGCGGTGCTATCAGCCGTCGGCGTTCTCGGGGTGATCCCCTGGTACATCCTGATCGCCTCCCTCTCCAACTCCCCTACAGATCACCGCTGTGCCGAACACCGGGTGTTTCCTGAGCGGCTGGGGCCGTCGCCGTCGCGATCCTCAGCCGAGAGGAACCGTGATCACCGGGCAGTGTGCCCGGTGGAGCAGTCCGTGCACGACGGAGCCGAGCCGCATGCCGGTGTAGCCGCCCCGGCCTCGGCGGCCCACGACCACGGCCAGTGCGTGTTCGGCGGCGCCTGCGAGTTCCTCCACCGGGTGGCCGGTCGGTACCTCGTGCTTCAGCGCGACGTCCGGGTACTGCTGCGAAAAGCCGGCCGTCATCTCGGACAGCATCCGTCGCTGAGCCTGCAGTGCGTCCTCCTGGCCGCGGAGCGTGAAGATCGGCGGCTGCTGCCATACCGAGATCGCGCGCAGGCCGGCTCCTCTGAGATCGGCCTCTTCGAAAGCGAGCGCCACTGCCGCCTTCGATGGTTCGCTGCCGTCGATGCCCACGACCAAGTAGGTCGGCTGTTGCGTGATGTGCTCGGCGTCGCCCACGACGACGACCGGGCACTCTGCCTGTGCTGTGAAGGGGACGACCAGGGAGCCTGCGCTGAAGAACTCCGAGGTACGACTCAGGCGACGCGAGCCCAGCACGATCATGCGAGCCCGGACATTCGCCCGATCACCGGGGTGGGGAACCCATCGACCAGGTCCACGGCCTGATCGATCCCGGGGTAGCGCTCCCGGCTCCAGGCGGCGGACGCTCTGAGGACTTCCGATGCGGTCTGGTGCAGCGTGATGCTGCGGGAAGTGTCGTCAACGTGCTGCGTGTCGTGCCGCGGAGGAACAGCGACGACGAGCCGCAGCGCGAGCCCGCGCCGTCGGGCTTCGTCCACCGCCCAAGCCAGGGGAAGGTGCCAATCCCTCGCCGGGTCGATGCCTACGATGATCTCGTGTCGTTCGCCGACGTCGGTCATGACGTGCTCCTTTGCTCACGGTCGTGCCGCGGAATGAGCTGCACGGGACAGTGGGCGTGGTGCACCAGACTGTGCGTCACCCGCCCGAGAGTGGGTCCGATGTAGCCGGGCGACCGCCGGCCACCCATCACCAGCAGGTCCGCGTGCTGCGAGGCCTCGACCAGAACGCCGGCCACGGAAACGTTCTTCTCCGCGTCCAGCTGAACGGTCAGGCAAGGGAACTCCTGACGGATCCGATTCGCCACCGCGGCCAAGTGATGAACCTGCTCGCCGGCCATTTCCCCCAAGCCGTCGACCATGGTCACGACGTTCCCGACGGACTGCAGGACGTTCCACACCTGCAGCATGCGCAGCGAGGCTTTGCGAAGGACAGCCTCGCGCGCGCTCGATGCCCGCCTCCGAAACGTAGGCCTCTCGGCCGTCCGTGTCGACGGCGTACACGATGTGCAGGGCGCGCTCACGGTGCACGGCCTCGACCGCTGCCCACAGCGCTGCGTGACGGGCCGACTCCGAACCATCGACGCCGACGATGACGGAGCCGATTTCGGAGCCGCTGGTGGTGCTTTCCATGGTTCCTCCTCACCGAGAACCACCAAGGGTCCAGCTCTCACGCTGCCACAGCGGACTCTCCACGCGGAGGGCCGTTCAGGTCTCAGACATGGGCCAAGAGTCCCCGTGTACACCCTCCTCAACAGCGGGCTGCTGCGTGCGGAGTGCGTGATCCGGCGTCCCAGGCGGGCGGGGGGCTGGTCGGTCCGGCCAGGGGCCGTTTGGCCCCTCCTCCGCTTCCGTGTCCCGGGCCACTCTGAAAGACCGCAGACCCGCGGCGTCGCCAGCTACCGCTGGAACGTGCCCACAGGAGGTTCCCGCCATGAAACACCATGTGACCGTCGGCATCGACGGGTCACTCGAGAGCCGGGCAGCAGCCATGTGGGGTGCCAGGGAGGCGTCCTTGCGGGAGGTGCCGCTGCGACTCGTCCACGCGGTCGAGTGGCCCATAAGCCCTGCCATTCCGCGGTTGGGCCGGGAGAGCGCCGACCGTTGGGCCGACGAGGCGCTCACCGAGGCTTCGGAGGACGTACGCCGCCGGTACCCGAGCCTGGAGATCACCATCCGCTGTCTCTCCGGCAGGCCGGCCGCAGCCCTGGCAGCCGAGGCCAGCGACGCGGGGCTGCTCGTCCTCGGCTCCCGCGGCCTGGGCGGCCTGGTCGGCTTCTTCGTCGGTTCGGTGGGCATGCCGACGCTTGCGGCCACGGAAACCCCGGTGGCCCTCGTACGGCCGCCGCGGGAAACCGGGGACACGGAGCCCGCCGGTTACGGCGAGATCGTCGTGGGTGTGGACATCCACGAGGCTGCCGACAAACTCCTCTCCTTCGCCTTCGAGGAAGCCGCCCGCCGCAAGTGCGCCCTGCGGGCCGTGCATGGCTGGAAGCTCCCTCCCGCCTACGAGTACATCCCCTTCTTCGACCCCGAAAACGAACGGGACATCGGCCGGAGTGTCACGCAGATGCTGGACGACATGCTGAAGCCGTGGCGCGACAAGTTCCCCTCCGTTCGCGCCGACTCCCAGGCGTTCATGGGACCCGCCGGCAGCCGACTGGTCCAGGCCTCGGTGGGCGCCGACCTCGTCATCGTCGGCCGTCACCTGCGCCGCTCTCCCCTGGGCGCCCATCTCGGGCCGGTCGCCCACGCCGTGCTGCACCACGCCACCGCCCCTGTCGCCGTCATCGCCCACGACTGACAACGCGGGAGCACAGCCCCCGAACGGAGGCGGTGCGTCCACGGCCCAGGCCGTTGAGCTCACAACCGGTGTGCGCTGCGGCTGGTCGCCCTCCAGCTCCGACATCCTCATGCGCTTTGATAGAATTGCAAAAAATGGCAATTCATTACATGCTGTTGGTGCTGTGTCTGCAGTCGTCGATGGCACAGGACGAAGCCCAGTCCGGTGGGAGCCGGCGATGAGGAGGGCGCGCTGTGGCGGTTCCGCTGTATCAGGCCAAGGCAGACTTCTTCCGGATGCTCGCGCATCCGGTGCGGATCCGGGTGCTGGAGCTGCTGCAGGACGGGCCCGTACCGGTCCGGAAGCTGCTGACGGCGATCGAGGTGGAGCCGTCGAGTCTGTCGCAGCAGCTCGCCGTGCTGCGGCGGTCCGGGCTCGTCACGTCCGCCCGGGACGGTTCGACCGTGGTGTACGCGCTGGCCGGCGCAGATGTGGCCATGTTGATGTCCGTGGCGCGCACCATCCTCGCGCAGATCCTGACCGGTCAGAACGAGCTTCTTGGCGAGCTACGGAAGAGTGAGATCTCCCGGTGAGTACGGTGCTGCACGATTTCTGGGGTTCGATCCGCTCGCTGCTTCCGGTCCGGGCGGATTTCTCCGGGATGCGGCGGCAGCCGCGCCGGGATCTGCTGGCCGGGTTGACGGTGGCGATCGTGGCGTTGCCGCTGGCTTTGGGGTTCGGGGTTTCGTCCGGGCTCGGCGCGGAGGCGGGGCTGGCCACCGCGGTGGTGGCCGGCGCAATGGCGGCCGTCTTCGGCGGGTCGAATCTGCAGGTGTCCGGGCCGACCGGAGCCATGACCGTGGTGCTGGTCCCGATCGTGGCCCGGTACGGTCCGGGCGGGGTGCTCACCGTCGGGCTGATGGCCGGCCTCATCCTGATCGCACTGGCCGTGGCGAAAGCCGGCCGGTACATGAAGTACGTTCCGGCGCCGGTCGTGGAGGGTTTCACGCTGGGGATCGCCTGCGTGATCGGACTGCAGCAGGTGCCGGCCGCGCTGGGTGTCGCCACGCCGAAGGGCGAGAAGGTTCTCGTCGTGGCGTGGCGCGCGACGGAGGAATTCGCGGCGCATCCCAACTGGACGGCCATCGGCCTGTCGGCCGGTGTCGCGACGCTGATGCTGGCCGGTGCCCGTTGGCGTCCGACGGTGCCGTTCTCCATCGTCGGGGTCATCGCAGCGACCCTCGCGGCACAAGCGGCCCACTTCGACGTGGCCCGGATCGGGCATCTACCGGCCGGCCTTCCTGCGCCCTCCCTCGGGTTCCTGGAGCTGTCCACGGTGTCCTCGCTGCTGGCTCCCGCGATCGCGGTGGCCGCGCTCGCCGCGCTGGAGTCGCTGTTGTCGGCGACCGTGGCCGACGGCATGACGGTGGGGCAGAATCACGATCCGGACCGTGAACTGTTCGGGCAGGGCCTGGCCAACCTGGCCGCACCGCTGTTCGGCGGAGTCCCCGCGACGGCGGCCATCGCGCGCACCGCGGTCAACGTGCGCTCCGGGGCGGGTTCCCGGCTTGCCGCACTCACCCACGCCGTGGTCCTGGCGGCGATCGTGTTCGCGGCGGCGCCGCTGGTGGCACGGATCCCGTTGGCCGCGCTGGCGGGGGTGCTGTTGGCCACCGCGATCCGGATGGTCGAGGTCGGTTCGCTGCGGGCGATGGTCCGCGCCACCCGGGGTGACGCGCTGGTCCTGATCCTCACCGCGCTGGCGACACTGGCGCTCGACCTCGTGTACGCGGTAGTCCTGGGGCTGGTGGTCGCGGCGGTGGTCGCCCTGCGCGCGGTCGCCCTGCATGCCCGGTTGGACCAGGTCCCGTTGGAGCACGACCCGGCGGGCGATCACAGCGTCGAGGAGCATGAACTGCTGGCCGAGCACATCGTCGCGTATCGGATCGAGGGACCGCTGTTCTTCGCCGCCGCGCACCGCTTCCTGCTGGAGTTGACCGATGTCGCCGATGTGCGGGTGGTGATCCTGCGGCTGTCACGCATCACCGCCCTGGATGCCACAGGGGCCTTGGTCCTCAAGGACGCGGTGCACAAACTGAGTCGTCGAGGGATCACCGTGATGGCATCGGGCATCCAGTCCGGCCAGCGGCAGGCTCTGGACGCGCTCGGCGTCCTGGGCCCGTTGTACGCCGACGGCAGAGTCTTCAGCACCACGCCGGAGGCGATCCGCGCGGCCCGAACCCACCTGCAGCGCACGGGAGTTCTGGCAATTCCCGCGCAAGCTGCCAAAATCCCTACCGAGGAGCCGGCCGGATGACCTCAACGTCCCCCAGAATGACGGAAATGATGGCGCCCGAAGCCCTGTGGCTGCTCAGAGGCACCACCGGTGGCCGCCTGGTGTTCGTCCAACGCGGGCTGACCCAGGTGCGGCCCGCAGTCCATGTCCTGGAGCACGGGCGTCTCATCGTCCGCGTCCCGGCGCCCGAAGGTGCCCTCGCGGGACCGACCGTTGTGACGTACAACGCCGAGGAGATCGATGCGGCACGGCGCAGCGGGTGGTCGATCAGCGTCACCGGACCGGTCGGACTGATCGTTGACGTCGACGAGGCCGCACACTACCGCCGTACGCTCCCCGGCTGGGTCTTCGGCCCGCATGACACGCTCGCCCACATCAGCCCACAAACCGTTCGCGGCTATCGGCTTGCCGCTGCTACGGCCGCCGCTGCGGAGATTGCCGGTTCCGGAAGGTCGAACGGTTCGTGACCCGGATCGCTGACTTGCATCACCGGCACGTGATGACCCTTCCCATGGCGCCCGGTGCGAGAGCTGCGGCGATCGTGGCGAGGGCCCCGGGGGTGGCTGTCGCCACCGGCAGGGGGTGAATGTCCAGGCCGGTGGCACGGCGCAAATGGACCGCGGCGGACTCCAGAGCGGGCAGCACACAGGTGACCGGCAGCGGACCCAGGCCGGCGACTGCGGAGGCGTTGGACAACAGCGCGATGCGCCGACCCCGGCCGGTGTACCGGTCCACGTCACCGCGTTGAAGGAGCAGGTGCTCGATGACCCGCCGGTCCGCCGTACTGTCCAGCAGGGCACGATCGCGCTCAGAAGCGGCCGGCACGCACAGTCGCTGCGTGGTCTTGCCGGTGGCGGCCGCGTCGAACACGGGGTCCGCCAGGTGGATCAGGTCGTCGCCGAGCCGGTCACGCAGCAGGTGCAGGGTCTGCGGACCATCGGTGTCGACCAACACGCGCTGCGCACCGGTGTCCGGATGGATGTCCTCAGCGACCAGTGCCGCCCCTGCGGTCACGGCGAGGATCGCCGCCACCGTGGAGAACGCCGGACAGCGGAACGTCACCTCAAGGCTGTACTCGGGTCGCGTTCGGGCAGGGGGCTGGGTCATCGGGCATTCCGGCTGCTGGACTCTGCTGACCGGTGCAGCGCCCGGAGTGCGCCCGTCACCAGGCGTCGCGGGTGAGTCGGTAGCCAGTGATGCTCCGGGGGTGGATAAGCAGGAAGTGCTCGGCGTGCACCGTTGCCGTTGCACCCAGTCGCGCCCGGTAGTGCCTCAGGCGGGTGCCGGTGATCTGGTCGGCGAGACCGGTGACGATGACGGTCCATCCGGTGTGGTCCCGCATGTTGATCTGGTCGACCTGATACGTGAGCTGCCGGGGGAAGGCGAACCGGGATGCGGGGGCGGGCCGTTGCGCGCGCAGGATGAGCTGTCCGTCGTCGAGCAGGTGATGCTGGACAGGGATGGCCGCCAGGGCAGGATCGCAGCGTGTCAGCCGGCCGGCCCTGTCGGACGCCAGCAGGGACCGGGCCATGTCCGCAGAGACGGGAAGCAGGTTGGGCAGGGCTTGCGTCATCGGTGGGCTCCAATGTGGGAAGCGCTCTGTGGGCATGGGGCGGCCGAGGCCGCAAAGGCGCGCGGGCGAGTTCCTACGGCCGGGCCGCCTGCGGTGGAACAGGTCGGGCCGAGTACCCGCGCCTGCTGTCGCGTACGAGCCCACGCCATGGCTCGGCGCCAGATCCCCCTCGCCCTGGGCCCCGGCACGGGGATCCGCGGTGTGCGGCAGGAGGAGCCCGAACTGCGGCACGACGTCAAGATCACCTCTGCTTCGCTGCGGCAGGCTGTACCGGGACCGGCAGTTCGACATCGTGCGCCCGTCCCAACCGCTGCAGTTCCTCCATGTCGACCGAGTACACGGCGACCATCCAGGCGTCTCCCGCCTCGGCGGCATCAGCCAGCCCCTGACACAGCGTGGCCGCCTGCCGCTGCAGAGCGGCCCTGAATCCCTCGCCCATCAGCAACTCCCCTTGTTTTCCTCCTGTCCCCGCCAGCGGGGAAGGGCGGACCGGCAACAGCCGTCGGCGCACCTGTGCAGTCGGCGAGGTGGCCGCTCCGGATGTCAGGGCCTCGGAGCGGCCACTAGCTGCAAACCTTAGCACTTGCTAAGATTGGCAACTATGAACAATGGAATCAAGAGGCGGATGCGGATCACACCCCTCCGTGGCGACGAAGCTCCGGTCCTGTTCTGCCCCGCCTGCACCCTGCGCTGCAGGCCCGCCGCCCTCGACGGGAGCAGCCGCTGTCCGCGGTGTGGGAACGACCGCATGCTGCACCCGTTCTCCGCCACCGCACCCCGTGCTGGCCGGAGCGCTCAAGCGATGCCGCCCCATAAGAGCGGCGATGGCGACGGCGGTGAACATCGCCCCTGGCCAGGATGGCTCCCGTCCGCATGGGCGCGGCGCTTTCGCGACGGGCACCTGGCAGCAGGGCGACCAGTGGCCACCGCCGACCCTGCGGGTGCGATCCCCAGCGGTGAGGGACGGGGGCGGAAGTAGCCATGGAGTGGAATTTCGAAGACTGCAACGGCACCGGCGTGCTGCATCTGCACGGCCATCTGGGCCGGCGGGTAACCTCCCGGTTCACCGGAGCGGTCGGCTGGGCCCGGGCGCGAACCACGGGAACGCTGGTGCTGGACATGTCCGGGCTGATGGGCTGGAGCCCGGACGGAGAGGCCGCGATCCTCGCCGCCTCGCCCGCCGGCTTGGCGCTGTGCGGGCTCCGAGGTCGCTCCACCCCGCTGCTGACCGAGAATTCCCTGGTCGGCGTCCGAGTCTTTCCCGACCTGGATGCCGCTTTGACGGCTCTTGCCCAGGCTCCGGGGTCCGCGGACACCGGCCGACGGCGGCCGGCGGGGCCCTCGCGCGCCGCCTGAACGAGGAGAACCGCACGGAATTGCTAAAGTCGGCAAGAGATCAGTTCCTTGCTTCTCCCGGGTCGGGACAAGGTGCTCGCACGCCGTTGCTGCCCGGAACCCACCGACCATGTGCCGGGACCCGGCCCCGGAACCCTGGAGGCGGCCCACGTGAGCGCCCCGCTGTACCAACTCAAGGCCGACTTCTTCAAAACCCTCGGCCACCCGGTCCGCATCCGCGTGCTGGAACTGCTCAGCCAGCGGGAACACGCGGTGGCGGAAATGCTGCCCGAGGTGGGAATCGAAGCCGCCCACCTCTCTCAGCAACTCGCCGTACTGCGCCGCGCGAACCTCGTGGCGACCCGTAAAGAGGGCTCCACTGTCTATTACCGGCTCACCAGCCCCCAGGTGGCCGAGCTCCTGACGGTCGCCCGCACCATCCTCAGCGGCGTCCTGGCCGGCCAGGCCGAGCTCCTGCAAGACCTCCGTGCCACCAATCCCACCCTGACGACCTCGCCACCCGGACCCTCCTGACCGGCCCGCGGGCCCGAACCTTTCGGAGCCGACCATGACCGATGCCGCCCGCCCGACCGTCGCCGACGCCATGGCTCTCCCCGAGCTGCACGTGAGCGACCACACGACCATCGACCGAGCCCTCGCCGTGCTCCGCGGCGCCCGCACCGACCACGTCCTCATCCGCGACGACGAGGGTCACTGCGCCGGCATCGTCACCCGAGATCAGCTCACCGCCCACAGCGCCCAGCCCTGGTATACCGAGGCCACCCGCGTGCGCGACATCCCCCACGACTGCAGTCCCTTCGCCCGCCCCGACATGCCCCTCAGCGAGGCTGAGGCCACCATGCGCGAGAGGTCACTTGCCGTGTGGCCCGTCGTGGACGACGACGGCGTTGCGCTCGGCGTCCTCACCCTCGGTCCGAACCCAAGGACTGCGGCGTGACGGCCACCGGCGCAGCAGCTGGAAGCGGCCCCGCCGAAGAAACGCTCGCCTGCCATGCCATGGCAAACCTGCGGCCCGGGCGGGGAATTGAGCCCTACGGCCCGCAACATGCCGCCTAGCGGTGCCTGCCCCTGCATTGCGGTCCCACCGCAGGCACAGCGTGCGCTCTCCTGCTCTCCACAGGCCTTATAGTTGCCAACATTGGCAATTAATGAGTCTCGTAGATTCAGGTGACCAACGGATCACCCCAGAGGGCCGACTTCCCGCACCTGGTTCAACCTGACACCCACGAACGGCGGCCGCCCCGCAGGAGAACCCCCGCTCCAGCAATGCGGGGTGGCCGCTGCACCACTTGCAAGGCGGCCCGATCGATTGACGGGCAAGGATCTGGGTGAGTCCGCGGCGCGGGATCCGCGACACCAGGCGAGTCACGGAGGCCGCATCGCCACGACCCGGGCCGTATCCACCTCCCGGCACCCGGCACCCGGCACCCGGCACCCGGCACCCGGCACCCGGACGTAACCCTGGTCACCGGACCATGACACGGAGCATGGCCGAACCGCTGCACCGAACCGTCACGGCAACGCCCCAGTCCTGACTGACTGACTCATCAGTGCGAGTGGGCCCCCAGGTAGAAGAGCAGCCAGAGGAATCCGGCAAAAAGATGCCCCGCGACGACGTAGACCATCACTCGCAGAACGACTGCTTTCTCCTTGTATTTTTCGCTTCCGTTTCCCGCATTGCTGGCGTGGGGCCCAGCTGTCGTCTCGCCTGTCATATCCGGTCTCCATTCGTCTGCGGGAACGAGCGTCCGAGGTCAACCCTGTGGGGCGCGTTGGCATTCGCTTCTGCGGGCCTGGGTGGATCCGCAGGGCATACCGCCTCTGCAGCACGCACAGCAAACACACCGACTTCCCGGCCCCGCACAGGATTGGCGGCACCTGACCGAAATGGACAGCGAGCGCGATCTCTACGGCTGCCGACCGCGCTGCGCAATTGCGGATGGCTTCGCAGACCAGCCGACCGACGACCTGCTCTGGCCTGCCGGCGCTCCCCTACGACGCTTCAACGGATGACCTGATCCCCGTTGACTGCCGCATCCGCTTCCTGGTCCGCGTGAAGTTCTGCCAGCAGACCCTCCTGGCCCGCCAACAACTGCCCCAGGGTCCGCCGTGCGGCTTGCAGCAGATCCGCCACATCCGCGCCCGCCAACTCATAGTTCACGGTTGCCCCCGAACGGCTGGCGACCACGATCCCCGAACGTCGCAGAACAGCCAACTGCTGCGAAAGGTTCGACGGCTCAACCTCAATTGCGGCCAGGAGATCCCGAACCGGCATGGGCCCAGCCTGGAGGAGCTCCAGCACACGGATGCGTACCGGATGCCCCAGCATTCGAAAGAACTCCGCTTTCGCCTGATACAGCGGAATCTGCACGTTCAGCAACGTCTCGTCTCCCACCTTCTGCAGCGTTCGCTTGCGTCGAGCTCCGCCACGAACGCTGCGCGGCGTTCCCGTCCCCCGGCTGCCGCCCTCACGCCACGCGAGTCGACCTTTTCACACCTCACGTCGACGAATGGCCTCGTCACACCTCGCCACTCGAAACCCATCCATTACGCAGTCGGTTAAATGCCAAATTGAAGAACTCTTCAAGCATAAGTCATGTTGGGCGGGCCTGCTGGTCACCCGGCCCGCCCGCCAGGGTTCATGGGGCCGGTCGGGCCCTTGGCGGGGCCCTGCGGCCCCTCCCCCGGCAGGGGCACGGCCTTCACGCTGGAACGGAGCCGGTCCGCCGGCCACCCGGCGACCTCGGTGTCGGAACGCGCTGCCACGCCGCACCACATTCGCCGGCTGTGAAAGCTGTCAGGAGACCTGTGATGACCGAACGCGTACTCATCGCGTATGCATCGAAGAACGGCTCCACCGCGGGCATCGCCACGATGATCGCCGAGGCGCTGCGCGAGCAGGGTCTGGCGGCGGAGGCCCGGGCTGTCGGTGAAGTGGAGAGCGTCGGCCCCTACGACGCTGTTGTCCTCGGCGGCGCCCTGTACGCGGGCCGGTGGCGCCGTGAGGCGGTCCGCTTCGCCTGGCACCACGAGGCGGATCTGGCCGAGCGGCCCATCTGGCTGTTCAGCAGCGGGCCTCTCGACGCCACAGCCCGTGAAGGCCTGATCCCTCCGGTGCCAGGTGTCCAGCGCCTCGTCGACCGTCTCAAGGCCCGCGGACACGTCACGTTCGGCGGCTGCCTGCAGGACGGCGCCAAGGGCCGGATCGCCCGCATGATCGTCAAGTCCGGCCGGGGCGGTGACTTCCGCGACCCGGAGCAGATCCGGCTGTGGGCACGCGGTGTCGCACGCGAACTGGTCAAGGAGGTCGCGACACCGTGAAGAAGCAACTGTGGTGGCGGCAGCGGCGGAGCAATCCGCTGTGCCGCCGCTCGGACGTGATCGAAAGTTGGGTGAACCTGGTAACGGCGCTTGCGCTGTTGCTCCTTCTGCCCGCGGCCGCCTTCACCGCCGGCCGCGCCGCCCACACCGCCGGTGTCCAGGCGTCGAGGGAGCAGCGGGCGTCGCGGCACCCCGTGGCAGCGGTCCTGCTGGAGAACGCGCCGGAGGCGGTTCCGCGAGTGGGTGCCGGCAGTGTTCGCTATGACGTCAAGGTGCGCTGGACAGGTGTCGCCGGAACCGTGGGGACCGGCACGGTGAAGGCGGATTCCGGGAGTCTGCGCGGCTCGAGAGCCACGGTGTGGCTGGACCGGACCGGGCGGCAGGTTCCGGCGCCCGTAGCGGGCGAGGAGCTCATATCGCTGACGTGGGTCGGTGGTGCGCTGGGCGCCGTCTGCTCGGCACTCGCGATCGTCATGGTGCGCGGGCTGGTCCGCCGGGGTGCCGATCGGCGGCGCATGGGGGAATGGGAACGGGCGTGGGCGTTGACCGCTCCTGAGTGGGGCCGGCGTCCGGTGTGACGACGAACCGCGCCTCAACGCCAGCACCGAGCAGGTCGGACTTGACGTACCCGTTCGGCTGAACGGGCCCTCGGAGTAGGGACGTTCGGCCCGGTCGCCGGGACTGCGGGCCCCTGAGCTCCCGCTCCCGACGACGGCACATTGGGACCGGACGCGGTTGCCGCGTCCCTCCTCCAGATCCCGGAAGGGATAGCCACCATGGCAGTCCACGAGCACCCGCAACAGCGCACCGGGTTCCACCTGCCGGCACGACACAGGGTCGGAACCTCGGCAGAGTCCGGCACGGCGCAGGCTCTGGCCGCGATGTCGACCAGCACACGGGTCCTCGCCGGTGTCCGCATCCTGACCGGGTTCATCTTCCTGTGGGCCTTCCTCGACAAGGCGTACGGCTGGGGTTACGCGACCGCGTCCGGCAAGGGCTGGGTCGACGGCGGCTCGCCGACGAAGGGCTTCCTCAGCGGCGTCTCCGCCGGCCCCATGCAGTCCACCTTCCATTCCTGGGCGGGTGCCGGCTGGGCGAACTGGCTGTTCATGCTCGGTCTCCTGGGCGTCGGGGTGGCCCTGACGGCCGGCATCGCGCTGTGGTTCGCCGCCGTCGCGGGTACCGCCATGATGGCGCTGATGTGGATGGCGGAATGGCCGCCGGCCCGGCACGCCTCCGACGGCACGCTGAGCATGTCCAACAACCCGCTCGTCGACTACCACCTGCTGTACGCGGCCGTCATGATCGCGCTCGCCGTCACCTCCGCCGGCAGCGTCTGGGGCCTCGGCCGGATCTGGTCGCGACTGCCCGTCGTCCGCGACCACCGCTGGCTGCTCTGACCCCCACCCGGCACCCGCCCAGCCCCGTTGCGTCCTGCCACGTCGCACGACCCAGCGGTAAACGACGGACCATCACCGACCGAACGAGGAGACATCATCATGGCCATACGTGTGGGCATCAACGGGTTCGGCCGCATCGGGCGCAACTACCTGCGCTGTGTCCTGGACCGGGCCGACGGCGGCACCGCCCCGGTCGAGGTGGTGGCCATCAACGACATCGCCCCGGCCGCGACGCTGGCCCACCTGCTGGAGTTCGACTCGACCTTCGGACGCCTCGGACGGGCGATCAGCCACGACGAGGAGTCGATCACGATCGACGGCAGGCGCATCGTGGTGACCGCGGTCCGTGATCCGTCGGAACTGTCCTGGGGTACCTACGGGGTGGACATCGTCATCGAGTCCTCGGGCCGCTTCCGGACCCGCGACGAGGCATCGCTGCATCTGAAGGCAGGGGCCCGCAAGGTACTGATCTCCTCGCCGGCCAAGGACGTGGACCTCACCGTGGTCATGGGCGTCAACGAGACCGACTACGACCACGGCCGGCACCACATCGTGTCGAACGCGTCCTGCACGACCAACTGCGTCGTACCGATGGTCCACGTTCTGCACGAACGCTTCGGGATCATCAAGGGCATGATGACCACCGTTCACGGCTACACCAACGACCAGGCGCTGCTCGACGGTCCTCACAAGGACCTGCGGCGCGCCCGGGCCGCCGCCGTGAGCATCATCCCGACCAGCACCGGCGCCGCCCGCGCAGTGGGCATCGTGCTCCCCGAACTGGCCGGCGTCCTGGAGGGCATCGCAGTACGGGTTCCCGTGGAGGACGGGTCCCTGACCGACCTGACAGTGCTGCTCCGGCAGGACGTCACTTCCGAGGAGGTCAACGCGGCGTTCGCCGAGGCCGCCGAGGGGCCGTTGCAAGGCGTCCTGCGAGTGACCGACGCGCCGATCGTCTCGCGCGACATCATCGGCGACCCGGCGTCGTGCATCGTTGACGCGGGGCTCACCCAGGCGCAGGGTGATCTGGTGAAAGTCTTCGGCTGGTACGACAACGAGTGGGGTTACAGCAACCGCCTGCTGGACCTCACCACCTACGTCGCGGCCCGGCTGTGACGACGGCGGGCCGCGACGCGGCGCGACGGCCGAGCCCCTCCCCGGCGGAAGAGAACGCCGACGCGTCGGCGGCATCGCTGATGCTGTCGGTCCTCCGGTCGGTGCGGGCCGTGGTGTTCGACACCGACGGGGTCCTCACCGACTCGGCCCGGGTCCACGCCGCCGCCCGGCGGACCGCTTTCGACGCCTGCCTGCGGGCAGCGGGAGACGACCGCCCGTTCGATCCGGTGGAGGATTACCGGCGCTAGGTCGACGGCAGGAATCGGCTGGACGGCGCGGCCGCCTTCCTCGCCTCGCGCGACCTGCGGCTTCCCCCGGGCGATGCCGACGACCCACCCGGAACGGGCACTGTGCAGGCGGTCGCCGCCCGCAAGGAGCAACTGTTCACCCAGCAGCTGCGGTCCGGTGGCATCGCGGCTTGGCCGGGCACCGTACGGGTGCTGCACGCGCTGGGCGCCGCTGGTGTGCCCTGCGCCGCCGTATCCACCTCCCGCCACGCTCCCGAACTCCTGGCGGGCGCGGGCCCGTGATCGAGGACGCTCTGGCGGGCGTGGAAGCGGGCCGCCGGGGCGGCTTCGGCCTGGTCGTCGGTGTCGACCGCACGGCAGGACCGACCAGCGCCACCTCGCGAATCGCTGTGCACCCTCGGCAACGGTTACTTCGCCACCCGCGGCGCCGCCCCCGAGGAGGAGGCGGGCACCGCGCACTATCCGGGGACCTACGCGGCGGGCTACTACAACCGGCTGACCTCGACCGTATCCGGACGCACGGTCGAGAACGAGGACATCGTCAACCTGCCGAACTGGCTGCCACTGCGCTTCCGAGTCCGCGACACGGATCCCGACGGCCACACCGCACCCGGTCCCTGGTTCTCCCCGGACGACGGCTCACTTCCGGAGTATTCGGAGATCCTGGATCTACGCTGTGGCACGCTGACGCGACGCATGCGGCTGCGTGACGTGCAGGGGCGCCGGATCACCGTGGTGCAGTGCCGGCTGGTGCACATGGGCGATCCGCATCTGGCCGCCCTGCGGACCGAATTCACCGCCGAGGGCTGGGAGGGTGAGCTGGAGGTGGAATCCGCTCTCGACGGCGACATCAGAAACTCGGGCGTCGACCGCTACCGCGATCTGAACGGCCGGCACCTCGGCCGCTGGCACACCGAAGCCACCGAGCCGGACACGGTGTGGCTGGAGTGCCGCACCACCACCTCCGACATCCTCGTCGCGATGGCCGTCCGTACCCAGGTGACCGGGAGCATTGCCACCTCGGAGCGGCTCATCGTGGAGGATCGCACCGCCATCCATGCGCTGACGCTGCCGATCGGGCCGGACCGCCCTGTCATCGTCGAGAAGACCGTCGCGCTGCACACCTCGCACGACCCGGCGATCAGCGATCCGCTGCACGCGGCCATAGGCCGGACGCGGCGAGCCGGTGACTTCGCCGCGTTGCTCGCGTCCCATGAAGCCGCGTGGGAGCGTCTGTGGCAGCGGGCGGAGCTGGAGGTGCCGGGCGAGGCAGGACGCGTTCTGCGACTGCATCTGTTCCACGTCCTGCAGACCCTCTCACCGCACACCGCCGATCTCGATGTGGGCGTGCCGGCCCGCGGGCTGCACGGTGAGGCCTATCGCGGCCATGTCTTCTGGGACGAACTGTTCGTCCTGCCCTTCCTGAACCTGCACCTCCCAGAGGTCTCCCGGGCTCTGCTGTCCTACCGTTACCGGCGCCTGGGCCAGGCGTGCCGGGCGGCCGGCGCGGCCGGGCGGACCGGTGCCATGTATCCGTGGCAGAGCGGGAGCGACGGCCGCGAGGAGACGCAGACGCTGCATCTGAACCCCCACTCCGGGCGGTGGCTGCCCGACCACTCACGGCTCCAGCATCATGTCGGTTCCGCGGTCGCCTACAACGTCGTGCAGTACTGCCAGGCCAGCGGGGACACGGAGTTCCTGCACACAGCGGGCGCGGAGATGCTGCTGCAGATCGCCCGCTTCTGGGCGGACAGCGCGGTCTGGGACAAGGACCACGACCGATACCGGATCCGCGGTGTGGTCGGCCCGGACGAGTACCACGACGCGTACCCCGGTGCCGCAGAGCCGGGCCTCGATGACAACGCGTACACCAATGTGACAGCCGCATGGGTCCTGGCCCGTGCTCTGGAACTCGCCGGAAGCCTGCCCGCCCCACGCCGCCAGGCGCTCTTCGAGCGCATCGGGCTAAACGCGGGAGAACTCGAACTCTGGGAGGACGTCTCGCACCGGCTGCGGGTGCCCTTCCACCGCGGAGTCATCAGTCAGTTCGAGGACTATGGCGGCCTGGCCGAACTGGACTGGGACGGCTACCGCGCCCGGCACGGGGACATCCGGCGCCTCGACCGGATCCTGGAGGCCGAGGGCGACACCGTCAACGTTTACCAGGCGTCGAAACAGGCCGACGTATTGATGCTCGGCTACCTCTTCTCGCCGGCCGAACTCGCCACGCTCTTCCGGCGCCTCAGGTGCGGCCTCGACGACGACACCTGGCGCACAACTGTCGACTACTACCTGCGCAGGACGAGCCATGGTTCGACGCTCAGCTGTCTGGTCCACGGATGGGTACTGGCCCGGGCCCGCCGGGCCGGCGCCTGGAAGTACTGCCAGGAGGCGCTCACCGGAGACGTGGCCGACCTTCAGGGCGGCACCACCGCCGAGGGCATTCACCTGGGCGCCATGGCCGGCACGCTCGACCTCGTCCAGCGCGGCCTGACCGGCCTGGAGGTCCGCGAGGACGAGCTGTCACTCGACCCGGCGCCGCTCCCGGAACTGTCGGAATACGGCCCCTCCAACCGCTACCGAAGCCACTGGGGCATCGGACTGACCATGCACGCCGAAGCCTGAGCATCAACGTTCCGCCGTCCGACGAGCCTCCCGTCCGCATCCGGCTCGCGGGCCGCGCCCTCACCCTGGCGGTGAGACCACCTGTGAGCCCATCGGACATTGAAGGGGCGGTGCGGGTGTGCGTGGGCGACGGGATCGTCACTTTCTGTGGCGTGCTGGCAACAGTTTCGTACTCGGGGCCGCCCTGCCACCGGCTGAGGACGTTCGGCCCCTGCCCACGTCCGCGCCCCGGGGTGAGGATGAGAGGGCAGGCAGGAACGACGGTCGACCAGAGCGGCGAAGCGCGACCACGTCTGCACCCGTCGAAGACCGCGGAGCCGCGGAAACGGACAGTGCGATGTCCACCACACACTCCATTCTCGACAGGCTCACGACCGCACACCGTGACCGACTGATGGCGCTGTCCACACCGGTCGCCTTTCCCGCGGGCACCCGGATCTTCGACGCCGACCGGACCGCCGAACGCTTCTGGGTCCTGGACCGCGGCGAGGTGACCCTGGACCTGCACGTCCCCGGACGGCAAGCAGCCATGGTGCAGACCGTCGCGGCGGGCGAACTCCTCGGCTGGTCCTGGCTGTTCCCGCCGTTCCGGTGGCAACTCGGCGCCCAAGCGCACACCGCCGTGCAGGCCACGGAGTTTCCGGCAGCAGCGGTCCGTGACCTGTGTTCCGCCGATCCCGGTCTGGGGCATGAGTTCGTCCTGCTCTGCGCGGCGGTCATCGGAGGCCGACTGCACTCCACCCGCACCCGGCTGCTCGACCTGTACGGACCCTACGGCGTGACCCACGGTGCCTCCGTACCGGTGGGCGGCCCGGACGACGACATCGGCCCCCGCAACTGACATCGAGTCCGGGGAACCCACCGACATCACCAGGGAAGCGATTGGCCATGAACCAGCAGACGAGAACAGACGCCGCTTCCGTCCGGCCGCAGCCTGTCGGCGACATAGGACGGCGGCTGGCGCTGCGTCGCGAACAACTGGGCCTCACCCGCGAACAGGTGGCCGACCTGGCAGGTATGGCCACGCCCTATCTGGAGTACCTGGAGCAACAGCCGACCGCCGTCCCCAGCGCGGTCCTCCTCCTCAGCCTCGCCGACGCCCTGCAGACCACGGTGTCCGAGCTGCGCGGAGGCGGCACGGATCTGCCGCCCGGCCTCGGAAAGGAGGCCCGCCATCCGGAACTGGTGGAGATGACACCGGAGGAATGCCGAGCACGGCTGTCCACGCACGGGGTGGGACGCGTTGCCGTGACCGGGGACGACGGTCCCGCCATCGTCCCTGTCAACTACCAGATGGCGGACGGATCGCTGGTCTTCAGGACATCGCCGGGATCCGCGCCCGCACTGTCGATCGGGGCCCGGGTCGCCTTCGAGGTGGATCACATCGACGAGGCGTTGAGCCAGGGATGGAGCGTGCTCGTCGTCGGCAACGCCGAACATGTCACCGCCCCGGACAGCGTCCGGCACCTCATCGAACGGACCCACAGCGGGCCATGGGCCGGCGGTGACCGCGCCATGTGGGTGCGGATCAATCCGGACCGCATCACCGGACGCCGGATTCACGTCCGCTGACCTGAAGGCCGCGCCACCAGTCGTCACCTCACGTACGGCGAGGGTCGTTCGGCCCTACGGATGTCCCTCTTCGGCCCAAGAGCGGGGTCCGCACCGCGTCGCACAGTAGAAGCGACGCCGGTTCGGCTCTCACGAAGGAAGCGAAGATGCCTGGAACCGATCGGTCAGGGCCGAGCCGCTGACCTTGCTCGTCCCGCTCGCAGACCGCGGCCGGCCCGTCGGGTCGGCCGCCCTCATTCTCAGGAGAATCGACAATGCCGCAGCGGACCCCTGAACTTGCACGACGTGTGGTCGTCGGAGTCGACGGATCGGAGTGCTCCAAGTCTGCGCTGAAATGGGCGATGACGTACGCACGGCTGACCGACGCCACCGTTGAGGCGATCGCTACCTGGCAGAACCCCGACACCTACGTCGCCAGCTACGGCTGGACACCCGGGATCGTCGACACCGGTGAGATCGCCGCGAGCGTTCGCAAGAACCTCGACGCGGCCGTCGCCGACGTGTCAGGTCAGTTCGACCGGCCCGTCGAGGTACTCGCCCGAGTGGTGGAGGGACATCCGGCAGAGGTGCTTCTGGAGGCCGCGGTCGGTGCGCAGCTGCTGACCGTGGGCAGCCGGGGGCACGGGGCCTTCGCCGGGATCCTGCTCGGCTCGGTCAGTCAGCACTGTGTTCAGCACGCGCCATGCCCGGTCGTCGTTGTTCCTGCCTGACCCGGGGTGTGTTGTTGAACGGGGTCTTCGCCCTGTCCCGATCAGGAGACCGCCCGGCGGCAGCCCCGCCAGGCGGTCTCCTGACGTCCGGCCCGGCCGGTGGCGGTCACCAGTGCTAAGAAGTGTTTGAAATGTCGATAGGGCTTTGAATCCGACATAACCTCACGGAATGGTGCAGAGCAAGGCAAGGGACGTCGACGGCTACCTGACCGAGGGTCGACTTCTTCGAGCGGACGGGACTCGACTACGTCTCCTGCTCTCCATTCCGCCTCCCGGCTGCCCGCCTGAAGTCCGGACGCGCCGCACTGCGTGTGAACTCGCCCGAGGACAACGGTGCATAGCCCTGGAACCACTGCAGCCGGGTCCGGCCCGCAGGCCGGCCCCGGCTGTCGTCGACTGCTGTCGCCCTCAGAGGGCTTCCCACGGAGCCGCCTGGGTGGTGTGCCGAACCGACCTCGGGTCGGCCATCAGCTCTCGGACGCTCTGCCGGTTGTCCACGTCCGCCGCGGTGCACATCAGCCAGGAGGCGCGCTCGGGGTCGCACTCCGGCGGCACGATCAGCAGGCCCCAGCGCCCGACGGTGTAGGAGAGCAGCAGCAGGTCGTCGGGGTCCTGCTCGGCGTCGAACCATCCGACGCTCACGGTATGGATTCCCGCGGGCACCTTCTTCGGGATCTCCGGCCAGCTGCGGGGATTCACCGCGACCCGGGTGATCCGGCCCCAGCGCTCGTCCAGGACCGCGACCAGGGACGGCAGTTCACGGGCCAGGTCACGCGTGCGCGGCCACCAGGCACCGTCGACCATCCCCCGGTCGGCACACTGCGGTTTCAGCAGCATCCGGACCTCGGGGGTGGGTCAGGTCCGGGTGCGGAGCCTGCAACAAGCTGATGGCGGTCATGATGCGGAACCCGTCCCCGGGTCCGGGGCCCGGTGTCGTTGCGATCGGAGTTACGGGGCGTCGGGGTCGTCGCCGGGGACGACCAGGACCGGAAGGTGTGCGTGGTGCACGACCTCGGTGCTGGTCGAGCCGAGCCTGAGGCGCCCCCAGGAGCTCGCTCCCCGGGTGCCGACCACCAGCAGACAGGCGTCCGCACTGGCCTCGAGCAGCACCTGTGAGGGGCGTCCCGGTTCGACCACGACCTCCACTTCCACCGGGGTGCCGCCGAGCTCCTTCTGGAGTTCGGCGACGGTGTCCGTCACAGCCTGTTCCGCGATGTCACGCAGCTGTACGTACAGGCCGGCGTTGTCCGACGCGGTCAGCCACTCGTAGCCGGCATAGCGGTCGGGCCCGTAGTCGTAGGCACAGACAGCCCGCAGTCCGGTGCCGCGCATCTGTGCTTCGCGCAGTGCGACGAGCACGGCGTGCCGGGCGGGCGGTGAGCCGTCCGTGCCCACCACGATGGGGCGGTCGGAAGTGTTCGCGCTCGTGTCGGACATGGAGCCTCCGGAGAGTCGTCGGACCGCGGTCGATGGGATGTCGCGCGATGCCATGGAGTGATGTGCGGTCGCCCGCTCGCTTCCAGCCTCACAGGCCCAGGAGTGGATACCGAGGGGCCTTGCAGGTCCCTCCGGGGGCCGAACGTCCTTGCCGCCGATCTACACGGCCGGCACGCCGTGCTCCCGGAACTGACCTCGCACCCGTTCCAGGAGCGCGGGCCCCGGTGCGGGGGTGTCGCGCAGCACGAAGGGGATGCCGAGGTCGTCGTACTTGTGGGTGCCCATCGTGTGGAAGGGCAGCACGTCCACCCCTTCGACGTTGTCCAGTCCGGCGACGAAGGCGGCCAGGCCGTCCACCGCAGCCCGGTCGTCGGTCAGGCCCGGCACCAGCACATAGCGGATCCGGACCGGGATTCCCAGCCGGTCGAGCCGTCCGGCGAAGCTCAGGGTGGGGGCCAGGTGGCCGCCGGTGAGCCGGTGGTAGGCCTCGATGTCGAAGGACTTGATGTCGAGCAGGACCAGGTCGGTATCGGCGAGCAGCGTGTCACCGGCGCGGGCGCCGAGAGCGCCGGAGGTGTCGAGGGCAGTGTGAAGACCCATCTGGTGGCAGCGGTGGAAGACTTCGGCGGTGAAGTCGGCCTGCAGGAGCGGGTCACCTCCGCTGAGCGTGACTCCCCCGCCGGCGGTGTCGATGAAGGACCGGTATTTCGCGATCTCGTCCATCACCTCGTCGACGGTCATACTGCGCCCGTCGCGCAGTTTCCAGGTGTCGGGGTTGGCGCAGTACGAGCAGCGCAGCGGGCAGCCGTTCATGAAGAGCACGAACCGGGTGCCGGGCCCGTCCACGCCCGTGGACAGGTCCCAGGAATGGATCCGGCCGGTGCTCACATCGCACCGTGGAAGGTGCGGCTGATCACATCGAGCTGCTGCTCACGCGTCAGGCGGACGAAGTTTACGGCGTAACCGGAGACCCGGATGGTCAGCTCGGGATACTTCTCCGGATGCTCCATGGCGTCCTCCAGGGTGGCCCGGTCCAGAACGTTCACGTTCATGTGGAAGCCGCCGGAAGCCGTGTAGGCGTCGAGGATGCCGACCAGGTTGAGGGCACGTTCCGCGGGGTCGTGACCCAGCCCCTCGGGGGTGATCGTCGAGGTCAGCGAGATGCCGTCACGGGCCTGCTCGTACGGGATCTTGGCCACCGACAGGGCGGAGGCCGCCAGCCCGTGGCGGTCGCGGCCGTTCATGGGGTTGGCACCGGGCGCGAAGGGCAGCCCTGCGCGACGGCCGTCCGGGGTGTTGCCCGTGTGCTTGCCGTAGACCACGTTGGAGGTGATGGTGAGCACCGACTGGGTCTGCTCCGCACCCCGGTACGTGGGATGCCGGCGCAGCTTGGCCATGAAGGTGTGCACCAGGTCGACGGCGATGCTGTCGGCCCGGTCGTCGTGGTTCCCGTAGGCGGGGTACTCGCCCTCGACCTCGTAGTCCGTGGCCAGTCCCGAGTCGTCCCGGATCACCTTCACCCGGGCGTACTTGACGGCCGACAGGCTGTCGGCGGCCACCGACAGGCCGGCGATTCCGCAGGCCATGGTGCGCTGCACCGGGTAGTCGTGCAGCGCCATCTCGAGCCGCTCGTAGGCGTACTTGTCGTGCATGTAGTGGATGACGTTGAGGGCGTTGACGTACGTGCCGGCGAGCCAGTCGAGCATCCGGTCGTACGCGGCGGTCAGCTCATCAGGGTCGAGATACTCGCCGGTCAACGGAGTCGACACCGGTGCGACCTGCACGCCGGTCATCTCGTCCCGGCCGCCGTTGATCGCGTACAGCAGGGCCTTGGCGAGGTTCACCCGGGCGCCGAAGAACTGCATCTGCTTGCCGACCGCCATCGCCGAGACGCAGCAGGCGATCGCGGTGTCGTCACCGGTCCGCGGGCGCATCAGCTCATCGGACTCGTACTGGATGGAGCTGGTGTCGATCGACACCTGGGCGCAGAACCGCTTGAAGCCTTCCGGCAGCCGTGAGGACCACAGGACGGTGAGATTGGGCTCGGGGGCGGGGCCGAGGTTGGCGAGGGTCCGCAGGAACCGGAAGGAGGTACGGGTGACCAGCGGCCGACCGTCGTCGCCGATACCGCCGATGGACTCGGTGACCCACGTCGGGTCGCCGGAGAACAAGGCGTCGTATTCCGGGGTGCGCAGGAACCGGACGATGCGCAGCTTGATCACGAAGTCGTCGATCAGCTCCTGGGCGCGGCTCTCGTCGATCCGGCCCTCGGCCAGATCGCGGGCCAGATAGACGTCGAGGAACGTGGAGGTGCGGCCCAGGGACATCGCGGCGCCGTTCTGCTCCTTCACCGCCGCCAGATAGCCGAGATAGAGCCATTGCACGGCCTCGTGGGCGGTGGTTGCCGGGCGGGTGACGTCGCAGCCGTAGGAGGCCGCCATCTGTTCCAGTTCGCCCAACGCGCGGATCTGTTCGGCGATCTCCTCACGGTCGCGGATGACATCGGATGTGGAGGGCCGGGCGTCCAGCAGGGCCCGCTCGGCACGCTTGACCTCGATCAGCCGCGACGTGCCGTACAGGGCGACTCTCCGGTAGTCGCCGATGATCCGTCCCCGGCCGTAGGCGTCGGGCAGGCCGGTGATGAGGCCGGCCTTGCGCGCGCGGAGCATCTCCGGGGTGTAGGCGTCGAAGACGCCGGCGTTGTGGGTCTTCCGGTAGGTGCCGAACACCCTCGTGACGAACGGGTCGGGCTCGTATCCGTAGGCCCGCAGGCTGTTCTCGACCATCCGCAGGCCGCCGTTGGGCATGATCGCCCGCTTCAGCGGGGCGTCCGTCTGCAGACCGACGATCAGCTCACGCTCCCGGTCGATCCATCCGGGACGGTGCGAGGTGATGGCCGAAGGCGTCCGGGCGTCGATGTCGAGGACACCCCGGCGGCGTTCCTCGGGGAACAGCGCGGAGACCTTGTGCCATACCGCGAGGGTGCGCGACGTCGGTCCCGCCAGGAACGAGGCGTCGCCTTCGTACGGCGTGTAGTTGGTCTGGATGAAGTCGCGCACGTCGATGCGGTCGCGCCAGGACCGGCCGGAGAACCCCCGCCACGCGGCATCGGACACGCCCATGGTGGATGGCGTGGTCACAGTCATCGTCGCCTCACTCCTTCACAGTTCAGGTGTCTCCATGCTCGTTCGCCGACGCGAGGCCGCCCAGGGTCCGCAGGTCCCCGCGGAGCAGCCGTTCGGCCCTGCCCGACGCAGCTGTCGGGACCTCCGCACCGATCAGGGCCGAACGGCCCTCGCGGCTGCCCCGGCCAGCCCCTGCGCGCTGCCCACCGTCGGCCGGATCGTGGAACGGAACCCGAGGAGAGGGACCGTGATGACGGACACCGCACACCCCGTGCAGAAGACCCACGCGCTGCTGGCCGACGGCAGGACCGTCGCGATACGGCCCACCCGGCCGGAGGACCATGCCGCCGTGGTGTGGCTGTTCGACCGGCTGTCGGCCGAGAATCTGCGACTCCGGTTCCTCGGAGCGAGCCGCCGGGCCGGCCGGCAGGCCGCCGACCGCGTCTGCGCTCCCCCCACGCCCGGCCACCGCGCACTGCTGGCCCTGCTCGCGGGACAGGTCGTCGGCCTCGCCGAGTACGAAACCGGGACCGACCCCTGCTCCGCGGAGATCGCCCTGACCGTCGCCGACGACCTCCACCACCAGGGCGTGGGAACCCTGCTCCTGGAGCATCTCGTCGACCGAGCCGGACAGGACGGAATCACCACCT
>NZ_JAPVLU010000055.1:7264-51727 GCF_027158205.1 Streptomyces sp. H39-S7 | reverse complement strand
GCGGTCCGCTACCAGATGACCAGCGTGACCCGGCAGAACAAGGCACGCCAGCGCGAGCGCTACCTGCGCTACCTGACCGAGGTCCGGCAGACCGCGCGCAAGGTGGCCGGCGGGCAGCGGCTCGCGGCGGGCTGGCTGCACCCCTCGCCGGAGCGGCTGTGGGCACTGGCCGACCGCCGCCGCCGGGTCTGGGAGCGCCGGGCCACCGACGACGACTTCCTGCGGGTGCGGCTGGGCCAAGGGCGGGCCGCGCTCGCCACCCCGATCCAGCTCGGCGCGCGCAACGACCCGATGGCGGACTACGACGAGCAGACGCACGCGGCCGCGCAGCGGGTCATCGACCAGGCCGGGAAGGTCGGCCGCCAGCCCGCCCTGGTGGACCTGGCCAAGGCCGGCGTGGTCAGCATCCTGGGTCCGGTGGACCGGACCAGGGCGCTGGCCCGCTCGCTGCTGTGCCAGCTCGCCGTCCTGCACGCCCCCGACGACGTCACCGTCGCGGTGTGCACCGGCGGCAGCCCCGACTGGGAGTGGGCGAAGTGGCTCCCGCACGTCCACGAGGCCGGCGCCGCCGGTCCGGCCGGGGTCGTCCCGCTGGTGGCGGACGCGTTCGGCTCGCTCGCCGACGTCCTGGAGTCCGCTCTGCTGCGGGCCCAGAACGAACGGGCCGCGCGCCGGGGCCCGATGAAGGTGGGCCAGGCGGGGGCGCCCGTACACCGGCTCGTCGTCCTGCTCGACTCCTACGACCCGGCCGCCGACTGGGCCCGCGGCACGGTCGCCACCGCGCTGCTCGAAGCGGCGGGACCCGAGCTGGGCATCACCGTGATCTGCCTGGTCGCCGCGGAACGCGACGAACCGACCCGCACCGAGGTGCGGGCCCGCGTCGGCGCCGACGGCTCGCTGCTGCTGGAGGGCCGCAGAGCCGAGCTGTACAGCACCGTCGAGAAGGGTGTCGCGGATGCCCCCGACCCGGTGCTGTGCGAACTCACCGCACGGGCGCTGGCCCCGCTGAGCCTGTCGGAGGAGGCCGAGCAGCTGCTCTCGCGGACCATCACCCTGCCCGAGATGCTCGGCACCCCCGACGTGGCGGCGTTCGACCCGTCCGAAGGGTGGATCCCGGCCGGGGACGAGCGCCTGCTGCGGCTGCCGATCGGCCTGTCGGGCGACGGTGACCCGGTCGTCCTGGACCTCAAGGAGTCCGCGCAGGGCGGCATGGGCCCGCACGGCCTGGTGGTCGGCGCCACCGGCTCCGGCAAGAGCGAGCTGCTGCGCACCATGGTCACCGGCCTCGCCATGACGCACTCCCCCGAACACCTCAGCCTGGTGCTCATCGACTTCAAGGGCGGCGCCACCTTCGCCGGGATCACCGGCCTGCCGCACGTGTCAGGGCTCATCACCAACCTGGCCGACGACCTGTCGCTGGTCGACCGGGTGCGGGCCGCCCTGCACGGCGAGCAGCAGCGCCGCCAGCGGCTGCTGCGCGACGCCGGGAACATCGACTCGCTCCGCGAGTACCAGCTGCGCCAGGCGGCGGGTGAGAGCGACGTCCACGGGAAGCCGCTCGAACCGCTGCCGTATCTGCTGATCATGGTCGACGAGTTCGGCGAACTCCTCTCCCAGCGGGCCGACTTCATCGACCTGTTCGTCCAGATCGGCCGCGTGGGCCGCAGCCTCGGCATGCACCTGCTGCTGGCCACCCAGCGGCTGGAGGAGGGACGGCTGCGCGGCCTGGAGTCACACCTGTCGTACCGGATCTGCCTGCGGACCTTCAGCGCCGCGGAGAGCCGTGCCGTCATCGGCACCCCGGACGCGTACCAGCTGCCCTCGATCCCCGGATCCGCCTACCTCAAGGTGGACGAGTCGCTGTACCAGCGCTTCCGCGTCGCCCACATCTCCGGCCCCTACCAGGCGCCGGGCGAGGGCGAGGGCAGACCGGGCAGCGCACCGCCGGTCGTCCCGTACGAGCTGCGCACCCCTCCGCAGGAGGAGCCCGAGGAAGCGGTCGTGCCGCAGCAGGCGGTTCTGCCGTCAGGACCGACGGAGATGCAGGTGGCGGTCGAGCACGTCTGCCGGTTCGGCCAGTCGGTGCACCAGGTCTGGCTGCCCCCGCTGCCGCCGGCCATCCCGCTCGACAGCCTGCTCGGGCCCCTCTCCGAGGTGTCGGGACGGGGGCGCCAGGCCGGACTGTGGTCCGGTGCCGGGCGGCTCGCCTTCCCGGTGGGCGTCATCGACCTGCCGCTTCAGCAGCAGCAGTTGCCCCTCCAGTTCGACTTCGACCGCGCCCACGGCAACCTCGCGCTGGTGGGCGCGCCGCAGACCGGCAAGAGCACCATGCTGCGCACGATGCTGCTGTCCGCGATGCTCACCCACACTCCCGAGGAGGCGCAGTTCTACTGCCTGGACTTCGGGGGCGGCAGTCTGTACCCGCTGGAGAGCGCCCCGCACGTGGGCGCGGTCGCCGGGCGCCGGGACGTCCAGCGGGCGCGCCGGGTGCTGGCCGAGACCGGGCGCCTCATAGCGGCCCGCGAGCAGCTCTTCAGTGAGCTGGGCGTCGATTCGGTGGCCGGGTTCCGCGCGATGCGGAAGGCCGGCAGACTGCCGACCGGCACCAGGGCCGCCGACGTGTTCCTGCTGCTCGACAACTGGGGCGCGATCAAATCCGAGTTGGAGGACGCCGAGGCGTCCGTGGTGGAGATCGCCTCACGGGGGCTGGGCGTCGGGGTGCACGTGGTCCTCACCGCCAACCGCTGGGCCGACGTCCGGATGAACCTGCGGGACAGCATCAGCGGACGGCTGGAGCTACGGCTGAACGACCCGACCGAGTCCGAGGTCAGCCGCCCGGTGAGCCGGCAGATCCCGCACGGCGTACCCGGCCGGGGCGCCGTACCGCCGGGAGTGCTCTACCAGGCGGTGCTCCCCCGGCTCGACGGTCAGGAGAGGGCCGACGGCCTGGCCGAGGCCCAGGAGGAAGCGGTCTCCAAGATCACCGCCTCCTGGACCGGCCCGGTCGCCCCGCCGGTGCGGATCCTGCCGGAACGCGTGCTGCTCTCCGCGGTCGACCGGCAGGATCCGGAGGGCGACGGGGTGCCCGTCGGACTCGGCGAGCTCGACCTGGCACCGGTCAACATCACGATGGGCGCCGCCGATCCGCACTTCCTGGTGCTCGGGGACGCCGCCAGCGGCAAGTCCTCCTTCCTGCGCACCTGGATGCGCGGCACGGCCGCCCGCCGTACCGCCTGGGAAGCCCGCTTCATGGTCATCGACTACCGGCGCGGCCTCCAGGACGCCGTCCCGGAGGAGTACGTCGGCGCCTACGCGGGCGACGCCCACGCCGCCGAGGCCTACACGCAGCAGCTCATGGCCAAGCTGGACGAGCGGATGCCGCCGCCCGGCATCTCCGCCGCCCGCCTGCGGGCCCGCGACTGGTGGGAGGGGCCCGAGCTGTACCTGGTGGTCGACGACTACGACCTCGTCGCCTCCGGCAGGCAGTCCCCGGTGGCCGGGCTCGCCGACTACGTCACCCAGGCCCGGGAAATCGGCCTGCACGTGGTCCTGGCGCGCCGGGTCGCGGGCGTCGGCCGCCCGCTGATGGCCGACCCCCTGCTGTCGCGGATCAAGGAATTGGGCTCCGGAGGACTCATCCTGTCCGGCGACTCCCGCGAGGGCCTGCTCCTCGGCGACCAGCGCGCCGCCCAGCGGCCACCGGGCCGCGGCGTCCTGGTCCGGCGGGGCAGCCCGGTGTCACTGCTCCAGGTCGCGCTCTCCGACGAGGACGCGGCGGACGACGCGGACGGCGCGACCGGGAACGGACGGTAGGGCCGGCCTCACGGCACCCGCCGGGTTCGGGCGGTGCGGGCGGTTCCGGCAGTCCAGCGGTATTTCAGTCAGTTCAGCGGTGGTTCACGGCAAAAAAGGGTGATGCGGGATGCGCGACTACAGCGCGGACTTCAGTGTCAACGGGATCTACGAGCTGGGGAACGCCTGGATCCAGCTGGGCAACGACCTGCAGGCGCAGGCCGGAACCATGTCGACGGCGATGCACGCCACCGGATGGACCGGGGACGGCGGTCTCGCCGCCGTCACGGCGTTCGAGGCCGTCCACACCCACGTCCTCACTCCCGCGTGGACCACGTGCTGGACCATCGGCGACGCGATCAACGACTACGGCCGGGCCATCCACACGATCCAGGTCAAGGAGGCGGAGGCGATCGCGGCGGCGAACCTCGCCGAACTCATCGCCGGCTTCATCGGACTCGTGCTCCCGATCGGACTCGGTCTGCTGGCCAAGTTGATCGCGCCGCTCATCTCGGGGCTCATGGACAGCCTCACCGCGATCATCGCGGCACTCAGCACGGCGATGCAGGCGGTCGTCAGGGTGATCGGCTTCCTCGCCGGAGTCGTCGGCGCGGCCGCCACCCAGCTGGGCATCGACCTGCTCTCCCAGTGGATCGCCGACCTGGTGTACGACGTGCCCTTCGAGATCGACTGGAAGAGCGAGGGCATCAACATGGGGATCGCCGGGGGCCTCGGCGCGATCCTCGGCGCGCATCAGCTCTTCCCCAACGGGGGTGCGGGCCGGGGCATCAAGGGCGGCGGCACACCCGTTCCCAAGATCGATGTGCCGACGCCGAACGTCGCCGGGGCCGGGGAGCACGGAAGCCTTCCCGGAGGGATCCACGAGGGCCCGGCGCCCGTACCGCCGGCGCTGCACGCGCCGCCGGCCGAGGGCATCGTTCCTCCGATCGGCGGCGAACTGCGGCCGAACGTGACCAAGCCGGTGGATCCGGGTCTCACCCCGGGCAGCCGCCCGCCCGTGTCCCCGCCCGGCACTCATCCCGGCAGCCCGGAGACTCCGGTGTTCGGCCACGACGGGGGCAGCCCGCCGCCCACCACCGGCAGGCCGACGCCGCCGGGAGAGACGGGTGCGCCGCGACCGGGCAACGACCCGATCGGCAACCCCGTGGTCAGCCACGGGCCGGACATCGTCGGCTCGCCGGGCAAGGGCGCGAACTCCGTGGCCGGCAACGGGAACCAGCACCTCCCCGGCTCGGGCGACCTCGGCCTGGCCCCGGCCCCCACCCGCGGCGGGAACCCCGCCGCGGGCCACGTCGAGACGCAGTCCCCCACCCCTCAGCGGACCACCGTTCCGGAGTCCACCTCCCGCTCCGTGACGGAGGTCCCGGCCGCCTCAGCGCCTGCCCCGGGCCGCAACGTCCCGGCGCCGACGGAGCCGGGCACGTCGACCGGCCCGGCGCCCGGCACCCGGGCGTCCGAGAGCCCGAACGCCCAGAACTACAAGTCCTCCTTCGAGCAGCAGCCCCGGGAGATGGGGAAGGGCACGACGGGTGATGGCACGTCAACGCCCACCCAGGTCAACCCCGCCTCCCCGAAGCCCACCGCTGCGGCGGATCCCGGTGCCGGGAACGGCACCGGCACCGGCACCGGCAAGCAGGGCATCGCCAGTAGGAACACCGAGCTCCCGCAGGCGGGGCGCGGAACCGCACGATCGGCGAACGAAGCCCCGGGCGGCACGAATTCCACCAACACCCCCCAGAAGACGGCCACCGGCCCGGAGACCACGGCGCCGGAGAAATCCGCGAACACCTCGGTGTCCGCCAAGGAACCCCGCGACGGCAGCGGCACTCCGGCGAAGGGCGGCGACGGCAAGGCCGGTGAGAACGCATCCGCCGGACGGCCGGGGCTGAAAGCGGTGAAGCCGTCGCCCAGGGCCGGCGAGACGATGACGATCGCCGACTTCGACAAACCCCCCAAGGCCGCGAAGGAACCCTTCCCGGGCAAGGGCGACACCCTGGGCTCCGGCGCGGGTACGAAGACCGTCAAGGCGGAGGAGCCGATCGGACCGCTCACCGAGAGGGCCGCCAACGAGAAGGCCCGCCTCGAGCGAACCGCACCGAGAACGCCGGAAGCCCAGCAGCGCGTCGACGCGGCAGCCGCCCGCCATGCCGAACCCGCACCAGCGCCGACACCCCCGGCCAAGCCCGGACCGGCCGTCGTCAAGCCGTCGCCGAAGGCCGGTGAAGTGATGACGGTCGCCGACCTCGGCAGAACTCCCAGAGCCGCGACAGAACCCTTCCCGGGCAAGGGCGACACCCTGGGCTCCGGCGCGACTGCGAAGGCCGCCACACCGGAAGAGCCCATCGGACCGCTCACGGAAAAGGCCACCAACGACGCACGGACCGCACCGCGAACGCCCGAAGCCCGGCAGCGCTACGACGCGGCGGGAGCCCGCCGGGCCGAACCCGCACCGGAGCCCGGGCTGACCGCCGTCAAACCCTCGCCCAAGGCCGGCGAGATGATGACGATCGCCGACCTCGGCAGGACTCCCAAAGCCCCGGCGACCGAACCCTTCTCCGGTGAGGGCCACACCCTGGGCTCAGGGCCGGGTGCGGGAGCGAAGGCCGGCCCATCGACGGCGAGCTCATCGAAGCCTCCGATCGGACCGCTGACGGAGGAAGCCAGCAACGCCGCACGGACCGCACCGCGAACGTCGGAAGCCCAGCAGCGCTACGACGCGGCAGCCGCCCGCCGGGCCGAACCCACACCGGAGCCGACGCCGGAGCCCGGACTGACCGCCGTCAAACCCTCGCCCAAGGCCGGCGAGATGATGACGATCGCCGACCTCGACAAGGCCCCCAAAGCCCCGGCAACCGAACCCTTCTCCGGTAAGGGCCACACCCTGGGCTCAGGCCCCAAGGCACCCAGACCCAACGAATCGGCAGACCCGAACGCCACACGAACAGCACCCCAGAACCCACGGGCCCAGAAACGCTACAACGCGGCAGCGGCCCGCCAGGCCGAACCCACACCAGCGCCGATACCCGAGCCCGGACTGACAGCCGTCAAACCGTCACCCAGAGCCGGCGAAAGCATGACGATCGCCGACCTCGACAAGGCCCCCAAAGCCCCGGCAACCGAACCCTTCTCCGGTAAGGGCCACACCCTGGGCTCGGGTTCCAAGGCAGGCAAACCAGCCGAAACGGCGGCCTCAGCCCCGAACGCGGCACGAACTGCGCCCACGAACCGGGCAGCCCAGCAGCGCTTCAACGCGGCAGCCGCCCGCCAGGCCGAGCCGACTCCCACGGCGAAGCCCGATAGCGAGGGTATCGCTCCAGAAGCAGCACCCGTCTCCCGTGCCAGAAAATCGCCGAGAGGGGGCCAGATGGGAACCTTCGCCGACTTCGAACCGGACGCTTCGGCGACGCCCGGCGGGTCGACCGGCCACGGTGGCGGAGACGAAGGCGGCAGTGGAGGAGGCGGTGGAGGAGGCGAAGGCCGCGGCGGAGGAGGCGAAGGGGCCGGTGTCGCAACGCGCGGGAAATCCTCGGGAAGCAACACGGAGACAGTGCCGTCCGGCCGGGTGTCGGAGTCGAACCCATCGCGTACGACGCAGCACGAGCCCTCCCTGACCGAGAACACGCGTTCCACCGACGACCTCTTCCCCAACGAAGGCCGGACGCTCGGGGAGGAACACGGCCCGATGGATCCCCGCAAGGCGGGCGCCGCCGCTGAGGCGCGGGCCAGGGCATACGCGGACAGTCCGGAGGCCAAAGCCCGGGCGCAGGAGAAACGCGAGGCGGAGGCGCAGGCCAAGGCGTACGCGGAGAGTCCGGAGGGCAAGGCCCGGGCGCAGCAGAAGCTCGACGCGGCTGCCCAGGCCAAGGCGAACGAAGACGCCCGGTGGCAGTTGTCGGAGGACCGCAGGCAGCGGGTCGCCGAGGAGAACGTCCGGGCGGAACAGCGGCAGCGGGAGAAGCTGGTTCAGGACGAAGCCGCGTGGCAGAAGCTGGTGGCCGACGGACGGGACAAGTCGGGTGGTGATTCCGGGAGACTCGGCGACATCTCGCTGGCCGAGGCCCGCGCGCGTGTCGATCAGCGGGTCAACGCCCTGCTGGACTCGGCTGCCCGCGACTACCGGGGGCCTTCGGACTTCGACTCCATCGATCGGCACTTCGTGCCCCTGCGACGCGAAGCGGAGAGCACGGCATGGCGCGAGCTCGCGAGTGATCTCGGTATCAACGTCGGTTCGTTGGACCGCAGAGGGCACATGCCGACCTTCCCCGGACACGAACCCTCCGCACCGGCACGCCCCGCGCCCTCCGGCGGCCCGGGCCCGTCGGCGCGTCCCACGCTCGACCCGCCGGCGCCCGACACACGACCGGGTCCCCACCAGGACGCTCCGAGCGGCAACGGCACCGCACCCGTCACCCGGAGTTCCACCCATGTGACGCGCATGATGGCGGGTGACGAGAAGCCGGCCGCGCAACCGCCGGTGACCTCCGAGCCCGTCGAGCCGACCGCACCGGCCGTGCCACCAGCGGTGGCTGACCACGGCACGGTCGCAGCGGGGGGCGTGGGTGGCAGGGTCACCGAGCAGGAACTGCGGTCGACCGCCGCGACGTTGGCGAAGGACACGACGTCGACGGCGGACATGACGACGTCGAGGGAAGCGGTGCCGTCGCGCAAGGAACTCCTCGATGCCGGAGCTCTCCTGAAGCTGCACGATGACCTCTACCCGGATGAGGGCAACCTCGCTCGCAAGGTGCCCGCGCTCCAGAAACTGGAAGCCCTCGCACGCACTAGGTATCCCGCGATGAGGGCCCGCCTCTCAGGCGGCTGGCTGGCGGCTCTGACGCATGAACTGCTCGCCCTGCCCGCTCACCAGCACGCCACGCCTCCGGAGATCCGTGCGGTCGTCGACGCGGTGGCGGCGGTCGACGGGCCCGTCGCATGGGAGAAGCTGTCGGAGCTGCTGGCCCCGCACCGGCGCCCTGCTGTCCAGCCGGCACCTGCCACCACGCCGGGCACCCCGGTCACCACCACGCCGGACACCCCTGCCACTACGCCGGACACCCCTGTCGTCTCGCCGGACGCCGCTGTCGTCCCGCCGGAAGCCCTCCCCGCCATCCCGGAATCCGCCGCCGTGGAGGCGCCCGTCCCCGCTCCCGCACCCGTCCCGACAGCGGAGCCCGGGCAGCGACACATCCTTGGACCGGTGACCGGCGCGGACGGAATAAGCCCGGTCGGGATCATCTTCGGCAAGGCCAAGGGCAGGTCCCCGGCGGCCACGACGGTCAACGACCCGACGACGTACGAGTGGTCCAAGCCGCGCGAGAAGCCGGCGGAGCCGCCGAAGAGCGGTAAGGCCGCCAAGTCCGGCAAGACGGTGAAACCCGCGCCGATCGAGCTCAAGCGGAAGACTCGCGAGCTGAGTGAGATCTCCCCGGCTCCGCTGTTCCTGGTGGTCCTTCCCAGAACGGCCTACGAAGACTTCGACGCGGACGAAGTGGCCGAGGCGGTGCTGGCTGATCCGCGCGTGGCCGAACTGCCCGACGACCACCAGCTTCTCCTGATCGGTTCCGGCGATCTGGCCGAAACCCTGGAATTCCCGCGCTCGATCGCCCAGGCCACCGGACGGACCGTGTGGACCCATACCGTGACGTCTTCCGTGGTGAAGGAACGCATCCGGGTCGATGCGGAGAAGAAGGAGGACTGGGAACTCGGCTTCTGGATCCGTGAGGTTCCGCAGGAGCCCGGTGATGCGCCGGCGGCTGACGGCATCGGCCTGCCGAAAGTCAGCACCATGGTGGTCAACGAGACCGAGGAGGGCCGGAAGTTCGACACCGGGCGCAGGGGGGACGAGTACGACCACCTGCTCGACAGTCAGGCCACCTTGCTCCCGTGGAACCAGCAGTCGGGTGGCCGAGCGTTCTACTCGGATTCCCGCACGCGCGATTTCGAGCGCACCCGCGCCGGGTTCGACGCGACCAGCCCGCATTTCCAGTACCTTCCCCTCGACTACGAGAAGACCGAGAACTCCGATACCGCGACCGATATGACGCCTCCGGTCGATTCGATCGCGCTGGTGCCGTGGGACGTGACGAAGCCCATCTACACGGTCTTCACCCACGCCACGCATCTGGCCGCATGGATGCCGACCCGGGCCCCGGTGAAGGAGGGCGAGAAGCAGCAGCATCTCCACCTTCCCGGCACTTCCCTCGGAACGGCACTGAGCCGCAGGCCGAGTCTGCGGCGCATGCCACCGGAGGGCCAGATCCTCCTGTGCGCCTGCCAGGCCGGCGCCAAGGGGGCCAACGGCGTCGTGGTCGCGCAGCAGGTGGCCGACAGCACCAACCACGTGGTGTGGGCCTCCACGACATCCATCTACATCTTCCACCACCGGCCGGACGTGCCCCTGGGCATCCTCCGCAACGAGGACGGCACACCGGGCCGCTGGGTCAAGTTCGTCCCGGGAGGAACGTCGGCAACGGAGCAGGGCTCCTACCCGCCGGCGAAGGTGCGGGCCTCCGCCGTCGTTGCGACCAAGTCGAAGAAGAAGGGCCAGCCGAAGAAGGAGGCCAAGCCGCCGAAGTCGGGGCTCGGGAAGACGTCGACGTCGGTGGTGACGGAACAGGAAGCGTTCGAGCCGGCCGCGCGGACCCCGTCACCCGCCCCCGGTGAAGGGCGACCGGCGGCCGGGAGGGAGTCGGAGGGCAAGGCATGGGCCGACGCCATGGACAAGGCCCGACTCGATGTCCGGTCGCAGGTGTCGCAGCAGGCGCAGCGGCAGGCTGCCGAGACGAACGCCCGACGGGAGCGGGAGCAGGCCGCGCTCGCCACCCGGCCGACCACCCGACCGGGCACGGCCGGCCTCGATCCGTTTGAGCACGTTCCGTCGGCCGGTGTCGCTGAGCTCGGTGACCAGCGTGTGGTGTTCGCGGGTTCGGGCGGCGGGTTCGGCCGGCAGTGGACGGCAGCGCGGTATCCGTGGCTGACCCAGGTCAACCCCGCGCGCGACGACCTTCCCGAAGCGGGCACCAACTGTGTGCTGTCGGCTATCTCGACGGACATCTCGTTGGCGGAGGGTGAGGGCTGGCAGGCCCCGCCGACCGGGCTGAGCCCGGTCGAGCACCTCGTCAACTACACCGGTGTACCCCCGGTGCCGGTGGGTTCGTACGGTGAGGTCGTGGACCTGGTGATCCGGGCCGGCCTCGGTGCGCGCGGGCTGTTGGTCATCGGTACCCGCAGTGATCCGATCGCCCACGTGGTGAACGTCGTGCACGAGGAGAACGAAACGGTCGTCTTCCTGGACGGGCAGACCGGTCACCTGGCGCACCTGCCAGAGCATCCCGAGGTCCTGCGGTTCTCCCCGACGTCCGGCGGGTTTCCCGCGCATGTCGCCACCTCCGTGGGGGACGTCGAGGGATCGGTGATCCGCTCGCTCGGCGCGTCCCGGCAGCAACCAGCGGGGCAGGGACCGTCAGGGCAGGACGTCGTCATGGGCGAGGCGACGGATGACGAGGCGACGGACGGCGCGGTGACCGACGACGAGGAGATGGGGGACGGGACCCTTCCCACGTCCGCTCCGCCCGCGGCCTCGCAGGCTGAACACCCGCAGGACCAGGTCGAGTCCGATGGGACCCCTCTCGGCGATATCGACGCGCTGGTCCGGAGTCTCACCTACCGGCCGACGCAGAGCCAGATGGGCCGGGCGACCGCGACGATGGAGCTCAGGCTCCCGCGCAGTTTCCGCACGGAACGCGACGCACAGACGCTGCGGCACATCTCGATCCGACTCTTCACCGGCATCGGCTACCTCCAGGAAGGGGGACAGCCGAGCGTGGACAGTTCGGGGGCCGCAGGATCTTCCAGCAGCGCCGCGCAAGCCCCGAACGAGGACGTCGAGATGTCTGCCTCCCGAACACAGCCGAGGGAGGTCGAAGTCCAGGGCATGCTCATCAACGGCCGCCTCGTCTTCGCCACCAACTACAACAGCTCCATTGACCTGGTGGAGAACTACCTGAAGAAGGGTGGAACACTCTGCGATCTGTTGGAGTCCGAACCGCCTCCGTCGGAGCGCAGGTACGGGAAGAGCCTTGCCGAGGCACGAGGGCGTGCCGAGCGGGCCGGACGCATGATCACCGACGATGCACTCCGCGGCATACCGAGCAGCTCAGCGGGAAACGTGCTGCTGGCGGCACGGGAAGGCGGCGCTCAGGCCGTCGTGGTCGCGGACGCTGCGGCCGGTGATACGGCACGCGGAGCCCGTCTGTTCGAGCTGCTCACTCACGACCGGTACGAGAACACGGTGATCCTGATCCGGCACCCTGGCGTCGCCGGGAGACAAGCCAGCATGCACGCCGAGCAGAAGCTGCTGGCCGCCTTGCACAGCGCGGGCATCACCTCCGAGAATCATCAGGAATACATCACCGGGGACATCGTGGTACGCGGCCGCAAACGCCCTTGTGCGCCCTGCTGGGCGGCCCTCAAGCATTACCAGGAGGCCGGGTTCAGTCTGCGGTTCAACGAAAACCTCGGACGGTACTTCAAAGAATCCGCAGAAAGCGTGGTGAAGTACGGCAGCCATATGCTCCGTCCACCTACTGTCACGAACGGGGGAGACGGATACGTCGCGGACACCGAACCCAACTGGATCAGGGACGCGCTGGAAATCAAACTCAAGAGCAGCACGATGTACACAACAGGATTTTCGAACCAGCCGATACCGCAGGACGGGGTGGACTTCGGGCGCGACGGACAGGTGACTGTCCCCCATACGAAGAACACCGACACCGGGACGTTTTTCTACAAATCGGGCACCGGCGCTTGGGAGACGGCCTCCGAAGACGAATCCGAGGAGCAGAACGAAGGCCCGCCGGATTCTCGCCTAGGCGGCCCGCCCTCGCAGGGCGGGGTCCCTTCCACGAATACCCGAAAGCGGCCCCGCAACCAGACGCCTCCACCGCAACCGCTCCGCGTGGACAAGAAGCTTCTGCTCGAAGCCATCAGGGAAAAAATCCGCGCTGCCATGCCGGAGGCCGCGAGAAGCCAATTCGAGAGGCACTTGAACAATGCCAACGAGAGGCTCGGGGATATTGGCGATGATGCATGGAATGTCATCCGGGGGCTGATAGCAGGCGGGACCTCACAGGAACTCATCGGAAGGGCTCTCGGAATCAGCGGTGCTCGGGTGAGCACTCTGCTGTACCCGAAGGAAGGGACGGAGAAGACTCGCACGTTGGGCCATTCCATCCTCGGGGAGGACGAGCGTCGCACAAACGACCGAGCCAGGCTTGACGCTGGAGGAATGGCAGACTTCCTGCGGAGGACCGAGGCCGCTCAGAGCGAACTGAATAAACTCAACGATCGAGAACTGGCTTCCCTGGATGAGCTATTGACGGAGTTGCTCGGCCACTACACCCTTGCCAGTATCGCAAACCATCTCCGCTTCATCAGCCACAAGACTTTCCAGAGGCGCTATCAGGAGATCCACAAGCGGGCACAGGCCGTAGCTTCCCGAACCCATGATCTCCCCGTCACCTCACCGCCCACGAAGGCGCGCAGAGTGGAGAATGCGCCGCCCAGGGCCGAGGTTTTCCTCAGCGATCAGCAGGTGAGTTCTCTGGACGGCAACTTCACCGTCGAGAACCTCCCTGCTGACGGGGACTGCTTCTTCCACGCGCTCATCCGACTGGCCGGGCCGAGTCTGGCGGACGTGCCAGGAGCACTCGACTCCCGCGGGGAAGTGACGGTTCGTTCCCTGCGTACCCTGTTCGCCCGTCATGTGGTGAGCCATCAGTACCTCTATCGAGAGTTCCTCGCCGTTGGCGATCTCGAGGTGGTACAGCGGTCGATGGAAACCATGGGGAGCTACGCTAGCCTCGCCGGGGACTTCATGCCGCTTGTCGCGGCGAACGTCCTCGGGCGGGAAATTGACATCGTAGAAGCCGATGGCGCGATTCAGGCTTTCAGCGGCAGCAGTCCGGATGACCGCCCTCCCCTGACGCTGGTGCGGGTGACCACCCCGGCGGATCACTACATGGCAGCCATTCCCGTGGTGCCGACCGCGACCCCCGCTCCTCAAGCACGCCCCCAGGCGCCGGCGCCGCGCCGACCCGCCCCCAGCCCCGCGCCCCGATCGGCCCCGGCGATGCCGACCTCGGCTTCGGCCGCCCACGGCGCCGTTCCCGCCGAGGTGACCGTTCCACAGGCCCGGCCGCCGCTGATGAGCCCCGACGAGTGGGCGCGCATACGCACGTTCGCGCCGGTCGCGCGGGTGGATACCGAGCGATTCGATCCGCTGACCGGCCCCTCCTCCCGTCCGCAGGAGCCTTCCGCCGCCCCGCCGCGTGGCCCCTACGGCAACTACCGTCCGGAGTTGGAGGGGTACGAGACCAGGATCGTCCATGACGTGCGGCGCTTCGAAGCGCGGCCCGGGCAGTGGGTCCGCGAATTCACGCTGCGCCTGCACCTTCGGCCGGAGGCGGACAGCGCCCTGGACGCCGAGGCGGTCAACCGCCTGTGGGACACGGCGCTTGACGCCGTCGGCCAGTACTTCAACAGCAGGTTCCGGCTGCGCGGTGGCGACCAGGTGCATCTCAACCTGGAGCTGACCGCCGAGGCGGGGGAAGCCCATCAGACGATCGAGGTGCGTCCCGGTGCCGGGCAGAGCAATCAGTTGCAGTGGTTCGCGGAGAGTACGCCCGGAGTGCTGCTGCACGAACTGATGCACTTCCTCGGTCTGCCGGACGAATACGCGGAAGCGCTGGTGGCTCTGCGGCGAACGGATCCGTTCGCCGGCGAGAACGGCGTCATGGGCCAGGCCTCGAACGCCGCCGACTTCGCGGTCCTGACCCGGCACCTCCAGCGGATCGAGGACGTGTCACGGTCCGGCCCGGTGGTACGGGAGCTGTCTCTTGATCAGTACCGGTCCCTCTTCCGGACCCCGGACGCGTACTCCGCTGTGCGGTTCCCGGGTGAGGGCAGGACGCTGGGCGGGGACCCGCCCAGCGATGTCGCGTCACCAGGTGAGCGGGCGGTTGCCGCCGCCGAGAGGCGACTTGCCGCCCGGACGGGGACCGCCGCCGAGGTGGGCGGTTCGTCTGCTCAGGCGGAGGCCCATCCACCGGTCCACGTCGATGAACCCGAAACGTCCGACGAGAATGTCGAACCACCCAGGATCCCCTGGGCAGCGAAGGGCAAGGGCAGGGCAGCCGGTACAACCACTCCGACGCACCTTGCGGACGGGCCTGCTTCCGGCACCCTCCCCGCGTCCGAGGAGGTCGTGCCGGACGACAGCGCCATCGTCGAGGCGCCGCCGGCTCCGGTCCTGCCGGCCGGCCCGCTGCCGGCCGGACTGGCCCAGTTCGGACTGACCGAGTTGAAGGACGTCGCGCAGGCGGATCTGGACGCGGTTCTGGCGTCGATCAGGGGACAGCTGCCCGACTCCCTCGCTCACCTCTCCGACGCCGACAGCCTCTTCCACCTCGCCCTCTCCTCGGAGGGGTTCAAGGAAGTCTTCGAGGCCGTGCGCGGGGACGGATGGGCCGTCACCGTGGGCACCGGGCCGGACGCGCGCGAGGTCGTGGTCAAGGTCGAGCCGGCCAACGGTACAGGTGGGGACGGCGCCGAGGAGGGCAAAGTCAGCCGGAGCCATGGGGACAGCAAGACCGGCGCGGTCGATCAGAGCGACAAGGCCAACGAACGCCCGGAACTGACGATCGCGCAAGTGCCGCTCACCTTCGGCCAGGGCACCGACGCGGCGCTGCGGACCATCAGCCCCACCGTCAACGTCAAGGGGCTGATCAGCACCGCTGCCCGTGAGTCCACGGCGAACCGCGCGGTGCAGCAGTCACGCGCCAGCAACAGCACCGGGTACTGGCACCCGGTCGCCTTCGACTCGACGTGGCGCGTCACCGTGCGCCGGGCGAGTGACGCCGGGACCCCCGTCACCTTGACCGGTACGCCGGGCGGCCTCGTCCTGAAGGTCCCCGACCACGTGGTCAGGGCCGCGCTCCAGGCGCAGGCGTTGTCCGTCCCTGCCACCGGAGCCGCGGCTGCGGCGGGAGCGCCCGAGGCGATGCGGCTGCCGCCGCTGCACGTACCCGAGTACGTCAGCACCGGCGACGGACGCCTGCTGCGCGACGTGCTCGCCCTGCTGCCGCCGGAGTTCCGGGTGGTCGGCGGCGGAGCCTACGAGGCCCTTCGGGACTTCCTCGGCCGGCCCAACATGGAGGCGTCCTTCGAGCAGCTGGTCAACGACGTGCTGGTCTCGCCGACCTTGGAAGCCGCAGGTCTCTTGGGGGCGAGCCGGGCCGTGGTGCGGGTGCGGGCCAGGCTGGACGCTCCTCAGCTGCTGGGCCGCGCCGACGACGTGTCCATGGACAACGGGACCAATCTCGGCACCGAGAACAAGACCGCCACCGGTGCCTCCCACTCCCTCTCCTTCACCCTCGGGACCACCGTCGGGTGGTTGGTCCGGCAGGTCGAGGGGATGAAGGGGAACGGCAGCTACACCGGCGTGGGCGCCAGCGTGAACGTGGGGGCCGGCGCGAAGGACACGCACACCTCGACGACCACCACCGGCGCGAACGCGGAACAGGGGCTCGGATACTCGGGTCCCACCCGCCTGTACAGCGCCCGCATCACCTACGACATCGCCGTGATGGTCGAGGGCCGGAACGAGCGCACCACTTCGGTGCCCCTCGACCACGGCGTCCGGGTGCGGGTTCCGGACCCGGGCTCCCCGCTGGGCGTCCACCCCTCCGACGAGTACCAGGGTCAGGGGCCGGCCCGGCACCTGACCGACGACGGCCTCCAGGCCGGCACCGTGCTGTGGGCGGGCGGCTCCCGGGACGTTCTGGACCTGATTGCCCAGCGGCTCAAGGTCAAGGGCGCCGGAAACCCTGCCGGCACCGGAACCGGGGAACCGGTCGGCCTGAAGCAGTTCAAGGAGAACGCCAACGCACTCCGGAACCTGACGACGGCCGTGTCGCAGTCAGGCCTTCAGGGCGTGTTCTGGAGCGGCGACTCCCTGCTGCTGAAGGCTCACACCCGGCGCACCGCGTACGCCCATCCGGAATACGTCCAGGTCATGATCCGGCCCCGCCCGGCCGGTCCGGCAGTCTTCCGGGGGACCAGCGACAGCCTGGAGGTGACCAGCAGCGCGAAGAGCAGCGGAAAACTGGAGGGGAAGCAGGCGCAGACGCGGTCGCTGGAGGGCGGTGCGGATCTCTCCGTCACCTTCGGCCTGGGGACCGACATACCGCTGCGCGCGCTGGTTCCCAAGGTGGCGGGCAAGGCCGCTTACGAGTGGGAGAAGACGACCACCGCCACGACGAGCGTCGGGCGCACCCAGCAGGCGGTGGGACCCAAGGAAGCCGCCGTCTTCCTGCTCCCGATCGCGTACGAGATCACGATCCGCCACGAGTCCGGTGCCTCCGAGGAGCTGACACCGGTGCCCGCCCAGGTGCAGGTGCTGGTCCCCCTCGACCTGGCTCCCATCGGTGAGCACCCCCAGCCGGGCGCCGTGCCGGACCTCAGGCGGGACGCCGGCGCGTTGAGCACTGTCGCGCACGAGCAGCCGTCGGTGCCCCGCGGCGCACCGACAGTGCGACTGCCCGACGTGCATTCCGTGGTGCGGGTGAACGGGGTGGATCCGCTGCCGGAGGGCGTCCGGCAGGTCCTGCTGGCCAGCGCCACGCATGAGCAGCCGGTGCCCCGGACGACCCGGGCGGGCCGGTCGTACGACCGTGCGATGGCCTACCTCGCCCAGGTGGCGGCAGCGCTGCCGCTCGGCCCACCGGCGGCGGGCGGATACGCCACGATCGCGTCGCAGCAGGTGGAGGCGGCGTTCAACGAGGACACGGTACGAGCCAACTTCCAACGGATCCTGCAGGACGGCTACGGGACCGGGCCAGTCTTCCGCTACGGGCGGATGGGCGACGGGATGGACCAGGCGCGGCTCTCCGGTGCGCTGAGCAACCCGCGCATCGTGGGCCGTGGCCAGGTCGAGTTGAAGAACACCACCACCGGCGGCAACGCGGTCAGGACGGCCGCGAAGTCCGGTTCCTCGCGGGAACTCGGAATCGCCTTCGGCTTCTCGATCGCCGCGCAGCGGTGGACGGTCACTCCGGGTCTGGGCGTCAAGCCCTACACGGCGAAGTCCTCTCTCACCAAGGCGCTGGATTCCGGTGCCGGCCAGGAGAGCTCGGTGACCTACACCGGTCCCGGGCTGCTGGTGAGTCTCGACGTGACCTACCTCATCAGTGGGAACAGCACGTCGCGGAACGTGGTCACGGACGTGCTCGGCACCTTGGCGGGACCGGTCGCCCGCAAGCAACTGCATGTGCCGGGCGGAGTCCAGGTGTGGATCCGCGAGCAGGACGCGGCACGGTACTTCGGCCTGAACCCGGTCGGCACTCCGGTGGGCACTGCGATCGGCACTCCGGTGGCGGCGCCGACCGACATCGTCGCGGCGGCTGCCGGCCCGTCCACCGCACCGGTCACGCCGCCCGTCCAGCTCGATCTGCCCGCCTACTACCGGGCGCTCCCAACGGCGACTGCGACGACTGCCGCAACCCCCGCGGCCGTGCCACGCGGGTACTCGCTGGCAGACTCGGGCCTCGGCCCCGTCGATCTCCGGCCGGTGGTGGGCCAGTTGCGGGAGTCCCTCGACCAGCTCCCGAGCACCTGGCTGACGGCTGCCGCGGCAGCCCGCACCCGTGCCCGGCTGGAACAGCAGATGCTGCTGCTCGCCTCCCCCGAGGGGCTGGGCGGCCTGTTCGACGTGCTGACCGGCGGCGGCCTCTCGGCGCACGAGAACGACGACGGTCCGTTCGGCCGCTACCAACTGCAGGTTCTGGTGAGGGCGGAGCTGTCCGACCCCCGGTTCGAGCCCGCTCAGTTGGCGGAAGGCACGACCTCGACCGAGACCACCTCCAACGCCAGCACCGGCCAGGAGGACATCGCGGAGAGCTCCCGGGGCCTGGAGGCCTCGGCCGGTCTCACCTTCTCCAACGCCCTCCAGACCAAGGACTTCGCCCGCGCCGGCGGCAGCGGGGTCGACGCGAAGTACGTCCGCGACCAGGGGCTGACGGCGACCGGGAGCACGGCCGGAAAGACCGGTGTCACCAGCAAGCCGGGAACCGCCGGCACGGCGTCATGGGTGCACCATGTCACCTGGAACGTCAGTGTGCGCCGGGTCCAGGGGCACGGCAGGCTTCCCCAGGTCGCCACCCTGGGGATCTCGCAACTGGTGGGTCGCTGGGGCGACTGGCACCATGCGCCCCCGCTCACCGTCGAGGACGGGGTGCGCTCCACGACGCCCGCCGACGACTCCACCGCGTACACGGGTTCCGTCCCGGCGACCCTGACGGCGCCGCCGGCCGACTTCGTCCTGCCCGAGAACAGCCGGGTCCTCACCTACCGCCTGTCGCGCGAGGTGTGGGATGCGGTACGAGGTCTGCTGCCGGACACGCTCACGGCACCGTGGACCGACCATGTGCTGCGCAGCCAGCTGAACGCCGCCGCTCTGGCGGCACAGTTGCAGCGTGCGCCACAAGCCGTGTACCGGATCGGCGGCCTGGCCGGCGAGCCCGGGGTGATCAGTCTGCTGCGCGAGATCCAGGTGCGGACCCGGCTGCGCAACCCGCGCGTGGTGTCCTCCAGTGCGACGCTGACGCTGGCCGCCAAGACCGAGGCCACCGGCGGGGACAAGGCCAGGATCACCGGGTCCCAGGGTGCCAACGTCGCCCTGCAGGGCACCGCCACGTTCCAGGTCGCCACCATCAGCGAGGGCGGCAACGGGCCCGGCGGCGCGGACACGTGGACGCCGTCGGTGGGACTTCCGCCGTACAAGACCGACTTCACGAGGGAGGGCGCGTCCGAGGCGTCGGCCAAGAAGAAGGGGAGCAGCAGCAGCGACGGCCTCACTTACCTGATCCAGGCGGACACCTCGATCTCCCTCACCGGCCTGGGCAACTGGTGGGGCCGCGGCGGCCAGCGAGATGTCAACGTTCCCGGCGGAGTCTTCTTCCGCACCGACGAACGGGGCGCCCGCGCACTGGGCCTGCTGCCTGCGGTACCGGAGGTGGTCGTCGAGCCGGCGGTACCGGAGCCGGCGGTGACCGAACCTGTGGTCTCCGAACCGGTGGTCCCGGCATCGGTTGTCGCGGCACCAGTGGTGCCTGGGCCGCTCGTTCCCGTGCCGGCGGAGGACGACTCCGAGCCGGTCGTCACACCGGCGCCCGTCGTGCCGCTCATCGTGCCGGAAGCGCCGGTCGTCACAACCTCGGACGTCACTCCCTCTGACGTCACACCGCCGGTCGTCGCGCCGCCCGTCGCCCGTCAGCGAGGTGTGCGGCCGGAGGACGCCCGGGCCCTGCACGGGCCGGTGAGTTCTCCGGACGACAGCGAGGACATCCCCCTCCGGGAGCTGGCGCCCAGGAACAGTACGTCCGCGCCCACCGGCTCACCCCGTTCAACCCTCCCCCCGGCCGCCTTCGGCCCCGCGCCGTCGAGGCAACGGAGTGCCCCGAATGCTCCGGCCGCGCCCTCGCAGGCACCCTCGTCCGCGCCCTCTCAGGCGACCCCGCGGATTCCCCTCGTCGAGAACCGCGCGCTGCTGCGCGGACGCCTGCAGGTTCTCGACTGGATCACCACGGACGCGGGGACCGGGCTTGGCCACCGAGGCTCTGGGCGTGGGCAGTTGCGCTACGGGCGGGGCACCGTCGATTCCAGCGGGCTGCCCGGGGACCACCCCGTCCAGGCGCTGCTCGAGACGTCGGGCGGAGGATCGGGCAGGCCGCCGGAGGTCATGTCGGTGACCGGCATGGTCTGGGACGGCGACGGCGACCGGTCGGCCTCGGCCGTGCGGGCGCTACTCCGGAACGTCGCCCGGATCGCGGGGGCCGGGAACGTCGACACCGTCCTGGTCAGGGCCGATCCGCAGACCGGCGAAGAGGTGCTGGAAGCGCTCGGCTTCCGTTCGCTGGACCCCGCGCGGAGCCTCTGGCAGGGCTCGGCGGAGCACCTCCAGAACTCCTTGCCGGAGGAACCCGCCGACCTGGTCGTGGACGACTGCGCCTCCGGCACCCGATGACGGAAGGGGGCCGGGCCGGTGTCACGGCCCCGGCCCCGGGCCCGCCCACCGGGTGGCAGCGGTCGCAATTCGCCAGGCTGAGCCAGGGTCAGGGCCCTTGTGGCGCCTGTGCTTTGGCATGATCCTGTCTGGTGACAACGCGGGGTGCACAGGCGGTCTCCCTTGGTGATCGGCCGAGTCGCACCCCGCCAGGGCCCGGCCCTGTGCCCTGGCGGCGTGCTCCGCGCCCCGGGCGCGGAGCACGCCCTGGCGACGGACCGCCTCCAGCGGCCTCGCCCGTTGTCGGTACCGCACCGCGGTGGAAGCCAGGGCCCCTCCGGTGCCCGCTGCCACGGGGCGGAGTGAGGGGGGAGATCCGCATGAACACGTTTGCCCGCGCCAGAACTGCGCAGCCAGGAGGGCGTCGCAGGTTAACCGCGCTGGCCGCTTCGGCCGCCCTGGGCCTGTCCGGCCTCACGGCACTGGCCGCCCCGGCCCACGCGGTCCCGCTGGGTGCCACGACCGCCTACGTCGCCAACGCCAGTGACAACACGGTGTCGGCGGTCGACACCGCGACCAACACCGTCATCGCCACCATTCCCGTCGGTTTCGGCCCCCAGGGTGTCGCGGCAGCACCGGACGGTGCGCATGTCTACATACCTAACGTCGGTTCCAACAACGTGTCGGTGATCGACACCGCGACCGACTCCGTCGTCGCCACCACCTCCGTGGGCTCCAGCCCGACCGCCGTGGCGGTCGCACCCGACGGTGGCCACGTCTACGCCGTCAACCTGAGTTCCAACTCGGTGTCCGTCATCGACACCGCCACCAACACCGTCTCCGCCACCATCGCCGTCGGCGCGGGCCCGGACGCGGTGGCGATCACCCCGGACGGTGCCCACGCCTACGTCACCAACAGCGGCGCGGGCGGCAGCGTGTCGGTCATCGACACCGCGAGCAACACCGTCACCACGTCCATCGCGGCCGGCGCCTTCCCGATCTCCGTGGCGATCACCCCGAACGGCGCCCGCGCCTATGTCGCGAGCCTCGGTGGCAGCGCCCTGGCAGTGATCGACACGGCGACCAACACCGTCATCAGCACCCTGCCCACCGCTGCCGTGCCTTTCGCGGTGGCGATCGCACCGAACGGCGCGCACGCCTACGTCGCCAACGCCAACTCCGACACCGTGTCGGTTCTCGACACCGCGACCAACACCTTCACCGGTGACATCCCCGTCGGCACCGGTCCGCAGTCGCTGGCGGTCACCCCCGACAGCACCCACGTGTATGTCGCCAACCTCGGCTCCCACACGGTGTCGGTCATCGACGCCGCGACCGCGACGGTGGCCACCACCACCGGCGTCGGCCACAACCCGATCGGCGTGGCGATCGGTACGACGGTCGTGCCCGTTCCCCCGCCTGTCGTGACCGGGGTCAGCCCCGACACGGGCCCGCCCGCCGGCGGCACGCCCGTCACCATCACCGGTACGGCGCTGTCCGACGCCACGGCGATCACGTTCGGACCCGGGCACAACGCCACTGCCGTCAACTGCTCGGCCACCACCTGCACCGCGGTCGCTCCGGCGGGCGCGGTCGGTACCGTGGACGTGCAGGTCACCACACCGGCCGGCACGAGTGCGGTGAGTGCCGCAGGCCACTTCACCTACGCTGCCGCCGATGTCAGTGTGTCCCTGGCGGCCGGTCCCGCGCCCGGACTTCTCGGCGGGAAGATCAACTACACGGTGACCATCACCAATCACGGTCCCTCCCCGGTGACTTCGGCCGCCGTCACCGCGGTCCTGCCCACTCCGATGACCGCCACCTCCAGTGACTGCGGTGTCAGCCCGGCCCACATCAGCTGCACCGTGGCGACGCTGGCCGCGAATGCCTCCACCACACGTCACTTCACCGTCCCCGTCGGGCTGTTGACCCTCGGCCTGCCCTACGGCGTCACCGCGACCCGTACCGCCAGTGCTCCGGTCGACCTGAACCCCGCCAACAACAGCTCCACCCGCACCTGCACCGTCATCACCTCGCTGATCATCACCTGCTCCTGATCAGTGACGCAGACGAGGCCGGCCGGCCGATCGTCCAGCCGGCCGGCCTCGTCGTGCCATCCCGGGCGCGGAGCGTTCACGCGGGAGGGTCGGTGTGGTGCCGTTGGTAGTGGCGGGCGACGCGGGCGCGGTTGCCGCAGTTCGCCGAGCACCATTCCCTCCGGGGGTGGGCGCGCACGAAGTACAGCACGCAGCCGGGGGCCCGGCAGGCCCGCAGAGCATCCCGGTCCGGTCCGGTGAACAAGTCGACGCCCTGTTCCGCGATCCGTGACAGGGCTGCCGCCGCGGTGGTGTGCGGCGGGGCGCCGGCCGTGCCGCGGGACGGCGCTCCCCCGTCGGGCCACTCCATCCGCGACCACGTGGGTGCGTAGGCGCAGGCCCGGTTGACCGCTTCCACGGCCGTCGCGAGGTCGGGGGCCGCCGAGGCTGCCGCCGGGCGGGGGTCCTCGGTCGCGATGGCGGCCAGGCGGCGCAGCGCGTCGCGCAGCCGCCGATACCGGTCCGCGAGGGGTGCCGGCGGCGCGGGGGCGGAGTCCGCGGCGGGTTCGTCCGCGGCGAGCGCGGGCTCGAAGCGCGGGGCGACGGCTCGCAGCCAGCGCGCCAGGCCGTCGGTGTCGGCCAGCGCGTCATGGAGGCCGTCCCGGTCGGCCCAGACGGTGTTCATCAGCTCGACCGGCAGCGGTTCACCGAGCAGCGGCGCGTCGGACTGCGGCACGCCGGACTGCGGATCGGGGTTCTCCATGCTGTCGACCGTAACCCGGCCCTAATGGTTATCCAAGCAATCAGCCATTTGGACAGGTCGCCCACCGGGCCCGGCCGGACCCTGGTCCGATCTCGTCACAGGCCGTAGACGCGGGTGGCGGTGCCGGAGAAGACCGCCTCGCGCTCGGCCGGGGACAGCGAGCCGGTCAGGGCGAGCGCGGTGTCGACGACCTGGGCGTACGAGCCTGCCAGACGGCACACCGGCCAGTCCGAACCGAACATCACCCGGTCCGGCCCGAACGCGTCGAGGACGGTGTCCGCGTACGGTGCGAGATCGGCGGTCGTCCAGGTGCCCCAGGCCGCCTCCGTGATCATCCCGGAGAGTTTGCAGACGGTGTTGGGCAGGGCCGCCAGTCGCCGCACGTCATCGGCCCACGGGCCGGGTCCACCGCTCGCGATCGGTGGTTTCCCGAGATGGTCGAGGACGAAGGTCAGCTCGGGCCGCAGCTCCGCGGCGGTGCACGCGGCCGGCAGCTGGTGCGGGAGGACCAGGAGGTCGTAGACGAGCTCCGCGGCGGCGACCGCCGCCAGACCGCGCAGCACGTCCTGGCGCAGCAGCCACCGCGGATCCGGCTCGCCCTGGACCTGGTGCCGGATGCCGACGAGGCGGTCGCCTCCCGGCAGCTCCCGCAGGGCGGCGAGGGTGTCGCGGACGCCCGGGTGGGTCAGGTCGGTCCAGCCCACCACTCCGGCGACCAGGCCGTCGCCGTTCGCGAGCCTCAGCAGCTCCGGTGTCTCCTCCGGGACCGTGATCGTCTGGACGACGACGGTCGCCTCGACCCCGGCGGCGCGCGCGTCGGGCTCCAGGTCCGCCAGGGCGAAGTCCCGGCGCAGCGGGGCCAGCGCCTCCCCGGTGATCCAGTCCTGGTCGCGGACAGCGAGGTCCCAGAGGTGGTGATGGGAGTCGACGACACGCATCCGGCTCACAGCTCCCACACGACGGGCAGCGAGGCGTCGGAGCCGGCCGCCGAGTAGTCGTGCGCGATCTCCGTCAGCTCACCCATCCGGGCCTGCCAGGCGACGTTGACCGGCAGCTCGGACAGTGCGGCGATCATCGCCGCGTAGTCCTCGACCTCCAGCACGTGGAACAGGTCGGTGCCGCTGCGCCAGATCGTCCAGGAGGTGGCGCCGGCCGCGCGGATCGCGGTGGCCAGCTCCTCCGGCACCTGACGGTGGGCGGCCTCGTACGCGTCGATCCGGTCCTCGCGGACCTTGGTGTGCAGCGCGACTCTCATGGCGGGTCTCCCTCCGTGCCTGTTCCCGATGTTCTCCGGTGTTCGCCACCGCAGGGCCGCGAGGCCGCGCACGGCCCGGCCCCGCGGCCATCATGCCGTGCGGACCGACGGTCGTACGGCGCGAAGGCCACTCATGCCGCGGTCTCCCTGCCGACCAGGTCGGCGGCCCAGAACGTCCCGTGCGGATAGGTGTACTCCGCGATCGAGGCGGCGTGCATCGCGGCGGAGAAGCCGGGTGCCAGGGGCGCGGTGTAGTGCCCGCGACGCATGACGACCGGGTCCTCGAAGTGCCCGTGCAGATGGTCGACGTACTCGATGACCCGGTCCTCGGTGGTACCGGACAGCGCGACGTAGTCGAACATCGACAGGTGCTGCACCAGCTCGCAGAGCCCGACGCCGCCCGCGTGCGGGCACACCGGGACGCCGAACTTGGCCGCGAGCAGCAGGATCGCGAGGTTCTCGTTGACGCCGCCGACCCGGGCCGCGTCGATCTGCAGGATGTCGATCGCCCGCGCCTGCAGCAGCTGCTTGAAGACGATGCGGTTCTGGACGTGCTCCCCGGTGGCGACCTTGACCGGTGCCACGGCGCCGCGAACCGTCGCGTGGCCGAGGATGTCGTCGGGGCTGGTGGGTTCCTCGACCCAGTACGGATCGAACGCGGCCAGCGCATTCGTCCACTCGATGGCCTCCCCCACGTTCCACCGCTGGTTCGCGTCGATGGCGATGCGGAAGTCGGGTCCGACGGCGGCGCGGGCGGCCCGCAGCCGCCGGATGTCGTCGCCGAGGTCGGCGCCGACCTTCAGCTTGATCTGGGTGAAACCGTCGGCGACGGCCTGCCGCGCGAGCCGCGTCAGCTTCTCGTCGGAGTAGCCGAGCCACCCCGGCGAGGTGGTGTAGCCGGGGTATCCGCGGCGCCGCAGCTCCGCCTCGCGTGCGGCCCGGTCCTCGGCTCCGCGGCGCAGCAGGCCGAGCGCCTCCTCGGGGGTGAGGACATCGGCGATGTAGCGGAAGTCGACCTGCGAGACCAGCCACTCGGGGTCGGCGTCGGACAGCAGCTTCCACAGCGGCTGGTGCGCACGCTTCGCGGCCAGGTCCCAGACCGCGTTGACGACGGCGCCGATCGCCATATGCATGACGCCCTTCTCCGGGCCGAGCCACCGCAGTTGGCTGTCCCCGATCAGGTCGCGGTTCAAGGATCCCGGGTCGGCGCACAGGGCGTCCAGGGAGCGGCCGACGACGTGCCCGCGCAGCGCGTCGATCGCGGCGACCTGGACGTCGTTGCCGCGCCCGATGGTGAAGGTGAAGCCGTGGCCCTCCAGCCCGTCGCCCGCGTCCGTGCGCAGGATCAGGTACGCGGCCGAGTAGTCGGGGTCCGGGTTCATCGCGTCGGAGCCGTCCAGCAGGCGCGAGGTGGGGAACCGGATGTCGTAGGTGTCGACCGCGGTGATCCGGGCGGTGTCCGGCGTCACGTCGGTGCCCCTCACGCCTGGGCGAACGTCTGGCGCTGCGCGCCGAGACCGTCGATGGTGAGTTCCACGGTGTCTCCGGGGCGCAGGTAGGGCGTCCCCGGCAGCCCGAGGGCGACGCCCGCCGGAGTGCCGGTGTTGATGACGTCGCCGGGTTCCAGGACCATGTACTGGCTGAGGTACCAGACGAGGTACGCCACGTCGAAGATCATGTCGCCGGTTCCGCTGTTCTGCCGCGGTGTGCCGTTGACGGACAGCCGCAGGCCAAGCTTCTGCGGGTCGCCCGCCGCGTCCGGGGTCACCAGCCAGGGGCCGAGCGGGTTGAACGTCTCGCAGGACTTGCCGAGATCCCACTGCGGCGAGAACTCCAGCTGGAACTCGCGCTCCGAGACGTCGTTGCTCACCGCGTACCCGGCCACGGTGTCGAGGGCGCGCGCCGGCGATTCCAGGTAGCGCGCCCGGCCGCCGATCACCACCGCGAGCTCGACCTCGTAGTCGGTCCTGGACGATCCGCGCGGGATCAGCACCTCGTCGTACGGGCCGACCACCGTGCCCGGGTCCTTCATGAACACCACGGGCCGCGGTGGGATGGGCGCGCCGGTCTCCTCGGCGTGGCCGCGGTAGTTGAGGCCCACGCAGACGACTTTGCCGGGCCGCGCTACCGGGGCGCCCAGCCGCAGCCCCGTCATGTCCACGACGGGCAGGGAGCCGGCGGCGAGCGCGGCCCGGACCCGGTCGGGGCCGCCGGAGGCGAGGAACGCTCCGTCGATGTCGGAGGTGAGCGCCGACAGGTCCAGGACCGCACCTTCGTCGGTGAGGACGCCCGGCCGCTCATGGCCGGAGGCGCCGAAGCGCAGCAATTTCACGGGAGGGCCATCCAATACATCCGATGTCTCAACTTCTGTCCGGACTCTATGTCGCTCCCGTGCTCCAGACAAGTGCCCAATGGGGCTGATCCAAGACCGCCTTGCGCACAGGAGGGCGCAAACCCTGGGCCATAACCCGCAACTACTCAAGGGAGACATCCCATGTATCTCGAGCTGCACCGCAGGGCTCGGGCCGAACGGCGGTGAGCCGGCCTCCCGGGGCGCCGGAGGCCCCGGTCCGCGCCGAGCGCCCCCCTGGCGACCCCACGCCGGTGACGGGACGGCTATCGGTCCACTCACTTCGGGGTAACCCTTGGGTATGGCATCGGACGAGCCGGACGCGTTCCCGGACATCTGCGACTTCTGCGGCCAACCCATCGGCGCGCAGGGCCGTCTGGATCTGGTGCCGGACTCCTCAGCGGTCCATGCCCGGGATCCGGACAAGGACGGGAGGCGGCTGATCGTCGTCTGCTCGCCCGAGCACCTGGGCGCGCTGCGGGACGAATATTCGAGGCGCCCCTTCGTACCCGAGGAACTGTGGGCGGGGAAGATCAGCCGCGCGCTGCAGGGCCGGCCCGGGAACCTCATCGGCCCTGAGGTCCTGGCGGCGGCCACGGGACTGAGCGTGGAGGAGATCGACCGGGCGGTGATCTGGAAGATGGAACGGATCCGCCGCTGGTACGAGCAGCACGGGGACGGCGCGGAGGGTGATCCGGAACCCGGGTGAGAGCAGCCTTCGCGAGCGGCCCGGGAGTCCTCGCGGCAGAAACCCCTGACGGCCGGTCGGCAGGTCAGGGGTTTCGGGGTCGGACGGGGATCAGGGGTTCGGGTGCGAGCCGTCGCCCAGCCGGCGCCGCGCGGTGGGCGGTTCCGGCGGAACGTCCTCCTCCACCGCCGCTCTCGCGGCCTCCGCGGCCGCGCGCTCGGCGGGCGTCATCGCCCGTTGTGCACGCCCCTCGTCCGGATCGGTGTCGGGATGCGGTCCGATGCCCAGCGGGCGGCGTTGAACTGTCATTCGTGCAGTCTCCTCCCCCGCGCCCCCTCCCGGGTCCCGACGCCTGTTCCACGGCGCACAGGAGATCCGTCCGCATGCGCCGACGGCATGGCCCGACCGCGCGCGGCGGGAGCGGCCGGCCGGGCCGCACCCGCCACCAGCCGGCTGGACCTGCTCATCCTGGCCCGACCCCGCGGCGGACCACGGTCGCGCCCCGGCCGGGATCAGCCCGCGGCGCGACCGGCGGCGAAGGCGTCGTCGAGCCAGCGGCCGACGGCGAGCGCGGCGGCCGGGTCGGCCTGGACGATCCGGTCCACCACCGGCTCGTTCCCCCCGCCGGCCCCGCCCTGGACCCCGGTACGGGCGAGGGACCGGAGCAGGGAGTCCCTGGCGCTGTCCTCGCCGGCGTCCGCGTCGTTGGCGTCGCCGTCGGTCCGCCGGGCCGCTTCACGGTTGGCCTGTGCGGTCAGCTCGCCCTGGACGAACGGATCGGAGTCCGGGTCGTAGGGGCCGGCGTGCGTGGTGAGCAGGTCGACGATGCGCTCCCACTCCTCGACGGCGGGGCTGACGGGGCCGTCCTCGTCGCCGTCCTCCCCACCGGCCACCTCGGCCTGGGCCCTCCCCAGCGCGTCCTCGGCCTCGTGGTGCGCCATGCCCCGGGCGGCCCGGCGGATCGAGTTCCGGACGGCCTGCGCCTCGTCGGCAGCCTGCGTCTCGTCAACAGCACCGGCACCGGCGGAGACAGCCCGATCGGCTTCCGCGCCGGGGGTACCGGAGGTGAGGGGGAGCGCGTACTGATCGGCGGTCATCGGTCTGCCTCGCATTCATGGACCAGGGCGTACGTCCGTCCCGCCCAGCGGTGGTGCGGCGGCCGCGGCGGCGGCCCCGTTCGACACCGGAGTCTACGGAATCGGCACCAACCCCCCGTCCCGGCCCTGGCCGGACACGGAAGTCGCCCTGACCGGTGACCGGTTGCCGGTGCACGGCGGATAAGATCGCGCCCGGCCGCCAGAAGCTGACCATGGGAGTGCGCGCGTGACCGGGATACCCGTCCGACAGGCCGTCATCGCCGAGGAGGAGACCGTCGCCCGGCTCCTGGCGACCGTCTTCGACGAACTGCCGCTGCACAGCTGGCTGGTTCCCGTGCGCGAACGCCACCCGGAGATCTTCCCGCGATTCTTCCGCATCCTCGTCGCGCACGCGCTGCGCCACGGCACCGTCCATGTGACCGACGATCTGCGGGCCGCCGCGGTCTGGCTGCCGGAACCCTCCCCCGCCATCGAGGGGTACGACGATCTGCTGTCGGCCGCGTGCCAGGAGCACGTCCAACGCTTCCACGACCTCGACGAGGCCATGGCCGCCGCCCAGCCCACCGGCCGCGGCGACTACGAGCACCTGGCGTTCCTGGTCGTCCACCCGGACGACCAGGGCAACGGCGTCGGCTCGCACCTTCTGCGAATGCACCACGAGACACTCGACCGGGCCGGCCGCCCGTCCTACCTGGAGGCGACCAGCCCCGCCAGCCGCAAGCTCTACCTGCGGCACGGCTACACCGACCTCGGCGAGCCACTGGCCCTGCCATTCGACCCCGAGGCGATGTACCCGCTCTGGCGGCCGGTCAACGGCGCGGTGTGACGCCCGGCCCGACGCGGAGTGCCGTCAGGCGATCCAGGCCCGGGTGGTGCGGACGTGGAAGGACGTCACCGCGGCCATCGCCGCCAACGTGAGCACGGCGATCAGCAGCACCAGCGACGGCTCCGAGCCGTGGATGAGCAGCCCGCCGGCCAGGGCTCCCAGGAACATGGCGATCGCCGACAGCGCCCGGGGGCCGGCCTTGCCGGCGGTGCCTCCCGCGAGCCGCCCGTCCGCGGCGATTCCGGTGATGGTGAGGGTCAGGACCGTGGTGGTGAGGTCGGGGACGCCCAGTCTGCGGGCAGCGGCGTTCTGCCCGCCCATGGCCAGGCCGAGCAGGACGATGAGCAGTTCGCGGACGGACGTGGACGGGCCCTCGGCGGTCAGTGCGCTGCTCAGAAAGGCCGCCAGGACGAGGACCCCTTCAAAGGCGGTCACCGTGAGCAGCAGCCGCGCGCGGTGGTGCGGGAAACGGTTGGCGATGCGCCCGCCGAGCGCCGCCCCCACCGCGAAGGAGACCAGCGACACCAGCGAAGCCTTCAGCGAGAACCCCGCGGCCCCGGACAGCGCGAAGGCCATGAAGACGACGTTGCCCGTCATGTTGGCCACGAAGACGTGTCCCAGCACCAGGTAGCTGAACGCGTCGACGAGCCCGGTGACGACGGTCAGCGCGAGCAGCAGCGGCGGCAGCGGCCCGTGAGGGCCGTCGAGGTCGGGGACCAGGGTCTTCCAGGCATCGCGCAGCACGGTGATCACAGCGGCGGCTCCCTTCCAGTGACGCCCGGACGCGCCCCGCTGTCACGTTCTCACGCCCTGCGGTTCCGGCCGCCGACGGGCGATGTTGCGTTCCAGCAGCCGGGTGACGGAAGCGACGCCCGCGCCGTTCGCCGTATCCACGGCGGGCAGCCGGCCGTCCGCCGCCTTGAGGTCGGTCAGGGCGGAGTGCATCGCCTCGTGCGCCGCGAACAGGCACGGTGTGCTGTAGATGGCGACCTCCACCCCCAGTTCGGACAGCTCGGGCAGCGAGAGCCTGGGTGACTTGCCGCCCGCGATCTGGTTGAACAGCAGGGGCTTGCCGCCGACCACCTCGCGAATCCGGCGGATCCACTCCACACCGCGCACCCCGTCGACCAGCACCACGTCCGCGTCGGTCGCGGCGAGCTGCTCGGCCCGGTGCAGGATGTCGTGCTCATCGGTGGCATCCGTACGGGCCACCACCACCATGTCCTGCCGCGTCGCCAGCACCATCTCCAGCTTGGCGAGGTATTCGGGCAGCGGCAGCACCTGCTTGCCCTCGGCGTGCCCGCACCGGCGCGGCCGCTTCTGGTCCTCCAGGATCACGCCCGACGCGCCGATCCGCTCCAGCCTCTCCACCACGTGGCAGGCGACTTCGGGATCGACGTACCCGTCGTCGATGTCCACCAGCAGGTGGTGCCGCGGGAACGCGCCGCGCAACCGCTGGACGAACGCCACCATGTCCGGCCAGGCGATGAATCCGATGTCCGGCAGACCGTAGTGGGAAGCGGCGAAGCCGAAGCCGGAAACGAACATGCCCTCGTAGTGGCCGGCCGCGATCGACGCGGAGTGCATGTCATGCACGCCGATCAGCGGTGTGGTCTCCGGCCCCGCGATGTGCTCCCTCAGTTTCTTCCCGTAGGTCAACGTCCGGTTCCTCTCTCGGGTTTCGACACATCGGGCGGCAAGCAGTGCCGCGACACGACGGTCCTTTGCCAAGACATGAGGATCTCCGGAGAGCTGCGGAACCTTTCCGGCGACAGGCTGCACTCACCCCGATGGCGCAGGGCGTTCACCGCGGAAACGTCACGTCTCCCCGCGCACCCGCACCACGACCAGGCCCGGTCGACAGTGGAGGTGTGCGCGCTGGTACGGTCCCCTGCCATGCCCTCCTTCGCCGTCCCGCCCCTGTTCGCACGCCTCGAACCGGCCCGCCGGGTGCTCATCGCCGGCGCGGGCGGCGGCTTCGACGTGTACGCCGGTCTGCCGCTGGCACTGGCCCTGCGGGCGCAGGGCAAGGAAGTCCATCTGGCGAACTTCTCGTTCAGCGACCTGTACGGACTCGACTCCGATGTGTGGCTCGCGCCGGACGTCGCCGAGATCGGACCGGACACCGTGTCGGCCACCGAGTACTTTCCCGAACGGACACTGGCGCGCTGGCTGCGGCGGCACGGCATGCCGGAGGCCGTGTACGCCTTCCCGTCGCTCGGGGTGCGGCCGCTGCGGGCGGCGTACGAGGCGCTGGCCGGCCATCTCGACGTGGACGCGGTGGTGCTGGTCGACGGTGGCACGGACATCCTCCTGCGCGGCGACGAGTCGGGGCTCGGCACGCCCGAGGAGGACATGGCGAACCTCGCGGCCGTGCGGGGACTTGCGGTGGCGAACCGGCTCGTCGTGTGCCTGGGTTTCGGCATCGACGCGTACCACGGGGTGAACCGCTCCCTCGTGCTGGAGAACATCGCGGCTCTCGACCGCGACGGCGCCTATCTTGGGGCGCTGTCCATCCCCCGCGACACCCGCGAGGGCGCCCTGTATCTGGACGCGGTCGCCCATGCCCAGACGGAGACCGCCGTGCATCCGAGCATCGTCAACGGTTCGATCGCAGCGGCCGTGCGGGGGGAGTTCGGCGATGTGCGGTTCACCGACCGCACCCGGCACTCCGAACTCTTCATCAACCCCCTCATGTCCCTGTACTTCGCCTTCGACCTGGACGGCCTCGCCCGCCGCTCCCTCTACCTCGACCGCATCGAGGACACCCATCTGGTGCGCCAGATCAGCAGCCGCATAGCGGAGTTCCGCGACGACCTGCCCCGGCAGCGGCCGCCGCGCACGTACCCGCACTGAGGTGGCGGGAGTCCGTCGCCGTCAACGCGCCGTTGCGCCATTCGGCTGCACCGGGACGGGCGACACCCGCTCAACGCGCGCGATTTAAGTGCGGCTTCAACCATTCTTCCTACGCTTCGCGCATCGGTACCCCGCCCTCTCTGCCGTAGGAGACCCCTCATGCGTTCCTCCGCTTCCCGGACTTCGACCGCCCGCGCGCAGGAGCAGGTGCTGTCGCTGTTCCGCATCGTCATCGGACTGCTCTTCACGTGCCACGGCGCCGCTTCGCTCTTCGGCGTGCTCGGCGGTGCCTTCGGCGGCGGGACCGTCGCGGCCGGTACCTGGCCCGGGTGGTACGCGGCGCTGATCCAGTTCGTGGGCGGCGGCCTGGTGACGCTCGGCCTCGGCACCCGCTATGCCGCGCTGATCTGCTCGGGCTCGATGGCCTACGCGTACTTCACCGAGCACCAGCAGCACGCCCTGTGGCCGATCCAGAACGGCGGCGAGCCGGCCGCGCTGTACGCCTGGACGTTTCTGCTGATCGTCGTCACCGGGCCGGGCCGCTGGTCCCTGGACGCGCTGCTCGGGCGGCTCGCCGCCACGGACAGCGCGCAGGAATCCGGGGCGGGCGTCACGGCTGGCGCACCGGCCTCGGCGGCCTTCTCGACGGGCCTCCGCGACGGGGAAGAGGCCGCTTCCGTGGCCGCCGCGCGGTCCGAGGTTCCCGCCTCCTCCCCGGCGTAAGGGGCGGAGCACGCCGGGTGGTTCGGGAGGGACGGACCGGCTGCGGGTCGGTCCCTCCGAACTGCTTCACGGGGGCGGAGGTTCCATGGACAATCGCGTCCATGAGTGAAGAGTCCCCTCGAAACTACCTGACCGCGGTGGAGAGCCGACTGGCGACCGACGGCTGCAAGCCGGAGTGGCAGGACTGGTCCGGTGTGCGTGTGCTGGTCGGCCGGCGGTCCGATTTCAAGCTGCGCTGGGCAGCCACCAACCTGCACGTGTTCACGATCGCCGCGGCTGTTCCCGAGATATCCGTCGGAACCATCGACACCTTCACGTCGCAGGCCCTGGGCTTCGCCAAGAAGAACAAGGGCGGGCTGCCGGTGGGGATGCAGACCGGTGTCGCCGTGTTCCCCGTCCTCATCAGCGAGCGCGTCGATCCGGCCGCGGTGGCGTGGGCCGAGGAGAAGCAGCGCAACCAGTTCGCCTGCTTCGCCCGGCCCGTCGTGGTGGACACGGCGCGGCACTACGTCGGGCTCTTCCGCGGCAAGCCCGTGCTGGGCCGGATCTACGCGTCCCACCTCACCGGGAAGGGTCAGCGCTACTTCGACCACCCGGCCTGATCGCTTCCTTCCGCCACGAGCGTCCGCAGCCAGTCCAGGTCGATCCCCTCGAGGCTGTCGCGCACCGTCCGGCCGGGCGCCGCGGGGATGGGCGTGAGCGACGGGACCGCCAGCACGACGCAGCCCGCCGCCTCGGCGGAGGCCACTCCCACCGGGGTGTCCTCCACCGCGACGCAGGCGGCGGCCGGCACTCCGAGGGAGCGGACGGCGGCGAGGTACGGGTCGGGGGCGGGCTTCGTGGCGGGGGTCTCGCCCTCGGCGACGGTGACCTGGAAGCGGTAGGCGCCCAGGGACTTCAGGACGGCGTCCACGACACTGCGCGGCGACGCCGACACCAGCCCGAGCGGAACGCCGTCGCGCTCCAGCAGGTCGAGGAGTTCGACGGCGCCGGGCCGTGCGACGGTCCGCTCCTGGACGGCGGCGAGGAACCGGCGGTCGAGCTCGGCGGCGAGCTCGGCCGACGCCCGGCGTCCACCGGTGACCTCGTGCAGATGGGCGGCGGTGTCGTGGACGCCGCGCCCCAGGACCGCCGGCAGGTCCGCGTCGCCGAGGGCGTGTCCCAGCTCCCGGGCGAGCCCCTCGACCGTCTGCCACCACAGCGACTCGGTGTCGACGAGCGTGCCGTCCATGTCGAACAGCACGGCCTTCGGCCCCGCGGTGAACGGCCGTCCGTCGAGCGTCCAGTGCCGGTCGGCGGTCCGGCCCAGGGCCGCGTACACATGCGCCGCCACGTCCTCGTGCCGCACCCGGTCCGGGGCACGGCCGGCGATGACGCCAGGGCCCGCGCAGGCCACCCAGGCGGTGCGCTCCGCCCCGGAACGGCCGCCGTGGCCGCCCGCCCGGACGTGGCCGTGGTCGGTCACCACGATCACCGTCCAGTCCTCGGCGTCGTAGCCGGCCCGGCCGCGCACGGCGGCCACGATCCGGCCCAGCCGCTCGTCGGCCCGCACGACGGAGCGCTCGTACGCGTCCCCGCACCCCAGGAAGTGGGCGGTCTCGTCCGGGGCCCCGAGATACACGAAGGATGCCTCGGGATCGTCGGTGCCCAGGACCCGCACGGCGTCCTCGGTGATCCGCTCGTCGCACTCCTCCCACTCCTCCGGGGTGTCGGCGGCCGGCGCGCTGTAGCTCAGCCGGGACGGGTGCGCGAAGAGCGGTCCCCCGTCGGCCACGGTGACCAGGGGGTCCCACCCCGCTGCGACGTAGGTGCGCCTGCCGTCCTGCTGGGCGAGGCGGGTGGCGAAGTCCGGGAAGACCCTGAGCCGGTTCCCGGAGAAGTCGTTGCTCCACACCGCGTGCTTGTCGACGGTGACCCCGGTGACGATCGTGGCCCAGCAGGGACCCGACATCGTGGGCGTCCCGTCGGCTACCTCGACGGCCGTCAGGAACCCGGCGGCCGCGACCGCGTCGATGTGCGGGGTCGGCAGCGCGAGCAGGACGTCGTGGCGGACGCCGTCGATCCCGACGACCAGGACACGGCGCACCTTCCGCGGCGGCGTGGATGCGGGCTGGGAAGGCTCGGACAAGAGGGTTTCCTTTGCGGACGGAGCGTACGCGGGCGGTGGTGACGGATCAGGCGGAGTGCGCGAGCGCTGCGGCGTGTACCGGGTGCGCGAAGGGCAGCCCCTGGGCGTAGCGCTCCAGTTCGTCGATGGCCGTGTCGGCCAGCCGCCGCAGTTCGCCGCCGAGCGAGCCCGCCATGTGCGGGGTCAGCAGGACGTTCGGCAGGTCGTAGAGCGGGGAGCCGGCCGGGAGGACGTCGGGGACGGTGATGTCCAGCACCGCGTGCAGGCGGCCGGAGACGAGTTCGGCCGTGAGCGCCTGGGTGTCCACGAGCGAGCCGCGCGCAGTGTTGACCAGCGTGGCGCCGTCGCGCATCAGGGCGAGCCTGGCGGCGTCGAAGAGGTCGCGGGTCTCCGGCAGTTCGGGGGCGTGGATGGAGACCACGTCGCTGCGCCGCACCAGGTCGTCGAGGTCGGTCAGGGTCGCGCCCAGCAGGGCCGCGTCGGCCGGTTCGAGATACGGGTCCTGCACGAGGACGGTGAGGTCGAACGGCCGCAGGAGTTCGATGACGCGGCTGCCGACGGCGGAGGCGCCGACCACGCCGATGGTGCGGCGGTAGTTGCCGACGGCGGGAAACTGATCGAGCAGCCGTACCCGGTCGCGGGTGCGGCGGTAGGCCTCGGCGCCCGCCAGGACGCGCTTGTTGGCGAACAGGATGGCGGCCAGCGTGTACTCGGCCACCGGTAGCGCGTTGGCGACGGCGGCCGTGGAGACGGTGATGCCACGCTCCCAGGCCGCCTCCGTCATATGGCCCTTGACGGAGCCGGCCGCGTGCACCACGGCGCGCAGTCGCGGCATCGCGGCGAGCGCCTGGGGCGTCAGGGGCGGGCAGCCCCAGCCGGTGAACAGCACTTCGGCTTCGCGCAGGGCGGCGGTCAGCGGGGCGTCACGGGGGCTGAAGTCGACGGCCAGCAGGCCGGTGTCGATGAGCGCGGTGCGCTCCAGCCGGCGCAGGGCGGCCGCGTCGAGGACGGAGTCCCGGGTCTCGGCGCTCATGGCCAGGACGGTGCGGGGACGGTTCACTTGACGGCTCCGGCGGTGAGGCCGGAGCGCCAGAAGCGCTGCAGGCCGATGAAGACGGCGATCAGGGGCAGGACGGCGACGAGGGCTCCGGTGATCGCCAGGCTGTAGTACTCGGGGTTGTTCACGACGACGGTGTTCCAGTTGTAGATGCCCAGGCCGACCGGGTAGAGGCTCTGGTCGTTGAGCATCATCAGCGGCAGGTAGAAGCTGTTCCAGCTGCCGGTGAACGAGAACAGGAAGATGGTCATGAAACCCGGCGCCAGCATGGGCAGCGAGACGGTGCGGAACGTCTTCAGCTCGCTCGCGCCGTCCATCCGGGCCGCCTCCAGGACCTCGTTCGGGATGTAGCCCTCGGAGAAGACCCGGGCCAGGTAGACCCCGAAGGGGTTCACCAGGGAAGGGATCAGGACCGCCCAGTAGGTGTTGACGAGGCCGGCCTCGGAGGCGAGCAGGTACATGGGCAGCGAGATGACGGTGCCGGGTACGAGGATGCCGGCCAGCACGACGCCGAAGAGCTTGTCCTTGCCCGCGAAGTGGTACTTGTCGAAGGCGTATCCGGCGGCCACACAGATGAGGGTCGAGACGAGCGAGCCCACCAGCGAGTACAGCAGGCTGTTGAGCAGCCAGCGTCCGTAGATGCCGCCGTCGGCGGTGAACACGGCCCGGAAGTTGTCGAAGAGGTGGAACGCGCCGAGGGTGAAGCCGCCGGTGCCGAACAGGTCGCCATGGTCCTTGGTCGCGGCGATCAGCAGCCAGGCCAGCGGCATCAGGGTGTAGAGGGCGGCGACGGCGAGCAGGCCGTTGACGGCCGCCCGGGACAGCAGGGCGCCGGTGGAGCGTGGCCGCCGGGCGCGTCGGGCCGGGCGGCGAACCGGCTCGGGAGCCTCCGGAAGGGGCGGCGGGACGGTGCCGGGTGCGGCCTGGCGGCCGTCGAGATCAAGGGTGCTCATACCGTCTTCCCCCGGTTTCCGATCCTGGTGACGATGAAGGAGAGCGCGGCGGCTGCCAGGGCCAGCAGCAGCGAGGACGCGGCCGCCAGACCGTAGTCGTGGCGTTCGAAGGCGGCCTTGAAGATGTACATCGTCGGTGACCACGTGGAGCCGAGGGAGGAGGCCCGGCTGGAGAGGATCTTGGGCTCGTTGAAGAGCTGGACCGCGCCGACGCAGGTGAACAGCAGTGTCAGCACCACGGACGAGCGGATGACCGGCACCTTGATCTGCCAGGCGATGCGCAGCTCGCCCGCCCCGTCGACGACCGCCGCCTCCAGCGTCTCGCGCGGGACGGCCTGCAGCGCGGCGTAGAAGATGACCATGTTGTAGCCGATCCACTGCCACACCGCGATATTGATCATCGAGGAGAGCGCGTGGTCGGCGGAGAAGAAGGCCCAGTTGCCGCCGAGGCTCTCGATCCAGCCGGTGACCGGGCTGAGGCCGGGGGTGTAGAGGTAGATCCAGATGATCGCCGCGATCATGCTGGGCACCGCATGCGGCAGGAACAGGGCGAGTTGCAGGAAGCGCTTGGCCCGGGTGAGGGCGGAGTCCAGGAGCAGGGCCAGGACGAGCGCGCCGCCGATCATCACCGGGATGTAGGCGACGCAGTACACGGCGATGTGCAGGAACGAGGTGCGGAACGCGGGGTCGGACAGGGCGCGGGTGTAGTTGCCCAGGCCCGAGAAGACGCGCTCCGTGCCGCCGAAGCCGAGGCCGGAGGAGCGTTCCTGGAACAGGCTCATCCACACGGCGTAGCCGATGGGCGCCACCATCACGAGGCTGAACAGCGCGAAGAACGGGACCAGGAGCACGGCCACGGCGCCGCGTTGGCCCGGTCGGGCGGCGGAGCGGCGGCGCGGGGTCCGGGCGAGTGGTACTGCCACGGGGGGACTCCTTGAAAGCGGGGTCGTGGGAGCGGGGTCGTGGGAGCCGGGGGCCCGCCGGGCACGGCATCGCGTGCCCGGCGGGAGGACCGGGAGCCGGGCCGGCGGGTAGGACCGCCGACCCGGCTGCCGGTCACTTGACCAGGTTCAGCCCGCGTTCCTTGATGCCCTTCTCGGCGGACGCCTGGCCGGCGGTCAGCCCCTGGGTCAGGTTGCCCTTGGCCGCCGCGTCGGTGATGGCGGTGTTGGTCGCGATCTGCACGGGGCCGAACGTCCAGCCCGGGACGATGGTGTCGACCTGCGCACCGGCGATCCTGTAGACGTCGAAGCCGGTGTAGTAGGCGCCGCCCTTGAACGCCTTCGCGGCCACGTCACGCATCTCCACGTTGGCCGGCAGGGCGCTGCTCGGCGACTTCAGCGAGCTGAGGCGGGCGGTGACGGCGGCGGCGTCCGTGGTGACCCACTTCGAGAACTCGGCCGCTTCCTTGACGTGCTTACTGCCCTTGGGCACGGCGTAGGTGGTGCCGCCGTAGCCGCCGCTGGCGGGCTTGCCGTCCCAGGTGGGCAGCGGGGTGATCCCCCACTTGCCGCTCAGCTTGGGCATCGCCACGGTCATGCCGCCCGCGCTCCAGGAGGCGCCGATGAAGCTCGCGACGGTGCCGGAGGTCCTGGCCTTGGTCTCGTCCTCGCTGCCGGCCGGGATGGAGTTGACGACGCCGCTGTCGACGAGTCCCTGCCAGTAGGAGGCGACCTTCTGGGAGGCGGCGTCGTTGATGCCGACCTTCCACGCGTCGCCCTCGGTGCTGAACCACTTGCCGCCGCCCTGCCAGGCGAGGGCCGCCAGCAGCACGGCGTCGTTGTCGGCCCAGGACGCGATGTGCACGTTCTTGTCGGCCTGCTGGAGCTTCTCGCCGGCGGTCTTGAACTCCGCCCAGGTCTTGGGAACGGCTATGCCGTACTTCTGGAACAGGTCCGTGCGGTAGTAGTACAGCTGGGGTGCGACGTCATAGGGCACGGCCCAGGTCTTGCCGCCGAAGGTCACCAGGTTCTGGATGGAGGCCGGGAACTTCTGCTTGACGGTGTCGGCGGCCTGCTCGGTGAGGTCCTCGAGCAGACCCTGGCTGGCGAACTCCGGGAGCTGGGTGTACTCGATACCCGCCACGTCGGGGGCGTTTCCGGCCTTGACCGCGTTGGTGATCTTGGAGTACCCGTCCGGACCGCCGGCGATCTCCGAGTACGTGACCTGGATGTTCTTGTGGGTCTTGTTGAACGCGTCGACGGTCGCCTGGGCGCCCTTGGCCCAACCCCAGTACGTCAGGGTGACCGGCTTGGCGTCCGGCGCGCTGCCGCCGGCGGCGGCCTTGTCCCCGCCGCAGGCGGTGGTGGCCAGCGCGAGCGAGGCCACGACGGCCGCGAGCGCGAGACGGGTCGTACGGGAGGTGGACTGGGAGATGGGCTTCATTGCGCGAGCTCCTACGGTGACCCCGACAGATGAGGTGAATGCAGGCCATCATTTGCGCAACATCGATCGCCGTCAAGAGCGAATGAGTGATTCGATCGTCTAGAGCGTATATCGATCAGATAACTGCGGTCACTCGCTCACCGTGCGACCGGCCGGTGCACCGCAGGACTGCCGAACCCGCAGCTCCGGCAGCAGCTCCACATGCCGGCGCGGCTGCGCCGGAGCTCCCTGGGAGTGCTCCGCGAGGCGGTCGAGCAGCAGGTCGGCGGCGAGCGCCCCGACCACGCGCTTCGGCGGGGCGACCGCCGTCAGCGGCAGGTCCGCGAGACCGGCGACCTCGTCGTCGTACGCGATCAGGGCCAGGTCCTCGGGCACCCGCACCCCGCGCGCCTGCAGCCGTGGGATCAGCACGATGGCGTCCGCGTCGCTGTGGACCAGCGCCGCCGTCACTCCGTGTTCGCCGACCGCGTCGCACAGGTACTCCAGCGTCCGGTCGAACCGGTCCGACTCGTCGCGCGACGGCTCCAGTTCCAGCGGCGAACGGGGCGCCGGATCCAGCCCCAGCGCCTCCACGGCCGCCGCGTGCCCGATGCCCAACTGCACGGCGGTCGGGCTCTCCTGGGCGGCCAGGGCGACCGTGCGGTGCCCGAGGGAGGCCAGATGGCGCACGGCGAGAGCGGCACCGTGCGCATGGTCGGTGCGCACCCGGTCCAGCGCGGCCGCCGGACTGCCCAACGGCGCCCAGCGCTCCACCAGCACCGCGGGAACACCCTGCTGGGCGATCCACTCCTCCTCGCCGGGCTGCGGCACGCCGTGGCCCCAGCTGGGCGTGAGCAGCAGCCCGTCGGCCCCGGTCGACAGCAGCCGCGCGGCCTGCGCCCGGTCCTCGTGCGGCAGGTACTGCGACAGGCCGATGACCAGGCGTGCGCCACGGGCCGCGGCGGCCTCGCGGGCACCGGCGACGACCGCCGCGAAGTAGTAGTCGGTGGTGGGCACGACCATCCCGATCACGGGCCCCTGACCGCCCACCACGGGGGCGGGAGCCTCCACGGCCTGCGGACCGTCCGGCCAGACAACCGACCCATGCAGCCTCCGCACCCGCCCCTGCGCGGCCAGCGTCTCCACGTCCCGCCGCAGCGTCACCGCGGAAACCCCCAGCTCAGCCGCCAGATCGGCGACACGCAGGCTGCCCCGCTCACGGACGAGCTTGAGCACCAGTTCATGACGCTGGTCGACATGCATCCGCATTGGATTCCCCCTGGTCGCGGCACCGGTGGCCGGCCGTGTGCAATCCGCTCACGACACTGACCGCACTCTACGCCCTCTATCATATCGATCGCTTTCCGATCGTTACGATCGATCACCCACGCGAGGGACGCCGCGACGACTTCCGGAGAGCCGGTGTCACACCACCATCGCTGTGTGGATCCAGCGCTGGATCCGGTACGGCAGCCACCAGGCCAGGTCGCCGACTTCGCCGATCAGGCGCTCCTCGCGGAAGTCGGCGAGGACGTCGGCGGGGAGGTCCGCGGTGGGGGTGCCGTGTTCGAGTTGGGTGATCGCCTGGTGGTAGTAGGGCTCCTCGGCGGTGAAGCGGTTGAGTACGCCCCAGCGGCGGTCGCGGATCTGGACGAAGCCCGGGCCGTTGCGCCAGATGCATTTGCACAGGTAGTGCTCGTCCCGCCATTGGCGCACCACCTCCTCCGGGTCCGGGGGGCCCTCGACCTCCAGTGGAGGGTGCAGATGGTTCAGCGGCCGCCAGGCGTCCGGGTCCGGGCCGGTGCGCAGGCGCCAGTCGACGTAGACGGCGCGGGCGGTCAGGTCGCGGATGAGGCAGAGCGTGCGGACGGTGTCCGCGGCCGCGGCGGTGTCGGTCAGATCGACGGTGCCCGGCAGTTCGACGCGGCGCGCGCCCTGTTCCCACAGCTGCCGCACCGCCGCCGATCCGCCGCCCTGGACTTCCAGTTGCCCCAGCAGCATGCCCGGCAGCTCGCAGGCGGCCGGATCGTGGTCCCGCCAAGCGGTGATCGTCAGTGTGTCGGTGGTGATGCTCAACGGAGTCTCCTTCGCTCGAAGCGGATGGCGGTCACACCAGTGCCGGGGGTTGTGCCTGCCGGACCTGGTGGGCGTAGCGCATGAAGTCCAGCCGCAGCATGTCCTCGTTGACCGCGGGCGGCGCCACGTGGACGTACTGGCCGCCGTCGGTGAACACCACGCCCAGCCGGCGCCAGTCCAGCAGCAGTTCCACCACCGCCTCCTCGGTGACGGCCACCCCGGGGTTGCGGGCGGCGATCTTGCGGGTGACGGCGGCCGGTGTGTGCGGCTGCTCCAGCAGTCGGAAGGCCGCCACCTGGACGGGGTCGGTGAGTTCGAGGGTGGTCCACTCGAAGGCGCGCCGGCGGTTGACCAGGACGACGCGGTCCCCCAGGTCGGCGTGGGTGAGACGGCTGCTGCGGTAGTTCGTCTTCCAGGCGGCGAGGGCGTCGTTGAGCGGCTTGATCGTCTCGTCGCCCACCCCGCGCGGCGGCACGTCGAAGACGTACGCCAGGTCCAGCATCTCGGCTTCCGGAAGGTCGTACGTCAGCCGGTAGGGCTCGGCGGGGCGCAGTTCGGAGAAGCCCAGTTCGGGATTGTTGAAGTACGGGCTGAACCGTTCGATGGCGATCCGCGCCGACAGGTCGACGGGTGGGTTGAGGTGCTCCAGAGCGGGGATCTGGGCGATGACGTCGTCGTAGTCGGCCGCGGTCTCGCCGGGGAAGCCGTGCAGGTAGTTCCAGGAGATGGACAGGCCCACCGCGGCCCCGTCGCGCAGCATCCGCACGTTCTGGGTGCCGCTGACCCCCTTGTCCATCAGGTCGAGCACCCGGCTGTTGAGGCTCTCGATGCCCGGCTGCACGTAGATCAGTCCGGCGTCGGCGAGGACCTGCAGCTGGTTGAGGCGCATGTTGGACTTGATCTCGATGTGCATGCGCAGGTCGTAGTCGCTCTCGATGATGCGGGGCAGGACGGTGTTGAGGTAGCCCATGTCGAGGATGTTGTCGACGACGTACATGTCCAGCACCCGGTGCTTCTCGGCGAGGCCGATGATCTCCTCGTAGAAGGTGTCCGGGCTCTTGCTGCGGAACTGCATCGACGAGCCGTTGAGGCCGCAGAACGTGCAGTGGTGCTTCTCGCCCCACCAGCAGCCGCGGGCCCCCTCGACCACCAGTTTGGGCTCCACCCAGGACCGGGCCTTCGACGCGGCCAGCCGCTCGAAGTAGCCGGTGTAGTCGGGCGGCAGGATGGCCGCCGGCGGCATCGGCAGGGTGCTCATCGGGTTGGCCACGGACTGTCCCGCCACCCGGTGGCACAGGCCCGGAATCTTCGCCAGGCCGGTGCCCTCCTGGAGCGCGGTCAGGAGCGCGGGGAACGTCTGCTCGCCCTCGCCGCGGATCACGTGGTCGACGAACGGGAAGTTGCGGTGCACCGCCTCGCCCTGCGCGCCGTCGCAGTTGGCGCCGCCCATGACGATGCGGATGTGCGGTGCCATGCGCTTGACGTACTTGGCCGCGGCCAGCGCGGCGGTGTTCTGCTGGAAGGTCGAGGTGAAGCCGACCACGTCGGGGTCGGCCGCCACGATCCGGTCGGCCATGAGCTGGACGAACTCGGCTGCTTCCGAGTGCAGTTCGAGGGTCATGGCCATGCGCTCCTTGCGCACCCGGCCCTTCATCGCCTCGGTGAACTCCGCGACCCGCCACTGCGGGTCCTCGTACAGCGCGGCGGAGAAGACCCAGTCGCCGACCCCCATGAAGTAGGAGGCGAGCGAGAAGTACTCGTAGTCCTCCAGCGTGAACTTCCGCCGCTGCGTGATCCAGTCGACGTATTCGAGATTGGCGTGCAGCACCTCGGCGCTCGCGCCGGGGGTCTTCTCGTCGACGCTGCGCTTGAGGATGCCCAGCGCGAGTGACGGAAGGTCGATGGGGGACCAGGGCATGTTCACCAGCAGTACGCGCACGGCTTCGTCTCTTCCTCGTCGCACAGGGGTTCAGCACGGGGGATGTAGCGGGGTGGCGCGGAGTGGGCCGGCCCGGCGGCTTGAGCCGGGCCGGCCGCCGGATGGACTCAGCTGTCCTCCGGCTCGTCGGCGTTACGGAAGGGGATCCTGACGACCACCCCCACGCCAGGCTTCCGGTTCTCCGCCTCGTCCTCGAGGGGATCGTTCTGGATGACGTCCTTCTGCATGGTGGTTACCTCCTCTCTGCGTTCCGGCGGGCGGGACCGGCGGCCTCGGCCGCCAGGTCCCCTGACCCCCGCCCCTCGCGGGGCGGGGAGCTCGTCGGGCGCGGCGCGCGGCGGGGTCCGCGCAGGTGCCGGTCGAGGAAGACCAGCGCCCGGTGCAGCACCTGTACGTGGTCGCCGCCGTCGTGCCCGTCGTGGCCGCCGTCCAGCCACAGCGCGTCATGCCGGACGCCGGCGGCGCGCAACGCCGCCA
>NZ_JAPVLU010000055.1:0-7254 GCF_027158205.1 Streptomyces sp. H39-S7 | reverse complement strand
CGTCCTGGGTCGCGGCGATCACCAGCAGCGGCGACCGGACGCGGGCGGCGTAGGTCGACGGCGACGAACGCGCGTAGACCTCGGGTATCTCCGACGGGGTGCCGCCGAACAGCTCGGTGTCCAGGGCGCGCAGCGCCGGGGTGCCGGCCGCGAAGGCTTCCGCGCAGTCGGCCAGCGGTTTGACCGCGACGGCCGCCTGCCACAGGTCGGGACGGGTGCCCAGCGCCAGCAGCACCAGGTAGCCGCCCCAGGAGGTGCCCCACAGCCCGATCGCGTCCGCGCGGGCGACGCCGCGGCGCACCAGGTCGGCGCGGACCAGCGCGAGATCGGCCACCTGGGTCAGCCCGACGCCCTGCCCGTACGCGGCCCGCCAGCGCGGTCCGTAGCCGGTGGAGCCGCGGTAGTTGACGCGGGCGACGGCGAAGCCGGACTCCACCAGGGAGTGCACGGCCGGGTCGTAGGCGTCCCGGTCGTGCGCGGCGGGGCCGCCGTGCACCAGGAAGACCAGCGGGTGCGGGCCCTTCGCGCCGCTGGGCACGGTGAGCAGGGTGTGCACGGGACCGTCGGGGCCCGGGGTCCACACGTCGTCGGCAAGGCCGGCGATCGGCGGCGGCACCGCCTCGAGACCCGGCAGCGCCGCCCCGAGCAGGGAGCGGGTGCGCGGCGGGGTGAGGGTGTCGGTCCACAGGTAGTGCACGTCGCCGCCCGGCTGCGGGGCCGCGTCGAGCACGGTGCCCACGGGGACGGCGACGGGTGTCAGTTCCCGTCGGTCCAGGTCCGCCACCACCAGCCGGCTGCGGCCGTGCCGGTCCTGGCGGACCAGGACGGTGCGGCCCTGCGGGCACCAGCGGGCGGTGATCTCGGTGTCGAAAGCACACCAGTGGTGCGGTTCGAGTCCGGTGTCGGCGCGCCAGGTGGCGATCACGTAGCGGCCCTCGCGTTCCGCGACGAGCAGCAGTTCCGGGGTGGTGCCCCCGGGGGCGAAGCCGAGCGCCCACAGCCGGCCGTCGGTGCCCGACAGGCTCTCCTTGACGGCGCCGTCCGGTGTCAGGAGGGTGACCGCCTCCTCGGTGGCCGCGCCGCGTGCGACGGCCAGCAGGTCGCCGGCCGGGGCGAGATCGACCAGCAGGCCGTGCCCGGGGGTGCGCAGCACCTCCTGGCCGGCGCCGCCGCGCGGGCCCAGGTGGACGCGTAGTCCCTGCTCGTCACCGAGCCCGAGCGCCACGGTCCCGCTGTCGGTGACGGCCAGTCCGCAGGGGCGGCCCGATCCCGTACCGGTCAGGCCCGGGGTGTCGGGACCGCCGGTGAACGGCTGGGTCCGCCAGCTGCCGCGACCGTCACGATCCTCGTCGAACCACCAGATGACAGCGTCGCCGTCGATGGCGTACAGCAGCGTGCCGTGGGGGCGGTCGGTGACCTGGCGGGCGGCGCCGGTGGCGGCGTCCCACGCGAAGACCTCGCAGCGGCCCTCGACGTCACCGGTCAGCACCATCAGACCGGGCGAACGCCGGCAGGAGGCGGGCAGCACGGGCCGGTAGACCTGGTAGCCCAGTCCGGAGTCCCGGCTGACGGGGGTGGCGGGGACGGCGGGCAGTTCGCTCATGAGGGCTCACCTGCTTCCAGCGGCTGGGGGCGGGACCGGGTGTCGGGTACCGGGGCGAAGGCATGGTCGGAGCCGGGGTCGGGATCGGCGAAGGGGCCGCGGTCGGCGGAGTGGTCGGGATCGCGGTCCGAGGGCAGGAACCGGCCGGCCGCGGTCGCGGTGGCGTAGGCGGCGAGAAGCGCCAGTCCGAGCGCGCAGAGCAGCGCCGTAGGCGTGGGACCGAAGTGGTCGGTGAGCAGCCCGGCGGCCGCCGGCGCCAGCACCGAGGCGACTCCGCAGGCGGTGTCCAACGCGGTACCGACCCGGGACTGGAGCTGATCGGGGGTCACCAGCACGGCCCGCGAGTGCAGCACGACCGCGACCGCGGGCACGGTCAGTGACACCGAGCCCAGCAGCAGGCCGTAGACCCAGGCATGGGTGGTGAAGGCGAGGCCGGCGGCGACCGGCACCATCGTCCAGGAGGCGGCGATCACGATCCGCGCGGCGGGGATCCGCCGTGCGAGCCGGGGCGCGGCGGCGGCGCCGACCAGCCCGGCTGCCCCCGACAGGGCGAGGACGAGACCGGTGGAGGCGGTTCCCGAGCCGTGGCCGTGGATGCTGAACACCGCGCCGTAATACAGCGCTGTCAAGAGGCCGTTGACGCCCGCTGTCCACAGCAGCAGGAATCGAAGGAATGACTCGTTGCGAATGAAACGCAATCCCGCCCGGAATTCCTCCGTAAAGCGCGGAGGGGAATCCTCCGATTTCCGGTGCGGATTGAGATCGGCCCGGATGGCCCGTACGCATATCGCGGAGAACACATAGGAGAGGGCGTCGACGAGAAACGGCAGCCAGCGGGCCAGCGGGAACAGCACGCCGCCCAGCGCGGGCCCGGCCACCAGCGCGCCCTGCTCCCCCGCCTCCAGCCGTGCGATGGCCCGCGGATAGTGGACCGGCGCCACCACGGTGACCAGCGTCCCGCGGGCGGCCGCCTCGTAGCACGCGGTGGCGACCCGTTCGACGAGCGCGGCCGAGCACAGGAAGAGCAGCGAGGGCCGGCCGAACGCGGCAGCGGCCGCGATCGCACCCATGGCACCCGCTGCCACCAGCGCGGATCCCACCATCATCCCGCGCCGCCAGCGCCGGTCGGCGAGCACGGACGCGGGCGGCCCGGCCAGCAGCCCGCCGACCGCGGAGACCGAGGCCAGTACGCCGACGGTGCCGGGGGACGAGCCGAGACCGAGCAGCAGCAGCGGGAGCACCAGGCCCGAGGCCTGGGTGCCGAGCGCGTCGGAGGTGCCCGCCGACCAGTACAGCCAGAAGTCCCGGGACCCTCTGCCGTGCGACGTACGACGTGCAGCGGTCATGGCGAGGCCGTCCTACGTCACGGGCGGAATTACCGCGAAGATGAAGAAAAAAGCAGGTTTCCCCTCGAATCCCCGGAAGCGTAGCGAGGCGGATTCCGGCTTCGCAATATGAACATACGATCCATTACCTCGAGTTGACGTGCGGTTGAGGAAAATTTGGCCACCGCACGACCAGGATTCGAGCACGCCTCGAGTCCCGTCGTGCATTTTCTGCGGGATTCTCTTCTCCGGTGGAACGACCTCGTCCGGGCGCCCCTCCATGACCTCGGCCTTTGGCCGGCGCGGGGAGGACGGGCCTGCCGCGTCACCCGTTCGGCACGCGAAGGGCCCCTCGCGGTGCCGCCGGGCCGACCTGCCTGTCGAATGGGTCGAACGTGGGTCGGATGTGGGCCTGCCCGTCACGCCGGCACAGCGCCGTGCCGGCACGCGACGGGGAGCGCGCCCACTCGTCGGGAAGGGCTGGACCGGTGGCCGATACGACAGGTGTTACCCGAACGGTGGGCCGGTTGGGCTCGCACCGGCTGCTGGGCGAACTGCTCGCGGAGTTCGCCGGCACCATGGTGCTCATCGTGTTCGGCGTGGGTGTGGTCGCTCAGGTCGTCGCCGCCGGCCTGGGCGACCACGACAGCATCGCGTGGGCCTGGGGCTTCGGCGTCACCTTCGGTGTGTACATCGCCGCGCGGCTGTCGGGCGCGCATCTCAATCCGGCCGTGACCGTCTCGCTGGCGATGTTCCGCGGCTTCTCCTGGCGCAAGGTGGCCCCGTACGTGCTGGCGCAGACGCTGGGCGCGTTCGTCGCCGCGCTGCTGGTGCGCTGGAACTACACGGAGGTCCTCGCCAAGGCGGATCCGGGCCACACCCTCAAGACGCAGGGGGTGTTCTCCACCCTGCCGGGCAACGGAACCTTCCCGGTCAGCGAGTGGGGCGCGCTCCGCGACCAGATCATCGGTACGGCCATCCTGCTGCTCGTCATCATGGCGCTGACCGACGTACTCAACACCGCTCCCGGGGCGAACATGGGTCCGCTGCTGACCGGTCTGCTGGTGGTGGCGATCGGCATGGCCATCGGCACCGACGCCGGGTACGCGATCAACCCCGCCCGTGACTTCGGTCCGCGGCTGGCGAGTTTCCTCACCGGGTACCACAGCGCGTGGCGCGACCAGTACGGCGAACTGTACTTCTGGGTGCCCATCGTCGGCCCGCTCGTCGGCGGACCGGTCGGCGCCGCCTTCTACCGCTACGTCATCAGCCCCTTCCTGCCGGTAGCGGACGCGCCGCCGGGCCGCAGCCTGGCGGAGGAGAGGTGACGGGCTCCCCCGTCCCCGCACCGAGCCGTACACAGCGCAGCCGTACTCACCGCAGCCGTCCGGGCCGGCCGGCCGTCAGCAGCGAACACGCGTGGAGGAACCGACATGGCGGACTACGTCGCCGCAATCGACCAGGGCACGACGAGCACCCGCTTCATGATCTTCGATCACGGCGGTAACGAAGTGGGCCGCCACCAGTTGGAGCACGAGCAGATCATGCCCAAGGCCGGCTGGGTGGAGCACAGCCCGGTGGAGATCTGGGAGCGCACGCGATCGGTCATCGCCACCGCGATGAACAAGTACCACCTGTCGGCGAGCGACCTGGCCGCCCTCGGCATCACCAACCAGCGCGAGACGACCCTGGTGTGGAACCGGAAGACCGGCCGCCCGTACTACAACGCCATCGTCTGGCAGGACACCCGCACCGACCGGATCGCCAGCGCCCTGGAGCGCGAGGGCAAGGGCGCGGTGATCCGCGCCAAGGCCGGACTGCCGCCGGCCACCTACTTCGCGGCGGGCAAGGTCCAGTGGATCCTGGAGAACGTCGACGGTGTCCGCGCCGACGCCGAGCGCGGCGACGCCCTCTTCGGGACGATGGACACCTGGGTGCTGTGGAACCTCACCGGCGGCCCGCGCGGCGGGGTGCACATGACGGACGTCACCAACGCCTCGCGCACCATGCTGATGGACCTGGAGACGCTGGCCTGGGACGACGAGCTGTTGTCGTTCTTCTCCATCCCCCGGGCCATGCTCCCGGAGATCAAACCGTCCAGCGAACCGGCCGGATACGGCGCGTCGCCCGACGCCAGCCCGCTGGCCGGCGTACCGATCAGCGGCATCCTCGGCGACCAGCAGGCGGCCACCGTGGGCCAGGTCTGCTTCGCGGAGGGCGAGGCGAAGAACACCTACGGCACCGGCAACTTCCTGCTCCTCAACACCGGCAACCGGCCGGTGCACTCCGAGCACGGGCTGCTGACCACCGTCGCCTACCAGTTCGCCGGCCAGGACCCGGTCTACGCGCTGGAGGGTTCGATCGCGGTGACCGGATCCGCGGTGCAGTGGCTCCGCGACCAGCTGCACCTCATCAAGGACGCGGCGGCGAGCGAGACCCTGGCCCGCCGCGTCGAGGACTCCGCGGGCGTCTACTTCGTGCCCGCGTTCTCCGGCCTGTTCGCGCCCTACTGGCGCTCGGACGCGCGCGGCGCCATCGTCGGCCTGGCCCGCTTCCACACCGACGCGCACGTCGCGCGCGCCACCCTGGAGGCGATCTGCTATCAGAGCCGCGACGTCGTCGAGGCCATGGCCAAGGACTCCGGCGTCGACCTGGCCGTGCTGAAGGTCGACGGCGGCGTCACCGCCAACAGCCTGTGCATGCAGACCCAGGCGGACGTGCTGGGCGTGCCCGTGATCCGTCCGCAGGTCGCCGAGACCACCGCCCTGGGAGCGGCCTACGCGGCCGGACTGGCCGTGGGCTTCTGGAGCGACACCGACGAACTGCGGGCCAACTGGAACCAGGCCCACCGCTGGGACCCCGAGTGGGACGAGGACCGCCGGGAATCCGGGTACGCGGACTGGAAGCGCGCGGTGGAACGCACTCTGGACTGGGTCAAGGTCGACTGACCACCGTTCACCCGAGCCAGGGGTCGACCCGGATCACGGGTCGACCCGGGTGACATCCGGGCGTACATTGCCCCGCAGGCGGCGCTTGAAGGCGTCGATGCGCGGGAAGCGCTCGCGCTGCTCGCGGGAGTGGCGGTCGAGTTCCTCCACCAGCCTGACCGAGCGCTTCTCGACGTCCAGCTCGTCCAGGATGCGGTCGATCTCCGCCAGCAGTGCCCCGTGCAGCTGCCATTGGCGCGGGTGCTCACGCACCTTGTCCAGCAGCAGGTGCGCCACTGTCTCGCGGTGCACGCTGCTCTCCTCCAGCGCCCGGGACAGCTCGTTCTCCGCGTCCTCGGCGTTCGCGCTGACCTGTGTGGTGATCAGCACGGCGAAGCTCTCGATGGCGATGGAGACGTGGCGCAGCAGCTCGTTGAGCGCGACCGCCACGTCGGCGGGGAACAGCGCCTCGTCCCTCCGCTCCTTCGCGAGGTCCGTGAGGGTCCGCGCCAGGACCCGCAGCACGACGGCGCAGATCTCCAGGGTGTCCAGGCCCGTCCGCAGGACGACCCGGGACAGCAGTCCCTCGCTGACCCGCGGATTCCATCGCAGGCTCTCCTCCGCCTGCCGCAGTGAGGCGTCCACCTCGACGATGTCGTGGTCGAGGCGGCGGGCTTCGTGCAGCCGGGCGGCGGCGCGCTCCACGGGGGTGTTCCCGGCGAGCTCGGCGCCGATGTCGCGGAACAGCCGGCCCATGCGGCGGGACAGTTCCTCGATGGATTCTCCCGCGGACTGCACCCACACGGGCGGCGCGAACAGGAGGTTGAACAGCAGCCCCACCCCGGCGCCGATCAGGGTCTCGAGGATCCGGTCCCACGCGGTGTCCGCCACCCGGCTCACGCCCAGGACGAGCATCGCGCTGATCGCGACTTCGGGGACGAACTCATTGACGCGCACGAAGCGTCCGATGACCAGTGACGTGAGGATCGTCAGGCCCAGGGTCCACCAGTTCAGGCCGACCAGGGAGCTGAAGGCACTGGCGATGAGGACACCGGCCACCACCGCGTTGACGCGGCGGATCCCCGTCGTCAGCGTGGCGTACAAGGTGACCTGGACGACGAGGAGCGCGGTCAGGGGGGCGGTCAGGGGGGCCGGCTCCGGGCTGAGCCACACGGCGGCCTGGTAGGCGATGACCGCCGCCGCGGTGGAGCGCAGGGTCTGGGCGACGACCGGTTCGTTGGACCTCTGGACGAGTTTGATGACGGGATCAGGTACGACGGGCATCTCCCACCCCTTCCCGATCATGGAGCGCTCAGGCATCGGACCTGAACCGGGGATCGGCACGGGAGTGCGGGCGGGCCGGCGCGGGGGTGCGGGTACCGGATACCCGCACCCCCGC
>NZ_JAPVLU010000054.1:49307-55556 GCF_027158205.1 Streptomyces sp. H39-S7 | reverse complement strand
GAGCGGTCGACCTCGTCGTGCGTGACGATGAAGGCCAGCCAGTCGCCCTGCTCGCCCATCGCGGGGCCGATCACGTCACCGCCGGCGAAGGCGCGCGGGCCGCGCCAGAACAGGCCGGAGTATCCGGCGAGCTTCCTGCCCTGGGTGCCGGGGCTGCCGAACATCAGATCGGTGTCGAGGACGTTGGTCAGCGCGGTGGTGACCTCAAGCGTCCAGGAGTCGGCCTCGACGTCGCGCGCGCTCAGCGTGCGGTGCTCCTCGATCCAGTGCTCCCCCGCCATCGTGTGCCAGGCCAGGTCCTCGGCGATCACGGCGCGGCCGTGGCCCGTTGCGGTGGACAGGGTGAGGCTGCGCATCGTGCCGAGATTCGGCAGGTCCACGTAGCCCTGGCCGCGCAGGTAGGTGCCGCCGCCCCAGAAGTTCTGCCCCGACACCCATGCCGCTGTGATCTGGAGGCCCGTGTGCCAGCGGTGGTCGTGCGGCCGGTACCCGGTGACCACGTCGCCGGCGAGCGTGCGCACCGGATGCAGGTAGGGCTTCGGCGCCTCGAAGGGGGCCGTGACCGGCCGGTGCACGTACCGGAAGAGGTCGACGTCGCGGGTTCGGACGGTCAGCGAGTCCCCGTTCTCGAGGAGTTCGAAGGTCATCGGAACACCTCCGGGTGCCCTCCGTTGAGCGAGCTGTAGAACGGGTCGGCTGCGTCGATCCCTCCGCGCCGGACCGGCCGGCCGGTGATTGCGGCCTTGTACAAGGCGGTGACCAGTTCCATGGTGGATCTGCCGAGGTCGGGCCGGATGCCCGCGTCGTAGCCGTCCAGGAACGCCGCGAATTGGGCGGTGTGCGAGCTGGGCAGGTCGTCCGGCGGCTCCCACTTCACGCCGGACGACCTGGTCGTGAACGTCCAGTCCGCGTTGGAGTAGCCGTACAGATGCCTCAGCTCGACCGTGGCGTCGGTGAGATCGAACCGCAGGTAGCTCTCCTCGCGTGGGGAAAGGACGCTGTTGAGGACCGTCGCGATGGCTCCGTTGTCGAACCGGACCAGGGCCGCGGACACGTCCTCGGTCTGGACGTCGCGCTCGAGGCGGCCGGCCATCGCGCGTACCTCGGCCCATTCGCCGAGTACCTCGAGCATCAGGTCCATCTGGTGGATGCCGTGGCCCAGCGTCGGGCCGCCGCCCTCGCTGTCCCAGGTGCCGCGCCAGGGCACGTCGTAGTAGGCGTCGTCGCGGTACCACGCCGTGACGCACTGCGCGACGAGCGGACGGCCCAGCGTCCCGGCCGCGATCTGGTCGCGCAGGTACCGGGCCCCCGAGCCGTACCGGTGCTGGAACACCGCGCCTGCGAGGGCTGGCCCCTCGGCGGCACGGATGCGGTCGAGCTCGGCGAGCGACAGCGCCACCGGTTTCTCGCACCACACCCACGCCTGCGACTCCAGGCAGGCCACGGCCTGTTCTGCGTGCAGGAACGGAGGCGTGCACAGGTGAACGAGGTCTGGCTGCTGTTCCTCGAGCATCGTGCGCAGGTCGGTGTGGACCGCGGGGATGCCGTGTTCGGCCGCGAACGCCTCGGCGCGCGCGGCGTCCACGTCGACGGCTGCCACGATCACGGCCCGGTGCGCCTGCGCCCGGAGGGCGGGAACGTGGCAGATGCCCGCGATCCCGCCCGTTCCGACGATCGCCGTTCTGATCATCCGCCCAGCACCTTCTTGATCGAGTAGTAGGCGGGCTTGGGCAGCAGGTTCTCGTCGTAGGGCAGGGCCGCGCCCTCACCGGGGAAGACCGCGGGGATCCACGAGTACTTGTCCGTGTAGTCCCAGATGGTGACGCCGACGCACTTCTTGACCGCCAGGCAGGCCTTGACGTAGTCGGCGTACCAGGTGGCCTGGGTGGCGAGCTTGTCCGGGGTCGCGGGCAGGTTCATCCGGATGTCGAGCTCGGTGACCGCGACCTCGACGCCGAGGTCGGCGAAGCGCTGCATGTTCTGCTGGACGTCTGCGGGGAATCCGTACTGGAGCGCCAGATGGCCCTGGATGCCGAAGCCCTGCACCGGGACACCGTCGGCCTTCAACTGCTTGATCAGGGTGTAGTAGGCATCGCTCTTGGGACCGATCCAGTCCACGTTGTAGTCGTTGAGGTACAGCTTGGCGTGCCGGTCGGCCTCATGGGCCCAGCGCAGGGCGTCGGCGATGTAGCCGGGGCCGAGCGTCTTGTAGAAGAGCGTCTCGCGGTAGGTGCCGTCCTCGTTGAAGGCCTCGTTGACGACGTCCCAGTGGATGACCTGGCCCTTGAAGTGCCGGACCTCGGTCTGGATGTGGTTCTTGAGGATGGCGCGCAGTTCGTCGGGGGTCCAGGTGCCCTCGGTGAGCCAGGCGGGGAGCTGGTTGTGCCAGATGAGGGTGTGGCCGCGGACCTTTTGGTGGTGGGCCTTGGCGAGCGCGACGACCTGGTCGGCGGCGGTGAAGTCGAAGACGCCGCGCTCGGGCTCGGTGGCGTACCACTTCATGGCGTTGCCCGGGGTGGTCTGCCCGAACTCGCTGCCAAGCAGCTTGAGGTAGGCGGCGTCGGTGAACTCGGGGTTGTCGGTGGCGGAGCCGAAGTACTTGTGGTGCTTCTCGGCCAGTTCGCCGAGCGTCTTGGGACGGTGCTCGGCGGCGGCGGGCGCGGCGGTGAGTCCGGCCGTGAGGCAGACGGCGGCGGACAGGGCGGCAAGTATGCGGGTCATGGACACGGGGGTCTCCTCGGGTGGGACGGGTCAGTCGAGGACGATCGTGGTCAGCGCGCGCGGGGCGAGCGTGGCCGTGAGGGTCGTGCCGTGCGTGGAGACGATGTCGGCCGGGGTGATCGAGTGGGTCTCGTCGGTGACGTAGCCGTCGGGGTGGCGGTCATGCCCGCCGTGAAGCGAGAACTCGGCGGAGCTCTCGGTGGCCGCGGTGTTGAGGATCTCGATCACGCGGCTGCCGTCGGTGTTGCGGAATGCGGTGACCCGTAGTGCCGGGGCGGTGTCGGTGACGGGCACGCGGACGGCGCCGGGGCGGATGAACCGGCTGAAGGCGGCCAGCGCCCAGTACCGTTTGGACACCCGGTAGTCGTCACCGGGGTTGGCGAGCTGGATGAGCCCTCGGGTCGCGCCGAGGGACGCGCCGGTCCAGTAGACGTAGGCACTGGCGTTGCCGACGGTCAGGGTGTTCTGGATGTCGGCCGCGATGGTGAAACCGTCGTAGCCGCTGCCGTCGTCCCAGTGCTCGTCCCACGTGGAGCCGTCCGGTGACCATTCCGACATCCACACGCGCTTGTCGGTCGGCTGCGGGAGCTGGGTCGGACCGCTGTAGCGGTGGCCGGTGACGGTCCGCACGGCCTTGTCGGCCGCGGGGTCCGCCTCGATGGCCTCGGTGTAGGCACCCTGCCGGTCCCAGCCCGCGGCGTCGCAGCAGACCAGTTCGGTCTTCAACCCCGACCTGCGGACGGTCGGCCCGAGCACCTTGAGGAAGTCGACGGCCTGCTGCGGGGTGAACCGCATCGAGGCGTAGGTCGCCGTCCAGTCGGGTTCGTTGGTGAATCCCAGGTCGGTGATCCCGATGCCTTCCTGCCGGTAGAACTTCGCGTACTGGATCAGGTAGTTCGCGTAGGCCTGACGCCATTCGGGCAGGAGCTCGCCGCCGTTGTTCTCGCTTCCGTTGGTCTTCATGAAGGCCGGGGCGCTCCAGGCGTCGGCGTAGAACCGTTTGACGCCGTAGGCCTTGGCTTCTTTGGCGAGCCAGACCTGGCCGCCGTCCCAGCCGTCCCAGACGTACTTCGGTGTGGCGTCCGGGCCGCCGGGATCGGCCGGCAGGATCGTCGGCATGTGGTCGTAGACCGTGTCGGTCGACGACCCGATGCCCAGGCGGAGGATCGAAAGTCCCGCGCCTTTGTCCTGGCTGAGCAGCAGGTCGAGCACCTCGCGCTGTTTGGCGGGGCTGAGGCCGCGCGCGCCGTGCAGCAGGTCGGCCCGTTGGAAGGCCATGGAGAAGCCGAATCCGTCGATGGGCTGGAGCGTGGCGTTGAAGTCGATGCCCGGTCGTGCGGGGGCAGCCACAGCCTGGGATGTTAACGCTAACATGCATACCGCTGCCAGTGCGGTCAGTCGTTTCACAACGTCTCCTCGGGGGTGGAGGTTCACGCAGGGACGGGTCAGCCTTTGGTGGCACCCGCGGTGAGGCCGCCGATCAGCTGTCGCTCGGCGACGGCGTAGAAGGCGAGGGCGGGGACCATGGCGAGCACGATGTAGGCGAGCACGAGCGCGTAGTCGGTCGAGTACTGGCCCTGGAACTGCTGGACGCCGACCGGGATCGTCTGCCATTTCGGGTCGTTGAACACCAGCAGGGGCAGGAAGAAGTTGTTCCAGCTCGTGACGATCGCCAGCACCGAGACCGTCCCGAGCGCCGGACGCGCCATCGGCAGAAGGATCGTCCAGAAGAAGCGGAACTTGCCGCAGCCGTCGACGATGGCCGCCTCCTCGACCTCCGCCGGGATGGTCCGGAAGAAGCCCCGCAGAATGATGATCGTCATCGGGAGCCCGAAGGCCGCCTGCGGCAGGATCACTCCGAGCGGGTTGTCGAGCAGGTCGAAGTTGCGCAGCAGCAGGAACAGTGGCAGGACGGCAACCGCGAACGGGAACATCAGTCCGATCGTGAAGAGCGTGTAGAACAACTCCCTGCCCCGGAAGGCGTAGCGGGCCAGTACGAACGCCGCCATCGCGGAGACCGCCACCGTGCAGCTTGCCGTGCCGATCGCGATGCCCGCGCTGTTGGCGATCTGCCGCCAGAACATGCCGTCGCGCAGGATGCCGGTGTAGTTGCCGGTCTTCCAGTGCTCCGGGAGCCCGAACGGGTTGGTCGTCAACTCGCCCGTGCTCTTGAACCCGGAGATCACCGCGTAGATCAGCGGCACCACGACGAACGCGCCGATCAGCCAGATCACGGCATGCACCGACAGGCCGCGTGCCGTCCTGCGGGCGTTCATCGGCCACCTCCCAAGGTGACGGCTCCGCTCAGATCACGGCGAAGCGCGTACCGCTGGTAGACGAGGGAGAACATCATGCAGATCATGAACAACACCACGCTGATCGCGCTGGCGTAGCCGACCTGGTAGCGCTTGAACCCGAATTGGAACATCGAGATCGCCATCGTCTCGGAGGAGTGGTTGGGGCCGCCCGCGGTCATGACCCAGACGAGGTCGAAGAGTTGGATTGCCCCGATGATCGAAAGGAACACGCTGATCCGGATGGTCGGGCCGAGCAGCGGCAGCGTGACGTGCCGGAAGCGCTGCCAGGCGCCGGCGCCGTCGATGGAGGCGGCTTCGAGGATCTCACCGGGGATGCTTTGCAGCCCGGCCAGGTAGAGCATCATGTGGAAGCCGAAGTACTTCCAGACCATGACCACGAACAGGGTCGGCATGACCGTCGATGGGTCGGCAAGCCACTTGCCCTGCAGCCCCTCCAGGCCGAGGGCGCCGGCGAGGTGGTCGGCCATGCCGTCGCCGGGAAGGAAGATCATGGTGAAGAGGACCGCCGTGACCACCTCGGACAGGATGTACGGCGCGAAGAACAGCATCCGGTAGACGGCCCGGCCACGCAGCCTCTGGTTGAGCAACACTGCGGTGAACAACGCGAACGGCAGCTGCACCGTGATCGACAGGACGATCAGGTACAGCCCGCGCCCCAGATCGCCGAGGAAGACCTGATCGTCGAACAGCTTGGTGTAGTTCTCGAAGCCGACGAAGTCGTCCATGGGGCCGATCCCGCCCCATTTGAAGAAGCCGGTGTACACCGCGATGGCGATCGGGGCGAGGACGAAGACGAGGAAGAGGATCAGGGCCGGAAGGAGGAACCAGGCGATCGACGCCCAGCTTCCCAGCCGGTGAAGGCGCGACCGGGCCGGGGCGGGAGGGCACACGCGCACAGCCTCCTGCGTCCGCTCCTTGGTCGGGGTAGACACGAGTTAGGCACCCTTCGCGGCCGCAGTGATCGACTGGGTGACCTGCTCGGGGGTCTTCTGGCCGGCGATGAGGTCGGCGACGCTGTCGTTGACCTCCTGGCCGACGGCCGGCGGGTAGGCCTGGTCGAGGAAGAGTTGGAAGCCCGTCGCCTTGACCAGGCTGTCGGCCACCACCTTCTTGTTGGCGTCGGTGAGCTGGCTCTCCGCGCCCTTGACCACCGGCAGGTAGCCGTTGGAGGCCAGCAGCTTGGATTCGTTCTGCAGAACGAGGACCTTCA
>NZ_JAPVLU010000054.1:36938-49297 GCF_027158205.1 Streptomyces sp. H39-S7 | reverse complement strand
GGAAATCCAGGCCCTCCTTCGGGGCACCCTTGCGCAGTGCGAAACCGCCGCCGCCGCCGAACACCTCGGTGGCCTGGCCGACTCCCCCGTCGACGGTCGGGAAGGGGAAGAAGCCCAGATCCGCTCCGAGGTCGGCGCCCGCGTCCTTCTGCACCGACGGCGCCCACTGCCCCATCAGCTCCATGGCGGCCTTGCCGTTGCCCATGGTCGCGGCCTGGCCGCCGGGGGTGGAGTAGCCGGCCCCGAGGAAGGCCTTTTGGAACGGCTGGAGGTCGACCAACTCCTTGAGGTGGGTGCCCGCCTGGACGAAGCCGGCGCCGGTGAAGTCCTTGGTGGTCGCGGCCTGCTGCAGCGCGGGAAGGCCCGCGACGCGCATCGCGAGGTAGGCCCAGTAGTAGTGGCCCGGCCATTTCTCCTTGCCCGCGAGGGCGATCGGCGTGACGCCCGCCGCCTTGAGTTTCTTGACGTCCTCGAGGAACTCGGCCCAGGTGGCCGGCGGCGCGGTGATGCCGGCCTGGGCGAAGAGCTTCTTGTTGTACCAGAAGCCGACCATGCCGATGTCGTAGGGCACGGCGTAGGTCCGGGCCTCGAACTGATAGGCCTGCAGCGAGACCGGGGTCAGTTCGGACGACCAGTCGAAGGCCTCGGTGAGGTCCTCGACCAGCCCCGCGTCGACCTGCTGCCGCAGCACGCCGCCACCCCAGGTCTGGAAGACGTCGGGGAGCTTGCCCGACGAGGTGGTGGCGGTCAGCTTGGACTTGAACGCCTCGTTCTCCAACGAGGTCGTCTTGATCGCGATGTTCGGGTGAGCGGACGTGAACGCCGAGGAGATCTGCGGGAACAGGGACTTGCCCGGTTCCGTCGTGGCGATGTTCCACCACGCGAAGGTCACCTTGCCGTCGGCCGCCGGCTTGTCGGAGTCGTCACCGCCGCAGGCCGTGGCCAGCGGAACGGACAGTGCGGTCAGGGCCGAGAGCGCCAGGAAGCGTCGCCGGCTCGGGAAGGTACTGGCCATGGGACCTCCGGGGTGGGAAGTGTCGGATTCGGGGTCGAAAACATTTCGAAATACTCTCGAATTCCGTGCTGCCATAAACTAGGAACGTGCGGCCCCTCGGTCAAGACCTGCCGCCGATTCTCGTCAACCTGTCGGCGATTTGTCCATGAACAGGGCCTCTCCGCGCTCTTGACAGGCAGGTCGCGCCAACCGGAAACTCTTCGAAAGTTTGCGATACTTGTCGCCAGCCCAAGGCGTCCGCGCGGAGGAGAGAAGTTGAGCGAACAGCGTCCGACCCTGGCCGTCATCGCCGCGGAGGCAGGGGTCTCCCAGGCCACCGTGTCAAAGGTGATCAACGGCCGCTCCGATGTCGCACCCTCCACCCGCGAACGCATTGAAAGCCTGCTGCGATCTCACAACTACCTCCATCCCGGCCGGCAGGGCAGGGCTCGCAGGTCGGGCCTGGTCGACTTGATCATCGGCGGTCTGGACAGCGCGTGGGCGGTGGAGATCCTGCGCGGCGTCGAGGCCGAATGCGCCCAACGAAGCGTCGGCACCGTCGTCTCGCTCGTCCCGCCGGGCGAGGCCACGCCGTCGAGCTGGGCCGCCCTGCCGGTCCTGCACCACAGCGACGGCGTCATCCTCGTCACCGCCTCGGTCACCCACGCCCAGCGCGCCCAGGTCGAACAGGCGGGAGTGGCCCTGGTCGTCATCGATCCGATCGACCTTCCGGGAAACGGTGTTCCGAGCATCGGCGCGACCAACTGGGCGGGCGGCCTGGCCGCCACCGAGCATCTGCTCGAGTTGGGGCACCGCCGGATCGCCACGATCGGCGGCCGCAAGGAGATGCTCTGCAGCCAGGCCCGCATCGACGGATACCGGGCCGCGCTGGAGCGGGCCGGCATCGAGGTCGACCGCGACCTGATCCGCTTCGGCGACTTCCAACACGAGGGCGGGTTCCAGCGCGCCCAGGAACTACTCGCCCTGCCCGAGCCACCGACCGCCATCTTCGCCGGCAGCGACCAACAGGCGATGGGCGTCTACGAAGCCGCCCGGCAGGCTGGGCTGAGCATCCCGCAGGACCTCAGCGTGGTCGGCTTCGACGACCTGCCGACGTGTGAATGGCTGAGATGGGCCGACTCGCCGCCCGCACACTGTTCCTGCTTCTGGAGGACCAGCCCCTGGTCAGCCCCCGGATGGAGCTCTCGACCGAACTCAAGGTCCGGCTCTCCACCGCCGCGCCCCGTCCCTAGGAGATCCCCTTGACCGAGCCCTGGCGTGACCCCCTCGTGCCCGCGTCCGCGCGCGTCGCCGATCTGCTGAAACGGATGACGCTGGAGGAGAAGGCAGGGCAACTCACGGGCTTTTGGGCGTTGCCCTCGCATCCGGGAACACCTGTCGCGCCGATGGAGGACGATTCCGGCGAGTCCGCGCCCGGCCTCGACGACATCGTGGCCCACGGACTCGGCCAGCTCACCCGGGTGTATGGCACCGCGCCGATCACCGCAGCGGCCGGGATGGAGCGGCTCGCCTCGCTCCAGCAGCAGGTGACCGCAGCCGGCCGGTTCGGGATCCCGGCGATCGCTCACGAGGAGTGCCTGACCGGGTTCATGACGTTCGGCGCGACAGTCTTCCCCGGGCCGCTGGCCTGGGGTGCGTCCTTCGATCCCGACCTGGTGCGCCAGATGGCCGCGGCCATCGGCGCCGGGATGCGGCGGGTCGGCGTCCACCAAGGGCTGGCTCCGGTGCTCGACGTGGTCCGCGACTACCGGTGGGGCAGAACCGAAGAGTGCATAGGCGAGGATCCCTATCTCGTCGGAGCGATCGGCACCGCCTACGTGCGGGGCTTGGAAGGCTCCGGGATCGTGGCAACGCTCAAGCACTTCGCCGGGTACTCGGCCTCACGCGGCGGCCGGAACATGGCACCCGTCTCCTCGGGGCCGCGCGAGTTCTCCGACGTACTGGTCGAGCCGTTCGTACGGGCACTGCGCGAGGGAGGCGCCCGGTCGGTGATGAACAGCTACACCGATGTGGACGGCGTCCCGGCCGCCGCCGACAAGCGACTGCTGACCGAGCTGCTCAGGGGCGAACTCGATGTCGGCGGTGTGGTCGTCGCCGACTATTACGCCATCTCCTTCCTCGAGACCCGGCACGGCGTCGCCGGATCGCGCGGCGCGGCCGGCGCGCTGGCGCTGACCGCCGGAATCGACGTCGAGCTGCCCACGGCCCGCTGCTACGGCGAGCCGCTGACCGATCTCGTGCGGTCAGGAAGCGTATCCGAGGAGCTCATCGACCGGGCCGCGGCACGCGTCCTGCTGCAAAAGGCCGAACTCGGCCTGCTCGACCCCGACTGGGAACCGGTCAAGCCCGAGCCGGTCGACCTTGACCCGCCCGAACACCGGGCACTGGCCAGGCTCCTGGCCGAACGGTCCACCGTGCTGCTCACCAACGACGGAATCCTGCCGCTGCAACCGTGCCGGGTCGCGATCAGCGGACCGTACGCCGACGACCCGCAGTCGTTCCTCGGCTGCTACTCCTTCCCCAACCACGTCGCGCTGCCCGGTGACCTCGGGGTGGAGATCCCGACGCTCGGCCAAGCGCTCAGCGCTGCCGGGTTCACCGTCACCGTGGACGATCCGGACGTGAACGTGCTGCTGCTCGGGGACCGGGCCGGCATGTTCGGTCGGGGCACCTCCGGGGAGGGATGCGACGCCGAGACCCTCGACCTGCCCGGCGACCAGGCCGCACTTGCCTGCGCGGTCCTGGACTCCGGCGTGCCGACCATCCTGGTCCTCGTGTCCGGACGGCCCTACGCCCTCGGCTCGCTGGCCGAGCGGGCCTCGGCCGTGGTGCAGGCGTTCTTCCCCGGCGAGGAAGGCGGGACGGCGCTGGCCCGGATCATCCGCGGAGCCGCGGAACCGTCCGGGAGGCTGCCCGTCTCCATCCCCCGCCAGGCCGGCGGCCAGCCCGGCACCTACCTGCACGCCAGGCTCGGCGGCCACACCGACTGGTGTTCTGTGGACCCGACTCCACTGTTCCCCTTCGGACATGGGCTGAGCTGGACCAGCTTCACCTGCTCGGAGCTCGCGGTGGATCCCGTCGCCGCCACGGACGGGGCTGTCGCCGTCTCGGTCACCGTACGCAACGTCGGCAACGTGGCCGGTACCGAGGTGGTCCAGCTGTACCTCTCGGACCCCGAGGCGTCCGTCGTCCGGCCGCAGCGGTGGCTCGCCGGATTCGGCAGAGTCGAGCTGAAGCCGGGCGCGGCCGCCCGGATCACCTTCTCCGTCCATGCCGACCGGACCGCTTTCACCGGGCTCGATCTGCGCAGAAGAGTGGAGCCCGGGGAGATCGGCGTGGCCGTCGGACGGTCCAGCGGCGACCTCCCGCTCCAGGCTTCCTTCACTTTGATAGGCCCGGTACGGCACACGGCGGCCGACCGGGTGCTGTCCGTGCCGGTCGAGATCGTCCCGGTCTCATGACCACCCGGTTCGGTGATCCCGTGCTGCCCGGATTCCGGCCCGATCCGTCCGTCTGCCGAGTGGGAGCGGACTACTACCTGGTGACGTCCAGCTTCGAGTGGTTCCCAGGCCTTCCCCTGTTCCACAGCCGTGATCTCGTGACCTGGCGGCGCCTGGGCTCCGCGCTCGACCGGGCCTCGCAGCTCGACCTCGATGGGTGCGAACCCTCACGGGGCCTGTTCGCACCGACGATCCGGCACGATGACGGGGTCTTCCATCTCGTCTGCACGCTGATGGACGGCCCCGGCCACTTCGTCGTCACGGCGACCGACCCGGCGGGGCCGTGGTCGCAACCGCACTGGCTGGACGGCGAGGGATTCGACCCGTCGCTGTTCTTCGACGACGACGGCCGGGCCTGGTTCACCGCCGCACGAGTCGTGAACGAACCCGCGGGCCACACCGAGATCTGGATGCGCGAATACCTTCCCCGCGAACGACGGCTCACCGGGCCCGAGCACGTCCTGTGGTCAGGAAGCCACCCGGGCGCCCGATGGTCCGAAGCCCCACACCTGTACAAGATCGACGGCAGCTATCTCCTGATCACCGCCGAAGGCGGCACCGATGTGGACCACACCGTGGTGGCCGCCCGCGCCGAACGCGTGACCGGTCCCTACCGGAGTGCCCCCGGCAACCCGGTCCTACCACCCGCCCAGGGCCCGGTCACCTGCACCGGGCACGCCGACCTCGTCCAAACCCCCCATGGCGACTGGCACGCCGTCCTGCTGGGCGTCCGCCCAGGCTCCGCCCTCGGCCGGGAGACCTTCCTCAGCCGGATCACCTGGGACGACGGCTGGCCGGTCTTCTCCCCCGTCATCCACACCGACCCCCGCCACCGGCTCCACGACGATTTCACCACCCTCTCCCCCGACTGGAACACCCTGCGCACCCCCCGCGCGACGTTCTGGACCACAGGCGACGGGCTCCGCCTCCAGCTCCGGCCGCAACGCCTCGGCGAACGCTCCACCCCGTCCCTCCTCGCCCGCCCCCAGGAACAACCCGACTGCGACGTCTCCACCGAACTGCACTTCACCCCCGCCGCACCGAACGAACAGGCAGGCCTCGCCGTAGTCCTCGACGACGACACCAACCTCCTCCTCCTTCGCACCCTGCAGGGACTCAGCCTCCTCCACGGGCCCGAGATCCTGGCCGACATACCCCTGCCCCCGGGCCCCATTCGCCTGGGAGTCCGCATCCGCGGCTTCAGCCACACCTTCACCCACGCGACACCCGACGGCGCCTGGCTGGACCTGGCCACCATCGAAGCCACCTTCCTCACCCCGCTGTTCACCAGCATCCAGCTCGGCCTCTACGCCACCTCCAACGGCCGCCCATCCACCGCCCAAGCCCGCTTCTCGTGGTTCGACATCACGTACCCGCGCCGGCAGGGCCGGTCTGGACCGCAGTAATGCCTTCTCAGCCGGTCCGACGAGCAATCAGGGAGCGCAGCGCGGAACCCGTTCGCGGGCAGTCCGAGGCGCCCCCCGGCAAAGGCGCCCAGGTGCTGCGTGCGGGAGGTGCGCAGCTGCGGCGGGAGCGACGGCGATGCCGTTGGTGCCGCCGTTCGCGGACGTCCTCGCCGGCGGCAGTCCCAAGGACCGTTGAGCTGCGCGGCCGGGCCGAGATGGACCGTAAGGTGACGCTCCCAGCGTCCACGTGAGGCCACTCGGGGGCCAGAGAGTTCGGCGCCCCGGGATGTGAATTGAAGGAAATACCCGTTTATGGCGGGATCTCACCTCCGGGTCCGTCGTTCAGACCCAAGACCCACGTGCCGACGCTCTCATTGCGCCGGGTTCCTCTCAGCTTTTGTCCGAAAGCGAATGTGTCGGATGTCCGGAAGCCGACGCAAAATGGCAGGCCACGTCACGTGATCTTCTGATTCCGCCTGAGCCATGACAGCCCGGTTCAGGTGATCCTTTATCGAAAACTTTTCGATCGCCTTTGTGCATTCAGCTCCCCCTATTGAACTCCTTCGAAGAGTGCAATATCGAAACTCTTTCGAAACTCTTGACATGTTTCGGCGAGGTTTCCACACTGAGTTCCGAGGTGGTTTCGCACGTCCACCCGAGTACCGAGTGCCGCCCTTGGATAGTTGCGCTCTGATTGTGAGCGTCCTTTTCCAATGGGCGCGGGCGTCGCTAACGCGGATTTACTACTGCCGCGCTCCAATCCTTCCGTGATCTCCATCCTGGAGGCTCAGCCATGCGCTTGAATGCCCTTCCCCCACCCACCGTCCGCCGGAAGATCGGCGGTCTGTGTACGGCCCTGGTCGTCGGCGTTCTCGGTGCGGCCGCCGTGCTGGTGGCACCGCCGACCTCACACGCCGCCGAGAGCACGCTCGGCAGCGCGGCGGCGCAGAGCGGCCGCTACTTCGGCACCGCCATCGCCTCCGGCAGGCTCAACGACTCGGCGTACACGACGATCGCGGGCCGCGAGTTCAACATGGTGACGCCCGAGAACGAAATGAAACCCGACGCGACCGAACCCCAGCAGGGTCAGTTCAACTTCACCGCCGGTGATCGCGTCTACAACTGGGCAGTGCAGAACGGCAAGCAGGTACGCGGTCACACCCTGGCATGGCACTCCCAGCAGCCCGGCTGGATGCAGAACCTCAGCGGCAGCACACTGCGCCAGGCGATGACCAGCCACATCAACGGCGTGATGGCCCACTACAAGGGCAAGATCGTCCAGTGGGACGTCGTCAACGAGGCCTTCGCCGACGGCAACTCGGGGGCCCGGCGCGACTCCAACCTGCAGCGCACCGGCAACGACTGGATCGAGGTCGCCTTCCGCACCGCGCGCGCCGCCGACCCGGCCGCCAAGCTCTGCTACAACGACTACAACATCGAGAACTGGACCTGGGCCAAAACCCAGGCCGTGTACTCCATGGTCCGAGACTTCAAGCAGCGCGGCGTACCGATCGACTGCGTCGGCCTTCAGTCCCACTTCAACAACGACAGCGCCTACAACAGCAACTACCGCACCACCCTGCAGAGCTTCGCCGCCCTCGGCGTCGATGTGGCCATCACCGAGCTCGACATCCAGGGCGCCTCGGCCACGACCTACGCCAACGTGACCAACGACTGCCTGGCCGTCTCGCGCTGCCTCGGCATCACCGTCTGGGGGGTGCGCGACACCGACTCCTGGCGATCGGAGCAATCGCCACTGCTGTTCAACGGCGACGGCAGCAAGAAGCCCGCCTACACCTCCGTCCTCAACGCACTCAACGCCGTCTCCCCCACACCCACTCCGACCGACACGCCGACCTCTTCGCCCGGTTCTGGACAGATCAAGGGCGTCGGTTCAGGCCGCTGCCTGGACGTGCCCGGCACCAGCACCACCGACGGCACCCAGATCACCTTGTGGGACTGCAACAACCGCACCAATCAGCAGTGGACCTACACCGCCGCAGGCGAGCTCAGGGTATACGGCGACAAGTGCCTGGACGCCGCCGGCACCGGCAACGGCACCAAAGTCCAGATCTACAGCTGCTGGGGTGGCGACAACCAGAAATGGCGCCTCAACTCCGACGGATCCATCGCCGGCGTCCAGTCCGGCCTCTGCCTGGACGCCGCCGCCAACGGCACCGCCAACGGCACCCTGATCCAGCTCTACTCCTGCTGGAACGGCAGCAACCAGCACTGGACCCGCAGCTGACCGGCCACGGCCAAAGGCTGGATCGATGAAGGGTGTGGTTCGTGCCTCAGACAAGCGCCCGTATGGGGCACGAACCACACTCAGCGAGCATCAACACACGAACCGCCTCTGACCGGCCGTGGCGGCGGCGCGTTCGCGGCTGAGTGCGTCGACTCCCGCGGCCAGGGCGAGGATCGCTCCGGTGACAACGAACTTCACGCCGGCGTTGCGGCCCATCCGGCCCAAGCCCCAGGAGCCGTCACAAGCCTGGACGGATACACCTCACCGCGCAGCGCCCTGGTCCACGGGCTGCCATCCGTGCCGTGAACTCTTCGGTGGCAGAGAAACCGCACGACCGATCGACCGAGGTGGTCCGTCCGCTGGTGGCGGCGACGCCGGCTGAGATCGCCCGCGAGGCGGAGGTGTCGTCCCCGACCGGGGTAGCTCCGAGGTAACGAGTCGCCGCACGACAAAGATCGGGGCGTGGCGGCCTGGCAGTTCGGCTCTGGGTTGATCAGCAGACCGTCGAGCGGGTGAGGACGAGTCGGTGCCCGGCTTGCGGCGGGGCGGGCGGCGTGCGGCCCGGTCGGAGACCAGAGCGCCGATTGCGGTGATGGCTCCGGGCAGGTCGTCGCGGTCGCCGGACCAGTGCTGAAGTGGTCGTCACTGCTTCGCCTCGGCGGTGGCGTGCTCAACCATGATCCGGCGGATTGGCGGCGGCGCGCGTAGTCGTAGGCGTTGCGCTCGTCTGGCCCGGCATCCGCGCCTGGCTTCTGCGTCGCCAGGCATTCCCGGTGCCCGAACCCGGTCCGCCGTGCACGACGAGGGCAGGTTTGCCTGTGGGGTTTCCGAACTCCAGCCAGTGGATCGCGTTGCCGTCACCGACATCGAGCAGGCCGGAGGTGTGGGGTTCGATCGGCGGGTAGCGATAGTCATCAGGGCACCTTACAGATTCGGTGTCATGAACCTGGCGAATTGACAATCGCGGTGCAGGACGTCGAGCACGTCGAGGATGTGCCCGGTGCCACGCACGGGCCGGAACATCTCGGAGATGTGCACGGCGTCGGCCGGCCGCGCGGAGTTGAGCAACTCGCCAAACATCGGGCGCTGAAGCGGGTGGAGGCGACTGGAGGTGCCAGGCTCCTCCTCGAAGGTGACCGGGTTTCCGATCCCGGGCTGCTCGGCGAGGACGAGGTTCTGGCGGTTGATCGACTGCTGGTCGGTCGACACGCGCTTGTAGGCAGGTTCGCCACTCGGGGCCCCTTCCGTAAGGAGGTTCGGCCCCTGCCCGTCGTCGAACCCTGTCGGCAATCACCATCAGCTCCGATGGGATTCGAGCCACCGCGAACTCCCGGACCGCACCGGTTCATCGGATATGTGGACTCCCTGTCGTCAAACGATCGTTGCCGACAGGCGGACCGCCAAAAGGGGTCTGCTCCACCCGCTCGCGACGTTCCGTACTCGAAGATCACTGCAGATACGGTCCCGCTCCCGTGTCGCACGGCGGCGGCCACGGGGTTCGGTGATGGGTTACCCCGGAGAAATGAAGGTGAGTTCGAGCAGGTGGTAGGGCTGGGCAGGTCTTGCGCAGCGGGAGGGTGGGGCGGCCGGAGCTCCGTCAGGACCTCCACCCGTACAGAGGCGGGGCCCCCAACTTAGTGCGTTGTGCCAATTTGGAGCACTGCACCAAAGATGGCATCATCGAGGTATGACGACGCGAGCCGGCCGATCACAGCGGCGCAACCAGGTGCTCTCCCGGGAGCAGATCATCGACACTGCGCTCGAGGTCCTCGACGCGGGCGGTGAGAGCGCGCTGACCATCCGAGCGCTGACTGAACGGCTGTCCACCGGCTCCGGGGCGGTCTACTACCACGTGGGCACCCGTGACGAGCTGCTCGACTCGGTGACGGAAACCGTGATCGGGGCGGCGCTGGCGAACCGGTCCACCGGGGCCGCGACCACGCCCGAGGACGAGGTCCGTGTTGTCGCGCTGGCCCTGTTCGACGCGATCACCGCGCACAACTGGCTCGCCACTCGGCTGACCCTCCAGATCATCCGGAATCCGGTCGGCCCGGTGACGGTGGGGATCTTCGAGCGGATCGGCGGGCAGATGGGCGCCCTGGGCGTGCCGCGAGCATCGTGGTTCGTCGCCGCCTCGACGCTCGTGCACTACATCCTCGGAGCGGTCAGCCAGAACGCGCGCATCGAGGGGGACAGCTCGGGGATCGACCCCGACGCGGACCACGACGGATTCCTCGACGCGACCTCGGCCGCATGGCAGGGGCTCGACCCAGAGGCCTACCCGTTCATGCACGCCATCGTCGACCAGATGCGGGAGCACGACGACCGCGAGCAGTTCCTCACCGGCATCGCCGTCATCCTCGAGGGCCTCACCCATCTGCGCTGAGCCGGCCGATCTGGCCGGGTGACCCGCAGGCCGATTCTCCGAAGGACACCTCTCATGCATGACATCGTGATCGCGGGCGGCGGCCCGGTCGGTCTGTTCCTGGCCGGCGAGCTGGCCCTGTCCGGCTGCTCGGTCGTGGTCCTTGAGCGCGACCCGGAACTCACCTCTCCCCTCAAGGCGTTCCCGCTCGGCCTGCGGGGCCTGAACGCCGGGTCGGCCGAGACGCTCTACCGCCGCGGCCTGCTGGAAGCCACCGCGAAGGCTTCCGGAGTCGCCCCGGAGAAAGTCGGTGCAGATCCGGAAGCGGCCCAGGCACCCGCCCCTCGCGAGCTGAGCCATTTCGCCGGCATGACGCTCGACGCAGCCGCCATCGACACCTCTTCGCTCCCCTCTCGGCTCCTCAGTCCTGCGATGGAGGGGTTCATGACGAGTCTGGAAGCGCTCGGATCGGTGCTGTCCGAGCGGGCCACCGCGCTCGGAGTCGAGATCATCCGCAATGCTCCCGTCACGGCCGTGGCGCAGGACACCGAATCCGTCCTCGTCACGGCAGGCGGCCAGGAGTACCAGGGGCGCTGGCTGGTGGGCTGCGACGGCGGGCGCAGCGCCGTGCGGCAGCTCACCGGCTTCGGGTTCAGCGGCACCGAGCCGCTGTTCACCGGCTACGTCGCCAAGGTCACCTTCGCCGACCCCGCGCGGCTGCCGTTCGGGTTCAACCTGACGCCGAACGGCATGTATCTGCGTACCCCTCTCGAAGGGCACGTGGGCATGATGGACTTCGACGGCGGCACCTTCGACCGCTCCCAGACGGTGACCCGTGAGCACCTCCAGGCTGTCCTGCGCCGTATCAGCGGCACCGACGTGACGCTGACCGAGGTTCATCTCGCCTCCAGCTTCACCGACCGCGCGATGCAGGCGACGGCGTACCGCGCGGGCCGTGTCCTGCTCGCCGGCGATGCGGCACACATCCACTCGCCCCTGGGAGGTCAGGGCCTCAACCTCGGTATCGGCGACGCCGCCAACCTTGGCTGGAAGCTCGCCGCCACCGTGTTCGGCTCCGCTCCCGAGGGCCTGCTCGACACCTACACCACTGAGCGACACCCCGTCGGCGCCGCCGTGCTCGACTGGTCCCGCGCCCAGGTCGCCACCATGAAGCCGGGCCCCAACGCCCCCGCGCTGCGTCAACTCATACACAAGCTGATGCGCACCACCGACGGCACGACGCACGTGTACGGGAAGACGTCGGGGCTGTTCAACCGCTACGACCTGGGCAGCGAGCAGCTCCTCGTGGGTTGCACCGCTCCGGACTTCCGTTTCGAGGAGGGCACCCGCCTCGGCGAACTGCTGCGCCAGGGAAAGGGCGTCGCGCTCGACTTCAGCCCCGGCCGGGCGCTGCAGGACGCGGCCAAGGGGTGGGCGGGCCGGATTCTTTACGCGGCCGACGCGGCGCGCAACGACCTCGGGCTGGGTGCCGTGCTGGTGCGGCCCGACGGCGTCGTGGCCTGGGCGAGCGGGCCCGCCCCGGAACGCGATGCGTTCCAACAGGCGGCTGCCCAGTGGTTCGGCACGCCGCAGAGTTAGATGTCCAGGGCGTTGTGGAAGATGACCGCGTTCGTGAGCAGGGCGTTGACCGTCATCGCTTTCTCCTGCTCCATGCGTCGTTGTCGGCGAGGACGCCCTGGTTGCCGAAGCCGACCCCCTGGGAGAACCGGTGGAACGCCTCGACCGTGTTCATCGCCGCGGTCACTCGCCGGCGCAGCGGCGCGTCCGAGTGGTAGCGCAGCAGTTGCACCATGCCTGGCCTGCG
>NZ_JAPVLU010000054.1:23435-36928 GCF_027158205.1 Streptomyces sp. H39-S7 | reverse complement strand
TACGACGCGGCGGTCTGCTAACTTCCGCGCGGTGGCCCCATATTTCAGCAGCTCAGAGCTTCCCTACCACAGCGATTTGAGTGCCGGCCCGGTCGAATGGCGCGGAAATCTCGACCTCGAACGCACCGAGGCGGGCTGGCTGCCACACCGACTGCCGCGCTGGACCCGCGACCAGTACCCACCTGACTCGCTCCAGGACGTCGTACTCGAACCGAGCGGGGTGCGGCTTGCCCTGCGGACCGCGGCCGACACACTGGAACTCAGCCTGCTCGCCACCCAAGGTGTGTGGCGCGGCGACGTCCCGCCAGCGCGGGTGGAGGGATTCGACCTGGTGGTGGACGGCAACGTGGCTGCCGCCGGGATGTGCGAAAAGCCCGGGACCATCGTGGTCTTCGACGAGACCGGCGTGCTCAGCCGCACCGAGGCAGAGCCGGGCACCGTGCGCTTCTCCGGTTTGCAGCGGCGGCCCGGGGCACATGAGATCGAGATCTGGCTCCCGCACCACACCCGGGTCGAGGTGAGCGGGCTGCGGGCCGACGCCCCGCTGCTGCCGCCCACCCCCGCGCCCGGGCCGCTCTGGCTGCACCACGGCAGTTCGATCAGCCACTGCCGCGAGGCGCTGCGCCCTACCGGGACGTGGCCCGCCGTCGCCGCCCGTCTGGCCGGAATGAACCTGCTCAACCTGGGTTTCGGCGGCCAGGCCCAGCTGGACGGCTTCACCGCTCGCGCCATCCGGGACACCCCGGCGGACCTGATCAGCCTGAAACTGGGCATCAACGTCGTGAACGGGGACACCATGCGCCTGCGCGCCTTCCTCCCCGCTGTGCACGCCTTCCTCGACACGATACGCGAGGGCCACCCGCAGACCCCGATTCTGCTCATCTCACCGATCCACTCCCCCTCCGTGGAGGACCGGCCGGGACCCACCCTCGTCGACCCCGCGTCCGCCAAACCGTGGTTCATCACGCACGGCACGCCTTCGGAGGTGGGCGAAGGCCGCCTGAGCCTGCGGCTGATACGTGACACCCTCGCCGCTGTGGCCGAACAGCGCCGTGCGGGTGATCCGAATCTGCACTACCTCGCGGGGCCGGCTCTGTTCGGCCCCGACGACGTCGATCACCTGCCGGACAACCTGCATCCGGATCCGGTCGGCTACCAGCTGATGGGCGAACGCTTCGCCCGGCTGGCACTCGCCCCCGGCACCGCCTTCCGCGCCACCCCCGAAGTGGTCGACACCGCGAACCCTTCGGAGGTTCACCGCGGTATGGGCGGGCGTTGACCTTCTCCCTCGGGACATCCGGACGGCCCACCATCGCCGGCCTCACGGCCTGAGCCACGCGATCACCTGTCGAACTCCCGCGGCCAAGGCGGCGACACCGACAGGTTACCGGCGGTACGGTCGCGCTGCCGTCCCTACTGCCTAGGAGTTCCTCCTCATGCGCCGTCTACTCACCGGCCTCACCGCCGCGGCCGTCGCCTGCGGCGGGTTAGTCGCCACCGCGTCCCCCGCCGCTGCCACGGACCCGGTCTCCGGCTCCTTCAGCACCCTCACCTACAACGTGGCGGGTCTGCCGGCGATCCTCTCCAGCGCCTCCACAGCCCGCGACACCAGCACCACCGCCATCGGCCAGCGCATCGCGCCGTACGACATCGTGCACGTCGAGGAGGACTTCAACTACCACTCCTACCTCTACGCCGCAGACAACGCGCACGCCCACCGCACCCCCACCAGCGGGGGCGCCGGCGTCGGCAGCGGGCTCAACACCCTGTCGAAGATGCCCTACGACGAGCAAGACTTCGAGCGGGTGCACTGGAACTCCTGCCAGATCGACTCCGGCGACTGCCTGACGCCCAAGGGGTTCACCTTCCTACGTGAACGGCTGGCGGAAGGCGTGTACGTCGACTTCTACAACCTGCACACCAACGCGGGCACCAACAGCGGCGACCTGGCCTCGCGCGCGGACAATCTCCGTCAGCTCAGTGCCTTCATCAACGCCCGCTCGGCCGGCAACGCCATCGTGATCATGGGCGATACCAACACCCGCTACACCCGCAACGGCGACACCATCGCCGAGTTCGCAGCCGCCAACGGCCTCACCGACGCCTGGGTGAAGCTCATCCGCGGCGGCACCCCGCCTGCCAAGGGCAGCGACGCCATCGTCTGCGACCAGACCGGCCCCGCCGTGCCCAACACGTGCGAGGTAGTCGACAAGATCCTCTACCGCGGCAGCAAACTCGTGTCGCTCAACGCCACCTCCTACAACAACGAGCACGCCACGTTCCTCACCGATGCCGGTCTCATGCTCTCCGACCACGACCCGATCGCGGTCGGCTTCTCCTGGTCGCGCAGTGCGGACTTCCAGCTCAGCGACCAGTTCGGCGGACCGCACGGCGCCTACTACACCGACATCGATGCCGTACCGGCGGGCGCCCGACCGGTCAGCCTCTCGCTGCGCAGCGGCTCGCGCGTCGACAGCGTCGGGCTTACCCTCGACAACGGCACGGTCCTCACCCACGGCGGTACCGGCGGCACGGTGTCGTCCCTGACCCTGGGCAGCGGGGAGTACGTCACCACCGCCCAGCTGTGCCAAGCCGAGAAGGACGGCCACACCCGGATCTTCTACGCCAAGTTCACTACCAACCTCGGCAGGAGCCTGTCCGGGGGAGCCCCCACGGCCGACTGCGCGACACGCATCACGCCCTCGGGATGGCAGCTCGCCGGGTTCCACGGACGCGCCGCCGACGAAGTCGACAAGCTCGGCTTCCTCTACACCAAGCGCTGACCCACTCCCCCGCACCGGACTCGCGAAACCGCAACCGGACCCGGTCGCGAGTCCAAGTGCGGGACGCATCCCCTGACTCCCCGCCTCGACACGACCCGCGGGCGCCCGTTCCCGGCGATGGTCGACGCCCTGCGTGATGGCGCGCTGAGGGCCGACGTACTGCTGATCGTCACGCCCGAGTTCAGCCGCGAAGTCCCCGGCGGCCTCGCGGACTTCATCGACCTGCTCTCGATCCTCATCCCGCCGACAGTGCTCGCCGGCAAACCGGTCGCACTCAGGAGCGCGTCGCCGAACCGGTTCGGCGGGACCTTCTCCCCGCTGCAACTGGGCCACAGGCTCAGGCCGGCCGGCGCCGAGATCCTCACGGATCGCGACCCCGCCGTCAGACGCGCCCACCGCCCCAGGCGACGCGCCTAGGGTCTGGTGAGCGGCGGACCGCTGGTTGCGGGCCGGCTCAGACGAATCGCCACAGGTGGTCGCCGGTGCCGTTGTCGTCCCACAGGACCGCTTGTGCCCCCTGCTCGGTGGAGGCGCCGGAGACGCCGAGGACACGGCCGCTGTTGGCGCACTGGATCCTGAAGGTGTCGCCGCCGCCGTGCCGCAGGCGCCACCGGTGGTCGGCGGCGCCGTTGTCCGCCCACTGGACTATCCGCCCGCCGTTGGCGGTGCTGCCGTTCTCCACCGCCAGGACCTTGCCGCTGTGGGAGTTGCGCAGGCGCAGGTACCCGCCGGTGTCGACGACAGCCGTCCAGAGATGGTCGGCGGTGCCGCTGTCATCCCACTGGACAGCCAGAGCACCGTCGGCGGTGGACATGTTCTGGATGCCCAGCACCCGCCCGCTGGCGATGTTCTGCATGCGCCGCGCACCGTCGGGGACGAACTGCCACTTGCTGGCGGCCGCGCCGGTGTCGGATACTTGCACGGCTGCCGCGCCGCTGGTGGTGGAATTGCCTGCGATGCCGAGCAGCTTGCCGGTGTGGACGTTCCGCAGCTGGTGATAGCCGTTGCCGGCGTCGACAACGGTCCACCGGTGGTCGGCGGTGCCGGTGTCCGCCCACTGGAGGATCGCGGCATTGTCGGCGGTGGACATGTCCTGCACGCCGAGGACCTTGCCGCTGTTGAGGTTGCGCAGCCGCAGTGCGGTGCCGTCGACGACGAGGACCCAGTTGTGGTCGGCGGTACCGGTGTCAGCCCACTGCAGAGCGAGTCCACCGTCGGCGGTGGACATGTTCTGGATGCCGAGGACGAGTCCGCTGGCCGCGTTGACAAGACGGACGCTGGGACTGTCGGTCCGCCAGTCGGCGGGGTAGTTGTAGCCCTGGGCGTCGTGGACCGGAGCGAGGTCGACCGTCGCACCGTTGGCGGGGGCCGTGAAGGCGAGCGCGGTGCTGCTGGTCCGGGTGATCGAGGCGGGGTCCAGGGCCGGGAGGGAGGACAGTGCGGTGCTGCCGTAGTTGCCGACGAGGACGGCGGGGCCGTAGGTGATCGCCGCGACCCCGGAGTTGTCGTTGGCGGCCTGGACGGCCACCCGCATGGGGAGCTTCACGGTGACGGTGTCGCCGGAGGCCCAGGACCGGGTGAGGGTGGCGTAGGTGCCCGGGGTGGCCGTGACGCCCTGGGCGACACCGTTGACGCTGACGGTGGCGCCCGAGGTCCAGGCGGGGATACGGACGCGCATCGACCACGTCCCGCCGACACTGCCGGCGACCTGGAGCGTCGTGGTGTCGCCGGCCGGGTAGGAGGTGGTCTGGGTGACCGTGATGCCCCGCTGGGTCCAGTTCAGGACGGAGGGGAAGAACAGGTTCACCGTGAGGGTGGTGCCGTCGTGGAAGTAGATGGAGTCCATCAGCTTGGTGTTGGACTCCACGCCCGTTCCCTGGCAGCACCAGAAGGTGCCGTAGTCGGTGCTCCAGGTGCCGCCGCCCCAGGCCGGGCCCTTGCCCCGGCGGCCTCCCGGGTTGAGGGAGGTGAAGTACGTGATGTGGCCGTGCGCGTCGTTCGGGTTCTGGGCGCCGATGACATGGTTGAGCAGCGTCTTCTCGTAGAAGTCGAAGTACGTGGCCCGGTCGGGGTCCAGCTGCCATAGTTCCCGGGTCAGCTTGAGCATGTTGTAGGAGTTGCAGAGCTCGCAGGCGTCGGCGGCCAGGTAGCCGGAGATGGCGTTCGGGGCTCGGAAGTGTTCCGCCTGGCTGTTGCCGCCGATGGCGTAGGTGTGCGAGCCGGTGGTGATCCTCCAGGCATTGGTGGCGATGTCGCGGTAGCGGGTCGTCCCGGTGGCCTTGTACTCGCGGACGGCTCCGATCCACTTGGGTACCTGCGTGTTGGCGTGCAGGCCGTCGAGCTGGTCCAGGTTCGCGGCAAGTGGGTCGAAGACGGCAGCGTGGTCGAACCGCTGAGCGGCGGTCAGCCAGCGTACGTTGCCGGTCTGCTGGTAGATGTCGGCCAACACCTCGTTCATGCCGCCGAACTCGATGCCCATCAACGCCTGCATCGTGCTGCGGCTGAGTGCGGCGGTGCGTCGGTCGACCCAGTCGGCGAGCGCGAGAAGTACGTCGCGGGCCTGCGTGTTGTCCATGAGGCGCCACGCGTCGAGCAGACCGGCCATGGTCTTGTGGACGCAGTAGTACGGAACGTTCCCGTTTTTCAAGGTGCCTGCTTCGAGGCTGGCGAAGTCGGCTTCGGGGAAGCCCGAGAGATAGCCGGCGGAGAAGCCGGCGGTCGGGTTGTTGGTCTGGCACTTGGCGAGTTCGGCCACCAGGTAGTTCGCCTTGTCGCGGCAGGTGGTGTCCCCGAGCGAGACATAGGCCTGGGACCACGCCGTGAGGAAATGGCCCTGCACGTGGGTGCGGAAAGGGAACGACGGGTCGTCCCACCCGCCGTTCGGTGCGGCGGCGTTGGTGGAGAGCCGGTGGTTGGCGCGGAAGTTGTACAGCAGGCGGTCGACGTCGACGAAGCGAAGATAGGCCAGAGTACGGTTGTGATTGTCGAGCCATCGACTGCTGGTGATCCGTACCTGACTCAGGTCAAACGGGAGCGTCGACACTCCGATGTCGGACCTGACCGGAGAGGTCACCGCGGCGGCGGAAGCGCGGCCCAGGACGGGGCCGACCGCCACGGCCACGGCCGCGACGCCGGTTGCTTGGATCACGGCGCGGCGACTGAACGGGTGAGCCGGCACGGTGGACTCCCTGATTCATGAGAGACGAAGTCGGAGACTGGGGTCGGTGAGCAGCCACGAGGCGGCAGCCACGAGGCTTCGTCTGGCGATGCGAGCCGCCGTTGAGAGGTCGCGTCACGTTCGCTGCGTCCGCCGGCAGTCAAGTCCGCTGGGAATCGCGGTGGGTGGTGGCGGGTGTCGGGGAGTACGGCGGCCAAGGAATCCATGCACAAGGGGAATCGGGCGTCAACCGCCTGCCACGGGTGGTGCAACAGCCTGCGGAGTTCGCCGATTTCGATGCACATCCAGGCACATTCAGATGCCCGCCCTACCGTCGCAGTAGATGGTTTCGGGGAAGTTACAGTCCTTCGTCTGCGCAGGCGTCGCCCGCCGGCAGGTACCGGTCGGCCTCTACCTGGTCCTGATTGTTAACGCTCACAATTTGCGTGTCAATACGTTCGACAACAACGCTCACCAAGCCCTCCCCCGCACCGCGCGCAGCCCACCGCGTCCCCCCGTCACGCAACATGACGGGATGGCGGGCACCGTGCAGGCCCTGTTCTCGGAAAACCTGCCATCAGGTGGCGTGCAGCGCCGAGCAACCCTTGAAGCCTTCGCACTGCCGTCGAAGCGGCGTACGCCGCTTCGACCGCTTCCAGGTACGCCTAGGTCTTCTCGTGCTCGGCCGCCCCCATGAAGATCACCGGCAGTGCCTCGAACTGCGGGCGGACCTGCATTCGAGTACTGATTCCTCGGCGACCATCACCAACCAGTCCGCTCTCAACCGGCTCCAGAGGGCCAGGGCATCGACACCACCCCGGTGGCGGTGGTGGCATCGGGGAACAGCAACGTGCTGCGCGACGTCGGCTCCAACCGCTGCCTGGACGTGACGGGTGCGAGCACCGCCAACGGCGTCCAGGCCGAGATCCGCGACCGCATCAGCGGTGCCACCAGCCCGGGCGCCACCCGCCCCTGTCCGCCGCACCGCTGACCGCGCCATCCCACCAGACACAGCAACGTGGGCCCAACTCAGGAGACAGCAGGGCGGGACAGTGCGGTGTGCAGCGCAAAAGCGCCGAGCAGGCCGCCTGCCGTGAACCGTTGGGCGGTCAGGATGCGGGGCCGAGTGGCCAGAAACCTCGACAAGCGCGCTGCGCCCAGCATGATCAGACCATTCACGGTGATCCCCACGATGAGCTGCACTGCACCGAGCTGCAGCAGTTGCCCCCAGGCCGGGCCCGCCTGGAGATCCAAGAACTGCGGCAGTAGGGCGGCGTACATCAGGGCGATCTTGGGGTTGAGCAGGTTGGTCAACAGCCCCATCGAGAACAGGCGGACGTCGGAGACCGGAGGCAAACCTTGGGCCGGGGCAAAGGGCGAGCGTCCGCCGGGCCTGAGCATGTCCCAGGCGAGGTACGCCAGATAGGCAGCCCCGGCAAGCTTCACCACCGTGAATGCCACCGGCACTGCGGCGAACAACGCAGACAGGCCCGCAGCCGCGGCCAGTAGATAGCACACGAACCCCACGGCGGTCCCGCTGAGGCTCACCAGGCCCGCCCTGCGGCCTTGGGTAATCGCCCGGGAGGCGAGGTGAATCATGTTCGGCCCGGGAGTCAACGCCATGCCCATTTCGACTAGGGCCACTCCTCCGACTGCCGCCAGCGCGATCACCGGTCAACCTCCAGGTTGTTCGTCGGGAGCCCCCGTACCGAGCGGGGCCACCCGGTATTGCCAAGGGCTGGTGCGCTGCACGAGCTGCTCCTGCCCCGCCCGCTCAGCATAAGGCTTCGCCACTCGGTACTTTTATGCACCCTGGTCCCACTCCGGCGCCGACATCAGATGCTGGGCTCGGCCCTGCAACGAGGCCGACAACACGTGTGCCGCACACGGCCACTTGAGGCACGAAAGCGAGATACCTGCGAGCCGGAACGGAGCCCCTGCGGCAGCACGACCGTTGCGACTGTTCCGCCACCCGACCGCCGGCGGCGCCGTCCCGACCTGCACCCGGATCGCCCACACCCGAGACTCGACCCACGCCTCGAGTGAGAAGCGAAGGTCGGGAACCGCTGGCTCGCTGCGGCGCTTCCATCCGAAGCCCGGAGTCTGATCCGGATCGTCTCCGGAGCGCTCCCTACCGGCCCCGTTCCGGCCCCGAGATCCGGGAGGTGAGAACGCACCTGCCCCCTTTGCCCGGGGTGCGCCCCGGCCCGCGGAACCCGAGTCGGTGTCGCAAACCCATGTCCGATGTCTTGACGGCCACTCCGGCACCACCCACCATTCGTGGGAGCGCTCCCATATCGACCTTGCCACGCCTTACGCCGGAAGGAACGATTTGTGATCCCGCACCTGCCCCGCTCCCGTCCCCCGAGGTCTCCCGGGGAACTCCGGCGCCTCCGGACTCGCATCCTGGGCACGCTGGCCACGGCCGGCCTCATCGGCGTCACCCTCGTCGCCCCGGCCGGGGCCGCGCCGAACGCCGACGACGATCCGCCGGAACAGATCATCAACGGCGACTTCACCAACGGCAGCAGCGCGCCGTGGTGGTGGACAGCGAACAACCCGGCCACCGTGGTGGACGGTCGGCTCTGCGCCGACATCCCCGGGGACACGACGAACCCGTGGGACGCCATCATCGGGCAGAGCGATCTGCCCCTCATAGCCGGTGAAAGCTACACGCTCAGCTTCACGGCGACCGCCTCGGTGCCGGTCACCATCACCACCAACCTGCAGATGGCGGTCGACCCGTACACCGCCGAGCTGTCGGAGCACGACCCGATCGACGCCACCGCGGTCCCGATCCACCACACCTTCACCGCCAAGGCGAGCAACACCGCTGCCCAACTCGCCTTCCAGGTCGGCGGCGGCTCCCAGCCGTTCACCCTGTGTCTGGACGACATCTCGTTGCGCGGCGGTGCCGAACCGCCCGTCTACACGCCCGACACCGGCTCCCCGGTCCGGGTGAACCAGGTCGGCTATCTTCCCGGGGGTCCGAAGGACGGCACGTTCGTCACCGATGCCACCACCTCGCAGACCTGGACGCTGAAGGACGCGAGCGGGACCGCCGTCGCCACCGGGGCCACCCAGCCCGGCGGCACCGACCCCTCCTCCGGTCAGAACGTCCAGACGTTCGACTTCAGCAGTTACACCACCGCCGGCAGCGGCTACACCCTCACCATCGGCGACGAGACCAGCGAACCGTTCTCCATCGCCAAGGACGTCTACTCCTCGCTGCGGACCGACTCACTCGCGTACTACTACCACCAACGCAGTGGCATCGCCATCGACGGCTCGATCGCCGGCGCCGCGTACGCCCGCCCGGCCGGACACCTCAACATCGCTCCCAACACCGGCGACAACGACGTGCCGTGCCAGCCGGGCGTGTGCGACTACACCCTCGATGCCGCAGGCGGTTGGTACGACGCCGGCGACCAGGGCAAGTACGTGGTCAACGGCGGGATCTCGGTCTCCGAGCTGATGAACACCTATGAGCGGACGCTGACCGCCGCAGGCGCGAACGGCGCGGCGCTGGGCGACGGCAAGCTGAAGGTGCCCGAGAAGGGCAACGGCGTGCCGGACATCCTCGACGAGGCCCGCTGGGAACTCAACTTCCTCATGGAGATGCAGGTTCCCGACGGCCAATCGCTGTCGGGCATGGCCCATCACAAGCTGCACGACCAGGCGTGGACGGGCTTGCCGCAGGCACCCGACAAGGATGCCCAACTGCGGCAGCTGCACGCGCCGTCCACCGCGGCCACGCTCAACTTGGCCGCCGCGGGCGCCCAGTGCGCCCGCCTGTTCAGGCCGTATGACGCGGCCTTCGCCGACCGCTGCCTGACCGTGTCCAAGGCGGCGTGGACCGCGGCCAAAGCCCACCCGGCCGTCTACGCCGACCCCAACGACGCCAGCGGCGGCGGCGCCTACAGCGACGGGAACGTCACCGACGAGTTCTACTGGGCCGCGTCCGAGCTGTTCATCACCACCGGCGACGACACCTACCGCCAGGCGGTGCTCACCTCCCCGCTGCACGGCGGTTCCGCCGCGGTCTTCCCGTCCGACGGATTCTCCTGGGGCTCCACGGCGGCACTCGGCGCCCTGGACCTGGCAGCCGTACCCAACAAGCTCACCGCCGACCAACTCAGCACCGTGCGAACGATGGTGACCGACGCCGCGGACCGCTACGCCGCGGACTCCCAGGCCGCGCTGTACGGTGCGCCCTACGCGCCACCCGGCAACCACTACGTGTGGGGCTCGAACAGCCAGGTGCTCAACAACGCCGTGGTGCTGGGCGTCGCCAACGACCTGACCGGTGACACCAAATACCGGAACGCGGTGCTGCACGCTCTGGACTACATCCTGGGCCGCAACCCGCTGAACCAGTCCTACGTCACCGGTTTCGGCGAGCGGGACTCCCACAACCAGCACAGCCGCATCTGGGCACATCAGCTCGACGCCGACCTGCCCATCCCGCCCGCGGGTACGCTGGCAGGAGGTCCGGACAGCCAATTGGAGGACCCGACCGCGCAGAGCAAGCTGACCGGCTGTGCTCCCGCGATGTGCTACATCGACGACATCCAGTCCTATTCCACCAACGAGAGTGCCATCAACTGGAATGCGCCGCTGGCCTGGGTCGCCTCCTACGTGGACGACCTCGGTGGCAGTGGGAGTGGCGAAAATGCAGCCTGCCAGGTCACCTACACCGCCTACCGGTGGGGTGGTGGCTTCACCACCCAGGTGACCGTGAAGAACACCGGCACCGCGGCGGTCTCCCCCTGGGAGCTGAAGTGGTCCTTCACCGACAATCAGAAGATCACCGATCGTTGGCAGGCGGAGATCACCCAGGCCGGGCAGAAGGTCAGTGTCAAGCCGGCCGCCTGGAACGGATCCATCGCACCGGGGGCTTCGGTCAACTTCGGGTTCAACGGCACCTCGAGCGGCCAGGTGAATGATCCGAAGACCTTCACCATGAACGGCGGCACCTGCGGCGTCGTCAAGTGACCGGCCGACACGACTGATACGGCAAAGTGGCCGAGGCTTCCCCGCAAGGGGTGGTCTCGGCCACTTCACGCTCAGCGGACGCCCGCCACGCGCGGCGACCCAAAGCATCAGCGTTGCAGGCGACCGGCGAGCGGAGGAGCCGTGTGGCCGCGTACGGGGTCGGCCGCCGGCGGGAATCCGCAGGCGGGCCATCACGTCGGTGAGGGCGGGTGAGTCGACCGCCCACATCCTCAACCGGTTTCAAACACCACGCCAGTTGCCGTACTTCTCGGGCAGGTGCATCCACTGCGATCCGGTCTGGAACGCGTACGCAATCGCATCCATCACCTCACGATGATCCCGCCACCGGCCACCTCGGCGCGCTGTCCGGTCCGGCGTCGGAACCCTTGAGGCCATGGAATCGTTCGAAGATTCCTGCACGGACGGAAAGGTTCCTTCAACTTCGTACACTCGGCGCCAACGTCCGGTAACGACCGCACCGCCGAGTTCTTCACCCCCGAAGCCACCTGCACCCGGTTCCTCAACCGTCTGATCGACGGCCTGGTCACCGACTGATCCCGCTCCGCCGCACCGCGCCCGTTCTCAACAAATGACCCTTTGCGAGAGCTCCGAAACCTCAACTCCTCACAGCCGGTGTCCATGAGCTATCCGGCGGTCCTGCACCCCACCAGGGACGCGGTCCTCCGCGCCGGTCTCCCACTCACCCAATGCCCCGTCCGGCACCGGCTCAGGAAGTCTCCAGGCGCCGGTGATCGAAAGAGACCGGGGCGGTCGGCATACTCGGCATCATGACCGACGAAACGTCCCGTGAAGTGTTGACCGTACCCGCCGCCCCTGACACCGCAGCATGTGCCGCCGCTCTTGAGGTCGCCACCGCCTACTGCACCCCCGCCCTGTTGAACCACTCGATCCGGTCCTACGTGTGGGCCTCCGCGTACGCCGCGGACGAGGGAATCGAGCACGACGCCGAGCTGCTGTACGTGGCCGCGCTGCTCCACGACATAGGGCTGGTCCCGCAGTTCGACAGCCACACCGTCGCCTTCGACGAGGCTGGCGGGCACGTGGCCTGGGTATTCGGCGCCGGGGCCGGATGGCCGGTGGAGCGCCGGCAGCGGCTGTCCGATGTCATCGTGCGGCACATGTGGGACTCGGTGGACGTGCGGGAGGACCCGGAGGGCCATCTGCTGGAGAGGGCCACCGGCGTGGACATCTCGGGGCGGAACGTGGACGACTTCACCCCCGGGTTCCGGACGGAGGTCCTGGCCCGGTACCCGCGCGAGGGCCTCGCGGACGAGTTCCTGGCCTGCTTCCGTGACCAGGCTGCCCGCAAGCCCGACAGCTCCCCCGCAGCGGCCATGCGGAGCGGTCTCGCCGACCGCGTCCTTGCAAACTCGCACCCCCTGGAGAGCTGAACAGCCCTCACGCCCTCCCACCCCTCCGGATCGAGCCGGGCCCACGTGCCCCGCTCGATCCGAGAGAGACGGCATACAACCAGCTGGGATCGGCCGACCTCCATGCCGCCGCGACCACCACCTGGACAGCGTGAGGCAGTTGGCCATGACAGAGGCCTCCGACGCAACCGCGCCCCGATCACGTAGCGCAGGGCCACGACGACGCCTTCGCGGGCGACGAGCAGCACCCGCTGCCCGACCGCCGCAGCGAGCCTGTCGACACGCCGGAAGAGGCCAGTGCCCACCTCGGCCTTCTCCACGGGAAGTGTGGAAGACATGTCCGATGCACTGCACCCATGACCCTTGCCTTCGACGGATAATGGGCGACATGAGCAGTTTGTCCTGAACTCACGCGGTACAGCTTCCCATGATGGGGCGAGCTCGGGCCGTCTCCGGTCCCGCTCCCCCCGCCGGAAGGCTCCGCCATGACGCGTACCCGCCGCCGAACCGCGCTCCTGCTCTCCGCGCTGTCCCTGTGCACCCTGCCGCTGGTCCACTCCGCCCCACGCGCCGAGGCCGCCGGGCCCGCGCACTGCGCCCCCGGGGCCCTCCCCGTCCACCCGGGCCCCCCGGACAGGACCCCGCAAGGGCAACTTGTCGCGCTCCAACCTGACACCGGCCCCCGCAGCGGCGGCACCCAGATCACCCTCCTCGGCGCCGGCCTCACCCCCTACACCCGGGTGCTCTTCGGCACCCTGGGGCCCGACGGCTGTTTCACCGGCCGGGAGGCCACAGACGTCGTGGTGCTCAGCGATACCTCCGTCGTCGCCGTCGCCCCCGACTGGCCCGCAGCAGCCACCGTCTCCGTCTACGCAGCCACCCCCTGCGGGCAGCTCACCAACCCACTCCCCTACACCTATCTCGACTGAGGGCGGGCCTCGAAGAACACCGAGGCCCGCCCTTCGGCGGAACGCCGCTTCCCCTTCGGCTCCTCGGGCTCGCGCTCGGCTCCGTGCGGCGTTCGCCCTCGGCTCACTGAGCCCCATGCCGCTCCAACTCGGCAAGGAATGTCTCCGGGTTCTCGAGGTGGCCGGCGTGGTGTCGCCGGGCAGTTCGAGAACCCGGGTATCAGGCCGAGGGCGGTCGCGTCGGCGGTCAGGGTGAGGA
>NZ_JAPVLU010000054.1:1348-23425 GCF_027158205.1 Streptomyces sp. H39-S7 | reverse complement strand
GTCGGCCACCGGCTTCGGGGGTATGCGCGGAGCACGAGGGATGTGGCTGCAAGAGCTGCAAGAGTCTCCGGCGTGTCGCAGCGCCCAGGGCCGTGCCGGCCCCCAAAGCCTTGCTCACACCTCCATCACGTGCGGTAGCGGAACAGGATCCGGCCGCGGTTGAGGTCGTACGGGCTGAGCTCGACGAGCACCCTGTCGAACGGCAAGATCTTGATGTAGTGCTTGCGCATCTTCCCGCTGATGTGTGCGAGAACTGTGTGCCCATTCTCGAGCTCCACGGTGAAAGTGGCGCTCCGTAGACAGGCGACGACGGTGCCTTCGACGTCGATGCCGCCTGATGATGTGGTCATGTTCTGCCCCTCCTGTGGTTGGTGACGGTCAGTTCGGTGGGGACGCGTACGCCGCCGGGACCTCACGGTGCGTCGGCATTCGCGGCGGACGCAGGGCCGGAGGCGCGCGGTGTTCGGGTGGCTGCCGGGGCACGTCGGGCTCGGCGGGAACGCGCGTCCCGTCGAGCGGTGCCGGGGGTGCGGTGCCCGGCGGTGCGGTCAGCGGTACGCCAACTCCAGGTTGCTGCGCTCGCGCTGGGCGCCGATGCCCTCGAACAGGGCGGTCGCCGCCTCGTTGGCCTCGTTGACCTCGGCCGCAGCCGCAGCGGTCCCCAAGCGGTGCAGCGCGCCCAGTGTGTGGGCCAGCAGGGCCCGGGCAATGCCGCAACGCTGCTCGTCGGTCCGGATGGCGATCAGCCCGACGCGTGGCCGTCGAGTCGCCGTCGCAAGCCGGATCAGGCCCACATATCGGTCGCCTCGTGCGGCCACCGCGTACTTCGACGGGTCGGCCACGGTGATCCCGTGCGGGAAGGTCACCACCTCCGCCGGCATCGTGTGCCAGCCGACTGTGGCCTCGACCTCCGCGCGCAGGGCGCGGTCCAAGGCGCGCAGCGGCCCAACCTCCGCCGCGCCGGCGGGCACGATCGTCACGCCCGGCGGCGGCTGGACCGCGCCAAGCCGGGTGACGCTCGGGTCGGTGGGGACGACGTACTCCCACTCGCGACGCGAGGTTGTGAACCCGCACCGCTCCCAACTGCACATCAGCTCGCGGTCGGCCTCGTCGATCACTGTGTACAGGGGCCTCGGCAGATCCACCAGCATCGCCCCGGCGAGCCGGTCGAAGACCGATCCGTGCCATGCGTCGATGCTCAGGAAGGTCCGCCCGTCGGGACGGCGTCCCACGCCCCCACGGCCGACGACCTGGTCGTCGGCAAGGGCGTGCCAGTGCTGCTCCGCGACCCGCGTGATCACTACGGGATGTTCGTCCGCGCCCGCAGCGAAGTGCCCAGTATGCATAGGTGTCTGCCTCTCAGAAGTGCCTCGTGCTCAGGCGCTCCCGGCGACACCTACGTCAGTCGCCCGGCCATGAAGAACCAGGGGGAGCACCCATCGGATACTGCGTTCACGGGTGTCACCTCCTAAGGACAACTTCACGGCAGCCCGCACGTTAGCAGCCGGCAGGTGTCAGGGCCCACCCTTTTTCCGCCGGGTGGGCTGCGGCCGTTCCGGGGGACGACCGTGTGACCCCCGCCCGCGCCGTGCCCGTGACGGCCACGCGCCGTACCGCTCCCCAGCCGCCGACGTCGAGTTCCAGACTGCCGGGTCTCCCGCCAACGGACTCATCACGCCCACCCGGTGCCGCACCTACCGGGCCTAACACGTGACCGATTGGACGTCCATCCATCCCGGCCGATTCGGCGGTGGTCCGGATCGCTGCCGAAGTGGGCGCCCATGACCATGTCACCTTCGGGGTGGTTCGCCCCCGGGACCAGTGGATTCTTCGCCTGCCAACTCTCGAAACACGGCAAGGGACACGACTTCCGCGACCGCGACCACGTCTGCGCCTGGAGCCGGGACATCGCCGCTCGACGGCCCCCTGTCGGGAACCAGCACTGATCCGATCAGCCGACCCGGACGACGATTTTTCGATGGCCACCCCGGCCGGGGACACGATGGAGAAGCGTGCGACGACCATGGGGCGCCTCAGGGCTGGGAAGCGTCGCGCTCGTCCGCCGCAGGGGCGCCGATCAGTTGCTCGATGCGCGAGGTGGAAAGTCCGGCAGCACGAGCCCGAGCGACCATCGCCGGACGCGCTTGGAGCATCTGGCGAAAGGACAGGAGTTCGGCACGTGCCTCGGCCACTGGCGGGACGGACGAGACGCGAACGATCTCGGCGGCTTCATCGTCCGTGACCGGGACTTCCAGCCGCTCGGCACCGGCGGGGATGAGATCAGCGTCGGAGGAGGCCACAACGCGTACCGTCGCGCTTGACGCTCCCTCATGAGCCTGCAGCCAACCGTGCACGGCTGCGGTGTCCCACGCAGCGAGATCGGGCAGCCGACCGGCGTCAACTCCCGGTGCCGCATGCTCGGCGGCGGGAACAATCACCAAGAATGCCGAACCAGTCACAATGCCACCTATCTCCAAAACAGCCCTGAACAGCATCTTATCGCCCGCCCGGACGACTCAAACCCATCATCCACTCGTTCGGATGACTCGCTATCGATGACAGGGACGGTGGCGCGGCCGAACGTGCCGGCAGGACGTCAAGCCGAGTGAGGCGGGTGAGTTCTCGCCGTGGCCGACGGCGGAGCGCGACGAAGAGCGTTGTGTCGTCGAAGCAGGTGTTCCACCCCTCGGGGAGCATGCCTTCGACCGGATCGACGACAGCGCTTACGGATCGGGCGTGCACTGGGCGGACCTCTTGGATCGCCTCCCCGGCCCGATGCTCCCGGATCTGTGAGCTGCACGCGCGCGATCGGGATTTCAGCGAGGCCTTCGTGTCGGCCTTCCCCGGGGCGCCGGATGTCGCGGGCCGTGAGTACACGCTGAAAGCGGTCGCCGGACTGGCCCAGCGGGCCAAGGACGCAGGGCACCTGCGGTCCGACTTCGTCCTGGATGACCTCATTCTCATCCTCATGGCCAACAAGGGGATCCACACCAGATCGACCGACACCCAGGTCAAGGCTTCCCGACGCTTCGCAGGGTTGGCGATCCAGGCGTTCGAAGCCTGCTCTCAGCACGCAGCACTACCACTAGCAGCACGGCTGCTATCCGAGGTACCGCACAGCGCCTGACCGTGGGCGAGTGGCATGCACGCTCGACGCACCCACCGCTGACCCCCTGGAATCGATCACCTGGTCTACCGAGTGCGGACCTCCGCAGACTGTGCCCACTGCCCGTGCCTCAGCCACGAACTCAACTCGTCACAGGCCACGCGCACCGAAAAGACCTCATCGCAGTGACTGCGGCGCAAGTCCGACCACGCACTCCCAGCGGTCGCCCCGTCCGCCTCCCCGGCATCGAAAATCCGCACGCTGGATGTTCCTCGACAACGCCGTCCGCTCCCGGTCTGTCGACTGGGAGGACCAGGCGCGGCCCGCGGTCGAGAGCCTGCGACTGACGTAGGTCGCGACCCTGTCGACCAGGCCACGACCGCGCTCATCGAAGGTCTGTGTCGACACAGCCCCGCCCTCGACCAGTGCTGGGGGCGACACCGCGTTCACCGGCGCACCCACGGCTCCAGACGCCTGCTCCTCCCCCTGGTCGGCGAACTGACCGTCCAAGACGAAACTCTTTCCCTGCCCGGGGCCTTGACATGACTGCGCTGCCTCCGGGCGGGCCTCAACTCGCCCTGGCGTGTCGGGGGCGGTTCCGGAGTCAGGGCGTGCCGCGCACCGGGCGATGGGGACGCGGCGTTGCCGACAGGGGCGGGGAGAGAAGGGGTTCGAGCAGCTGGGCGAGTTGTTCGCGCTGCTGTGGATCGAGCCGGTCGGTGGCCGGTGCGAGGGCGTACCGGATCTCTTCGTCCAGGCGCTGGGTGAGGTCGCGTCCGGCGTCGGTGATCAGGACGATGACGGCGCGCTTGTCCTCGGGGCTGGTACCGCGTGTCAGCAGCCCGCGCTGTTCGGCTCGGGCGATGAGGCCGGACAGCGTCGACTTGTCCAGGCCCAGGAAGGCCGCCAGGTCACTCATGCGGGGGCGTCGGTCGCGCAGGATACCGAGCACGCGCAGCTGCGTGAGGGACAGGTCGTGCTCAGCACCGATGCGGGTGAGGACGCCCATGACCTGGAATGCGCTGCGTACCAGGCCGTCGATCAGGGTGTCCGCGGAGTCGTCGGGAGCCATGGGGGCCACTCTACTTGACATTGTTTGCATTACCAATAACCCTGAAGGTGATTGGTAATACACACCAACCTGTGGGAGTCCTCATGCATGCTGCGGTCATTACGGCCCATGACGCGCCGCCCGCCTACGGCGAGCACCCTGAACCTGTGGCCCTGGACGAGCACGGGATGGTCGTGGACGTCCTCGCCGCGGGACTGCACCACCTGACCCGGGCCAAGGCCAACGGCACCCATTACTCCTCCAGCAGCGTCTTCCCGCTGGTGCCCGGCGTCGACGGCGTCGTTCGCGACGCGTCGGGCCGCCTGCGCTACGCCGCCCTGGACGACACGCCTCTCGGCACCTTCGCCGAGCGGACGGTGATCGACGTACGCAGAAGCATCATCCTGCCCGACAACGTGGACCCCGTGCGGATCGCCGCCGCGATGAACCCCGGTATGTCCTCCTGGGTCGCCCTGCGCCGCCGTATTACCTTCCGCGAGGGGCAGCGCGTGCTCATCCTCGGCGCCACCGGCAACGCCGGACGCATCGCCGTCCAAATCGCCAAGCGATTCGGCGCCGCCCAGGTCTTCGCCGCCGGCCGCGACACCACCCGATTCAAGGCGCTGGAGGACCTCGGCGCAGACCGGGCGCTCACTTTCGACGAAATCGCAGCCGCGGCCGACGTCGACGTCGTCCTCGACTTCGTGTGGGGCGCTCCCGCCGCCGACGCCATGCTCCCGATGCTCACCGCCCGCGCCGACCGCACCGCGCCGCTGACCTGGCTCCAAATCGGCTCCATGGCGGGCGGGTCCGCCCCGATCCCTTCCGCGGCGCTGCGTGCGGCCCGGCTGGAGATCGTGGGCAGCGGCATCGGCTCCGTCTCTCCCCGCGACTTCATCGCCGAACTGCCCGAGCTGGCGAACGCGGTGACCGAGGGCGCCATTGACGTCCAGGCCCGTTCCGTACCGCTGGCTCAGATCGCTCAGGCATGGTCCGAGAAGACGAGCGAACGCTTGGTCTTCGTGCCCTGAGAGCCGTCAGCACACCTCACTCACGTGTTCCGGCGGCCTGCCGCTCCTGCGCGCGGCAGGCCGCCATGGGGGTGGAACATCTCAGTCCGCAGCGCCGCCGGATGTTCTGTGCCGCAGCTGCTCCACGTGCGGTGGAAGGCGGACGGTCAGCACCTGCCGCAGCTCTTCATTGCGCACACCGAGCAATCGCCGCCATTCCTCGTCCTGCGCGACAGCATCGGTGTGTGCCTCGCTCACCTCGCTCTGCAGACAACCGATTTTGCGCAGGTGGCGGGCGGCAGCCCTGCGATAGCGCATGGCAGCCGCCGCCGCGCCGGCCAGAGCCAGCAGCCACGGTGTCGGATCGTGTATCGGGGCAGTCGTCAAATTCTCACCGCGGAACTGGTGGCCGGGGATGCGCGGGTGTCCGCAGGACGAACGCGGTCAGCCCGTCGTCCAGCGGGTGACGGTGGACGCTGGCCCACCCGGCGCTGGTCGTCAGGGCATCCACCGCGGTGGGCGTCAGGCCAGGGCCCCGGTGACCTTGCTGGTCGGCTTCTGCGGTCAGCAAGTGGTCGATCACGGCCAGGGCCCCGCCGGGGGCCAGGAGCACTTGAGCGCGGCGCAAGAACGCAGTGGGGTAGCGCAGCAATGGATACACCAGCCGGCACACGATCAGGTCGAACGGATCACCGGACAACCCCATGAGCTGTGTGTCTGCACTCAGGTTGAGAAAGCGCAGCGACATGGGGGACGGCGTGCGGTACTTACGCGCCGTGCGCAGGGCATCGACGGAGGTGTCCACGCCGGTGACGAAACAGCCTTGAATGTGCAGGCGCGCGGCCAGGTGGCCTCTCCCGCAGCCGACATCCAGTACGCACGATCTGGCGGGAGCCAGCTCGGTGAGCAGAGCGGCTTCACTCGTCAGCTCGGCGGCCGCCTTACCACCCGGCTCAGATACGGGCTCTCCGTTGCCTTGGGGCGCTGTGGGGACGGTCATGGGCGCACCCCCTCGATGTGCTGAGAGGGGGGCTTGGGAGCGGTGAAGGCCGCGAAGCGAACTCCTTGCGCGAAGAGATCGCTCAGGCGCGGCAGACGCGTACCGCCCAGGAGGAAGCAAGCCGCACCGCTCACCGGGAGCTCGTCTTCCGCTCCTTGTCCGACCCGGTCCTCCAGGCATGCTGGGAGCCGCCGACAAGGCCGATGACGGCGGCGGAATGGCGGCAGATCGCATTCACCAACCTGATCGTCGCCCGATGGGACAACTCCTTCCGGCTGGGCCGCATGACCGAGGACCGGCTCCGGGGCATGCTCGACGGGCACTTCCGGGGCGAGCGGGCCCGCGCACACTGGGAACAGGCCGGGGACGGCTGGGTCCGGCACGCCCACGCGGGAAACAACCGGCGCGCCCGCCGGTTCGCCGACATCGCCGCAGAACAGTTTCGGGCCGCCGTCGCGGCAGGACCAGCTGTCGCAGCCGACGCCTACTTCACCCCCGACGTGCCCTCGCCATGATCATCGATCTGACACGGCTGCTACCGACGAATCGCGCTCCAACGTCGGCGCAATGGCGCAGCAGCCTCAGCAGATCGGAAAGAGCTCACTGTCGGCGACGACGTCCCGCCTGCGCATCGGAGGCGATGGGGTCGGTGGAAGCGCGCCCGAGGACTGGTGAGCAACCAGATCGTGCCGCTGCTCGCGGACTGAGTGGCGACGACCTGACCGTAGTGGCGTACGGGTGATGACTGGCCGCCCTCCGGGACTACGAGGGGGCGCCCTCCCGGCTCGAGCCGGGATTCCAGGCCGTCTGATGCACGTTCACCCAGGCGCCGAACCGAGTGCTGGGCAATCAGAGGGGCGGAGCTCACTGCTGAAGACTGTGCCGAGCACGGCCGATATGGGGCCGCCCCGCGCAGGTGCTCCGACAGCCGTGTCGGAGCACCGCATTGTTAAGCGGTTCCGGAACCGGCTGCCGGACCTTCCCGCCACGGCGGGAAGGTCCGGTGGACGCCTGCGCCGCGAAAGGGGTGTCACCAGTCCGCGTTCGTCGCCCCCACACTCAGCAGGACTTGGTCGAAGAGGTTGCCGTCATTATCATCGGTGTATGCCATGGCCAGGGTGCCGAACGGGGAGGACGCCAGCGCAAGCTGCTCCTGGCGGCCGGTCGCGACCTGGCTGACGGACTGAGCCGGCAACCGGCCGGCGAAGGTGCCGTCGGGGTTCAGACCCCGCGCCCAGACCGCTGGATCGGTGCCCGCGACACTCCAGCCGACCACAGCGTCGCGCTGGTCATCGATACCGATGGTCGGGTTTCCGGCACCGGCTGCGCCGGCAATCTCGACCTCGGCCGAGCCGGCAGTGCCGGTCGCGGTGAACGACCGCGCCCACACGCCACGCGTCCCGGTGTGATCGGACTCCCACGCCACGGCGAAGTCGCCGTTGAAATCGCCCGCCACGGAGGGGCGTTGCTGCTGACCGTCACTGTAGCTGTTGGCACTGCGGCGGCTGAGTGTGACGGCCCCGTTCGCCTTGGCCAGCTTCACCAGACCGATCTGGTAGAAGCCGTTGTTGTCGGTGTCCTCGTCCCAGACCACAACGGCCTCGCCCGATGCGGACGTCGCGACGTCGGGGTTGTGGTGCGCGCCGCCGACCGCGTTGACCGTCACTTCGTAGGCCTTGGTCGTGGTCCCGGTAAACCCTGCTGCCTTCACCGTCGCCGCCGCGGTGCCCTGGATGTCCTCCCACACCACGCTGAACGCGACCGCCGTGGTGCTGCTGGGCGAGCCGTCCGGATCGACTGCGACGCGCGGATGGATCTGCTGCCCGCTGGCGCTGGCGTTGGCCTGGCCGGAGCCCAGGAGCGCGCCGGCCGGGGACACGACGCGGTAGGTGATGTTGTAGGTCCCGTTACCGTCCGGGTCTTCCGCCCACACGACGACGGCGTTGCCCCGGTCGTCGAGTCCCACGTCGGGTTGCAGATGCCGCCAGGCCACGCCCGCGCTCCCGCTGGCCGACAGCTTCTTCTCGTAAGCCGACACGCCGTTGCGGAACATCCGCACCCACACGTCGCTGTGGGCGGTGTCGGCCGGGTTGGTGGAGTCGCGGTCGTCCTCCCACGCCACCGCGACATCGCCGAGGCGATTGGCCGCGATCGAGGCAGTGTCCTGGTCGCCGGCCGCTTCGCTGTTCGCAGTCACCCAGGACGAGGGACCCGCCGCCGAGGCCGGGGCGACCATGGCCAGGGCTGCGAGCAGACCGGCGACGACCGCGCCGAGTACGGAGAGTTTACGCATCGGCCAACCCCGGGATTCCGTCGTGGATGACAAAGCTCCGGGCGGTGGTCGCCGGCGCACCGTGTTCGGTCACCGTCGCTATCGACCGGAAGTCGGCGGTGAGCTGCGAAGGTGTGATGTGTGTACGGACGTAGCCGCGCCGGTCGGAGTAGAACCGCAGATGCGGGTTGAGTGATCCGTTGGGGATCGTCGTGGTGGCGCTTCCGTTGCCGGTGCTGCTGATGGAGGTGCACACGAGTTCGGAGCCGATCGTTGCCGACGACGCATTGGCGTAGTCGGCCTTGAGGTCGTTTCCCCACGACGCGTGGACGTCACCGGTCAGGACGACCGGGTTGCGGACGCCGCGGTCGATGATGCCCTGTTGGATCCGCGCCCGGCTGGCCCGGTACCCGTCCCAGGCATCCATGTTCATCGCACCGGCGGAGTTGACGTTGCGGGCGAAGAAGACCTGCTGCCCGATCAGGTCCCAGGTGCTCAGATGCTGGCCCAGTCCGTCGAGTAGCCAGGTCTCCTGGTTCCCGCCGGTGATCGAACGGCTGGGCAGGTCGGCGTCGGCGCAGACCTTCAGCCCGTCGCCGCATGCCTGGTCGTCGCGGAACTGGCGGGTGTCGAGCATATGGAAGGTGGCCAGGGTGCCCCAACGGACCCGGCGGTAGAGCGGGATGCTGTTGCCGGACGGGGTCGCGGCGGCCCGCAGCGGCATGTTCTCGAAGTAGGCCTGGTACGCGGCAGAACGCCGTGCGGTCCACTGCGCCGCCGTCAGCGCGGGGCTGCTGTCGGCGCGGACCATGTTGGCGTAGTTGTTCTCCACCTCGTGGTCGTCCGGCACCACCAGCCACGGCGCGATCGCATGCGCGGCCTGCAGATCCGGATCGCTGCGGTAGAGCGCGTAACGGCGGCGGTAGTCCGCCAGCGACACGATTTCGCTACCCAGGTGCTGGCGCACGCCGCCGGCGGTAGCGGCGCCCTCGTAGATGTAGTCACCCAGGTGCAAGATCAGGTCGGGGCGGTCGTCGGCCATACGCCGGTAGGCGGTGTAGTAGCCATGCTCGTAGTGCGCGCACGAGGCAAAGGCCATCGTGAAGTCGCGCCCGACCGTGCCCGCAGCCGGCGCGGTGCGCGTGCGGCCCACCGGGGAGATGAACCCCTGCGCCCGAAACCGGTAGTAGTACTCCGCATCCGGGGCCAGCCCACCGGCCAGCACATGCACCGCATGGGCCTGCGCATAACGCGCGGTCAATGTCCCGGAGCTCACCAGGGTGGTGAAGTTCTGGTTGGTCGACACCTGCCAGTCGACGGCGACATCAGCGTTGGGCATGCCGCCCTGACCGTCCGCGTTGGTCGGTGCGGGGGCTAGACGGGTCCAGAGCACCACACTGTTGCCGTCCGGCTCACCGGAGGCGACACCGAGCGTGAAGGGAAAGGGGGTGGAGGCGGCGGCCGACGGCTGGGCAATCGCCCCGAGCTCGAGCGCTGCGACACCCGCGGTGGTGAGCGAACCGAGGACAAAGATGCGACGACTGAGGTGGCTCATGACCGCACATGCTCCCGGACACAGATGAACTCCCCGCCCCGCGCTGGGGGCTGTCAAGTGACATGCAACCGCTGCGAGTTGGTGGGGATTTGTACGGCTGTCACGGTTGCCGGAGCGGCAACGCCGGCGCTGAGCAGCCGTTACCTCCCTAGTCGCACCGTTTACCTCCTCGGCGCCCGTTCACCACCCGTCCGACAACAAGCCCTGAACCGCCATGAGGTTGACTCGCTTGCCGCAGGACCCGAAGACGACCACCCCGCACTCGCCGAACCCGTCCAGAACTGCCGTCTCAGCCACCGGTCGGTATTCGTAGCCGATCAGTCCCGTCGGCACGCCGGTCTGCCCCAGATCGGCGGCGATCTCCGCGGGGCCCGCTGCGAGCAGCCGATAGGGACCCACGGCGTGCGCATGGGCAGGTTGCGCAGGAAGCCCAGCGGCCGCGCGTTGCGCAGTGCAGAACAAATCGGGCACTGCGCAAAGGACAGTGGCCGAGAGACCCACTGCGCAGTGCGGAACATAACGGACGCCGTGCAGTGACTCGGCGGCTATGTACGCCCCGCCGCCGCGATCACGCACCAAAGACGCGACGCCAGCCGGGGATGGCGTCCCGCCTACGGCGTGGCACGGGACACGCGTGCCTGCGCGCAAGCACTGGCTCCGGCCGGCCGCGCCAGAATATCCAAGGGCGTTTCGCCCGCGTGCCGGCTGATCCGTAAGTCCTTACCCGAGATCTGGGACGGCGCTGGCGTGGGCGGCAAGGACGCGCCAGGTGCCGTCAGCGTGTATCCAGGTGCGGGTGTAGCGAAGGCGCGCCTTGAAAGGATGTCCTCCAGCGGTGCCCTCAAGCCCGGCCAGTACGCGGGTGATCCTGGTAGAGTCCACCACGGTCACGTGCAGGTCCTGTTGGTCGAAGACCTCGACGGCCAGGGTCCGGGACTTGTGCGCTCCTAGGTCCTCCTCCTTCGTCATGGTGCTGCCGTCAGGCCCTGTGTAGACGACTCGGCTATCCAGGAGCAGGTCCAATGCCTGCGCATCACCTGATCGAACAGCGGCCTGCAGCCTCTGCTCGGCATCGTGGAGAGCGGCTTCAAGAGCCACCTGGTCCATCCCCATCCCGATCCTCCTTGCCTTGCCAGCCTGTGAATCGGCAGCCGATGGCGACGGTACACGCCGCGCCGGATCCAGGGGGCACAGCACCGACGGGGGCGGCCACGATCCGCCGGGTGGGCAGGCCCATTTCCTGCTGCCCGTCGATTTGCTGCCCGTCGTGCCAGCTGTGCACCGTGGCCGCGGCGCTTTCGACCAAAACGGTGCCAGTCCGCGCACCTCACCGGGACCGACGGTCGGCTGGACAAGAATGCGCCGGCGCCATACGGCGCCCTTGCTACGGATGGCGCCGGCCCCGACGAGCGTGGGAACGCCCAGCAGGTCGAGGGGATTGTCGCCGAGTAGTTCCGCGATGTCCTCGGGGTGTGAAATCAAGACCATTCGCTTCGGACCCGACGACCAGGTGAGCACGTCACCGAAGTTGTCGCACCGACACACGACACTCGGCAACGGGTCGCGGCCGCGAGCGCAGCCCGTGGGGCCAGCCCTGCCGCCAGACCGAGCGGGCACTATGGCGAGCGCCTGCGGCGAGACGGGCCCGGCACTCGGTTCAGCTCCCTGATCAACAGTCGCTGCTCTGCACCGCCGCGCATGTCGCCTCAGCCCGCGCCGGGGCATCACCTGCTCCTCGCCCGGCTACAGGGCGCCCTCAGGGGCGTCGGAGCCCTTTTGCTTGTCATGGCCCGGCTGGGGTAGGCGAAGATAATTGTGTCCTGCGGACGAGGAGGCCCATGGAACACGTCACCGTTCCTGGCACGGTTTGGTGCCCTACCTCCGGGCATCATGCGTGCTCCGGGACACAGACGGATGAGGTCGTGGGGAACATGGCGGCAGCCGCCGTCGTGGTGACCGAAGACGGCCTTGTCCTCACGGCCAATACTGCCGCAGCGCGCTTGCTGGGCCAGGCTGTCACGGAGCTCATCGGCCAGGATTTCCACGATGCGCTGCACCGCGACAATCAAGGACATGCCGTGCCACGCACCCGGTGCCGGCTCAGGAAAGCGCTCCTTGCCAGGGATACCCGGCATGGCGAGGGCGAGTGGTTCCTCCGCGGGGACGGCACATTGGTCCAGTTGTCCTGGCTGGTCACGCCCTATACCCCAGGCCCGGGTGTGACTGGCTCACTGACGCTGTTGTACGAGGTGGAGCAGGAGGACTCGCACCCGAGCGACGAGGGGCACTCCACACGGCTGACGGAGCTGGACCGGCTGGCTCTGTTGGCGGAGACGACGACGCAGCTCACGTCCACCCTGGACGTGGACGAGGCATTGCGACGATTGGCGGCCCTGACGGTACCCCGGCTGGCGGACTGGGCCGTGTTCGACCTTCTCACGGAGCGTGACGAAGTGCGACGTGTCCTGGTGGTGGAGTACCGGGACGGCATCATGGTCGAGCGCGATGACTTGCAAGGCCCGATGCCCCCCGTACCCGAAGAGTCGCCCATGCCTTTGTCGCGGGCTTTGCGCGGCGCCGCCTCCACCCTGGCCGACCACACCACCTATCAGGGTCCTCCCGATTCGGGCATCGCGGTCGAGCAGCGGCGCTTGTTCACCGAGACGGGCATGCACTCTGCTGTCATCGCACCCATCAGAGGCCTCCGTGACGTTCTGGGCGCCCTGACTTTGGGGCGCGCACAGCGACGTGATGCGTTCACTTCCGGTGACCTGCCGCTGCTGGAGGACCTCACCCGCCGGGCAGGCCTCGCGCTGGACAACGCGCGGCTGTACCAGCGCCAGCGCAAAGTCGCCGAAACCATGCAACGTCATCTGCTACCCCAGCTTCCCGTCCTGCCCGGGCTGGAGATGACCGCACGCTACCTTCCCGCGCCCGACGCCTCCTCGGTGGGCGGGGACTGGTACGACGCCTTCGCCCTGGCCGACGGCGCTCACGCGTTGGTCATCGGCGACGTCGTCGGGCACGACCTTGACGCCGCGGCCGGTATGGCGCAGGTTCGCAACATGTTGCGTGCCTTCGCCTGGTCCCATCCCGAGGCCGCTCCCAGCGCCGTCACCACCCAGCTCGACGAGGCTGTGTTGCGCACAGCCGAGGTTCCCTTGGCGACCATGATCCTGGCCAAACTCACCCGCGACGACGACATGCGGTGGCGTTTGCGCTGGACGAACGCGGGCCACCCGCCGCCGCTGCTCATCACCCACGACGGCCAGGCCCGCTATCTCGACGAACCGCACGGCCTCCTGCTCGGCACCGGGGTGCACCGACCGCGCTCGGACGCCGTCACTGTCCTGCCGCCCCGGGCCACGCTGCTGCTCTACACCGACGGACTCGTCGAATCCCCGAAACACTCCATCGACCACGGGCTGGACCAGCTACGCCGCCACGCGGCCTCCCTCGCCCACCGACCGCTGGACTCCTTCTGCGACTCGGTGCTCCACCAGGTCCGCCCCGACACCAACGACGACGACGTCGCCATGATCGCGCTCCGCACACCCCCTCTTTCGCCGGAGCAGTGAGCGAACTGCCCTGGCGGTCGCGGGCTGAGTTTCCGTCGGCGCGCGCGGCCCGTGGAGCGGATGATGCCGAGCACCACGTCGGGTCGTCGGGGCACATGCCGCGGGCGGCGCGTGCGACCGGTTGGCCGTCGACGACGTTCCGTAGGCTGCGCCGGTAGCAGGATGCCAGGTGACTTCGACCATGATTCCTGCCGCCTCGTCCCAACTTCCTCCCCCATGAACGGAACGGCGGCGCGGGCCATTACACCGGAAGCTTTTGAACCTACCCGGAGACGCTCGGCAGCCAGCCGGTGGCGCTCGCCACGTCGCGCGCAATGTCGACCACGGCACGTCCGTCGGTCGCCACTCGCACCGTGTCCAGCGGCATCTGCTCATCCAGAATCCGCGCTTTGCGGGCACTGCCCTCCAACTCATGCTCCAGCTCCGACCCCAGTTCCCGACCAGTCAGCCGCTCATGAGCGGTGGCATCGGACGCGGTGAGCACCACCCGGATGATCCTGACATTCGCACCCATGGCGCGCCGGAACATGCCCTCATTCTCAGCCAGAACGCTCACCGTGTGCGTGTAGATCAAACGGCGATACCCGAGCTCGGCATAGTTCGACCAGAGCGCCGTCAGGTTGCGCTCGGCGATCTTCCTGCGGCGCGGGTCCCCCTCCGGAGCGGGATGGGCCTGCCCCATGAAGTCACCTTCGATCACACAGTGAGCAACCATCTCAGCACGCAGATGTGCTGAGACCTCCCATCCCACCGTCGTCTTGCCGACGCCGGCGCGCCCTCCGATGAGCAATACCTCAGCTTGATCCATAACCGCAGCCTGCCACCAAGCAGTTGAACCGCGCGAACCAAATGTGCCCCGATCAGGGAGACAGGCTCGAGCGGGCGTTGCGCCGCCCTCGGCGTGCGCGTTCGAATTCGGCGACATCCGACATCCAGGGACCGTGCGGTTCGAGTGCGGTGCAGCCGCCGCGGATGAAGGAGTTCACCAGGTTCCGGTAGTCGCTGAGCCCGTCGACCAGGCTGTACTCGACCCGATACTCCGGATCCGACCTGCCCTTCCCCTCGCGCACGGTTGTGATGCGGGCGACGGAGTCCGCGTAGAAGTGGAGCTGGATCCCCTCACCCATCTGCTCGTCCTCGATGGTGAACACTTCGTTGTCCGCAGCAGAGCGATCGCCGACGAACTCCCAGAACATCGCGGAGGCGCTACGACGGCCGTCTTGCAGCCACTTCTCCTCGGCGCCCTTGTCGTCGGTGAACGACAGGGCCGTCCTACTCGCACCCCCACCGAGGCCGGCACGGTCGTCGGCAGCCTCCGCGTCGTCTTCCACGGGTGTGGTCCTGGAGCGGTGCGCAGTCTCCGTGCACATCAGGAAGCTCACCGTACGAACCGCGTCATCGACGAGTTCAGGGTGTGCACGGCGGACGGCCGCGTCGACCGTCGCCGCCACCCGATCCCAGTCGCGCTTGTCCGTGGCGCGGTTTCCCCGTCGCGGATCGAGGCTGATCCGCATTCCTGCACACGCCTGCTCCGCGGTGGCGATCACACTCATCACCTTCGGCAGCAGCGCGGCATCGACGGCATCGGGCATCCGTCTGGGAACCGTCGCGCCGTGCGCGTACTGGCCCGTGTACCGCAGAAGCGCAGCATCGAGCGGGCCGAGGGGTGCTCCACGCTCGGCGCGACGGCGGTCGGCGTGGTGCTCCTGGGCACGTTTTTCGTTCGGTGTCTCTGTCGCCGCGCGCATCGCCGCGCAGACCTGTCCGCGCTCCAGCAGATCGATATCGGCCCCGTGGGCAACGAGCCGGCTCCTGTCCCACCGGATGCGTCGGAAGAGCGCGTCGACGTCCGCGGGCGAGGAGAGGACAACCGGGTCCAGGAGCGCGGCTGCAGCGTTCTGGTCGAGTCGGCCCCGGGTTCCGGCGTCGTCGCACAGCGGAAGGACCGCACTCCACAGCAACAGGTGTCGGGGCAGGTCCTCCCGGAGCACCGCGAGATGAGCTTCCTTGATAGGGAAGGTGAACGTGCGCGGATCGTGGTTGGCATCGGCCCCGGCGCCGAGCATCAGCTTCAGCTCGCCGTTCTCGTGGATCACGTTCGGGATCCAGCCGCTGCTGCGGGTGAACACGATGTCTCTCATGAGCTCAGGGCCTCTCCGGAACGACACCGGGTGGACGTGGTCGCCCTCAGGCACGGGGCGAGTACCACGGTGATGTTACGACCCCACCCCGCACCTGTTCACGACCACCGTGCGCACTCGGCGGCAAGGCGTGCGTCGGTGCGCACCCAGACTTCGCCGCCGGCGGCCTCGGCCGGGGCATCGACTCGTTCGATCCCGAGGAACTCGATCAGCGCGAGCAGTTCGGCTCGTTCGGCTCGGTCGTCGTCGACATCATGCGAGCAGAAGAAGACGTAGTACTGGTCGCTCGGGTCCACGATGCCCGAGTCTGCCCAGATCCGAGCGATTTCTTCGATCGTTGTTGCTTCCGTCGTGAACGTGGCGGCGCGCGCGGTGCCGCGAGTCTCCGGTGACGCGTCGAGGTCAGCGAGGTCGGAGAACCACTGGCCGAAGTGGTCGAGGCCGGCGTATCCGTTCTCGAAGAACAGCATCGCGCTCGGAAGGTAGCGATTGGCCCGGTCGACCCGGAGGTACTCCGATCGAGGTCGGTCCGCGCCCTTGACCCGGGCGATCACACCCTGGCCGGGCATGAGTACCAGACTCTGCCCCGCCGGCTCATCACCGATGGTGTAAGTACCGGAGTTTCGATCCCGGAAGAACGCAGAGAACGCCACGTAGGCTTCCTGAGGGTCGCTCACGGAGACCTTTTGGCCGTTGCCGTCACCGACGGCGAAGACGAACTGCTTGGGTCCGGGGTCGTAAGGGCGGGCCATGGTAGTCCTTCGTTCACGAGGTAACTCCAGTAGCCTAGAGGACGACGGGCCGGGAGGAGCACCCCGAAACGGCACGCGAATGTCCCCCGCCGTCTCCAAGGCACCCACTCCACAAACCTCTGCCCGTGGTTACCCCGCCCATCGTCGGCCGGACACCCACGGGCAGAAGAACGCCAGCGACCCGGTACTACCTCCCCGTGAACTTCCAGTCATTGCAGACATCGCCGCCGTGCGGCCGGTCGCTGCAGACCTTGAGTGCGTAGATGGGATTGCTCTCGATGTTGGCGGTGGCCACGCACGTACCGTGACCGTTGTTGTCCACCAGGCGGTGGTCTACAACCAGGACGGCGCCAGCATCACCGTGTCGACGACGCCGTCGAGGGCGGCGCGTCCGGCGAACGGGAGGCTCGCCGCCCCGTGTGCCGCGTCGTCTAGGAGCCCTTGTAGGAACCGATCGGAGTAGCGGTCCCGCAGGACGTACTGCCCAGCTTCTGCACGGACGAGATCTGGTCGTGGAGGCCGAACCAGTCGCCCAGGTTGGACACCGAATACCCGGGCCTGACGCAGTACTTGGCGCCCCGGTTGTAAGCGTCGACGTAGACGTACCAGGACACGCTGTTGCGGTTCCACAGGGAGTCGAACCGGTTGTCGTCACCGCCGAGAGCCGGTGCGGAGGCCGTGTAGGCGGTGAAGATGCTGCTGTAGTTCGCGTCGGACCACGCACACAGGCGGTTGTCGGCACACTGGGAGGCACTCGCCGATGCGGGTGCCTGGGCTGTCGCGAAGGCGATCGCCGCGACTCCCATGAGGATTGCGGCACGCCTTCCCACGCGGTGCGGTCGGGACTTCGTACTTCGTGAACTCGTTGCAGCTGTCATGTGCTCCCACCTCGGGTACGGATGCGGTGATGTGCGGCTGCGGCGCCCTACGGCTCCGGGCGTCGGCGCCGTCATGAATCCTGCTGACGATCGGGCTCCGCGGGCCAGGGTCTTAAGCCACCGCTTAAAGGGGGCCGTTGCCTCGCGCGTGCTCCCGTATCCCGCCGAGCAGCTCCCGTCCGAGGGCCGTCGTCACGTGCAGCACGGAGCCGCCCCTGCGGTTCGTGGTGATGAGGCCAGCGCCGCGCAGTGCCTTGGCGTGCTGGCTCGCCGCCGCCGGCGTGATGCCGAGCCGCCCGGCGAGTTCTGTGGTCCCGCGGCCGTCCACGAGGAGTTGGAGCGCGGCTGCCCGGGTACGGCCGAGCAGGGTGCCCAGGGCCTCGTCGGTGCCCGTGCCGTTACCGCCGTGCCACAGGGCGCAGCCGTTCGCCGGATCGGTCACCGCCGGTACCGTCAGCCGGGGCACCGACTCCTCGTCGTACGGGTCGTACAGCAGGCTGAGTTCGCGCCAGGAGAAGACCGTCGGGGCGAGGACGAGTCCCCGGCCACCCAGATGGACGTCGACCGGACGGGGGTAGCACACCTCCAGCACGGGCGGGCTCCAGCGCACCAGCGGCGGACACAACGAGGCGAGCAGGCCCTCGACGCCGGTCTCCAGGAAAGTGCGGGCGTACTGCGCGCGTACCGCTTCGAGGCGCGACCGGGCGGCCGGCCAGTACGGTCCGACGGTCACCCGGTGGCAGGCCTCGAGGGCTGTGGCCAAGTGGCGGCGGGCTTCGCCGTCCCCCTCCGCTACGGTCCGCGCCCAGGAGGAGTGGCCGGAGTCGAAGGCGACCGCCTGCAGCTCTCGGCGAACGCGGGCGCGGGGGGCCCGCAGCAGGGTGTCGACGGCCTGGTCGATGTCGGGCGAGTCCCCGGCCAGGGCCAGCAGGTCGAGCCCGGGCCCGTGGTCCGGCATGAGTACGGTGAGCGGCTGGGCCTCCTGTGGCAGTCGGCCGGCCACCTTCGCACGCCAGTGCCAAAAGGGCACTGCGACGGACCGTCTGCTCAGCATCTCCAAGCTGTAGTAGGTCTCCGCCGCCGCGCCGATCGTCGCGGCCACCTGTGTACGGGCGAGATCGTCCGCGGTGAAATGAATACGCAGCACCAATGGCCCCACTGTCTCCGCGCTCGTACGGTGACGCGGGCTGGTCCGATGTCACTCGCGACCGCCGCCCCTCGTGTGACGGCCGGTGATAGAGATTGTCCGGTGCTCCCTGGTGATGCTTCAATGCCGTTTCCGGACGTTTTGCGCCGGTGCTCCTCGGAACAGTCAGGCCGGCTCGTCGTCCATGACGACCCGGCCGGCGGCCGCGTCGGAGGAATCCGACGGCCCCGCCGGCCCGCACCGTGGAGATGCGGGCCACGGGGCCGCCGTATGTGAACCCCTTAAGGCCGCTCCGTGAGGAGGACCCGGCAGCGCCGGTGCTACGGGATGGGTTCCTCCTCCCGTTGGCGCGGGAAGGTCAGCCGACCTCGCGACGCACCGCACCGAACGCCGCGGACCAGGCAAGCTCTTCCGGCCTACCGGATCCGCCCTCCCCACGGGCCCACCATCAGTTCAGATCGCCGAGGAGGTCCTCGAGAGTTTCGTAAAGGGCTTCGGAGTTGGCCGCCGTGAACCACGTCGTGCGGACGCGTTCGTTGTTTCCTTTCGGGGTCTCGTGGTTGGCCGCAAGCTGGTGCAGGGAATGGGACTCGTCTCCCAGGGAGCGGCCGACGCCCTGGAAGAGACTGCGTACGTAGCTGTCCGCGCCCTCGGAGGGGATGCCGTGGCGGACGGCCCACGACGCGAGGGTGTCGAGATACGCGTAGTGCGTGGTCAGTGTCCCCGTCAGTGCGGAGAAGACGTTGAAGGCCGCCTCGTCCGTGACGGGGTGGGCCCCGCCCAGCTGCTCGAAAAGGGAGTTCACGACGGGGTGGGACGGCCACGTCACGGTGACGGAGCGCCGGTCACGTACGGTGGGCAAGGGGATGGCCCGTACCAGGGGGGCGTGAGTGCCGAGCAACTGGCGCAGGTCGTCGTTGGTGACGCCGGCCATCACGTTGACCACGGTCTTGTCGTCGTCAACCCGCAAACCGGCGAGTGCTGCGTGCCGGTCCTCGCGGCGTACTGCGAGGATCAGCACTTCCGAGCGGTCCACCACCTCCTGGTTGTCGACGCAGGCCTGCGCGCCTGGGTAGCGCGCGGACAGCTCCACGGTCGCGCGGGTTCCCCGGGGGGAGAGGAACACCTCTGGCGAGGGGTCGGCCCCCTCGCACAGACCCGTCACGAGGGCCCTGCCGATCTCGCCCACCCCGATGATGCCAATGCGCTTCACTGGTGCTTCCTCCGTGGTTTGTCGTGGTGGTGAACCCGGGCGGTTCGGGTCCGTGACGTGGAGTCGCCTTCGATGGAGTCCGCGTCGAAGGCACTTGGGCGCCCTCGGCCCGGACCCGCAACCCGCGGTCGCCTCCCCAGGAGCAGGACCGCCAGGAGTGCTGTCAGGCAGGGAGCCATCCAGGCCCACCCCAGCTCCGGCGGCAGCCCGACCTCGCCGGAGGTGTCGCGGGTGAGCATCACGGTCAGTGCGATGCCGGCGCCGAGCACGAACAGGACGGTCACGGCAGGGCGGGCCCACCGCTTGCCCGCTGCGACGGCCCAGGCCGTCCAGAGCCAGGCGATGACGCCGAGCGCTCCGATGACGGACCACAGGACAAGGCAGGTGGTGACGGCCGAGTTGATCCGCGCCTGGGTGTACGCGGGGTATCCGGCCCGGATGTGATCGGCCAGCAGGTGGGTGGTGGCACGGTCGACATACGGTAGGACCGTGGCGGCGATGGTGAGCCCAAGACCGGTGAGCATCGAGCGAGGCGCCCATCGCTCCTGGCGTGTTTTCGTCACTGCAGTGCACTCTTCCCTTTCGATCACGCGGCGAGGACGGCCCGGAGGAATCCGAAGATCTCCGCCCGTGCGGCCTCGGCCTGCGGTTCCACACCCGGCAGGGTGAGGAACGCGTGCCGCGCTCCGGTGTACTCGGTGAGGTGTGCCGGCGTCCCGGCTGCCTGCAGCCGTTCGGTGTAGCGGCGGCCGTGGTCGGCGACCGCATCCTGGGTCGGCACCACGACGAGGGCCGGGGCCAGCCCGCTCAGGTCGTCGGCGTACAGCGGTGAGAGCGCACGGGCGTCGGTTCCGGCCGGAACGGACAGCTGCTGGAAGAGGCGTAGTTGGGGCACAGCACGGGTCGGGTGGTAGCCGTATGTCGCGATCGAGGCGTAGTCGAACATCGTCTCGGTCACATCGACCGCCGGGTTGACGAGAACCTGCGCTTGAAGCCGCAGGTCGGCTTCTCGGGCCTGGATCGCCGTGAGGGCGCTGATCAACGCGCCGCAGCTCTCGCCGAAGACGGCCGTGCGCGCCGGGTCGATGCCCCACTCCGGGGCGTTCCGCACCACGTGCTGCAGCACGTCCCAGGCGTCGGCGGCGGCCGCCGACAGCGGAGTGTCCTGGTCGAGGAGGCGGTGCTCGACCGAGACGACGAGTGCGGGCAGGCGGGCGGCGAGGTGGCTGTTGGCCCAGTCGCACTGCGTCGCCGTGCCCACGAAGCTGCCGCCGTGAACGTGCAGGCCGAGGGGCAGCTCGGCCCGGTACTTGCCCTCGCCGTCGTGCGCCGAGGCCGGCCGATACACCCGGACCGGGACCTCGCGGCCGGGCAGTTTCACCTTCTGCCAGCTGATCGCGGCGCCGGGATCCGGATCCCCGAGGAGCGCCCGCGCCGCACGGGACGCCCGGAAGCGGTTCTCAGCGTTGCGGTAGACGACCAGTTCCTCGGCCGTCATCACCGGCCAGTTCGGCTCCGGCGGCCGCTCCATGGCAATGACCTCACCCATATCTCCTCCTCGGTCGGATGCGCAGACCTGCGCGTCGAAATCTACGGCGTAGGTTTACGTCGGTACGCTAGTTTCTACGGTGTAGATTTGGCAAGGAATGGAGTGGACGTGGCCAGACGTACCCGGGGCACCTCGGCAGGGCTCGGCCGAGCGCGCATCGCCGCTGCCGCCATCGCACTGGTCGACCGCGACGGGCTGGAACGCTTCGGGGTGCGGCCCCTCGCGCAGGAACTCGGGGTCGACCCGATGTCGGTCCACCACCACATCAAGGGCAAGGCGGCACTGCTGGATGCCATGTCCGAGGCGGTCCTCACCGAGGTGGCAGTCGCCGACGGCGATGCATCCGACGGCTGGGAAGACATCGCCCGCCGGACGGCGCACGGCTACCGCGAGATGGCCTACCGACACCCCCGGGTGTTCCCCTTGCTGGTGACGCGGGCTCAGACCTCACCGGTGGCCGTCGCGGCCCTGGAGAGACTCGTCGCCGCCATGCATGCGGCCGGCCTGCCCAGCCAGGTCGTCGCGGACGCACCCCTGGTGCTGTTCAGCTTCCTCAACGGACACCTGCTGGCACGCACCAGCGGCGGACCCGACGGGCCCGACGCCGTGCCCGCGTTCGACGCCACCGCCCACCCGGCCATGGCCGCCCTCGCCCCCCTCATGGCCGACTTCGGTTCCCTGGCGGAGTTCGACCGGATGCTGGACACCGTGCTCGTCGGGATCAAGGACCGGGTCCAGGAGCCGGCGTCCAGGGCGGACCCTGGAAAGCGCTGTCGAATCGTCGGAACGCAGTGATGGAGAGTCAGGGCGACAACGCCACCTGCG
>NZ_JAPVLU010000054.1:0-1338 GCF_027158205.1 Streptomyces sp. H39-S7 | reverse complement strand
GGGCGACGCTGCCGTCCACACCCGCGGTGGCCGCCCGGCAGGCTTCCCTCGGCGCCCAGTTGGCTCAGGAGAGCGCGATTGTCGGTACGTACCCATTCCTCGACGAGGCGGCCCCGGTCGTCGAAGCGGAAGATGTTGATCAGGTCGAAGACGACACGTGCGCCATTGGGGGGCAACGGGCCGGCCAGTGACTGGGTGAACTCGCGGACGAAGGTGCCTTCGATCCAGGTCTGGCATGCCATGTGGTGGCCTTCCGCCACGACGATGCCCCGCCGGATCGACCGGTCGTCGAAGGCCTCGCGCACTGCGGCGAAGTAATGGTTGAGCCCGTCGAAGTCGGACTCGAAGCCGTCCGGACCGTGAAAGCGGAACCTTTCCGTATCGAAGTACGTCGCAGCCTCTGCCGGGTTCGCGCCCGACACCTCCAGCTCACCGGCGCGGACCAGCCGCGCCACCAGGTCGTCCCGGGTGAATGTATCGGTCATGACCCCACCCTGCCTCCGACGGGCCATGCGGTCCAACGATGGTTCAGCATGACTTCCATGACCTATCCGCATGGTAATTTCCGACAATGGCTGAGTTCACCCTCACCGGCCTGCGCGTCGTGCAGCAGGTCGCCACCGCGGGATCGTTCACTCGGGCCGCCGAAGCACTCGGGTACACCCAGTCGGCCGTCTCCCGCCAGGTTGCCGCCATGGAGGCGGCAGTCGGGGCGCTGCTCTTCGACCGCGGTGGACGCGGCGTGGCTCTCACCCCTGCGGGTGTGGTGCTCGTCCGGCGCGCGACCGAGATCCTCGCCGACCTGGCGGCGACCGAGCTGGAACTCGCCGGTCTGCGCGACCGGCTCGCTGGCCGCCTCACGGTCGGCGCATTTCCCAGCGCCGCCATGGCGTTGGTCCCGCGAGCGATGGCCCAGGTGCTCTCCAGCCATCCCGGTATCGCCGTGATCCTGGAAGACGCCTCGACACCCGCCCTGCTGCGGCGGGTGCGGGCCGGCCGGCTGGACGTGGTGGTCATCGGAGTCGGCCAGGACCTGCCGGACTACGACCTGCGCGAACTCAGACAGACCACCTTGCTCCGAGGCGATCTCCTGGTCGCTGTCCCGGACACGCACCGGCTCGCGGACCACGCCGGTGTCACCGTGCCGGACCTGGCCCAGGAACACTGGATCGCCGGAGACGGCGCACCGGGCGAGCCGCAGTTCGGAGCCTGGCCGACGTTGGCCAACCCCCACATCGTCTGCACCGCACGCAACTGGGCCACCCGCCTCGGACTGGTCGCTGCCGGCGTGGGGATCACCGTCGTCCCCGATCTGGCCCTGCCGGCCCTGCCGACAGG
>NZ_JAPVLU010000053.1 GCF_027158205.1 Streptomyces sp. H39-S7 | reverse complement strand
GCCTCTCGGTGGTCGCTCGGGCGGTGGTGGCGCGCAGCGGAAGGTTTCGCTGACGGCGGTCAGGGCCGGGTCCTTCCCCGTCTCGTCCGGCCGTGGCGCGGCCCCGGGGACCGGCGCGGAGGTGAGCGCCGTCGTGAGGGGGCCGAAGAGCTTGTCCGCGATGAAGGACTCGGTCGCGTCGTAGTTGCCCCGCGCGCCGGCCAGCGCGTCCACCAGCCGGTTGAGGATGCCGTCCGCCGCGTGGTCCTTCCTGCCGAACATCTCCGTCATGCAGGCGGACCACTGGTCGGAGAACTCCTGGGCCTTCTTCGCGGTGTCTCCCGCCCAGCCCAACTGGAGTTCGCCCAAGGTGCCGTTGATGTCGCTGAGACTGTGCACGATGCGGACGATCGCGGCGGAGGCCGTGGTCGCGGCGGTCAGCAGGTCCTCGGGGGTCACCGTGATGGTGATGGCGTTGTAGTCGGCCGGGGGCCGCGGCGTGGACATGGCTTCTCCGCATCAGGACGTGACGGCATCCCGGACGGTGCCGGGGTTCCGGGGTGTGACGGGTTCCGGGACGTGACGATCGGGTTCGGGGGCGGGGCGGGTTCCGGGACGTGACGATCGGGCCCGGATGCTCAGGACCTGACGTTCCGGTAGTTGGCCAGTTCCATCGCGTGGTAGGTGGAGTACGCGTGCCGCATCCGCCGCACCATCTCCTCCAGCAGGGAGGTGAGCACCTCCATGTCGTCGCCGTAGACCTTCTTGATCCCGGCGAAGGAGGTGCCGGCCGGGCCGGTCCAGCCCGGTTCCACCGCCGCCAGCGCCACGTTGATCTCCGCGATGTCCTGCCGGATGTCCTCGCTCTTGCGCCGCACCGTCTCGGCCGCCTCCTGAAGGTCATGCAGAGCGATCTTGAACTCCTGCAGGGTGAAGGACACGGCAGGCACTCCCAGATGATCGAGTTCGCGTTCGCGTTCGCGCCGGTCGGTACGGCTGGCTCCCGCGGAGTCTAGGCAGCGGCCGCGGGGCCGTGACATCCCCGCTTTCTGGCATCCCGGCGTCCCCTAACGGGGACCTCCCGCATCCGGTCGGCGCTGCGGAACGATGGCACGTGGCATGCCCCGCCCATGCCCCGTCATGCCGGGCCTCCGCGCCGTCCGGGCGCACGGGGCCCGTTTCCGCTCCAGGAACCGGAGTCATCGTGGTCGAACCGCTGAAGTCACCCATTTACAAGGAGCCGGATCCCAACGCCTCGGGGGGCGACGACGCCACCCCGGCGGCGCCGCTCGCTGACCCGGACCTGGCCATGTTGTGGACCGTTCCGGGCCCGTTCACCGGTCAGGCCGGAGCCGCGCCGGCGCCCGGCCAGCCGCCGGCCGTCACCCCGGTCGCCCACGGGCCGCTCTCAGTGAACCTGGCGGCCATCCGGAGCACCGAGCAGACCATGCTGGACTCCACCAAGATCCTGGTGGACAAGTACAACGACCTGCACACCCGGGTCGATGCGGTGCTGGCCAGCACCAGCTTCTGGGGGCAGGAAGCCACCAGCACCGTCATGTGGAGCGACCCGGCCGCCATCGTCGGCGGCGCCGGCCCCGCGCCGCTGAGGCCCCAGACGTCGTACGACAAGCCCGTCCAGGAAGCGGCCCACAAGTTCGCCCCCATCATCGGCCCCGAGCTCACGCGCGCGCTCCGCCAGGTCGCGGACACCGTGGAGGCCGTCGGCTCCTACATCGGCCGGGTGAACACGGCCGGCCAGGCGTACGCCTCCGCCGACTGGAACTCCATCCTGCCGGACGTCACGCCGTCCCCCAAGTCGGTCTAGCCACCGTTGGCGGCCCGTCGCGCCCGCAGCGACTGGCGGGCCGGGCCGCCCGTCGGCGTCAGATCGCCGCGCCCAGCTCCGGCAGGTCCTCGGGCAGGACGAGGGACAGGTCCTCGACGGTCAGGTCGGCGACACCCGACACCCGCTGGGCGTGCCGTTCCGTCATCCGCTGGAAGACCTGCCGTGCGGTACGGCCGTTGCCGAAGCCCTCGTCCCTCGGCAGCGCGGTGAAGTAGCCGGCCAGGGCGGCGACGGTCTCCTCCGGCAGGTCGTAGCGGTGCTGCTCGGCCTGGTGGCGGACGATGTCGACCAGTTCGGTGCCGAGGTAGTCGTCGAAGGTCAGCGTGCGGGTGAACCGGGAGGCCAGACCCGGGTTGCCGTCCACGAACCGCTGCATGTCCCCGGGGTAGCCGGCGGCGATGACCACGATCTCGTCGCGGTGGTCCTCCATCAGTTTGACCAGCGTGGAGATGGCTTCCTGGCCGAAGTCACCGCCCTGTCCGCGCGGCACCAGCGCGTAGGCCTCGTCGATGAAGAGCACCCCGCCCAGCGCCCGCCGGAACACGGCCTGGGTCTTGGGCGCGGTGTGGCCGACGTACTCGCCGACCAGGTCGCCGCGGTCCGCCTCGACCAGGTGGCCGCTGGAGAGCATGCCCAGGGCGTGCAGGATCCGCCCGTACAGCCGGGCCACGGTGGTCTTGCCGGTGCCGGGGTTCCCGGCGAACACCAGGTGCCTGCTGGTGGGTGGCGGCGGGAGACCCAACTCCTGGCGACGGCGGACCAGTTGCATGAGGTTCACCATGGTCCCGACATCGCGCTTGACCCGTTCGAGGCCGACCAGCCGGTGCAGCTCCGCGAGCAGCGTCTCCAATGACTCCTCGGTGGTCTCATCGGGGTCGGCGGCGTTCTCCCGGCTGCCGCCGTCGCCGTCCGCGGTTCCGGGCAGGGCGCGGGCGATGCCGGCCGGGCCGGCCGGCACCGTCCGGCGTTCGGAGACCGGCAGCGCGGAGACCTTCACCCGGTCCGCGCGGCAGTCCTCGAACGCCGCGGCCGCCCCGTCGGCCGCGGCGACGTCCTCGGCGGTGTCGTGGAACAGGCAGCGGCGTACCGCCGGGTCGGCACCCTTGCCGACGTACAGGGCGGGGAAGCCGGTGGCGGAGAGCGCGCAGTCCTCCAGGACGCCGTGCGAACCGTCGTCCTGGTACACGCCGTTCTTGGCCGTGCGGGCGATCGAGGTGCCCCGCACGACGGGACGGGCACCGGCGCGCACCACGATGCCGCTGCCCTGGGTGTCGGCGATCTCGCAGCCGTCCAGGGCGGGCGTGCTGTCCGCCCCCGCGAGCAGCCCCGACCCGCCGGTGTGGTGGATCCGGGTCCGGTGCAGCAGTGCTCCGGTGCCCGGGCCGATCTCCACGCCGGTGCCCTCGGTGGCGGTGATCTCGCAGTCGTCGAGCAGCGGGCGGTGCGGGGTGTGCAGGCGTACGCCGGTGCCGGTGCCCTTCACCGTGCAGCCGCGCAGCGTGGCGTCGGCGCGTTCTTCCACGGATACGCCGGCCATCCTGGCCCGTTCGACGCCGGTGTCCTTCGCGCGCAGCACGGAGTTGCCGGTGGCGCGGATCCCGTGCTCGGGGGTGTCGTGCAGCCGGCAGTCGGTCAGCACCGCTCCGGCGCCCTCGCCGAGGTGGATGCCGCTGTATCCGGCGTCGGCCACCTCGCAGCCGGTCAGCGTCAGTTCGCTGTCGCCGGCGGCGTACACCCCGTTGCCCGTGGCGCGGAGGAATCCGCCGCCGTCGGCGCGGACCGCTACCGTGCCGCCCAGCGCGAGGCCGGTGTCGCCGGTGTCGGCCGTGGTGGTGGCGTGCAGCCGCAGGCGGCTGCGGTCGACGGCGATGATCCCGGCCCCTCCGGTGCGGGAGATCCGGCAGTCGCGGAGCAGGACGCGGGCGTCCTTGTCGGCGAGCAGGCCGGCCGTTCCGGTGCCGGAGATCTCGCAGTCCTCCAGGACCGTTCCGCTCGCGTCGGCGGCGCTGTCGGCCGCGTCCCGGTCCGCAGCTGCGCTTCCCGACGCGCCTTCCGCGACGGGCGCGGGGGACGCGGGGGGTACGGGGGTGTCCGCCGAGACGTGGACGCCCGCCGCCCGGTTGCCGTGCAGACGGCAGGAGCGCAGGCGCGGGGCCGCCGCGCCGACGACGCGGACGGCCGCGCCGCCGCTGCCGGTCACCTCGCAGCGCTCGAACGTGCCGCCGTGCGTACCGCCGAGGTGCAGGCCCTCCGCGGTGACCGGACCGACCGAGGTTGCGCGGAAGGCGGGGGCGGCGCCCTCGGTGACCTGGACGCCGATGCCGTCGATGTCCGCGACCGTGCACTCCTCGACGACGGCCCGGCTGTCCCCGGCCAGTCGCAGACCGGCGCCGGCGGCCCGGTGGACGCGGCAGTCGCGCAGCGTCGGGGCGGCCTGTCCGGTCACCTCCACCCGGCCGCCGACGACCTCGCACCCGTCGAGCACGGGCGCGCCGCCGCTGAGGACGACGGCCGGCTCCGCCGGGTCCGCGCCGGCCAGGACCAGCCCCCGTACCGAGGGGCTGCCGGCGGACACGGTGAGCGCGGGCCCCCGGGCGGGGGAGATCCGCACCGTGCCCGGGCCCTTCTCCGCCACCAGTGACACGTCGCGCTCCAGCAGGACGCTCTCCTGGTACTCCCCGGGCATGACGGAGACGGTCGCGCCGTCCGCGGCGCCGCGCACCGCGGCGCCGATGGTGTGCTGCACACCCCAACCGCGCTGGGCGACCCGCACCCACTTCTGGCTCACTCGGATCCGTCCAATCGGTCGCGGGGCGGGGCGGTCACGGCTCGGTCCGACGTGACCGGTCGCGGGTCAGTTGCAGGTCGCCCGCATCTGGGTGACGGCCAGGTGCGCGTGGGTCTCCGTGCCGCCGTGCCAGTCCTGTCCCCGGCTGTCCAGTTTGATCATCAGCAGTCCCTTGGTGATGGGGAAGGAGCCCACCTGCACCCAGGTCCCCAGACGTCCGGACTGGGACATGTCGAAGTCGTGGATCGGCTTGTCGGACAGGCTGAAGGAGTTGAACACCTCGAAGTGGGCGGGGTTCCCGCCGACGTGGGTGATGTCCTTGTCATTGGGGACGTAGATCTGGACCTGGCAGGTCCCCTTGGTGAGCACCGACACCGGCCGGAAGTACCAGGTGGCGTAGTTGTCCTTGTCGTCCTTGGTGGCGGAACCCGACATCGGCATCGCGTCGAACTGCCCGTTGCAGCCGTCGGCCTTCCATCCGCCGCTCTTCACCGTGTACCACCCCTTGAGCCCGTCGCTGTTGCGGCCGTGCTCGGCGAAGCCGTACGTGTCGGTCTTGGCGCAGCCGTAGCCGGCCACCGCGGTGTAGGCGGCCTTCCGCACGACCAAGGTGTTCCGGTTGGCCTGCGGGGCGCCCGTGGTGGTGCTCGGGCGGGGGCCCGTGGCGGGCCCCGTGGCGGGGAACGGAGCGCCGGGGACGGTGGCGTCGGCGCCGCCCGCCGGGACCGGGACGCCGGGGCCGTCGACCGTGCCGGGGATGGCGGGGCCGGGCCCGGTGCCGCCGGCACCGCCCGATCCGCCGTTCGACGGCTGCGCCGGGTACTTCTGGGCCGCCGAGGGGCTGCCCGGTCCGGTCGCGGGCTTCTTCGCCGCCGCGTTGACGGGATCCTTGCCGTCCCCGGAGCCACCGTTCGCGGCCATCATGCCGACCCCGACCGCTCCGGCGCCGACCACCGCCACGATGATGCCGACCGCCCAGGCCCGCGGCAGCATCCGCGGCCGACTCCCCGGCTGCCTGACCTCGTTGACGAAAGCGGCGGCGAGACCTCGCCGGTCCATGCCTTCCTGCTGCTCGGACTGCTGCTCGGATTCAGCCATTACCCAACTCCGGGGTGTGAGCGGGCGCGAAGCACCCTCGTGTTTCGGACGAACTTCGCGTCGTTTTCGAGACGCGTTCCACGCCGGGTCGGGCGCGGCGCGGCCGCGGCCGGTATGTCATGGGCGGGGGCGCGCAGGTGGTGACGACCAGGGGTGGAAGAACTGATAGAACTTGGCATGGACGCCCATAGAAGGGTCGCAGGAGACGGCCATACGGGGAATGGGTAGATCGAAGGGCCGAGCCATGCCTACCGTTGGCATTGTCGAAGACCACCGCATTACCCGAATGGGGATCGAGCAGGTTCTTGCCCGCAGTTCCTGGCTCGAAGTCATCGCGTCGGTGGGAACACTGGATGAATTCGCGGAGACCGGGCTCGCCCCCGACGTGGTCGTCCTCGATCCCGCCCCCTATCTCGCCGAGGCGTCCCTGCAGGCGATCGGCGCGCTGAGCGCCGGGAGCGCGGTGCTGGTCATGTCGCCGTCGGACGAGCGCGACCATCTGCTGGCCGCGGTGAAGGCCGGGGCGCACGGCTTCGTCACCAAGCACACCGACGACACCGAATTCCTGTCCGCCGTCGAGGCGGTGGCCCGGGGCGGTTTCTACCTCGCGTCGGGGCTCGCCACCCACCTGCACGCCGAACTCGGCCGCATGTCGCCCGGCGAGGGCCAGTGCCTGGCCCGCCGCGAGGTGGAGACGCTGCGACTGATCGCCAAGGGGTACACGCACGGCCAGATAGCCCGCCGCATGGGCCTCACCGAGTCCACCGTCAACACGTATGTGAAGCGCATCCGGGCCAAGCTCAACGCCGGCAACAAGGCGGAACTGACCCGCAAGGCCATCGCGTTGGGGTACGTCGACGAGTCGGGTCCGGCACGGTGGCTGCCGGGCCACATCCGGCCCGCGTCCGAAGTGTCCGTGTGAGACCGCGCGTCGACGTGCGAGGGACCGTCCGGGAGAACGGGCGAGGGAGCGTCCGGGAGAACGCGCGAGGGAGCGTCCGGGAGAACGCGCGGGGGCCGGAGCCGTTCCGCTCACGCGCCTCACAGGTGGTGTCCGTACGTGGCCAGGTGCCGGAACACGCCGAACACACCGATCGCCAGCGGGATCGCGGCCACCGAGCAGAGCCCGGCCACCGCCCGCAGTGCCTTCGGCCGTTCGGTTCGGGCGCCCGAACGCCGGAAGGCGAGTGCGGCGCCGGTGCCCAGCAGCACGACCCCGGCCGCGGCGACCGCCACCGGACCGGTCCAGTCGGGGGCCGACGTCGTCGCGGGGACGGTCAGCAGCGCGCTGAACAGGCCGACCGCCCCGCACACCACGACCGGGACCGCCTCGCCCAGCAGGCGGAACGTACCGGCGCGCAACAGGAGCGCGACGGCCAGGCAGCCGGCCAGGGCCGGCGCGTATCCGCCGTGCGAGGCACCCAGCACGGCGAGGGACACGGCCAGGGCGAGTGAGACCGCGCAGGTCCAGCCGAGCAGGACGTTACGGGCGCGGAGCACCACCGTCCTGACCAGGGTGTCGTCGGAGCCCGCGAGGTCGCCCTCCTCCGTGACGACCGGCCAGGCCGCGGCGAGCCGGCCGGCCAGCGAGGGCGCGGCCAGCAGCATCCCGTAACCGGCCACTGCGACGACCGCCGCGCCTTCGGCCGGGTCCGTCCGCAGACCCGTCAGCAGGCCGACGACGGCCGCGCCCGCCACCCCGAGCACCAGCACCGCCGCGCCCGCCACCGACGGCACCGCACCGAGCGCGGCGGCCGCACCGGCCATCGCGCCGAGAGCCGCCCCGAGTGGGCTGCCGGCCGACGGATCGGGCAGGAACCACCCGGCAACGGCCAGGCAGGGCACCGTACTCAGTGCGAGGGGCAGCGCCAGCCGGTTCGGCAGGGTCGGCCGCCCGGGCGGGGCCGCGTCGTTGCGCCGCAGGCCCCAGGCGGTGAGGAGCAGGACGAAGCCGACGCCCAGGGCGAGCGGACCGGCCGACGTACCCGGCCGTCCGCCGGACAGCACCGGTACCAGACAGGCGGCCACCAGCCATGACGCCCCGAGGGCCGCGACGGTGGCGGCCCGGGTACGGGAGGTCCAGCGCAGGTCGCCGAACGAGTCGGCGACCTCGGCGATCATCTCGTCGAGGTCCCTGACCAGGGGTTCCTCGAACTCCCCTGCGGCGGCGTCCCGCAGGTACAGCAGTTGGCCGTCCACCACTCCGGCGTCGCTCAGCGAGGAGACCGGATGCAGCGTGCGGCCGCTCACCAGCGCCAGCGACCACGCGGCCGGCAGCGCCTCCAACTCCTCCTCGCCGCACAGGTGGGCCAGCGTCGTGACGTACTCCGCGATCGGGGCGGCGGCGGGGACCGCGAGGTCCACCCGCTTGCGCGTGCCGATCACCGTCACCCGGCAGTGCTTGTCAGCCATGCGGAACTCTCTCGGAATCGTTCAGTGAGCATGCGGGGGCCGTCGTCGAGGCCCGTCGAACCAACCCCTGCGGCGGGTCAGCCGTGGCTCCACGTCCGTGAGTTGGCCCACTCGGCGTCGCTGTAGTTGGCCCAGTTGACGTTCATCGCGCGGGCGATCTGACCGAGTACCCCTTCGGGCCCGAACAGCCCGTCGGCGGCGATGTTCCACTCGGCCTGCAACCCCTGGTAGTACCCGGAGGCCGCGCCCTGCCAGATCTCGGGCAACTGGTTCAGGTACTGGGCGAGCTGGTGCAGCTCCTCGGAGATCTCGGCCGCCTGCCCGTTCAGGTACGGACCCGCGGTCTCCAGCTCCTGCTGGACACTGATCGGGACGGCGTCGGAGAAGCTCATGCCGGTGCTCCTGTCGTGGAGGGGACGGGGACGGGACGGGACGGATCGCCGCAGGTCAGAACTTGGCCGCGGGCAGGTGCACCTGGCGGAGGTTGGCGAGGTTCGCCTGCTCCGACTCGGTGTAGCTGACGTAGTTGCCGCGCAGCCCCGACGCGATGTCGGAGAGCGCGTCGTGCATCATCCGCGCGTAGATGTCGTAGTCCATCATCAGCGTCTCGAACGCGGCGTGCGCGGAGCCCTGCCAGATGTTGCCGAGACCGGCGACGTAGGTGCGCAGGGCGGCGATCTTGGCATCGACATCGATGGCCTGGGTGGTCACATAGGCGGCTGCCGTGGCGACGCCCTCGGGAGTGACCGAGTAACCGGCCATCGTGCCGCCGCTGCCCGCGTTGTTGGGGGTCGTCATCCCTGGCCCTTTCGGCGGTCTGCTGATGAGGAGCGAACAGCACACCGCCACCGCCCCACCCGCGACCGCACCCGGAGTACCGCGCCCAGCCTCCCGGACCACGCCGGGACGCCTCCAGTCACCGTTTCGGATGTCCCCCCGCCGCACGAAGCGGAGACGACCACCGACACCGCCCGGACGTCGCCGGTTCTGGGAGGATGCCGCATGATCACCGTCACCATCGCCCTCGGCGACATCACCGGACAGCACGTCGACGCGATCGTCAACGCCGCCAACTCCTCGCTGCTGGGCGGCGGGGGAGTGGACGGGGCGATCCACCGCAAGGGCGGGCCGGAGATCCTGGCGGAGTGCCGGGCGCTGCGGGCGTCCCACTACGGGAAGGGCCTGGCGACCGGCAAAGCTGTGGCCACCACGGCCGGACGACTGCCGGCGCGCTGGGTGATCCACACCGTCGGCCCGGTCTGGTCGCCGGACGAGGACCGGTCGGACCTGCTGGCCTCCTGCTACCGGGAGTCGCTGCGGGTGGCCGACGAACTGGGGGCGCGGACAGTGGCCTTCCCGGCGATCTCCACCGGGGTGTACCGGTGGCCGATGGAGGACGGGGCGCGGACCGCCCTGGCGACGGTCCGAGCGGCGGAAACGGCGGTGTCGGAAGCACGCTTCGTGCTGTTCGACCAGGGCGCCTACGACGTCTTCGCCGCACAGGCCTGATGCTCTGCGCCCTCAGGAGGACGACGGGCGCCGGGCATCCCGCCGCGGGTCAGTCGCCCAGGGGCTCCCACGGCAATGTGGCGAGGCGGGTCGGGTCGGCGAGGAGGTTGATCTCGGTGACTTTTCCGGCGGTGATCGTGAAGCCCATGACCGAGAACAACTGTCCGTCGGGAGCCGTGACGATCCCCGGCGACCCGTTGATGAGTGCGGCTCTGGCGAACGGGGCGTAGGCCGCGAAGGTGACGGCCTGCCCGGCCACCTGCCGGGCCCCGCGGATGAGCCGGGAGACGCGGCCGTCCGCGGTGCCGGTGTCGGCCCGCATCAGGACGTCGGGGTCGAGGACCGCGACCAGCGCGTCGAAGTCGCCGCCGCGCGCCGCCGTCAGGAAGGCGTCGACGACCTCGCGCTGACGGCTCAGGTCCGCGTCGGGAGCGGGGGTCGCCCCCTGGACGCGGCGCCGGGCCCGGCTGGCGAGCTGCCGGGTCGCGGTGGGGGAGCGGTCCACGATCGGAGCGATGTCGTCGAAGGGCACGGCGAACATGTCGTGCAGGACGAACGCGAGCCGCTCGGCGGGCGGGAGTGTGTCCAGGACGACGAGCAGCGCGAGGCCGACGGAGTCCGCCAGCAGCACCTCGTGCTCGGGGTCGAGCCCGGCGGCACTGCTGATGACCGGGTCGGGAACATGGACGTCCAACGGGTCCTCGCGGCGTGTGGCGCGCGAGCGCAGCACGTCCAGCGACACCCTGGCGACGATCGTCGTCAGCCAGCCGCCCAGGTTCTCCACCCCGTCGGTGCCCGCGCGACTGGCCCGCAGCCACGCGTCCTGCACGGCGTCGTCCGCCTCACTCAGCGAACCGAGCATGCGGTAGGCCACGGCGCGCAAGTGGGTGCGGTGCGCCTCGAACCGCTCAGCGAGAAACTCGTCGTCGTTCATCAGTCACATTCTCCCGTTGCCCGGCGCCCCGTCGATGACCCGGGGCGCCTCACGGATGTGACCGCTCCCCGCCGCAGGCGGCCTCCTCCGGCCGGATGATGCGGGTCAGGAGGGCGATGAGCTGCGCGCGTTCCGCAGGGGAGAGAGCCACCGTCAGTTCGGCGTTCGCCTCGTCCCCCAGCTCCTCCGTGCGCCGCAGGCGCCGCCGGCCGCTCACCGAGATGGCGATGGCGTTCTTGCGGCGGTCCTTGGGGTCGGGCGTACGGGTCACCAGGCCGCGGCTCTGGAGTTCGTTGACGATCGCGACCATGTCCTTGGGGTCGATGCTCAGACTGCGGCCGAGCTCCGCCTGGGACACCGGCCCGAGTTCGGCGACGGCCGACAGGGCCGCGTGGTGCATCATCCGCAGGCCCTCGCGGGCGAGGGCCGCCGCGACCAGGCGGTGCCCGCGGGCGGCGGCACGCCCCAGCAGCCAGCTCGGCAGTTCACGGAGGCGGGCGGGGGTGTACGGGTCTTCGGCCATGCGGCCACAGTACCGACTCATTCATTGGGGTTACCCATGACCTTCTGATGCCGCAGGAGGAGCCGGCCGGCCGCCAACGGCCGTGTGCCGCCCGGCGCGAGGCTGCGGAAATACCGTCCCGCGGAAGCGCGGTCCCGCCGCTCGATCGAGCGGCGGGACGGACCGTGGCCGCCGTTGCCGGGGCTCTCGACGGTGGTGCCGGGTGCCGTCAGCTCCGCGATGCCAGGGCGGCCAGCGACGCCAGCGTGTCGGGCCAGTCGGCGGTGATGCCCGGGCCGATCTGCGGTCCCGCCTCGTCGGAGCCTGCCCCGCTGATCTCCATCCGGTACACCACGCGGATCCGGTCCTGGCCGAGCGGCTCGATCCGGTGCGTGGTCCGCAGCAGCAGGTCGCCGAACCGGGCCTCATCGACGAACAACTCGTTCTCGACCGCCTCCGCGACGAGCAGCGGGATCGGGTCGTCCCCGGGAGGCGTCATCGTGATCCGCGCGCCGGGCGCGAGCGGGCCGCTGATCTCGATCTTCTCGATCTCGGCGTTCCAGGCGCCCCAGTTCTCCACGTCCGCCCAGAGGCGCCAGACCGCCTGGGGGGTGGCGCCGGTCTCGATGCTGCTCTCGTATTCCCACATGGTGGCCTCCTCGACTGGTTAATCTCCCCATAGATTATCTGCGCGACGACTATCCGTCAAACGGTTGGCGCCACGCTTCCGAGCCGCCCTACTATTCCCCGATGATCAAAGGAAACCTGGTGAGGCTCCGCGCGTTGCACGCGGAGGACCTGGACCATCACGTGCGCTGGCGCAACGACCCGGAAGTGGTGCACTGGGCCACCGGCGGCAATCCGCACTTCGGCCCCGTCACCCGGGCCGCCGTGCAGCGCGGCTTCGACACGATGCTCGGCCTCGACCCCGCCGACTCGCAGGTCCTCACCGTGCAGGACCTGGTCGACGGCAGGCCGATCGGCATGGCCGACTACCGGGACCTCGATCCGTTCGCGGGCGGGGCCACGGTCGGCATCACCATCGGTGAACGGGACTTCTGGGGGCGGGGGCACGGCACCGAGGCGTTGCGGCTGCTCGTCGGGCACCTCTTCGACACCTGCCGGCTGCACCGGGTCGAACTCGATACCTGGAGCGGCAACGAGCGGGCCATGCGCGCCTTCGAGAAGACCGGGTTCCGGGAGGAGGGCCGGCGCAGGAAGGCCGTGCTCGTGGCGGGGGAGTGGCACGACAACGTGCTGTTCGGGATGTTGCGGGAGGAGTGGCGGGAATCGGCCGACGGCCGGAACGGCCGTCCGGAAAGGGATGCCACGCCGATCGCGTGAGTCTCGAATCTCCGGGAAGGGACGGAGGACGAGGCCGGGAAGGGACCGGAAGGCGGCGGGAAGAGGCCGTGCGGCGGTGCGACCGCGCCGAGGGAGGGAATGCCGCCCGCGGCCACGGGGCGCGCCATAGGCTCCGGGTCCTGAACCCGCATTGCGCTGGGGAGTGATCGCATGCACGTATTCGAGGTCCGAAGTGGCGAGCTGTTGCAGTCGATAGGGGACCAGGCCGCATCGGCGGGCATCGCGGACGGGGCGATCGTGTCCCTGATCGGCGCGGTGGACGCCTTTACCGTCTCGACGATGTCCGCAACCGATGCCGGCAAGGACCAGCGCACGTACTACACCTGCCCCGCCGAACTCGGCGGTACGGGAGAGATCCGGGACGGCGACGTTCACATTCACGCCGTTCTGGCGGTAGCAGGCGATAAGGCCATCGCTGGGCATCTGCTCCATGCTCGGGTGGAAACGCACTTTGTGCGGGCGTACGTACTCCCCGCGCTTCCCGCATAGTTCGGGCCTCCCTGTCCGAACTCCGGGCAGGGCGCTATGCGGAGCGGGATCGGGCCGCTAATGCGGCCCAGGGGATCGCCGGATCACTCTGCCGTGCTACCCGTCCGTACACACGAGCGGACGGTAAGTGATTTCTATACGGCCCCCCGCATTACTGCTAATCTGCGGCCTATGGCTCAGAAAATCGTAACCATTTACACGGACGACCTCACCGGCAAAGAGTCGGCGGAGGCGGCCACTCACACGTTCGCCGTTGATGGCGTTGTCTATGAAATCGACCTCGCCCCGGACAGCTTCGACTCTCTTCTCGAAGCGCTGAACCCCTTCATTGCGGCCGGACACAAGGTGGGCCGGAACAAGGGCGCGAGCGGACCGCGCAAGCTCGCCGGCGCCGGTTCCGAGGACACTGCCAAGATCCGGGCCTGGGCCAAGGAGAACGGCTACGACGTGAACGACCGCGGACGCGTCCCCGCAGCGGTTCGTGAGGCGTACGAAAAGGCGCACTGAAACCCGTACTCGTCCGCCGACGGCCCCGCCGCTCTTCCGGAGCTGCGGGGCCGTCGTCGTCCGGCGTCGGGGCAACAGTTCTCCCGGTGCGGGGAATTCCGCCTCGCGGGAATGCCGGCCGGGATAGGGGCGGCCGAGGGGCCGGACCGTTTCGAGCGGTCCGGACGGAAGGCGGTCCTCAGCCCCTGTCGAGCCGGCCCAGGGCGAGTCCGGCGAGGAGCGCCGCCGCGTCCGCGAGCACGCTGTCGTCGAAGGCGGCCTGCGGGGAGTGGTTGTACGCGGCGGTGGCCGGGTCGCGATCGGCGGGGCAGGCGCCGAGCAGCAGATAGGCCGAGGGAACGAGCTCGGCGACGACGGAGAAGTCCTCGGAGCCGGCGACAGGCCACGGCATGTCGATATAGCGATCCGCTCCCAGGAGTTCGCGGACCGTCTCGGCCGCGAAGGCCGTTTCCGCCGGGTCGTTGATGGTGACCGGGTAGCCCTCGGTCACCACCGCGTCCACCGTCAGCCCGTGCGCCTGCCCGATGCCCCGGACGACCACGGGTGCCCCTTCCAGCACGCGGGCCCGCGCCTCGGGCGAGAAGGAGCGGATGGTGGCGGCGAAGACCGCCTCGTCGGGGATGACGTTCTCGGCGGTACCCGCGTGGAAGCTGCCGACGGTGACGACGACCGGATCGAAGGCGTCGAAGCGGCGGGTCACCATGGTCTGCAGGGCGGTAACGGCCTCGCAGGCGGCCGGGATCGGGTCCAGGGCGAGATGCGGGCTCGAGCCGTGCCCGCCGCGTCCGCGCATCGTGACGGTGAGCGTGTCGGACGCCGCCATGATCGGGCCGGGGCGGCAGGCGACCCAACCGCTGGGCAGCTGCGAGGAGGTGACGTGCAGGGCGTACGCGGCGACGGGCGTGCTCCCGGCGGCCGCCAGCACACCCTCGCCGACCATCAGCCGGGCGCCGCCCAACCCCTCCTCGCCCGGCTGGAACATGAACACCACCGTCCCGGCCAGCTCATCGCGCCGCTCGCACAGCAGCCGTACCGCGCCGACCAGCGCCGCGGTGTGCAGATCATGGCCGCAGGCGTGCATCACCCCGGCCACGGCGGAGGCGTACGGGACGCCGACGGCCTCCCGCACCGGCAGCGCGTCCATGTCCCCGCGCAGCAGCACCACAGGTCCCGGCAGGGCGCCGCGCAGCACGGCGGTGACGGAGCCGAGCTGCCTGCCGAGGGAGATCTCCAGCGGCAGCCCCTCCAGCGCGGCCAGCACCCTGGCCCGCGTCAGCGGCAGGTCCAGCCCGATCTCCGGCTCCCGGTGGAGCGCCCGGCGCAGAGCCACCAGCTCGGTCCGGAGCGCGGCGGCGGACCGGCGAAGGCCGGCATGGCGGGGTGCTGCGTCGGTCATGGCATCTCCTGGGACTCCTGGCGGCATCGGTGCTCCCATCCTCGCCGCCGGCTCTCCCGGATTTCTCGCGCGGTGGCGATGACTTTCGACCGGTGCGACGGTCTGTACAGGAGCAGGGCAGAACACCCACGAAGCGAGGAGAGCGCCATGCCGCGGATCACCCCCAATCTCTGGTTCGACACCGAGGGCGAAGAGGCTGCGAATTTCTACGTCTCCGTGTTCCCGAACTCGGAGATCACGAGCATCACGCACTACGGTGAGGCCGGCCCGCGGGAGGCCGGGACGGTACTGACGGTCGGCTTCGTGCTCGACGGCCAGGAGTACATCGCGATCAACGGCGGCCCCGAGTTCCCGTTCACCGAGGCCGTCTCCCTGATGATCACCTGTGCCGACCAGAAGGAGATCGACCACTACTGGTCCAAGCTCTCCGAAGGCGGGGAGGAGGGTCCGTGCGGCTGGCTGAAGGACCGCTACGGACTGTCCTGGCAGGTCGTCCCGACCGGAATGGTCGAGCTGCTGAACAACCCGGACACGGCCCGCGCCCAGCGGGCGATGTCGGCGGTCATGGGGATGAAGAAGCTGGACGTGGCGGCCATCCACGCCGCCGCGGACCAGGCGTAGCCGCTGCCGCAGTCAGGGCGCGGGCCCGGCCGGACCTCGTCCGGACGCCGCCCGCGCCGGTGCGCCGCCCGGCTGCGGCGGGACGGGACGGGGGTGCGACGAAACGGGCCGGAGGCGGGACGGGACCGGAGACGGGGCGGATCGGGGCGGGGGTCCAAACCGGTTGGCCCGACGGGGTGTTGCTAGGGTGCGCCGGTGTCACTTTCCTCGCGCGATTCAGCGACCGGTGCCGGATGGCACGGCCAGGAGCTCGGCCGGTTCGAGAGCCTGATGCCGGATCGGGTCAGCAAGCTCTCGTGGCTGAATCCGGCGACCCTGTGGAGCGCCCGCAACGGCCCGCTCGCCTCCCTCCTCGGCGACCCGACCAACGACCAGCGGCGGCGCTGGGTGTCCGGGCAGCGCGATCGCGGAGTCCCCGCGGATCTCGTCATCGCGCGGGACGACCCGGAGACGTACTCCTTCATGCTCATCGCGGACACCGGCGAGGGCGACGCCCCGCAGTACGCCGTGGTCCCCGGCCTGCTGACAGCGGCCGAGGGCTCCCGGTTCGCCGTGCTGTCCAGCGACGTGATCTACCCCGTCGGCAGCGTCAACGACTACGGCCCGAAGTTCTTCCGTCCCTACCAGGACCTCAACGCGCCGATCTACGCGATACCCGGCAACCACGACTGGTACGACGGCCTGACGGGCTTCATGCGGGTCTTCTGCCAGGCGCTCGCGCTGCCCCCGGCCGGCCGCCCGAGGCTTCTGTCGCCGGCCTGGTGGCGGTCGCTGCTGTGGAAGAGCCCGGAAGTCGCCGACGAGCAGCGGCTGAACGAGGCGCGGTCGCTGCGGTCGGCCCCCGCGCAGCAGTGCGAGCAGCCCGGACCGTACTGGGCCATCGACTCGGGGCCGCTGCGCATCATCGGCATCGACACCGGGCTGCTGGGCGGGATCGACCAGGAGCAGGGGGAGTGGCTGCGCCGCGTCTCCCAGGGCCCGCGGCCCAAGATCCTGGTGACCGGTTCACCCATCTACGTGGACGACAAGTACCACCCGTGCGCCATCGAGGGCGGCGGCACCGTCGACGAGATAGTCCGCGACGCGGACTGCCACTACGTCGCGGCCATCGGCGGCGACATCCACAACTACCAGCACTTTCCGGTGGACGTGGACGGTCGCAGGATCGAGTACATCGTCTCCGGCGGCGGTGGGGCGTTCATGCACGCCACCCATGTCATCCCACGGGTCACGGTCGCCGGTGTGGCCGAGGAGGACTTCCGCTGCTATCCGCTGCGGGGGGACTCATTGGCCTTCTACAGCGGGCTCTATGGCCGGCGGCTGCGCATGAAACGTTTCTTTGACCTGACCGCCGAGCAGGCGTCCGCGGTGATCGCCGGCCGGCTCGGCATCCCCGCGACGCGCACGACGAACGCGCCGGTGACCCTGCGCACCCGGCTGGTCGCCACCCTTCTCGGGGTGCCCTCCCGGCCCGACGGCAGATCCTGGTTCCGGCTTCCGGTCCGCAAGGTGTACACCCGGGTCCTCTCGCCGGGGGCCGCGACCTACGCCCCGCCGTTCTTCAAGAGCTTCCTGCGCCTGGACGTCACCCCGCACGACCTGCGGATCCGGTGCTTCGCTGCCACCGGCTACCGCGAGCAGGAAGCCGCCCCACCGGTCGAGGACGACTTCACGATCCCTCTGCGATGAGGCCGGCCGGCCGGCGACCTGGATGCGCGGACCGTCCGGTCCACGGCCCCGCGACGACGGTCAGGGACGGCGCAGCATCCGCAGGGCCTCGTCCGTACTGAGAGAATCGTCGTCCTTGCTGTCGTTCCAACGGGCCAGGGTGCGGGCGGCGGCCCGCAGCATGTCGTCCGGCAGGCCGGCGGCGGAAGCCAGGTCGGCGGCCTCCTCCAGCTCCGGCCCCCAGCGCCAGGCACGGGCGGCCGTTCCCGCGATGCGCCCCGGTTCGGCGAGCGGGGAGTCGGCGAGGCGTGACGTGAGGGCGAGGAGTTCCTGCCCGACGCCGTGCTCCTGAGCCATCCCGAAGGACAGGGCGGCCATCACCTGGGACGTCTTGCGAAGACCCGCGTAGGCGAGCTTGAGCGCGGAGGCCTGGCCGACCTCGCTTCCGAGTGCCTTGGTGGCCACGTCCGTTCCGGCGAACAGCTTCTCCATGACAGCCGTCGCGGGCGCCGGTCCCGAGAGGAAGAGTGTCGGCGCCTCACCGCCGGACGGGGGAGTCCCGGTCACCGCGCCGTCGAGGACCAGCGCCTCCGGCAGCAGACCCACGATCCGGCCGACGCGTTGCGGCGAGATGGCGTTGGCCTCCAGGTACAGGCCCTCGAACCCGTGCGCGCCGGCCTCCCGCGCGACGTCCTCGGCCGCCGCCGGCGGGCACAGGCTGATGACGATGTCCGCGCGCTCCAGCAACGCGGCGGATGTCGCGACCGGTTCCAGCCCGTACCGGGTGGCGCGTGCCGCGGTCCGCTCGCTGCGCCCGGCCGGGCACCACAGAACGGTCGCCGCGTGGGTCGCGGCCTGGGCGGCGACGGCCGCACCCATGCTGCCCGGGTGCAGGATCCCGACGATCGGTTTGGCCACGGGTGCAGCTCCTTCATAGATGCTCGGCGAGGGGTCGATCGCGTCGACGACCGGGTCGACCGTACGGTCCCGGCCTGGCTGTTCGTCAAACCCGGTCCACTCCATCGGTGTTGTCGGTGTTGTCAGAGGTGGAGCAGTTTCTGTTCCGGCTGTTGACAGGGAACTTCCGGACTCGCATTCTGAGAGCGCTCTCAGGCCGAATGGTCCGGACCAGCTGGCAGGGAGCCGGTCAGAGGTGGCCGTATGTCCCCCCACTCCCGCACCTCCCCCCACGTGGTGTGTACAGCAAGGAGCCAAGCGTGTTCGCCAAGAAATGGAAGCTGTTGGTGTCGCTGATATCGGCGGCGGTCATCGGCACAGGCCTCGCCACCATCGGGCCCATCGCGCCCGCCGGCGCGGCGATACCCGACACGATTCCGCTCACCTTCACGAACAACTCCGGCCGCGGCGAGCAGATCTACATCTACAACCTCGGTACCCAGCTCTCGACGGGCCGGCAGGGCTGGGCCGACGCCGGCGGCACGTTCCACGCCTGGCCCGGCGGCGCCAACCCGCCGTCCCCGGCGCCGGACGCCGCGATCGCGGGACCGGCCAACGGCAAGTCGATCACGCTCCGGATGCCGAAGTTCTCCGGACGGGTCTACTTCTCCTACGGCCAGAAGCTCGTCTTCAAACTGGCCCTCGGCGGGCTGGTGCAGCCCGCGGTGCAGAACCCCACCGACCCGAACCACAACATCCTCTTCAACTGGTCCGAGTACACGCTCAACGACTCCGGGCTCTGGATCAACAGCACCCAGGTCGACATGTTCTCGGCCCCCTACGCCGTCGGCGTCAAGCTCCCCAACGGCTCGACCAAGTCCACCGGCCACCTCAAGGCCGGCGGGTACAACGGCTTCTACAGCGCGCTGCGCGGCCAACCGGGCGGCTGGGCCAACCTGATCCAGACCCGCTCCGACGGCACCGTGCTGCGCGCCCTCGCACCCGGCCACGGCATCGAGTCCGGCGCCCTGCCGGCCACCGTGATGAACGACTACATCAACCGGGTGTGGAGCAAGTACGCGAGCTCCACGCTGACCGTGACGCCGTTCGGTGACCAGCCGAACACCAAGTACTTCGGCAGGGTCTCCGGCAACGTCATGAACTTCACCAACAGCGCGGGCGCGGTGGTCACCACCTTCCAGAAGCCCGACGCCGACAGCATCTTCGGCTGCTACAAGCTGCTGGACGCACCGAACGACCTGGTGCGCGGCCCGATCTCCCGCACCCTGTGCGCGGCGTACAACCGGTCGACGCTGCTCGTGAACGCGAACCAGCCCGACACGAGCTCCGCGAGCTTCTACCAGGACGCGGTGACCAACCAGTTCGCCCGGAAGATCCACGCGCAGATGGTCGACGGCAAGGCGTACGCCTTCGCCTTCGACGACGTCGGCAACCACGAGTCCCTGGTCAATGACTCGAACCCGCAGCAGGCGTACATCACCCTGGACCCCTTCAACTAGGCCCCCGGGTCCCGTCGCCGCAGCAGTGCCGCCCGCCCGGGTAACCGGGCGGGCGGCCGCGCGCGGGCCGGCCCGGCGGGTCTCCCGGGGTGCGGGCTGGTAGACCTGGGCGTATGTTCTCCGCCTCGGACTCCGACCCCGCGACCCTGCCCGGCTTCGCCGCCGCCGACGAGACGGTCGCCGGACGCCCCCGCGTCCTGTGCCGGCTGTGCGGGCGGCCGCTGAACGATCCGGAATCCCGGCTGTGGGGTCTGGGCGAGGGCTGCCGGAACAAGCTCGACACCCGCAGCGCGCCCCGCCCGGCCGCCAACGACGTCGAACAGGAACGGCTGCCCGGGACCTGAACCGCGTCGAGCCCTGCCCGCGCCGCAGGGCGCTGCGTCAGTGGCGACCCGTGTCGGCGCGGCGGCGCAGGACGAACAGCCCGCCGGCGCCCACGAGGAGGAACGCGCTGGCGAGTACGGCGATCGTCTTGCTGTCGCTGCCACCGGTCGTCGCGAGGACGGTCGTGGGGGTGTCCGAGGGGGACGGCGTGGCGGGACGCGTCGTGGAGGGCGCCGCGGAGACGGGTGCGGCCTTCGTCGGAGTCGCGGTGGGCGCAGGGGTCCGCGACGGGGTCGCGGGCGCGGTCGTCGGCTGCGCGGGCAGCGCGCAGGCGGTGTCGGGAGAAACGGGGAGGACGTCGAAGTCGACCCCGGCCAGGTTTCCGGCCGTCACCTGGACGTACCACTGGTAGCCGGGACGCCACTGCACGAGGATCTTCCGGGTGACCCCGGCGGCGGTCGGATGGGCGATGTGCACGGTGCCGACGGCCGGCCCGTGCAGGCCGGACGCCATGCGGAGCAGCACGGAGACGTCGGCCGGCGTGCCGGACGGGTCCTTGTCGGTGACCGTGACGGCGGCCATCGGCACACCGGTGCTCGTGTCGCACGCCGCCACGGCGTTCGCACTGAAGTCACTGATGCTGCAGGCGGCGGCAGGACCGGTGGCGAGCAGAAGCGCGCCTGCTCCGGCTGCGGTGGCGGCGAACAGCCCGCGCTGGGATATCACAGTTTCCTCCACACAGTTCATGAAGGCGGGCGCGCCAAAGGCAACGGTGTCCGCACGGTGCCCCGCGCCATCACGTGGACGTCGAGACCTCTTGAACCGGTCGCGGGCACGCGGGCTTTGGGGGCGTCACTCATCGTCAACTCCTCCGCGCCTCCTGTCAACTTGGTGATCACCAGGCAGAAAGACGGAACCGGAGGGAGCGGGTCAGCCGATGGGGACCCCCGCGAAGACCCGCCCCCGATCGACCCACCCGCCGTGGCCATCGCCCCCGATCCAGCCGTAGGCAACGGCCGCGTTGCTGCCCGGTTCGGTGAGGAGGCAGTCCGCGTTTCCGACTCCGGTGAGGTCGGCGAAGGAGACCAGTGCGGCATCGCTGGTCAGACCCGTCGCGATCCCGCCGAGCGACACCCAGCCGCTGTGTCCGTCCCCGCCCCGGTTGAGATACGTCTGGACGGCACCGCTCGCGGCGATCACGCTGTAGTCGGCTCTGCCGTCTCCGTCGAAGTCTGCGAAGCGCACGCGTGTGGGGTCGGTGGTGAGGCCGGTGGCGATCTGGCCGAGGGCGGACCAGCCGCCGTGTCCGTCGCCTCCGCGGTTGAGGTGCACGGAGACGGCGCCGCCGCTCGCGACGGTGAGGTAGTCCGCCTTGCGGTCGCCGTCGAAGTCGGCCCAGCGCACCCTGCCGGCGCCGCCGGCCTCGGTCCCCGCGCCCAACGGCGCTCCGCCCACCGCCCATCCATCGGTGAACGCGCGGTCCAGCGCCGCGTAGAACGGCTGTGCCATGCGCTGGTACCCGGCGTCGTTGGGGTGCAGGCGGTCGATCCGCTCCGCGGCGGTCAGCGCGGGCGGCTCGACGTACCGGAGCTTCTTCCCCGCCTGCTGCTCGGCGCTCGCGAGGGCCCGCAGCCGCGCGTTGCACACGCCGGTCTGCGTCTCCAGACCGGGGGTGGCCGGGATGAGGCCCATGGCGAGGACGGTGATGCCGGGCCGGTCGGCGAAGACGCGGTCGACCAGCGCGGTGAGCCGGTCCGGGGCGTGCGCGGTGTCGAGGTTCCGGTCCAGGTCGTTGATCCCGATGTGGAGCAGCACGACATCCGGTCGCGTCCCGGCCAGCCAGCCGTCGACACCACCGCGGATCTGGTCGATCGTGTAGCCGCTGTGCCCCTCGTTGGAGAAGGCGGGCAGGCTGCCGGACGCCTGGGATCCCACGAACCGCACGGAGTAGCGGGACTGGCCGGCCAGCAGGTTCCACAGCGGCAGCCGGTACGAGGAGGTCGTGGCGCTGCCGGCGCCCCAGGTGATCGAGTCGCCCAGCGGCATCACGCGCAGGACGGGCGGGGCAGGTGCCGCGGCCGCGCAGGCGAGGGAGGACGGCAGGGCCAGGGCGAAGGCTCCGAGAAGGGTCAGGAATGCGCCGAGCCGCCGCTTCCCGGTGAGCGGCCTCATGACGCCGCGTTCATCAGGTCGAGCGCGCTCTGCTGCCGCGCCGCGTCCGTCGAGTCCAGGGGCCCCGACCAGCGCAGGCCGTACTGGTCCAGTGGATTGCGGTCGGCCGCGTGGGCGCGGTCCGCCTGCCGCCGCAGGTAGGAGGTGAACGGGTGGTCGGGCAGCGCCGCGTCGAGCCTGCCCAGTCCGCGCACGTGCGCGCCCTTGAAGGAGGGCCCGTCGGCGCCGCAGCCGCCCGTCTCGCAGGGGTCGCGGAGGATGCCGTCAGCAGTGTTGAGGGACGTGGACGTCGTCGCGGCGGTGGCGATCTGCCGCGCGGTGGCCAGGAGGGCCGGGTCGTTCGTGGCGCGGTGCAGTTCGGTGAGGCCTGCGAGGAGCACGCCCTGGTTGTAGGACCAGACGGTACTGCCGTTGTTCTTGCAGGTCGACATACTGATCCCGTCATTGACGAGGTGCGAGGAGTTGACCAGGCCGGTCCGCTGGAACCAGGACCAGCCGGCCTGGGCGCGCTGCAGGTAGCCGGTGTCGCCCGGGATCCGGTTGTGCAGCGCGGCGTTGAGCTGGATGTAGAGGGAGTTCGGGATGGCGTTCTTGGTGGTCCGGGACGTGTTCCACCAGACCCCGCCTCCGCAGGTGGCGTCCCAGTACGCCGCCATGTGGTCGGCGTCCGCGCGGGCGGTGCTCAGATACTGGCTGTCGCCGGTGAGGTCGTAAGCCGCCACCCACGCCAGCCCCCACCAGCCGGTGTCGTCGAGGTACTCGTTGCGGAACTGCCCGCCCCGGGCGTTGACGTTCAGGTCGTAGGTGCGCGCGACGGCGTAGGTGTAGCTCCCCATGCCGGTCACGCGCATGTTGTCGATGAGCGCGGTCAGGGCGTTCGCCGCGTTCCACCAGCCGGTCGTGTCGAACAGGCCGGTGGAGCGGTTGTAGAACTGCATCTGCGCGGTGGCCGCCGCGGTCCGCCGCTCGCCCGCGTTCCAGGTGGTGCGCGCCCAGGCGGTGCAGGCGATGTCCGCCCGGTCGGCGGCCTTGCCGCAGGCGCGCAGGGCGCCGACGCCCTGGGCGTTCCAGTCGTCCACGTTGTACATCGGGGTCCGCCGGTCGCGCCGGCCGGCGGGCACGGTGGCGTCCCCGAGCCGGCTGCCCGAGGCCCAGCTGCGGCCGCCGTCGAAGGACCGGTCGAGCCAGACCTCGTCACCGGTGCTGCCGTTGTCGATCGACGCCCAGCCCATCGCGTCCTGGTCGTCGAAGTGCAGGGTGAGGACGCGGGAGTGGACGGTCGCCGTGACGGGTGCGCGGTCCTGCGGGGCGAGGGCGGGGTCGCGGCCGTCGCAGTACTTGTTGCAGACGGAGGCCAGGACGGCCTGCACCGGAGGGAGGGACGAACCCTCCGGTGAGGCGGTCGCGGGTGGTGACAACGTTGTCCACAAGGCCCCGAGGAGCACGGCGGTGCCGAACCGGATTGCCTTCATGTGACCTCCGGAGACCTGACGGCCGGCGGAGCGGCCGGCACGAAGTCTGAGAGCGCTCACAAAAGTTAATGGCGGGGAGAAGGCCCGTCAATGCGCCGGACATGATGATCTGTCGGGGGCGCGGGCCGGCCGGAGCGGCGTGGTGTGATCACCGCTGATTCGTACGCGTGTACCTTTCTGGTAGCGCTGCCCGTCCGCCTCTGCGGACGGGACCGATTGTCAGAAGGTGCCCATGTCTTCGTTGTTCTCCGAAACGCTCCGCGCGGAATCCAGCCCGACCCACCAGGCCCCGGGCCCGTCGACGGATCCGTTCCTCTCCCCGGCCCTTCTCCCGTTCGACGCGGCGGAATCGGACGGTGAGTTCGACCAGGATCTGGAGAGCGCCTCGCGGTAGCCCGTGCGGTGCTGCGACAGTCGTGCCGCCGCTGTTCGATGGCGCTCGCGACCTGCCGCGGCTGCACTGGCTGGAACATCCCGACCTGAGGGCGGCCGAACTGAGACTCGCGCCCGACCTCAGTGCCGTCGTCGGCACCTACACCCCTGCGACCGGCTGAGCCTTCCCCGTCCGGGTGGGCGTCCGGGTGGGCGTCCGGCGAGTCGCGGGTGTGCTTGGATCCATGGACGCGAAGGGGTCTGTCCCGCAGAGCTGCGGGCTTGTCGGGTCTCTGGTGAGGGCGGGAGCGGTGATGGCGAAGAGCTATCGGGTCGGTGCCGGTACGCGGGCGGTGAACGGCGTGTTCGCGGTGATGACCCGCTTCGGGATCGGCAAGGGATACCGGCACGTACTGACCGTCCGGGGCCGGACGTCCGGTCAGCCGCGCTCCACGCCCGTCGATGTGATGGAGTCCGACGGTGGCCGCTGGCTGGTCGCGGCGTACGGAGTCACCAACTGGGTGCACAACGCCCGGGCCGCGGGACAGGTCCGCATCGGTCGGGGCGGGCGCTCCGAGGACTTGCGGGTCGTCGAGCTCGAACCTGCGGAGAGCGTCCCGGTGCTGCGCCAGTACCTGCGCGAAGTCCCGATCACCCGCGCGTACTTCGATGTGACCCCGGACTCGACGGACGAGGAGTTCGCCGCCGAGTCCGTCCGGCATCCGGTGTTCCGGCTGCTCCCGCTCGCCTGACCGGCGCCGGCACACCGGTACTCGTCGCGGCCGGCGGCAGGCGTCTCAGCGGCCGGACGGCCGCAGCGCCGCCAGCTGCTGGGCGAACGGCACCACCTGCTCCGGCGCGGCCGTCCCGTCGGGCCTGCCGGCCAGCTGGTCGGCGAGCTCGCCCGCCGCGCGGGCGATCCGGGCGGCGAGGCCGTCGGTGGTCGCGTCCCCTCCGGAGCCCCAGTCCTCCGAGGCGGCGTAGACGGCGGTCGGCACGACGAGTGCCCGCAGGTAGGCGAAGAGCGGTCGCATCGCGTGCTCCAGCGCGAGCGAGTGCCGCGCGGTACCGCCGGTGGCCGCGACGAGTACCGGTGTGCCGGCGAGCACCCCGTTGTCGAGCACGTCGAAGAACGACTTGAACAGGCCGCTGTACGAGGCGCTGAAGATCGGGGTCACGGCGATCAGGCCGTCGGCCCGCTCCGTCGCCTCGAGGGCGTCGCGCAGCGCCGCGCTGGGGAAACCGGTCACCAGGTGGTTGGCGAGGTCGACGGCCAGCTCGCGCAGTTCGATGACGCGGACCGTGACCGCGCGGTCCTCGTCCCGGTCGCTCAGTGCGCGCCGGGTCGCCTCGCCGAGTCGGCCGGCCAGCAGGCGCGTCGAGGACGGTTGGCTCAGACCGGCCGAGACGACGACGAGATGCCCGGTGTTCATGGGCTCCTTCTCTCCTGAGTTCCCCGGGGGGCAACGGGGGTTCGGCGGGTTCGACGGCTCGGCCGGCTCAGACGGCGTCGGCCGTGTCGTCCGCCCCCTTCGCCAGGGCGCGCGCGACCAGAGCGGCGTGGGTGGGGCCTTCGGGCACCCCGGCCGGTCGCGCCGAGGCGAACTCCTTGCGCAGCACCGGCACGACTTCCTCGCCGAGGAGGTCGAGCTGTTCCAGGACCGTCTTGAGCGGCAGGCCCGCGTGGTCCATGAGGAACAGCTGGCGCTGGTAGTCGCCGAAGGAGTCACGGAAGGTCAGGGTCTTGTCGATGACCTCCTGCGGGCTGCCCACGGTCAGCGGGGTCTGGTCGGTGAACTCCTCCAGGGAGGGGCCGTGCCCGTAGACGGGGGCGTTGTCGAAGTACGGACGGAACTCCCGTACGGCGTCCTGCGAGTTCTTGCGGATGAAGACCTGCCCGCCGAGACCGACGACCGCCTGCTCGGGGGTGCCGTGGCCGTAGTGGGCGAAGCGCTCGCGGTACAGCTCGATGAGCCGCACGAAGTGCTCCTTCGGCCAGAAGATGTTGTTGGCGAAGAATCCGTCGCCGTAGTAGGCGGCCTGTTCGGCGATTTCCGGGCTGCGGATGGAGCCGTGCCAGACGAACGGCGGCACGTCGTCGAGCGGCCGTGGCGTGGAGGTGAAGGACTGCAGCGGCGTGCGGAACGTGCCCTGCCAGTCGACCACCTCGTTGCGCCACAGCTCGTGCAGCAGCGCGTAGTTCTCGACCGCGAGCTCGATGCCCTGGCGGATGTCCTTGCCGAACCAGGGGTAGACCGGTCCGGTGTTGCCGCGTCCGAGCATCAGGTCGACGCGGCCGTCGGCCAGGTGCTGCAGCATCGCGAAGTCCTCGGCGATCTTCACCGGGTCATTGGTGGTGATCAGCGTCGTGGACGTGGAGAGGATGATCCGCTCGGTCCGCGCCGCGATGTAGCCGAGCATGGTCGTCGGCGACGAGGGCACGAAGGGCGGGTTGTGGTGCTCGCCGGTCGCGAACACGTCGAGACCGACCTCCTCGGCCTTCTGCGCGATGGCGACCATCGCCTTGATCCGCTCGTTCTCCGTGGGCGTCGTCCCCGTCGTGGGGTCGGCGGTGACGTCGCCGACGCTGAAGATGCCGAACTGCACTGTGCTCACCACATCCATTTAGTTGCTGATTCAACTATCACTCCGAACGGTCGGGTCCGCAGATCTATTCCCCGCCTTCTGCGCAGGTCGGAGGCGGGGTGTTCGCAGTCCGCACGCGCGGCTACCGCGTGTGATTACCGCCTCGTTCTCGCCGCGTTGGCCGCGGGGCCGGACGGCCGCCCGCGAAACCCCGCGAGTACCGCTCCGACAGGCGCGGGCCTTGGCCGGACGCCGGTCGCACGGCCTCGCGCGGAGGGCTGAAACCGGTCGTGGGGGTGGCGCAAACCGCCGCTCCCAGGGGTGATTTGGCCGATAGCCGCCTTTGCCTCCGCCCACGTCCCGTGACTAGGGTGTGCGGTCTGTGGTGGTCCCACCTATCCGGCGCTCCCCTCCCTTGCCCGGTTCCCCGCACGACGGCCGCCCCGATCACCCCGAACCCTCCGAGGCAGCAGCACCATGAGTTCAGCGGCACTCTCCGCACCGCGGTACGCGAAACGCGAGACGGACGAGCGGTTCACCGCTTTGATCGGACCCCACCGCCCACCACTTCTGCGCTACGTGCGCTCGCTCCTCCCCAACGACCCGCAGCGGGCCGAGGACGCCGTGCAGGAGACCCTGCTGCGCGCCTGGCTGGTGTCCCCGGCCGGGACGGGGACGGGGCGCGCCGACGGCTTCCAGCCCGGTCTGCCCTGGCTCTGCACCGTGGCCCGGAACGTGGTCATCGACTGGAGTCGCAGGGACGGCGTCCGCCCGGCCCTGCCCACCGCGTACCTGCCCGAGACGGCCGCCGTCGCGGATGACCAGGGGCGGGTCGTCGACCGCACCCACCTCGTCGAGTTGCTCGCCCCACTCTCCCGCCCCCACCGTGAGGTTCTGGTGTACACGTACCTGCTTGGATGTTCCGGCCCTGACACGGCGCTCGCCCTGGGAATTCCGACCGGAACCGTCAAGTCCCGCTTGCACCACGCGATGCGCGACCTGCGACGTTCCGCCGCCTACGCGCGGGAGTGCGCGTGACCGGCCGCACGGCGCCCGCCGGCGGGCAGCCGCTCGCCCTCGCGATGCCCGACCGGAACTCCTGGCTGATCATCATCGGCCTGCTGGCCGCGCTGATCCTGCTGATGTGGGTCGCCTCCCGGATCATCAGGTCCCAGGGCGGGTTCCGGCGAACGTGCCGGCGCGTCGTGTGGGAGGCCCGGATGACCGGCCGCGCGTTCTCCCAGCCGCTGCGCGCCTGGCGGCTGCACCGCCGCTGCGCGCGGATGCTGACGTCGTTCCTCGCCGACCCGGAGGCCCGGGAGCTCGTCGGTGCGGCGCTCGACCGCGCCGACGCGGCCCAGGGCGCCGGTTGCTACGCCCCGACCGTGTGGATCGGCCCGTCGCGCGACCGGACGCGGGTGGTCATCGCGGGCCGGGATCCGCTCGGCCCGTCCGGTGAGTGGACGGACGCCGCGGCCGGGCCGGGAGAGTGGACCTGGTCCGCCCCGGCACCCGTGGAGCCGTCAGCGGTCGAGGAGGACCGGGAACGGCTGCTGCTCGTCGTCGGTGTCGACCGCAGGGCGCCGGGGGTCGTCCTCGTCGACTGGCGGAGCGGCCCGCCCGCACTGGTGGTCGAAGGCGACGCGCGGGTGGCGCGCAGCGTGGTGCACGCGCTGACCGCGCAGCTCGACAGCCTGCCGCACGGACCTGAGGTGCTCGTCGCCCGCGGTCTGCACCCCCGGTTTCCCGGCCCTGAACTCGACGACCTCATCGCGGACCTGGCCGTGCGCGGGAGCGCGGAGGCCGCGCCGGTGACCGACCAGGACCTGGAGACGGCACCCGACCCGGACTCCGACCCGGACACCGAACGGGACGCGGACCTGCCGCCGGTCCTGGCGTGCTGGATGCCGAACCCGCAACAGGCGGAGCGGCTGGCCGCTCTGAGCTCCGAAGGCAAGGCCCGGGTACTCGTCGGCGGAAGCCTGCCGGGCTCCAGTTGGACACTGCACGCGGAGCCCGACGGCCGGTTGCTGGGTCCCGGCATGCAGATCGACGTCGAGGCGGCCTCGCTCGGCAGAGCCGTGGGCCGCGCCATCCGGCGCCTTCGGTCGCGCGCCCGGGCCACGGCTCCGGCGACGGCCCCTTCCGTCGCCCCGCCGCCCGGAACACCGGAAACCCCGTCGGTCACGACCGTTGAGGTGGCGACCGTCGAGGCGGCGACCGGACAGACCGGTGCCGGCGACCCGGACTTCACCGAGCCCGCCGCATCGCCCGCCGTCACCACGGAGCCGTCGACGCCGGCCGCGGAGCCCGACGTCGCGCACGGTTCCCCGGGTGAGCGCGCACCGCTCCCCGCCACGGCCGCCATCCCGGCCCCCGCGCCCGCACCGGACCTCGGCCCGGCACCGGCCCCGCAGCCGGACCCGACGCCGGCCCCCGCCCCGGCACCCGTCCCAGCCCTCGCCCTGGACCCGGACCTCGACCTCGCGGAGCCCGAGCCCGCCGCCGCGCCCACGCGCTCCGCGGGCGTCTCCGCCACGTCACGTCCCCAGCCCGCCGCCCCCGGCGAAATCCCGGATCGGACTGCTCCCACCCCGTGAGACTCTTCCTCAGCATCACCCCGGCCGAAACGCCGGACCAGGGCCGCGATCTCATGATCGACGTCACCGGCGCCACCACCGTGGGCGCGCTCGTCGCCGGGCTGTCCCCCGACGGCCGGGAGGCGGGTGCCCACGGCGGTACGGGATCTCCCGGCGGGAACGAACCGCCCGCGCTGTACCTGGGGGACCGACGCCTCCCCGCCGAACTGCCGCTGTCCGCCGCCGGAGTGCGGGACGGAGCCCGGCTCGGGCTCGGCGGTCCTGCCGCGCCGGAGAGCGGGGGATACGGGCCGCTGCGCGACCTGCTGCCACCGCCGTCCCGGTCCGCGGACGGCGAACGGCTGCCCCGCGGCCCCCGGGTGGAACTGCAGCTGGTCGGCGGCCGGGACGCCGGGCGGGTGTGGCTGCTGGAGCCCGGCACGCACGGCGTCGGCCCGCTGCCGGGCAGCGCCGTCCACCTCGAAGGACGGGACGTGCCGTCGCAGGGGGTGCGGATCACCGTCCGTCCCGACGGGACCGTACTGCTCAACACCCAGCAGGCCGACGGCGTCGCGCTGTCCGCGCCCGAGCCCCCGCCGGCCCGGCCGCGTGCCGACGCGATTCCGCTGCCGCCCGCCCCGGCCCCGGAACTGCCCGACCCGTACGCCGACGCCCACGAGCCGCTGCCACGGGGCTGGCAGGAGTGGCCGCTCGGCGGCGAACTGGTCCTGGGTGAGTTCCTGCTGCGGGTGGCGGAGCCGACCGAGGCGGACGCGGCCGTCACCGTCTCCGCCGACGGCGCGTTCCTCGACTTCAACCGGCCGCCGCGGATCATCCCGCCGCTGCTGCCCGAACGGTTCGTGCTGCCGTCGCCGCCGAGCCCGCCCACGAAGCGCCCGGTGCCGCTGCTGGTGGTGTTCGCGCCGCTGCTCCTCGGCGTCGCCATGGTCACCATCCTTCATTCGTACTTCTACCTGATGTTCGCGGTCTTCAGCCCGGTCCTGGCCATCGGCAACTGGATGAGCGGCCGCAAGAGCGGTCGCCGCGAGTACACCGACGGCGTCGCCAGCTACCGGGCCCGGCGCACCTCCCTGGAACAGGACATCCAGCAGAAGGTCGCCCGCGAGCGGCGGTTGCGGGTGGCGGGCGGTCCCGACCCGGCCGAGGCCGGACTGTGGGCGGTCGGCCCCGGCGCGCGCCTGTGGGAGCGGCGGCGCGGCCACCCCGACCACCTCGTGCTGCGGGTCGGCACGGTCAGCCAGTCCTCGCTGCTCACCGTCGAGGACACCTCCCGCGAGGACAACCACCGCTCCGTCAACTGGCGGATCCCCGACATGCCGGTCGGCGTCGACCTGACCGGCGACGGCGTGCTCGGCATCGCCGGCGAGCGTGACGCGGCCCGCTCGCTGGCCCGGTGGGCCGTCGCGCAGGCGGCGATCCTGCACAGCCCGCGCGATGTGCGCATCACCGTCCTCACCGACACGGCGGGCGCCCCGGCCTGGGAGTGGGTGCGCTGGCTGCCGCACGCCCGACCCGGGCGCGGCGGCGTCTCCGCGGAGAACTCCGGCGGCCCGGCCGTCACCCTCGGCAACGACCCGGAGACCGTCGCCAACCGCGTCTCGGAACTGGTCTCGGCCGTCCGCTCCCGGATGCGCGCCCGCAACTCCGCGATGAGCGGGGCGCTGCTGAGCGAGCCGGACCTCGTGGTGGTGCTCGACGGGGCGCGGCGGCTGCGTGACGTGCCTGGCGTCGTGCAGGTCCTGAAGGAGGGGCCGGCCGTCCGGGTCTTCCTGATCTGCATCGACCAGGAGGAGCGCATGCTCCCCGAGGAGTGCGTCTCGGTCTGCGTCGTCAACGCCCGGGACGTGACGCTGCGCCGCACCGGCAGCGCCGACCTCACCGAGATCCGCCCGGACCTGGTCGACACCGACTGGTGCGAGCGGATCGGCCGGGCCCTCGCGCCCGTGCGTGACGTCACGCCCGACGGCTCCGACGGCCTGCCCGACCGGGTCGGCCTGCTCGGCCTGCTGGAACTGGAGCCGCCGCGGGGCGAGGAGCTGGCCCGCAGGTGGTCCAACCGTCCGGCCTCCACCGCCGCTCTGCTAGGAGTCGGCTACACCGGTCCGGTCACCTTCGACCTGATCAAGGACGGCCCGCACGGGCTGGTCGCCGGCACCACCGGCGCCGGCAAGTCCGAGCTGCTGCAGACCCTGGTCGCCTCGCTCGCCGCGGTGAACCGGCCCGACGAGATGACGTTCGTGCTCGTCGACTACAAGGGCGGCAGCGCCTTCCAGGACTGCGTGCGGCTGCCGCACGTCCTGGGCATGGTCACCGACCTCGACAGTCACCTGGTGGAGCGGGCCCTGGCGTCGCTCGGCGCCGAACTCACCCGGCGCGAAAGGATCCTGGCCCAGGTGGGCGCCAAGGACCACATCGAGTACCGCTCCCTGCGGCGGCGCGATCCGTCGCTGGCCGCGCTGCCCCGGCTGCTGCTGATCATCGACGAGTTCGCCACGCTGGCGCGCGACGTCCAGGAGTTCATCCCGGGCCTGGTCTCCATCGCGCAGCGCGGCCGATCGCTGGGCCTGCACCTGATCCTCGCCACCCAGCGGCCCGCCGGTGTCGTCACCGCCGACATCCGCGCCAACACCAACCTGCGGATCTCGCTGCGCGTCACGGACAGCATGGACAGCCAGGACGTCCTGGAGGTCAACGACGCGGTGACCATCTCCGCGGCCACCCCCGGCCGCGCCCTGGCCCGGATCGGACACCGTTCCGTCCTGCCGTTCCAGACGGCCTTCGTCGGCGCGCCGCGCGCGGGCAAGGGCGACGACGGCGAGCAGCCGCGTCCTGACGCCTCGGCAGGGGCAGGCGTGGAGGCCCGGTTGACGGCGGAGCCTCCCGTCTGGACCAGCGAGGTCATGTGGACGCAGCTGGGGCGGACGGCCGCCGAGCCGGGCCCCGAGCACGCCTCGGACGCCGACGCGCCGGAGCACTTGGACGACCCGGACGCGCCGACCGATCTGACGGCCCTGGTCGAGGCGATCCGGGACGCGGCGGTGGAGCTGGACGTGCCGCACCAGCCCAGTCCGTGGCTGCCGGCGCTCGAACAGGCCGTCTCGCTGCACGATCTGCCCGAACGGCCCGACCTGCCGAACGGCCGGCTGGCCGCCGTCCCCTGGGCGCTCGCCGACCTTCCGGGCATCCAGCGCCAGGAGCCCCTGGAGCTGGACTTCTCCCAGTTCGGGCACCTGTACATCATCGGCACCCCGCGATCGGGGCGGTCCCAGGCGCTGCGCACGATCGGCGGCGCGCTGGCCCGCCGCCACTCCTCGGCCGACGTGCACCTGTACGGGATCGACGCGGCGGGCGGCGCCCTCGCGGCGCTCAGCGCGCTGCCGCACTGCGGCGCCGTCGTCCCCCGGGCCGACCTGGAGCGCCTCAACCGGTTGCTGGCGCGCCTGCTCGCGGAGATGGGCCGCCGTCAGGAGCTGCTCACGCAGCACGGCGTGGCCAACCTCGCCGAGCTGCGCACCCAGCTGCCGGCGGCCGAGCGCCCCGCCCACCTGGTCGTCCTGATCGACGGCTGGGACTCACTGGTCGCCCTGCTCGGCGACCACGACGGCGGCCGGCCGGTCCAGGAGCTGACCGCGCTGATCCGCGAGGGCGCGCCGATGGGCGTGCACGTCATCGCCACCTCGGAGCGCGCCCTGCTCTCCGGCAAGGTCGCGTCGCTCAACGACGAACGCCTGCTGCTGCGGCTCACCGACCGCAGCGAGTACATGCTGGCGGGCATCCCGGCGAAGCTGATCCCGGCCGTCGTCCCGCCGGGGCGCGGCTGGCGCGGCGGCAGCGCCGCCGAGGTGCAGGTGGCGCTGCTCGGCGAGCTGTCGGGCGGCGTGCCCACCGGACGGGAACAGGCGGACGCGCTGCAGCGCATCCGGGACGAGGCGTCGCGCCGCGACCGGGACGTCCCGGCCGCGCGCCGGCCGGCCCGGGTGATGACGCTGCCGAAGCAGGTGACGTTCCACGACGCCTACGAGAAGGTGCCGGCCGCTCAGCGGCGCCCGCTGTGGGGGCTGCTGGGGATCGGCGGCGACGATCTGGAGCCGGTGGGTGTGGACTTCGCGGCGGACTCGCCGTCCTTCCTCATCAGCGGTCCTCCCGGGGCGGGCCGTTCCACCGCGCTGGCCAGCCTCGCGGTCTCGCTGCTGGCCGGTGGCACCCGCGTGGTGGTCATCACCCCGCGCGAGTCGCCGCTGCGCGGGCTGCGCAGGCACCCGCAGGCCGTCGTGCTGGAGTCGCCGGATCCGATGGCGGAGGAGGTCCGCGAGGCGCTGGAGGCCGGGTCCGGGCCCGCGGTGGTCCTGGTGGACGATGCGGACCTGCTCGCCCAGATGCCGGCCGCCGACTCGGTGCTCCGCGACATCGCGGCCACCGGGCGCGACCGCGGCTACGGGCTGGCGGTGGCCGCCACCGCGGAGACCCTCACCTCGGCGGGCATCGGATGGCTGGGCCAGGTGCGCCGGGTCCGCAAGGGCGTCCTGCTGTCGCCGCAGTCCCCGGCCGAGGGCGATCTGCTGGGCATCCGCGTCCCGTACGACCTGCTGCGCGGGCGGCCCACGCCCGGTCGCGGGCTGACGGTCGACCCGGTGTCGGGCCTGCTGGTGTCGGTGCTCGTGCCGGAGACGGTGCTGCGGGCGGACGACGCCTGACCCGTCGCGGAGAACGCGCGAGCCCGCGGCCGCCTCGCAAGGCGGCCGCGGGCTCGAATGCGGAGGGGTCAGGCCTGGTTGGTGCTGGCCGCGATGTCGGCGTCCATCTTCTCGACGGACTCCTTGATCTTGGTGAACTGCATGGCGAAGCTGTTGATGCTCTCCACGGCCTGCTGCAGCGAGGCGGTCAGCTTCTCGTAGGCGGCCTTCATCGCCGGGCTGCTCTGCTGCATGAACAGACCGTTGTCCAGCAGCCCTTCGACGGAGGTCTTCGTCGACAGCAGGTGCGGGTTGATGTCGTTGACCGCCTGGTTCATCACGCCGGAGACGCGAAGGATCTCGGTGTAGTCGAGGTTGATGTTGCCTGCGGGCATGGTGCGCTCCCTGGGTTGTGGGGTGATCGTGGCGCCGTTACCGGCTCACGGGGGCGGGGCCGGTCGGGCCCCAGGGCCTCGGTCCGGCCCTAGTCGTCGTCGGACGTTGTCCAGCCGCTGTCCTGGTCCGCGTTGTCGCTCCCCCACTCCTCGGTCCGGCCGTCGGTCACCACGGTCTTGGTGCCGCTGCCGTCCGCCTTGACCTCGATGGTCGTGACGACCTCGTGGCCGTTGAGGTCCACCGCGGAGTGGGTAGTGCCCTTCACGGTCTCCTGGTTGCCGTCCTTGTCGGGGCCGACGGTGGTGTAGGTGGTGTCCGAGTCACGGTGACCGGTGGTCGTGTTGTAGACCGAGTTGGTCGTGCCCGTGGTCGTGCTCTCCTTGCCGTCGGGGTCCTTGGTGGTGCTGTTGAAGGTGTCGTTGGTGGTCTTGGTGTTCCCCGACTCGGTGGTCTGGCTGTTGCCGGTCGTGGTCGTCACGTTGCCGTAGACATCGGTGGCGGACGAGTCGTACGTGCCGTCGGCGTGGTAGTTCGTGGTGTCCGTACTGGTCAGGCCGGTGTTCGTGTGCTGCGTTGTGGTGATCTTCGTCGGCTTGCCGTCGGGGCCGTACTCGTACGTGGTCGTGGTGGTGTTGCCGTGCCCGTCGTCGGTGGTCCAGGTGCCCGGACGGTCCGCGGGGGGCTTGGGCGCGTGCGGGTCGTTGGGGTCGGCGTTGCCGGCCGCGACCGCCGCCTGCCAGTCGTCCCAGATCTCCTTCTGGGTCCTGTACAGGTCCGCGGCGAGCGAGGCCTCCTGCTTGCTCGCCTCGCCGGCCAGCCGGAAGTCCCAGTCCGCCCAGCCCCGCGCCACCCCGTCGTAGAGGTTGCCGAGCTTCTCCAGCTTCTCCTCGGAGCGCTTGAACGAGCTCTTCCAGACGGAGTAGTAGGCGCGGATGGCCGTCGAGACGGAAGCCGCGCCGGTCTCGTTGACGGTGTAGTCCTGCTTGCCCTCGCGCGCCGTCTGGACCTGCCCCTTGAGGGTGCGGGCCTTCTGGGCGACGTTGTTGAGCAGTTCGTAGTCGACCGCGATGTCGGGCACAGTCACTCCCGGGGGACGGAGTCGGGGACGGGACGCGTTCTTCAGATCAAACGCACCGGAGATCAGAACGGTTCAGTGATCCGGGGCACACCCGCCCGCCACGTCTTGTGACGTCGTTCACAGAGTGAACCGATCAGGCGCGTCCTGCGTAGACATGATGTCCGGGCCGTGCGGAGCCCCGACATCATGTCTACGGCTGATCGCCGCCAGGGGGTGGATGAGCGTGGGAACGCGTCCAGGGGACTGGAGTGCGCTCGGCCTGGACGGCGACCCCACCCCGGGAGACCCTGCCACCCTCACCACCGTCGCCGACGCGATGCGCGATCTCGCCACCTCGGCCGGGACCATCAACACCGGGCTGAAAGAGCTGCAGGTCACCGCGGGCGACGGGCAGCGCTTCATCGGCAAGACCGCCGACGCGCTGCGCGACAAGGTCGACGACCACCTCTTCAAGTTCGTCGGCCGGGTGGAGGAGTCCTTCCACACGGCGGAGACCGCGCTGCGCGCTTACAGCGCCGCCGTCACCACCGCCCAGGGCGAGGCGGACCAGGCACTGTCCGCGGCACAGGGCCTGCCCCAGGACGACGCGCAGCTGCCGGGCCTCAAGCAGCGCGCCAGCGACGCCCAGGGCGACGTGACCACCGCCGCGAAGGAACTGCGCAAGCAACTGCACACGGCCGGCGAGCTGATGGTCCAACCGGTCAGCGACTGCGACCTGTTCTGGGAAGTCTTCCAGTGGCTGACGATCATCCTGTCGGTGCTCGCCGTCTTCACCGGCGGCATCCTCGCCGTCATCGCCTGGGGCATGAACGCCGTCCTGCTGATCAAGACGATCGTCGCCTTCAGCCAGGGAAAGGCCAGCGGCCTGGAGCTCGGCCTGGCCTTCCTCGGCGTGCTCTTCCCGACGACCAAGGGCATCAACGTCGGCGCCCTGCTCAAGGGGCTCGGCAACGGCCTCAAGAGCGGCGTCAACGGGCTGACGATGGCCGGCAGGAACATCTGGTCGCAGATCGGCCACTTCTCCACACTGACCGGTCTGCCGAAGTTCGTCATCGCGCCCATGGTGATCGGCTCCCACCTCGGCCCGGCCCTCAAGATCGACCTGGCCGGCCTGCTGCGCGGGATCGGCAACGGGGCCAAGGGCGGCTGGAACACGATGGTCACCGCCATCCACAGCGACTGGGTGAAGTTCACCGGAAACATCACCGGCAACTGGGCGAAGGCCGGCACGTACGGACTGGTCAACCTCCAGCGCATGGGACGGTTCGGCGTCGCCGCCTTCCTGCCGCTCAACGCCACCGAGATCGGCGTCCTCGGCTTCGGCGGCGCGGCCCGGCTCGCGTTCGGCGAACGCGTCCTCGGCATCCCCCACCCCGAACTGCACGAACTGCTCGTCAACGCGGGCCGCACGGACTCCGCGCTGCGCTTCAACTCACCGCTGGGGGGCGGCGGGCACAACGCCATGGTGCCGTCCTCGCTCGTGACCCCGGGCGGGCTGCACTTCTCGCCGGGGACGTTCAGCCCCAACTCCTCGCCGGGCGCGCTCTTCCGGCCGGGCTCGGGATTCGGGGCCGCGGGCACCACCGACCTCGTCCACCTCGCCATGGGCTCGATGCCCACCATCAACCTCGGCCACCTCGGCATCGGCTCGCTCGGGGCCCTGCGCGGTGGCGCGCTCGACGGCCTGCACGCGCCGGGGATGTCCTCCCTCAGCGTGCCCTCCGTGGCGACCCCCGGAGCGGGTGCGCTCAGCATCGGCGGCCTGCACGGGATCCCGACTCCCTCCGCGGTCGGCCACGCGGGCGGGGCGCCAGGCCTGCACGTCACCGGGTTCGGGACACCGCATCCGAGTGGCCTGCACCTGGGTGCGACGTCCCTGGCCACTCCGCCGCTGCCGCACGGCATGACGACGCTGCCCGGCGGTCTGAGCGTGCCGCTCACCCACGGCGGCGGAATCTCCGCCGGGTCGCACCTCGTCAACCAGGCGGACCTCGCGGCCGGCCACGTACGACTGGACAGCAACCTGCTGCTGCCCGGCCACTCCGCCATCGACCTGCTGCGCGACGCGCACGGCGGATCCCCGATGGTGCACATGGACCACGCGGTCGGCGTGCACCCGGGCACGGCGATGAGCGTGCCGCACACCGTCGGCATGGGCGAGGGCGTCACCATGGCCCGCGGCGCCGTCGGCCACGCCGAGGCGCTGAACGACCTGACCTTCCCCGAACTGCGCGCCCTCGCCTCGGGCGACGTCGCCGTGACCGGCATCAGGGCCGACGGCATCACCCTGCGCATCGGTGACTCCGCGCCGAAGACGATCGACGCGCACGCGGTCGCCAACACCGCCCCGGTCCCACCGGCACCCGTCGCCCACCTGACGCCCGGCCCCGTGACGACCGCGCCCGCGACCGGAGTGCACGCCGTCCAGGGCGAGCACGCGCTCACGGTGCCGGCGCAGCCGGGCATCCGCACGACGCCCACCGGCTTGGTGGAGCGCCCCGTGCAACCCGTCACGGCCGCGGCCGGATCGCACGCGGCGCCCGTGCCGCGTCCGCTCAACGCCCCGGGGGGACTCCCACAACCCGCCCTGTCCACGCACGACCTGGCGATGAGCCTGCTGCGCGGCGACGACGAACTCCGTGCGCCCGCTCCCACCGGACTGAGCGCGCACACCGGCGCCCCGGCCGGCGTCTCCGCCAAGCCGGGACTGGACGCCGCGGGCGCCGGCCACGGCGGATCCGCGAACGGGGCGCTCGACCTGGTCGCCCGGCCCGGCACACCCGTCAAGGCCGAGCAGGTGCCGGTGCCCGGTACCGCGCACCCGGCGGTGGCCGAGGTCCCGGTGCCGCACCTGCCCGCGCCCGGAGGGAAGGGCAAGGGCAAGGCGGTCGAGCAGCCCGCCGCCGTGAAACCGCTGCCGCCCGGCGGGCGGTTCGGCGGCCGCGCGGCGGAGCTGGTGATGAACCAGCGGATCCACGCCGCCCGGCAGATCGTCATCGGCGGCTCCAGCGGCACCGAGGCCGTCGCCAAGCTCAACGCCTGGGCCCGGTACGAGCAGTCCATGACGAAGCTGGGCAAGGCCGAGCAGCAGCTCGACCACGTGACCCCGCCGCCCGGCCAGGGCGCCTCCACCGGGCCCACCGCCGCCTACCGGACGGCGCTGGCCGGAGTCGAGCGCACCGGGGCGGCCGTCGACAAGGCCGAGGACGCCCTGATCGCGCTCGGCATCGACGCCCGCGCCACCCGCATGGAGATCCGCTCCGTCACCGGCAGGATCTTCACCGACCGCGGCGGCCTGCTCGGCGGCGCCCCCTCGACCAAGCCCCGTCCGCCGCGCCCCGGCGCCGCCGACCTGAACACCCCGTCACCGACTGCCTCGCACACCGCCGCCGACGACGCGATGGACGTCGACATCCCCTCCACCACCACACCGCACACCACCGCACCGCACACCGACGGCGAGACCGCCGGGGGTCCGGCGCCGCACACCGTGCCGCACACGCCCGGTCACGACGTCACCATGACCCCGCCCGCGCACCAGGGCAGCGACGCGATGCAGATCGACACGCCCGCCCCGACCGGTGGCGTCCACACCTGGACCCCGCCGGCGGGCGGCACAGCCGCCGCCCCGCACACCGCGGTCAACGACGCCTTCGTGCACCTCGGCGCGCACAACGCCCCGCCGCTCAACGCCGACCGCTACGCGGCCCTGGTGCACGGGAGCGTCGAGGAATCCCGGCCCATCGCGTACGTGGTGAACGCGATCGTCAACTACCGGGAGCTGGGCGGCCTGCAGTCGTTCCTGAACTCCATCACCCACAATCTGACCGGCTTCGACAGCCGGGTCGCCGTCGTCATCGGCGTCAACGGCCCGCCCGCCGAACTCGCCCTGATCCGCGGCGCCATCGACGACGCGCTCGGCGCCGCCTCGTTCCCGCACCCGCTCGCCCTGGTCGCCACCCCGATGCCGGCCAGCGCCAAGTTCGCGTACGGCACCGCCCGCAACGCCACCATGACCAGCGCCGCCAGCACCCATCTGGCCGAGACGATGATCCAGCGGGGCAACCATCCCTACTTCTCCATCATGGACTTCGACGCCCACCCGCACACGGTGCCCGGCGGCGAGCACGTCTTCCGGCACTTCGACGAGGCGCTCGGTGCGCACGGTTCGCCGGGGTTCACGCCACTGCGGCCGCTGATGATGTCGGGCGGCTACCGGATGCCCGACACCACGATGCCCGGTGTCTCGGCCGATCTGGTGAAGGTCACCAACGAGCGGCTGGCCGCCGACGCGGCGAAGGCGCCGAAGATGCCGAAGCCGAAGCCCGGCGGCGGCGACGGGGCACCGAAGAGGCCCAGGGTGATCAAGGTGAAGGGCGACGTCACCGAGGACTTCCTGCCCACCCTCGACGCCCGGATCCGTCTCGACATGCGCATCCGCGACCGGCTGGCGGGCATGCACCCGCAGCTGCCCTACTCCCCGGAACCCAACCTCTTCGTCGACGCGGCCGCCGTCATGCTGCACCGCCCTGACGCACCTCCCGTGCGGTTCGGCACCGGAGGTGCGGAGTTCCAGACGCTCAGCGAGCGGCTCAACCAGCTCAACGCCTGGGAGCTGGACCGGAACCTGCCGCTGCCCGCCTTCGGCGGCCTCCACCACACCCAGCTGCCGGAGATCCTCAGCCGGATCGACGACGCCTTCCGTGCGGACCGCCCGCCCCTGAACCAGGTGGAGATCAACCACGCCCAGGGAGTACTCAACGACCTGGCGAACGCCGTGCGCAACGGCGACCCGCTGGTCGGCGGGCTGCGGGCCGACCGGGTACCGGAGGTCCTGCACGGGCTCGCCCAGGCGCTGGGCCAGGGCGCCCATCATCTGCCGGGCATACCGGCCGCCGAGGCCCGGGAAGCGCGGCAGATCCTGTGGCACACCAAGGAGGCCCTCGACGCGCGGCTGACCCTGCGCGAGCTCAACGCGGCCAACCACGTCCTGCCGGAGCGCGGAACGGCGTTCCTCACCGACTTCCAGGGCGCCGCCATCCCGACCGACGTGTCCCGGCTGCTGAAGGACCTGTGGAAGGACGGCACCCTCCCGCAGGACCACGCGCACATCAAGAAGCCGCTGGACCGGCTCTTCAACACCGACGCGTCGGGCGGCAACGCGCAGGCGGGCCGCAGCGGGCTCGAACTCGCCGGGCACCGCGACAGCTGGATCGCCAAGGACTACGCGAAGCTGCCGCCCAACCTCAACAACGGCAACCCGTTCGACCCCCTGTGGCCGGTGCGCCCCGGCGCCGGCGGCACACCGCGCCCGACGACCGCGTCCCTGTCCGGGGATCTCGACCCCCGGCTGGGCACCCCGGGGACGCACCCGGTGGGCACCGCCGTCTCCGCCCCGGTGCCCGGCGGGGGCGCGTCGGTGTTCGCCGGGATCAACCCCGCCGACCTGCGGCTGGTCTCGCACGGCCTCGCACTCAGCGCGGACACCACGCACTTCCTGCGCCACCTGCGGTACTTCGCCGCCGAGCACCTGCCCACCCGCGCGATCGACGTGTCGCCGGGCTCGCTGTTCGCCGCGCTCGACCGCGCCGCCGTCTCGACCCCCGACCTGGACCCCGCCCGGATGCTGCAGACCGCCTTCGACCGCATCGACAATGTCGGCGGGGTGTCGGCGGCGACCGCGCAGAAGCGGCTGAAGCTGTTCACCGAGAATCTGACCGCCCGCGGCCTCGGCGTGGAGGACTTCTTCGTACGGCTCGTCCAGGGGCGGATCCACCCGCCGACGGACACCCTGCAGGGTCTGCGCGCGGCCGGCCCCGACGCGCACTTCGCCATGGACCAGGGCAGTCTGCACGTACTCGGCTTCTACGCCAACGCGCTGGGCCGGGACATCCGGGTGACGGGCGCCGACGGATCGCCTCACTTCATCCACGGACCCACCAGCGGCAAACGCGCCCGCGACTTCCTGGACATCACCTGGCGTGACAACCCGCAGGGCGGCGGCTGGGACGCGCGGCTGTCCGACGGCTCGGACACGCCCGTGCCGCCCGCGGAGCGCGGCGGCCCGCCGCACGGAGACGACGGAAGCGGTCCCACCAAGCGACCGCGCACCGACACGGCGGGCGACCCTGGTACGAAGGTCAAGGGAAAGGGCAAAGCGCCGACGACCACCGGCTCGTCCTCCACGCGGGGCCTGGCGCCCGGCAGCTCCGTACCGGCGGCCCCCCAGGTCACCCACGTCGAGGCGGAGACGGCCGCCTGGGACGCCTACACCGAGGCCAGCAGTGATCTCCACCGGGCACAAAGGGCGTTGGAGGCACTGGAGCCGGGGACCAGGGGCGGCGCCGGGGGCAGTTCGCGCGCGCCGTCCGGCGCCTCGCACGCCTACCACCAGGCGCAGGACCTGATGCGCCGGGCGAACGCGGCCCTGAACCGGGCCGAGGCGGAGCTGGGACGGCTCGGCGTCGATCTGCAGGCCGCGATGGGTAATCTGAGCCTCAACCCCGGCCGCCACCGCCCGCCCCCGCCACCCGGAGACGCCTCGTGACCCCGCCCCCCGCCCGACCGGCGATCCTCTATGTCGCCGATCCGGCACGGCGGCCGGCGGCGCACCCGACCATCGCCGGAGCCCTGAACGCGGCGGGGGCCGGCGACGAGATCCGGATCGCCCCCGGCGAGTACACCGAGGCCCTGCGCATCGAGCGCAGTGTCTCGCTGCTGGCCTGGACGGCGGACGGGCAGGACCTGCCCGGCCGCCATGACGCGGTCACCGTCGTCGCCCCCGACGAGGAGCGGCCCGGCCTCGAAGTGGCGGCCGGCGCCGAGGTGGTGCTGCGCGGGCTGACGGTACGCGGCGGCGCGGCGAACCGGCCCGCCGTACGGCTCGCCGGCGGCAGCACCGCATGGTCCGGCGGCGGCACGGCCCGCGGCCGGCTGGAGGTCGTCGGCGACGCGGAGGCCCGGCTGCACGAGGTGACGCTCACCGGAGCAGCCCTCACCGGCGCCCTGCTGCGCACCACCGGCACCGTGCACCTGACCGACTGTCTGCTGGCGGACGCCGACGGAACCGGGCTGGTGGCCGGCGGCTCCACCCGCCTCGAACTGGAACGCACGACGATCCAGGGGGCGTCGGGCTCCGCGCTGCGCATCCGGGAGAGCGCCCGCGTCATTCTGCGCGACAGCCGCATCGACCGCGCGGGCCGCAGCGGCCTGCTCGTCGAGGACCAGGGCGCCGCACTCCTGACGGACTGCCGGGTACGGGACTGCGGCGCCGAGGCGGTGCGCGTCCTGGGCAGCTCGCCGGCCCCCGCCGGCCCGGTGGGGGCCGACCCCGACCGGACGGTCCGCGCCGACGACGGCGTGCGCCTGCACGGCTGCGAACTGGCGGGCTCCGGCGCCGACGCGGTGAGCGTCACCGGACACGGGCATGTGCTGCTCACCGCCTGCGTGCTGCGCGACAGCGGCGGCGCGGGCGTGAGCGCGGGGGACGACTCCCGGGTGTGGCTCGCCGACACGCGGATCATTCGTACGGCCGCCGCCGCGCTGCGGGTGCACGGCGCCGCCCGGCTGACCGCGGGACAGAGCACCGTACGGGAGTCGGCCGCCAACGGCCTGCTCGCCGCGGACGACGCGAGCGTCCGGCTGGAGGACTGCGAGGTGGGCGAGTGCCGGTTCAGCCCGGTCCACGTCGGCGGGCGGGCCACCGCCGTGCTCACCAGGCTGCGGGCGTCCGGGTCACCGGAGCACGGTGTGCACGTGGTCGGCGACGCGACGGTCGAGATGATCGACGGTTCGATCGCCCACTGCGGGATGTCCGGTCTCGACATCGCCGGTGAGTCGCGCGCGGAGGTCCGGGGACTGAGCGTCCTGCGCTGCCGCAACGGCATCACGTCCGTGTCCCGCGGCCCGGTGCGGCTGCTGGACTGCGCGGTGAGCGACGGGGAGCGGGCCGCCGTCGTGCTGGGGCCGGGAGACGTCGAGATGACGGGCGGGCGGGTGCTGCGGCCGGGCACCGCCGGGCTGGTCGTCGAGGCGGGTGCGCGGCCGCGGGTGACGGACCTGGAGGTCCGCGAGGCGGCCGGCTCCGGTGTGGTGGTGGCCGGGGACGCGGAGCCGCGGCTGAGCGGGGTGCGTATCGTCCGGCCCGGCAAGAACGGCCTGATCGTCGAGGCCGGGGGAGCGGGAGTGTTCGAGGACTGCGACATCGCGGGCCCCGGATTCCCCGCCGTGCACCTCGGCGCCGGGGCGACCCCGGTGCTGCGGCGGATCCGGGTCCACGACGCGGGCGAGGACCTGAGCGCCGACCCGGGAGCCGATCCCGTGGTGGAGGACTGTGTCTCGGTCCGCGTCAAGTCCGCGCTGTGGCCCGCCGCCTCGCTTCCCGTCCCGGTGGCGTCCGGCGCGTCCGGTCCCTCCGGTTCGTCCGGAACGAAGGGTCCCGGGGAGAGCGGGCCGGGCGAGGAGGCCGCGGAGAGCCTGGACAGCCTGCTGGGCGAACTCGACGAGCTGGTCGGACTGGCCCGCGTCAAACAGGACGTGGCCTCGCTGGTCAAGCTGATGCGGATGGTGCAGCGCCGCAGTGCGGCGGGGCTCGCGGCGCCCCCGCTCAGCCGGCACCTGGTCTTCGCGGGGAATCCGGGCACCGGCAAGACGACGGTGGCCCGGCTGTACGGCCGGATCCTGGCCGCCGTCGGGTTGCTGGAGCGCGGCCACCTCGTCGAGGCCGACCGGTCGGCACTGGTCGGCGAGTACGTGGGGCACACCGGCCCGAAGACCCAGCGGGTGTTCCAGGAGGCCATGGGCGGTGTGCTGTTCATCGACGAGGCGTACTCGCTGGCTCCCGTCGGGGGCAGCGCGGGCAACGACTTCGCGCAGGAGGCCATCGCGACCCTGGTCAAGCTGATGGAGGACCACCGGGACTCGGTGGTGGTGATCGTGGCGGGGTATCCGGCCGAGATGGAGCACTTCATCGACTCCAACCCCGGGCTGGCGTCACGGTTCAACCGGACGCTGCTGTTCGAGGACTACGACACCGCGGAGCTGGTGCGGATCGTCGAACAGCACGCCGCCTCGCACCAGTACGACCTCACGGACGCGGCACGGGCGATGCTCGACACCTACTTCGCCCACGTGCCCCGGGACGGCCGGTTCGGCAACGGCCGCTCCGCCCGCCAGGCGTTCCAGGCGATGACGGAGCGGCAGGCCTACCGGGTCGCGGAGATCGACGAGCCGACCGAGGACGACCTCGTGACGCTCTCCGAACTCGACCTGCCGGAGCTCGAGACCCAGCAGGCGCCGCAGGTCACGTCGTAGCGGTCAGCGCAGCCGCCACTTCTGGTTGGGGGTGCCCGAGCAGGTCCACAGCTGCAGCCCGGTGCCGCTCGCGGTGGCGTTGTTCTTGACGTCCACGCACTTGTTGGCCTGCGGGTTCACCAGGTCGCCCGCGCCGCTCATGATGAAGCGCTGGGCCGGGTTGCCGCTGCACCGCGCGAGCTGGATGACGGCGCCGTCGTTGCTGGAGCCCCAGGCGACGTCCATGCAGTAGCCCATCGAGCGCACGGTGCCGTCGGACTGGAACTCCCAGCGCTGGCTGTTGGCGCCGGTGCAGGTGCCGATCTGCAGGCCGAGGCCGTCGGTCCCCTTGCCGCCGGGGACGGTGATGCAGCGGCCCGAGCCCGTTCCGACCACGGTCGAGCCGGGAGCGACGGTGGGCTTCGGCTTCGGCGCCGGTGCCTTGGTCGGCGCGGGAGCGGCCGGACCGGTCCGCGGCCTGCTCTGCGGCTGTGCCGCGGGAGGGGCCGGCGCGACCGCGCCGGGCCCGTTCGGGACGGCGGCGGGCGGCTGGACCGGTGCCTGCGGCCGGGACTGTGTCACGCCCGACGTCTCGCGGGGGGAGGCTGCCGAGGTGGTCGGGGCCGGGGTCGCCCTGGACGGTTCCGCGACCACCGGACGGTCGGCGGCCGCCGTCTCCATCGTGAGGTCGATGTGGCTGATCAGCGGCACCGTCAGGACGCTGATGCCGACCACCGCGGCTACGGCGAGTGTGGTGGCCCAGACCCGCCGACCGGGCAGCAGCCCGCGCCGCGGCACCGTCGGCCGGCGCGCGAAGGTGTCGGAGAAGCGAGGCTCCGAGCTCTCGGGATGCTCGGCGGACTGCTTCGAAGGAAGGGACGGCACAAAGTCTCCTGTCGGACTCAGGAGGTGTGCGCGGAGAGCGCCCGCGCCGTGTCATCAACCGTTCCCAGAGGGCGGGTTGAGGCACTGACCACTGGCTCTGACCTCGCTCACCGGATACGTGGCCAGTGTACCTATCGCCCGCCCCGGACGACCGCCGGACCGGCCCTCTGTGAGACTGACGGCCTGATCACGTCGATGGGAAGGCAGCTTTCATGAGGATCCTGGTCGTCGGCGCCGGAGCCACCGGAGGTTTCTTCGGCGCCCTGCTCGTCAAGGCAGGTCGTGATGTGACCTTCCTGGTCCGCCCCAACCGTGCCGCCGCCCTGCGGGAGCGCGGTCTGCGTCTCACGGGCCTGGGCGAGGAAGAGGTGATCACCCCCCAACTGGTCACCGCCGCCGAACTGACCGCGCCCTACGACCTGGTGCTGCTGTCGGTGAAGGCCACCGCCCTCCAGCAGGCCATCGACGACGTGGCGCCGGCGATCGGTCCGCGGACCTCGATCGTGCCGCTCCTCAACGGCATGGCGCAGCTGGGAGAGCTCACCGCGCGCTTCGGCGCGCGGCCGGTGCTGGGCGGCGTGGCCAAGGTCGTCACCACCCTGAACGCCGAGGGGGACATCGTCCGGCTGGCCTCCCTGGCGCACCTGGAGATCGGCGAGCAGGACGGCAGCCCCTCGGCCCGGCTGGAGGACCTTCGCACCGTCCTGGAGGGCGCCGGCATCACCGTGGGCGTCCCGGAGGACATCGTCGCGGCGATGTGGCACAAGTGGGTCTTCATCACCACCATCGGTGCGGTGACCTGCCTGATGCGCGGCACGGTCGGTGACGTCAACGCCGTCCCCGGCGGGTCCGCGTTCGCGCTCGCCGTCCTGGCCGAGGCCGGCGCGGTGGCGGCCGCCGCCGGGTACACCGTTCCGGAGGGCCAACTCGACGTGATCGGCCGGATGGTGACGCAGGACGCACCGTTCGCGTCCTCCCTGTACCGCGACGTCGTGGCCGGTCATCCGACCGAGGCCGAGCACATCTTCGGTGACTTCCTCGACCACGCCCGCACCCTGCGGGTGGACACCCCTCTGCTCGACCTGGCCACCCTGCACCTGCGCGTCCACCAGCACCGCGCCGCCGAGGCGACCGAAGCGTCCGGACGGCCGTCGGAGGCGGCGTGATCACGCATCGGGACAGTCGTATAAGCGGGCCGCAGGTGGGGTAGAACGGTGGCGGACATCCTGATTCGGGGTGTCCGCGGCGCCCGTTGCGGGCGGCACTGTCACGGACGAAGGATGCAGAAACGATGGCCAGCGGCACGGTGAAGTGGTTCAACTCGGAAAAGGGCTTCGGGTTCATCGCCCAGGACGGCGGCGGCGCCGACGTTTTCGCCCACTACTCCAACATCTCGGGCAGCGGCTATCGCGAGCTCGCGGAGGGCGAGCATGTGACCTTCGATGTCACGCAGGGCCAGAAGGGACCGCAGGCGGAGAACATCGTCCGCGGCTGACACTCCGAACGCGGCAAGAGGCCGGCGCCCGCCGGCCCGGCCTCTTCCCGCGGTCACCTCTCCGGCGGGCTCCTCACGCGTGCGTGGCGGCCTGCGGCTCAGCGGGGGGTGAGGCTCGTTCCGAGCCGCTCGGTGGTGTTCGCGTAGGGCAGGTCGGTGAGCGACAGGTCGGTGCAGAATCGGCTGACGAGGTCGGCGAAGTCCGCGATGCGCTCGACGGGCGCCAGGTGATCGGTCTCCTTGATCGTGGTGAACCACGCCGCCGGCAGTACTGCGGCCACCTCCCGGCCCATCTCGGGAGTGGTCAGCGTGTCGTACTCACCGGTGACCACCAGGCTGGGGACGGCGGGCGACGGCTCCGGGCGGTACCACTCGTGGCGCATCAACCGGGTGTTGTGCTCGGCGGACTTGCCCAGCTCCTCCGGACTCTGGCCGATGATCTGCTGGTAGACCAGCCGGGCGACGGCGGCGTGTTTGCGGACGTGGCCGGTGCCGGGCGGGGACATGAAGCGGTCCGCGAGTTCGCGGGCGATCGGCTCGGTCTCACCGCGTTCGATCATCACCGCCCAGCGCTCCATCGCCTCGGCGTAGCCGACCGGGATGCGGGTGGTCATACCGACCAGCAGGAGGCGCTTGACGAGGGCCGGGTAGTGCTGCGCGAAGCGCAGACCGATGGCCCCGCCGTAACAGGCGGCGACGAGATTGATGCCGGGCAGGCCGAGTTCGTCGACGAGGTGGCGGACGGCCGCCGCCAGGAAGTCGACCCCGTACTTGGCGGGCAGGAAGTCGGCGGTGCCGTAGCCCGGGAGGTCCACGGTGATCACCTGGCCCAGCGGGGCCAGCCACTTCTCGTGGCGCACCCAGGAGTTGCGGTCCTGGGACGAACCGCCGAGGACCAGGAGCGGCTCGGTGCGGGGGACGCCCTGCCGCACGATGCGGCAGGTGAAGCGGAAGCCGTCGAAGGTCAGATCCCGCTCTTCCACCCGGACGGGTGGGGTCGTCCCCTCGACGCCCCGGACTCCGTAGGCCGCCGGGGCCTGCCCGGGGTGCGTGGCGGTGGCGCCGAACCGGTGTGCCTCACGGTCCTGGGGAGGTGCGGTGTCGGTGGACATGAAGGGCTCCAGAATTCAGGGAGGGCGGTGTGACGCCGTCCCCGGCCGCAGCGGGCGGGGACGGCGTCCGGACCGTTCCGCCTCTATGACGTGACCCGAGAGGAGTCGGCGGACAGCCCGATGACGAAGAGCGAACGCCCAGCGCCCACCATGCGCGGCGTCCGCACACAAGGGGCCGTTCGCCGCTTCGATCACCAAAAGGTGTTCGTAGCAGTCTCTTTGCCCGGATTGGCGGGAACACCCTTTGTGGGCATGATTCACCCCTTCAGGTGACAAGCGCCGTCACTCTGGGTGAACATTCCGCGAGGTGTGGCCTGTGTCGGGTCCGTCGCACCGGTGGATCGCGCGCGGGTGGGCAGGCGCAGAGCAGGCGCACATCCGGCCGGGAGGCGCACAGGGAGGTGGGGTCGCCGGTCACAGGAAGGAAGGCGGACGAGGGTGATTCTCGATGATGGTTGAGCGATTCTTCAAGGTCTCCGGCGCGAAGGGCGGCGTTGCGGAGGCGCGGGCCTGGGCGTGCGCGCAGCTGGAAGGGTTCGGCCGGCCCGTGAACTGGCGGCCCGACCCCCGGGTGGTCGCGCTGGTCGTGTCGGAACTGGTGACGAACGCGGTACGGCACGCTTCTGGCGCTGTGGGCCTGCGCCTGATGTGGGACGAGCGGCGGCTGCGGATCGCCGTGGACGACACCTCCGCGGTCCTGCCCGTGGTCCGTCCGGCACGGCCTGACCTGCCCGGCGGGCACGGGATGAACCTGGTGCAACGGCTTGCCGGCGGCTGGGGCGCGGCTCCCCGCGCCGGCGGCAAGCGGGTGTGGGCCGACCTGGTACCCGGGAAGATCGTGTTCCGATGACGGCCGGTGTCTGCCGTCCGGGCGGTTTGTGGCGCCCGATCGGTCTGCCGGAGTAGCGCGAACCCGGCACCTGGGTGAGGATCGGCTCGGTAGCCCCTGCTGTGAGGAGCGGATGGTCATGTCGAAGAGCAGCCGTCGCCGAGGAGCCGGAGAGGCTCCCTTCAGCCTGCCCGTGGGCCACCCGCTCGGTGAGGTCGGCGACGAGTGGCTGCCCGGCGCCCCCGTCCGGGCCCGCGACGACGACCGGCCGGCATCCGCCGCGACCGCCGGGGGGCGGCCCCCGTCCCGCAACCTCGCGTACGGCGACTATTGGGTCGAGAAGGACGGTGCCGACTGCGGCGGTCGCAAGGCCGAGCGGCACGCCTGACCCCTTCGGCAACGGATGCCGGCCCTGAGTGGGGCCCCTGAGGGCACCTGCCGCTCAGGGGATCCGGATCAGGTGCACCGCCGAGCTGGACCAGTCGCCGTGCGGCAGGTCCGGCAGCAGCCCGTACCCGCTCAGCACCGCGGCGGAGTGGACGCGGCCGCTGTCGGCGTCGCGGTAGCGGGCGGCCGGGTCGAGTCCCGACAGCCGGAGCGGCAGCCGCGGGGCGCCGTGCCGCGGGGTGCGCTGCCAGGTCAGCAGCAGCGCCTCGCTCCGGTCCGGCGCTGTGTACTGGACGGCGGCCGGGCCGTCGCCGACCGGGACGCGCGGCCGGTGGAGAGTGCCGCGCTGCACCAGATGGCGTATCCGTTTGTACTGCGCCAGCAGGGCCGCGCCCTCGGCCAGTTCCCCGTCCGACCAGCGGGTCAGGTCGCCTCCGATGCCCAGCACGCCGGCCATCGCGACATGGAAGCGGAACCGCAGCGGCACCGTGCGGCCGGTGAGCTGGTTGGGGACGTCGGTCACCCAGGCGGCCATGGTCCGGGCGGGGTAGATCTGGCCGTAGCCGTGCTGAATGTGGATCCGGTCGGCCGCGTCGGTGTTGTCCGAGGTCCAGGCCTGGTCGGTGCGGGACAGGATGCCCAGGTCCACCCGGCCGCCGCCACCGCTGCACGTTTCGATCCGCAGGTCGGGGTGGTCGGCGCGCAACCGGTCGATGATCTCGTAGAGGTGGTGCACATAGGCCGTTCCGAGGCGGTCGGCGCCGTCCGGCCGATCCGGCCAGCCGGCTTCGCTGAACGCGCGGTTCATGTCCCACTTGAGGAAGTCGACGCCGTGTTCGCCGACCAGTCGGGTCAGCCAGCCGTACGCCCAGTCCGCGACGTCCCGGCGGGCGAGGTTCAGCACCAGTTGATGGCGCAGTTCGGTCCGTGCGCGGTGCGGGAAGTGCAGGACCCAGTCCGGGTGCGCCCGGTAGAGGTCGCTGTCGGGGTTGACCATCTCGGGCTCCACCCACAGGCCGAAGCGCATGCCGAGCCGGTGGACCTCGCGGACCAGTGGGGTGAGCCCCTGGGGGAAGCGGTCGGGGGACGGGGTCCAGTCGCCGAGCCCGGCCTGCTCGCTGCGGCGTGCGCCGAACCAGCCGTCGTCCATGACGAAGAGCTCCACCCCCAGCTCCGCCGCGCGGGCGGCCAGTTTCAGCTGGCCCGGCTCGTCGACGTCGTAGGCGGTGGCTTCCCATGAGTTGTAGAGCACCGGACGTATCTCGTCGGGGTGCGGCAGCACGTGGGCCAGGGTGTACGCGTGCCAGGCCCGGCCGGCGGCGCCGAAGCCGCCGTCGGTGTGGAGCCCGGCGAAGCGTGGCGTGGTGACCTCCTCGCCGGGGGCGAGCGGCAGGACCGTTCCGTCGTGGCCGGCTCCGCCGGTGAGTCCCGCCCGGCCGTCGGGGGACCGCTGCACGGTGATGCGCCAGCTTCCGCTCCAGGCCAGGGCGGCGCTCCACACCTGGCCGTGGTCCTCGGTGGCGTCGCCCGCGTCCAGCATCACCCAGGGGTTGGTGTGATGGCTGGTGATGCCCCTGCGGCTGGTGAGCGTCGTCTCGCCGAAGGGCAGGCGGTCGCGGTGGAGTTGGGTCTCGGCCGACCACTGGCCGGTGACATGGCTGAGCCGGTGGTCCTCCCGGGCGGGCAGGGTCCAGGCGGCGGAGTCGGCGCGGGGCAGGGCGACGGTGTCGGCGCCGGTGTTGCGGAGCACCGTCCAGCGTTCGATCACATCGCTGTCGTCGTGGACGCGGTAGTGGAGGGCGATCTCCAGGGGGTAGTGGCGGTCGCGGAACTCCAGGACCAGTTCGGCGGATCCGGGCGCCGGCTCCTGTACGCGGTGGCCGGTCGCCAGCCACTCGAAGGCGCGGGTGCCGTCGGCGAAGCGGACCTGCAGCGAGGGTGCCCCGAACCGTGCGCCTCCGTCGACGGGCAGCTCCTCCCCGACGGGTGGCCGGCCCTCGAAACTGCTGGCCGGCGGGGGTGGGGGCGTGGCCAGTTCCCGGGCCTCCGCGAGGGTCAGCCGCGGGCCCCACGCGAGGTGGCAGGGGGATCCCGTCCCGTCGACGCGTAGCGCGTACGAGGTGCGCGGGGTGCGGAGGAGCCAGACCCCGGTGTCGGGGGCGAAGGAGATCACAGGCATGGGTCCTCACGTTCAGGGAGCGCCTTGAGAGCAGTCGGCAGCCAACCCTTCTTGCGATCACCTGTCAATACCCCTAGCGGGGAGCGTATTTGTAGGTATGGCTGCCCTTGGAACGACATCTTGAAAGCGGCGTACTTCTTTCATTGACAGCAGAAAAGAACCCCCTTACGTTTCGGCCATGCACTCGTCACCTCGTACCGAGGTGGTTCCGGCAGCGACGCCGGCCGCCTCCCTGGTCTTCACCACCGTGCTGTCCCACGGCCCGCTCACCCGGGTCGAGATCGGCCGGCGGACCGCCCTGTCGCCCGCCGCGGTCACCAAGGCGGTACGGCCGCTGATGGCGGCCGGCTACCTCGTCGAAGGCGTGGACGAGGAGGCGCGGGCCTCGCTGGGACGGCCCGCCAACCCCGTACGGGTCGACGGCGGCCGGGCGCTGTTCATCGGCGTCAAGGTGACCGGGGACGAGATCATCGCGGTGCTCACCGATCTGTGCTGCCGCATCCGGGTGGCCCGGCACGTCCAGCTCACCGCCCGCGACCCGGGCGCCGTGCTCGCCTCCATCGGCGGACTCGTCCAGGAACTCCTCACGGAGGCCGACGGGTTCGGTGTGCAGGTCAGCGGGGTGGGGGTGGCCGTGTCGGGTGACGTGGACCGCGCCGCCGGGGTGGTGCGCTACTCACCGTTCCTCGACTGGCGCGACGTGCCGCTCGCGGAACTGGCCGGCACGGTGACCGGCCTGCCGGTCACCGTCGACAACGACGTACGCGCCCTGACCGTGGCCGAGCAGTGGTTCGGCGCCGGCGCCGGTGTGTCCGACTTCGCGCTGGTGACCGTCGGTGCGGGTATCGGCTGCGGGCTGGTGGTGCACGGACGGGTGGTCTCCGGCGCGCACGGTGTCGCCGGCGAGGTCGGCCATCTGTCCATCGACCCGCTGGGGCCGCTGTGCCACTGCGGCAACACCGGATGTGTGGAGGCCATCGCCGGTGACGCCGCCATCGTCCGCCGGGTCCGCGAGGTGACCGGCCTGCCGATCACCGACTCGGCCCAGGCCCTGGAGCTCGCGCACCAGGGCGATCCCGGCGCGCGGGAGGCGTACGCGCGGGCCGGGGAGGCGATCGGCCGGGCCATCGGAGCGGTCGTCAACGTGCTCGGCCCGGAACGAGTGATCATCTCCGGCGAGGGACTGGCGGCGTACGACCTGTTCGCCGAGCAGATCCGGGACGCGTTCACCGCGTCCGCCTTCGGTACCGCCGCCCAGTGCGACGTGATGACACGTCCACTGCCCTTCGAGGAGTGGGCGCGCGGGGCCGCGGCCACCGCGATCCAGTCATTCATCGGCATAGACACGCAATAGGAGTAGCGATGACGCTGCAGAGCCGCACCCTTTCGCATGCCGGCGGGCACAGCCGCCGCACCGTGGTCCGCGGGGCGTTCGGGATCGGGGCCGCCGCGCTGGCCGGGCCCGTTCTGACCGCATGCGGTGGCGGACCGTCCGCCGACCCGAAGACAGTGACCTTCGGATCCAACGGCGCCGATGCCACCCCCAAGTCCGCCTACGCGGCGCTCACCAGTGCCTTCACCAAGGACACCGGTCTGAAGGCCAGGACGAACACCGTCGACCACGACACCTTCCAGAAGAGCATCTCCACCTATCTCCAAGGCACCCCGGACGATGTCTTCACCTGGTTCGCGGGCTACCGCATGCAGTACTTCGCCAAGAAGGGACTGGCCCACCCGCTCGACGACGTGTGGGAGAAGATAGGCCCCGGCTTCAGCGACGCCGCGAGGCAGCTGTCCAAGGGCCAGGACGGCAAGTACTACTTCGTCCCGCTGTACAACTACCCATGGGCCGTCTTCTACCGCAAGAGCCTTTTCCAGGAGCGCGGTTACGAGGCGCCCCGTACCTGGAGCCAGTTCACCGCGCTGGCCAAGCGGATGAAGAACGACGGCCTCTCGCCCATCGCGTCCGGCTACGGCGGGGGCGACAGCTGGTCCGTGCTCGGCGCCTTCGACTACCTGAACCTGCGCGCCAACGGCTACGAATTCCACATGTCGCTCATGCGCGGCGAGGTCGCCTGGACCGATCGACGCACCGCCAGAACGCTCGACCTCTGGCGGGAACTGAGCCCCTACTACCAGCAGGGCGCGGGCGGCCGCTCCTGGCAGGACGCCGCCCAGTCGCTGCTCGACAAGAAGACGGGCATGGCGATCATCGGCCTCTTCCTCGGCCAGCAGATCACCGACGAGAAGCTGCGCGAGGACATCGACTTCTTCCCTTTCCCGGAGATCGACCCCGCGTTCGGCCAGGACACCGTCGAGGCCCCGACCGACGGGTTCATGCTCAGCCGCAAGCCGAAGAACCCGGACGGCGCCGGCAAACTGCTGGAGTTCCTCGGCAGCGCGAAGGCCGAGAACCTGTACATGGGTGTCGACCCCAGCAACGTCGCGGTCCACGCGCAGGCGGACACCGGCAAGTACAACGCCCTGCAGAAGAAGTCGGCCGCCCTCATCGCCTCGGCCAAGCACATCACCCAGTTCGCGGACCGCGACAGCGACCCGGGCTTTATCTCCACCGTCGTGCTGCCGGGGCTGACCCAGTGGCTCAGTCACCCCGACGACGGCTCGGCCCTGCTCAAGCGGGTCGAATCCCAGCGCTCACGCTTCTTCACGTCCTGACCGGCCCGATCAGGACCGGGAAGGTTCACATGTCCTCCGTGCGCTCAGCGCCCCCCTCCACGACGCGCGCCCGACCCAGGTCGCGCCGGCTCGGCACCGGCGACCGGCTCTTCCTCGCGGTCATCGTCGGCATTCCGCTGCTCGCCCTGCTCATCTTCGTCTGGCTGCCGGCCCTGGCCTCCGTGGGACTCTCCTTCACCAGTTGGGACGGCATCGCGCTGTCCGACATCCGCTGGACCGGGCTGGACAATTACCACGAGATCTTCACCAACTACCCGCCGTTCTGGCCGGCCGTGCAGCACAACGTCGTCTGGCTGCTGTTCACCGCGCTGCTGCCGACCCCGTTCGGCATCTTTCTCGCCTACCAGCTCGACCACAAGATCCGCTTCACGAAGGTCTACCAGACCGCGATCTTCCTGCCGATGGTGCTGTCGCTCGCCGTGGTCGGCTTCATCTGGGAGATCATCTACAACCCCGACAACGGGCTCCTCAACGGAGTGCTGAACGGGGTGGCCCCCGGCCACCACATCGACTGGCTGGGCGACCCGAGCCTCAACCTGTGGGCGGTCCTCGTGGCCTCGGCCTGGCGGCACACCGGCTACATCATGATCCTCTACCTGGCCGGGCTGAAGGGCTTCGACCCCGCCCTGAAGGAGGCGGCCTCCCTCGACGGCGCCAACGGACGGCAGACGTTCCTGAAGGTGGTCTTCCCGGCCCTGCGGCCGGTCAACATCATCATCCTCGTCGTCACCGTCATGGAGTCGCTGCGGGCGTTCGACATCGTCTACGTACTCGGCGGCGGCGTCGGCAGCAAGCCCGGCATGGAGCTGCTCTCGCTCCTGATCACCGACAACATCATCGGCGAGTCCAGCCACATCGGGTACGGCTCCGCCCTGGCCGTCGTCCTGCTGGTCGTCTCCCTGCTCGCCATCGGCACCTTCCTCGTCCAGAGCTTCCGCACGGAGGACCAGTGACCGTGACCGCCACGCCGCCGGCCGCCGGATCCCGGACCCGCCGTACGCCGCTCCGGAACGACGGGCCCTCGCGGCCCAGCCGCCAGACCGGCCGGCACCTGCTGCTCGGCACGGTCGCCCTGCTGTGGCTCGTTCCGCTGCTGTGGGCCGTCTACACCTCACTGCGGCCGTACTCGGACACCGCACAGCACGGGTACCTGTCCTGGCCGCACGGCATCAGCCTGGAGAACTTCTCCGACGCCTGGAACCAGTCCGGGATGCCGCACTTCTTCTGGAACTCCGTCCTCATCACGATCCCGGCGGTCCTGGGCACCCTGCTGTTCTCCGCCGCGGTCGCCTTCGTCGTCGCGCGGTTCGACTTCCGCTGGAACGTCGTCCTGCTCATGCTGTTCACCGCGGGCAACCTGCTCCCCGCCCAAGTGCTCATCACCCCGCTGTACCGGCTCTACCTGCTGGTGCCGCTGCCGGGATGGATGAGCGACTCGTTCCTGCTCTACAACTCCGTCTGGGGCGTCATCGCGATCCACATCGCGTACCAGTGCGGCTTCTGCACCTTCGTTCTCAGCAACTACATGCGGACGATCCCCCAGGAGATCACCGAGGCGGCACTGGTCGACGGCGCCCCCGCCTGGCGCCAGTTCTTCCAGATCGTGCTGCCGCTGTGCCAGCCGGCCTTCGCGGCGCTCGCCACCCTGGAATCGATCTGGATCTACAACGACTTCTTCTGGTCGCTCGCCCTCATCGAGACCGGGGACAAGCGCCCGATCACCTCCGCGCTGGCCAACCTCCAGGGCCAGTACTTCACCAACCCCAACCTGATCGCCGCCGGAGCTCTGATGACCGCGATCCCGACGCTGCTGGTGTACTTCGCGCTCCAGCGCCAGTTCATCAGCGGGCTGACCATCGGCTCGGGCAAGGGCTGACCCCACCGCCCGCACGCAGTGCCCGCTCCCTCTCCTCCGCAACGCCCCGTGCACGCCCATGCCCCCACACAGGAGGTCCGACCCATGCGGTCATCCTCGTTCCGCACCGTGCTCGTCCTGGCTCTCGCCGTCGGTCTGACGACCGCCGCCCCCACCGCGATGGCCGCCGCCCCCGCCGACCCGTCCCC
>NZ_JAPVLU010000052.1 GCF_027158205.1 Streptomyces sp. H39-S7 | reverse complement strand
AGCTCTCACATTTGAGATCCGACAATACAGACATCAGAGGCCGCCTCCGCAATGCGGAGACGGCCTCTGACCTGCGCAAACACCGTCGGGACGACAGGATTTGAACCTGCGACCCCTTGACCCCCAGATCATAGGGTCAAGGGTTTCCACAGGTCAGGGGCAGTTTGTGTCACGATCGGCCGTTCACCTGATCTGGCATTGTTCGGCGGCGCGCATAGCGTGTGGTCCCAAAGTGGTCCCACGCTCAGGGCCACCCTCGGTCGTCACACTAGCGGTTGGGGAGCGACTGGGAGCTGTTCGCTGTGTATCCACGTGAAGGTGCGGTCAGGTTCGAGATGCGCGTCTCCCCAGTGGATGACATGGATACCGCTCTCCGGGTCGGACGTGAAGAACACGCACACGAGCTTCGTGGTGGCACCCAGCTCCTCGAACGTCTCGTGCAGTGCCTCGTACTCCTCCGTCGTCAAGTCATCGTCGAGAGGGAACAGCCCGTCTTGGGGCTGCGGCCCGTGGCTGAGAAGCATTCGGCGGCGCGTGGGGGAAGCGTTCGAGGCTAATCGGGCACGATCGAGGGGGCGCGGCCGGTCGGAGTACTTGAAGGGGAAAAGCGCGTGATCGTTGATAACTGCGTACTCATACCCGCGCACGTCCCGCACGGCTTCACCCAGCTCCCGTGCTGCGTCCGCAAGGTTCTCGCGTACTGCCTCCGCCAGAGTGGCACCGTAAGGGCTTCGCTTCTTCAGCCGGGCCGTTAGGTGCACAGCGTGAGCCCTCGCGTGGGCCCTGGCCAACTGCATGGGAACGGCCGCGGAGAGCTGGGCGGCTTGTTCTCCGAATCGTTCCGCCGCCCACGTCGTGGGCACGACCTGATCGTCACCTAACGCGGACATCTAGCGTCTCCCTCCCCGGGCTGTTCACCTCTCAACTGTGTGACACGTAGGCGAAGTGCACACAAGGGAGCGATCCGGCCACAGAGGGGAGAAATGTATAGAGAGACCGGCCAGAAGGGCGCGGCCCTGGAAGACGAGCGCGGCAACCCCGTGGCGACCTCGTACGGCCCTCACCAGTTGAAGTCACTCTTTGCCCGTGGTGGACCTGAGGGGGTTCGAACTACGGGTGGGGGTCGATCCGGTGCCGTCTCGTGGCTACGGCCCTCTACCCAAGGGGGCTCATTCCGTCGATGAGTTACCCCGAATATTCAGGGGCAGTGTTCGCTTGGCAAGGCTTTCTTGCCACCCGCACGCCGCACGTACGCTCGGATCGGGTGCGCCTGGTTGGGCCATGCCGTTGATGTCACTGATATCCGGGGGCAGGGTGCGGCCAGCCTCCCTCGGTCGCCGGACCACTGCCAGCGGGAACGTTCGCGGCCACCAACGCTGCGGCCTCGCGAGCGCTCAGGCCGGAACCAAGCACGCGTGACGGTATGTGCGGCGACCACCGCGACCAGTGAAGAACCACGTTCCACAGACCGCCTCCGCCTGGCACAACACCCGGCACCTCCGCGTAGAACGGATCCTTGGTACTGCTGAGAAGGCTGAACTCACCGTGCGACGGAAAGGGGAAGAAGACGCGCAGGGTCGGCTGCGCATACAGGGCCTCGGCCACTTCGGCGTCGCCCAGCCTGATCAACGGCGAGCGCTCAAGATTCAGCCTCCAAGCGGTCGACACCACCCTCCCAGGAGGCGCCGCATCCAGAGGATTGGTCGCTAGCAACATCCACTCACGGCGTAGTTGACCGGGCGTTGCCCCATCACGCCAGGCGTGCAGGATGGCGTCCACCACCGCGAGGTCATCGGTGCTGCCGAATGCACACCAAGGCATTCCGGAGTCCGTGGAAATCTCGATGCGGAACTCGCGTTCGTTGGCATTGGTGGCGTATACGGCGAACCGTGCCTCACCACGTGTGGTGCATGCGGCAACCGCGGGGTCGTACCCCTCGACGGGATCCATAGGACCGGCACCGTGCCCGCGGCGAGCCGCCTCGCCAGCCAGCGCTTCCCGCAGACTTCCTGACGCCGCTAGCTCTGGATAAAGGTCGGACAGCGCTTCGTTTGAATGTTCGTTCATGCGCTTACCGTATGCCGCAGGAACGACGCCGGCCGCGAGTGCGGGAGCTGGCGCATCCTCGCCGTGGCCAGCGGCTAATCACCCACGTGAAGCGGCAACGGGGATCGAACGCACGTAGCTAGTTTGGAAGACCAGGGATACGGATGTCGGCCGACCTGGGAAGCGTCTGACCTGGCCCGGAGCGGAACCGTCGCCGTGATTCCCCGTGAGTCCCCGCCGGATCCCGTTAGACCGGGCACGGATCGGGCACGAGGCCCACCCAGACACGCTCGACCGAAAGCGCTCTACAACGTCTCGTCTCGGGCCAGGATCAGACTGATTGATCCCTCTTCGAGGTTGATGCCGCCTTCTAGGTGCTCGTGGTACCCATCACGGAGATCGGGTTCCGCAAGGCCATGAAGTCGCTCGGCAAGGTCCCGTAGCCCGGCCGCGTTGGCCGCAATGGTGATCTCCGTGGCAGAGCCGTACACCGTGATCCGAGGTTCATCCATGGCGTCACGCTACAGCCGGGGCGGTGGACTCTTGTCGGGCAAGGCAAGGTCGCCATGAGTCCACGAACCCCTCGATGCGAACTACCGGCGCGACGGTCGCTGAGGTCTGCGGGGCTGGTCAGTCAAGGGCCTGGGGTCGCTGAGGGTTGGCCACGGTCGCGATGGTTGCTGTACTTCGCTGCGGTACAGCGCGTGCTCGCCAGCTGCGGACTGGAACAGTGGTCAAGTGGGGAGGATTCGTTGACTATCCACGGTGTCGCATGGGGGCAGGCGCATGGACGCAGGCACAGTCATAGCTGTTGCAGCAACAGTCATAGCCCTCGGCTCGTTCTGGGTCAGCTATACACAGGCCAGGGACAGCAGGCGCCACAGCCGCCAGTCAGTAAGGCCCGCGCTTCAGATGCGTCGTGTCAGGCACTACAAGGGCACCGAAGCAGGGCTTAACGTCGTCAACGCCGGTCTTGGTCCTGCCGTCGTGACGAGGTCTGTGGTGCGGTTGGACGGGGAATTCCTCGGAGAGTGGGACTATCACACTCATCAACTCCTACGGGACTCGCTTCCCGCGCGACCCAAGGCGCACTCCATGCGCTCAGGTGCCATGATGCTGCCGGGGCAGTCCACCTGGTTGCTGTCTCTTGACGTGTTCCACGATGACCAGCATGAGTGGTTCTGGGATCTCATCACTAGACGCCTTGTGATCGAGATCTGCTACGAATCCCTCTACGGCGGCGAAGATTTCAGTGTGACGCCACCGGAGCTTTGAAATGGTCCTCGGCGGCCACTCGCCCCAGCTCCCATCCCGTCTGCCGTCGACCCACACACCGTGGAGCGGGCGTGCTTCAGGGCCTCAAGCCGTGGCGCACTCACTGCCATCTCTCCGGCTTGCATATTTGCGGCGTCCCGGGCTCACGTGGATGGCCGATGCCGGGGTTCCGCTGCACGTGCTCCGCAAGATCGCTGGGCACGGTTCGCTGACCACTACACAGCGGTACCTGCACCCCGACAAGCGGTGCATCGAGATGGCCGGCGCCGCCCTCGGCGCGCACCTGGCGGTCGGTCGTTCGGAGGCTCCTGGTCCCAAAGTGGCCCCGGAGGAGGTGCCTCAGCGGCATCTGCGGATCGTCCGGTAGCGCCCGATCGGGGTAACGCAAAAGCCCGCTGACCTGGAGGAATCCTCCAACTCAGCGGGCTTTCAGCACCGTCGGGACGACAGGATCTGAACCTGCGACCCGGACCCCCAGCTCATAGGTTCAAGGGTTTCCGCAGATCAGAGGCACTTTGGGTCCCGTCCAACCGTTCACTTGAGCTGGCTCTGTTCGCTCACGCGCACAACGTGTGGGTCCGAAAGTGGTCCCACTCCAGGCTCAAACCTGAACGGGCCTCGCAGGACCTTGACGAACCCTAGGGCTCATTTGTGTCCCGACATCGCCAACCCTCGGTCGCCGCAGAGGGCTCGGTGGGAAGATGGCGCCATGCTCGCGAGCCTACTACCCGGATTGCGCGACCTAAGGACCCCCTTGAGCGTCGGCTATTCATGGATCATACTTCTCTGGATATCATTCCATGATAAAATTCCAAGAAAAGGCGAGGCGAGTGGAATTTGGGCATCCTTGTATCAATTGATTGACACCTTCGGGAAGGCGTCAGCAATTGCCGCCCTGAGCTTCATTGCTTACATCTTGGGCAGCATGACCGAAGTGAAAACTCCACGGATATTCGGCTATGCCCAGAAGATCGTAATCCGAGTGCGGCCTACGTACGACTTCGATTGGGTAACCAAGCAGGCGCTTCTAGACCTCGCAATGAAGGTCTCAATCCAGGCGCGTAAGCGGTGGGAACGGGCGGGCAAGAGCCCCGCCGAGGTCAGGGAGTTGATTACCAGCTCCATGAGCTCCCTAAATAAACTGGAACGTGAGCGGGAGCAGCTAGCCACGCGTCTCCACGCTAAGAATGCCGAGCTATTCGGCGATCATGACAGAAAAGCGGCCGAGGCGGGGTTCCGAATAAATATGGGAATCTCAATCCTGGCGGGTTCCATCCTCGTGGGAGCGACACAACAAGCACTTGCCTTCCTTTTCGTACCGATTTCAATCTGGCTCCTATGGCGAGGATGCGACCACTACCGACAGTCAAATGATGTTCTGATCCAGGCGATAATGGTTGATGAGATTCACTCATCAACGGTCGTACAGAACATGTACCCTCCGGAGTGAGGGCAATTTGTCTACCCTACGCCGCCTCCTTTCTCCCATCCCGTCTGCCGTCGGCCCGCACGTATGTGGACCGGGCGTGGTTCCTGGCGTCCAGGTGGAGCGCGCCGCTGTAGGAACGACCTGGACGCCAGGGGCCACTACTCTCAGCCGGCATCACTCGCACATATTGGCCCCGTAGCCCCCCAAATTCCTCAGGAATAGGCGTCATCAAAGCCCCGCGACGCGAGAGGAAGCCCCACTCTCCATGGTCTTCACTGATCAGCCATGCGGCTCAGAGCGGATCGCAGCACCTCGTCGTCTTGTTCATGGCGCCAAAAGACGAAGTCTACTGAAACCCCTGCCGCGCGCGCCTCTTCAATCGCCGTGCGAGCAGGCTGGGTAAGGGGCCTATTGGCGACCAAGATGACTCTTCTATCGGCCGCAGCTATGCCAATGCACTGTTGGACATCCTTGGCCAAGATCAACCTCTGGTTGGATCTGAACTTGATAACGACACCCACATACTTATCACCGGGAAGCCTCAGCCCCAAGTCAAAGCCGTCATCGTAGACCGGGTGCTGCACAGCTGCCGTGGGCAGCAAGGCACGAATCCTCTGTTCGATCAAACGCTCGTAGACTTGTGCACTGAGAGCAATTACCCACGGGTCTCTGCGTGCCCCCGGGTCCACGGTAGTCAGGACCTCTAGCGCTCGGTTGGCCACCTCCGGCGGCTCCTCTCTAATGTCATCAAGGGCGTCCTTCCTTCTCGCCGATGCGAACTTCACCTGCGTTTCGCCATGCCCTAGGGAATGAAGCGGATTTCCGCTCAGTAGCATGGAGAGAAATACGGCCCCAATCAAGATGAGCGTTGCGCAGCCAGCCTGATTCTCGGTGGTGAAAACTGCTACTGATCCAGAACTAATAAGCGCAATCCCAATAACCCCAGCGAAGGCTCTCGCCCATTCTGGCAAGGGTTCAAAACTCTCCGAATCATCAGCAGTTACGTCTGGCTCTGGCTCTGATGGTTCAGGCATAGATGTACCCTACGGCTGGCGTTCGCGTTGTGGGAGCGTTTGCTGGACGTGGCGGCGGGGCGGGAGGACTTTCAGTACAAGCACAAAGGGCAACGACCTGACTGTCCGTCCATCACAGGTGGGAAGAGCACGTTCCACTGACCACACCGATCAACCCACCGCGCACGCAGCTGCGCAACCCACAACTCAGGTGCCCTTGCTACGACGCTCCTGGCTGCCATCCCGTCTGCCGTCGTCCCACACTTTGTGGAGCGGGCGTGGTTCAGGGCGTCAAGGTGGAGCGCGCCACTGTACGAACGACCTTGACGCCCTGGGCCGCGGCTGCTCGGCTCTGCCTGGGACGTCGGCAGGCGGGATGGCAGCACCCCACCCCGACCGCGAACTGCCTGCGGTCGCCGTCCGGGTTGTCGCTATCCCAGAGTCGGAGCGCCCCCGCCGGAGGCTGTCTGTGCCTGCTCGGCTGGCAATCCGCGTTACCGCCCCTGACCGTTGCCCGGACCTGTGTTTCCCCCACCTTGTGGGCGCGGACGGCGACCGGCGCGGCCAGCCGGTGGCGCAGACATGGAGGCGGGCCGCGCCGGGCGACGGCCGGCGCCGCCGCGCTGTGCGCGGCCCTGATCTCCCTGAGAGAAGACTGCCTTGCAGACCCTGGAGGCCCGGAGCTACGGGCCAGCGGCGAGCGCAGCGAGTCGCCTTGATCTAGGGTCTGTTGCGAAAGTGCTGGTCACAGCCACTCGTTGATGGCTGCGACCAGCACCGTTGCCTCGTAGCGGACGGCGAGTTTGTCGTATCTTGTAGCCACCGCGCGGTGCCGTTTCAATCGGTTGATGCCGCATTCGACGGCATGGCGTTGTTTGTAGTCGTCCTTGTCGAATGCCGGTGGCCGACCGCCGCGGGGACCGAGTTTCTTGCGGTTGCGGATCTGGTCGGCTTTCTCCGGGATCGTGCACACGATCCGGCGTTTCCGCAGGTAGGCGCGGTTGGCCCGGGAGCCGTACGCCTTGTCACCCCGGACTTTGGCGGGTCTGGTGCGAGGCCGGCCAGGGCCCGGGCGGGCAACGCGAACCTTCTCCAGGACGGGCTGGAAGTACGGGCTGTCGTGCCGGTGCCCGGCGGTGATCAGCAGGGACATGGGTTTTTGTCCCTGCTCGGTGGCGAGGTGGATTTTTGTGGTCAGGCCACCGCGGGAGCGTCCGAGCCCATGGTCTTCGGGTTCGATGGACAGGCCGCCGGGGGGCTCTTTTTGGAGGTCCCCTTTTTACGCGCACCTGCGGCATGCTGGTGCGCGCGGCAGACGGTGGAGTCGACGCTGAGATCCCAGGTGATCAGGCCCTTCGCGTCAGCATCCGCCTGGAGCTGTTCGAAGATGAACTGCCATGTGCCGTCGCGCTGCCACCGGCGGAACAGGTCGTAGACCCGGTCCCACGGCCCGTACCGTTCCGGCACGTCCCGCCACGGCGTCCCGGCCCGGGTCCGCCACCGTATGCCGTCTATCAGTTGCCGCCGAGTCCATAGCCGCGGGCGCCCCGGTTTGCCGCCTATCGGCAGCAACGGCTCAAGCCTCGCCCACTGTGCATCCGTCAGATCTCCACGCGCCACACCATGATCATCACCGATCAAGATCCACTTTCGCAACAGACCCTAGCCGGCCGCCGACCTCACCTGAAGCCGGCGCGACGACCCGCCCGGCCGTCCCGCACTGCCTGCGCCGGCCAAGGCGCTGCCACCTTTCACCCACGGGCCGCCCTGGCCCAGGAATCGACCGGTCACCCGCAATTGGTGACCGTGGATGGGAACTATGAACATCGCCTATTGGGCCGTCGCTGGACTGCTCGCCGCTTTCTACCTCTATGCCGGCGCGATGAAATCCATCCGCAGCCGCGAGCAACTACGCCCGATGATGGCCTGGGTCGACCGCATGCCTCTGCCCGCGGTCAGGGCGCTGGGGATGGTCGAGATTCTCGGCGCGGCCGGGCTGATCCTGCCGCCACTGACCGGTATCGCGCCCTGGCTGGCACTGGCTGCGGCCATCGGGTTCGTGCTCCTGCAGATCGGGGCGATCGCCGTCCACCTGACCGGCGAAGACCGCCAGATCACCCTCAACATCGGGCTCATCACGACGTCGGCGGTGGTGATCTGGCTGGCCACGACCTGGCTGTGATCGAGCAGACCCCGACGGGTGAGAGCCATGGGGACGCATGCCGGCGGGGCGCTGAGGGAGCGACCAGGGCCGATCGGCGGAGAGGACACCAGGGCGAGTGGTGCGGTCGGCAGCCGGGCTTCCCAGGCCCCTCGTCAAGGCCCAACGCGTACTCGATGCAGCACCCACATTGCGGGGCGAGCGAAACGAGTGATCGCTCCTCAACGGTTTCGACTGCACCCGCTACGCCCGCCGCCGAGCAGATGACGGATCATCTGCCCTACGCGGCGGGCGGTTCGCAAGGTGGTGACCGGGCTTGGGAGGGCGTCCTATCGGCGGAAGTGAGCGTGGTGTTCGTGCAGGAAGGCGTCAAGGGTGCGCGGCGGGCGGCCGAGGACGTCGAGGACGGTGGTGGTGGGAGTTTCGGGTCGGGACACGGCGAGTTGCTGGATCTCCGCTACGTGGTCGGCGAGCCAGATGGGCATGTGGGCATTGCGGATGAGGTTGTCGCGCAGCTCGTCCGAGGTGAGGTTGACGTAGCGAATCTCTCTGCCGGTCAGGGTTGTCAGCCGTGCGGCGAGTGCGGGGTAGGAGACGGCTTCCGGTCCGGTCAGGGTGTAGGTCCCGCCGGCGATGTCGGGCCGGGTGAGGGCGGCGGCGGCAACCTCGCCGATGTCTCGGCAGTCGATGTAGTTGCAGGGCGCGTCGCCCGTGGTGCCGAGGATGATGCCCTGGCCGACCGTGGGGGCCAGGCGCAGGAGATTCTGCATGAACGCGTAGGGGCGCAGGATGGTGTGGGTGAGGCCGCTGGCGCGCAGGTGTTCCTCAATGAGGTGGTGCCCGCGGGAGACGGCGACCGGGGAGTCGGGCTCGGCGGCGGGTGCCGAGATCTTGACGATGTGCTCGATGCCGGTGTGGGCGGCGATGTCGATGACGCGGGTTTCGAGTTCGACCTGCGCCGGGCTGTTGGCCATGGCGAGGAAGAGCTGGTTGGCGCCCTTGAAGGCGATGCGCAGGGATTGCGGGTCGGTGGCGTCGGCGTACTGGACCTCGACGGGCGGTCGGGGTGTGCCGGATATGCCGGGGATCGGCCTGAGCGGGGCGCGGGTCAGTGCGCGAACGGGTGTGCCGAGGGTGAGGAGGCTGTGGAGCAGGGCGGTGCCGGTTGCTCCGGTCGCTCCCATGACAACGATCATCGTGTGCTCATTCCTTGGTCTTGCGGGCGGCGGGGGCTTGGTAGGGCTTGGTCTCGTGGGCTGGGCTATGTCGCGGATGCCGTGGCGCTGCGCCAGCGCAGGGTGACGATGGTGGTGGCGAGGGCTGCGGAGACGGGCAGGTCGATGCGCAGGCGTTCCAGCCACGCGGTGGTGGGGATTGCGGTGTGGGCGGGCAGCCATTGGGCGGTGAACCACCCGAGCAGGGCTGCCGTGCCGGCGGCGATGATGACGAGTGCGGCGGTCAGCGCAAGGCGCGGCATGGTGGCGGTCCACCGCCGGGGTTGACCGCCGTGCCGCAGCCAGGTGCCGACCAGGAACGCCACCACGGCGGACGTGCCGGCGATGGACGTGCAGGCGGCCACGGCCAAGTCCTGCTGCTCGGTGACAACTCCGGGGATGCCGGCCATCAACGCGGGGGCGACGTAGGCGGCCAGCACCTCGCGCCAGAGGGTGAAGGGGCGGGATGGCCGGGAGGCTGCCTGCTTTCGGCTTGTTCTGTCTTTCGTGGCGGGCATGTTGGCCTCTTTCTCGTGCGTGTGAGGGAAGCGAAAGGTGGCGGCGGGAGCGGGAGGCATGATCCGACAAGGTAATTAGGCAGCTAACTATGACCCCGTAAAAAGGGCCCTGCCCGGGGGCGGGGCCGCGCCGACTGGGAGTCGGGTCAGTCGGCGGCCAGGGCCGTGCTGCCGCGCACGACACGGGCGAGCAGATCCAGGAACACCGCACGCTCCTCGACGGACAGCCCGCTCACCATCGCCTCGAGCCGCCCGAAATGATCGGACGCCATCTCGCGCAGGCGCTGTGCCCCGCGCGCGGTGAGGCCGGTTACCGTGCCCCGGCCATCCTCCGTGGACGGGCGGCGAGTGATCAGGCCCTCACGCTCCAGGCCGTCCAGCAGGCCTGTGACCGTGGCCCTGGAGACGCCGAGGTCATCCGCGAGCCGCGAGGGGGATTTCTCCCCGCCGTGGTCTTCGAGGTCGGCGAGCAGGCGGTAGCGCCCGGTCGACAGGCCGAACCTGGCGAAGTGCGCCTCGGCCGCCCGGCCGACCCTCGCGCCCGCCGAGATCAGCCGCACCGCGACCAGCACCGCCTGCGGATCGACCTCCAGACCGTAATGCTCGACCTGTCGCCTGGCCTGATCCAGCGTGGGTACCTCGTCGTCACCACCATGCCTTGCCATGTAGATAATATGGCGGCTAACTACTTGTCCTGTCAAGGCACTCCGATCTCGGACCCTGCCGAAATTCCGTCGTCGGATCCGTGGCGAACCGGGAGGCGTCTCTGCTCGGCCGTGTGAGGGCGCGGCTCCTCGGTGGCGGATCGCCGGTCGGGCCGGCGGACTGCCGCATCCGCATCCGCATCCGCATCCGCATCCGCAATCGCGTTCGCGGGCAACGGTGGTGCCGGTGGTCGATGATCTGGCCGTTCTGCGGGACCAGCACCAGGTGTTCGGCCGGGTAGACTCCCGCGCAACCCACCGACTCCGCAGTTGACAAGGCACCAGAACGCCCGTGAACTCCACGCTGATTCGCTTGATCCATCCCTCCGACGGCCCCGCACTCGCCGGCCTGCTCTCCCGGGACCGGCAGGCGTATGCGCGTTGGCTGCCCGCGAGGTCCGCGGAGTTCTACACGCCCGACGGGCAAGCCTCGGTCATCGAGTCCCTTTTGGCCTCTCACAGCGACGGGCTCGCATGGCCCGGCGTTGTCGTGTCCGGCGAGACCGTCATCGGGCAAGTCGGCATCAGCTCGATCCTGCGCGGCCCGTTCCAGAAGGGATATCTGGGCTACTGGGTCTCGTCCCTCTACCAGGGAGTCGGGCACACGAGCCGGGCTGTCGGCCTCGCGCTGCGGATCGCCGAGGTCGAGCTGAAGCTGCATCGGCTGGAGGCGCACACCCAACTGGAGAACGTCGCGTCTCAGGCGATCCTCCGCAAGCACGGATTCAGTTCCTGGGGCATCGCCCATGACCACTTCTACGCCGACGGCGCCTGGCGCGATGAAGTCTTCTGGGAAAGGAAACTGACCGGCAGGCCCGACTCCTGATCGATGTGATCAGTACGTCTCCTGGAATCACCTGCAATCCGCTACGGCGCTCGAGCGGGACTCCGTCGTCGGCCTATCGCGCCGTATCGGGGCCGGCGCACAAGGCTATGCCCACGACCTCGTTGCCCTGGACCCCGTACCCGGGGAACGTCGCGGTGTCACCGGGCGCGACGAGGCGGCACCCGACGTCGGTGTGGTCGCGGTACAGCACGGTGAGGTTCTGCTGGTCCGTGCAGTGGTTGGCCACGAAGGTGTAGCGCCAGCTGGGAAAGAACTCGACGCACGTCGGCGCTTGCCCGTCGGCGGTGGCGGTGTCGGCGGCCGGGTCGAGCGCCTGAGCGGGCGGGGTGGGGCCCAGGGTGAACGTCAGCAGGCCCAGGGCAAGCGTCGGCGCTATCGAACGCCACGAGGTCCGCATGCGAGCTCCTTACGTGAAGAGGTGAGCAACCAGAACCCGAGCGTAGGGTCAGCGAGTTGTGGCTGCATGAGTTTTCGCCAACTTGCGCAAGGCCGCGCTGATGACGAGGAGGCCCAGCAGTGCAGGGAACCACGCCGGGGCATTGCGTTCGCCCCTTCCCATGAGAGCAGGTGGCAGGCCAGGTGCTGCGCCGTCATAGCACGAGGGCGCGTACCACGCCTCTCGTTCATCGCAAATCCCGCATCATGTTCGAGCGGGTCAATGTGGGCGAAACGCAGCGCAAGCGGCGGAGGATTCGGAGTTGTCTGAAATCTCTTTCATATTCTTGCGCAAGAGTGATCGTGAGCGGCTACGGTGCTCCCGCCGCAGTCACCGTGACGTCTCCCCGCGCCGCCACAGGCAGCGCCCCGGCAGCGGCACCCGAGAGTCATCACCCAGTCGTCCCGTCAGCTCATCGAAGGAGCTCACCGTATGAACTACCCCGCAGATCCGGCCGCTTTGCCTTCAGCTGTTGATCGCGAGCCTCATTCTCGCGGCGCTGTCCTTCGTCGCTTCGGCCGCTTCGCCGGCCACGGCCACCACCCGTTCCGCGAGCCGATCCACCGTCGTGGCCACGTTCAACGGCACGACCACCACCTACTGGGGACAGAACGTCCACGTCGTGGGCAGTACGCCCGAGCTCGGCTCACGGAATCCCGACAAGGCCGTGCCGCTGTCCTCGGCCAACTACCCCGGCTGGAACGGCACGGTCCTGCTCGCGGCCAGCACCCCGGAAGAGTTCACGTACCTCATCAAGAACCCCAATGGCACCGTGACCTGGGAACGAGGACCGAACCGCGCGACCGTTACTCCGCCCACCGGCACGTACATCACCCACGACGACTCGGGTGGGATGACCACCTATTGTGGTGCACACTGAGCCGACGCTATTGAAGTTCATCGCCGAAGTCGCGGACGATCCCCTGGTCCTGGACCCGGACGATCGAGTGGCAGAGTCGCAGAGTAATACCTGGCATCTGGGCGCCGATGCCGAGGAACGGGCGGCGCTGTCGGTGGAGCAGGTGGCGGCCGCCTTCGAAGGCGCCGCAGCGGCGTTGCGCGACCGTATCCAGGCCCTCGGCTTCCAAGGAACCGCGACGTTCTACGTCTGGCACGACGAGCAGGCCGGGCAACTGCGCTGTTCAACCTCCTCCCAGCACCCGGAATCCCTCCCGTTCGGTGGCACCTACGCGCTGACCGAGACTCTCGACCCGGTCATAGCCGGATTCCTCAACGATGACGCGCCTGGCCTGATGCCGTGGACATGCCTCTCGAATGTCGAGCCTGGCGACCCGAGCCTGTCGGAGGACGAGTACACCCCGCCCCCTTTCCCCGTCTGGACCCGCAGCGTCGGGCGCGACGCCTGAATCGCCTGGCCGCCTCCTACCTGGGCGTCAGCGTTGGATCCAGTGTCGGCGTGCGTCTTGAAGTGCTCAGCCCTGTAGCGATAAACGCACTCAGCAGCTGGTACGGAAGCCCGCCGTCGGTGGAGTGTCGGGCCCTTTGCGCCTGCTCGCGCTGAAGGGTCAGCGGCTCAGCGTTCCGCTTTGGTTGGCATCGACCGCTGGGTAGCGGACAGGCGGGACTTGGCGATGTTGCGGATGCGGCGGGTATGGCCACTCTCGGCCAGAACTTCCAGAACGGTCATAGCTGAGGACTTCTCAGCGGCGTGGAGCTGTAGCCAGTTGGAGGCCGCGAGCAGGTTCTCGGCGTCCCACGGCTCGCTCAAGGTCATCGCCCGCAGCAGAGTCCACTCATTGAGGCGCCGTGTGGAGAAGTCGTCCACTGCAACAGGGCCAGTCATCTCCAGGCACCAGGAGGGATAGCCGGGATTCGTGAGCAGTTCACCGGCTCGCCTGTCGAGGTACTCGCAGACGGCACTGCTCGCCATCCCCCTATCGGGATCGGTGAGTACTCGGGCGATCAGGGCAACAGTATCCGCCGGGGCCACCTCGTCGAACGCCCTCCGGTAACGAGCGAACCGCAGGTGCTCGTCCTGGTCCCAGTCCGCATCGTCCGCTGACACCGCGCCGCTTGACAGCATCGTCCCTCCTCTCAGTTGGTTCGGGATGGAAGCCTGCCACAACCCTGGCGCCCCTGATGCCTGTCGAAGTTCCGTGGAGACCCGCCCGGGTTCGGCGAGACTGGGCACGTTCACCTGTACGTGCCTGAGCGCGTTCACCCGTACGCCGACATCCAGTGCACTGGTTCTCGGAGAGCACCGGAATAGATGCCTGGCCACGGGGGCCTGCTTCGCAACGGCATGATGACACCATGAGATACACCGAGTGGGTCTACTGCTGCCATTCCTGCACGCAGCGCTTCACCCTGCCCGGGGCGGATCTCAGCTTCTTCCACGGAGCAGCTTCCTCGGCGTCTCGCCGAGTCGTGAAGGTGCCCTCCTGGGCGCCTTCGACCCTGCCTACTCAGCGATCTCGGCATTGGTCACCGCAGATCCGCGCGTCAAGAACCTGACCGCGCCGGAATTGGGCGAACTGGTCCGCAAGGTCGTCGTCAGGGCCTTCGACCCCGACAGCCAGGGCTCCCACTTCGCGTTCCACCATGGCCAGCAGTGCCCGGAATGCGCATCAGAGCAGACCGTACTGGTCCACGAGACACCAACTCCATGGACCGAGAGAGAGGTTCACGAAGCCACACACTCTCAGTGGGATGCCCTGACCGATGTCGAGAAGGCGGCAGCGGTTGAAGAAGCCCTCACTGGATCTCTGCGATGACCTTCGACCAGACAGGTCCAGTGGCCAGCCCAACCGGCGTCGGCGACCTCCTCGACCAGTACGAGGGTGGTAGCCCGGGCACGGTCGCGAGTGGGACGGGGCTCCGGGCCGGCCGGAGCCCCGTCGACAGGGGAGCGGTCAACTGGTGGGGAAGTTGTCCGCGGTGCTGATCCGGCTCTTGATGAGCGCTCCCGACTCGGTCAGCACACCACTGCTGCCGTAGTCGCTGCCACCGCAGGTTCCCGGCCGCAGGGCCGCGCTGCTCTCGGAGGCGTCCGAGAAGGTCCAGTTGGCATAGCTGATGTCCAACTGATCGAGCAGGTCCAGCCAGGCCGTGGTGCTCGCCCGGTCCATCGCACCGCCGCCGCTGGCACTCACGGTGCCGAACTCCGTGACGAAGAGCGGCAGATGAGATGCCGCTCGGCTCACGGCGGCACGATAGTTGTCCTTGTGGCTGGCAGCGTAGAAATGGAACGCGTACATGATGTTGGCGGCGTTCACGGGGGCGTTGATGATCTCACTTTCACTGGAGCCGTCCGAGACCCCGAGGGAGGACCAGCCGCGGGTGCCGACGATGACGACCGCGTCCGGATCGGCCGCGCGGATGACCGGGATGACCTGCTCGGCGTAGCTCTTGATGGCTGCCCAACTCACACCATTGGGCTCGTTGGCTATCTCGTAGATCACGTTCTTCTTGTTGGCGTTGCGGGCGGCGACGGAGGCGAAGAACGTCTTCGCGCGGGCCAGGTTGTAGTTCGGGTCACCCGGGGTCAGGGTGTGGAAATCGATCAGGGCGTACATACCCCGGGCCTCGGCCAGGTCCACGAGGTTGTTCACGCGACCGGTGAATCCCGCCGGATCCGTCTCGTATCCGTTCTCCTGCACGTACATGGCGATGCGCAGCAGGTCCGACTTCCAGTCCTTGGCGAGTGCGTCGAGTGACGTGGCGTTGTTGCACTGGCTGAACCACTGGAGGCCGTGCGTACTCATACCGCGCAGTTGTACGGGGCGGTTGTACTGGTTGCACAGGTGGACGCCACAGACCTGGAGTTGTCCGTTGATGCCCACAGGGGTGCCGCTGCCGCCCGGGTCGGACGCCGTCGGTGTCGGGGTTGGGGTCGGGCTTGGGGTCGGCGTGGGCGTCGGAGTCGGCTCGCCCACGGAGCCAGTGCAGGCGACCCCGTTGACGGTGAACGCCGCAGGCTTCGGGTTGGCGCCTGTGAAAGAGCCGGTGAAACCCGTGTCGGCAGTCCCGCCGGTGGCCAGCGTACGGTTCCAGTCAACGGCGGCGACGGTGACCGTGGGCCCGGACTGGGACCAGGTGGCGTTCCAGCCTTGGACGACCTTCTGGCCCGCGTCCGGCATTGCGAAACGCAACGTCCAGCCGCTGATGGGGTCACCCAGGTTGGTGACCTTCACCCCGGCTTGGAACCCTCCCGACCACTGGTTGGTGACCGTGTAATCGACCCGGCAGCCGGGGGCGGCCGACGCCTCCGGGCTGAACAACGCCATGAGTCCGAGGGCCGTCGCGCAGATGGCCAGCAAAGCTATAAGACGTCTCAACGTCTTCCTCCCGAGCCGGTGCGAAGTCTTGCATGTGGGGGAAATGAGGAATGGGAGCGCTCCCATGTCTCGGCCCGAGACGGTACACCGGCCTGGCCGACGCGGATAGAGGGCTGGCGATGTGAGCCATGGGCGACCGTATGCCCTTGGCCGACATCGAGCGTTGCCGCCGGAGCGGATCGCGAAGCGGGCCGGCCGGTGGCGGGATTATCGGGCGGGAACGGTGTCGTCCGTAGGTGTTTACAGACAGCTGATCCGCTGTTAGCTTCGCGGGCTAATGGGAGCGCTCCCACCATTGGACCGGTTTCCCCCACACCGTCCCCGGTGGCCCGGCTTCGGCAGGCCATTGCCCCGGGGACGTTTCCGGAAAGGGCACACTTTGAAGAGAATCAGGAAACTCCCCTTAGTCGCCGCCCTCGCCCTGCTGCTCTCGGCCGTGGGCCTCGTCATCCTCGGCCAGAGTTCCGCGCAGGCGCACGGCGTCGCGATGATGCCCGGCTCTCGTACGTATCTGTGCCACGAGGACGCCTTGAGCTCCACGGGCGCGCTCACCCCCACCAACCCGGCCTGTATCGCGGCGATCGCCCAGAGCGGCTCGACGTCCCTGTACAACTGGTTCGCGGTCCTCGACTCCAACGCGGGCGGCCGCGGTCAGGGATACGTGCCCGACGGGACGCTCTGCAGTGCCGGCAACAAGTCGCCGTACGATTTCGCCGCCTACAACGCGGCCCGCGACGACTGGCCCCGGACGCACCTGACGTCGGGTTCCACGATCCAGGTGCAGTACAGCAACTGGGCCGCGCACCCGGGCACCTTCAGGGTGTACGTGACCAAGCAGGGCTGGTCACCGACCACCCCGCTGGCCTGGGCCGACCTGGAACAGGTCAGCAGCAGTACCAATCCGCCCGCGGTCGGTTCACCGGGTACCGACGGTGGCCATTACTACTGGGACCTGGCACTGCCTTCGAACCGCACGGGCAACGCGCTGGTCTTCATGCAGTGGGTCCGTTCGGACAGCAACGAGAACTTCTTCTCCTGCTCCGACATCGCCTTCGACGGCGGCCACGGCGAGGTGACCGGCATCCACGGCAGCGGCACCTCCCAGCCGCCGACCACTCCGCCGTCGACTCCGCCGTCCACGCCCCCTGGGGATCCCGGCTCCTGCATGGCCATGTACGCGGTCACCAACGCCTGGAGCGGCGGTTTCCAGGGACAGGTCACGGTGATGAACCACGGCACCTCGCCGTCGGGCCGCTACTGGAAGGCGACCTGGACACCCGGTACCGGAACGCAGATCACCAACCTGTGGAACGGCACCCAGTCCACCAGCGGCGGCACCGTAAGCGTGAGCAACGCCGCCTGGAACGGCACGATCCCACCGGACGGCATCACCACCTTCGGCTTCACGGCCAACTCGACCGGCAACAACCTCCCGATCGGGTCCATCGGCTGCACGTTCACCTGACGCGCTGACGCGCTGACGCGCTGACGCCGTCGCCCGCGCCGGACCGCCAGGCCCGGCCGGGCGAACCGCGCGGCTCCACCCCCGGCGGTGGTGGGCTTCGATGTGCACCATTCCCGCGACCCTGTGCGGGACACCGTCGGCTCGGCGGGTTCGCCGTGCAGGTGCACCGGTCACTTCGAAGTGACCGGTGCACCTGCACGTCCGGTGGCACGGACCAGCGGTCGAACGGCCACTTGAGGGTGGGAGTTCTCCCGTGCCGGCGATCAGGTCGGTGCGTCTTCGTCGTTCAGTGAGGGCATGGCGCGCGGCCGCAGGACCATGAGTGAGTCCTCCAAGGCCGCCACCATGGCGAAGGGGAACCGGTCGAGCTCCAGACAGAGGGCAACGTCATCGGGATGGACTCCTTGACGTACCCCCTGCGCCAACTCGGCGGCGGCGCGAGACGTGGCAGCGCGGCGAAGGAACCCAGCAGCATCCGTCCCGGCTCCGGTGGCTCGGCGAGCGATGTACTGAGCGCACGCCAGATCTTCCTCGGCCTGTCCGTCCTCGCCAGTGACGACGAACGTGACACTGCCGCTCTTGCGTGTCCGCAAGAGCCGAGCCGTTGCCTCCGCCACCACGAAGCCGGCGCACAGCACCAGCGGCGCCTCCTTGACCGCAAGGGCGCCGACTGTCCCCGCCGTGGTCTTCTGCACAACTGTCCGTCCGCGAAGGTCGATGGAACGCAACAGACCCGGCGAGTTGACGGCGTCGAACCCGGGCGCGGGCGGACCGTCCTTGAGTGCCACCCACTCCGGATGGCGAGCCTTGAGCGCCAGGGCCTCATCCAGCGACACAGCAAGAACGATCTTTTCTGCCCCTTGGGCAAAGGCCCAGGCGGCGACCGTGAAAGCACGCATGACGTCGACCACGACCGCCACGGACGGGGTTTCGACCAGATCGGCGATACCAAGGAATCGGGCGTCCATTCCGGTCATGATCGCGCATGCCCGACCGTAGCCACCTGGCGAGTGATGCGCATCACCTTGGCGGTCCCGGAAGGGATGTCGTCGGCGTGCAGTTGTTCTCACCGCGCTGGTGGAGGGCGGAGCGCATGGTGTGATCGCAGCTCGCGGGGGCCTTTGTTCGGGAGGGCGGACGTTCCGGCGGGGGATGCTGGTCTTCGAGCCTGAGGCTCCGGTGCCCGCGGTGTGGCGGCCGGCCCGGCTCTTCGGCCCGTCCGCCCAAGGGGTTCCGCTGACGGGTCCATTCAACGTGCACGGGGCGGGACCCGTGGTGGGGCGCGGTGGTCGGACCATCAAGCGTGACGTGTTCCGGCTGCTGTCTGTGGGAGCGGCGGATCGATACTGGGATCTCGCCCTGCCAGCCCGCGACCTCGCATTGGTACGCGCAGCGCTCAGCGACGCCAACTCCGCATGATCCGAGGGCCTCTTGTAGAGGGCCTGTGGACCTCTCATGGCGGCCGTCCCGCCGGTAGGCAGCAGTGACGGTCAGGGATCGGGGCGCCAGGAGGCGTTCGTTGTGGGTGCCGTTGACCACAGCGGTGGGCGGCTCGGCACGTTCCGCAGCAGTGCTGACGTGTCGTCACCTCACGCGGGGTAGCCGGATGTCAGGCGGCGCATCGCTGCGTGGCGCGACGGAAGAGTCGCTCTTCTGCGGCAACAAGGCTGCTGGGCCTGCCCGATGGGCCGCCCGGGACGCCGGCATCCGGGAAGCCCCGCAGAGTGGCCGGCCGGAGCCGGCGTGGTCGGTCTCTGCACTCGGGCGATCTTGAGTTCTCGAAGTGGCGTGGATCACAGAGAGGCATCTCACAGACCAATCTGTCCGAAAAAGGTATATAAATTCTGAAGTGGAGTGCAATGCCACTTACTTGACGATCAACTCACGAAGTGACCCATTTCATAGGCTTCGTAGCATTCGAACGTCCTGCGACGAAAGGTGCGTACTGTGACCGCTTATCTGTGCCCCCCTGCGGTGATCCACGGCGAACACGCGGTGGAGACCAGCCAGATCCTGGCGGAAGTGCGCGACCGACACCCCGACGCGCCATGGCTGCCGCGGATCGACGGCATCGCGGCCAGTACGGGCATCGCTTCGCGCGGATGGATGCTGCCGTTGGCCACCGCCGTCGCGGCGAGCGACGGGAGCGGCCTGCGGACTCCGGGCATCGCACCGGCTCGCGAGGCACTGATCCGCGACGGCTTCACCGAGCAGGAAGTGGACCGCGCGATCACCGCACTCGAGGCGATACCGGCGCCGCAGACCGTGCAGGAGCGCACCGCGCCCGCATGGGAGGCCGTGCAGGCGTACGGGGAGCGGGCAGCGCGCGGGGCACTGCAGATCGCAGGGCTGGACGTCTCCGACGTCGACTGCCTGATCACCAGCAACTCGACCACCCCGGCCTTGCCGGGACTGGACATAGCGCTGGCCGACCGGCTGTCCCTCCGCGATGACGTGCTGCTCCTGCCGGCCACGCAGTGGGCGTGCATCGCGGGGACCCGCTCCCTTGCGCTGGCGGCCGACCTGGTCGCCGCGGACCCCGACCGGGTGGTCCTGGTCGTGATAGCGGAGGCGCTGAGCACCACCTACCAGCCCGCGGACGACACGCTGGAGTCCTTGATCGTTCGACTGCTGTTCGCGGACACCGCCGTCGCCACGGTGGTCACCGGCCGCCCCCGGCCGCAGTCGGTGCTGCGGCTCGACGCGGCCTGGCACCACACCCTGCCCGGCACCCGGGACCTGCACCGACTGGACACCCGTGCCGACGGCACGCATTTCGTCATGGACCGGCGCGGGCCGCGGGCCGTCCAGGCCACGGTCACCGCGATGTGGGAGTGGCTTCGCCACCGCCACCAGAACGACGCCACTCCCTGGCATCCCGATCTGCTGCTCGCACACCCGGGCGGGACCCGCGTGCTGGAGTACATGGAGCAGACGATGCCCGACGGGTGGCCGACCGAGGTTCTGGCCTACAGCCGCGACAGCTACGCCAGCGGCAACCGCGGCGGTGCGGCCGTGTTCGACATCCTGCGACGCGCGCACGACGCCGGCCAGGAGGCGGGCAGCCGTACGGTGCTGTTCGCGGCGGCGCCGGGTCTCACGGCCACGGCCGTGGAGGGGGAGTGGCTGTAACCCCGCTCGTCCGGTCCGGCTAGGTGGCGACCTCCGCCCAGACGACCTTGCCGGTGTCGGTCCAGCGCACGCCCCAGCGCGTGGTGAGCTTGTGGACGACGTGCAGGCCGCGCCCGCTGTCGTCGAGCAGGCCACTGCGGCTCAGCCGCGGCCGGCCGTTGCCGGTGTCACCGACCTCACACAGCAGGCCGTGAGACGTTTTGATCAGCCGCACCGTGACGGGCCCGGTGGCGAAGTGGACGGCATTGGTGACCAGCTCACTGATCACCAGCAGCGCGTTGTCGCGCGGGTCGGTCTTGGCGTGCCATTCCCGTAGGACGGCGGAGGCCAGCGTGCGGGCCCGCGCGGCGGCGTCGTCGCGCGCCGGCAGGTGCCAGGCCGCGGTGTCCCGCTTGCGACGCCCGACCATGCGGGCGAGCAACAGGGTCACGTCGTCGCGCAGGCGGCTTCGCGAGGCGAACTGGACGACCAGACCCCGCGCGGCCTGCTGCAGATCGTCCCAAGGATGGACCTTGCCCACCGCGCCCGTCAGCCGGTCGATGCCCTCGTCGATCGAGACCGCCGGATCCTCCACCAGACCGTCGGTGTACAGGGCCAGCAATGACCCGGGAGGCGCGGCGAAGGTGTGCACGTCGAACGGCTCGCGCAGAGCGAAAGCGGTGCCCAGGCCGGGGTGGGCGTGCGTCGCGAGAGCCTTGGCGGATCCGTCGGGCAGGACGAGGATCGGCGGGAGGTGGCCCGCGCTGGAGGTGACCACCTGGTGGCTGACCGGATCGTAGACCGCGATGCAGCAGGTCGACCCGAGCGCGCTGTAACCGGCCGCCAGGCCGGCCTCCGCGTCGTCCAGGAGCGTGACGGTCTCGTCCAGATGCGCCAGCACCTCATCGGGCGCCAGCCCCGCCGACAGCAGCGCCCGCGCCTCCATGCTCAACTGGCCCATCGCGGCCGCGGCCCCCAGGCCGTGTCCGACCACGTCACCGACCACCAGTGCGGTACGGCCGTCCGGCAGGGGAAAGCTGTTCACCCAGTCACCGCCGACGCCCGCGCTGTCGGGGGTGGTGGGCTGGTAGACGCTGGCGACCTCGATGGTGTCGCTGCCGGCGCGCGGCAGCAGCCGGCGCTGCAGCGCCAGTACCTGGGCGTGCTCGCGCTGGTGCTGGCGGGCCAGATCCACGTGGTGGGCGGTTTTGGCCACCAGTTCCTGCAGGTCGAGCAATTCGCTGTCGTGGAAGGGACGGTCCGGCCGCCGCCAGACTTCCGCCACGCCCAGCACGACGGGCCGTGCGCCATCCGCAGCCTCCAGGACCAGCGGCATGCACGCCACACTCGCCGGCCGGTCGACGGGGACCAGGGCACGCACCAGACGCGGATCGCCCAGCGCCCTTTCGATCGCCGCCCGGTCGGGAATGACGAGGGCCTGCGCCGCGTCGTCACGCCTGGTCGCGAGGGACAGCAGACGGCTCGCCTCGTTGGGAAGGTTGTCGCCGGGGGTCAGATAGCCATCGGGCCACGCCCGGTCCGGCATCAGAGCCGCCCGCCGCAGCCGGATGCGTCCCTGCGCCTGCTCGGTGACGGCCTCACCCGTCCATACGGCGTAGTCGAGATCGACGGCGGCTACGTCTCCCCACACCAGCAGGGACTGGGCCAGGGACTGCGCCGTCTCGCCGATGTCCAGCGACGTCCCGATCGCGGTTTCGGAAGCGTACAGATGCAGCCTCCTGGCCATGGCGATCAGGGAGACGGTCAGGCCCTCCTGGGGCGCCGCGGCGGGCAGGATGCTCATGGAGACGACCAGTTCCGACCCGTCGTCCCGCCGCAGGCGCTGGACCCGGGCGACGTGCGCCTCTCCGGTGTCGATGACCTGCCGCAACCGGCGGGTGACCGTCGGGATGTCGCCGGGAGGCAGCAGATCGGCGAACGCCGATCCGACGGTGACGCCCAGCCCCTCGAAGGCGGGGGCGTCCAGGTTGCAGCGGGTAATTCTCAGGTCCCCGTCGAGGTTGACGGCGCCGAGGATCTGCTCGTGGCTGGTGTTCGCACGGTCACCGCTGGTGGGTCGTGGAGCGGAGCGGCCGTTCTGCGGGGCGGCAGGATCGGTTGCCGCCGCCGGTGCATCCTGCGGAATGTAGTCACCCAGGGCGCGGCTGACCTGCTCGAACGGCGACGAGGACGAGGGGGATGATGTGGAGTCCATGCGGCTCTCTCAGCTCGCTCGCCGACCCCGGCACCTGACCGGAGGCGCACTCGAGTCCCTCGTGCGGTGAAGCCACGAGATCCCCTACGCACACCCATTGAATAACACTCGCGCCCTCTTCGCCTGCACGGGCGGATCGCCCCGATGAGGACGGGCGCGCAAGCAGGTGAGTCAGATGTGCTCGGCGAGGTCCGCGACGGCCTCGGCGCAGCCCCACGACAAGGTGACACCCGCACCGCCATGGCCGTAGCAGGCGATCACGGGCACGGGGAATCCGCTGACGTGTTCCAGGCGGATGGTGTCGCGAGCCGGGCGGAGCCCCGTGGCGCGCGAGAGCACGGGCAGATCGGCCAGTGCGGGCATGAGGGAGACCACGCGGCGAAGGATCGCCTGCTCGATCTCGGCCACGGGTTCCGTGGCCCATGAGCCGACCTGCGCCACGCCGCCGCAGACGATGTCGTCACGACGGGGAACGATGTAGGTGAGGCCCTCGGGGTGGTCGGTATCGGTGATCCACTGGGTGATCCCCGGGTTGGCCAGGCGGACGATCTGCCCTTGGACGGGATACATCGAAGCGTCGTCGAGGAGGGCAGCGGAACCCATTCCGGCGGCGACGACCACCAGGTCGGCATCGCCGGAAACGTCCTCCACGGCAGTGACCTCGCGATCGAGGAACGTCACCCCGAGGCCGGTGCAGCGCTTCTGAAGCCAGGGAAGGTAGCGCGGCATGGAGATGACGGGCACGGTCGCCCGCACCCCCGCCGTCGCGCCGGGAGGCAGTTCGTCCGCCGCGGCCTCGTGGTGGTCAGGGACCGCATCGGTCCATGAGCGGTCCGCCCCGACCTGTCGCTCGACCACGAGGCCGTCCCGCAGATCGACACCGGCGGCACGGTCGGTGGAGAGCTGCTCGAAACGCTCGCGGGCCGCAAGCAACCAGCCCATGAGCGACGGGGAGGTCCCGCTGCGGTAGGGAAACCAGACGGCCGCCGCGACGCTGGACACGCTCTGTTCCGCCCGCTGATCAGCGATGACCGTGACGGCGTGGCCGCGCAGGGCCAGATCGTGCGCGACGCTCAGACCGACGATCCCCGCTCCCACGACATTGACCCGTTTCGACACCACCGCAGCACCCCCATGCCTCGACTTCGATACGGACCGCGCCTCGCGACGTTCTTGGGCGCTGCGCTCAGGTCACTGCCGCTCGCCGCAGCCCGTCGCGTGATCACGATAGCTTTCGGGCCCGGGGACACGCCGACACTTCCAGATCTTGTCGGTCCCGCTCACCGGCCGGCTTTCGCTCCCGATGCCGACACCCGTGCGCGAGAGCGTTCACCGGCGGCCGAGGTCAGGGGCCGCCGGACGTGGAGGTCCCCAGGGGCAGTTCCAACTCGATCCAGACCACCTTGCCGTGGCGGGTGGCCCGGCTGCCCCAACGGTGGGCGAGTTCATTGACCAGGTGCATACCGCGGCCGCCCTCGTCCTCCTCGGACACGGGGCGCACCCGCGGCACTTGGCTGTCGGTGTCGGCCACTTCGAGTGTGAGGACCCGGTCACGGAAGAGCCGCAGCTCGGTGGGCATGCCGGTGTGCAGCAGGGCATTGCTCACGAGCTCGCTGACCAGCAGTTCGGAAATATCGGAGAGCGACGGAAGCCCCCAGGAGAGCAGCCTGGCCCGGGTGAACTGACGGGCCTCGCCCACCACGGACATGTCGTCGGACAGCGGCAGCCTGGCGATCCAGTCGTCATGTACCGGCAGCGCCCGCGCCATGATGATGGCGATGTCGTCCTCGCTGTCCTGGGCCGACAGCGCGTCGAGCACGGCGTCGCAGCTCGCCTCCAGGGAGGGGCCGCGATCGGCCACGGCCTGCGACAGCAGCTGCATCCCCTCGTCCAGGTCCCGGTCGCGCCGTTCGATCAGTCCGTCGGTGTAGAGGACCAGGACACCGTCCTCGGGGAGGGTGAGCTCCACGTTCTCGAAGGCCACGCCGCCGACGCCGAGCGGGGCGCCGGGTGGCAGGTCGATCAGCCGCGTCGATCCGTTCGGGTCCTGCACCACGGGTGGGGGATGGCCGGCGCAGGAGATGACGCAGCTGCGGTCGACGGGGTCGAACACCGCGCACACACAGGTGGTGAACTGCCCGTCCCCGATCGCCGAGGCCGTCTCGTCCAGGCGCCGCAGTACCCGGTCCGGGGAGATGTCCAAGGTGATCAGCGTGCGGGCCGCGGTGCGCAGCTGGCCCATGGTGGCGGCGGCCCGGATGCCGTGGCCCATCACGTCGCCGACGATGAGGGCGACCCGCCCGCAGGACAGCGGCACGACGTCGAACCAGTCGCCGCCGACCTCGCTGACGACGCTGCTCGGCAGGTAGCGGTAGGCGATCTCCAGGCCCGGTGTGAGGTGGACTTCCTGCGGCAGCAGGCTGCGCTGGAGGGTGAGTGCGGTGTCACGTTCCCGCCGGTAGAGCCGCGCGTTGTCGATGCACACCGCGGCACGGGCCGCCAGCTCCTCGGCGAGTGCCACATCGGCCACCGTGAAGGGCTCCGGGTTGCGCAGGCGGATGAACTCGGCCCCGCCGAGGACCACACCGCGGGCCAGCAGCGGCACCATCAGATACGAGTGGACGCCCGCGTCGAGGCCCGGCTGGACGCGGTCGGGGTGGGCCGCGATCCGGCGCAGGGCGGCCTCGTCCACCTGCGCGACCAGGATGGAGCGACCGGTGCGCAGGCTCTCGGCGTAGAGCTTGGCCGACCAGGAGGTCCCGCCGACCTCGTCGGCCGCCCCGATCATGCCCGCGCCGTTGACCTCGCCGACCGCGACGGCACGCAGCAGGACCGTCCCGTCGGTCGGCGCCGGGGTCTGCTCACCCAGCTCCTCGCCGCCTTGGACGACGCTTTCGAGCAGGTCGACCGTGGCGAAGTCCGCGAACCGCGGGATCACCAGGTCCACCAGTTCCTCCGCGGTCCGTTTCAGGTCGAGAGTGGTCCCGATCCGGGAGCTGGCGTCATTGAGCAGGGCCAGCCGCTCCTGCGCCATGTGGGCGTCCTCCAGCGCCTGCTGGCGGGCCTTGGAGGCGTTGCGCTCACGGGTGTAGAGCAGGGCGTTGTCGATCGATACCGCGGCGCGGGCCGCCAGCTCCCCGGCCAGTGCCAGGTCGTCCTCGTCGTAGGGCTGGGCGGTGATGGTCCGGTAGAACGAGACCACGCCGACCACCGCGCCGCGTGCGATCAACGGAACCACCATGAAGCCGCGCAGACCCTGCTCGCGCGCCGCGGCGTCCCTGACGGGATCCTCGGCGAACCAGCTCCGCCCCGCTTCGTCCATTCGGGGCACCAGGACGGGCCGGCGGTGCGCCAGGCTCCAGGCGTACGGAGTGCTGGGAGGGAACCGGTGGACGTCGCCGAGCGGGGCCACCGGCACCCTGCCCGCGTCGGCGATGGTGTGGAACGCCAGGCGGCGCAGGAGCGCCGACCGGTTGGGCGGGTCGGGGACCTCCTCGCCGCGCAGCAGGGCGTCCACCACCTCGACCACGACCGTGTCGGCGAGTGTGGGAGTGGCGACCTCGGCCAGTTCACGTGCTGTCTGCGTCAGGTCCAGCGTCGTGCCGATGCGGGCGGACGCGACATTGATCAGCGCGAGCCGCTCCCGGGCCGCGTTGGCCTCGCGCAGGGCCTGCTGCCGGGCCTCTCCCGTCTCGTGCTCGCGCCGGTAGAGCAGGGCGTTGTCGACGGCCACCGCGGCCCGGGAAGTGAGTTCGTCACCCAGCGTGATGTCGTCCTTGCCGAACGCCTCCGGTCCGCCGCTCCGTGAGTACACGACCATGCCCAGGACGGTCCCGCGTACGACCAGTGGAGTGACCCGCACCGTCCGGGACACCCGGGTCTGGTAGGCGTGGACCCGTTCGGCGGACTCCGCCGGGGCGAGCGGGGGGAGATCCACCGAGGGCACGATGACCGTCCGGCGCGTCTGCATCGCCTCGGCGTAGGGCGAATCCCGCGGCACCCGGTGGACCGCGCCGACGGGCAGGTCCCGTACCGGATAGTCGGGGTCGGAGCTGGCGATCGCCAGGCGGCGGACCTGCTCCGCCCCGCCGGGTGCCGAGGATTGCGTGTCCTGGCCGGTGAGCAGGCTCTCGAGGACGAAGACGCCGCTGACATCGGCCAGCCGGGGGACCATGGTGTCGGCCAGTTCCTGCGCGGTGCGTCCCAGGTCGAGAGTGGTGCCGATCCGCGAGGTGGCGTCGACGAGCACTTCCAGCCGCTCGCGCGCCGTGACCGCCCGCGACTCCGCCTGAAAGCGCTCGGTGACCTCAATGATCGTGGAGCTGACTCCGAGGATCCGGCCGTTGCGTTCCTCCAGCCGGAAGTACGAGGCCGACCACGCGCGCTCCCTCGACGGGTCCGCGGGGGTGATGCCGTGGGATCTGGCGTCGACGACCGGTTCGCCGCTCTCCAGCACCTGCTGCATCACCGCCTCGATCTCCGCGCCGTTGAGCCCCGGCAGCACCTCGGACAGGCGCCGGCCCAGATGCTGCTCCGCGGGCAGGCCGTTGATCCGGGCGAGGGCGTCGTTGAGCCGCACGAAGCGCAGGTCCGTGTCGTAGACGGCCATGCCCACGGGTGACTGCGTGAAGAAGCTGTCGAGGACGGCCAGGTCGGACTCGATGCGGCGGATCTCCCGGACGTCCGACGCCACGGCGAGGACCAGGGGCCGACCGGACTGGGTCGGAATGGGATGGGTACGGAACTCCAGGTTCACCGAATGGCCGTCGCGGTGCTTCACGGGGAAGACCCCGGACCACGCCTCGCCGGCCAGAATCCCGGCGAACAGGTCCAGGACGTGCGGCTGCTCCTCCGCGTCCACCAGCAGGTGGGAGGCGAAGGCGCCGACGGCCTCCTGGGCGGTGTAGCCGAGCAGCACCTCGGCGTCGGCGCTCCAGTGGATGATGCGTCCGTCGTCCTGGATCAGCGCGGTGGCGATGGGGATGAACAGCAGGCCGGGCGAGAGCACCTCGCCGCCCGCGGCGCTCTGGCCCCCGTCCGCACCAGTCGTCGGCCCGTCCATTTGCCTCTCGCTGTGCATGGTCTGGAGACCGCCCGGAGGTCGATGTTCCGCTCTGCCATCCTCCCACGTCCGCCGCCGTTCGCTCGCGGAGGAACGAAGACTGCCCCTTACGGTGCCGGTCACCCCGATGGCACATGCGGGCGTGGATCGCCGCTGGTCAGCGGGGTGGTCCTGCGAGCCGGGCCGGGCCGCGTGAGGCCTGCACGGGATCTGTACGCCTCCTGCAAGCGTGGGGGACGAGCCCTTTGTCCCGAGTCCTCCGGTACCAGAACCTGGACCCCGTCGAACTCGCCGTCCGACGTCCTGCGCTCCGTCGCCCCTGCGCCGGGAGCGCCGCGCCGCTGGCCGTTCCCGGGGATTCGAGTGGCCCGGGGGCGCCCTGTTGTGCGTGTCCCGTGGGGGAGCCATGAAGCTTCCGGGTACGCACTCGAGGCTTGCGGAAAGTTCTTTCATCCAGCCTGTCGGAGACGGCGGCGCGGTGGTTCAATGTCCGCCACCAACTCCCCGTCCACCGCTGTCACTTGTGCACACGAGATGAAGGATGTCCTGCGACTACGCGCGTCGACCCTTTACCGCGCCGGGTTCTCCCGGCCCTGCGCCTGGCCGCACTCTTGGCCGTGCTGGCCTCCTGCGTCGTCTTCTTCGCCGGAGCTGAGCCGGCCCATGCGGCACCCGTCTGCGCAGTGCTGTCCTCGGGCGCCGCCCCGCAAGCCAACTCGGCGGTCAACGCCGCGTGCGGCCAGATCGGCACGCCCTACTCGTGGGGCGGGGGCCACGGCGGACAGCCGGGCCCGTCGTACGGAATCTGCGACGCTTCCAACGGCGCTCCCAACGACTGCCATGTCAAGGGCCTGGACTGCTCCGGCATGGTCCGTTACGCCTACTACCTCGCGGTGGGAGCGGACGTCATCAACGGCGTGACCACCACGCAGTGGACCTCCCCCCGCGCGGTGGCCAGGTTCTACCGGGGCGACGGAACCGGCCCCTTGCTCCCGGGCGACCTGGTGTTCTTCGGAAACACGCCGTCCACCATCCACCACGTGGCGATCTACCTAGGACAGGGATACATCGCCGAGGCACCCTACTCCGGCGGATACGTGCAGGTGTCCGCGCTGTCCTCGCACGGCGACTACTACGGCGCCATCCGCCTCTACGGGCCGGGCGGTGGCTCGCCCGTGCCGCCTCCTGGTGGCGGCCGGTTCTGGGTGGACACGTTCGCGAACGCGTCGGTGTACGGGTCGCCGACCAGTACGGCGAGTACCGGCACGCTGTATCAGGGCACGAACTATGTGTTCTGCAAGGTGTGGGGGCGTGAGATGCGGAGCGGGAGCAGCTTCAACCACTGGTGGTTGAGGACGGATCCTGATGTCGGGCCGGCGGGTCAGTGGGTCTCGGCGTACTACCTGTCGCGGTGGGGCAACGACGTGGCCAAGGACAACAACGGAACCGTCATCCCCGACTGCTGAATCGGACGGTGCGCGGCCGGGCGCCCGCCGGGGAACTGACCCGGCGGGCGCGGCTGCTGCGACGGCTTGCGTGCGGGGAGTTCACACCCGGCGGCGGACCAACTGGACCAGTTCCGCGTTGTGGTGGCGGCGGGCCCAGGCGATCAGGGCGAAGGGGATGATCAGTATCAGTGGTGTGGCCGCGAACTGGCCGTCCAGTGCGGTCACGGTGGTGATGAACGCGCCGATCATCAGGCCGATGAAGGCGGTCGCGGCGATGCTGGACAGGACCGGGATCAGCAGGGCGATCCCGCCGGCCACCTCCAGGCCGCCGACGAAGTACATGTACCAGTCGCCGAAGCCGATCTTGTCGAAGCTCTCGACGGCGGCGCTCGCAGCGAACAGCTTGGGCAGCCCGCTGGCGACGATGAAGAACAACGCGAGCACGACCTGCAGCGTCCGAAGCGCGATGCGGGCCTTACGTCCCGGAGCGGCCGCACGGGACTCGTCGGTGGCGGTAGCGGTAGCGGTAGCGGTCGTGGTGGGCAGGGCTGCCTGGGACATCGTGATCTCCTCTGGGGGAAGCACCCGTTGTGCTGTCACAGAGGTAGACGGCACCACCCCACCGAACTCATCGGTCGCCGGGAACTTTCTTGTGCCGGCGACGGAACGCGCCGCCCACCTGCGCCAACGTCCCACGCTGCGGGGCTGGTGGTCGGACGGAGTTCCGCAACAGGTCCAGGGCGCTGCGCAGTTCAGCGCTTGTGACGCTGGGCCTGAGTGATATGGCGGACGAACGACTCGGGCGCGGCCCTGCGCTGGACGGCGGCGCCCAGTGAGGGGAAGAGGCTGCCGATGGCGCTGCCCAGCCGCAGTTCGACCGGTGCGACGTTGACTTCGGCCCGGTCGCGTTCGAGCGCGCTGATCGCACCCGCGGCCACACGTTCGGGCGTGACGGTACGCACCCCGGCGGGCGGGGTGGCACCGGTGTCGGCGAACATGCCCGCGCCGCGGACGAATCCCGGCTGCACGATGGACACACCGACGCCCGTCTGGTGCAGATCCTGCCGCAGAGCGTGGGCGAAGCCGCGCAGTCCGAACTTCGCGGCGCTGTAGAGCGAGGTGGCGGGGGACGCCGTCCGTCCCGATATCGAGCCGATCAGCAGGAGGTGACCGCGGCCGGCCGCCACCATGTGCGGCGCCAGCAACCGGCAGAGCATCACGGGCGCGCGCAGGTTCACGTCCAAAGAGCGGTCGATCTCGGCGGGGGTGAAGTCGAGCAGGGCGCCACTGGCGGGCAGCGCGGCGTTGGCGATGAGGATGTCCACGGGGCCGGCCTCCTCGGCCAGGCGCACGACCGCGTCGCGGTCGCTGAGGTCCGCGACCACCACCCGTGCGCCCAGGGACGCTTCGAGCTCCTTGAGCGGTTCTGCGCGCCGGCCGGTGACGACCAGACGGGCACCCTTGGCGGCCAGGGACTTCGCCAGGGCATGGCCGATGCCGCCGCCGGCGCCGGTGAGGAGAACAGTCGATCCGTTGATGTTCATGGGGGTCATCCTCCACTACTGTTCGTTCGAACGAACGGTAGTGGAGGGCGAAGGGACACAACGATGGCCGATTCCGCACACACGAGCCTGGCGGCGCAGAGCGCAGCCCTGCACGGCGGGCACATCTCCTCCCGGGATCTCGTCGAAGAGGCCCTCGCGCGCATCGAGGCGACCCAGCCGACCCTGAACGCGTTCCGCCGGGTACGCACCAGTGCCGCTCTGGCGGAAGCCGACGCAGCCGACCGGCAACTCGCCGCCGGACACCGGCTGCCCCTGCTCGGCGTCCCGATCGCCGTCAAGGACGACACCGACGTGGCGGGCGAGCCCACCGCCTTCGGTTGCGCCGGTGACTTCCCTGCCAAGACCACCGACGCGGAGGCGGTGCGCCGCCTGCGGGCCGCAGGAGCGATCATCGTCGGCAAGACCAACAGCCCCGAGCTGGGGCAGTGGCCCTTCACCGAGGGAGCCGCGTTCGGCGCCACCCGCAACCCGTGGAATCAGGAACACACCCCGGGCGGCTCATCCGGCGGGTCGGCCGCCGCCGTCGCGGCCGGCCTGGTCGCCGCGGCCCTCGGCTCCGACGGAGCGGGCTCCGTCCGCATCCCCGCCGCATGGACCCACCTGGTCGGCATCAAACCGCAGCGCGGCCGGATCTCCACCTGGCCCGACCCCGAATCCTTCAACGGACTGACGGTGTTCGGAACACTCGCCCGCACCGTGGCCGACGCGGCACTGCTCCTGGACGCCGCCGCCGGCAACCACCCCAGCGACCGCCACCAGCCCGCGCCCACCGCGATGGCGCCCGCCGCACACCGCGACCCCGGCCGACTGCGCATCGCACTGTCGCTGCGCAGCGCCTTCGCCGCCACGCGCACCCCGCTGCATCCCGAGGCCCGCAACGCCACCCTGCGGCTGGCCGAGTCCCTGACCGCCCTGGGCCACGACGTCATCGAAGAGGAGCCGAACTTCGGTCTGATCGGATTGACCCAGGTACCGCGGGCGACGGCCGGCGTCCACGCCTGGAGCCGGCGCACCCCCGACCGCGCCCTCCTCGATCCCCGCACCCGCAGCAACGCCCGCCTCGGCCAGGTCCTCGCCGGCCCCGCACTGCGCGCGGCACGCAGCACCGAGGGACTGCTGCAGCGGAGGGTCGGTGCGATCTTCCAACGCGTGGACGTGATCCTCACCCCCACCACAGCCACCCCTCCTCCACGCATCGGCGCCAGCGCGGGCTTCTCCAACGGCCGGACCAACCGGACCATGATCGCTGCCTGCCCTTACGCCTGGCCCTGGAACGTCCTGGGCTGGCCCGCCATCAGCGTCCCGGCCGGATTCACCTCCGGCGGACTGCCGATGGGCGCCCAACTGCTCGGTCCCGCCGACAGCGAGCCGCTCCTGATCTCACTCGCCGCCCAGCTGGAAGACGACCAGCGATGGCACGAGCACTGGCCCCTTCCCTCCGGCGTCAGGTAGAAGCCCGCACGTCCCCATCGACGACACCGCAGCCGATGGCCCGGCCAACCGGCCGACCATGGGACGATGACCACATGCCGAATCCCACCCCGACGCGTGAACGCATCGTCGAGGCCACGCTGCGGATCATCGGCCAGGACGGCGTCGCCGCGGTCACCAACCGCCGTATCGCCAAGGAGGCGGGCGTCTCCCTCGGCTCGATCACGTATCACTTCGCGACCCAGCACGACCTGCTGCGCGAAAGCCTGCGCTCCTTCGTCGACCAGGAGACCCGCCGCTTCACCGACCTCGCCGCACACCACATCACCGACTGCGTCACCGCGGAACAGGCCGCCACCATCGTCGGCCAGGTGTCCGCGGACACCGTCTTCGACAGCGAGCACATCGCCCCCTTCGAGCTGTACATCCACGCCGGCCGCGACCCCCAGCTGCGCCCGGCCGCCGCGGAATGCTTCACCGCCTACGACCAACTCGCCACCTCCATCCTCGGCGGTCTCGGCGTACCGGACCCCGAACGCCTCGCCGGCCCCGTCGTCGCACTCGTCGTCGGCCTCCAACTACGCCGCCTGGCCACCGGCTCCGCCTCCGACGACCTCGTCACCGCGCTGCTACTGCTCACCGGCGCTTCCCCGCCCGGCCCCTGAGCGGCCCAGCACCGCAGGCCGGGATGCGGCCGGTGCGTGGCGGGGCCAGCCAGCCGGGTCGGCTCCCGCCGATCGCGCGTGGTGTGGCGCAGCGCCACGACCCGGGCCGCCTGCGACACTCGCGGGTACCGATCGAAACCGGGGAGGCGGCATGACAGCTGACGTAGTGGCTCTGACCAGGCGATCACTGCACGGCATCGCCGAGCTGGTGCTGGCCGGGCCGCAGCACCGGGAGGCCGGCCGCATCCGACTGCGGATCGTCGGAGGCGGCTTCGGCACCCTCAGCGAACCGTCCTTGCGCGTCGACGGCGGCGACCTCGTCACCGCAACGGCCCGCATCCCGCTGTCGGGCCAGAGCTACGCATCGCTGGCGGAAGCGGCCGGGACGGAGGCAGGCGCCCCAAGGGGGCTCTATCCGGACGGGTCCGGTGTGAGTCCGGACGAGGTGATCACGTTCGATCCAGAGGCCGGAGCGGTGATCCTCCGCGCGTTCCTCGCCGGAGACGAGGCGTTGCGCGGCTTCGCGCCCGCGAGCGAACCAGTGCTCTGGCCCGAACACTTCGACCTCGCCATCACCCTCGACGAGGTGAACTACGGCATCTCACCCGGTGATGGCCACATGCCGGAGCCCTACGCCTACGTCGGCCCGCACCGGCCACGCGAAGGCGCGTTCTGGAACGCCCCCTTCGGCGCCACACGCACCCTGCGGGAACTCGGCAACGCCGACGCGATCCAGCGCTTCTTCGAGGAAGGCAAGCGCCGCACGGACTCCTGACCTGGTGTTGCTTTCCGACAACCCCTCTCAGGGCGTGCGGAAGGTGAGTGAGAAGAAGAACGCCCCGCCGCGGCCCGTGAGGGCTGCGACGAGGCAGGGCGGGGAAGAACTACTTCTTCCACTGGATGTCGGTAGCCATCAGTGCGTACTTGCCGCACTCGCCGTCGAACTTCCAGTATCCGCGGCCGACCCACTTGCCGTAGTAGGTCTTGCCGTTGGCGCACTCGGTCACTGTGCGGGCTTTGCCGCGCGTCACGTGGCAGTCAGCGCTCCAGTTGTGGCTGCTGTCCTTCCAGTTCTTGCACGTGTAGCCGTAGTCGTTGGCGCTCGCCGCACCCGGCAGGGCGACGAGCAGGCCCCCGGCGAGAACGGCGGTGACGGCAGCGGCGCGGAGGCCGCTGGTGAGGCGCTTCATGTTCTGATCCCTCTGTGTTACCACCCGCTCGGACGTGCACGGCGCGGGACAGAGCGGGTGAGGCGTCCCCCGCCGCCGAGTAAATGATCTTACAGACCGGCCGTCGCCGGCACGGGCCTCCCTGCTCGCTGTCACCTGCAGGCCGGAGGAGGTGGCAGCAGGCGGCCAGCATAGAATCTGCACCGAGATACGAACCCCGAGGAGTAGTCGTGACCGATCCGGCGTCCATAAGCCTGCAGCAGGAGATCGCCCGGGATCTCGAAGTCGCCGCGATCTTCGACGCGGAGGCCGAGATCGAGCGCCGGGTGGCGTTCCTGGCCGAGCGGCTGACGACTACCGGACTGCGGTCCTTGGTGCTCGGCATCAGCGGAGGGGTGGATTCCACCACCGCGGGCCGGTTGTGCCAGCTGGCCGTGGAGCGGGCTCGTAGCGCCGGGCACGACGCCACCTTCTACGCCATGCGGCTGCCCTACGGGGTCCAGGCCGATGAGCAGGACGCTCAGCTCGCCCTCGGCTTCATCCAGGCCGATCACGTCCTGACCGTGAACATCAAGGCAGCGAGCGATGCCGCGCTGGAGGCATGCCTGGCCGGCGGGGCTGCCTTCCGCGACGAGCGGCACCAGGACTTCGTGCAGGGCAACATCAAGGCGCGACAGCGGATGATCGCGCAGTACACGGTGGCGGGGGCACATGACGGGCTTGTCGTGGGGACCGATCACGCGGCCGAGGCGGTCTCCGGATTCTTCACCAAGTTCGGGGACGGCGCGGCGGACGTGCTGCCCCTCGCGGGGCTGATCAAGCGCCGGGTGCGGGGCGTGGCGGAAGCCCTCGCGGCACCCGCCTCGCTGGTGTGGAAGGTACCGACGGCCGACCTGGAGACGCTCGACGAGGGCAAGGCCGATGAGGACGCGCTCGGAGTGACGTACGACGAGATCGACGACTTCCTGGAGGGCAAGCCGGTGAGCGAGCGCGCCTTCGCTTCGATCGTGGGCAGGTACCAGGCGACCGAACACAAAAGGCAGTTGCCGGTGACGCCGCCCCAGGGGTGACCTCGGGGGAGTGGGCAGGGCCGTGGGTGAAGTCGGGCCGTGCCCACTGAGGTGGTTTCCTGCTCCGCATCGCCATGGTGGTGCCCGGGGCAATGCGATAGCACGCGAAGATCATCAGTGACCGCGGATGCCGCCCAAAGGATCAAGGGACTGCCGTGCGTGGCGGCCGTATATGAGGGAGACGGCAACGACGCCGAAGGCGCCGACCAGGAACGGTGTTGTCTCGGCGGGCGCGCCAAGGTGCGCGGCAGCCACGGACATGCCGGCCACCAGGATGGCCGTGGCCACATTACGCAGTGGCTCCCGATCCCTGGCAGGGCTGAGGCCCACGAGCGGCTCCTCGTCGAGCAGCGCGCCAGTCCGGCCCGCGCAGTATCGGTCGGCAATGGTGAGGAGCATGTCTGCGACCCCGCGCAAGGCGGTGGTGCCTTCGGTGTCGAGTCGTGATTCGGCAGCGTGCAGGGCAGCGATAACCAGGCCCGCGTGTTGCCTCAAGGCATGTCGACGATGCGATCTGATCGGCAGATGGCGTCGCCGGTAGCTGGCCCTGGCGACGCAACGCTCGACAGTCCGCAACGCTGACGCGGCTCGCCTCACCTGCTTCGCGCCACCGGTCCTGTGCGCGGCCGCGCAAGCCAGCACCGCCTTGGCCACAGCGTCAACAAGCTCGAACCGGTGCATCGTTGCCGCTGGTTTCGCGAGCCATGGCATCCGGCCGTCCCAGATAGCAAAACCCACGTAGCAAACCAAGAGGAACGAGATCGTCGTAAACACCGACGACGTCCATGCACCGCTTGCGGCTGCCTCCCTGTAGTCCTCCCGCAACGCACCGGACGGGCTCACGAGCGCATACGCCGTCACGACCGCCCACCACAGGAAGAAGAGACCGCCGAGCGCAGCGATCGCTTGCCCCCAGGCATAAGCGAGTCGGTAGCGACGCAACGCCAGCCGTACACGTGCCGGAACCTGCCGCTGCACGCCGAGCCGTGACAGGGCGTCACTGAGCCCCTGTATTGCCGCGTCCGCCCGGCGTCGCTGTCTGGCCCTCATTCGCCGCCGCATCGCCGTGAACATGCGCCCGAGCATGCCATCTGGCAACCGGGCATGTAGGCCTAACAGCCAATTGCTCACGACATTACGGGCCATGGAATGGTCTGTCCCGGTCGCCGCACTACGAAGCGGGACGCCCTGGCGGGACAACGACGCGGCGAAGACGGGTAGTCGTCGGTCGGGGTGCGGGGTCACGCGGCTTTGCCTGGGGGCGGAAGGCCAGGCCCGGGGCTGATCCCTACTGCGCCGCCTGCGCCACCACGGGCGCAGGCTGGGAGTCGGCCGCGTCGTCCAGTGCCGCGAGGCGTTTGATCTTTCTGCGCACCACGTACAGCGGGATGACTCCGAAGGCGCCGAATGACATGTCGATGACCGACCACCAGAGGGGAATGCCGCGCACGGGCCCGCAGATCAGGGCCAGTGGGATGATCCCGGCGCAGGCGATCATTCCGAACTCGACGACCCAGATGTTGCGCACCGGGTCGCGGTACGGACCGTAGAACGCCAGGGCGATGACCAGGTGGGCGAAGGCCAGCCAGTCGGTTCCGTACAGCAGGAAGGGGTAGTCGGTGTCGGCTGTGTCGAGTCCGGTGCGGACGCGGGTGATCCAGCCGGCGAGTGCGGGGAACCAGTCGCCGAGGGCCGTGGACCCCAGCAGGCTGTCGGCCCAGCGCAGTTCGTGGACCAGGGGAAAGGCCGTCAACCCGCTGAGTGTGAGGCAGACGATGAAGAGGATGAGCCAGGCGCGTATCTGCCGAAGGGCGGTTCTTCGTTCGCTCATGACCGCAGCCTAGCGCATGTTTGAACATGTTCAATTCCGATGGGGACCCGGCCGCCGCGAAGCAGTGCAACAAATTGCTCGCGTCCTTCGCCGCGTGATCGCCCTCGCACGACAACAGCCGCCCTCATCGATCGCGGCGCAGCGCTGATGGTCCTACAGGTCTCCGGTTACTCCTTCGCCGGCTCGGCGCCGAGCGACCGGAGACCTGTACCCGGCGATCACCCGCGCCGGCCGCTTCGCCAAGGTGTCCCGGCTCGCCGACCACCTGCCGCCCACGGCCTGGTCCTGGAGAGCCCTTCGCCGGCGCGACCGCAGCCCCAAGTAGTTACTCGGCGCTACACGCCACCTCGCGGTAGCTGTACGAGAACGGGGCCGGCGAGTGGCGCCCGGGACGCTCGGATGACCGGGACGGGCATCTCCTCCCCTCAAGGAGGAGGGGATGTCAGTCGAACCGTGCGGGGTCACCCGCCCCGCGGCGGAGGATCTCGGTCTCGCCGCTGGAGAAGTCGATGACGGTGGTGGGTTCGGTGCCGCAGTCGCCTGAGTCGATCACTGCGTCCACCACGTGGTCGAGCAGTTCTTTGATCTCCCAGCCCTGTGTCATCGGCTCCGCCTCGCCGGGCAGCAGCAGGGTGCTGGAGACGAGCGGCTCGCCGAGTTCGGCAAGCAGAGCCTGCGTCACGACGTGGTCCGGGATGCGGACGCCGACGGTCCTCTTCTTGGGATGCTGCAGCTGGCGCGGTACTTCCTTCGTCGCCGGCAGGATGAAGGTGTAGCTGCCCGGTGTCGCCGCCTTGATCGCCCGGAACACATCGTTGTCGATCTGGACGAACTGCCCCAGTTGCGCGAAATTCTGGCAAACCAGAGTGAAGTGGTGCCGGTCATCGAGGTTCCGGATGGTCCGGATGCGGTCGATGCCCTCACGGTTGCCCAGCCGGCAGCCCAGCGCGTAACAGGAGTCCGTGGGGTACGCGACGAGCGCGCCCGAACGAATGCTGTCGGCCACACCGCTGATGATGCGTGGCTGGGGATTTTCGGGATGTACGTCGAAGTATCGTGCCATCGGCCAAGACTAGGGCGCTTCTTCGGCTCGGTGTGCCAACCGAAGGGGTGCCTCATCGGGGTCGAACCGCTGCGGAGAGGTTCCGATCAGCCCGCGGTCGGACGGCGGGACCGAGTAGCGAACCTGGTGCCCGTCCTCTCGGCGCCGTTGGCTCTCTGGACAACCAAGAGTTTCCACAATGGAAAGTTTAGACTTGACGCAGCGGAAAGTCGAAGCTTGACTTCCCGTCATGGATACCAACGCTTCGACGCCTGGCCACCGTCCCACGCCTGCCGAGGCGGTCGCCGCTCTCGACGGGATCGAACAGACCCGGTCAGCGGTGGTCCGAACGCCGATACCGACGCGCTTCGGCGCCCTGCTCGTCGGCGTCGTCGTCGCCGTTCCTCTCACGCAGATGCTGCCCGGTCCGCTTCCGGCGGTCATCTGTGTGCTGCTGGCCGCGGCGTCAGGCGCCATCGGCGCCCTCCAGGCGAACGCGCTGGGCTTCCGTGGACGGGGGACGCCGCGCGACGCCATTCTCCTGGTGACGCTCGTAGTCCTGATCATCGCCGGTCTCGCCACGGAGGCCTCCTTCGGACACGCCGTCTGGTGGGCCATCGCGGCCGTGAACGGTGTGCTGATGAGCGCCCGCGTCTTCCTCGTCGGCCGCGGGTACGCGGGCGAGGAGCGGTGAGCGGGACGGATGCCTCCACCGACGATTCCGACGGTTTCGACGTCATCATCCACGCGCCCAAGAGGTTGATGATCTGCGCGTTCCTTGACGCGGTCGCCGAGGCGGAGTTCGCCACGGTGCAGGAGCGGGTCGCGGTGAGCGCCTCCGTACTGAGCAAGCACGTGGCCGTACTCGCGGAGGCTGGTTACGTCGCCCAGCGCAAGACCGTCCGTGACACCAGGCCACGGGTCCAGCTGCGGCTGACCACCGAAGGGCGCCACGCCTACCGAGCTCATGTCGCAGCCCTGAGAGCCATCGTCGACGCTGCCCCCGGCGAGGGGCCGACACGGAAATGACCGGCTGCGTTCCACACAAGGACGGAGGTCGACACCGCGGCCGGTGCGGCGAAGGACCTGATCACGCGGAGCGGGGCCCATGCCCCCAGGTGTGCGATCAGGCGGCGGGTATCGCTTGCTCGAAATCTGCGGAAGCGGTGGCAGGAGCCATATCCCCTGCGATCTCGTGTGCTGTGCGACCGAAGAGCTCTATCGTCCGGTTGCCGTCGCCGGACCGCCACATCAGTCCGTACCCGAGGGGACTGTCTCCTTCCACCGGAATGTAGGAGATGCCGGGACGGCCGTGGTAGAGGGCGATGTGGGCCCCTGACAGCAAAGCACCCTTGCCGCCGGCGACGAGTGTCAGTGCCTCTTGGAAGTTGGTGACGGGCGGTCCCTGCTGGATCGGCCTGCCGCTGGGTGTGCGCGTCGGCAGTTGATGCTCCAGCCAGTATTCCGGGAGGTCTCCCGCGATCGTCAGCAACGGCACACGGGCCAGGTCCTCAAGGGTCAGCGTGTCCTGTCCGGCCAGGGGATGCCCGACCGCCACAGCCAGCACCCTGCCCTCGACGAGCAGGGTGGGACCCCGGGTCAAGTCGTCCTCGCGCATGGGGAAGTCCACCAGCTGAAGGTCGAACTCGCCTTTTCGCAGCATGCCGTACGGGTCGGAGAGCGGCACCTCGCATACCTCGACGGCGAGTTCGGGATGCGTGGCGCGCAGCTTCTCGATCGTCTTCATCACCATCTCTCCGGCCAGGGGAGTGGAGAAGCCCACGTGCAGGACCTGTTCGATGCCGCGTGCCGAGGTGACGGCCCGCGCGAGGGCGTTCTCGATGCCGCGGTAGTGCGGTGTGAGGTCGTCACGAAGGCGGCCGCCCAGGCTGGTGAGGGCGACCCGTCGGCTCGTGCGCGTGAACAGGGGCGCTCCGACGCGGCGCTCCAACTTCTGGATGAGCTGACTCACCCGGGCGCGTGAGAGATGCAGGCGGGCGGCGGTACGGCCGAAATGCAGTTCGTCGGCGAGTACGAGAAAGCATTCGAGTTCCTTCTGGTCCACGTATACCTCCGGAACGGGTGCGGACAGGATCGGTAAGCCTGGCTGTCCGAACGTTGCGATCATCGCTGTTGTTCCCGTCCCGGTCGGGGCGAAAGCTTGAGGCACCACCAGCACCCACCACTCCGGAAGGAGTTCATCGCCATGAGTGCCTTGAGTACTTCGAGCGGGCTGAGCGGACACAAGTGGGGCATCCTGCTCGTGCTGTGCGGCGCGATCTTCCTCGAAGGCATCGATGTCGCCATGCTCAATGTGGCGCTGCCGTCGATCCGCGCCGACCTCGGACTGTCCACCGGTGAGCTGCAGTGGGTCATGAGTGCCTACGTGCTCGGCTACGGCGGCTTCATGCTCCTCGGCGGACGGGCGGCCGATCTGTTCGGACGCCGTCAGATGTTCGTCCTCTGGCTCACCGTCTTCCTGCTGTTCTCCGGGCTCGGCGGATTCGCCACCGAGGGGTGGATGCTGATCGTCGCGCGGTTCATCACGGGCGTCGCCGCAGCCTTCATGACCCCGGCGGGTCTGTCCATCATCACCACGGGCTTCACCGAGGGCCCGGAGCGGAACAAGGCCCTGCTCATCTACTCGGGCACCGCCGCGGGAGGCTTCACGATCGGTCTGGTCGCCGGCGGGCTGCTCACCGCCGTCGGCTGGCGGTGGGTCTTCTTCGCCCCGGTCGTGCTCTCCTTCCTCATCCTCGTCGCGGCCCTCGCGTTCGTCCCCAAGTCGGCACGCCCGGACCGATCCGGTCAGCACGTCGACGTCGCCGGTGCGCTCACCGTCACCGCCGCGCTCGTGCTGACCGTGCTGGCCGTCGAGCGTGCGGCCCATGCCGGGATCGCTGCCAGCGCCGGAACTTTCCTGGCCGCGCTGGCCTTCTTCGCGGCCTTCCTCGTCATAGAACGGCGCTCCGCCGAGCCCCTGGTCCGGCTGGGGATCTTCCGCAACGGCTCCCTGGTGCGGGCGAACCTTTCGGGCATGCTGTTCGCCGCGGGGTTCTTCGGCTTCCAGTTCCTGCTCGTGCTGTACCTCCAGGAACTACGCGACTGGTCGACGCTGCGGACGAGCTTCGCGATGCTGGTCATCGGGGTCGACGCGATCCTCTCGCCGACCCTCACCCCTCGGCTGGTCAACCGTTTCGGCAACGCCAAAATGATCGTCGGTGGGCTGTTGCTCGCCGTGCTCTCCTACGGGCTGTTCCTCCCGCTGGGTGCGGACTGGAGTTACGCGGCGATGTTCCCGGGCCTGATCATCCTCGGCCTCGCGTTCTCCTTGGCGTACGGCCCGCTCACCATCGCGGCCACGGAAGGGATCGCGGAGCAGGAGCAGGGCCTCGCGGGCGGCCTGCTCTACACATCCTTCCAGTTCGGTGCCGCCCTGGGGCTCTCCGCGGTCACCGCGGTCAGTGTGGCCGCCACGCACGGGCAGACTCCTGCCGCCCTGTTGGACGGATACCGGGCCGGTCTGCTCGTTCCGTTCGCGGCGGCGGTCGCCGCAGCTGCCATCAGCGCCTTCGGCCTGCGCACCCGGCGCGGCGTCGAGCCGTCCTCCGCGGTGGTCGCTACCGGTGAGCGCGTCGAGGTTCCCGTCTCCCGCTGATCCCCCCTGCTTGTCAGTGGCAATCGCCATCATGGGGATATGACCAATCCGATCTCGACCACTGGCAATATCTGGCGGCTTCACCACGGCGACCAGGAGATGGCCCGGCTGACAGTAACCGGCGCCGATTGGCCCTGGATCCACGCCGACGTCGAGGCACTTCCCAGCTTTGAACAGTTCCGTCCCCTCTTCACTGAGCAGGAGCGCGCTGTCGACACAGAGGACTGGGAGCAGGCCGACACCTGCTACACCCGGATCCGCAGTGCACTCACCATGACGTTTCCCGACGCAAGCCCCGTCGCTGAGTTCATGCTGCACATCCATGACGACGGCACCGCAGGCTGGCGCTGGCACCGCGAACCGTTCGACGCGGCGAATCCGTGACGCGCCGGCTTCGCAACTCCAGGGACGAGGCGGGGGTCCGGTTCTACTGGTCGTGGTTCAACCGGTCACGCCGCCGGTCAACGACACCGCCACTGCAGGATCACTGAACGTGACAGCAGGTCGGAGCAGCGCTTCATGGGGTCGGCGGGGATGTTGTTATCGTCCGAGGTGCCTTGTACGCAGAGCTGAGGAGATCAGCGCGTGTCCGCTGTGGACTTTTACGCCCATGTCGCTACGCGCTGCGACGTGCTCGGGGCGGGAGTCGGTGCGCATCCGGGCAGTTGGGAAACCGCGGTGGGCACGGAATTCCTGGACGTTCCCGGCGGCGGCCTTCTGCGACGGGACTACGGGCTTGTGGAAATCAACTTCTCCCCGGACCAGCAGGGACGGATGTCCTGCTTCGGCTTCGGCATCAAAGTACAGCGGTTGCTGTACGACCAGTCGCCGAGTACGGTGCCGTCCCCGCTCTCTCGGAGGTACGGGCACTTCGTGCCCAGGGCCCCGTTCGAGGATTTGCGGTCCGCCGTCCTGGCGCTGGGTCACACGGTCGAACTCGACGACACATCACGTGACATGCACCGCTACCGCGTGTCCGAATCGGGTGCCCGCATCCACGTCATCGCCGATCCCGACCCGTACGGGTCAGGCGACCATGATCCGGACGGTCATCAGGTGGGCGACATCTGGTCCATTGACGTGTGGTGACCCAACCGCTGAGTGCACTCGACGAGCCTGCGACTCCCTGCCGATACGAGGACTCGTCGCGTGAGCGAATTTGCCCCTCGTTGATATTGATCTACTCAAAGCTTGCTTGGTTTCGACAGCCACCGCACAGTCCGTGCTCCCATATCCGGCCACACCGAGCAGTGCCCGAGCATCGCGGCCTGGCCTTCCATGGCACCTCGTGCACTGAGGCCCGGATCGGTGATGATGCGCAGGCTCCTGCACCACCGGTGATTACACCGATGCCGCCACGCCGTCGGCGCCCCACGGTGGGGGGCGACAACGAACACGGCGTCCTCCGGAAGAGCCTCGGTCCTGCCGGGCGGCGGCGCCCCCCCACAACGTGAGGATCCCTCCGTGCACCGTTACGCTTTGTCCCGCCCCGTTGTCGGAGCCGCACTGGCTGCTGTGCTGGCTGCCGGCAGTCTCCTGGGCACCGGCCTCGCCCCTCACGCCCACGCAGCTCCCGACAATCCCTACCAGCGCGGTCCCGCACCTACCGTCGCCAGCATCGAGGCCGCACGCGGCTCCTACGCCGTCTCGCAGAGCACGGTCGCCCGCTCGAGCGTGACCGGCTTCGGCGGCGGCACCATCTACTACCCGACCTCGACCGCCGACGGCACCTTCGCCGCGATCGCCATCGCTCCCGGGTTCACGGCGTACCAGTCGAGCCTCTCCTGGCTGGGTCCGCGGCTCGCCTCCCAGGGCTTCGTCGTCTTCACCATCGACACCCTGACCACTCTCGATCAGCCCGACAGCCGGGGGCGGCAACTCCTGGCTTCACTGAACTACTTGACGCGCACCAGTTCGGTGCGCAGCCGGATCGACACCGCCCGGCTCGGAGTAATGGGCCACTCGATGGGCGGTGGCGGCACTCTGGAAGCCGCCAAGGCCCGCACCTCGCTGAAGGCGGCGATCCCGCTGACCGGCTGGAACCTCGATACGACCTGGCCCGAAGTGCGGACACCGACGTTGATCGTCGGCGCGGACAACGACACCGTCGCCCCCGTCGGCACCCACTCCCAGCCGTTCTACCAGTCGTTGCCCAGCACCTTGGACAAGGCGTACCTGGAGCTGAACAACGCCGACCACCTCGCACCGAACACGCCCAACACCACGATCGCGAAGTACAGCATTTCCTGGCTGAAGCGGTTCCTCGACAACGACACCCGCTTCGAGCAGTTCCTGTGCCCGCTGCCGGCGCCGAGTTCGACCATCGATGAGTACCGGGGCAACTGCCCGCACACGTCCTGAGACCCGTCGTCCCCCGCTGCCGTACCTCCGAGGGCGTCGTCGCGCTCCGGTGGGACCTCGCCGCCGCCCGGGCGGCGGCGAGGTCCCACCGGCGGGCTACCGTCGACGGGTCATCGCTGATGGATCAGTTGACTCGGCCGTCCACGTGGATGTGCTGGAGCGGGTAGAAGCTGCCCGGAGGCCACCGACAGCCCCGCATAACTCAGCGGGTGTCCGCGCTGGGGGCCGTAACCGGCCCGTCCCAGTGCCCTCACGAGGTCGACGTCGGTGAGCGGGCTCTGTGGGGCCCGGGTGGCGTTCAGAGTTTGCAGGAGAGCCGCTGCATATCCTGCGGCGTTGGCTTGAAGAGCGATTTGTAGTCCCCGGTGGAGGTGTCGGCTCCCGAGTACTTCTGGACAGCGAGGGGGAAGTTGTTTCTGAAGGCCTGGGTCCACTGGTTGTCGAGGAAGGCGGTCAGCAGTTGGTTGAGCCTGGTGCAGGCGGCGTGATGGCCGCCGGTGAGGCCGATGCCGGTGTACTGCAGTTCGCCGAAGACGCCGGGGAGCGCAACCTGGTATTTGGTGGGGTTGGAGTTCACGTAACCGTAGAGGATGAGTGAGTCGCTGAAAACGGCGTCCGTGTCGCCGCGCGCCAGGAGGTTCAGGCAGTCCTGCGTGGTTTGGACCTGGGTGGCCATGTTCGCGCCGGGGATCGGCGTCTTGGAGCCGGTCGATCCCGCTACGGTACAGACGCTCTTGTCCTTCAGGGCGGCCTTGTGCGTGAACCGGTTGTCGTTCGCACGGACCAGGAGCGCCTGGGGGGAGACCATGTACGGTCCGGCGAAGTCGATGCCCAACTTGTTGCGCTCGGGTGTGATCGAATATGTGGCGATGACGAGTTTGAGGCTGCCGTCGAGTAGTCCGCTCTCCCGATTCGCGTAGTCGATGATCGTCGATACCGTCTTGGCGTTCAACCCGGTGCCGATGGATTTCATGACGTCGATGTCGAAGCCGGACTGGTTGATGGTGCCGGTGTCGAAGCCGGGTGCGTCGTTCACCGTGCCGACGACGATGGGACTGCTCAGCGGGCCGTTGTGTTCCGGTGCGTCGGGCACGGAGCAGTTGGTCACCAGCGCGAGAGTGAGCAGTCCAGCGAGCGTGATTGCAGTGTGGCGCGCCTGGCGCACGATGGTTCCCCCGCCTTTGTGGATGCACTGGATGGGTGTTGCAGCGTGTGCTAATTGGTGAGCGTGACCTTGGACAGGCTGAGGTTGACCGCGCAGTTGGGATCCCGGGGGTTTTCGACGCGCACGATGAGGGTGATCTGGCGCTGACCGGGCAGCAGCGGAATCCTGGCAGGCTCGCCCGGCGTCGTGGTGACGGGGGCAGTCGGGCCGGCCGCCGAGGCATTGAGCAGCGACAATCCGGTTTGTGGGCTGCAGAAGCCCTGCGTGCCGTCGGTGTCCTCGACCTCGATGGTGACGGCGATGTTCTTCCGGGGCACCGTGATGGGACTGTGGAACGTGGCAGAACCGCCGTGCAGCACACCCCTGTTGCCGGAGAGGGTCGCCTCGGCGGTCACGTTCCTGTCGGCGTTCGCCTGGTCGTAGGCCCATAGGGGCCACAGCACGGACACCAGCACGTCCACGCACAGGATCGCGAGGACCGCCCAGGTGACGGTTTGCCGGGGAATCGAGGGCAGGCGCAGCGGGGCGAACAGGCCGAGGACCGCCACGACGATAGCGACCAGGCCGCCGACGCCGGCGACGACGCGGGACAGGCCGTCGGTTGTGACCGCTACGGCGACCAGCAGGGCCACTGTCCAGATCGCGGTGACCACGCAGGTCGGTAGAAGCCAGCCGGGCGGGTCCGGAACAGTGGGGTCGGGGTCAGGGGCAGGATCAGGGTCGGCGGGGTCCGGAGTCGGGTCGGGACCGGTGGGATCAGGGGGCGTCGCCCCGTCGTCCGGGTCGTCGCCTGGTAAAGCTGGTTCGGCCATGGCAGTGCGTCCCCCGGTGAAGTGGCCGACACTATGTCAGCTGCAGCGGACCTCAACCCTGGCACCCTGTACTACTCGCCCGCAGGGATTGATCGGGTTGTTGTCTCCAGGGTCCATGTTTGAGCGAATCAGCCCTGTGCGTGCTGCCCGCCATCAGGGCGGGCCGCACCGAGCCGGCCTTCGGCTGTCAGCTGAGCGCCTTCAACGACGCCGCGTCGTACGCCCCCAGCTCTCCGAAGCGACCGTCCAGCACCTTCGCCGCCCATTCCGGGTCCTGGAGCAGTGCGCGGCCGATGGCGACCATGTCGAACTCCTCGGACTCCATGCGGTCCAGGAGGTCGTCGATGCTCTTGACGGCCGCGCCCTCACCCTTGAAGGCCTTCTGGAAGTCGCCGTCCAGGCCGACCGAGCCGACCGAGATGGTGGGCTTGCCGGTGAGCTTTTTCGTCCAGCCGGCCAGGTTCAGGTCGGCGCCGTCGAACTCCGGAAGCCAGTAGCGGCGGGTGGAGGCGTGGAAGGCGTCCACACCGGCCTCGGCCAGCGGGGTCAGGATCGCTTCCAGCCCCGCCGGGGTCTCGGCGAGGCGGGCTCGGTAGTCCTGCTGCTTCCACTGCGAGTACCGGAAGAGTATGGGGAAGGAGGGGGAGACGGTGGCGCGAACGGCGGCCACGATCTCGGCCGCGAACCTCGTGCGGGCCACCGGGTCGCCGCCGTACGCGTCGGTGCGTCGGTTGGTGCCCGCCCACAGGAACTGGTCGATCAGATAGCCGTGCGCGCCGTGCAGCTCGACCCCGTCGAAACCGAGGCGCTCGGCGTCGGCGGCGGCCGTCGCGAACGCCTCGACGACGTCGTCCAGGTCCTGCTGCGTCATCGCCTTACCGGTGACCTCGGCGCCTTCCGTGCCGATGCCCGACGGCCCCACCGCCGGGGCGTCCGGGTACGGCTGATCCCCCGCGTTGCGCACCATGCCGATGTGCCACAGCTGCGGCACGATCTTGCCGCCCGCAGCGTGCACCGCGTCGGCGACCTTCGCCCAGCCCGCCAGTTCCGCCTCGCCATGGAACCGCGGAACGCGGTCGCTCTGCCCGGCCGACTCATGACCGACGTAGGTGCCCTCGGTGACAACGAGGCCGACGCCTGCCGCGGCGCGACGGGCATAGTACGAGGCCACGTCCTCGCCGGGAACCCCGCCTGGGGAGAACATCCTGGTCATGGGAGCCATCGCGATCCGGTTCCGGACGGTCAGACCGTTGAGCGAGACCGGCCGGGACAGGATCCGGGCCGCGCGGTCGGCAGAGGCGGAGAGGGTCATACGGGCTCCTTGCGGGACGGGAAACAGCAAAAGCAATGAGAAAAGGTACGTAACGGTGGGTAGGTGAGTCCATCGACGTCCCCCATGGCAACCGGTCCGCCCGCCGCGGGATTCCGCCACCCGTCCATACGTCGTTGTGACCTTTGATACAGCCAGGTGAAGGGGTGTGGGCGGCAGGATTCCCGGACTGTTCCCAGCCCTGCTGCCCCAGGCGCGGGCCCTCAGTTGCCTCACGCCGAATGGCGACCTGGGGGCGACGACGCGATCCAGCTCCACGCCAGAACGTCCACACGCCGCGCGTGCGTGGTCCGCCCCTCGCCGTACGACCGTTTGGTGGAACCTGAACGGAGCGGCTCGTGCGGCTCACAGCTCGACCATGCCCATGGGACGGCGCATCGCCTACGATCGAAAGTGGTTGCGGCAGAACGGAGAACTGGTGGAAGCGTCCGGTTCCGATGCGGTGTTCGCAGGCTCGATTCCCGAGCTCTACGACGACTACCTCGTGCCACTGATCTTTCAGCCGTACGCCGAGGACCTCGCTCGCCGCGTCGCGGATCGTCACCCGGGCCAGGTTCTGGAGGTCGCCGCCGGCACGGGCGTCGTCACGCGGGCGGTGGCACGAGCGCTGCCCGGGGCGGTGGATCTGGTGGCCACCGATCTGAACCAGGCGATGCTCGATCATGCCGAGGCCGTCGGCGCCACGCGACCGGTGCGGTGGCAGCAGGCCGACGCCATGCGGCTGCCCTTCGCGGCCGCGAGCTTCGATGTGGTCTTCTGCCAGTTCGGCGTGATGTTCTTCCCGGACAAGGTCCGCGCCTTCGCCGAGGCCCGACGCGTATTGCGTCCCGGCGGGACCCTGCTGTTCAACGTGTGGGACCGCATCGAGGAGAACGAGTTCGCCGACATCGTCACCACCACGCTCGCCGGCGTGTACCGGGACGACCCTCCCCGCTTCCTGGCACGCACACCCCACGGACACTCCGATCTGACCGCCATCGCGGACGACCTGGCGAGCGCGGGCTTCGCCGCCGCACCGCGCTACGAGACGCTCGCCGCGCGCAGCCGCGCGGCGTCGGCGCACGTGCCGGCGATCGCGTACTGCCAGGGATCACCGCTGCGCACCGAGATCGAGGAGCGCACGGGTGCAGATCTTGCCGAGGCGACCGCGGCGTGTGCCGCGGCGATCGCGAAGCGATGCGGCTCGGGCCCGGTGGACGGCAAAATCCAGGCGCACATCGTCAGCATCGAGAACGTATAAGGCCTCTGGCTGCCTGGTCACCGGACGTTGGTCCGGAATCGGAGGTTCCGGGGCAACACGCCACATCCCGTTCGGGTGTCGGCAGTTGACCCATCGATCACCCTTGCATTGCGTGCAGGCGTCCTGAAAGCCTTCGCTCGATTCTGCTGTCGCAGCAGCAACAGCAGTAACAACGGAGGCCTTACGCATGTCCCTACGCACGTCCCCGCGCCCGTCCCGGATCCGAATGCGGCGGGCCTGGCTGACGGCCGGCACCGCACTCACGCTGGCACTCACCGGCCTGTCGGCCCCGGCCGACGCCGAGGAGGCCCCCGCGCCGCTGCCCGCATCACAGCAGCAGGATCCACAGGCAGCGTTGAGCGAGACGGCACCCATAGGCACCAGTGCGTGGACCAGCCCCGGCGGCAAGGCTGACCCCGCTGACTTCACCTTGCAGGCCGGCGCGTTGAACGGGACGACCGCCGACCGCGTCGCCCGCCTCGACGGAGTACTGCCCACGTCGGGCGTATCGAAGCTCCTTGCGAGTGCGAACCGGACCGTCAACACCACGTCCTGTAGCCGCGACCCGTTCGGCACGGCGCCCGCTCCAGCGCTCAAGTGGTGCCTGGAGAAGGACGACTCGACCTCGCGTGAGTGGATCCCGCAGGCCATGACCGGTGTTTCGGACGCCGCGGACAGTGAGCAGTACGGCGCCGACAACGACACGAACATCCAGCTCTACGCGTCCTACGACAACTGGGACCCGGGCCGCGACAGCAACGACAACGAGGTCGGCGACTGCAGCCCCGACGAGTTGCAGGCGAACGACGCTTGCAACCAGAAGGGCGTGCGGATCTCCTTCGTGCAGCGCCACCCCGACGGCACCGTGAAGTACCGGCATGTGCTGCTGGGCTGGGCCTACACGAACAACTCCGAGCACATCTCCTTCGATGGAGTGCACTCCGACGAGGGATCGACGGTTCCGAACCCGGACAAGGACATGCAGAACGGCCTGCACGCAGGCGGCATGGTCTGGTACGGCCACTATCTCTACGTCGCCGACACCCGCAACGGCATCCGGATCTTCGACATGGAGAAGATCATGGACCTGGATCCCAACGGGGACGGCAAGGCCGGTGACGCGATGGGCGCGGACACCGATGGGGTCAAGACCACGGCCGACGTCGAGGACAAGACCAAGGTCGGCCGCCAGAACAACGTCTGGTACAGCTTCGGCTACCGCTATGTGATGCCGCAGGTCGCGGCCTGGAAGTTCAAGGCCACGCAGTCCAATCCCTCGGGCTCCTTCAAGTGCGTCAGCACAGGCGCCCCGAAGGCGTCCTACCTGTCGCTCGACCGCAGCATGACGCCGGACCGGCTGATCATGGGTGAGTACTGCCGCCCGGAGAGCGGCTACCCCTCGCCCGGCCGGATCGCCTCGTTCCCCGTCAAGGACCTGGAGAAGCGTTCCGGCGAGGTGGCGGCCGAAGGCTGGGCCAACTACCTGCCGATGAGCAACGGCGGCGCGCAAGGTGCCCTGGCCCTGGGCGAGAACCTGTATGTCAACCAGAGCGCCGGTCACACCGACCCGGGCAACCTCTGGCGTTACCGGTGGAGCAACGGTGTGCTGGTGTCCAACGGCAGCGTGATCAAGACCGCCACGGGTGCCGAAGACCTCTACTACGAACGCGGCGCGCAACGTCTGTGGTCGGTCTCCGAGCACTACGGGCCGGCGGTGAACGCCGAGGCCCTCGAAGACGGCAAGTCGGCGCCCTGCCTGGGCCTCGTGTGCGAGCGCGTTCTCTACGCCCACAGCAGGGCCCAGCTCGACGCCCCGTAGTCCGCTCCGACCCATCACCGACATCGGCTCCCGCCGCGCTGATCACGCGTGGCGGGAGCCGATGTCGACGACTCGGGGCCACCTGTTCGCCCGTGGGGCGGCGGGTCAGCGGTAGTCCTCGGGGTGGCCCTGCATCCAAGTGTTGATCTTTCCGCGGGTGGCGAGAAGAAGGGTCTGATGCCGCTTCAGGTTGGCGAAGGAGCGGTCCGGCCCGACTGTGTCCCAGAGCCGGCTGGTCCAGGCGAGGGGATCCGCGAAGTGGCCGGGGCCCTGGGGGTCGGCCTTCATGGCCGCTTCCAGGCCGGTGAGTTCGTCGTTCACACGGCCCAGGAAGTACGCGCAGTTCCCGGGAGTGCAGCTGTCGTTGAGAGTGGCCTGGAGCCCCGCGAAGGCGTCGCGGACCATTTCGACCTGGGATGGTGGTGAGGTGGTGCCGGGACCAGCCGTCTCCTGAGCCGGTGAGTTCGTGGCTGTCGGGGTCGTCGGAACGCCGGCTGCGGTGCTGGCCGCTATGGGAGTGGCGGGTTTGTCCGAGTCGGAGGAGCAGGCGGCCAGGGCAAGCACACTGAGGAGCAGCATCGCCGCCGAGGCGGAGGCGCGTCGGCGCTGGTAAAAGGTCATGATGGCGTCCGTTCATGAGCGGTTCGACGATTGGTGAGAAGGAGAGATCGGACGGTCGACCACGGCGGCTGATGTTCTCCGGCGTCGTCGCGGTCATCCGGGTCAGGCCGCCCGTGGGGCCTCTCGCACGTGCAGATGTCCGTCGGCCGGAAACGGCGGCTGAGCGGGCAGCACCCTGTCGAGGCGGTAACCGCTCTTGCCGGCCACCCGGCAGGACGCGACGTTGTCCACCTGGTGGAGCAGTTCCAGCCGCTTCAGACCGTCGGCTGCAAAGGTGGCGAAGGCCCATGTAGTGAGCGCTTCCAGGGCACGGGATGCGACGCCTCGGCCGCGAGCGGACTCCACGGTCCAGTAGCCGACCTCGGCGGCCGGCTTGCCGGCCCCGGCCCCCTTGAGTACGACGTTGGCCACCAGCCGGTCCTCAGCGGTGCGCGGCGACGACTCCAGCACGGCGAAGCCGCGCCGCTCCCCGGTCTCCCAGCCGCGGTCCTGCGTCCGCAGCCACTGGGCGGCATCCGCAGGGCTGTTCAGGGGCGACAGCGTCCATCGGCGCAGCACGGGGTCCTGATGCGCCTCGTACACCGCAGTGACATCTCCGTCGTTCCAAGGACGCAGGAGCAAGCCGGGCGCGGATGCGGTGGCAGGCACGCGCAGAGCAGTCACAGAAAATCCCCCCGAACGAAACGATCACTCATTGGACCACGGCAGCGGCGAGGGTGAGGGCCGAGGCCGCCAAGAGGCCCTCCGGCGATTGGACGGTCCGGGCCCTGTCCTCCCGCCAGGAGCCGAGGACGGGTTCGGCATCAGAGGCGGTGCACGGTGTGGAGTTTCCTGGCGTAGGTGCCGGCGCCGTCGAGGAGCGAAGCGCCGCCCAGGTCTGACATGGTCGGTCCGTTGCCGGTCTTGCGGCTGGACAGAAAGCGGCGCTTGCCGGCGGTGTCCACACCGAGGTAGATGCCCACGTGGTCGACGGTGACGGTCTCGGTGTCGTCGCCGGAGTCGGCGTTGAACAGGAGCAGGTCACCCGGCTGGAGCTGCTGGGCGGCAGGCGGTTTGATCCCGTCCGTCTGGGCGATCCGTGCGCCGGGGGCGTAGTCCACCATGTGGCGGGACTTGCGCGGTAGGAGGGTCCTGGAGGTGTCCTCGCCGGCGGCCAAGGGGACGCCCATGTGGTAGCCGTAGACCATGCGGGTGTAGCCCGAGCAGTCGAGGTTGCCGACCTGCTTGCTGGAGGGACCTGTGTAGGTGCCGTCCGGGAACGTCCAGCCGAGGTTCATGTACTCGTGGAAGTCGGCGCCCTCGTAGCGGTATCCCTGCGGATCCAAGTAGCCGTATCCGGCCTTACCCATGATGTGCTTTCCCATTGCCGGGGTGGCAGCAGTGATGACTGCGGGTGCTCCCGCCAGGAACGCGGCCGCGTGCGTGAGGACGTCGGGACTCGGGGAGCCGGCCCAACCGCGGATGACCTGTTCCACCGCCGGGGTCCAGGTGCTGTCGAAGGGGTCGGACAGGACCCGTACCCACGTGGTGTGGGTGACGGCCGGCGGCTGCCAGGTCGCGGCGTCCACCTGGAAGCGGCTGACCACCAGTTTGACCGGCAGGTTCGTGCAGCCCTGGTTGGCCAGCGCCCGCAGGCCGACGCGCCCCTTGTCGAACGTGGAGTCGGTGACGTCCACAGCCCAGGCGGTCGGCTCGGCCGAGTCGGTGCGCCAGGCCTTGACCTGGATCCGTGCGGTCTCGCGGCGCACGCGGATCGTCCAGTTCGTACCCGCCGCGACACCGGTGGCGAGCGTGGTCGACGTGCTCAGTTGAGTGACGGTGTCGGCAACTTCCTTCTCCGCGCGCAGCTCGACCGCGCCGGTGGTCAGGAAGGACAGCCGGGCGCGGTAGTTGTTGTGCGTGTCCTGGTGGCCGAAGGACAGGGCGAACGAACAGGCCTGGCCGGTGGGCACCTTGTCGAACTTCGCCACCGCACGGACGTCGACATCGGTGATCTCGTCGTCGCGAAGGGTGGCGTGGCGGCTTGCGTAGTCGGTGGTCAGCGCGATGACCGCACTGCCCGGAACCACCGAGAAGTCGGTGTCGGCCGGTCCGAGCGTGGACCAGCTGCCACCGCCGGGGGAGGTGCCCCAGTACTTCCGGTCCGTAACCGGCAGCGTCTGGTCCGGAAGCGTGCGCTGGAAGTCGTCGATGAAGGGCTGCTTGTTCTCCGTGAAGGTGCGCTCCGGGCCCGTCAGGGCCACAGTGCGCGCGCCTTTGGTCAGGGTGGCCACGTGCCGGGAGCCGGAGGTGACTTCGAGGCGTTCCGGTGCGCCCGGCAGCACGCTTGTGGTGAAGGAGCCCAGTGCGACCTGCGTGAAATAGGTCGGGTCCAGCGCGCCGATCGTGACGGAGGACCGGGGCGAAGTGAGTGATGCGGGGGATGTCGGGGATGCGGTTACGGTGCCGGCCGAGAGGGAGGTCGGACGGGCAGAGGCGGCCCGGGCCATGGTTCTGGGCGAGGCGTTGGCACTCAAGGTGCCGAGTGGAACAGAAACAGCCGCAGTGGCGAGAACAGTAAGGACATTGCGTCGAGAAGTGTTTGACATGCACCAATAGTCCGCTCCTCGCACGCTCCAGTGGACACCGCCCCCGCACCTGTTTGCGGCGGCTCCACGATGGGGCCTTCAGGTCGGGCAGGACGACCGGTGCCTCGGCCGGGCGGTGGGGGCAGGGTGAGGCCGCGCTGGACCTGGTGGGTGAATGTCGTCGCCGAGGACCAGTTCGTTCTGGCAAGCCCGTCCACCGATGGGTGCCGCACGCAACGCGGTACACAGCGCGGTGCGACGAGGAAGACGCGCAGCCTGCGGTGCAGGCGAGGTAGCTCCGCCCTGGGGGCACAGCGCGCCTTACGTGCTTGCCCCGACCGGGCATCACGTCGTTCCACAGCAACGCGTTCTCGAAGGGCTCGAACCCGTCCACACCGGACCCGTTGCGCTCCGTCCTCGTGGACTTTCAGGACGAGCGTTGCACCGAGGAGACCACCCGCGGAGCCGCTTCCACGGTCAGCGCGCAGCCGACGATACTCAGCCCTGCATCCCGACATCACCCGCTGCCAAAACCTGGCCCCTGCGTATGACATCGGCTCGCCCTCACCGCAGGTTTATCCGGTACCAAGTGGCATCGCCCGGATGACACGATAGGTCCTTCCCACAGGCGGCAGAGGAGGCGATCATGACGAGGAGCGAGGCGATCCGCCGGTTGAGGATGCTCGCCAAGGAGCGCGCGTTCGGCTGCAAGATGGGACGCCAGGTCGGATCCGACCGGCTCATCCAGGCTGGTCTCGATGCTCTCCTTGCCGACATTGACTCCCCTTCGCTTCCCCTCCTCGCCGGCCTGGGACGGAGCGAGGAGCCCGAAGCACCCGAGCTGTTCGACCGGGTGTTGGACGAACTCGGACTCGCCTTCCGGTTGCCTGTTGATCCCGACGACGCCCGGTGGGCGCTCGCCCGCTGGTGGGCCGCGCTCATCGCCGACGGGGACATCGATCCGGCTACCGGTGCCGACATGATCTGGGTCGAAGCAGCGATGGAACTCGATTACCCCGAAACGCTGCAACCCATCGTCGAATGGGCCATCATCCTGACCGACTGGAACGAGGACTGGGACATCACTCTCGACGAGATCAGGCGCAACATTCTCACAGCCGCGCACGATCTCCTGACGCGCCTTCCGCAGCCACCGGCCGGGACCTGATCTCTGTCCGCGCGTCCTGTTCCGGAGGGCATGGGGTATCAGGCCCGTGGTCCGGCCCACACCGGATCTGATTGGCCGCCACTTCAGTGCACGGATCTACCTGGCCGAGATGCGGGAGGAGGCTGGCGGGCGATCAGACGCCGAGAGCGTCGTTGACGGCGGTGAGCAACCGGTGCTCATTCGCTGCTGGTGAGCCGGGTCCGGAAACAGTGCGTCACGTACGGCATCACCATCTCATCCCTCCCTGCGAGCGCGGGGTGCTCCGCCAGCAGGCAGTGGACCTCCGCGAGGAGTGCCGACCGGTCGGAGGAGGGAAGCGTGATCACGTAGCTGCGGGAGGCGACAAGGTCGAGGAGCTCAGCGGGAGTGAGGCGGTTGCGCCAGTGCACGGTGTGGTGCTCCACGGTGCCGAACGGTGCCGTGATCGCGTCGACACCAACGCCGCTGGTGGGCGGAACGCCGTGGGGGTGCAGGAGGCGGCCCAGTTGTGCGACCCAGTCCTCGCGTTCGTCACGGGTATTCCACACCAGGCTCAACTGCCCACCCGGGGTGAGAACTCGCGCGATTTCGGGGATCGCGCGGTCAGGGTCGACCCAGTGCCATGCCTGGGCGACGACAACGACGTCTACGCTGTGGTCCGTCAAGGGGATGTCCTCGGCGGATCCGGCCAGGGCGGGAATCGAGGGCAGAGCGTGGGTGAGCTGTTCGCGCATTCCGGCGGAAGGCTCGACCGCGACGACGTCCACACTGCGCTCACTCAATTGGCGGGTCAGCTTGCCGGTCCCGGCGCCCAGGTCCAGGGCCCGGCGCGCGCCGGTAGGCACCAGCCACTCGATTGCTTGGGCTGGGTAGGACGGGCGTCCGCGTTCGTAGGCGGCGGCTGCCGCGCCGAATGAACGGGCTTGCGCTGTGCGGTCGCTCATTTCCATCCCTGATCTTGCGTGGGTATCCCCGGCTTCAGCCGGGGAGGGAAACGCATCCCGAGGCTGGAGGCGCGCAGCGCCGGAGTTCTCTGTGTCTGCGTCTTGTCGATCAGAGGGGGCGCTTCTGCCCGTCAATGTACTGGTGGATCATGGTCAGCGGTGCGCCACCGCAGGAACCCGCGAAGTAGGAGCGGGACCAGAAGACGGAGCTCATGCCGATTCGGTTGATCCGGCCGGTGTACTCGGCCCGCAGGTAGTGGGAGCTGACGCTTTTGAGACTGTTGATCAGTTTGGACAGGGCGATCTTCGGCGGGTAGTGGACCAGGAGATGCACGTGGTCGGTCTCGCCGTTGAACTTGCGTAGTTCCGTCTCGAAGCCGGCGCAGACCTCGCGCATGATCTCTTCGGAGCATTCGAGCATGGCGTCATTGAAGACGTCACGCCGATACTTTGTTACGAACACCACATGTGCGTGCAGGTGGAAGGCGACGTGGCGGCCCGTGCGAATATCGGGACATTGTTCCCAGCGTGGTGACATCTACCCAGCGTCGTAGGATCGGTTGAGCCAGACCGGAAAAGGGGGGTGGGCCGGATGATCCGGGCGTATAAGTTCTTCATGCGGCCCACTGTGGGGCAGCAGGTTGCCCTGGGCGAGATGCTCCGTGATCACTGCTCGCTCTACAACGGGGCGTTGCAGGAACGTCGTGACGCCTACCGGCACATCTCGAAGACGTCCGTGAAGTACGGGCAGCAGTCGGCGC
>NZ_JAPVLU010000051.1:47302-57635 GCF_027158205.1 Streptomyces sp. H39-S7 | reverse complement strand
CCCGCCTCTCTGCTGAATTGGTTGAGCCTTTATCGCCGACTGAACGCCGCCGACTGAACGGAATGCGAACGGTCAGCTGCGGGCGATGTGTCGGGGCCGGGTCAGGGCGGGTCAGGGCGCCGTCTTCTCCCGGGCCGGCCGGAAGCCGTGGAAGGCGAACAGTCCGGCCGCCACCACCAGGGCGCCGAGCAGATAGAGCGTCAGCTGGATCCCGTCGGCCAGTTCGGCCGCGTGGCCGGGACCCGCGCCGTGCGCCCGGCTGGAGGCGATGGGCACCAGTACGGCCACACCGAGAGCGATCCCGAGCTGGAACGATGTCTGGCGCACGCCCGCCGCGAGCCCCTGTTCATGGTTGGCGACACCCGAGGTGGCGGCGAGGGTGGAGGTGATGGTGGTCGCCATGAACGCCATCCCCATGGGGAGCAGTACCACCGCGAAGAGCACGATGCTCGGTGCGGCGGACACCTGGGAGGCGACCAGCGCGATGAGCAGACCGGACAGCACCGTCGCGGCCGTGATGGAGCCGCGCAGGCCGATCCGGTTGATCAGCCGCCCGATGAAGAAACCGAAGGCGATGTTCAGGATACCGACCGGCGCGACAATGAGTCCGGCTTTCAGCGGGGAGTAATGCAGCACCTGCTGGAGATACATGGTCGTCAGCAGGTAAGCGGATCCGGAACTGACCCCGGAGAATACCGATACGACGTTGGCCGCACGCAGCGAACGGGAACGGAAGAGCCCGAGTCGCACCAGCGGTTCGGGGTGCCGGGTCTCGTACCAGAGGAATACCGCGAGCAGTGCGGCACCGGCCAGAAGGGGAATGAGGAAAGCGACCGACGTCCATCCGGACGCCACGCCCTGCGCGGGCGCCGCGACCACCAGGGAGACACCGACCGTGATCAGGATCGCGCCCACCACGTCGATGCGGTGCGGCTGCCGGGCGGCACGGGCGATGAACTTCGGCGCGAGCGCGGCCACCAGGAACCCGACAGGCACCGTCGCGTAGAACACGCCCTGCCAACCCCACTCACGTACCAGGATCCCACTCAGGACCAGCCCGCTGACGAACCCCAGTACGGTCGCGATACCGAACTTGCTCATCGCCTTGACCCGCTGGGGCCCTTCGGGGACGGACGTGGTCAGCAGCGCCAGGGCGGTCGGCGCGATCAGCGCGGCCGAGAAGCCCTGCAGGGCGCGTCCTGCCACCAGCATCACCGCGCTCTGCGCCATCCCGCACATCAGTGAGGTCAGCGCGAAACCGACCATGCCGATCGCGAAGACCCGGCGCCGGCCCAGCAGGTCGCCGATGCGCCCGCACAGGATGAGCGCGCCGCCGAACGCCACGTTGTACGCGGTGATGACGCCCTGCACTCCCGCCTGGGAGAAGCCGAGCTCCCGCTGGATGTCCGGGATGGCGACCGTCACGATCGACGCGTCGAGCATGACCATGAACTGGGCGCACAGCATCAGCGCCAGTCCGATTCCCGCCCAACGGGGTCCCGCCTGGCGGGTCGCTGTGTCCGTCACGGCCGCCGAAGCGTCCGCGCGGGCCGTGGTCCGCACCTGCATGACGAGTTCCCTTCTCCTGCTTGGCTCTCCCGCTCGGCGTCCTGGCTGACGCGAGCCGGTGATGACAGAACACCGGCCGCGCCGGATCGGTTGCACGGCGCCGCACGGTTTTTCGTGATCCGGTCACGCCGGAACGCGACCACCTCCCCACTGTGCTCCGCTCCCGGAGCCGGCGCTGGCGGGAATCGGACACGGCGTTCAGCGGTTTCCGGACGTCCGAAAGTCCCCCATGCACCCCGGTGACCTGCGGAGACGAGGCAGTGATGATTCGGCCGCAACATCCTGAGCGCGCCGGGCCGCCGATGTCCGTAGCCTGCTCCGGTCAGCGTTTCCCGACTCGGATCGAGGACGGTCGGCATGCCGGAACAGGACTTCACCGCACGAGCCCCGGTCGTCGTCGTGGGCGGGGGGCCCGTCGGTCTGGCCCTTGCCCTCCTGCTGGACGCCCAGGACGTGCCGTGCGTGGTGTACGACGAGGGGGACGCCTCCTTCGACCACCCGCGCGGCAACACCCACAACGCGCGCACCATGGAGCACTACCGGCGGCTGGGCATAGCCGATCCGATCCGCGCCCTGGGGCTGCCGGAGCACCATGCGACGGACGTCGCCTACTTCACCCGCTACAGCGGGTACGAGCTGGCCCGGCTGCCGATGCCGTCCGGTGCAGAGAAGCGCAAGGCCGTCGCCTCGGCACCCCTTGACGACCAGGTACCCGAGCCGCTGCATCGCGCCAACCAGATGTACGTCGAGCGGTTCCTGGTCCGGCACGCGCGGACCCGGCCGAACATCACCCTGCGCTACGGGGTCCGCGTCGACGAGATCCTGCCGGACGCGGCCGGGGTGACCGTCCGGGACCGCGACGGCGGCCGGACCAGGGCACGCTACGTCGTCGGCTGCGACGGCGGGCGCAGCCTCGTCCGGAGCTCGGCGGGCATCGAGTACACCGGTGAGCGCACCCTCGACCAGGACATCCTCGGCCGGAAGGCCACCGCCGCGTATCTGCGGCTGCCCACCCTGCGCCGGGACCTGCTCGCCGGGCGGGACGCGTGGAGCTACTGGGCCGTCAACGCCGATGTGGTGGTCAACCTCATCTCCCTGGACGGCGCGGACGAGTTCTGCCTGCTGACCAGTTCCCTGGACCCTGACGCCTTCGACGCGGAGCAGCTCGTACGGATCGTGCGGTCCGCGGCGGGCACCGACCTGCCGGTGGAGGTGCTCGGCCACCGGGCGTGGACGCCCGGGGTGGCCCTGGTCGCCCAAAGCTTCGGTGCGGGACGGGTGTTCCTCGCCGGGGACGCGGCCCACCTGTTCACGCCGACCGGCGGATTCGGGATGAACACCGGCATCGACGACGTCGCGAACCTCGCGTGGAAACTGGCCGCCGCGACGCGCGGCTGGGGCGGCGCCCGGCTGCTGGACTCCTACGGCGCCGAACGCCGTCCGGTCGCGCTGCGCAACACCGCGGCGGCACGGGCCCTGAACCAGAACCTGGGCGCCATCGACCGCCCGGCCGCACTGGAGGACGATTCGGCCGCGGGGTCGCGCGCGCGGGCGGCAGCCGCCGCCCTGCTCGGCACCCTCGGCGAGCAGTTCGCGTCCATCGGGGTCCAGCTCGGGGCCCGCTACGACGGTTCTCCCGTCATCCGCGCCGAGGACGGCGACACCCCGCCGCCCGACTCGCTCACCACGTACACGCCGAGCGGCGTCCCGGGCGGCCGCGCCCCGCACCTGTGGCTGGACGCCCGACGCGATGCGGGCAGTTCGCTGTACGACCGGCTCGGTACCGGCTTCACGCTGCTGCGCCTGGGAGCGTCACCGCCGGACGCCGCCGCGCTGTGCGCCGCCGCCGCGGACCGTGGTGTGCCGCTGGCGGTCCTGGATGTCCCCGGACCCGTCGGACGCGAGCTGTACGGCCGCGCCCTGGCCCTCGTCCGGCCCGACCAGCACCTGGCGTGGCGCGGCGACCGCCTCCCGCGCGACGCCGCCGCCCTGCTGGAGCAGGTGACCGGCGCCGGCTGAGCCCAGGTCTCCTGGCCCGGCGACGGCGGTTCCTAGCCTTCCGGGTCCAGCGCGTCCGCCCCGGCGCGGGCGATGAGCAGGTCCTTGCCGTCCCGCGACCCGCTGACGCCGATCGCCCCGATCACGTCGCCACCCGCGGTAAGGGGCAGCCCGCCGGCGATCAGCGCGATACCGGGCTGGCTGCCCAGGCTGCTCACCAGCATGGTGTTCTCCTCGATGGTCTTGCCGAACACATCGGTGGCCGTGTGCAGGGTCAGCGCGGTGTTGGCCTTGTTCAGCGCGACCGTGGTGGCGGTGTTCGCTGTGCCGTCCCTCCTGGCCATCGCCGTCACATTGCCCCCCGCGTCGATCACCACCAGCGAGACCCGGCAGTCCAGTCCCTGCGCGTGAGCCAGCGCCGCGCCGATGACCCGCTGCGCACCGGCCAGGCTGATGCTCCGGGTGGTGAACACCGCAGCTTCGCTCTTCTCGAGGTTTCTCACGTCGATGTCTCCATTTCGCTCGTCCGACGGGCCCGGCGGACACCTGCCGGGTGTCCTTCCCGTTCGGGGGAGAACACCGCCGACGGTCCGGCCGTTGCAACGGACCCCGCTCCGGCGGGGTTTCCCCACCAGCGGCGCTGTGCCGCGCCGACGGCGGAGTGCCGCCGCCGGCCGACATCCACGGCAACCATCCGGAGACGCCTCATGGAAGAACAACCGCACGCCCGACACTCGGGCCGGCTCCTGGTCTCGCTGCTCGGCGGCATGTTCCTCGGCAGCGTCGACATCGCGATCGTCAACATAGCGACGCCGTCGATCCGAGATCATCTCGGAGCCTCCGGCGGTCAGTTGGAACTGATCGTGTCGGGCTACACCCTGACCTACGCGATGCTGCTGATCACCAGTGCCCGGCTGGGCGACCGGCACGGATACCGCAGGGTGTACCTGCTCGGCCTCGTGGTGTTCACCGCCGCCTCCGCCGCCTGCGGCCTCGCCACGTCGCCAGGGGTGCTCATCGCGGCGAGGATCGTCCAGGGCGCGGGAGCGGCGATGACCACCTCGCAGGTGCTGACCGGGATCCAGCTGCACTTCGAGGGAAGGGAACGGGCCCGGGCCCTCGGTCTGTACACGGCGGTGCTCTCCACCAGCGCCGTCCTCGGCCAGGTGCTGGGCGGGGTGCTGGTTTCGGCCAACCTGTTCGGTACGGCCTGGCGTCCGGCCTTCCTCATCAACGTGCCGGTCGGCATCGTCCTGATCGCGGTCGCGTGGTCCTGTCTGCCCGCGGTCGCGCCGAAGCGCGGCAAGAAGCTGGACATCCCCGGCGCGCTGACCCTGTCGGCGGCACTGTTGCTGCTCATCGTGCCGATCATGATGGGACGGGAGGCCGGCTGGCCGCTGTGGACCTGGGCCGGCCTGACGGCCTCCGCGGGCGCCTTCGTCCTGTTCGTCCGGGTGGAGCGCCGGCAGGCCGCACGCGGCGGCAACCCGCTGGTCACCCTCTCGCTGCTGACCCGGCGGCCCGTCGCCCTGGCACTGATCTCGCAGGCCGCCACGGTGGCCACCTACTTCGGGATGCTCTTCGTCCTCGCCCTCTACCTGCAGCGGGGGCTGGGCAGGAGCGCCGGATTCTCCGGTCTGTCGCTGGTGTCCTGGGTCGCCGCGTTCGGTATCGCCGGGCCGCTCCTGGGCCGCTCCGGTCCGCGCGCGAAGCGGCTCGCCGCTCCGGTCGGGCGACTGGTGCTGGGTGCCGCATTCGCCGGTATCGCCCTGACCCTCGCCACCGGGCAGGCCGGCAACGACGCCCTGCTGATCGCCCTGCTGGGCATCGGCGGCCTCGGGTACGGCGCGGCCTTCAGCGGCACGCTGACCGGCCTGACCAGCACCGTCACCGACGAGTACGCCGCGGAGGTCAGCGGCCTGTTCAACACCACCATCCAGGTGGGCGGTTCGCTCGGCGTCGCCGTGTTCGGCACGGTCTACCTCGACATCGCCCCGCACGCCGGCCGCGCCGACGCGGTCTCGGCGTTCACCGTCGTCGCCGCCTCGCTGGCGGCCACCGCCGTCGTCGCCGCGCTGCTCGCCCACTGGGCGCTGCGCCCGTCGCCGCCCGGCGCCACCGCCCCGGGCGTGCAGCCGCGCTCCGATCCGGCGCTGCGCCGCTGACCGCCGGTGCCTCCGCGTACGCCGCCCCGCCACCGGAATCCGGTGGCGGGGCGGCGTACGTCCGGGCGCGCTCTCAGGGGCGGGGCTGGAGACCCGCGAGCTGACGCTCTATCACCTGACGCTCCACCTCAGGCGGCAGCTCCTCCAACTCCGTTCGCTGCGCCGGCTTCCACCCAGCGACGGGCGAGCAGGCGTGGTAACCCCTGAGCCGCGCCAGCGGAGCGACCGCGCCGTACAGAGCGCGCTGCAGCGGCCACGGGCGGCCGGTGAACCGCAGCACGTCGGAGAACTCCCGCAGGGTCAGGGAGGTCTGCATCAGGTTCGGCTTCCCCTGGTCGTCGCTCTGGCCCTCCTCGGCCAGACCGAACAGCTCGCGGAGCAGCAGGACCTCGAAGCGTGCCGCCCGGTTGGTGAACTCGACGATCGCCAGGGTCTCCTCGTCGTCGCTCGCGCTGTAGAAGCGGTGGGAGGTGCCCGGCGGGACCGCCACCGTCTGCCCGGTCTCGTCCAGGATCACGTCCCGGTCGGCCATGCTGACCCGGAGCCGGCCGCGGACGAGCGTGAACCGCTCCTCGCTCGCCGGGTGGAGATGGTAGTCCGCGGCGAAGCCGCCGGGGGCGACGTACAGGTCCAGCACCGACCGGGCGCCGCCGGTGTCGGCGGCGGCCGTACGGACGACGATCTTCTGACGGCACGGGGGGTTGTAGTAGACCTCACCGGCACTGACGGCCATCTTCCCTCTCCTTGCTGCACTGCTGCGCCCTGGGAACACCGGTCGGCTGTTCCCCTGTCCTTCCACGTACCTGTGCTGCTGCCTACCTGTCGCCGGGGCCGCGCCGCCCGGAATCCGCCCGGAATCCGCCCGCACCCGCCGGGCCCGGGGGGACGTCAGGAGGCCATCTTGGTGCCGCAGATGATCCCGTGAACGGGGATGACGTCCGGCGGCATGGTGCTGATGTCCTGCGAGATCGCCTTGGTGACCTTGAAGCCGCAGGCCTCCATCCACTGCTCGTACGTGGAGATCTTCTGCGGTCCGCCCTGGGCCATGGTGCAGCCGAGCATGTACGCCGGGAAGAAGTCCACCGCGTTCGAGGCCTTCACGTCCTCCGGGTAGATCGGCACCAGCACCTGCACCTGTCCGCCGACCTCCAGCGCGTCGTGCACGCTCTGGAAGATGCGGTAGACGTTCTCCTGGTCGAACATGTCCAGGAAGTGCTTGATCATGACGGTGTCGTAGCCCTTGGGCAGGCCCTGGAACACGTCGCCGCCGACGAACGAGCAGTGCTCCTCGACGCCGTGCTTGCGGAAGTTCTCCCGCGCCTCGGCCTCCTTCTCCGGGAAGTCGAAGCACGTCACCTGCAGATTGCCGGTGCCCTGGGCGCCCTTGTGGCGGTAGGCGAGGATCGCGCCGAGACCGGTGTTCCCGGCCAGGTCCAGGATCTTCGTGTCCTTGCCGACGTCCAGCTGGTCGTAGAACCAGGGGTCGATGAAGTCGGTGACCTGGTCCATCATGGAGCCCCAGGACGCCTGGAGTTCGGGGTACCGGGTGCTCGCCTCGTAGAAGTTGCCGTCGAAGTCGAAGAGCTCCTTGAGGCCGACGACCGAACCCGTCCTGACACTGTCGGAGAGGTGGTAGAGCTGCCGCAGGCAGACCTCCTTGACCATGTTCATCCACGGGATGACCCGCGCCAGGTCCTCGCCCGTCAGGTCCCGCAGACCGTCCAGCGCGTAGGTGGACGCGCTCTCGTCGAAGGAGACGAAGTCCTCCTTCACCAGCAGGTGCAGCAACTGCTCCGCGGCGGCGGGCGTCACACCGGCCTTCTCGGCTATCCGGCCTGCGGTCAGCCCGCCACCGGTGTCCTCCCTGAGCGAATCGACGATTCCCAGTTCGAAACAGCTGAGCAGGTTCATGAACCTCAGCGGGCCCAGGGTGTATTCACGGAACTTGGTGAGTACGGCGTCCTGCGAGCTCATCACGGTCTCCTTCGTTGGCCTGTCCGGTGTCCTGGCCTGTCGGGCATCGTTCGGGGCAAGCGTCGTGTGTGACCAACGTAGGAGCCGGGCCACGGCCGGGCACTCCGGAACTTGCGGCCGAACCGGGAACACCGGGGTGACGGCGCTCCGGGGCACACGATGGGGAGGGACGAAGATGACGGCAAGACCAGCGGCAGCGGGGGCCGCGCAACCCTCCCCGCCCGACCGGTGTTCTGAACGGTGATGGACGAAACGGCCGAACACCTGACGGAGCGCCTGGCAGTGGACCTCGACGACGGCTTCACGGAGCTGGTACGCCTCTACGCCAGGACGGTTCACGCGTTCCTGTTCCGGGTCACCGGGTCAGCCGTCGAAGCGGAGGACCTGGGACAGGACACCTTCCTGCGCGCCTACACGGCCCTGAAGGACTACTCACCGGCGCGCCGGCGGGACTTACGGTGCCGCGCCTGGCTCATGACCATCGCAGCCAATGTGTGGCGCAACCAGATCCGTACCAACGTCCGCCACCCGGTGTCCCCGGCCCCGGTCGAGAACTCCGCCGAGTCCTGGGCCGACGAGAGCCCCGGGCCGGAGGAACGGGCCTCCACCGCCGACGACAGGGGCCGCCTGGTCTCGGCGCTGACCGAACTCCCCGAGAAGTCCCGGGTCGCGGTCGTCCTGCGGCACGTCGTCGGGATGAGCTATGGGGAGATCGCCGAGTCCCAGGGATGCCCGGTGGGCACCGTCAAGGCGCAGGTCTCCCGCGGGGTCGGTAACCTGCGGGAGTTGCTGGAGGCCGGCGATCCGCCCCCGAGGGAGGTGCTGCAGTGAGCCGACACGACAACGCGGGCCCCGAGCCCGGGGACCACTCCCTGGAGGGCGCCCTGGCCGGACTCGCCTCTCCCGGCCCGGTGGATCTGGCGCTGGGCATCCTGCGCCACGTCGGGATCTCCCCCGAGCGGTACGACGCCTACGTCCTGCTCGACACCGACGCGGGCGGCCTGTACGCGGCGTACAGCCCCACCGCGATCACCGGCTCCGTACTGGAGTCGATGGTGGTCAGCCCCGAGATGTTCGAGGAGACCCACTGGCAGCGGACCGGACGCACCGCCGTCCGCTCCACCCTGCCCTTCCCCGGGCTGCGCCCCGCCCTGCGCACCGGGCGCGCCAAGTCGCTGCCCGTCGACCTCACCGGCCTCGACGCCCAGGAGCGCGCCGTGCTGCAGGCCGTCAGGGCCGTACCGAAGGGCCAACTGCGGCCGGTCGGCTGGATCGCGCGGGAGGCGGACGTGACGGACATGGCGGACCTCACCGGCTTCGTCGCCAGGACCCTGGCGCGGAACCCGCTGACGCTGCTGATCCCCTGCCACCGGGTCACCTACGAGGACGGCACCCCGTGCGACGCCGCGTACACCCCGGCCACCGGCAGGGCGCTGCGATCCGCGGAGGGCATCGACATGCTGCGGCTGGCGGAGCTGTCCCGGCGCGGCGGCCTCCTGCTCGGCAGCGACACCACCCACATCTACTGCCATCCGACCTGTGCGCACGCCCGCCGGATCACCCCTCCCCACCAGCGGCCCTTCCGCACCGCCGACGAGGCGCGGGGCGCCGGCTACCGCGCCTGCCGGAGCTGCCGACCGGTCTCCGTCTGAGGGCTGTCCGGCGCGCCGTGCTCAGGAGCGCCCGGCATGCCGTCCGGCGCGGAGTGCAACCCTTCCCGGCCCGCCGGTGTTCCGTCCTGTGCGGCGATCGGTCGCCCACCGTCCGGCACGACGCACGGGAAGGGACATCCGACATGCGCGACGAACTCGACGACGAGCCCCGCTGGTGGGGCTCCGAACTGCTGGCCCGACATTCCGCCGACGCGGTGTGGGCACGGGCCGGCTCCGAGGTGACCTACGAGCGGCTGCGCACGCAGGTCACCTCACTGCGGCGGCTCTTCGAGGCGTACGGTGTGCGGCCCGGAGCCACCGTGGTGCTCCAGGGCGCGCAGAGCTTCACCCAGCTGTGGTCGGTCCTCGCGCTGTGGTCGCGGGGTGCCCAGGTGCTGCTCATGGGACCGGAGATCCGCGGCAGGGAGCTGGAACGGCTGCTGGACCACTGCCGTCCGCAGTTCTACGTCGCCTTCGGCGGTGGCGGGCCCCGGTACCGCACCTTCCACGACGAGTGCGAGCTCCTGGTGCGCAAACTGCGCGGCGGACAGCGGGCGGTGACCGAGCACTGCCTCATCCACTTCACCTCCGGCAGCACCGGCTTCGCCAAGGCCGTCGCCCGCACCCCGCAGTCGCTGCTCGCCGAACTCGAAGCTTTCCGGCGGATGGACGGCATGCCGGGCGCGGGGTCGAACGTCATGCTGCTGGGACCTGTCGCCCACTCCTTCAATCTCGTCGGCGGCGTCCTGCACAACATGGACGCCGGGGCGGTCAGCGTCTTCCCGACGCGGGTCTCGCGGCCCGCGCTGCTGCGGACGGCGCTCGCGACCGGCGTGGACACCGTGCTGGGCCGGCCGGACCACTTCGCCGCCCTGGTACGGGGGGAACGCTCGGTGCGGCTGCCCGCGCTGCGCCATGCCATCTCCGGCGGGGACCGGCTGGACGGGCGGATCCACGCCCGGTTCGCCGAACACT
>NZ_JAPVLU010000051.1:0-47292 GCF_027158205.1 Streptomyces sp. H39-S7 | reverse complement strand
CGGCCAGGCGTACGGCACGACGGAGACCGGCATCGTCGCCGCCGACCCAACCGGCTGGTTCGCCCCGGGCTCGGTGGGCATGGTGGCCCCAGGGGTACGGGTCAGGATCGTCGATGGTGAGCTCCAGGTCCGGATGACCGGCACCCCGTACTGGGGGCCGGAGGAGGCGCCCGCCCGATTCCTGCCCGACGGCGATCCGGACGGAGCGGGCTGGTTCTGCACCCGGGACCGGGCGGTCCGCGATCCGTCCAGCGGCGCGCTGCGCATCATGGACCGCGTCGATCCCCCGGCCGACCGGCACCAGCTGACGCGCGGCGTCGACCACGTCCTGCTCTCGGACCGGACGGCGTCCCGCTCCCTCACCCGCAGCGGGGCACCCGCGGGCTGACCGGCAGGCAGCGGGCGGCGGGCCGGGGTGGCGGGCGATGCAACCGAATGACGTGGGAGGTGTTCTTCCAGCTAGCAGGATTCGTTCACCTCTCACAAGGAGACGTCGCGTTGACCCGCACCCTGACTGGGATGACAGCGGTCGTCACCGGAGCCGGCAGCGGCATCGGGCGGGCGACGGCACACGCCTTGGCCGACCGCGGCGCCAATGTCCTGGCCGTCGGCCGGACCCGGGAGAAGCTGGTGGCCACGGCCAGGGACAGGTCCTCCATCGTGCCGATGAGTGCCGACGTCACGGGAAGGGCGTCGCCCACCGCCATCATCGCGGCCGCGCTGGAGACGTTCGGCGGCATCGATGTCCTGGTGCACGGTGCCGGGAGCCTGCGGTGGACACCGCTGGGCACCGTGTCCGCCGACGACTTCGACCGCTTCATGGCCGTCAACCTGCGTGCCCCGCTGCTGATCACCCAGGCGGCGATGGCGCCGCTGACCCGGTCGGCCGGGACCGTCGTCAACATCAGCGCGTCCTTCGGGCAGCGGGGCTGGCCGGGGCTGTCGCTGTACGGCGCGGCCAAAGCCGGCCTCGACTTCTTCACCCGGACGTGGGCGGGCGAACTCGCCGACCGCGGCATCCGCGTCGTGTCCGTGGCGCCCGGGCCCATCGAGACACCCATCCTGGAGAACAACGCTCTCGGCGACCGGGCCGTGACCGCCATCCACCGATTACACGAACTGCTCCCGCTGGCCCGGGTGGGGAGCGCCGAGGAGGTCGCCTGGTGGATCGCCAACTTCGCCGAGCCGCTGGCGGCCTACACCACGGGCGCCATCCTCCCGGTGGACGGCGGATACGGGGCCGTGTGAGCGGATTGTTCCGGACCCCACATTCCCACCGTATGCTCACAGAATTCCCATCGAATCCCTTATGGCGCCCGTTTCCCGCAAAACTCTAGCCCGAGTTGAGAATTCGGTACTGTAATTCCTGCACCGGCGTGCCCGGCTCTATGCCGAGATCCGAGACGAGATTCAGGCGCAGCCTGCCGAACACGTCGAGCGCGCGGACCCGGTCCCCCGACATGCTGAGGGCGCGCATGTATGTGCAATGCAGCCCTTCGTGCAGCGGATGCTCGAAAACCGGAACGGCGAGATCGGCGATGGCCTCGTGGTACATCCCCATCCTGATCTTGACGTCGGAGAGATCCTCGATCACCCCGAGCCTCGACTCCTCCAGTTCACGCCGCTGCGCCTCCAGCGCGAACCCCGTCGTCACGTCCACGAAAGCGGGGCCGCGCCAGATGTCGAGCGCGCGGCTGAGGATGGTCAGCCCCTCCGCGTCATCCCCCTGCCGGATCACTCCGCGGCCGTCGGTGACCAGGCTCCGGTAGGCGCCGTAGTCGAACTGCGCCGACCTGTCGCTGAAGACGTAGCCACCCGGCTTGGTCATCAGCAACTCGCCTGCCACCGACCGCGCCGACAGGCCGGTGAATTGCTGGAGCACCTTGCGGGACTGGAAGACGTAGGTCTGAACGTTGCGCAGCGCGCTCACGGGTGGGTCGTCCTCCCAGATCTCGCGCACCAGGGACGAGACGGGGACGACCCGGCCGGCGTTGGCCAGCAGGACGGCGAGCACGGTGCGCGGCTTCGGCGCCAGTTCCACCTGGTGCACCGTGTCATCGAGGGAGACGTACAGCGGACCTAAAACTCCTATATTCATACCCACTTCACAATTCCTTCAGGCCGACTTTTCCTGTAGAAACATGAGAAATAATGAGGCACGCCGAGTGACCGCACGTGCAGAGGTCACCCAATTACCGTACCCCGGCCACGCCCTCTGTCAAGATACGGCTGAATCAAACCTTGTGGCGCCGGAAACGATTGCTGCTTCTTATCCCATTCTTTACCCTCGCCATGCAACCGTCCGGCGTGCGGCGGTGTTACGGCGTCGCGCTCACGATGTGGCGAGGAATCCGCCGCCGTCCGAAATTCCGACAACCTTCCGTCTGGCTGAGTTATCCCTACCCGGGGCCAAAAAGCGCACACCAATCCGGCCGATTCCCAACGGTCGGCAGGCGCTTCGGGGATCCTCCGTAAGGGCCCCCGGAGGACACCGGCGCCACCGGCGCGCCACCCGGAGGTGGACCCGCCACCCGTGCAGACCTGGCACGCGGCGGCGGGAGCAGAGGCCAGGAGCCGGCAGTCAGGGCCCGGCAACCCCCGGACGGCCGCACCGGCACCTTCCGGTGACCCTGGCCGGATCCCGCCGGGGCGCACAAACCGGAGCGCGGGCAGACCGCACGAAGGCCGTACCGGGCAGGACGGCTTGACGTGCCATCAGATATGCGTCAGTCGGGAATTCCCGGCATGCCCCACCTGACCGCCATCCGGCCATCATGGCCCGCTCCCATCATCCTGAACAGCCCGAAGCGGGACGCCGAGCCGGGCTCGACCCGGGAGGTAATCAACGCATGCCTAGCCCCCGTTGGTCCGACGGCCCGTCGCGGAGGCGAAGCCCAGCCAGGTGTGCCGGTTGCCCGCCCAGCACCAGCCGACCTTGGCGGCGTTGCGGCGGTCCCGGCCGTCCCGCCCGGAGCCGTTACTGATCCAGATCGCCGGGGTGCGGGCGTCCAGGGTGCCGTTGGCCTTGGGCAACCGGGAGCCGATCGTCATGAAGCAGTGGTTGCGCTCCAGGACGTCGGGCCGCTGCAGCACCCAGTGGATGCCTTCGGTGAGCGCCAACGGGGTACGGCCCTGCGCGGTGAGCGCGGGCAGCGCCTCCTGCGGGCTCCAGTTGGCCATCTCGTCGCCGCGGTCCACGCCGGTGAGGAGGTAGAGCGGGGCGTCGGGCAGGGCGACCGTGTCGAGCGGGGTGAAGAGGTCGACGTCGGGCATGTCGGTGACGACGAAGCCCGGCTTGTCGTCACGGAGCAGCAGCGGCGCGAGCGCGGAGGCGGGGGCGCGCTCCGGGTGGAGGGCGAGCAGGGCGCCCTCGCCGCCCGCCGGATTCTCGGCGGCTTCGGCGTCCTCGGCGAAGCCGCGAAGCTCGGCCGCGGACAACCCGGCGATCGCGTGCACCCCCAGTTCGATCAGGCGCTCGGCCTGCACGCGCAGGCCCGGGAGTACACGAAGAGCGGTGGAGGTGGTGGCGCTGGGTGTGGTTTCGGGCACGATGCTCCCAGGGACAGCGACGTGGACGGGTTCACGGCCAACGAGGCGACGGACGCGAATGTTCCCGCCGCCACCTCACCCGCACCGCTTCACTCGGCGTCGAGTTGGTGGTCCGACCAGACGTAGCTCTCGGGCAGGAGGTCGGTGATGGAGACGGTTCGCAGGCCGTCGCTCGTGCCGACGATGACGTCGAGGGCCGGGAAGTAGTCCAGCAGGACCTGGCGGCAGCGGCCGCAGGGAGGCACTACCCCGCGCTCGCGGTCCCCCACGGCGACGATGGTGTCCAGGTCATAGGCGCCCTGAGCGGCCGCGGTGCCGATGACGACCAGTTCCGCGCAGGGGCCGCCAGTGAAGTGGTAGGCGTTCACCGCCGTGACGATCCGGCCGTCCCGGGCGCGGGCCGCGGCCGCCATGGTGTGGTTGTCTCCCTGGCAGCGCGTGGCCGCGACGTGCGCCGCGGCCGCGATCAGTTCGTGGTCCACGCGGTCGTTCCGGTTGGTCATCTTCTCTGCTTTCCTGCGGGGTCGGGCGCGACGCCGGGGCGGCTGCCGATGCTGCGGAGCCGGCATCAGCATGGTGCGGGGTACTCCGTCGCACGAGTTTGCCCCACTCGTTGGCGGGGTGGCTCGGAACAGGGCGGTCGCGGTCCGGGATCGGGATGCGATCCGGGATCGAGATATCGTGATGTGTCGACGTGCGTGTGCGAGAGAGGTGGCTCATGGCTGGGACGACGGGTTCGGATCCGGGCGATCTGATCGAGGTGTTCAAGGCCCTCGGCAACCCTGCCCGCCTGCAGATCATGCAGTGGCTCAAGGATCCGGAGACGCACTTCCGCGAGTACGAGCCGATCGCGGACCGGGAGTCGGTCGGCGTGTGCGTCACACACATCCAGGCGAAGTCGGGCCTCGCCCAGTCCACCGTCTCCGGCTACATGAGCACGCTCGAACGTGCGGGGCTCGTGCATCCCACTCGCGTGGGCAAGTGGACGCACTACCGGCGCGACCCCGAGCGGCTGGCACAGGTGGCGCGCGCGATGGACACCAGCATCTGATTGACGAATCGCGATATGTCGATATGATCTCTTCATGTCGACATCCAATGCTGCCCCCACCGCCCTGATCGTCCATGCCCACCCCGAGCCCCACTCGTTCAGCACGGCCCAGATGACCACCGCCGCCCAGGCCCTGCGCGATACCGGGTACCGGGTCGACGTCCTCGACCTCTACTCCGAGACGTGGAACCCGGCCCTCGCCCGCGAGGAGTTCGCGCCGATCGACGGGCCCTTCAAGCCCCAGGCCGAACAGATGCGCGCGGTCGAGGACGGGACGCTCGACGCGGCGGTCAGGGCCCATCTCGACCGGCTGCTCGCCGCCGATCTGCTCGTGCTGTCATTCCCGATGTGGTGGTTCTCGCTGCCCGCCATCCTCAAGGGGTGGGTCGACCGGGTCTTCGTGATGGGCGGGACGTTCGGCGGGGACTACGGCCTGTTCGGCGACGCGGCGCTCGCCGGGAAGCGCGCGATGCTGCTGTTCACGACCGGCGGATCCAGTCAGTCGTTCAGCCCCGGTGGAGCCTTCGGCTCGATGGACGACTTCCTGTTCCACATTCACCGCGGGATGCTGGAATTCGTCGGCTACCGGGTTCTCGAACCCGTGATCACCTACGGACCGGCCCATATGACCGACCAGGACCGGGCAGCGGCGCTCGAAACGGTCAGAGCGTCGATACGCTCGATGTAGCCGTCGTTGCGCAACGCAAGGTTGCGCATTGCCCGAGTGGCCTCTAAAGTCATACGCAACCAATGGTTGCTTATTGGAGGTCCCTGGTGGAGTTCGGAAAGTTGGAGCGCGAGATCCGTATCGACGCGGCACCGGAGATCGTGTTCGATGTCGTCAGCCGCCCCGAGCACCTCAAGATGTGGTGGTCCGATGACGCGTCGTTCGAGCCCGCGCCAGGCGCGGTCGGCGAACTGACGTGGGGTGACCGGGCCGTGGTGGAACAGTTCACGGTGGTCGACGTGGATCCGCCCCACAGATTCGCGATCCGCTGGATCGCTCCCGATGGCCAACTGCCCGACGCCGGCAACTCCCTCCTGATCACCTTCGAGCTCGAGCCCTCCGGTGACGGCACCATCCTGCGCCTGGCGGAGAGCGGTTGGCGGGAGAAGGGCTGGGAAGCCGCGGTGCTCGAGGAAGCCTTCCACGACCATGAGCGCGGCTGGGACCTGTTCCTGCCCAGGCTGCGGGGCTACGCCGTTTCCGTGGTGGCGCGATGAGCGCCGCCGTCGACGACGAACTCTGGTCGGCGATCGGCGATCCGGTCAGGCGCCGTCTGCTCGACCTGCTGCTCGCGGAGGGAGTCGGTACGCCGACCAGCCTGAGCGATCATCTTCCGATATCGCGCCAAGCGGTCACCAAGCACCTGGGTGTCCTCGATCGCGCGGGCCTCGTGCACGCGACACCCATGGGCCGCGAGCGGCGCTACGAAGTGGACGAGGCGCAGCTCACCCGCGCCGTCCGGCAACTGGACGCAGTCGGCAGGACCTGGGACGCCCGGCTGAACCGCATCAAGCGCATAGCCGAAGAGATGCAACGCCAGAGCCGGAAAAGCGACTGACCAGGGCGACGGTGCGGCCGTCGTCTCCGGGAACCTCGCAGAGAACCCATCACCTTGGAGGAAACATATGAGTGGGCTGCTGGCCGACAGGAACGCTGTGATCTACGGAGGCGGGGGCGCTATCGGCGGCGCGGTCGCCCGGGTCTTCGCGCGGGAAGGCGCGAGGGTCTTCATCGCCGGGCGGACGCAGGCCAAGCTCGACGCCGTGGCACGTGACATCGCCGCCGCGGGCGGGACCGTCGAGACCGCGCGGGTCGACGTCCTCGATCAACAGGCGGTCGACCAGCACGCCGACGCCATCGCGTCGACGGCCGGCAGCATCGACATCGCCCTCAACGCCGTCAGTGTCCCGCACGACCAGGGGACCCTGCTGGCGGACCTCTCGCTGGAGGAGTTCATGCGGCCGGTCGACGGCTTTCTGCGCACGCTGTTCATCACCAGCAAAGCTGTGGCACGGCACATGGGACGCGAGCGTCCTGGCATCATCCTGACGTTGTCCGAGCCGGGTTCCAAACTGGCCGTGGGCGGCATCCTGGGGCACAGCGTGAGCGCTGCCGGCAAGGAGGCCTTCTCGCGGGTACTGGCCGCGGAGCTGGCCCCCAACAACATCAGGGTGATCGGCATCCGCCCACACGCCGTCGTCGACGCGCCGGCAGCGGGTTCCTATACCAAGGACCTCTTCCAGCAGACCGCGGCAGCGGCCGGGCAGTCGGTCCAGGAGTTGCTCGAAGGCGGAGGCATGGCGCAGGGCACGCTCCTCAAGAGGCTGCCCACGCTGTCCGAAGTCGCGGAGACGGCCGCGTTCCTGGCTTCGGACCGGGCGGGAGCCATGACCGGCACCATCGTCAATCTGTCCGCCGGCGCACTCGTCGACTGAGACCGCTGCGCCTCATCAGGCCGACGAAAGGTGCCGGTCGCTCACGGGCGGGCGCGGAGGGCATGCGGCCCATGCGGTGGGGCGAGGCCGGTCTGGCGGCGGGACGGACCAGGCCCTCCGCTTCGCACGATGGAACTCCCTCACCCAGCGCGGGCGCCGGCGGCGGCCGGTGCCCGCGCGGTCGGGGCGATTCGGCCAATGACGCAGCTGGCGGCATACCTTCGAGCGGTTCTGCGTAGCCTCCCGTGGGCAGAACGAGGTTCCCTTCACGCGCGCGGCGCGACGGGCGCGTTGTCGCGCGGCCGCCCAACGGGGAGGGAATCCGAAGAGGCGGCGGGATATTCGGGAGGCTGCAGGTGTTCGGCGTCGTGGACACGTTGGCGCTGCCCCCGGCGCACCGGTTCGACTGGTGGTGCGAGACCGTGAGCCGCGGAGCGGCGCCGACCCGTATCAGCAGTGACCATGCCGCCGATTTCGTCGGCAGGGTGGAGATGCTCTCGGCGGGACCCCTGGAAGCGACCAGGATGTCGTTCCCGGCCCTGAGATCGGAGCGCACGCCGGCTCTCATCAAGCAGTCCGATCCGGAGACCTACGAACTGACGCTGGTCGCGGGCGGAGCCATGAGCGTTGCGCAGTCGCGCAGAGAAGCCGTGCTGTCCGCAGGGGACTTCGTCATGTGGAGCTCCTCGCAGCCCTATACCGGCCGGGGAACCAGCAGTGCGGACAGCGGACCCTCGCAGGGCATCGTCCTGCATCTGCCCAGGAAGCTCCTCCCCTTTCCGGAGGGCGGGATCGCTCAACTCCTGGCCACGCCGATCTCCGCCTCCGCGGGAATCGGTGCGATTCTCGCCCAGCATCTGCGCGTCCTGTTCCAGGAGGCCTCACGGCTGGAGGCCCCGGAGAGTGCCCGGCTCGGGACCGCGACCATGCACCTCGCGCACGCACTGCTGGCGCAACAACTCGACGCCCATGCGTCTTTGGAGCCCGAGGCTCGCGGCGCCGCGCTCCTGGCCCGCATCGAAGCCTTCATCGAGGAGAACCTCGCGAACCCGCAGCTCTCCCCGCACACCGTCGCCGCGGGCCACCACGTTTCCGTCCGCATGGTGCATCAGCTCTTCCGGCAGCGGGAGGAGACGGTGTCGGCGATGATCCGCCGCCGGCGGCTGGAACGGTGCCGGCACGATCTGGCCGATCCGCGGCTGGACCATCTCCCCGTGCACGCCGTCGCCTCCCGCAACGGACTCGAGGACCCGGCGGGATTCAGCCGCAGCTTCCGCCATGCGTACGGCCTGCCGCCGTCCGAGTACCGGAGGACCGTCCGTGCTGGAAGGGGCAGATCGGACCTGGCCTGCGCCCTCACCCATCGCCGGTGATCCGCACCGAACCGCGATCACCGGGCTGTCCGGAACCCGGCACTCCCTTTGTCGCGCCTGTCGGGTCTGCGCGCAACGACAAGGATGCGTGCACGCGCAGCCAATGACCGCACCGGATGTCGGTCCGCAGACTGGCGGTGTCCGCGGACAGCGGTCGATGTTGCCGTCCTGATCGAGGACTGTCGCACGCGGCGCCGGGCTCCGGTGAGGAACCGGCCAACTTCGCCGCCGCCCGCTCCCCCGTTCCACGGGACGTGGGCAGCGCGGAAGTCCCGTCGCACTGCCCGACCGTTGGCTCCGCTTCACCCACCCCGACGACTCGAGGAGACCCGATGAGCAGGATGAACCGCGTCGTAACGATACTGACGGGAGCGAGCGCCGCGCTGTCGCTGGCGACGACGCCCGGCGCAGCCACCGCAAGCCCCGCTGCTGCACCCTCCGTCCCGGTCGCCCGGACAGCGCAGGTCGCCGTCGACTCGCCCTTCTTCCTGTGGGCCACCTACCACTCCGAGATCGAGTGCTCGCAGACCGGCCACAACCTCGTGAACCGCGGGCCCTACGCGTCCTACATGTGCAGCCGGGTACTCGGCGGATGGCAGCTGTGGGTCCGGAGGTACTGAAAGGTCGCTGCGCCGTGGTGCCTCATCTCCGTCCCGGTGGTCCCATCACGCGTTGGGCCGGTCCACCGGCTCACGGTCCACGGTCGGAACACCGAGGTCCCGCTGGTACCAGGTGCCCGGCTTGCCGCCGAGATCGGCGGGGTCGGCAGGGCCGAGCGGGACGAAACCCGCCTTGCTCAGAACCCTTTGGGACGCGGCATTCTCGCGCGAGGTCGCTGCCCGCAAGGTGTGCAGCCCGTGCCGTTCCACCGCCAGTCGGCACAGATCCCGGACGGCCCCGGTCGCCACGCCGTGGCCGGCGACGTGCTGCGCGACCCGGTAACCGAGTACTGCGGCGCGGTCCTTGATGTCGACCAGGTTGAACCTGCCGAGGATCGTGCCGTCTTCCGCGACGAGGACGTAGAAGGCGCAGTCGCCGACTGCCTGCTCGGCCAGCAGGGCGTTGTACCGGTCGGTGAACCGGTCGAAGAAGTCGTCGCCTCGGTCCGGGATCGAAGCGGCGAAGTACCCGCGGTTCGCCAGCTCGAAGTCCAGGACCGCCGGAGCGTGGCGTGTACGCAACTGCTGCAGATCGGGCATTGCCCAACCCTACGCAGCCGGCGTGCTGCGGCCACACGGGTTTCCGACAGCGGCGGATTACCATCGCGCCTATGAGTGATACCCACAGCGCCACCGATCCGACGGAGTTGTACGCCCGCGTCCAGGTCGCCATCACGGGGACGTCCTATCGATGGTCGCGGACGGAGCGGGGGTTCGACCTGGCGGTGGACGTCCTGCCGTCCAGCGGTCGCCACCTCACTCAGGTGCACACGTACCGCGTCGAGCTGCGGCCGCGGGAGGGGGCGTTCACGCTGACGGATGTCGTCCGCACCCAGGAGCGCGGCCGGGGTGGGGTGCCGGGCTGGACGGTGACCACCGGCCGCAGCCGGTACCGGACATGGAGCCGCACCGCGGACGGCTCCGAGCGGCACCACTTCTCGTCCGCCGACGGTCATCGCCTGATCCGGGGGGTGGCCGAGGAACTGGGCTGGCACGAGGTGCGACCGGCCGGCATGAAGGTCGCTCTGGTCCTCGGAGCCTTCGGCGGCCTCATAGCCCTCGGCACGCTCATCGCCCTCGCGGTCGTCTTCTGGCCCTGACAGCTCGGTAGGACGCCCCCGGACCATGGCCACCACAACCAGGTCGGCACCCACCGCGCCGAAAGTGCCTCCCACGAAATCGTCGATCAGACGTCGGCCTTCCTCGCCGGTCAACTGCGTCCCCTCCGCCCCCCGTTTGGCCGCGTTCCTTTGGGCAGGCGGCCCAGCAGGCTGTTTACTGCCTCCGCCGGGGTCTCCGCGCGGAGGACTGTTGGTGGGCGCGCAGGGCAGGAGGCCGAGGAGTGAGCTGGGACGCGGATGTGACGGTGGTGGGGGCGGGGGCGGCCGGGTTGTCCCTGGCGGTCGGGCTCACTGAGCCCGCGTACGGGGGAACGGCTGCCCCGCGGGTGGTCGTGGTCGAGGCTCCGCCCGGGCCGCTGCGTCCACCCGACCGGACCTGGTGCTACTGGGAGGCCGGAGAGGGGCCCTACGACAGCTTGCTGGCGGCCAGCTGGAACCGGTTGCGGGTGTACACCCCGGACGGAACGGTCATCGACCGGTCGCTGGGACCGCTGCGGTACAAGATGCTCAGGTCGCACCGGTTCGAGGCAGCCATGTCGGAACGTCTCGGCGCCCGCGGGACCGACGTGCGGCGGTTGGCGGTGGACTCGGCGCGTGATGTCGGGGACGAAGCCGTGGTCCGCGGCCGTGACGCCTCGGGGGCGCCCGTGGAGCTCCGGTCGGGGCTCGTCTTCGACTCGCGCCCGCCCCGGGAGCTGCCGGCCGCCCGCACCACCCTGCTCCAGCACTTCCGGGGATGGTTCGTGCACACCGCGGCACCGGTCTTCGATCCCGGCGCCGCGGTCCTGATGGACTTCCGTCTCCCCCAGCCGTCCCGCGGGCTGGCGTTCGGCTACGTGCTGCCGTTGAGCCCGCACGACGCGCTGGTCGAGTACACGGAGATCTCCCCCGCTGTCCTGGACGAGGCGGCCTACGAGCGGGCCCTGGGCCACTACTGCGCGTCGATCCTCGCTCTGGGGGACTACACCGTGCGGGAGCGTGAACAGGGAGTGATCCCGATGACCGACGGCCGCTTCCCACGCCGCAGCGGGCGCCGGGTCCTCCTCATCGGGGCGGCCGGCGGGGCGACCCGCCCGTCCACGGGCTACACCTTCGCCGCGATCCAGCGCCAGAGCCGTCACCTCGCCGAGGCCGTACGAACCGGCCGCTCCCCCAGCCGCGTACCCGCCCCGCACGGACGCAGGGCACGGGCGATGGACGCGGTGCTGCTGCGCGCCGTGAACACCGGACGGGTGGACGGCGGGCAGTTCTTCGCACAACTCTTCTCGTCCGTGCCCGCCGAGCAGGTTCTGCGGTTCCTCGACGGTGCGACGTCGCCCTTCGAGGACTTCGGCATCGGTCTGCGCACGCCCATCGTGCCCATGCTGCGCTCGCTGCTGGAACTGCCGCTGCTCTCCCGATCCGTCCCCGCCCACCGGCCGGGACTCCATTGAAAGGCTGTCATGTCCCTCTTGCGCGACGACGCCCTGTCGACCGCTTTCGATCATGCTGCCGCACGCTATGACCTGCTGGTCGCGGCGAGCCCCGGTTACCACGGACATCTGCGCCGCTCAGCCCGCCGGCTGGGACTGCCCGACGCCGGACGCGGGGCCCGCGTCCTGGACCTCGGCTGCGGTACCGGCGCCTCGACCGCCGCGCTGCTGTCGGCCGCCGGGCACGCCGACATCACCGCGGTGGACGCCTCGGCGGGCATGCTCGAACGGGCCGCGGCCAAGACGTGGCCCCCCGGAGTCCGCTTCGTCCACGCGGCGGCGGAACAGCTGGTTGCGGCCGGCGTCGACGGACCGTTCGACGCCGTCTTCGCCGCCTACCTCTTCCGTAACGTGACCGACCCCGATGCGACGCTGGCGGCCGTGCGCGCCGCGATGGCGCCCGGCGCACGGATCGCCGTGCACGAGTACGCGCTCAGCGGGCGTCCGGTGCACCGGCCGTTGTGGACGGCCGTGTGCCAGGCGGTGATCATGCCGGTGGGCCGGGCGGGCGGGGACACGGCCCTGTACGAACACCTGTGGCGCAGTGTGCTGGATTTCGACACCGCCGACGCGTTCGCGGCGCGGATGCGCGCCGCCGGTTTCGGGGACGACCGCGGGCTGCCGCTGCCGGGGGGGCAGACCGGGATCACCCACACGTTCGTGGGACGGGTCGCCGCATGAGCGCGCCCTACCCGGGCCGGGACCGGCTGGCCCGGCGCATCGACCCCCGCGGCGGACGCCCCCGCCTCGAGGGGCGCGAGGTGCGGGTGGCGGTGGTCGGCGGGGGAATCGCCGGGCTGTCGGCCGCCGCTGTTCTCGCCGAGCGCGGGGTGCGGGTGACGTTGTACGAGCGGGACGCGCAGCTGGGGGGCCGGCTTTCGGGGTGGCCCACGCAGTTGGCCGACGGTTCGGAGGCCACGATGAGCCGGGGTTTCCACGCGTTCTTCCGGCAGTACTACAACCTGAGGGCGCTGCTGCGCCGGACCGATCCGGGCCTCCACGGTCTGACGGGGCTGCCGGACTATCCGCTGCGCCACCGCGACGGCGGGCAGGACAGCTTCGCGCGCGTACCGCGTACACCCCCGCTCAGCGCCCTCGGCTTCGTCGCGCGCAGCCCGTCCTTCGGCTGGCGGGATCTGGGGCGGATGAACCCGCGGGCCGCACTGCCGCTGCTCGACGTCGGGGTTCCGGGTGTGTACGAGGAGCTGGACGGGACGAGCGCCACGGACTTCCTGGCCGCGATCCGCTTCCCCGAAGCGGCCCACCATCTGGCCTTCGAGGTCTTCTCGCGCAGCTTCTTCGCCGATCCGGCGACGTTGTCGGCCGCGGAACTGGTGCTGATGTTCCACATCTACTTCCTCGGCAGCAGCGAGGGGCTGCTGTTCGACGTGCCGCGTGAACCGTTCCCCCAGGGCCTGTGGGACCCGCTGGCCCGGTATCTCGGCACGCTCGGCGTGGAGATCCGTACGGGTACCGCGGTGGGTGAAGTGCTCCCGGCAGACGAGGAACGGATGACGGTCGTCACCGACACGGCCGGTGAGCCGTACGACGGGGTGGTGCTGGCCCTCGACACCGGCGGTCTGCGGACGGTCGTCGGCGCCTCGCCCGAACTGGTGGACTCCGCGTGGCGGGAGCGGATCGCCCGGCTGCGGACGGCGCCACCGTTCCTGGTGTCGCGGCTGTGGCTGTCGCGGCCGGTGGCGGGCGACCGGCCCGGGTTCCTCGGCACCAGCGGCTACGACGGCCTGGACAACGTCAGTGTCCTGGACCGGTGGGAGGGAGAGGCGCACCGCTGGGCGCTGCGCACCGGCGGCTCGGTGGTGGAACTGCACGCGTACGCCGTCGATCCGGCCGGACAGCGCGGGCAGGTGGAGCAGCGTCTGGTGCGTCAACTGCGGGAGGTCTACCCGGAGACCGCCGACGCGGAGATCATCGACGCCCGGCACGAATGGCGGGCGGACTGCCCGCTGTTCACCGTCGGCGGCTACCAGGACCGGCCGGGTGTGCGCACGACGGACGCCCGCGTGGTGGTCGCCGGGGACCTGGTGCGTACGGGGCTGCCGGTCGCGCTGATGGAACGGGCCGCCACCAGCGGGTTCCTGGCCGCGAACGCGCTGCTGGAGCGGTGGGGCGTGCGGGGCGAGACGCTGTGGACGGTGCCGCGGCGCGGCCGGTCCGCCGCCGCCCGGGCGCTGGCGGGCCTGGGGCGGCGCTGACCGCCCCGCGGAGGGCGAAGCCGGGGCGCTCGGACGAGGCGACGACGGCCTCGACGCCGCGGGTGCGGGGGCGGCCGTCGCGGCCGCTTCCCAGCGGGGTGGCATGGGTTTCGACCACGGAGCCGACGCCTTCGCCCTCGGTGATGCGCATGACGACGGTGCGGGGGCCGGGCGCGGTGAACTCGGCGGTCACGGGCACGACCACGCGGCGGGCCAGCTTGAAGGAGACCCGCACGGTGAGCACGTCGCTCTCCTCTCCGTCGTCGACCACGGTGAGGTCGGCGAAGGAGTACGGGTGGAACCAGGCGCCGTGCCACGGGTCGAGCCGGTTGGCGACGATGTCCTGCGGCTCGCAGACGCCGGTGCCGGTGTAGACGGTGGTCAGGGAGACGGCAGCGGGCGGGCGGACGGGTACGGCGGGGGCGTCGAGGGGTTCCTCGCCGCCGTGGGCATCGAGTCGCACCCAGGCGAGTACTCCGTCGTCGTGAGCGGGGTAGGGGAGCCAGCCGGCGAAGGGCGCGCCGTCGAGGGACAGCCCGTGCCAGGGGCAGACCAAGGTGCCGCAGCGGACGGGTGCCCGGGCCAGCGCGGCGCCCAGGTGCGGGCAGGCGCCCGGACCGGCGAGCAGGGTCCCGTCGGCGGCGCGCCAGGCGACGATCTCGGTGCCTTCGACGGTGACCCCGTAGCCGGCGTCCGGTCGGACGGCGGCGCTGGGGCCCAGGACGTACCAGTTGCCGGCCGGGCGGGTCTGCGCGCGTTTGAGGGCGGCGTCGATGAGCCGGGGCGAGGCGGCCCGCCACGTGGGTTCCTGCTGGTGCCAGGCCGGCGGGTTGCGGCGCAGGCTGACCGGGAAGCGAGGGCGGCGGGGGGCGGTCGGGCTCATCGGGGCGGCTCCTCGACGGCGGACAGGCGTGCGGCGGCGGGGACCGCGGGCGCCGTCAGCCGGGCTGCCGCGATCCTGGCGAGGCCGGTCGCCGCGACGGCCGCCCGCCGGGTGAGGGGGACGGCGGAGCGGCGGTGGACGCTGGCGTACCCGTCGCGGGCTACGGCGTCCAGGATGTCCCCGTAGAGCACGAACGCGGTGCGGACGCAGGGCCGGGAGACGGGTTCGAGCATGTCGAGACCCGGTGCCGCCTGCGCGTAGAACCGACGGGTCAGGGCGGCGGCGGAGCGCAGAGCGCGCGTGATGCGGCGGTCCCGGCGCCCGGTGCGTCTGCTCCACAGCAGCAGCTCCCGGTCCACACCGTCCGCGGCGAGGAGGTCGGCGGGCAGGTAGACACGGTCGCGGTCTAGGTCCTCACCGACATCACGGATGAAGTTGGTGAGCTGGAACGCCTCGCCCAGGGCGGCGGCGTACGGCGCGGCCTCGTCCCGGGGGGCCGTATGGCCCAGCACGGGCAGCATCTGCAGACCGATGACGGCGGCGGAACCGTGCATGTATCCGCGCAGCGCCTCCAGCGTCCCGTAGTCGGTCACCGTGAGGTCGCTGCGCATGGAGGTCAGGAAGTCGTCGAAGTAGCGGTGGGGGATGCGGTAGCGGTGGGCGGTGTGGGCCACCGCGGTGACGACGGGATGGCAGCCGGGACCGCCGTCCATCGCCGCGTGCAGGTCCTGGGACAGGTCCCGCAGCCGCTGCCCGCGGTCACCGGGTGCGCGGGGGGCGGCCAGGTCGTCGACGATGTCGTCGGCCAGCCGGGCGAATCCGTAGAGGGCGTGCACGGCCGGGCGGCGGGAGCCGGGCAGCAGCCGCGTGGCGAGGAAGTACGTCTTGCCGTGGCGGGCGTTGAGGCGGCGGCACCGGTCGAACGCCGCGCGCAGCACGGGATCGGTGATGGCCGCGGCATCGAGTTCGCGTCGTGTCATGCGGAGCTGTCCTTCGTCGCGGCGGAGAGGGGTGTCGCGGCCCGGTGGCGGAGCGCGGGCGGGCCCGTGATGCGCAGCGCGGCAAGGCGGCCGGAGATCAGGACGGTGGGGACGCCGACGCCCGGAGTGGTGCCGCAGCCGGCCAGTACGGCGTTGGTGGTGCCGCGCACCAGGTTGCGGGGGCGGAAGGGGCCGGTCTGCGGGAAGGTGTGGGCAACCGAGAAGGGGGTGCCCGCCGCGTGGCCCTGGGCGGTCCAGTCCGCGGGGGTGACGAGGAGTTCGGTCTCGACGGCGTCCGCGAAGCCGGTCAGGCCCCGGCGCTCCAGTTCACGCAGCAACGTGTCGCGGTAGCGGGGTCCGAGGTCGGCCCAGGACGCGGCGGAGGGGCCGACGGAGGTGTTGGGGCAGGGCGCGAGGACGTAGTGGGTGTGCCTGCCGGGCGGAGCGAGGTGCGCGTCGGTGGCGGTGGGCCGGGTGATGAGCAGGGACGGGTCGCTCATCAGGCTTCCGCTGTCGGTGAGCTCGCGAAACGTCTGCTTCCAGGCGGCGCCGAAGGAAATCGTGTGATGGGCCAGTTCGGGCCAGGTGCGGTCGGTGCCGGCGTGCAGGACCACCGCCGACGGGGAATGGCGCAGTGCGAGCGGCCGGCGCGGGCGGGCACCGAGCAGCCGGTAGGCGGCGGGCAGGTCCGGAGTCAGCACGACCGCGTCGCACGGGATGCGCTGCCGGTCGGTGACCACGGCGGTGATCCGCTCGCCGGTGCGCTCCAGCCGGGTGACGCTCTGCCCGTACAGCAAGGTGGCGCCGGCATCCGCGGCGGCCGCCGACATCGCGGCGGGGACGGCGTGCATGCCGCCTTCGGGGAAGTACACCCCGGCGACGGTGTCCATGTAGGCGATGACGGCGTAGGCAGCGAGCGCACGAGCCGGCGGCACGCCCGCGTAGAGGGCCTGGAAGGTGAAGACCCGCTGGAGCCGCTCGTCCGCGATGAACTGACCGATCTTCGGCTGCAGACGGCCGAACCCGCCCAGTGCGGCGAGCCGGGCCAGGTCCGGGTGGAGCAGCGCGAGCGGCGAGTCGAAGTTCGTGTCGATGAATCGACCCATCTGCGCCCGGTAGAGGTCGTGCAGCCACTGACGCAGGCGCCGGTAGCCGGCCACCTCCCGGCCCCCGGCAAACCGTGCGACCTCCGCCTCCATGGCGGAGGCGTCGGTGTGGACGTCGAGGCCGCTGCCGTCGGCGAACCGGGCGTGGTAGGCGGGGTGCAGGGGATGCAGGGTCAGCCGGTCGGACATCGTCTGACCGACCGCGGCGAAGGCCTCCTCCAGCAGGTGCGGCATGGTGAGCACGGTGGGGCCGGTGTCGAAGCGGTAGCCGTCCCGCTCGATGCGCCCCGCCCGGCCGCCGGGGAGGAGGTCGCGTTCGACGAGAGTGACGCGTCGGCCCGCGCCGAGCAGATGGAGAGCGGCGGAGAGGCCCGACAGGCCGGCGCCCACGACCACGACGTGGTCGGTGCGCCCGGCGACCGTCCTCATCGGGGTCCCGCGGGAACGTCGGCCGTCGCGCCGGCGCTCGCGTGCTCGCGCGGAGGCGTGGCGATCCGGGCCAGCAGTTCGGCGAGGCGCTGGGCGGCCGGGCCCTGCAGGCCTGCCGCCACGAGGTGGCGTTCGGAAGCGCGCACCAGCCGCTCGATCCGCCGTTCGACCTGCGCCGGAGCACCGGTGGACCGCAGCGCGTCCCGGGCCGTGGACAGGGCCGCACCGGACAGTTCGGTGCTTCCCCGGCAGTCCCGCAGGCGCTCGATGACGGAGGTGGCGCCGGTGGCCCGGGCCCGCGCGTGGGCCAGGGCCAGCAGGTACGTCGCTTTACCGGAGCGCAGGTCGTCCCCCGAGGGCTTGCCGGTCACCTGGGGATCGCCGAACACGCCCAGGAGGTCGTCGCGCAGCTGGAAGGCGATACCGGCGCACCGACCGGCGGCGGCCAGCGCGCGGGCGGTGGCGTCGTCGGCCCCGGCCAGCGCCGCCCCCAGGGCCAGGGGCCGTTCCACGGTGTAGCGGGCGGTTTTCAGGCAGACGGTCCTGATGGCCTGGGCGGCCGATCGTGAGGAGGTCGCCTGACCGTGCAGGTCGAGGTACTGGCCGGCCACCATCTCCGTCCGCATGGTCCGCCAGATCCGCAGGATCTCAGCGCGGACCTCCGGCCTGAGGTCGACTCCGGCGACCAGGTCGTCCGCCCACGACAACGCGAGGTCACCGGCGAGGACAGCGGCCGACAGCGCGAAGGGCGCCTGACCGTCCTCCCGGGCGCCCGGGGGGTACTGCAGTGCGATTTGCGCATGGAAGGAGGGCCGGCCACGGCGGACGGCCGATTGGTCCATGACGTCGTCGTGCACCAGTGCACAGCTCTGGATGAGTTCGAGCGCCACCGCGATACGCAACGCCCCGGCCACGTGCGCATCCGTACCGCCGCACGCCCGCATGGCCCACCAGAGGAACCGGGGCCGGATCCGCGAGCCACCGCCCAGGGTGTACGCGGCGAGCCGCTCCGCGACGTCGGTGGCGAAGGTGGCGTCGAGGGACCGACTGAACGTCACGAACTCGCCGCAGCACAACCTCAGTTCACGGTTGACCGCACCGGTCACGTCGATATCGACGGCGTCCGCACCCGTGGGTGGGAAGGAAGGGGCGTTCTGCCGCTGGGGGGTCGCGACGAAAGGTCGCGCAACCGACTCCGCGTGCATTCGGTCCTCCGTGTCGTGACATGGCGCCTGCCGCCGGTTTCGCCTGCTTCGGGCGGACGCGTGGACTCGGCAGCGTTCCCTCGTCCCCGCCCGCTATGCGTCCCCCATGGGGCGGCGGCCCGGACAGCGCGGGCCGCCGATCCACCCGATGGGCGCATCACGCGTCCGGCGGCAGGGGAGGATCAGCGGCCCCGGAGGTCAGACCTCGCCGCGCCAGGAGCCGGACTCGCGTCCGCGGTCCTCGATGTACTCCTTGAACCGCTTGAGGTCGCCGGTGATCCGGTGCTTGACGATGCCGAGCTTGTCGCCGACGTTCTCCGCAAGGCCCTCCGGCTCGAAGTCGAGCTGCAGCATCACCTTGCAGCTGGCGTCATCCAGGCGGTGAAAGGTCACCACCCCGGCCTGCTTGACCTCGCCTGCCAGGGTCGTCCACGCGACCCGCTCGTCCGGGATCTGCTCGGTGATCTCCGCATCGAACTCCCGCTCCACGCCACCGACCTTCGTGACCCAGTGCGTCAGCGTGTCCGTGCGCTGTTCGATGCGCTCCACCCCTTCCATGAAGTGGGGGAACGATGCGAACTGCGTCCACTGGTTGTAGGCGCTGCTCACGGGGACATCGACCTGGACGGATTCTTCAACCTTCGACACGAAAGCAGCCTCTCTGTTCGCGGGGAGCCGGGCACGAGCGCCGGCCATGGAGGGGAGCCGTTCCCCTCACGCACCCGCCTGCCCACACTCACGTGATCCATGACCCCGAACAGCCGCACCGCCCTGCGGCCCGGCCAACCGTCGTGCGGTACGGGAACGGGGCGGGATCGCCGGCATGAGCGAATCCGTCAGCGACGCAGACCGGCCGGACGATCGGCATGGAGCGGACCTGCGCACCGCCGCGGACGGTGCGCGGCCAAGTGCGTCTGCGGGAAACGGCAGTTGCGGTTCCGGGGGCGCGGGAGCGGGTATCACCAGGTCATCACCCGGCACAGCGGCACGTGCCTGGACGTCGCGGACGAATCGAATGGCACCGGGGCCCACCCCATGGGGTGGCCCTGCCCTTCGGTGCGCGCGAGCCAGCAGTCTCAGCAGCGCACATCCTGACCGAACTCCGCGCGCCCTGTGACGCATCACCGTAGCGGCCCGGACCTCCTCACCCGTCACCCGATCCAGCATGCACCTGGAGGACTCGTGTACCGCTTTCGCCTGCCCGCGCAGCGACCCACGTCGTGTCTCGCCGCTGCCGTCCTGGTCCTGGCCGGATGCGGTCTGAGCGTGTCCGATCTCCCTACGGTCGCCGCCGCCGCACCCCGTGGCTGCCCTTGGGTGCACTCCGCCGACCCGATACCGCAACGGATCACCTGGCTGCTGGCCGCGATGACCACCGCGCAGAAGGTGCAACTGTCCACGGGAGCGGGCGGGTCCAGCTACGTCGGGTTCACCCCGGCGATCGGCTCGCTGTGCATACCCGCGATGAACCTCCACGACGGTCCGGCCGGGGTCGGCAACGGGGCGACCGAGGTCACCCAGCTCCCGGCCCCGGTCAGCATCGCGTCCACCTGGGACCTCGGTGCCGAGCAGCGGTACGGTTCGATCATCGGCGCGGAGCAGAGTGCCAAGGGCAGTACCGTGGACCTCGGTCCGACCATCAACATCGTGCGCGATCCCCGCTGGGGCCGCGCCTTCGAGTCGATGGGCGAAGACCCCTTCCTCAACGGTCAGTTGGCCGCCGCCACCATCCGCGGAGTGCAGTCCACCGGCATGATGGCCCAGGTCAAGCACCTGGCCGCGTACAACCAGGAGACCAACCGGGGCGGGAACCGCGCGGGAATCAACGTCGACGTCAGCACCAAGGCGCTCCAGGAGATCTACCTCCCCGCGTTCCGTGACGCGGTGCGGCAGGGCGCGACCTCGTCGGTGATGTGCTCGTACAACAAGGTTCAGGCCGTCCAGGCCTGCGAGAACCCCTACCTCCTGACCACCGCGCTGCGCCGGCAGTTCGGTTTCCAGGGGTTCGTCACCTCGGACTGGGGCGCCGTCCAGTCCACCGCGCCGTCCGCCAACGCGGGCCTCGACCAGGACATGTCCGGGAAGGACGGCTACTACGGCAAGGCGCTGGAGGACGCGGTCGCCTCGGGTCAGGTCGGTCGGAGCACACTCGACGCGATGACCACGCGGATCCTCACCCAGATGTTCGCCTTCGGGCTGTTCGACAGGGCGCCCACCGGCTCGCCGGCCCAGCCCGCGACCAGCGCGGCGCACAAATCCGCTGCCGCCCAGCTCGCCGCCGAGGGGACCGTGCTGCTGAAGAACAGCGGTAACGTGCTGCCGCTCACCTCGTCCACCACCTCGATCGCGGTGATCGGCACGGCCTCCGACAACGCCCGGACCAGCGGGGGCGGCAGCGCACACGTCCAGTCCAGCGGCACCATCACCCCGCTGCAGGGCATTCGGGCGCGAGCGGGCAACGCCACCGTCACCTACCACGACGGCTCCGACGTCAAGGCCGCCGCGGCCGCGGCCGGGACGGCCCGTGTCGCGGTGGTGTTCGTCAGCGGCGATACCGGCGAAGGGAAGGACCTGAGCGGTATCGACCTGCCCGGCACGCAGAACGGTCTGGTGTCCGCGGTCGCGGCCGCCAACCCCAACACCGTCGTGGTACTCAACACCGGCTCCGCGGTGGCCATGCCATGGGCCGGATCCGTCAGGGGCATCATGGAGGCGTGGTACCCGGGCCAGGGCTACGGTGCCGCCATCGCGTCGCTGCTGTTCGGCGACAGCAATCCGTCCGGTCACCTCCCGGTGACTTTCCCGACGTCCCTGTCGCAGGTGCCCGCGCACACCACCGCGCAGTGGCCGGGCGCCAACGGCACCGTCCAGTACAGCGAAGGCGTCAACGTCGGCTACCGCCACTACGACGCGAACCACCTCACACCGCTGTTCCCGTTCGGCCACGGCCTGTCGTACACCGCCTTCTCCTTCAGCAACCTGCGCATCGGGACACTGCCGAAGGGGGGCGTGCTCACGGTCACCGCGACCGTCACCAACATCGGGGGACGCGCCGGGGCCGACGTCGCCCAGTTGTACGTGACGCAGCCCGCCGCCTCCGGTGAGCCCGCCAGGCAACTCCAGGGCTTCGCCCGCGTCGACCTCCAACCCGGCGCCGGCACCACCGTCACCTTCCCCCTGACCGAGCGCAGCCTCTCCCACTACAGCGAGTCCGCCGGTGGCTGGGTGGCCGGCGCGGGCGCCTACACCATCGCGGTCGGGGACTCGGCCGGCAACCTGCCGCTGACCGGTACGGTCGACGTCACCACAGCTCAGCTCGGCCGCCCCCTGACCGTGACCAACCCCGGAGCCCAGGAAGGGCTCGCCGGCAGGCCGGTCTCGGTCCGGATCACCGCATACGACAGCACCGGCGGACAGACCCCGGCCTTCACCGCGACCGGGCTGCCCGGCGGCACCGCGATCACCTCCGGGGGCCAGATCACCGGCACCCCCGCCCGCCCGGGCACCTACACCGTCGACGTCACCGCCCGCGACGCGGCCGGAGCGCAGGACACGGCCACGTTCCTGTGGACCGTGGTGCCCGCCGACGCGTCGGCGGCCACCCCGCTCATCGGCGTCCGGGGCACGTGCCTGGACGTGGCCGGGGCCGACAACACCGATCGCACCAAGGTCGACACCTACGACTGCAACGGCACCAACGCGCAGATGTGGGCCGCCTCCACCGGCGGCACGGTCCGCGCACTCGGCAAGTGCCTCGACGTGACCTCGGCCGGCACGGCCAACGGAACCCGCGTCCAGCTCTTCACCTGCAACGGCACCGCCGCCCAGATCTGGCAGCGCCAACCCGATGGCTCCTTGCGCAACCCGCGGTCGACCCGTTGTCTGGACGCCCCGACGGAGTCGTCCGCCAACGGCACCCAGGTGCAGATCTGGACCTGTTGGGGCGGGGCGAACCAGAAGTGGAACGTGCCCTGAGCCTGCACGAGCCCTCGCCGGGATGGGCCGTGGCCATCAACCCCACGTCTGTCGCCGGACCTGCTCGCCCTCGCCGTCCGGCTCCTCGAAATCGGCCAGGTAGCGGTTGAGCAGGCCTTCGTCCACGGTGACGGCGTTGGCCCCCTCCTCGCGGTTGCGGACCGCCAGGCGGCGCTCCAGCGTCGCCCGGTCCGCCTTCAGGTGCACCAGTTCCCAGTGGCAGCCGTGACGCTCCACGATCGCCTTGTACTCGTCGCGAGCGGCGCGGCTCCAGAAGCTGTAGTCCACCACCACGTCCCGTCCGGTACGCATCAACTCGACCAACTCCCGCCGCTGCTCCTGCCGCACCTGGTTCCTGAGCTCGTCGTACCTCTCCGTCTCCAGCACCAGGCCGGCGTCACGGCCCCCGATCCGCCGCCAGACCACCTCGTCGATCGAGAGTCGGACGTAACCGCGGCGCACCAGGGCCATCGCGTACGTGGTCTTGCCCGCCCCCGGAGGACCGCACATCAGCACAACGGTGCTCGCTGGCTGCGTCATCAGGCCAGGTTAGGGCCTGTCCGGCGGAATCTGCCGGACAGGCCCCGGAACCCGGGGAGGGCTCAGCGCTTGAGCGTGAAGGTGAAGTCGCCGGAGAGCTTGCCGCTCAGCCGTACCGCCGCGACGAGCTTCCCTTCCGTGATCGCTCTTTCGACCTCCGCCCGCGACAGGCCGCAGCCTTCATCGATCAGTCGCACCGGCCGGACAGGGATCCGGGCCGCGAAGCGGACCGAGACGTCGATCACCTCACGGTCCAGGTGGTCCGATCCACCGGTGTCGAGACGCCAGGCGTTGTCCCAGTCGAGGGCGATGCGGTTGCGGTGCCGCACGACCGGATCCTGGAGCAGCTCAGCTGCCAGGCCGGGGTCGTTGTCATGCAGCCGGTCGAGCAACTCGGGCCGTACGGAGCGCACATGTATCCGCTCCAGGACCGTGAGCTTCGCCGTTTCCCCGCAAGCGGTGCAGAGCGCGAGGAGCCAGGCGTCGATGAGCTTGTGGTTGGCGTTGACGCGAAATTTGCCGCTCGTCCGGAAGCGGTCGGACCCGCACGCGTGGCAACGGCGGAGGACGAGCGGAAGGCAGGTGGGCATGACCACCCAGGTGTTGAGCACAGAAGTACACCGGTTTCAGTGAGAAGTCCGCAGCAAAAAGCAGCACGGCGCGCAGGCGCGACGCGCGACGAATCAGCGCTCGGGGGGTCTCACACGGTGTACAACGGCACGTCCTGGACTTGACGACTCGGTTCCGCAGCACGGTAGTGGCGCACAGCGACTCCGCTCCACCGGTTTTCGCGGCTCAGGCCTCCGAGCCCGGCACGGGTGCGGTCGTCGCCCCGGCCGCCCGCAGTCTCTTCGCCAGCGTGTGGCAGCGGCTCTTGAGTTCCGGAGGGTCGAGTACCTCGAAGTCGTGCCCCAGCAGAAGGACGTGCATGAGCACGGCGTCGAGGTCGGCGGCGCCACTGAGCACCTCGCACCGTCCACTCCCCCGCCGGCGTACGACGGCCGCCGACGCCGGGATCTGCGCGCGCACCGTGTCGGCCGGCGCGTGCACGAGGAAGCGCGCCTGGTGTTCGTAGACCCGGCTCGCCACGCCCTCCTGCACGTACGCCGCCGCGTCGGGGGCCGCGCGCGGACGGAAGCGCCAGGCCCGTGCCGACACCTCGGTCATCCGGTCGACGCGGAAGCTGCGCCAGCCGTCGCGGTCGAGGTCGTGGGCGAAGAGGTACCAGCGCCGGTCGGAGGCGACCAAACGGTAGGGCTCGACCCGCCGCCGTCGCACCTCGTTCCCGGACGGGTAGTCGAAACCGGCCTCCACCTCGTCGCGGCAGGCCCGGGCCAGCGTCATGAGCACCTCGGGATCGACGGGCGTGCGGCCCCCGTCGAAGGACTCCACCGAGCCGGAGAGCGCGCGCACCTCGTGCCGCAGCCGGGTGGGCAGCACCTGGTCGAGTTTGGTCAGCGCCCGCAGCGCGGCGTCGCCGGCTCCGGCGACCGCACCGCCCGCGCCGACGAGCAGCGAGACCGCGGTGGCGATCGCCTCCTGATCGTCGAGCAGCAGCGGCGGCAGTTCCTGCCCCGGGCCGAGCCGGTAGCCGCCGCCGACCCCCTGGCCGGCGTGTACCGGATAGCCGAGCGTGCGCAGGCGCCCGACATCACGCCGTACCGTGCGCGGGGTGACCCCGAGCCGGTCGGCGAGCTCGGGACCGGTCCAGACCCGCCGCTGCTGCAGCAGCCCGAGCAGGGTGAGCACCCGCTCCGTCGTACCCCGCTCTTCACCGCTTGCCGCGTCCATGACGTCACCCTGCCAGAGATAGCGGACCGATCCTGTCCGCCTGTGATGTCAGGGTGACGTCATGGACGCAATCGAACTCGACATGAACCGGACGCTGCGCGAGCAGTGGGAGGTCCACTGGAACCATCAGCTCCGGGCCCGGCTGGCCGGGCTCAGCGACGACGAGTACTTCTGGTCTCCGGTGCCGGACGCCTGGAGTGTGCGGCCGCGCGGCAGCTCGACGGCGCCCGTGCAGGCCGGCTCCGGGGACTTCACCATCGACTTCGCCTTCCCGCAGCCGGTTCCGGCCGTCTTCACCACGATCGCCTGGCGGCTCGGCCACGTCATCGTCGGCCTGCTCGCCGCGCGCAACGCGGCGCACTTCGGAGCGCCGGAGGCGTCGTACGAGAGCTGGGAGTACGCCGGCGGCGCGGCCACCGCACTGGACCAGCTCGAGACCCAGCTGGACGTCTGGCTGGCCGGGGTGCGCGGCCTCGGCGAGGCTGGACTGCGGGTCCCGGCCGGCCCGAAGGAGCCCTTCCCGGAGGCGACCATGGCGGATCTGGTGCTGCACATCCACCGCGAGCTGATCCACCATCTGTCGGAGGTGTGTCTGCTGCGCGACCTCTATCCGCACGCGAATCCCGCTACCAACGGAGCAACACGATGAGCCGTCATCTTCAGGTCACCTTCGACGCCCACGATCCGCGGGCGCTGTCCTCCTTCTGGCTCGAGGTACTGGGCTACGTCCATCCCGGGCCGCCCGGCGTCGACCTGCCGGAGGGCGCCGACCCCCTGGCCGCCTGGGACGACTTCCTCGCGCGGATCGGCGTGCCGGAGGAGCAGCGCAACTCGAGATCGGCCATCGAGGACCCGGACGGCCACGGCCCACGGGTGTTCTTCCAGCAGGTGCCGGAGGACAAGATCGCCAAGAACCGCGTCCACCTCGACATCCGTGCGGCGCCCGGTCTGCAGGGCGAGGGACGGATGGCGGCGCTGGAGACCGAATGCGACCGCCTCGTCGCCCTGGGGGCGACGAGAGTACGCCGCGATGAGCCCGCTCCCCCGATGAGCGCCGGCCTCATCGTGATGACCGACCCGGAAGGCAACGAGTTCTGCCTGGACTGACGCGGCGCGACTGCCCCGCGCGACAGCGCGACGACCCACCGTCTACGGTGTGCCGCCCGCCGAGGGTGCGCTGCCGGCCGCGGCAGCGCACCAGGCCTGCTGCTTGAGCTCCATACGTGCCGCGGGACCGTCGAGCAGCGTCGTCCAGTGCGGATGCGCGGCGATGCGGACCGACAGCCGCTGCAGCCGTTGGCGCAGCGCGGCGATCTGCGTGCCACGGGCTTCGGCCAGGAGTCGGTAGGTGGTGTACCAGTCGCGCTGGGCCTGGAGGAGATCGAGCGGAAATTCGCGTCTCATGTCGAGCAGTCTCGCATATGTTCGAATATTTGTGCGAATTAATACACCCGGGCGCGACCAGGCCTGAGCCGACGGGCGCCCCCGCTGCCGACCGCACCCCTGTGATGCGGTGCGGCATCCCGGGTACCAGAGGGAGAGGGGGTGGACGGGCGAGGAGGAGCGGGCGTGGACGTGGACCGCGAGGCGGGCGGACGGGCGATGCTTGCCGGTCTGCTGAACGCCAGCCACCTGATGCCCCTCGACGCCTTGCCGGACAGGGTCGGCGACTACTCCCGGGCCGCGGGTCTCACTGGCGTGCTCATCTACGTCGCCGATCTGGGCCGCCAGGAGCTGCACCTGCTGACCGGCCCCGGCGGGCCCCCTCCGGACACCGAAAGGGACATTCGCATCGAGGGCACGGCGCCCGGGCGTGCCTACCAGTACGGGCGCCTGACGCCCGCCACACCGCAGAGGGGTCGCGGCGACTGGTGGGTGCCCTTGGTGGACGGCACCGAGCGCCTGGGGCTGCTGCGCGTGCGCTCCGCCCACGACGACGCCCGCGCCCGCGAGGACGTCGACCGCCTCGCCGCCCTTCTGGCACTGATGATCAGCGCCAAGCGGGTCTCCAGCGACACGCTCGCCCGGCTGACGCGGACGGAGCCCCTGACCCTGGGCGCCGAGATGGCGTGGAACCTGATGCCGCCGCGCACGTACGCCGACGGACGTGTGGTGATCGCCGCGTCGCTGGAGCCGGCCTACGCGGTGAGCGGCGATGTCTACGAGTACGCCATCGACGGTCCCCTGGTCCATCTGACGCTCTGCGACGCCATGGGCCATGACACGGCCGCCGGTCTGTGCGCGGCCCTGGCCCTGGGGGCCTGCCGCAACTCCCGCCGGCAGGGCGCCGATCTGGTCGCCAAGGGCGACGCGATGGAGACCGCTCTGATGGCGCAGTACGACGAGCGACGCTACGTCACTGGCATCCTCGCCACTCTCGACACCCGCACCGGCGAGCTGGACTGGGTCAACCGCGGCCATCACCCGCCGATCATCATCCGCGGCAAGCAGTGGAGCCGTCACCTCAAGTGCCCCCCGGGCCACCCCATGGGCACCAACCTCGGACTGCCCAGCACCGTCTGCCGCGAACAGCTGGAACCGGGTGACCGCATCGTGCTCTACACCGACGGCATCACCGAAGCCCGCCGCCCCGACAAAAGCGTCTTCGGCCTCGAACGCTTCACCGACTTCCTCATCCGTGGAGAGGCCGAGGGCCTGCCGGTCCCCGAAACCCTGCGCCGCCTCATCCGGGCCGTCCTCGACTACCACGACGGGCATCTCCAGGACGACGCCACCATCCTGATGTGCGAATGGCTCGGTCCCGCCCTGGACAACACGCACCCGGCGGCCGTCCTGACAGGACTCCCGTCCCGCGACCACGCCCCCCTCGATCCCGAAAGCAGCCAGTCATGACCACCACGCTGCGCGTCGACACCGCCGGCACCCGCGGGCAGACAGCCGCCTTCTCACTCGCCGGCGACCTGGACCTGCACACCGCCCCCGTCCTCTACCCCACGGTGGAAGACGTCCTCGGCAGCCACCCCACCGTGATCATGGACCTGACGGGCATCACCTTCTGCGACTCCTCCGGCCTCAACGCCCTCATTCGCCTACGCCGCCGCGCCCAGGAAGCCGGCGGCGATCTGATCCTCGTCGCACCGTCCCAGCAGATGCTGCGCCTGCTCTCGATCACGGGTGCCGCGCGCATCTTCACCATCCACGCCGGCCTGCCCGAAGCCTGGAACGCCACCCCCGACCCCGGCACACCGCCCACGCCGTGACCACCCGGCGGCAATGCCTGCCTGCTGAGCCGATCCCCGAGGGCGCGGCGAAGCGGGCGGTCCGCCCACGCAGGACGACCCCTGCCGACATCCATTCGAATGACAGGTGGGCGGGTCGCCGCGAGGTGGTCCGCGGGCGCGGGTGATGGTGGAAGCGAGCCCCCCCCATTCACACAAGGAGAGATATGAACACCCGTCGCATTGCCCTCACGCTGGCCGGCATCGCCGCCGCCACTTTCCTGGCCTCAGGCACCGCCTCCGCGCATGGCCACGACAACGGAGACAGCGCCGGCCGCGAGACCGCCAGCGGGAACTTCTCGTACGCGAACCGCGGCGGCCCGTTCGGCATCACCTACGCGCACGCCGGGTTCGCGCACGGGAGCAGCTACGTGGGCGGCCACGACAAGCGTGACTACGCCGGAGAGGCGAGCAGCGCGGCGGCCTCGTACGCCAACCGTGGGGGCCCGTACGGCATCACGCGGGCGCACGGCGAGTTCATGATGGTGAGCGAGCACTCGGGCGACAGCGACCACTGACCGCGTGACAGTTCGGCCCCCTCCTCGCGGAGGGGGCCGAACGCGTTTCCCGGCCCGCGTCGTGCCGATCGCCATCGACGCAGCGGTAGCCGCCCCCCTCTTGCCATCACCGTCCGCGCGGAGACAATGGACGATCATCAACCGCGAACGGACGGAACCCGGCAACATGACCGAACCCGCGAAGGGCCCCGCCAGCTACTTCCCCTCGATCGAGGCGAAGCACGGCCGGCCGATCGCCGAGTGGAAAGACCTGATCCGCTCCTCGCCCCTGAGCAAGCACATGGAGCTCGTCGCGTGGCTCAAGACCGAGCACGGTCTGGGCCACGGCCACGCCAACGCCCTCGTCGCCCACACCCTCGCCGAGGACAGCGGAATGTGAACCGCGCTTGACCCGCGCAGGCGGCGGGCGCGGGCCCAGCCGGCGGGCGCGGACCCAGCCGTAATTCGCTTGACCCGGCCACAGGTCAACGCTGCACTGTGGCGGGGCATCGCGTCGTGGTGCCGAATTCCGAGGAAGGCAGCGGCAGCGATGGAGATCCGTTCCACGACCGACGACGACCTCGGCGTCTTCGTCCACACCCTCCATGCCGCGTTCGGCCGCTTCCCGGAGACCCCGACCGAGGAGGGCGGGCTCTGGTGGTCGGCGCTCGAAATGGACCGCGGCCTGCTCGCCCTGACGGCGGACGGGCGCCCGGTCGGCACCGCCGCCGCGTACTCCTTCGAGCTCACCCTGCCCGGTGAGAACCTGGTGCCGACCGCAGGGGTGACCGCCGTCGGTGTCCTGCCCACGCACCGACGCCAGGGCGTGCTCGGCTCGATGATGCGGCATCAGCTCACCGAGCTCCGGGCCCGCGGGGAGTTCCTCTCCGTACTGCTGGCCTCCGAGGCCCTGATCTACCGCAGGTTCGGCTACGGACCGGCGACCTACACGCAGAAGCTGACGGTGCCGCGCCACCGGGCCGCCCTCGCCCTCCCCCGGGCGCGGGGAACGGCAGACGAACGCCCACCTGCCGGCTCGGACACCGGCTCGATCGAGCTGCTGCGCCGTGCCGAGTGCGGCGAGATCCTGGAGGAGGTCTACGACCGGTACCGGCGCGCACAGCCCGGCGCGCTGTCCCGGCCGCACCGCTGGTGGGCCTCGCGCGCGGGGCAGCCTCCCCTCTCGCCGGCGCCGCGCCATGTCGCCGTCCACCGGGACGCCGACGGCGTCCCGGACGGGTACGCCAGCTACTCGCTCGGCGAGGCCGACACCCTGACGGTCGACGAGACCATCGCCACCGACGACGCCGCATCCACGGCCCTGGCCCGTTTCGTGCTCGGACACGACCTGGTCACTCAGGTCGTGTTCAAGCACTTCCCGCCCGAACACCCGTTGCGCTGGCAGCTCGCGGACTTCCGCGCCGGGCAGGTGAGCGGCGACACCGACTGGCTCTGGGTGCGGCTGCTGGACATCCCGCGTGCGCTGACCGCCCGCGGCTGGTTCACGGACGGCGAGCTCGTCCTCGACGTCGATGACCCGTTCCTCGGTGGGCAGGGCCGCTATCTGCTGACCGTCAGCGACAGCAAGGCCCTCTGCGTCCCGACGGACCGCGAGCCCGACCTGTCCCTGGACGTGAGCGACCTGGGCTCGATCTATCTCGGCGGCACCGCCCCGAGCACGCTCGTGCGTGCCGGACACGTCCGGGCCCACCGCCCGGGCGCAGCCGCCCTCGCCGACGCCCTCTTCCGCGCCGACCGCTCCCCGCACTGCCTGCACTGGTTCTGACCGCGCGCTCGCCGGCCGCTCCCGACACGGCGGTGGACCCGTCTCCGCCGCTTCCGGACGCCCCCGTCCGCCGTCACCCGTCCGCCCCGGTCAGCGCATCGCGGCCATCCGCGCTCCCGCGCTCGCCTCCCTTTGACGCGTCACCCGCAGGAACAGCCCCGCCACCGCCGCGCACTGGAGCGCGGCGCTCAGTCCCATGGCCAGGCACACTCCGGGCAGCCCCAGCCCCGACAGGGCGTAGGCGAGCGGCAACTGGATCCCGACCCCGGCCAGCGTGACGTGCACCAACTGCCGGCCTCCGCCGCTGCCTTGGAACACACCGCCGAGCGCGATGAGGCACGCCAGCAGGACCAGGTACGGCCCCAGGCACCGCAGGAACAGCGTCCCGGCGGCCGCCACCTCCCCCTGCGCGCCGGACGCCCGCATCACCCACGGCGCTGCCACGAGCAACACCAGCGCCGCGCCCGCACCCAGTGCACCGCCCGTCAGCACGGACTGCCGCCCGATCGCGACCCGCTGATCGCGCCCGCCGCCCAGCGCGTGCGCGGTGAGGATCGAGGCGGCCTGGCGCACCGCGTAGAACGACATCGTCGCCACGTACATCGCCTTCGTAGCGATCCCGTAGGCGGCCACCGAACTCACCCCGAGCCGCGCGACGATCGAGATCATCGCCAGCGAACCCGCCATCCTGACCAGGAAGTCGCCCGACATCGGCAGTCCGGTGGCCGCGGTACGGCGCAGCGCTGCGACCGTGCCATGGACCGGATCCGCGTGTACGGCCTCCCGTAGCAGCCGGTTGCGCCGCAGTGCCGCGACTCCCACGGCCAGCGCGACGACCCGGCCGATGACGGTGGCCAGGGCGGCGCCGCGGATCCCCAGTTGTGGCAGGCCGAGCAGGCCGTGGATGAGCAGCGGATCGAGCACCAGGATCAGGCCGTTGCCCAGGAAACTCAACCGCATGGGGATGCGGGTGTCGCCGACCCCCTTCAGGATGCCATCGAGGACATTCTGCGCGAAGAAGACCGCGACACCCGGCAGTGAGATTGCGAAGTATCCGACGGTCAGGCTCAGCACGTGCCCGTCGTGGCCACCGAGCACCAGTCGGGCGACCGGCTCCCTGAACCACCAGCCGCCGATCGCGACCGCGGGTGTGATCAGGGCGAACAGCGCCCAGCCGCCACGCACCGCGGAGCGCACCGCGCCCGGATCCCGGGCTCCCACCGCGTGCGCGACCAGCACCGTCGTCCCGGACGCCGCCATCATGATCACGCCGAGCAGCACGTTCTCCACATTGGTCGCGACCGCTACGGCCGCCACCGCCGCCCCGCCGAGGCGGGCCACCCACAGCACGTCCATGATTCCCGCGACGACCCCGGCCAGCAGCTCGAAGTACACCGGGACGGCGAGCGAAACCAACCGACCGCGCTTCATGTCCCTCCCCCGTTCCATGAATACCTCGATTCGAGGTAGCTCGATTAGAGGTACCATGGCAGGACGTGACACGGCAAGGACGGGACGCGACAGTGCTGGAACTGACCATCCTGGGCTTCCTCCACGAGGAGCCTCTGCACGGCTACGAACTCAAGGAGCGCATCGCCGCGCTGAGCGGCCACGTCCGCCCGGTCAGCGACGGCGCGCTCTATCCGGCCATCAACCGCCTCACCGCGGCGAACCTCCTCGAACAGCACACCGAACCGGGTGCGGGCGCCGCCCCCCGCCGCGTCCTCTCCCTGACCCCCGCCGGCCGCGCCCGTCTCCGCGCACGCCTCCGCGATCCCAAGCCGGTCGAGATCACCGACTCCACCCGCTTCAACACCTTCCTCGCCTTCCTGCGCCACTTGAAAGACCCGGCGGCCCAGGCCGCCGTCCTGCAACGCCGCCTGGACTTCCTCCAGCAGCCCGCCAGCTTCTTCTACACCGACGGCAAACCGGTACGGGCGGAGGAAGCAGACGACATCTTCCGGCGCGGCATGCTCACCGTCGCCCGAGCGACGGGCACCGCCGAGAAAGCCTGGCTCACGACCGCCATCGCAGAGCTCACGTAATCCGTACGGCTTCGCCCGGCCATGCGACGATCACGGCAGGAACCGAGAGAGCGGGTGGGGACATGGCCACGATGCACGCGGACGAGGCGGAGACCGACACCAACCTGGTCCGACGGCTGCTCCGCGCCCAGTTCCCCCGGTGGGCGGACCTGCCGATCACCCGACTCGCGTCGGGAGGTACGGTCAACGCGATCTACCGGCTCGGCGAGGACCTGACCGTCCGGCTACCGCTGCTCCCCGATGGCGCCGCGGCCATCGCGATGGAGGCCTGGCTGCTCCCCCGGCTCGCGCCGCTGCTGCCACTGCCGATTCCCGAAGTGGCAGCAACGGGAGTCCCTGGTGAGGGATACCCCCTGGCCTGGGCCGTGCACCGGTGGATCGAGGGCCGCAACCCGGTCGAAGGCGCCCTGGCCGAAGCCGAGTTCGTCGCCCGCGACCTCGCGGAGTTCGCGGTCGCCATCCGCAGGATCGGCCTTGCCGGCGGTCCGCCCGCGCACCGGGGCGCGCCCCTGATCGCCGAGGACCCGGAGATGCGGGAGGCGATCGAGGCCCTGCGCCGCACCGACGAACCCTTCGACGCCGACGAGATCACCGCGGCCTGGGAGGAGTCGCTCAAGGCACCGCCCTGGACCGGCCCGGCCTGTTGGACGCACTCCGACCTCATGCCGAGCAACCTGCTGCTCACCGGCGACCGCGTCTCGGCGGTCATCGACTTCGGCACGGTGGGCATGGGCGAACCCGCCACCGACCTCATCCCGGCCTGGAACCTCCTGCCCGCCTCGGCGCGACGGGTGTACCGCGAGGCAGTGGACGTCGACGACGCGACCTGGTCCCGCAGCCGAGGCTGGGCGTTGTCGATGGCGGTCATCCAACTGCCGTACTACCGGACAACCAACCCGATCATCTCCGCCAACGCCCGACACGCCATCCACCACATCCTCGAGACCTCCGCCACGGACTGAAGCGGCTCGCTGGACGCATCTCGCGCAACTCCGACCCGCAGTCAGCCGCTGAGCCGCTCAGCCGAGTTGGTAGTCGAACCACATGCGATGCGTGCCGTCCGCGTCGACGGCCATGCCTCCGGCGCCGGAGATTCCCACCAGGTCGCCCGTTCCGCTGGAGGGCACGATCGTGAAGAACTCCGCGGTGCGGTCGCTGCCGGAGGTAGTCGCTGAGTGCACGAAGTTGAAGGAGCCCTCCTTCCCGTTCAATGAGCCCTCGAACGACTCCATGGCCACATACGTGCCGACGCCGGTGGCTTGGTCGAACGCGGCGGTGAACAGGGTCGCCGAGCGGCCTGCGGCCTCTCCCTCGAAGTGCTTCTCCATGGTCGCGACACCTACCGGCAGCGCGGTGGCGACGGATGGCTCGGACTTCAGGTCGGTCGGGACGAACGCCTTGACGGTGAAAATTGCCGTAGCTCTCATGCGCCGACCGTACCGAAGGGCTCTGACACAGGCAGCCGGTGGCGACGCAAGTCGCCGGTGCCGCTCCAGGATCGGGCGAACCGCAGATCACCCGGCTGAGGGGCTGGGGGTCACACGGGCACGGGCGCGTTCGATCTCGTTGATGTGGGTCTCCGTCCACTGCCGGAGCGCTGTGATCGGTTCCGCCAGGCTCTGGCCCAGCGTGGTCAGGGTGTACTCGACCCGGGGCGGGATGGTCGGGTACACCGTGGTGCCATGACGAATCACCCGCTCTCCGTCGCGGAGGCGATCCGCAACCGCCGTACCGTGCGCCACTATCGGCCCGATCCCATCCCCAGCGCGTCCCTCTCCATGCTGCTCGAACTCGCAGTCGAAGCGCCCACCAGCTGGAACCTGCAGGACCGTTCGATCGTCGCGGTGACGAGCGACGAAGGCCGCAAAGGGCTGGCATGGGCCACCGGCGGCCAGCCCCAGCCGCAGGAAGCCCCGGTCGTGCTGGTCTTCGTCGCCGAGCCCCAGGCCTGGCGCGACGACCACAGCGACATCTACGACCGGGCCCGCCGCGCCCAGGCATGGAGCGACGAGTTCATCGCCATGTTCTCCGCAGCGTCAACAGCGTTCCAGGAGGACCTCGACCAGCGCGGTCTGCTCCGTGAGTACGCGGTCAAGGACGCGATGATCGCCGCGTCCTTCGTGATGCTCGCGGCGACGGAGCTGGGCCTGGCGACGTCCCCGATGAACGGCTGGGACGAGGACAGGGTGAAGCAGGTGATCGGGATCGAGGACCGCGACGACCTGGCCATCGCCCTGCTGATGTCCGTCGGCTACCCGGCGGAGGAACGGCGCCATCCCGGCCGCCGCCCCCTGCAACGCAACGTTTTCCATGAACGGCACCCCGGCCGGCGCGGCACCGCATACCGGGATGAGACGCCCCCCGTCCAGCCGGACCCGCCGCATCCGCAAGGGCTCAGGCGAGAGCGATGAGGCCTGTGATGCCGGCGGCGTAGAGACTCAGGACGACGAGGGAGTCGACACCCATACGGCCGATACGGCGTTGTGGTCGGAAGATCAGGCCGACCGCGTAGACGGCGGTGAGAAGGGCCCCGAGGCCGGTGAGGTAGATGTCGGAATGCTGCGCCTGCGGCAGCACCGCCTGACCGGACAGGAGGTCGGCGAGAACGAAGAGGATGGGCAGGAAGGCGTTGCCGCCGAAGATGTCGCTCATCGCCAGTTCGTAGTCGCCCAGTTTGACGCTGGTCAGGCCGGTGGAGAGCTCGGGAAGCGAGGTGGCGGCGGCCAGTACGGTGGCGCCGAAGAGAACCCCGCTGAGCCCGATGTGTCCGGCGATCTGATCACCGCTGCGTTCCAGGACGACCCCCGCGACCAGGGTGGCCGCCGCCGCGGCGCCGAAGATCGTCGCGGCCCGGGCCGTGGAGACGTTGCGCCGGGTCGCGGCGGTTTCCTTCTGCTTCTGGGCGTGCCCACGGGGTGCTTGCTGGCCGTCGGGGGCACGTCCCGAGTCCTTCCACGGCAGGCTCCGGCCGGCCCGCCCGACCAACCACACGCCCGTCAGCCACAAGAGGGCGATCAACGCCGAGGCCGGAGTCATCCGCAGCGCGTACACGTGGGACGGTAGTTGGGAACCCATGACCGTCACCGTAAGAACGGCGATCACCAGCAGGGCCTCCAGGACCAGGACCAGGCTGGCCGCCTGGAATGTCAGGGGCCGGCGCGCACGGACACCGAACGAGTCCAGGGCGACCAGCACCACGGTCTGGATGGCGATGCCGCCCAGAATGTTGCCCACCGCCACCCCGACGTTGCCGCTGAGAGCCGCCGAGCAGGTGATGGCGATCTCCGGCAGGTTGGTCGCGATGGCCAGCAGAACGGTGCCGCCCAGGGCGGCGCCCAGATGGAGCCGCTGATCAAGGACGTCCACCGTGTCGGACAGTTGGACGCCCGCGACCCAGATCACCCCCGCCGCCGCCACGAACACGACCACCAGGGCCCACAACGGCCACCCGCCCACAACACCACATCCTCTTGATCGTCTACTGCGGTGGCGGTTACCCCGGCGCACCTGCGGCTACGCCGGGGCCGCCCTCCTGGCCGCGCATACGCGGGGTTCGTCGCGGAGGGCGGCGGCATGCCCGGATCCGGCCACGTCTTTCGGGCCACCACCACGGGCGGGGGGCAGGGTCCGAAGGTGGCTCGAAACGGTGCAAGTACCGCACGAGCGGGTGTTCGAGGCGGATCGGGCGGGAAGGGTGGTGCGGAAGGTACGCGCACATCGACGGGACGGAGAACAGGTGATGGCCAGCACGACGGGCACAGCCCTCGCGGCTACGGCGGCACCGAACGCTCTGCGACTGCCGGGGATCATCCTCGGAGTGGGGCTGGGCGGGTTCGTCGACGGCATCCTGCTGCACCAGCTCCTGCAGTGGCACCACATGCTCACGAGCACCGACCAGGACCGCGTCGGGGTGAAGTACTACGACCCGAACACGGTCTCCGGGCTGGAGATGAACACCGTGTGGGACGGCGTCTTCCACGCCGTGTGCTGGGTCGCCGTCCTGCTGGGCCTGGCCATCCTGTACGCCCGGGTCACGCACAACCGTCGGGCCGTGTGGACCTCGGCCAAACTGTGGGGCTGGATCCTGGGCGGCTGGGGCATCTTCAATGTGGTCGAGGGCATTCTGGACCACCAGGTCCTGGGCATCCACCACGTCCACGGCGGCCCCCATCAGGCATGGTGGGACACCGGCTTCCTCGTCCTGGGCGCCCTGCTCCTGATCGGCGGCCACCTGCTGCAGCGCGGCGGCCGGCCCTTCGATCCCGAGGCCGGCCACGCGGCGCCTCGCACCGCCGAACGCACCGCCGGGCGGACCGAAGGCCACGCCTGATGGGCGGCATGCAGCCCACGCACCACCACGTCTCCGGTGGCGGCCTACTGGGAGCAGTACTCACCGTGCTGCTCCTGCTCGTCGCGGCGAGCGCCTACCTCCTCGCCGTGCGCCGGGCCCGGCGCCGCAACCCCGCCCGGGGCTGGAGCGGCCGACGGACGGCGTCGTTCCTCACCGGGCTGGGCCTGCTCGGCGTCGCACTGCTGCCCCCGCTGGGGTCGTCGGCACACACCGACTTCCGCGGGCACATGGCCCAGCACATGCTCATCGGCATGTACGCGCCGCCGGCCCTGGTACTGGCCGCGCCGGTCACTCTCCTGCTGCGCACCTTGCCGCCCGCCGGGGGCAGGCGGATCACATCCGCGCTGCGCAGTCTGCCCGCCCGGATGCTGTCCCACCCCGCCGTCGCTCTGCTGTTGAGCACCGGCACCCTGGGGCTGCTGTACTGCACCCCGCTGTACAACACCGCCATGGACCACCCCACCGGGCACTGGCTCATGCAGGCGCACTTCCTGGCGTCCGGGTGCCTGTTCGCCTACGTCATCGCCGGCCCCGACCCCGCACCCGCCCGGCCGGGCGTACGCACCCGTCTGGTGTACCTGGGCTTCGCGATCGCCGCGCACGCGCTGATCGCGCAAGCCATGTACGGGGGGTACTTCGTCGACATCCACGCCCCCATCGACCAGGTCCAGCGGGGCGCGGAGATCATGTACTACGGCGGTGACATCGCGGAACTCCTGCTCGCGGGGGCGCTGGTCGCCACCTGGCGGCCCGAGCGCCGCACCCGGCGGCCCCGCGGACCGGGCACTCGGAGACCGGTGTCGCCACCGCACCCCGCCGAGCGGATACGAGACATCCTGGCTACCCACCACTGACTGCGGATATCCGGTGGCGGGCCCTGCCACCGGTCGGCAAAATCGCGGCATGGACAGCGGCTGTTCCGGCGTGCCGCGGCTACCCGTCCGACGGGGCAGCCGCAGTGCTGCCGCGCTCGACCAGGGACATCTCGGCCACTTGGAGGTCCTCGACCTCGTTGCCCGCGACCACCTCGCCCAGCAGCCGCGCGGCGCGCGCGCCGTAGTCGGCGATGTCGCGGCGCAGCGCCGTCAGACCGGGCCGGATCAGCTCGCACAGCGCGGAGTCGTCCCAGGCCACCATGGAGATCTCCTCCGGCACGCGGACACCGAGGTGGTGGGCGGCGCTGAGGCCGGAGACGGCCATGACGTCGTTGTCGTACAGCACGGCGGTGGGCCGGTCGGGGCGCTCCAGCAGCTCGCGGGTGGCGGCGGCGCCCTGCTCGCCGGTGTAGTCGGCTTCGATGGTCGTGGTGCGCAGTCCCAGTTCGGCGGCGACCGTCCGGAAGGCGTCGCCGCGAAGCTGGGTGTGCACGAAGCCGGCCGGGCCGGCGACGCGCGCCACGTTGCGGTGCCCGAGCTCGGCGAAGTGGGACAGCGCGAGGCGTACGGCGCTGCCCTCGTCGCTCCACACCGCGGGCAGGCCCCCGGAGCCGGCCGGCGGGCCGATCACCACGGCAGGCAGCCCGAGTTCCTCCAGGTCCGCGATGCGCGGATCGTCGAAGCGCACGTCCACCAGGAAGACGCCGTCCACCCGGCGGCGGGCCCACCACTCACGGTGGGTGGCGATCTGTGCGGCGGCGTCCTCGGCGACCGTGAACAGCAGCGCCACGCCCTTGCCCGACAGCTCGGTCTGCATACCGGAGATCAGCGACATGAAGAACGGCTCGATGCCCAAGATGCGCGCCGGACGGTCCACGACCAGGCCGTAGGAGCCCGCCCGGCCGTCGGACAGCGCTCGCGCCGCACTGTTCGGCTGCCAGCCCAACTCCTCGGCGATGGCGAGCACGCGCTTGCGGGTGTGCTCGGAGACCCCACGCTTGCCGTTGAGGGCGAACGACACCGCCCCTTTCGTCACTCCTGCGCGGCGCGCGATGTCCGTCATCGTCGGACGCTTCACCTGTGCTGTCTCCCTGATCGGGCGCTCCACTGAACCGGATCGGCGGACCTGCGGACAGTCTAGGGGCGGGCCCGCGGGCCCCCCGCGCGCAGACCGGTTCGCGGCTCGTCCCGGCGCTGGGCGCGGGCCGGGAGCGGGAGTTGCGGTCCGGGAGGGCGCCGTGGCAGCGTGCGTCGGCATGGACGAGCAACGTGATACGGCCCTGTCGGAGGCGGTGCGGCTGCGCGAGACCGGGACTCGGCAGGCGTGCGAGCAGCTGCGGAGTCTGTCGGATCGGTATCCACAAGAGGCTGCTATCGCGTACCAGGCGGCGTGGGCGCACGATGTCCTGGGCTTGGAGCGTGCGGCCGTTCCCTTCTACGAACGCGTCTTGAGCGGATCGGGGCTGTCGGCGGAGGACCGTCACGGCGCCTTCCTGGGGCTGGGCAGCACCCACCGGGTACTGGGCGACTACGCCTCATCCCTGGCGACGTTGCGTCGCGGCCTGGAGGAGTACCCGGGTGACGCGGCCCTGCAGACGTTCCTGGCGATGGCGCTGTACAACGTGAGCGAATCCCGCGAAGCCGTGGGGACGCTGCTCCAGCTGATCAGACACCGGTGCAACCCGGCTGACGGGGTGTGCGTACGGAGGCCCGATGGGACGCGACGATGACGATGCGGCTGCGGTACGCGGCGGTGAGCCTCAGTCACGCGGTCATCTCCGCCCCTGCCGCGGTCACCGCCCATCCGGCTCCCTCGTGTACCTTTCCCCGTCAGCCTCACCACTCGTACTCCGGACCCCTCGCTCCACGGCAGTCCCTGGCCGCGCTCGCCGTACGCGGACGCATCAAGCGCTGACCGTCGCCCGGCAGAGGCGCTTCACCCACCGGCGGCTATCCCTCCGGCATCGTCGCCCGCCCCGGCGGCGTCGACAGGGCCAAGGGAGTCTTCGCCCGATGGGGCCAGCTCCCTGAGGCCGCTGGGCACCGCTGGATATTCCAGCGGGTGCCAGGTGTTGCCCGCCTGGGCGGTGATCACGATCAGGGCCGCCACGAAGACGAGGGAGGCCAGTACGAAGGATCCCTCCGTGACGTCGGGGTCGGCGGGGGCGGAGCGACGCATCAGGAGGAAGGCGTGCACGGCAGGAGCCGCCGCGCCGAGGGCGTAGGACCACAGGCCCACGGTATTGGTCGCGGTGTCCACGTGACGGCGGGTGGCCGGCGCGTGGCGGAAGAGTGTGTTCAGGTGGGCGCCGACGGCGCCCCGTAGTGCGTCGTCGCGGCCGATGTCGCCTTGACTTGGCTGAATGCCGACAGCCTGGTAGCGGCTGATGGCGCGGAACGCGGCCGCGGTGACCGGGTGGGCGGGCTCAGCCGCGTTGTCGGCCAACTCCAGACCGTCCCGGCGCAGTATGCCGTCCTGACGCATCAGTCGGACGGCCACGTCGGCCGCACGGTAGGAGTTCCTCTGCAGTTGCCCGGGCTGGTACTTGGCCGAGCACAACGGTTCGGCGGCGCTCAGCAGATCCGCGTGATAGACGTCGAGCCCCGGCCAGGCCCGCGCCTGCCGAACCATCCGAGCCTCCAGCGACCGCCGCCACAGCCGCCTCACACCCAGCACGATGTTCACACCGGCCAGCGAGATCAGACCGGTCATCAGAATCCCCATGACCACGACGATCGACGACGAGGTGGGCGACCCGCAAGCCCCTGGGCCTTGACGCCGCGGGTGGTGTCAGTTGCCCTGGGCCAGGTCCCGTCGGTGGAAGCCCCGGATTCCGATGGCGGCGAAGCAGAGGCCGAGTCCGATGAGCAGCGCGCAGTGCGTCCACTGGATCCCGTTCTTCAGCGGATCGCCTCCCAGGTACCAGTAGAAGGGCGAGAAGTTCTGGACCCAGTGCAGACCCTTGATCTGCGGGACGAACGAGTCGCACAGATACGCGGCGACCGTCACGTAGGCGCCGCCGACGATCGCGTACGCCCGACGCCCGGTGCCGGCGCCGATGCCGAACGCGATCGAGGCGAAACAGCAACCGAACAGGACGAGTTGGAAGGTCATGGCGGCCAGGTTCGCCATGCTGATCGCGTCGAAGTCCGCCGGCACGCGGATGGCGAGTTCCACGAGCAGCAGCACTACGCCGACCAGCGCGATCGCGGTCAGCACGGCGAGCCAGCGGGACGTCGCCAGCCGGATGCGGCGGACGGGGTGCGCCAGCACCAGGTCCAGCAGGCCGGCCTCCTCGTCGCCGGCGATCGCCTTCGCTCCGGCCGCGACAGCGAAGACGGCGAGCAGGATCGGGACGAGCAGCCCGAAGACCGTCGAGCCGAAGTAGCCCGCCGCGGTTCCGTAGTCCTGCATGTGGAACGCGTCGCGCATGGCTGGGGGGAACGAGTCGATCGCGGTGGCCAGGCTCGAGTTCCGCCCCATGACCGGCCACATCGCCGAGTACATGGCCGCGATCGCGGTGATCGCCAGCGCCCAGCCCAGGAAGCCGCGGCGGTTGTCCGACAGGTGCTTGCGAAAGACGGTGACGCTCATGGCGCGAGACCCTTCGTTCCGTTCCCGGTGGAGGCATGCTGGTAGAAGGTGAAGAAGATCTCCTCCAGTTCCGGCTCCTCGGCCAGCAGACTGGTCGCCTCGTACCGGGCCGCGGCCTTCACGAGCGCGTCCGGGCTGCCGGTCAGGATCGCGCGCAGTACGCTCCCGCCCTCGGGCGTCTCGGTGACGGCGGTGTTCCGCAGTTCGGGCAGCGCCTCGAAGACCGCGGCGTCGACATTCCCGGCGAAGGTGATCGTGACCTTGCGGTGTGCCGACTGGCGCAGCTTCCCTACGTCCGCCACGGTGATCAGCTCGCCCTCGCGGATGATGCCGACGCGTTGGCAGGTCTGCTGCACCTCGCTCATCACGTGCGAGGACATGAAGACGGTCTGCCCGTTGGCACCGGCCTCCTGCACCATCTCGACGAACCGCTGCTGCAGGAAGGGGTCGAGGCCGCTGGTCGGCTCGTCGAGGACGAGCAGCTCCGGGGCGTGCATGAACGCCTGGACGACGCCGACCTTCTGCCGGTTGCCCTTCGACAGGGTGCTGATCCGGCGTGTCAGGTCGAGGTCGAGGCGCTCGGCGAGCTCCGTGATCCGCGCGGCGGGGATGCCGCCGCGCAGGTCGCCGAGGTAGGTCAGCGCCTCGCGTCCGGTCTGCCGGCCGTCGATCCGGAAGTCCCCGGCGAGATAGCCGATGCGGCGGCGCACCTCCGCGTTGTCCCGCGGATCGGCGTCCAGGACGCGGACCCTCCCGGACGTCGGCCGGATGAGATCGAGCAGGAGGCGGATGAAGGTCGTCTTCCCGGCACCGTTGGGCCCGAGGAAGCCGAACACCTCGCCACGTTCCACGGTGAGGTCGAGGCCGGCCAGCGCGGTCTTGCCCGTTCGGGCGGTCCCGTACCGTTTGACCAGCGCGGTTGCTTCGACAGCGGTGCCTGTCATCGCCACATCATTCTTCCCGCTCCCTCACAAGCCGTTGTCCCGCTTGAATTCCTCGATGAGGTCGGGCACTCGCTCGGCGATGAAGGTGAAGAAGTCCCGCGCGATGCGCACCCGCCCCGCTTCCGGCGCGTCCTCGTCGCCGATCAGCTCCACGCCCCTGGCCATCAGAACGCTGAGAGCGGCCCAGACGGTTCTGCCGTTCATGGTCGCGGTGATCAGAGCATCGGGCAGCACCTCGTAGGCGTGCCCACGCTGCCCCGGACGTGTCACCCTCCGCGCGAGCTTGGCGCCCTCCAGCATGCGCATACCGGTGGACACCGAGCCCTTGGACAGCTGGAGCGCCTCGGCCAACTCGGCGCTGGTCTGGTGCGGCGGATCGCAGATCATCAGCCAGCCCAGGAGCTTCCCGTAGGCGGGCGGCATACCCAAGGTGGAATAGAGCAGGCCGAACTCCTCGGCGTACTCCCGCTTGGATTCCTGATCCACCACCACTCCTCAGTTTTTAATATTCAGAACTTACTGAACATTCAATACCCTCAGTGAGCCATCGCGCAAGGGGCGCGCGACCCGGGGCGGCCTCCGGTTTCAGGGCGCTGAAACCGGCGTGAAAGCGCGTTGAGTGCGCCCTGCCGCAGTCTCTGCGGCATGACGACAACGACATCGCGCTCTCCCGCCATCGCGGCCAAGGGGCTGCGCAAGGCCTACGGGGACAAGACCGTCCTCGACGGCATCGACCTGGCCGTGCCGTCCGGCACCGTGTTCTCGCTGCTCGGGCCGAACGGCGCGGGCAAGACCACCGCCGTCAAGATCCTGTCCACCCTCATCACCGCCGACGCCGGTGAGCTGCACGTCGGCGGCCACGACCTGGGCACCGACCCGCAGGCCGTGCGGGCCGCGATCGGTGTCACCGGGCAGTTCTCCGCCGTGGACGGCCTGATCACCGGCGAGGAGAACATGCTCCTCATGGCCGACCTGCACCACCTCTCCCGGAGCGAGGGCCGTCGCAGCGCCGCCGAGCTCCTGGAGCGGTTCGACCTCACCGAGGCGGCGAAAAAACCCGCCTCCACCTACTCCGGCGGCATGAAGCGCCGCCTCGACCTCGCCATGACCCTGGTCGGCGACCCGCGGATCATCTTCCTCGACGAGCCGACCACCGGCCTGGACCCGCGCAGCCGCCACAACATGTGGCAGATCATCCGCGAGCTGGTCTCCGGCGGCGTCACCGTCTTCCTCACCACCCAGTACCTGAACGAGGCCGACGAGCTCGCCGACCGCATCGCCGTGCTCCACGACGGGAAGATCGCCGCCGAGGGCACCGCGGAGGAGCTCAAGCGGCTCATCCCCGGCGGGCACGTCCGGCTCCGCTTCACCGACCCGGCCGCGTACCAGTCCGCCGCCGTCGCCCTGCGCGAGGTCACCCGGGACGACGAGGCGCTGTCCCTGACCGTCCCCAGCGGCGGCAGCCAGCGCGAACTGCGCTCCATCCTCGACTGGCTCGACGCGACCGGCATCGAGGCCGACGAACTCACCGTGCACACCCCCGACCTCGACGACGTGTTCTTCGCCCTGACCGGCGGCACCACCGTTCCCGACCAGCCCACGGAGGCGACCCGATGAGCTCCCTTTCCCTCGCCGTACGCGACTCGCACACCATGCTGCGCCGCAACCTGCTGCACGCCCGGCGCTACCCCTCCCTCACCCTGAACCTGCTGCTCACCCCGATCATGCTGCTGCTGCTCTTCGTCTACATCTTCGGAGACGTGATGAGCGCGGGCATCGGCGGCGCCGACCGCTCCGACTACGTCGCCTACCTCGTCCCGGGCATCTTGATGATGACCATCGGCGGCACCGTGATCGGGACCGCGGTCTCCGTCTCCACCGACATGAACGAGGGCATCATCGCCCGCTTCCGCACGCTGGCGATCCACCGCGGGTCGATCCTCATCGGGCACGTCGCCGGAAGCCTGCTGCAGTGCATCGCGAGTGTGGTCCTCGTCGGCGGCGTCGCCGTCGCGATCGGTTTCCGGTCCACCGACGCCACGGCGGTGGAGTGGCTGGCGGCGTTCGGGCTGCTCGCGCTGTTCTCCCTGGGGCTCACCTGGATCGCGGTCGGGATGGGCATGGCCAGCCCGAACGCCGAGGCGGCCGCCAACAGCGCCCAGCCGCTGATCCTCCTGCCCCTCATCTCCAGCGCGTTCATCCCGGCCGACACGATGCCCGGCTGGTTCCAGCCGATCGCGGAGTACCAGCCGTTCACCCCCGCCATCGAAACCCTGCGCGGTCTGCTGCTCGGCACCGAGATCGGAAACAACGGGTGGATCGCGATCGGCTGGTGCGTCGGCCTGACCGCGCTGGGCTACCGCTGGTCGACGGCGTCGTTCAACCGCGACCCGAAGTAACCGCCATGACCGCGCGGGCCGCCTCCCGCAACTCGTCCCGCCCCAGGGCGGCGTACTCCGACACCGCGTCGGCGTACGCCGCCCCGTCGGCGGTCCCGGCCGCCTCGCGGGCGCGGTCCGCCGACATCGTCGGCTGGAACTCGCGCAGCACACCCAGCCGTTCGGCCAGCGCGACCATCCGCACGGCACCGGTGTCCCCGGACGCGAGCCCCGCCAGGCCGAGGGCGTGCAGCACCGTGCCGAACAGGGGGAGCTCGGACGGGGAGCCGGCCGGGTCGCGGAGCAGGGTCCGCAAGTGCTGCCGCAGCCGGTCGATCACCTCCGCGACCGGTCCGAGTCGGCCGGCGTGCGCGTGCGCCGTCACCGCCACCGACTGGATCAGGTACGCCCACGGGTCGAGCCGGGCACCGTCGCCGGGCGTCGGGCCGGCCGCGAGCATGCGCTCCACGGTGCCGCGCCACAGGCCGAGGCCGACCTCCGTCAGTCCGCGCGCGAGCGCGATCTCGGCGCGCCCGCCGCGGTCGGGCCGGTAGAAGTCGTCCTGCTGCGGCACGGTGTCGCTCTCCGCCTGCCGCAGCCAGTACTCGGCCTCGTCCGTGTCGCCGCGCTGCAGGCAGGCCAGGACGAGGAGCGAGCGCAGGCCGATGTAGTCGTGCCCGTCGCCGAGCCGCGGCAGCACGGTGAGGGCCGCCGTGAGCTGCTCGTACGCCTCCTCGCCCCGACCCGTCCGCAAGCACAGCTCGCTCAGCCGCGAATGCACCATGAGCTGCACGGACGGATTGTCGACCGGCGCGAGTGCGGCGACCGTCCGGCGGGCCGAGGCGAGCGCGCGGTCGATGTCGTGCTCGAACTCCCAGACGTAGCAGGCGAGGCACTCGGCGATACCGGACAGCAGCGGCTGCTCGCTGTCGCAGAGCGCGCGCAGCACGTCGTAGTCGGGTGGCCGGATGTCGGGGACGGCGCTCAGCACGACCGCGGTGGCGCGCATCAGGGTGTCCGGCGGTGCCGGAGGCAGCCGCCGCAGGGTGACGAGCTGGCGTACGGCGCGCGGGCCGGGGCCCATGAACACGGTCACTGTGCCCAACACCGCGGCAGTGCGGGCGACTTCCACGAACGCGGGCTCCGGGCGGTAGTGCGACAGCGGCGGCCCGGTGTCCGCGGCGAGGGCGGCGAGACGGGGGAAGTTGGTGCCAGTGGACCACAGACTGGCGAGGACGGCGGCCAGGGCGGCGATCGCGGGGTCGTCCTCACGGGCCAGGGCGTGGCGCAGGGCCAGTACGAGGTTGTCCTGTTCGGCCTTGATCCGCTCCCAGGCGGCCGACGAATCCGAGCCGAAGAGCGCGTCGTGGTGCGCGACCCCGAAATCCCGCGCCCACGCGAGGAGTCGACCGAAGGCCTCGTCCTCCTCGCCCGACTCCGTACGCCTGGCCGCGCTGAACTCCCTGACGGTCTCCAGCATCCGGAACCGCACGCCGGCCGGGGTGTCGGCGACCGTGATCAGCGACTGTCCGGCCAACTGCTCGAGGAGGAGCAGCGCGTCCGCGCCGAGGACCTGCTCCGCCGCCCGCCCGGTGAAGCCGCCGGGGAAGACGGACAGCGTGCGCAGTGCCACCCTGGCGTCGTCCGCGAGGAGGTTCCAGCTCCACTCCACGACCGCGTGCAGCGTGCGGTGGCGCTCCGGCGCGTCCCGCGCCCCGCCGCGCAGCAGGGCGAAGCGGTCGCCGAGGCGGCGGGCGATCTCCGGCACCGACAGGACCCGCACCCGCGCCGCGGCCAGCTCCACGGCGAGCGGCAGCCCGTCGAGGTGGCGGCACAACTCGGCCACCGCGTCCGGCGGCAGCCGCACGTCGCGGCGGGCGGCCCGGGCCCGCTGGGTGAACAGTTCGATGGAGGTGTCGAGGCCGAGCTCCGGCAGCGCGTACACCGCCTCCGACGTGAGGTCGAGCGGAGCCCGGCTGGTGGCGAGCACCCGCAGCTCCCCCGAGGACGCGACCAGGGCCTGTACGAGGTCGGCGGCGCCCCGGACGACCTGCTCGCAGTTGTCGAGGACCAGCAGCGCGGGCCCGGAGCCGAGCACCCCGCGGATGCCGGCCAGGGGGTCGGCCGCGGCGGATCCGGTCACGGCGCCGGGCCGCCCGTCCCCCGCGCCGAGCGCGGAGGCCACCTCCGCGGCCACGTCCGCGTCCGCCGTGACCGCGGCGAGCGGCACGAAGAACACCACGCGCTGCTCGGCCCGACGGCTGACGGCGTGCGCGAGCCGGGTCTTGCCCAGGCCGCCGGGGCCGACGACGGTCACGGCGCGGGAGGCGCGCAGCAGCCGCTCCACCGCCGCGATGTCCTCGTCGCGGCCGAGGAGCGGGTTCGACTCGTGCGGGACGCCGTGCCGGACCACCGACGCCTCGCCGCGCAGCAGCTCCTGCTGTACGGCCCTGAGCCCGGCGCCCGGATCCGTACCGAGCTCGTCGCGCAGCTCACGGCGGTACGCCTCGTACCGCATCAGCGCCGCCGACGGCCCCGCCGTCGCCGCCTCCGCGCGCAGCAGTTCGGCGAGCACCTCCTCGTCGCGCGGGTGCACCGTGGCGGCCGCGGCCAGGGGTCCCGCCGCCTGCGCGTGGCGTCCGAGCCGGGCGAGCGCGAGCGCTCGTGCGCGGGCGAGCGCCGCGCGGGCGGGGGCGCGTTCGGTGCGCAGCGCGGCGACGGGGTCGTCGGGGTCGTCGGCACCGTCGGGGGTGCCCTCCCACAGCGCGAGCCCGGCCTCGGCCCACGGCA
>NZ_JAPVLU010000050.1 GCF_027158205.1 Streptomyces sp. H39-S7 | reverse complement strand
ATGCACGATCTGCTCCGCACGCTCACCCGTGGCGCGGCGGCGTTCCGCAGTGACGCGTCCGGCTCCGACACCTCCTCCGGGGCCTGAAAGGGCATCGCGGGAACACATTTCCTGACCCGTTTCCCGAATTACGCGCCCGACAGGGGGTAATACCAGCATGACCGCATCGTACGAAGAAGTCGCGGACACCCGCCCGCGCATCCGCCGTGATGTCCTGTTCACCGAGACGCCCTCAGGAGTTGTCTTTCACAACGCCCACGGAGGATTCAACCTCAGTGGGAAATCGGCCTATCGATTCGCCTCCCTCATCGTCCCGCACCTCAACGGCGCGAGCCGGGTCGAGGACATCTGCGGTGGGCTCGGCGCCGGACAGCGGGCGATGGTGGCCGAGCTGGTGGGAGCGCTGTACGGCCGGGGCCTCGCCCGTGACGTGGCGCCCGGCAGCGACGGCCTCGACGCACTGCCCGCGGACGTCTCCCGGCGGTTCGCGCCACAGATCGCCTACATCGACCACTACACCGGCGAGGCGGGCGGCAGGTTCCGGCGGTTCCGCGAGACGCGGGTGGCGGTACTGGGCCAGGACGACGTCGCGCGCTGGTGCGCGCTGAGCCTGGTGCGCAACGGCGTCGCGACCGTCGCGGTGCAGAAGGCTCCCGCCGGTGGCGACGACCCCTTCGCCGAGACGGCCGGGGAGGCCGCGGCGCTGGCCGCGGACGGCTGCCCGGTCGACCTCGTCCGGCTCGACGCTTCCGCGGGGCCCGGCTGGGAGTCGTCGGCCGGGTACGACGTGGTGGTGGCGAGCGCGGGACCGCGCGTCCTGACCGGTCTGCTGGAGGCCGGGGTCCCGGAGGGCACCCGCCTGCTTCCCGCGTGGACGTTCGGCAGCAAGGCCGTCGTCGGGCCCCTCATGTCCGCCGGTGCAGCCGGCTGCTGGGCCTGCGCCGCCCTGCGGCTGGGAGCCAACGGGCAGCCGGGTGCGGCAGCCGACGTGTGGAGCTCCGCCTGCCTTGACCGGGACGGCGAGTCCTCCGGACGCCAGGTGTCGGGACCGTCCGCGGCGATGCTCGGGAACCTGCTGGGCTACGAGGTGTTCCGGCTGACCACCGGCGCGCTCGCCGCCGAGACCGAGGGCCGGCTGGTCCTGCAGGACCTGGACTCGCTGGATGTCACGACCGAGCCGCTGCTGCCGCACCCGGCCTGCCCGTACTGCAGGACCTCCGGCGCGCCGGAGGTGCCGGCGGACCCGGCCGGGGAGCTCGCGGAGTCGGGGCTGCCGGCAGACGTGGCGGCCGGCCTCACGGCGGACGGCCTCCGGCCCGAGGGGGATGTGGCGCCGGAGGAGGACGCGGACCGCGTACTGGCCGAACTCGACGCCCGCGCGGGCCTGGTCCACCCCCACGCGGGAGTGTTCAGCGGCTACGCCGACGACACCTGGGAGCAGACGCCGCTCAAGGTCGGCACCGTGCGCGTCGGCGTCGGCCACGCCGGGCAGCGGGAGATCTCGGCCTTCGACGTCCACCATGTCGCGGGGGCGCGGTTGCGGGCCCTGCACCGGGCCGCCGAGGTGTACACCGAGCACGTGGTCCCGCAGGCGCACCCCCTGGACGGCGCCGCTCTGGAGACGGCCCACGAGAAGTGGTCGCTGGTCGGTCCCTCCTCCCTCGACACCTCAGCCGGGACGGGCGCCCGCGCAGACCAGGTCCGCGCCTGGGTCCGCGCGACCTCGCTGACCGACGGGCGGACCGCTCTCGTACCGGCCGGCGCCGTGCGCACCTTCGGCCGTCACAACCAGGACCGGATCTTCGTTCCGACCTCGGCGGGCTCCGGCTCCGGACCGTCGGCGGCGGTGGCCGCGGCCCGGGGGCTGCAGTCCGCGCTGGCCTTCCACGCCCTGACGCAGGCGTTGCGCGCCCGGACGCCGGTGTCCTTGGTGCCCGCGGGCCCCGCGGCCGACGACCGCGAGCTGGTCTTCCTCCGCCGCTCGGCCGGGAACCTGGGCCTGGACGCGGAGTTGCTGGCGCTCGGTCCCGCCGACGGACCGGCCGCGGTGCTGCTCGCCCGCGCCGCCGATCCGGCCACCGGACGTACCTGGTGGGCGTCGGCCGCGCGCGGCACCCGGCGGCAGGCCGCCGTGGACGCGCTGCGCGACCTGCTCGGCCAGGTGCAGCTCGCCCGGCGGTCCGGTGACGCGGCTCCCGCCGACACCGGCGATCCACTGCTGGGCGATCTCGACGCAGGAACGCTCGTCGTCACCGGAGAAGCCGCCCTGGCGGAGTCCGGACCGGCGGGCGGCGGCGAGGCACCCGACCACCTCGCGCTCTCCGCCGGGCTGCGCGCCCGTGGCCTGACCGCACTCGCGGTACCCACCGGCTCGGCCGACCTGCGGACCGGCGGAATCCATGTGGTCCGGATCCTCCTGGTGCACGGGGCGATAGATGCGCTCTGAACCGGCGGTCCGTCCCACCGGACCGCCCCGGGCGGGCGGTCCCGGGGACCCGGCCGGTACCGGCGGCCCGCCCGGGGAAGGGCACGCCCTCGAAGGCCCGCTGGCGCGCAGCCTGCTCGGCCACCCGGGCCTGGACGGGCACGTCCGGGTCATCGCGCTCGGCGTCCGCGACGAGCTGGCCGACGACGCGGCAGCGTCCGTCGAGGAGTGGGGCGACGGCACCACCCCCGTGCACGTCTACGGCCACCAGGTCGTGGTCGGACCGTCCCCCGGGAGCGGACAGGCGTCCGCCCCGTGCCCGACCTGCCTGGCCAGGCGCTGGCAGGCGGTACGGCCCGGAGCGCTGCGCGACGCTCTGGAACTCGGCTCCGGCACCCGCGCGGCGGGGGAGTGGCCCTTCCTGACGGCGTTCGCGGCCGACGCCGTCGCCGCCCTGATCGCCGCCCACCGCGAGCGGGAGGACACCGCGGCCGGCGACGACCGGTTCGCCTCCGTCCATCTGCTCGACCTGGAGACCCTTCGCGTCAACCGGGCGGCGCTGATCCCCGACGCCGAGTGCCCCCGCTGCGACCGCCGCACCGACGACACGGCCGAAGGCGCCCGCATCGTCCTGGGCAGCGTCCCGAAGGAGGACCCGGCCGGGTTCCGCCGCCGCGGGATCGACGCGTACGACCTGCCGCTGGAGGCGTTCGTCAATCCGGTGGCCGGCATGCTCGGGCCCTCCGTCGCCCCCGACCTCACCTCCGCGTCGACCGCCTCGACGGTGGGCGCCTTCACCCTGCGGTCCGGCGCGTACCTGCGGGAGTCCTACTGGGGCGGCCACACGGACAGCTACGCGCGCAGCGTCCGGGTCGGCGTGCTGGAGGGCATGGAGCGGTTCGCCGGGATGCGCGCCCGAGGCAAGCGCACCACGGTCGTCGCGTCCCTGGCGGAACTCGGGTCCGACGCCCTCGACCCGCGCGCCTGCGGCCTGTACCCCGACGCCTTCCACCGCGCGCACCAGACCGTCCTGCCGTTCTCGCCGCAGCGGCGGATCCCCTGGGTCTGGGGCTACTCGCTGCGCGACCACCGGCCGCTGCTGGTCCCCGAGGTGCTCGCCTACTACCACGCACCAGGAGGCGTGCGGAACCGCTTCGTGCAGGAGAGCTCCAACGGCTGCGCCTCGGGGGGCTGCCTGGAGGAGGCGGTGTACTTCGGCCTCATGGAGGCCGTCGAGCGCGACGCCTTCCTGCTCGCCTGGTACGGCCGGGTGCCACTGCCGGAGATCGATCCGGCGACCAGCTCCCGCCCCGGGACCCGGCAGATGGCGGACCGGCTGGCCATGTACGGCTACCGGGCGCGGTTCTTCGACACCCGCATCTCCTTCCCGATCCCGGTGGTGACGGCCGTCGCCCAGCGCGCCGACGGCGGACCGGGCACGTTGTGCTTCGGTGCCGGCGCGAGCTGGGACCCGGAAGCCGCGCTGAGCGCGGGCCTGTGCGAGATCGCCACCGACGCCGTCAAGGTCCGGCGCCGCACGGAACGCGATCACGACCGGCTCAGCGCGATGGCCGCGGACTTCGACAAGGTCCTGGTGCTGCACGACCACCCGCTGGTGTACGGGCTGCCCGAGATGGCCCCGCACGCCGCGTTCCTGCTGGACGAGGAGGACGGCACCGGCCGTCCGCCGCCGCGCGCCGTGGCGGAGCTCGCCACCGGGCGGCCGCCCGCCGCCGACCTGCGCGAGGACCTCGACGCGGCCGTGGAGGCGGTCACCGGTCAGGGCTTCGACGTCGTGGTCGTCGACCAGACGATGCCGGAACAGCGCGATCTGGGGCTGCACACCGCGGCCGTTCTCGTACCGGGCCTGCTGCCGATCGACTTCGGCTGGCAGCGCCAGCGTGCCCTGCACATGCCGCGGCTGCGCACCGCGCTGCGTGAAGCCGGCCGCCTCGACCACGACCTGCGCGCCGCCGACCTCAACCCCGCCCCCCACCCGTTCCCGTGATGCGCGCGGACCCGCCCGTCACAGCGGCAGCACAGAGAGGACCAGACATGGGTTACGCCCATGACTACGCGACCGCGGTGATGCGGCGCGGCAGGGTCGCGATGGAGCCCGTCGACTTCGTACCCGACTGGGACGACCGGCCCAGGAAAGAGAAGTTCTACCCCGCGGCCGAGCGGTTCCCGCTGCCCGACGGCGACTTCCCCGAGGACGCCTCCGTCGATCGGGGCCTGTCGGGGCCGGGGGGCGACGCGGAGTTCAGCCTGCCGCTGCTCGGCGGGATGCTGCGCGACTCCTACGGCCTGGTGGGACGGCGACTGGCCGTGCAGGCCAACACCGACCTGGGCTCGCTGCCGCTGTACACCCACGCCAACTGGTCGCGCGGTACGGCGTCGGGCGGCGGTCTCTACCCCGTCGGGGTGCACTGGGTGAGCGGTCCCAGCGGGCCGCTGACCCCTGGCATCTACCACTACTCGCCCGCGCACCACGCCATGCAGCGCCTGCTGTCGGGCGATGTGACGGGCGAGGTGCGGGCCGCGCTGGGCGGGGCGCTGCCGGACGGGGGCACGGACCAGTTCCTGGTCCTCGGGATCCGTTTCTGGCAGAACGCGTTCAAGTACAACAGCTTCAGCTATCACGCGGTGACGATGGACATCGGCGCGTTGCTGCAGACCTGGCGGATGTGGGCGAGGTCGCGCGGCCTGCGGATGGAGCCCGCCCTGTGGTTCGACGAGGAGCGGCTCGGGCGGCTGCTCGGGTTCTCGGCGGGGGAGGAGGGCGTGTTCGCCGTCGTCCCGCTGCGCTGGGAAGGGGCCGCGCCGCTCCGTGCGGCGTCCGCCGACGGCGACCGCGCCGGGCGTCCGGCCCCCGCCGTCCGCCGCCGCACGGAGGAGCGCTCGCGCCAGGTCATCTCCTTCGACACCGTCCTGAAGATGCACGCGGCGACGACCGGGGCCGCCCGGGAACGCCCGGTCCCCGGAGCGCTGGACGCGGCCGCCGCGCCGCCCGTTCCGGCGGGCGGTGATCGCCGGGCGCTGCCGCCCCCCGCGCCGATGACGCTCAGCGTGCGCCGGGCGCTGCGCGCACGGCGCAGCAGTTTCGGACGGTTCTCCGACCGGCGGCCGCTGGCCGCCGCCCAACTCGCCGCGGCGCTGCGGGCGGCGGTCGAAGGAGCCGGTCTGACCAGCGACGCGGTCGGACCGGGAAGTCCACCGCTCACCTCGTTCCACGTCTTCGTCAACCACGTCGAGGGGATCGAGCCGGGGACCTACGTCCATGACGCGGCCGCCGGTGAGCTGCGGCTGCTGAAGGCCGGGCCGCCGGGGTCGTTCCTGCAGGCCAACTACTTCCTGGCCAACTACAACCTGGAGCACGCGGCGGCCGTCATCGTGCCGGCCGTCAGGACCCACGCCGTCCTGGACGCCGTCGGCGACCGCGGCTACCGGCTGGTCAGCGCGGCCATCGGCGCCGCCGCCCAGGCGGTGTACACGGCGACGGCCGCCGCCGGCGCGGCCTGCGGGGTCGCGCTCGGCTTCGACAGCGTCTCCTTCGCGGAGGAGCTCGGGCTGGACGCCACCGGCGAACTGCCGCTGCTGCTGATGATGATCGGCAACGAGCGGGAGCAGCCCGCGGACTTCCGGTACGACCTGGTGCCGGCGCCTGCCCCGGACCACCGCAGCCGGCAGGGGACCCGATGAGCACTTCACTGGAACGTACCGCGATACCGCCCGCCGCCCCCGGACCGGGCCATCTCTCCCGCCACTTCATGCTCCGCCTCGCCGGTCTGCCCGTCGAAGCGGTACAGAGCCTGCGCAGCCCTGCCGCCCGGCGGTGGGCGGACGAGGTATTGGCCGAGGAGGACCGGCTGCGGCAGGTGGGCGCGCTGCTGAGCGGCCCGCTCGCCGCGTTCGTCACCGACAACACCGACGACCGGATGCGCCGCCAGGTGCTCGATCTGCGCCGCCGGGTGTTCAACAACCGGTTGCCGAAGGACGGGCCGGCGGCGCTCGCGCTGGCCGCCCGGCTCGACGCCGCGACCGCGCGCGAACTCACGGGGTGGCTGCGGGACCGTGCGGCGCTGGAGGCGCTGCGCGCCCGGGGCCCGGAGTTGCTGACCGCGGAACTGGCGCGCGGTCGCGCCGCGTTGCGCGAGCTCGCCGCGGAGGATCAGCTGCGGCTGGGGCTGCTGCTGGCCTCGCCCACGCTGGACGGGCAGTTGGACGCCTACATCCGCGGCGCGTCGTCCACCGCCGGTAAACGCGGCCGCAAGATCGAGCGGTCGCTGCTGGCCTACCTGTACCGCACCGCGTGCAAGACCAGCCCGTTCAGCACCTTTACCGGCGTCGCGCTGGGGGAGTTGCAGGACGCGGCGGGACCGCACGACGCGGCGGACGGGGTGACGGACATCGCCGAGCGCTGGTCGAGCCATCCACGGCTGAACGTCGTCGTCCTGTGGCGGCTCGCCGAGGCCGTCGCCGCCGACGGGGAGCGGCGCGGCGATCTGCTGGTCTCGCTCGCCTCAGGCTGGGAGTTGGACGAGGAGCGGGTCCGTTTCGTGCGCCGGTCGGTGACCCCGGGCGACGACGACGCCGCGATCAGCTTCGACGCGGCCCGCGACCGGCTGTTCTTCCTGCGCCGCAGCGGCGCCCTGGAAGCCATGCTCACCCTCTTCCGGGACCGGCCCGGCATCCGCTACCGGGAGCTGGCGCACTGGCTGACAACCGAGCGCGGGGCCACCGCCGAGGAGGCCGGACGCTATCTGTCCGCGCTGCTGCAACTCGGCATGGTGCAACTGTCCGGGCTGTATCCCGAAGTGCACAGTCCGGATCCGCTGCGCGCCTTCCAGTCCGCACTGCGGGCGGTCGGCCGCCCCTGGGCGGACGCGGCCGCCGCGCGACTGGACGGGCCCGCGTCCTGCGTGCAGCGGTACGCGGACGCCCCGCTGGCGGATCGCCGCGCACTGCTGGCGGAGCTGCGGCGCGACCTGCTGGACCTGCTGGCCTCCCTGGGGCCGGACGGCCCGGCCGCGGAACGGAGCCCGCACCAAACGCTGCCGCAGACGCTGCTCTACGAGGACGCCCGCGCGGCTCACCAGGTCACCGGCGGCGATCTGCGGACCTGGACCGAACTGGCCGCCGACCCGCTGCGCTCCCTGACGCGGATCCTGCCGGCGTTCGACGTCTCCCTCGCCCAGCGGCTCACGTTCAAGGGCTTCTTCCTGGCCCGGTACGGCCGGGGCGGGCGCTGCGACGACCTGCTCAAGCTGGTGCACGACTTCCACGAGGACATCTTCGACCAGTATCTGAGCTTCAGCTCCCAGCAGAGCGGCCACGACCCGCGCGACGGCCATCCGCTGGAGGAGAACTGGCTGGGACTGCCGCAGATCACCGCCCTGGACGCGGCGCGGGCCACGTTCGTCCGCCGGATGCGGGCGCTGTGGGAGGAGCACGCGCCGGACGCGGAGGAGCTCCGCCTCGATGACGCGTTCGTCGAAGCGGTGGCGGCCGAACTCGCGCCGCTCGCGAGGAGCTTCGACCCGCAGAGCCACTTCCTGCAACTGGTGCGCCGCGACGAGGACCCGCTGGTCGTCCTCAACGGGTCGTTCGGCGGACTGTGTTTCCCCTTCACGCGCTTCACCCACTGCTTCGACACCCCCGCCGACGACCCGGGACTGTCGGAGCGGCTGCTCGGCACGCTGCGCGGGGTCCAGCCGGACGGCGCGCTGTTCGCCGAGATCACCGCGGGCTCGGCGACCACCAACCTCAATCTGCATGGCCGGCTGACGGACTACCAGATCCTGTGCCCCGGGGAGACCAGCTCCGCCCCGCAGGACAGCCGCATCGACCTCGACGACCTGTACGTGGAGCACGACGCGGCCGCCGACCGGCTGGTGGTCCGCTCGCGGCGGCTCGGCAAGGAGATCATCCCGCTCTACCTGGGCTACCTGGTGCCGATGGTGCTGCCGGAGATCCCCCGCACGCTGCTGCTGCTCTCCCCGACCTCCAAGACCGGTCTGGACGTCTGGACGGGCGTGCCGGCCGCGGCGGCCTACGAGGGGGTGACGCTGCGGCCCCGGGTGCGGCACGGTTCGGTGGTGCTCAGCCGCCGGGGCTGGAGCGCCCCGTCGGCCGCCCTGCCGCAGCGCCCGACCGGACAGGGCGACGCGGACTGGTTCCTCGGCTGGCAGCGCTGGCGGCACGCGCACCGCGTGCCGGGCCAGGTCTTCGCCACCGTGCGTGCGGGTGACGGTACGGGGCAGCCGGCCGGCTGGGGAGGCGGCTCCAAACCGCACTACGTCGACTTCGAGAGCCCCCTGTCACTGGTCGCGTTCGAGGGCCTGCTGGGCGACCGGACGACCCGGGTGCTGCTGGAGGAGATGCTGCCCGCCGAGGACCAGCTGCACGTCAGGTCGGCACGCGGCCGGCACGTCGCGGAGCTGGCCGTGGAGATCTTCCCCGGCCGCCCGCCCCACCCCATCACCGACCGGGAAGGACACGGTGAGCGGACATGACCTCACCCGCGCTGGAGAGCGCCGCCGCCACCACCCCGCCGCCGACCGCGCCCGGGCCGTGGCAGGCGCTGCACATCTTCTACGCGGCCAGCCCGCGCCCGCTGCTGCTGGAGTGCGTCAAGCCGCTGGTGGAGGAGTTGACCGCCGAGGGCCTGCTGTCGGGGCACTTCTTCATCAACTACTGGCTGCAGGGACCACACGTGCGACTGCGGCTGCAGCCGTCGAGCGCGGCCGCCACCGGGCAGGTGCGCGAGCGCGCCTACACCGCGGTCGAGGCGTTCCTGCGCAGGCGTCCGGCCCTGTACGAGGTGAAGGCGGGCTTCCTGGCCGACCTGTACAACACCCTGTTCGAGCTGGAGTACACCGAGGACCAGCGCGAGCGGCTGATGGGCTCCGACGGCCGGATGCTGTTGCGGGACAACAACTCCGCGAGTTTCGAGGCGTACGAGCCCGAGTACGGCAAGTACGGCGGCTCGGCCGGGGTCGCCCTCGCCGAATGGCACTTCGAGCACTCCAGCGACCTGGTCGTGGAGTCGCTGCGGTCGATGAACCTGCATCTGCGGACCGTCCTGCTGGGTGTCTCCGCCCAGCTGATGATGGTGATGTCCGCGGTCTTCCTCGGCGAGGAGGAGGAGATCGCCCGCTTCCTCGAGCATTACCACGCGTTCTGGGACGGAGCGTTCTCGGACACCAACTTCACCGCCCGCAAGGGATACGACCGCGCCTACACCGACATGGGCCCGGAACTCGGCCGGCGCTTCGGTGAGATCCGTTCGGCCATCGCCCGGGGAACCGACCACGAGCTGCCCGGCTTCCTGCGCGGCTGGGCGGCGCACTGCCGTGAACTCGCGGGTCGGGTCGGGGAACTGGCGGTGCGCGGCGAGCTGGAGTTCCAGTCCTGGAGCGGCGGCGAGGACTTCCGGGTGACCGATCCCGTGCGCGCGCTGCCGATCCTGATGTCCCCGTACATGCACATGACGAACAACCGGATGTCGGTGACCATCCGCGACGAAGCCTTCCTGTCGTACGTCCTGGCCCGCGCGCTGCGCGAGTCGGGCGCGCCGCCGGAGGGTGCGCGGTGACCGCGACCGTGCTGCGGGACCTGCGCCCGCGCAGCCGCCCCGACCTGCTGATCGGCCCACCCGTGCTGCGCGGGCGCGGTGAACTCCACCCCGTCAAGGACCCGGTCAGCGGGCGGCGGTTCGAACTGCGCGCCAAGGAGCACTTCGTGCTGACCCGGCTCGACGGGGTGCGGACGCTCGACGCCATCGGTGAGGAGTACGCCCGGCGCTTCGGCGCCCGCCTCGGCGACGCGCACTGGCAGCAGCTCCTCGGGCTGCTCCACGCCCGGCGGTTGCTCGCCGACGACCAGCCGCCGGAACCGGCCGCGCCGCGGGCCGCCGACGACCCCCCGGCGCCCAGGTCGACGCTGTTCAGCGGACGGACGCGGCTGGTCGCCGACGCGGGCGCGCTGATCGAGTCGCTGCACCGGCGCACCGGCTTCGCACGGACCCGGCCGTTCCTGGGTTCGCTGCTGGTCCTGTGCGCCGCGATGCTGATCCAGCTCGGCACCGAGGCCGGCACGCTGCGGCACGACATGACGGAGCTGTACCGCCGACCGGTGCTGCTGCTGGCGGTGGGCGTGGTCCTGTGGGTGAGCCTGGCAATGCACGAGCTGGCGCACGGACTGGTCGGCCGGGCCTTCGGCGGCACCGTCTCCGAGATCGGGCTGCGCTGGCGGCTGCCGGTGACGTACCTGTACTGCCTGGTGGACGACGTGCCGTTCTTCGCCCGGCGCCGGCACCAGATGGCGACCGCGGCCGCGGGGCCCGCGATGAACGTGGTGTTCCTGCTGCCCTTCTGGCCGGTGTGGCTGCTGCTGCCGCCGGAGGACCCGGCCCACTACGCACTCGGCGGGATGTTCCTGCTCGGCTGCGCGATCGCGGCCGCCAACCTGCTGCCGCTGTCGCCGCTGGACGGGTACAAACTGCTCGGCTACGGGCTGGGCGCGAGCCGGCTCGCCACCGACAGCCGCACCTTCCTGCGCGAATCGGCAGCCGCGCTCCTCCGGCGCGATGAGCCCGCCCCCGCCTACCCGACGCGGGCGAGGGCCGTCTACGCCGGCTACGGACTGGCGACCGGAGCTCTGACGATGGGGGCGGCGATCGCCCTGGTCGGCGGCTGCTCCTGGGTCCTGGCCGACCGCTACGGCACCCTCGCCGCACTCACCCCGGTCCTGCTGCCGGCCGCCGCGGTCGTCCTGTGGCGGCTGGGCCTGGCAGCACGTGCCAGGGCCGAACACCGGACGGCCGAACGGGAGCGGCCCGGCAGCGGCGAGGCCGTCGACCGTCCCCAGCCGTCCGCTCCCGCACCGCCCCTGACGCCCACCCCGTCACACCCGCATACAAGGGAACGTGAGATGACCCCAGTGAACGCCGCCCCCGGCGCGGCCGTGGCGATCAAGGACGTACACAAGCGCTACGGCCCGGTCCATGCCGTCGACGGCGTCTCGCTCACGGTGCGCCGAGGGGAGTTCTTCGGCATCCTCGGACCCAACGGCGCCGGGAAGACCACGCTCATCGAGATGGTCGAAGGACTGCGCCGGGCCGACTCGGGTTCCGTCACCGTCCTGGGCTCCGCGCCCTGGCCCCGCAACACCGCACTGCTGCGGCGGATGGGCGTGCAGACCCAGGCCTCGGCCTTCTTCACCCGGCTGACCGCCATGGAACACCTGCGGACCGTCGGCATGCTCTACGGCCTGCTGCCGGACGCCGCCGACCGGGCGCTGCGCCTGGTCGGCCTGACGGACCAGCCGGGGGTGCGCGTCGACGACCTGTCCGGCGGGCAGCGGCAGCGGTTGGCGATCGCGACCGCGCTGATCCATGACCCCGAGCTGATCCTGCTCGACGAGCCCACCGCCGCCCTTGACCCGGAGGCCCGACGCGCCCTGTGGGGCGTGCTGCGGACCCTGAAGAGCGAGGGGCGCACAATCGTCCACACCACCCACCACCTGGACGAGGCCGAGGCGCTCTGCGACCGGGTGGCGATCATGGCGGGAGGACGGATCATCGCCCTGGACAGCCCCGCCAACCTGATCCGCGACCTGAAGGCACCGACACGGGTGCTGGTACCCGCCGACCGCATCACCGTCGAGCGGGCCCGGACCATCGACGGCGCCGACCGTGCCGTGCTGGAGGGCGGCCAGGTCGTCATCGAGACCCGCTCCGCGGGCCGGGTCCTCATCGCGGTGGGGGAGATCGCCGGACTCGACGCCGTGCAGACCCGCACGGCGACCCTGGAGGACGCCTACCTCGAACTGACCGGATCGGAGCACCGACTGTGAGCGCGTACACCGCACTGACCAGGGCCAACTACCGGGCTTACGTCCGGGATCGTACGACGGTCTTCTTCACGTTCGCCTTCCCGCTGCTCTTCCTCGTCGTGTTCGGGCTGATCTTCAAGGGACAGACGGTCGAGGACGGCGGACCGCCGTACATCAACTACATCGCGCCCGGTGTGCTCTCCTGGGGCGTGGGCAACGCCGCCATGTTCGGCGTCGCCTTCACCCTCATGCACTGGCGCCGGGACGACATCCTGCGGCTGATCTGGCGCACCCCCACGTCCCTGCCGTCGGTGCTCGGCTCCCGCTACGCGGTCGCGGTCGCGGTGGGCCTGGTCCAGGCGGCGTTGTTCGTCGCCGTCGCCCTGCTGCCGCTGTTCGGACTGCGCCTGGCGAGCACGTGGCCGCTGGCCGTCCCCGTGCTGGTCCTCGGCATCACCGCGTTCATGGCCCTGGGGCTGGTCATCGGCAGTATCGCCGACACCCCCGAGGCGGTGGCGGCGATCGCCAACTGCATCATGGTGCCGATGGCGTTCCTGTCGGGCTCCTTCTACCCCAGCGACCTGATGCCGGGCTGGCTGCGCACCTTCTCGCGGGTGCTGCCGCTGCGGTACTTCAACGACGGCATCATCGGTGTGCTGTCCAACCGCGGCAGTTCGACGGACCTCGCCGTGGCCTGCGGGGGCCTGGTCGTCTTCGCCGCACTGTTCGGGCTGATCGCCGCCAAGACCTTCCGCTGGAGCAACCGGGGATGACCACCGACCTCGCGCCCACGCCACCGGCCCCGCCCGGCGCCGCCCTGATGGACGCCGCCTGCCGGAACCTCCGACAAGCCCTCGCCGACGGGCCCGCCGGCACGGCGTCGGTGCTCGTCGTCCCGCTCGGCGCCGCGGACGTGCTGCGCCCCGGCCGCGATCCGCACGCGGACCGGCGCCCGGCCGCCACCGTCCACCTCACCTGGGACGCCGTGCTGATCGGCCCCTGGGGCGGCACCGAGCCCGCGGAACACGCCTGCGGCCAGTGCCTGGCCATGCGCTGGCAGCGGCTGCGCACCCGCTCGGAACGCGACGCCTGGGAGACCGGGACAGCGACCCGGGCGGCGGGGGAGTGGCCCGCACTGCCCGGGTACGTCGCCGACGCCGTCCGCTCCGTCCACGCGCACACGGTCGCGCAGGACCGGCTTCCACCCACCGGGGAGCACCGGCTCCCGCAGGTCACCCGGCTGGACCTGGCCACCCTCCAGGTCGCCACCGTGCCGCTGCTGACCGAGCCGCTGTGCCCGCACTGTGCCGACCCCGTCCCGGACCCGAGTTCTTCCGGCGAGGTGCCGTTCGCCCCGCTGTCCTCCCGCCCCAAGCCCGCCCCGGACGTCTACCGGCTGCGCTCCCCGCGCTCCTACCAGCTGCCGGCCGCGGCGCTGGCCAACCCCGTGTGCGGTGTGCTCGGCGCCGCGACCTGGAGCGACATCACCTCGCCCACGACCGCGCCGGTCGCGGGCAGCGTCTTCATGCGCGGCTACGCGGGCCTGACCGACGTGACGTGGAGCGGCCAGTCCAACTCCTTCGAGTCCAGCCGTGACCTCGCGTTCCTCGAAGGGCTCGAGCGCTATGCCGGCACCCACCGCCGCCGGCTCGGACCGCTGCGCACCGCGTCGTACGAGGACCTCGGCGACCGCGCGCTGGACCCGCGCGACTGCGGGCTCTACGACCCGCGGACCTATCGCGACGACCCGATGCTGAGCCCCTTCGCGCCGCAGCGGCCCATCCCGTGGGTCACCGGGTACTCGCTGCGCGACGAACGGCCGATCCTGGTTCCGGCCCGGCTGTCGCACTACAGCGCGGGACTCGCCGCCGACAACTTCGTCTTCGAGTGCTCCAACGGCTGCGCCATCGGCGGCTGCCTGGAGGAGGCGATCCTGTTCGGATTGCTGGAACTCATCGAACGCGACGCGTTTCTGCTCGGCTGGTACGGCAACGCCGCACTCACCGAGATCGACCTGGACTCCTGCACCCGCGGCGTGACGCGGGCGATGGTCGACCGAGCGGCGTTGCAGGGCTACGACGTGCATGTCTTCGACAACCGGGTGGATCTGCCGGTACCGGTGGCGACCGGGCTCGCGGTGCGCCGGGACGGCGGCCCGGGGACGCTCGCCTTCGCGGCCGGCGCCGCGTTCGACCCGGAGACGGCCGTGGAGTCGGCGCTGTCGGAGATCCTCACCTACATCCCGCACCTGCCGGGCCAGGTACGCCAACGCCCGGCAGAACTGGACGCGATGGCCGAGGACTTCGACCTCGTACGGCGCCTCCCCGACCACGCCGCGCTGTTCGGACTGCAGCGGATGGCCGCACACGCCGACAGCTATCTGCGGCCGGCGGCGGTGCGGCCGTTGGCGGAGTTGTACAGCGGGTGGGAGCGGACGCGGTCAGGTGCGGGGGACCTGCTCGACGACGTCGTGCTGTGCCGTGACGCGCTCGTCGGTGCGGGCTTCGACGTGATCGTGGTCGACCAGACGACACCGGAGCAGGAACGGCTGGGCCTGCGGACGGTCTGCACGCTGGTGCCGGGACTGCTGCCCATCGACTTCGGCTGGACGCGGCAGCGCGCCCTCACCATGCCCCGACTGCGGTCGGCGTTCCGCCGCGCCGGACTGCGCGACACGGACCTGGCGGACGGCGAACTGCGCCGGGTGCCGCACCCGTTCCCGTGAGCGGCCGCGACCGCGACCGCGGCCGGGACAGGTCGCGGCCGCGGCCGTACGGCGGGAGTTCGGCTCGGTCAGGCGGTGCAGCTTGTGGTGCTGGTGGTGCTGCTGCAGGTGCTGGTGCTGCTGCAACTGGTGGACGAGCCGAGCATGACCTCGCTGGCGTCCGAGTAGTCGGTGATCTCGAAGGTCTCCGACTCGAGCTCCAGGATCTCCAGGGCGAGCGACTCCAGGGGGCTGTTGGACATGGTGACTCCTCGTCAACGCTGGATGGGCCGGTCGGACCCAGCGGTCCATCCGGGGAAAACGGCGCCATGCGCTGCGCCTGCTTCCTTTCTAGCGGGGCCCGCTGGCAGATCGCCGCGCCTGCCACTGTCACCTCGCTGTCGGCCCCGCCACCCCCGACAACCCCTATCAAGGCCGGAGCGTGCCGCCCATGACCCCGACCGCCCCCGACGCGGCCCCTGTGCTGGCAGGACTGCCGGACGTCCTGCGGCCGGCCGTCGAGCTCTATCTCGACGTCCACCGGCATCCCGAGCTGTCCGGCGCCGAGGAGCGCACGGCCGCGCGGCTCGCGGAGCGGCTCGGCGCGTCGGGCTACCGGGTGACCACCGGCGTCGGCGGCCACGGCGTGGTGGGTGTGCTGCGCAACGGCCCGGGGCCGGTGGTGCTGCTGCGCACCGAACTGGACGCCCTGCCCGTCAGGGAGCGCACCGGCCTGTCGTACGCCAGCGAGGTCGTCGCCTCCGGCGGCGACGGGCAGCCGGTCCCCGTCATGCACGCCTGCGGCCACGACATGCACCTCGCCTGCGCGGCGGGCGCGGCCGCGCTGCTGTCCCGCTCGGCCGGGCACTGGTCCGGCACGGTCATGATCGTCGGCCAGCCGGCGGAGGAGACACTGACCGGAGCGCGGGCCATGCTCGACGACGGCCTCTACACCCGGTTCACGCCTCCCGACGTCGTGCTCGCCCAGCACACTGTCCCGCTGCCCGCCGGGATGGTCGCGCACGCGGCCGGGCCCGTGCTGGCGGGCAGCACGATGCTCCAGGTGACCGTCCACGGACGGGGCGGACACGCGGGGGCGCCGCACCTGACGGTCGACCCCGTCGTGACCGCGGCGGCCATCGTGCTGCGGCTGCAGACCGTGGTCGCCCGCGAGACCAGCCCGGCGGACCAGGTGGTGATCACCGTCGGATCCCTGCACGCGGGTACGCGCGGCAACGTCGTCCCCGACCGCGCCACCCTGGACATCTCCGTCCGCGCCTTCACCCAGGAGTCCCTCGACCGGGCGACCAGCGCGGTGCGGCGGGTGGTGCGCGCCGAGTGCGCGGCGTCGGACTGCCCGGCGGAGCCCGGGATCAGCACCGTGTCCCGGTCCCATCCCACCCAGGCGGACCACGGGACGGCCGCCGCGGTGCTGCGCGCGCACGAGCGCGCCTTCGGGCCGGAGCGGGTGGCGGTCTGGCCGCCGTCGCTCGCGACCGAGGACTTCCCGCTCTACGGTCCCCCGGGACAGTCCCTGCACGGCATCGAGGGCATCAGGACCGCCTACTGGATGCTCGGCTCCGTCGGACCCCGCCAATGGGCCGACGCCCCGGGCGGCTCGGCCGCCGCCAAGCTGGCCGTGCTGCCGCCGAACCATGCTCCGGAGTTCCGCCCCGACCCGCGGCTGACGGTTCCGGCCGGCATCACGGCCCTGACATCAGCGGCCCTCGCGCAGCTGGACCCGCCGTGACGGGGCGGCCGGCGGGGTCGTCAGGACGGGTCGTGGTTGACCTCGGAGGCCATCCTCGGGTGCAGCACACCGGGGTAGAGCCGGGCCTTGGCCACCGGTTCTGCGACGCCGCCCTGCGGCACCATCTCGACGACACCCCAGGGGGTCTCCGGCAGCAGCACCGGAAGGACGTACGAGGCCGAGCAGCCCATGCACTCGTACCGGTCCTCCCAGACCTCGACGTCGACGAGGCTGCCGGGATTGCGCGCGACGTGCTTGTGCTGGGCGTGACAGCGGTCACACTTCTCGCCGGGCTCGCACGTGCTGCCGCACGGGCACGGCAGGTCGAGGCGGACGGGAGGCTGCCAGCGCTGGACCCGGCACGCCTCGGCCGTCTGTGAGGTGTGGCGCATCGCCAGGTAGTTGCGGGCGGCGACGTTGTACGTCTCACCCGTCGCGACCATCCGCTCGCGGATCACGTCCTTGCGGGCACGGTTCGTCGTCATACAGTCCTCCAGCGGTTTTCCACGCGGTCCCGCAGAAGGCCGGGAAGACCGGACTGAGGTGATGGCGTGAGTCGATGACCCTTGTCCTCGCCCTCAGGACCCACCAGCGCGGTCCGGGCTCGGAACAGGCAGACGCGGCTGCCGCTCTCCACGGTACCCGGAATCGGCGGGCCCGATCTCCCCCGGCCGCGCGGGGGCTGTCAGCCGACGACGGCGACGGGGGCGTCCCAGGCGTTGTGGTCGACGGTGACGGTGGCTCCGCCGAAGGTCTCCTTCTTGTTCACCGCGTACTGGTGGCCGCGGCGGTGGCCGGTCCACAGGCCGGAGGCGAACGGGAAGCCGGTGGTCGTGTCGGCGTTGCCGTCGTAGCGGGCGTACCAGAGGGCGTCCGGCAGATCCGCCGCGTGCCGGCCGGCGGCGGTGGCGATCGCGGCGGCACTGGACTGGCTGAAGCCGTAGAAGCCGGCCAGGTACCCCTTCGCGTGCGCCGCCCGGTTCCACGCCTGCACATAGGTCAGCACGGACTGTACGCAGGACGCGTCGGCGATGTCGTACGCCTCCATGTCCAGGTAGATCGCACTGCCGGGCGCCATCCCCAGCGCGGACGCCTTCGCGACGGCGTCCGCGCCGTTCGCGGCGCCCAGCGAGGCGGCGTTGGCGGCGCTGATCCGCTCCGGGTTCCTGCTCGTCTGACACGGCGGCTGCGCTCCGACGTACAGCGGGATCAGCTGCCAGCCGGCCGCGTGCACCGTCCGGACCCACGACCTCGTGAGCTGCGGCTGCGCGCAGCCGCGGTTCTTGCCGCCGATGTAGACGGCGGCGGCGCCGTACGGCGAGCTCTTGCGCCAGGCGGCCATGGTGGTCGGGTTCGGGGCGGTGCACGTGTCGAAGGCCCGGCCGGTGAAGACCCGCGCCGCCGGCAGCCGCACCGTGGTGTTCGACTGCGCCGTCGGCTGCCTCGCACCGGACTGCGCACCGGCGGTGCCGGTCGCGGCCGTCGTCGCGGACGGGCCGCCCGTGGTCCTGGCCGACGGCGTACCGGCCGCCGGAGCGGAGGCGCCGGCGCCCGGCTTGGCCGCGCCCGGCGCGGACGGCTTGGCGGTTCCGGGCACGGCGCCGGTGCCGGTGGCGCCGTCCGGGTCGGTCTGATCGTCGACGTTCCGGGACTGCTGGGTGTCGTCGTTCCCCCGCGAGGACATGGCCTCGGCGGCGATGGCGCCGCCACCGGCGAGGAGGACCAGGCTGGCGACCGACAGCGCCACGTAGCGGCGCTGCTTGGGCTGACGACGGTTCGACACGGAGTCCTCAACAGGTGGGCGGGACGGCGGATCCGAACGGAGGTTCGGTGATCGTCCGAGTAACTATCACTTTCTCCGTCCCGGCGCCAGAATCCCGCGCCCGGTCCCACCACCCGCGAGGGCGGCGGGACCGGGCGCGGGCGTCACAGGTCGAGCTGGTACTCCAGGGACCGGTGCGTCGGTACGTACCCGAGGCCGTCATTGATGGTGCGCATGTGGCGGTGGCCGTGCCCGCGGTGCTCGGGCAGGACTCCGGTGCCGTAGTGCTGCCCGTCGCCCGTGCGAGCCGGTAGCCGGCCGCGGTGGTGTCGGGATCGGTCAGCGGGGTGATGCGGATGGGCAAGGTGACTCTGCCGGGACGTGCGCACCCCCGTTCGGCGCCCCGGACCGGTCAGCCGGTCCGGGTCAGGGTGAGGTCGTCGACGTCGAACAGGAACCCGCCGCCGCCGTTGAAGACGAGGTACAGGCCGGTGCCCGCCCGCGGGGTGACGGCGGTGGCGACATCGGTGAAGCTGTCCCAGCTGCCGGTGACCGGGACGGTGACGGTGCCCAGCAGCGGACCGGTGGGCGATCCGGAGTGGACGGCGGTGGTGCCGCCGGAGCCCGCCGAGGCGGTCCGCAGGGAGATCCGGGTGAGCCGGGACGTGTCCTCACCCGCGAAGCCGATCCAGTCCCCTGCCTCGATCCAGCCGGCGGTGCGACCGCCGTGGGCTCCCGCGTGGTCGGCGGCCTGCACTCCGTTCTGGGCGGTCCAGTTCTCGGCCTGGACGGTGGCCGTGGCGGGGGGTGCCGAGCCGGGGGTGAGTGTGAGGTCGTCGACGTCGAAGAGTGCGCCCTGCCCTCCCGAGTACGTCAGATACAGACCCGGAGCGGTGCCCGCGGCCAGCGTCGCCGACACGTTGGTGAACGTCTCCCACCCGCCGGTCACCGGCACGGCGACGGAGCCGAGGAGCGGTCCCGTGGCCGAGCCGGAGTGGAATCCGATGGTGCCTCCCGCTCCCGCGGAGGCGACCCGCACCGTCACCGTCGAAGCGGTGCGCGCGTCGAGTGCGGCGTAACCGCTCCAGTCGCCGTTGTCGATGTACCCGGCGGTCGCTCCGCCGTGCGCCGCCGCGTGCGCGGCGACCATGACACCGCTCTGGCTGCTCCACGCCTCGCCCTGCACGGTGGTCCCCCCGGGGGTGCCGATCGGGTTGTTGCAGGCGGACGTGACGGCGCCCGCGACGGTGCGGATGCCGCCCAGGATCAGCGTGGTGAAGGCGGGATCGGCCCAGTTCTCCTGGGTGTGGCCCATGCCGGTGTACCAGGCCCGTCCGCCGTCGTAGGGATGGCACCAGGTGTTGGGGTGGTCGCCGCCCATGGTGCCGCCGGAGTAGCTGCTCTCGTCCAGTGTGGTCAGGACGTGCACCCGCGCCCGGGGGTTGGCGCGGTAGTTGTACCACTCGTCGGTGCGGGTCCAGCGGGCCGGCAGGTGGGCGGTGGCCGGGTCGGTGCGGTCCTCCACGGTGACGGCGGCCTGCTGGATGGCGGGGTGCGAGTCGAAGTACGCCCCGACCAGGCTTCCGTACCAGGGCCAGTCGTACTCGGTGTCGGCGGCGGCGTGCACGCCCGCGTAACCGCCGCCCGAGCGGACGTACTGCTCGAACGCGGACTGCTGGGCGGTGTCGAGGACGTCGCCGGTGGTGCTGAGCCAGACCACCGCCTGGTACTGGGCGAGGTTGGCGGTGGTGAAGGCGGCGCTGTCCTCGGTGGCGTCGACGCCGAAGCCGTTGTCCTGGCCGAGTTTCTGGATGGCCGCGATCCCGGCCGGTATGGAGTCGTGGCGGAAGCCGGCGGTCTTGGAGAAGACCAGCACCTTGAAGGACGGTGCGGCGTCGGCGGAGCAGGTCAGGGTCAGGGGGGCGAGCAGGCCGAGCAGCGCGGCGGCCAGGGTCGGCAGCAGCGGTCGGCGGCGCGTTCCGCGCCTGCGGCGGAACCGGATGGGTCCGGACATGGGGTGCCTTTCCGCGGGATGAGAGGGGAGCGGTGCGGGCGTGGGGCGCCGTCAGGCGCTGCGGGTGAGGGTGAAGTCGTCCACGTCGAAGAGGTAGTCGGCGCCGCCGGTGAAGGTGAGGCAGATCGTCGTGGCGGGGTTGGCGGTGAGCGTGGTGGAGACATCGGCGAAGGTCTCCCAGCCGCCGGTGGCGGTGACGGCGACGGTGCCCAGGATCGTTCCGGTGGCCGATCCGGCCCGGATCTGCAGGGTGCCGCCGGCCCCGGCGGAGGAGACCCGGGCGCTGAAGCCGGTGACCTTGGACAGGTCGGTACCGGCGTACGTCGCCCAGTCGCCGCTGTTGATGTAGCCGGCGGTCTTCCCGCCGTGCGCGGTCGCGTGGTCGGCGGTCTGCAGCCCGCCGGTGGCGGTCCAGCTCTCCGCCTGGGTGACGGTGGTGACAGGGGCGCCGGTGGTGACGCTGAAGTCGTCGACGTCGAAGAGTGAGCCGGCGGTCCCGCCGTGGAAGACCAGGAAGAGGCCGCCGGTCGTGGACGGGGTCAGCGGCAGGGTCACGTTGGTGTAGCTCTCCCAGCCGCCGGTGACGGGGACCGTGACACTGCCGAGCAGGGGTCCGGTGGCCGATCCGGCGCGCGCCTCCAGCGTGCCGCCGATGCCGCCGGAGGCGACCCGTACGGTCAGCCCGGTGGCGTGCGTGAGGTCGGTGCCGCCGTATCCGGCCCAGTCGTTGTTGTCGATGTAGCCGAGGGTCTGGCCGCCGTGCGCGGTGGCGTGCGGGGCGATCTGGACGCCGGAGGAGCTGGTGAACGCCTCGCCCTGCACGGTGCCCGGCCCGCCGCCGGGGCCGCCGAACGTGAACTGGTCGAGGTCGAACAGGTTGCCCGCGCCGCCCTTGAAGACCCAGTACAGGGTGTGGGTTCCGGTGGGGGCGGTGACGGTTCCGGTGACGTTGGTGAAGGTGTTCCAGTCGCCGGTGACGGGGACGGCCGCGGAGCCGAGCAGCGCGCCGGTGGGGGAGTCGGCCCGCAGTTCCAGGGTGCCGCCGGAGCCGGCCGAGGAGGCGCGGGCGGTGAAGGTGGTGATGCCGGTCAGGTGGTAGGGGGTGAACGAGATCCAGTCACCGTTCTCGATGTAGCCGACGGTCGTGCCGCCCTCCGCCGCGTCGTGAGTGGCGGGCTGGATGCCGCTCGAGCCGGTGTAGTACTCGGCCTGCTTCGTCGCGGTGGGCGTGACGTTGGTGGCGGTGCCGGTCAGCGCGGGCTGTCCGTTGGCACCATGGTCGGTGTAGGAGGCGCGCCAGACGCCGAACAGGTTGGCGGAGCCGGCGTGTTCCCCGTCAACGACGGTCTGGATGGTGCCCGAGCAGCCGGTGGCGTCGGTGATGGCGTGGGCGTGGCTGTCGTGGCCGAGCAGGTACTGGATCTGGACCCGGGAGCAGTCGACGACGCTCTCCTCGGCGTCGGTGACGGTCACCCGGAAGGGGATGGCATCGCCGAAGTGGAAGATCTGGCCGTTGGCGGGCGCGGTGATCGTCAGGACCGGCGCGGTGTTGCCGACGGTGACGGTGACGCTCGCGGTGCCCGTCAGCCCGTGGGTGTCGGTGACGGTGAGCTTCGCCGGGTACTGGCCGTTGGCGGGGTAGGTGTGCGACGGGTTGGCTGCGGTGGAGTCGGTACTGCCGTTGCCGTCGAAGTCCCAGGCGTAGGTGAGCGCGTCGCCGTCGGGGTCGGTGGTGCCGGCGGAGGAGAAGGCGACCGCCAGTGGTGCCTGGCCCGAGGACGGGGTGGCGGCGGCCTGGGCGACGGGGGCGCGCCCGCCGGCGCCGATGGCCTCGATGCGGTACAGACCGGAGAAGGAGTCACCGTCACCGAAGCCGGTGCCGTAGTCCAGGACGTACAGGGCGCCGTCCGGGCCGAAGGCCATGTCCATGACCTGGGTGCCGGTCCAGGGGAACTCGGTGATGGTGCCCGCGCTGCCGTCCGCCGCGACCTGCACGTCCTTGATCCAGCGGCGGCCGAACTCGCCGATGAAGGCGTGCCCGTCGTAGGACTGGGGGAACTTCACCGAGGAGACCAGGTTCGGGTCGTAGCGGTAGACCGGACCGCCCATCGGTGACTCGCTGCCGCAGCCGAACTGGGTGACGCTGCAGTCGTCGTACTTGATCCAGGACGATCTGGCGGGCGGGAGCTTGCTGATGCCGGTGTTGTTGGGCGAGCTGTTGACGGGGCCGCCCGCGCAGTCGAACTTCGCGCCCGGGGTGCTGGTGCCGAAGTCGAACGCGTTGTACGTCTCGTTGGGGGTGTTGGTGCCGGTGCAGTACGGCCATCCGTAGAAGCCGGGTGAGGTCACGCGGTCGAACTCGACCTGGCCGCCCGGTCCCCGGGTGGCGCTCAGCGCTCCGGCGTCGGGCCCGTAGTCGCCGATGTAGACGGTGCCGGTGGGGCGGTCGACGCTCATCCGGAACGGGTTGCGGAAGCCCATCGCGTAGATCTCGGGCCGGGTCCTCGCCGTGCCGGGCGCGAACAGGTTCCCGGCCGGGACGGTGTAGGTGCCGTTGGCCTCGGGGTGGATGCGCAGCAGCTTGCCGCGCAGGTCGTTGCTGTTGGCGGCGGTGCGCTGGGCGTCGTAGGCGGGGTTGCGCGACGCGCGGGTGTCCAGCGGGCTGTAGCCGTCGGACGAGAAGGGGTTGGAGTCGTCGCCGGTGGTCATGAAGAGGTTGCCCGCGGCGTCGAAGTCCAGGTCGCCGCCGACGTGGCAGCACATGCCGCGGTTGGTGGCGATCTGCAGGAGCTGCTTCTCGCTGGCCGGGTCGATGGTGTTGTCGGCCCGCAGGGTGAAGCGCGAGAGCTGGTTGTGCCCGGCGAAGGGCGCGAAGTCGGCGGCGGTCCCGTCGGACGGGGCGTCGCCCGCGGGGGTGTTCAGGACGGGGGAGTAGTAGACGTAGATCCAGCGGTTGGCGGCGACGGCCGGGTCGGCGGTGATGCCCTGGATGCCCTCCTCGTCGTGGGTGTAGACGGGCAGCGTGCCCGCGACGGAGGTGGTGCCGGCGGCGTCGGTCTTGAAGATGGTGCCGCGCCGGTCGGTGTGCAGGACGGTGCGGTCGGGGAGCACCGCCAGGCTCATCGGCTCGCCGGTCTGCGCGGTGCCGCGCGCGAGTTGCACCTGCTGGAAGGCGGCCGCGGCGTCCGGGTGCGGGCCGTCGTGGGCGGCTGCCGGGACGATGGCGCCGGTGGCGCCCAGCAGGAGCAGCGCCGAGGCGAGGAGAGCGGTGCACAGGGTCCGGAACCGGACCCTGTGGGGGAGCCTTGCGGGCCTTGCGCGTCTCGTGGGCCTTGCGGGCAGGACTGAACGCACGGCGTTCCCCTTCCAGGGCAGCGCGAAGCCGCCTTGTGGAAGGACGCCCCGCCGAGGCGTCCGGTGACCGGTCCTCCTGGACTCTCAGGAGGTGTTCGTTGGTTGCGGGGAGAAAGTAAAGGGACCGGACGAGGTCGTCAAGAGGGCCCGTACCGGTTACCGGTGCGCCGCGGGACCGCCGCGGGGCAGCGGGAGCCGCGCGGTGTCGATGGCGTCGATGATCGACGACGCTCCGCCCCTGGCCGCCGCGGTGAAGCCGAGGGTGGACAGCGCGACCTGGCAGCCGCCCAGATTCGGCGCGATGGTGTGCGCTGCGAGCGTACGGCGGGCGGGCGGCATGATCCACGGCGCCAGCGTCACGAAGTAGCCACCGAGGATCAGGGCCTGGGGGTTGAACAGGTTGAGCAGGATCGCCGAACCCCGGCCCAGCCACTCCCCGACGCGGACCAGCGCGGCCGTCGCCCGCGGGTCGCCCGCCTCGGCCCGTCGTGCGACCTCGGCGACCTTCGCGCCCAGGTCCGTCAGCGGCTGCGCCGTACCGCCGGCCAGGTCAGGGGCCGCCTGCTGGATGATCGAGCCGATACCGACCAGCGCCTCGAAACAGCCCCGGCGGCCGCATCCGCACAGCGGCCCGTCCTGCATCAGGGTGATGTGCCCGACCTCGCCCCCGTACCCCGAGGAGCCGCGCATCAGGGCGCCGTTGATGATCACGCCGCCGCCCACCCCGACCTCGCCGGTCAGGTAGACGAGGTTCTGCGTGTGCGCCAGCGCCCCGCGCCGGTACTCACCGACCGCCCCGAGGTTGGCGTCGTTGTCCAGCGACAGGGCGACACTGCTGTCGTCGAGCTGCTCCCGGAAGCGGTCGACGAGCCGGAACCTGTTCCAGCCGAGGTTCGGCGCCTCGGCCACCTCACCGTCGGAGATGCCGATCAGGCCGGGCACGGCGATCGTGATGCCGAGCACCTCGCGGTGCTGGCGCGCCATCTCGCCCATCGCCCGGCGGGCCAGGTCGGCCAGCCGCACGACGCAGCCCTCGGCACCCAACTCCGCTGCCTGTACCGGCTCGTGCCAGGTCAGGACGTCGCGTTCGGCCAGGTCGACCATGACCGCCGACAGGTAGTCGACGTTCACCTCCAGACCGAGCGCGGTGAAGCGCCGGCCGTCGAGCGTCAGCATGACCGCGGGCCGGCCGATCCGCCGCTCCTCGCTCGCCCCCACCTCGACGACGATGCCGCGGGTGATCAGCTCGGCCACGATGTTGGAGATGGTGGCCTTGTTCAGCCCGGTGCCGGCGGCGACCTCGGCCCGCGAACACGGGGCTTCGCGACGGATGAACCGCAGGACGACGGCGAGATTGGTCTCCCGGACATCGAGGAAGTCGACAGCTCCGCTGCTGACGGGCCGCATGGCACACCCCTTTGTGCGAAGCATTGACAGTCGTTAGTCGCGACCACAAACTAAGTCGCACCGCAGCGGGGCGTCAAGGTTCCGACTGCCCCTCAAGTCACCCTGATCGACCGGTATTCGCAGGTCACAGAGGTGCGCCAGGATCGGCGCCGCACAGTCGCCCACGTACTGCCGCTCAGCACCACAGCCGCACACGTACTGCCCTCAGACGTACCGCCGCACCTGCATCGCCGCACAGTCGCCCACGTACCGCCGCTCAGCACCACAGCCGCATACGTACCGCCGCTCTCCGGCGCCACCGAGGAGGTCTCCGTGACCGCCACCGCAGATCCGCCCCTGCTCGCGATGCGGGGCATCGTCAAGGAGTTCCCGGGCGTCCGTGCCCTGGACGGGGTGGACCTCGAGGTCCGCGCCGGCGAAGTGCACTGCCTGCTGGGGCAGAACGGGGCCGGTAAGTCCACACTGATCAAAGTGCTCTCCGGTGCCCATCAACCGGACGCGGGTGAACTGCTGTGGCAGGGCGAACCGGTACGGCTCTCGCACCCCACCGCCGCCATGCGCCTCGGCGTCGCCACCATCTACCAGGAACTCGACCTCGTACCCGGCCTCGGCGTGGCCGAGAACATCTTCCTCGGCCACGAACCGGCCTCCTTCGGCGTGACCCGGCGCGGCGAGATGCACCGCGCCGCCCGCGCCCTGCTCGACCGCCTCGGACACGCCGAGATCCCGCCGGGAAAGCCGCTCGGCCACCTGCCCGCGGCCGCGCAGCAGGTCGTCAGCATGGCCCGGGCGCTGTCGCACGACGCCCGGCTCATCGTGATGGACGAACCGTCGGCCGCACTCGCCCACGACGAGGTCACCAACCTGTTCCGCATCATCCGCGAACTCGCCGCCACCGGCGTGGCCGTCGTCTACATCTCGCACCGCCTGGAGGAGATCCGCGAGATCGGCGACCGCATCACCGTTCTCAAGGACGGCCGCACCCGGGCCGTCGGACTGCCCGCCCGCACCACCCCGACCGCCGACGTGGTCGCCCTGATGACCGGCCGCGCCGTGGAGCACACCTTCCCCCGCCGCCCCGCTCCCGGCACCCGGGCGGAGAGCCCCGAAGTCCTGCGCGTCGAGGGGCTTTCGGTGGCCGGTCGCGTCCACGACGTCTCGTTCAGCGTCCGCGCCGGCGAGATCGTCGGGATCGCGGGGCTGGTCGGCTCCGGCCGCTCCGAGATCCTGGAGGGGATCTACGGCGCCAGGACGCCGCTGGCCGGCCGCGTCCTGCTCGGCGGCGCGGCCCTGCGGCCCGGCAGCACCACGGCGGCCGTCCGGCGCGGCATGGGCTTCGCCCCCGAGGAGCGCAAGTCGCAGGCGCTGCTCATGCTGGAGAGCGTCGGACGCAACATCACCGTCGCCTCACTCGGCCGCTACACCCGCTGGGGCTGGTTCGACCGGCGCCGGGAAGCGGCCGACGCGGCCCGGCAGATCGCCGCCGTACAGCTGCGCCCCGACGACCCGGACCGGCCGGTACGCACTCTGTCCGGCGGCAACCAGCAGAAGGCGGTGCTGGCCCGCTGGCTGCTGCGCCGCTGTGACGTGCTGCTTCTGGACGAACCGACGCGAGGCGTCGATGTCGGCGCCCGCAGCGAGCTGTACGCGCAGATGAGGGCGCTGGCCGACGCGGGTCTCGCCATCGTGCTGGTCTCCAGCGAGGTGCCGGAGGTACTCGGCCTGGCCGACCGGATCCTCGTGCTGCGCGAGGGCCGGGTCATCCACGCCTGCGACGCGGTGGACATCGACGAACACGGGGTCCTCGACCTGGTGATGGAAGGAAGCGCGCTATGAGCGACAGACCGCAGGCTCCCGCCCCGGACCTCTCCGTCCCCGCCGACGCCCCCGAGGCGGACGAACACCGCCGGGTCGAGGAACTCGCCGCGCACGCCGCCAGGAAGGGTGTACACACCGGGCCGTTCGCGTCCCTGGGAGGGATCGGCGGGTTCGGCGGCGGCCGGGGCGCCGGGGCGCTGCGGCACCTCGCGCTGGTGATCGCCCTGGGCATCCTGTGCGGCATCGGGGCCCTCACCAAAGGCAGCAGTTTCGCGACCACCAGCAACATGGTGCTGATCCTCAGCCTCGCGGCCGTGATCGGGGTGGTCACCGTCGGGATGACGTTCGTCATCATCGGCGGCGGCATCGACCTGTCGGTCGGCGCGCTGATCGCGCTGGCCTCGGTGTGGTCGACCACCACCGGCAGCCAGGCCCAGGGGCCGGCCGTCATGATCTTCACCTCCGTACTGGTCGGCACGCTCTGCGGGTTGCTGAACGGTCTGCTGATCGCCTACGGGCGGCTGGTCGCCTTCATCGTGACCCTGGCGACGATGGTCGCCACCCGCGGTCTGGCGGAGCAGCTCTCCGACCGCAAGTCGCAGATCGTCACCGCGGACACGTTCCTGTCCATCGCCGAGACCCGCTGGCTGGGCATACCGCTGCTGGTCTACATCTTCGCCGCGGTCGTCGTGGTGGGCTGGCTGGTGCTCAACCGGACCACGTTCGGGCGCCGCACGTACGCCGTCGGCGGCAACCCGGAGGCCGCCCGGCTGGCGGGCATCAACGTGCGGCTGCACACGTGCCTGCTCTACGTCGTCTCCGGCTTCTGCTGCGGCATCGCCGCCGTGATGCTCACCGCGCAGGCCAACACCGGTGCGAGCACCCACGGCATGCTCTACGAACTCAACGCCATCGCCGCGGTGGTCGTCGGCGGGACGCTGCTGACCGGGGGCTTCGGGTCCGTCCTCGGTTCGATCCTCGGCGTCCTGGTCTTCACGACCATCACCGACCTGTTCATCCTCAACAACCTCACCACCCCCATCCAGGAGATCGCCCAGGGCGCGATCATCATCGCCGTCCTGCTCATCCAGCGCTGGGGCCGTGGCCGGTCCGTCACCACCTGATTCGGAGACCGATATGAGCACGAGCTTGGACCGCAGACACGTCCTGTTCGGCGGGGCGGCAATCGGCGCGGGCGCCCTCCTCACCGGATGCACCAACAGCAGCGACAACGACAAGAGCGCCCCGCAGGTCAAGGCCGGCGCGTCCTCGTCGGGAACGGCCACGGGCAAGGCGGTGACCATCGGGTTCTCGGCCCCGGCCGCCGACCACGGCTGGACCGCCGCGATCACCATCAACGCCAAGGCACAGGCCAAGCAGTACTCCGACGTCACGCTCAAGGCGACCGAGGGCACCAACGACGTCGCCGCGCAGATTCAGCAGGTGCAGTCGCTGATCGACGCCAAGGTCGACGCGCTCGTCATCCTGCCCTTCGACGGCAAGGCCCTCACCGAGATCGCCAAGAAGGCGATGGCGTCCGGGATCCCGGTGATCAACCTGGACCGCATCTTCGCCAGCGGGCTCGCCTACCGGACCTGGATCGGCGGCGACAACTACGGCATGGGCGTGAACGCCGGCCACTTCATCGCCCGCCGGATGAAGGCGGCGGGCAAGGCCGACCCCGTCATCGTCGAGGTCGCCGGGATCGACAACCTCGAACTCACCCAGCAGCGCAGCAAGGGGTTCAAGGACGCGCTGGCCGCCAACGGGCTGCGGCTGGCCGCCCGGCAGGCCGCCGACTTCACCGCCGCGACCGGGCAGCGGGTCACCGCACAACTGCTGCAGGCCACCCCGAAGATCGACGCGATGTGGAACCACGACGACGACCAGGGGATCGGCGTGCTCGCGGCGATCAAGCAGGCGCAGCGCGACAAGGAGTTCGTCGTGGTCGGGGGCGCCGGCTCCCGCAAGGCCATGGAGTCGATCAAGGCCGACGACAGCCCGGTGAAGGCCACGGTGCTCTACAGCCCGAGCATGGCGTCGTCCTCGATCACCGTCGCCCGGCTCATCGCCCAGGGCCACGGCATGGCCGACCTGGTCGAGCACGAGGTGCCGGCGTCCGTGACGACGTTCTCGGCGGTGGTGACGAAGGAGAACGTCGACCAGTACATGGCCGTCGGATTCTCGTAGTCATCCTCCTGACCCACCAGCCGCTCCGCACCGACCGACGGAAAGGGATCGACGACGATGCCCGCAGCACAGCCACCGGCCCTCGGCGTCGGCCTGGTCGGGTACTCCTTCATGGGGCGCGCCCACTCCCAGGCCTGGCGCTCGGTGGGCGCGTTCTTCGACCTTCCGCGGCGCCCCGCGATGGTGGCCGTCGCCGGCCGCTCGGGCCCCGACGTCGCGCGCGCCGCCGAGCGGCTCGGCTGGGCCGAGGCCGTCACGGATGTGAAGGAGCTGCTGGTCCGTGACGACATCCACGTCCTGGACATCTGCACCCCCGGCGACAGCCACGTCGAACTGGCCGTCGCCGCGCTGGAGGCCGGCAAGCACGTGCTGTGCGAGAAACCGCTCGCCAACACCGTCGCCGAGGCCGAGGCGATGACCGCGGCGGCCGAGCGCGCCGCCGCCCGCGGCATCCGCTCCATGGTCGGCTTCAACTACCGGCGGGTGCCGGCCATCGCGCTCGCCCGCCGGCTGGTGGCCGACGGCAGGCTGGGGCGGATCCGGCACATCCGCGCCCAGTACCTCCAGGACTGGATCACCGATCCGCAGTTTCCGCTGGTGTGGCGGCTGCAGAGGGAACGGGCCGGCTCGGGCGCCCTCGGCGACATCGGGGCGCACATCATCGACCTGGCGCAATTCGTCGGCGGGTCCCTCATCACCGGCGTCTCGGCGGTGACCGAGACCTTCGTCAAGGAACGCCCGCTCGCCGCGACCTCGGACGGGTTGGCCCCGGGAGCGGTGTCCGTCGGCACGGGCCCGGTCACGGTGGACGACGCCGCCCTGTTCACCGCGCGCACCGCGGGCGGCGCGCTCGCCTCGTTCGAGGCCACCCGGTTCGCCGCGGGCCGCAAGAACGCCCTGCGGATCGAACTCAACGGATCCGAGGGGTCGTTGGCCTTCGACTTCGAGTCGATGAACGATCTCTGGTTCCACGACCACACCGCGGACGCGCGCACCGCCGGGTTCGCCCGCATCCTCGTCACCGAACCCGACCACCCCTACGCCGGCGCCTGGTGGCCCCCCGGCCACCTCCTGGGCTACGAGCACACCTTCACCCACGAGATCCGCGACTTCGTGCAGGCGATCGGGGACGGCTCCGACCCCGCGCCCTCGTTCGCCGACGGACTGCAGGTGCAGCGGGTGCTGGCCGCCGTCGAGGCCAGCGCGCGCGACGCCAGCCGGTGGACGCCGGTCGGCTGACCCGGGCCGCCGCCCGACCGCCCCCACAGCGCGGGGTGGTGGTTCCTGCCGCCGACAGGATCCGCCGCCCCGCTTCCCACCGCCCCGCGCACGCCACCCCGCTTCCCGCCGGAGGACCGCATGCCCCGTCCCGTCACCCTCTTCACCGGCCAGTGGGCGGACCTGCCCTTCGAGAAGGTCTGCGCCCTCGCCTCCGGCTGGGGATACGACGGCCTGGAGATCGCCTGCTGGGGCGACCACTTCGAGGTCGACCGCGCGCTCGCCGACCCCGGGTACGTACCGCGCCGGCTGGAGATCCTGGAGAAGCACCACCTCAAGGTCTGGGCGATCTCCACGCACCTCGTCGGCCAGGCGGTCTGCGACCATCCCATCGACCAGCGCCACCAGGACATCCTCCCGGCCCGGATCTGGGCCGACGGCGACGCCGAGGGAGTGCGCGGCCGTGCGGCGCAGGAGCTGAAGGACACCGCCCGAGCGGCCGCGCTGCTGGGCGTCGACACCGTGGTCGGCTTCACCGGCTCGTCGATCTGGCACACCGTCGCCATGTTCCCGCCCGCGCCCGCCGCCATGATCGACGCGGGCTTCCAGGACTTCGCCGACCGCTGGAACCCGATCCTCGACGTCTTCGACACGGAGGGCGTGCGGTTCGCCCACGAGGTGCACCCCTCGGAGATCGCCTACGACTACTGGACGACGGTCCGCGCCCTGGAGGCCATCGGCCACCGGCCCGCGTTCGGTCTCAACTGGGACCCCTCACATTTCGTCTGGCAGGACCTCGACCCGGTGAACTTCATCCTCGACTTCGCCGACCGGATCTACCACGTCGACTGCAAGGACGCCAAGGTCCGCACCGGCGACGGACGCCGCGGCAGGCTCTCCTCACACCTCCCGTGGTCCGACCTCCGGCGCGGCTGGGACTTCATCTCCACCGGCCACGGCGACGTCCCCTGGGAGGACAGCTTCCGCGCGCTGAACGCCATCGGCTACACCGGGCCGCTCAGCGTCGAATGGGAGGACGCGGGCATGGACCGGCTGCTCGGCGCGCCCGAAGCCCTGGCCTTCGTGCGCCGCCTGGCGGCGATCGAGCCCCCCGCCGCCTCGTTCGACGCGGCGTTCTCCGCGAAGTGACCGCAGGGCCTCAACGGGTGCCGGGCAGCAGGAGGTACGTTCCGCCCGCGTCGTCCACGTGCACGACGTGCGCGCCGGCCCGTACGACCTGTACGGGCCCGGCCCGCCAGGCGCCGCACGGGCCGCCGTCGTCCGGGAGACGTCCCCAGACCTCCCGGAAGGTGCTGCCATCGGGGTTGGTGCCGGTCTCGGTCAGGTTCGCGCCGTCGGATGCGAGCGTGCCGGTGTCGTCGCCCGGCTCGCCCACGTCGTGGTGGAAGCGGACCTGCTCACCGTCGTACGAGGTGCGGCCGGCGAAACCGCGGCTGTCGGCGTAGTACGCGCCGGCCTGCACCCACACCACGTGCTCGGTCTCGCGCAGCGGCCCGCCGTCGCGGCTGATCCCGGCGCGCAGCCACGCGCCGCGGGCAGGTGCGTTCACGCGAGGAGTTTCCCGGCCCGCGCGAACGCCCACCGCGACAGACCCGCGGTCACGACCGCACTCACAGCGACCGTGGACAGCAGGTGCGCGGCCGTCGGCGTGTGCAGGGCGAGAACGAAGGGGACGATCAGCGCGGCGATCGCCACCAGCGGTCCTGACAGGTACCAGGCCAGGAAGAGCACCGGGCCGACGCTGCCGGTCGGACTCTGCGCGGGGGAGAGCAGCAGATGCTGCTTCGACACGCCCCGGCAGGCGTTCACCAGGCCCGCCGCGACGAACGCCGGAACCGCGGCCGGCGCCAGCGCGACGCGCGCCCCGCCGCCCAGCAGCACCACGCAGACCCCCGCGACCAGGGAGAACACCAGCCCCAGGAGCACCGGCACGATGGTGTGCCGCAGCATGAGCCCGCCGTACGGATACGGGGACCACGACCCGCGCCGGGTGTCGTCGGTCTCCAGCCGGGCCGGCTCCAGGAGCTGAGCGACGGCCCAGTAGCCGAAGACCAGCGCGGCGGCCGTCGCCGCGACACCGCCGGCATGGTGCGTGCCGACCGCCACGACCGCGCTCAGGACGGCGAGCACGGACAGCAGCACGGCCCGCCCGAGCCGGCCGGGGGCGTGGATCAGGGCGAGCGCGTCGCGCCACGGCACGGCCAGGGCCGCGTGGCGCGGGGCCGGCAACCGCAGTCGCGCGGGGCGCGGTGTTCCGGAGGCACCCGCGGCGACCTGGCGGGCGGTGCGCAGCTCCACGGTCTGCAACGCGGCCAGCACACCGGTCGTGGTGCGCGACCGCTGTCGAACGGTGGCCAGCGGCAACGATCCGGCCGCCCGCCGCGCCAGCTCGATCGCGGCCGCCGTGACCGCGAGCGACAGCAGCGCCGCGACCGGGCCGCCCGGCACGGCGGCCGGGGTCGGCGACAGCACGGAGATCCCGCTCCAGCCCCACGGCCCCGACCACAACTCGACCCGCTCCAGCCAGGTCACCCGATGACCCGCCGCCGCCAGCGCGCTCTGCGCGGCGAGGGCCAGGACGAGGAGGCCCGCGTACGGGGTCGCGGTCCGCACCCACCGGGCGAAGGACTCATGGGCCTCGACGGCCACCGCGAGCGCGGTGGCGAGCAGCGGTACGCAGACCCCGCCGACCGCGCACCAGGCGAAAGCCGCCGCGAGCCCGGTCTTGACCGTCAGTCCCAACGTCACCATGCCGATCACGGAGGCCAGCAGGCCCACCGCCAGCGACACCCCGCACGACAGCCAGAACCAGGGCAGCAGGATGCGGGCGATCCGCACCGGCTGCGTCAGCAGCCAGTCCGCGCTGTCCCGCGGCGGCACCACCGGCCCCCGCCACAGCGCGTCGCGCGCGGCGACCAGCAGCGAACCGAGGGCCAACGCGCAGACACCGGACGGGACGGCGGCGAGGATCGCCGCGCCGTGCACGGTGTAGTCCGCGCCCATGGAGCTCTTGATGAACAGGCTGAAACCGGGCAGCACACCCCAGATGACCAGGATCAGCAGCAAGCAGTAGACGGCGAAGCCGACCTGGCCCGCCCGCTTGCGGCGGTGCGGGGAGCGCAGGTTGCGCAACAGCAGCAGGGCCTCGTCGGTCCAGTCGTCCTCCTCGTCCCAGGAGGCGTCCCGCCCGTTGTCGAGGTCGGTGGGCCGCGTCGTCGTACTCACCGGGCGGCGCCGGTCGCGCTCGCGACGCCGGTCTGCCACGTGGTGTCGGCCGCGTCGTCGGAGAGCACCTCGTCGGGCGTGCCGTCGGCGATCAGCTTGCCCTCGCGCAGCACCAGCACCCGGTCCGCGACCGCGCGCGCCAGCTCGGAGTGGTGGGTGACCAGCAGCACGCCCACCCCGTCCGCCACCTCGGCGGCGATCAGGTCCGCCAGCCGGCGCCGCGCGTCGGGGTCGAGCCGCTGCTCGGGCTCGTCCAGCAGCAGCAGATCCCGCGGCCGCACCAGGGCGGAGGCCAGCAGCAGCGACTGCAGCTGCCCGGAGGAGAGACCTGAGGGCAGTGACCTGGCGTGCTCACTCAGCAACCGCTCGGCGAGCACATGATCGATCCACGCGTCCGCGCCCTCCACCCCGTGCGCGACCGCGACGAGCTGCAGGTGCTGCCGCACGGTGAGATCCGGGTAACACGCCACGGTGTCGCCGACCACCGCGACCCTGGCCCGCACCCGGGCGTCGTTCTCCGTCATCGGCCGGCCGTCGAAGGTGACCTTGCCCTTGGTGGGCTTGTCCCGCCCGGCCGCGATCCGCAGCAGCGTGGACTTCCCCGACCCGTTGTGGCCGAGCAGCGCGACGCACTGGCCGCCGTCCAGCGCCAGGTCCACCGGATGCAGCACCGTGCGCTTTCCGTAGGCACGGCTCACGCCGGAGAGTTGCAGTAGTGGTGCGCCCATCGGCCGTACTCCTCCAAGCCCCCGAAAAACCCCGGATCCCGGCCCTGCGCTCCGCGCATGAAGAGGTCGGCTCCCGCCATTGTCCACGCCACCCCCGACGACCAGCACCGCGAACGGCATCGACCACGACGTGGCCCGCTGTGCCGACCGCGCCGCGATGACGACGTGGGCGGGCGGTAGCACGAGGGAAGGGGCGCGTGAAGAGGGGTGAGAACCCGGTGTCGTCCGGCGGGGCGTTGCCGCGATCATGAAGGGGCCTCCGACGTCCGACCGACAGGGAACCGCTCTCCATGCCCGTGCCCGCTGACCCCACGATCCTCCACCCGATGCCCGGACAACCGCGGGTGGTGCTCAGTGGGCGGCGAAGTCCTGGGTCCACCAGGGGCCGCCGGAGCCGAGGTTGGTGCCCACGCCGATATGGGTGAACCGGCAGTTGAGGATGTTGTCCCGGTGGGCGGCGTCGCTCATCCAGTCGGCGACCGCGCGGGACGCACTCGACGGCCCGCGGTCGATGTTCTCGCCCCACGCGCTCCAGGTGTATCCCGCCGCGGTGATCCGCGCGTCCGGTCCCACGCCCTCCGGGGTGTCGTGCTCGTAGAAGCCGCGCGCGGCCATGTCGTCGGCGTGGCCCTGCGCCGCGGCGTGCAGCTTCGCGTCCGCGCGCACCGGGCGGCAGCCGTGCAGCGCGCGCTGCGCGTTGACCAGCTCGGTGACCTGCTGTTCGAGGGTGGGGCGGGGACGGGTGGGCGGCGGCGCAGGGGTGGTGGCCGGAGCGGAGGTCACCGTGGGCGTCGGGGGTGCGGGCGCGGTCGTCGCGGGGGTCGTGGCTGTCCGGGTGGGGGCCGCCGCCGGTGTCTGACCGGGCTGCCACCGCAGCACGGTCAGCACCGCAAGGGCCGTCACCAGGAGGACACCGGCGACCACGGCCGGGGTGCGGGGACGTGGTGAGCGCGGGGGTTTTCCGTGCGAGCGCCCCGAGCCGCCGCCGGTGCCGCCCGTTCCACCTGCCGCACCGCCCGAACCGTGTGGCGCGAGCGTCGCGCCCGTCGGAGACCCGGGGCCGGGGGCGAGGAGGACCGGCACCAGGCTGAGGCGGGCGAGGAGCCCCTCGGCCGGTACCAGGTCGGCCGCGCGCCCGGAGCAGTCCGGGCAGTCGCGGGCGTGCCGGGCGACGCGCTTGCGCCACAGGGCGGACGGCACCCGGTCCCATGGCGCGAGGAGGGCCTCCAGCTCGGGGCAGCGCGGTTCGGCGGCGAGCGCCCGCACCACCAGCCGGCCGGTCTCCAGCTGCTCCTTCATCCGCTGGACGCGGACGGCCGCGTGCCGCGCCGGGACGCCGAGCCCGGCGGCCAGCTCCTCGCGGGTGATGACGTCGGCCGCCTCCAGCCACCACAGCGACAGCAGCTCGCGGTCGTCGGCGTCGAGCCAGCGGGTGGCCTCGGCCACCTCCCGGCGCTGCCCGGACAGGCCGAGCCGCCATATCGTCAGGTCGGTGAAGTCGGCCGTCGGGTCGGCGATCTCGCGCGCCTGGTCGAGCCCGGTGGCCCGGGGCGGGCCGCTCGCCGAGCGCAGCCGGCGGACCTGGTTCATCGCTATGGCGACGAGCCAGGAGCGGAAGGACGCCGGATCGCGGAGATCGGGCAGGGCGCCGAGAACGCGCAGCATCGTCTCCTGCACGACGTCATCGACGTCGGCATGCCCGTCCAGCGCCCGGCCCACGATGTTGTAGACCAGCGGCAGGTAGGCCGCGACCAGCTCCTCACGCGCCTGCTCGTCCCCGGCCCTGGCGGCCGTCACCAGCGCGGTGCCGCGTTCCCGTTCCACCGTCCGACCGCTCCTGTCCCCGTCTCGTGCCGTCCTGTCGCCCCGCACCGTCCGCGACCTCAGGAGGCCGCGCCGAAGTCCTGGGTCCACCAGGGACCGTTCGAACTGAGGTTGATGCCGACGCCGATCTCCTTGAAGGCGCAGTTGAGGATGTTGTCACGGTGACCGGGGCTCTTCATCCAGCCGTCCATCGCGCTCTGGGCGTCTTTGGGGCTCTTGTAGATGTTTTCGCCCCAGGTGCTCCAGTGGTAGCCGGCGGACGTCATCCGTGCGCCCGGGCCGACGCCCTCGGGGGTGTCGTGCTCGTAGTAGTCGCGGGCGGCCATGTCGTCGGAGTGCGCCTGGGCCGCGGCCTGGATCTTCGCGTTGACGGTGACGGGCTTGCAGCCCTGGCGGGCGCGTTCCGTGTTGACCAGGTCCAGGACCTGCTGGGCGAACTGGGCGGTCTTCGACCCGCCGCCGGAGAGGGAGGAGGGGGCTTTGCGGGTACCGGCGCCCTTGCCCGTGCCGGCTGTGCCGGTGGGCCCTCCGGCGGTGTGCGGCGCGGTGGTGGCCGGCCGGCTGCCCGGGCGCTGTGCGGAGGGGGTCGCGGTGACGGAGACCCTGGGGGAGGGCGTGGCGGGGTCCGTGGACCGCGGGGTCGCGGAGGCGCCGCTCGGGCTGCCGGGGGCGTCGGGGGAGTCCGTGACCGGGGCGGGTCCGGCGGCCGAACGGGTCTCGTCGGTCCGGTCCGTCGCCGACTGGACCACGGTGTACCCGCCGCCCGCCACGGCTATGAGCGCCGCGGCACCGCCGACGGTCGCCGCCCACCGCGAGCGCCGCCCCCGGTGCTGACCGCCGCGCCCGCTGTGCCGCCCGGCGCTGCGGCCCCGCGCGGCGGAGTGGGAGCCCCGGCCGTCCGGGCGCTGCTGGTACGAGGCGCTAATCGTGCCCGGTTCCGGGGTGGACGTCGGGGGCTGGGTCTCACGGTTCACGCGGGTTCACTTTCCGGTGCGGGGTCTGCTGGGTGCGGGTGCAACACACAGGAGATCCGGCGGCCGGACGTTGATAACACAAATCCGCGATCGAGTTCCGTCAGGCGGTGGCGCGGGCCGCGCGTCAGCGGATCACGTACGCGGCCCCCTCGTCGGAAGCCGCAACCGAGCCCTCCGGATCGCGGGGCCGGCCCGGACCCCGGAAGCCCGCCCCGGGCACCGTCCCCGGACGCGGCCACGGCGCCACCGGGTTTCCCACCCACCGGGACCCCGCCGGTACGCTCTCGCCGCGCATGACGAGGGAGGCGGCGCCGACGCAGGATCCGGCGCCGAGCACCGAGCCGGGCAGGGCGATGGAGTGCGGGCCGAGCGTGGCGCCCTCCCCGACGTGGACCGTATCGAGACGCATCAGCCGGTCGTGGAACAGATGCGTCTGCAGGACGCAGCCGCGGTTGACACTGACCCCGTCGTCCAGGCGCACCAGATCCGCCTCGGGCAGCCAGTGGCTCTCGCACCACACACCGCGGCCGACGCGCGCCCCCAGACTGCGCAGCCAGATGTTCAGGAACGGGGTGCCGGTCAGCGTCGTGCCGAGCCACGGCATGGCCAGCTCTTCCACGAAGTTGTCGTACAACTCGTTGCGCCAGACGAAGGACGACCACAACGGGTGCTCTCCCGTGCGGAAGCGGCCCACCAGAATCCACTTCGCGGCCGTCGTGACGAGCAGCGCGACGATGCCCGCGCCGAGTGTCACCAGACCGCCGACGGCGGCTCCGGCCGGCAGCCCGTACGCGGTGAGGACGGCCTGCAGCGCGACGAGGGATCCGGCGCCCAGCAGCGCGGCGCACAGCACCGGAACGATCCGGCACAGTTCCACGGCCGAGCGGGCCAGCACCAGCCGGCGCGGTGGGTCGTAGGTGCGGCCGGGGTCCACGTGGTCGGCGACGCGGGGCAGCGGGAAACCCGGCCGTCCGGTCCAGGACGAGCCGGGCTCCGCGTGCTCGGGGGCGTCGGACAGCACGCCGATCAGGGCGTGGTCCGGCAGTTCCCGCCCGGGGCCGACGATGCCGGAGTTGCCGACGAAGGCCCGGCGGCCGATCCGTGCGGCGCCCAGCCGCAGCCGGCCGCCGCGGATCTCGTACGGGGCGATGAGCGCGTCGTCCGCCAGGAACGCGCCGTCGTCGGCGCGCAGCAGGCCGGGCAGCGCCAGCACGGTGGACGCCTCGACGCCCCGCCCCACGCGGGCGCCGAGCAGGCGCAGCCAGACCGGGGTGAACAAGCTCGCGTAGAAGGGGAAGAGCGAGCCGCGCGCCGTGGCCATCAGGCCCGACACGATCCAGGTGCAGAAGGCGACGCCGCCGTGCGCCGGGTGGTGGCCGGGTTTGATGGGAAGGCCGAACAGCCGGACGAGGACGACGAGCAGTCCCGCGTACGTCACGACACCCACCACCACGAGCAGCGGTGTCAGTTCCAGCAGCCGCACCAGGACGCCGGTGAGCGTGGCCTCGTCGCGGACCGCCGCGTACGTCATCCACAGCGCCGGGGCCGCGGCGATCAGCGGCAGCAGCCCGAAGACCGGCAGGGCGAGCGCGTAGGCGAGATCCCAGCGGCGCGCACGGCGGTGCTCGGGCAGGGGCCAGCCGTCACCGGCCGGCGGAGCGCCGGTGACGGGGCGGGCGGGGGAGCCGTGCCACCGCCGGTGTGCCGGAACGTCGCCGAGCACGCAGCTGCCGGGCGCGATGTCGGCCCCGGCACCGACGCGGGCGCCCGGCATGAGGGTGCTGCGGGTACCGACGCGGGCGCCGGCGCCGATCTCGACGGCGCCGAGGTGCAGGATGTCGCCGTCCAGCCACCACCCGGCCACGTCGGCCTCCGGTTCGACGGCGCATCCGTCGCCGAACCGGGCCATGCCCGTCACCGGCGGCGCGGTGTGCAGATCGACGTCCCGTCCCACCCGGCAGCCCAGCGCGCGGGCGTAGTGCCGGGCCCAGGGGGTGCCGAGCAGCGAGGCGATGTTGAACATGGCCACCGTCCGCTCCGCCGCCCACAACCGCAGGTGGACGCGGCCGCCGCGCGGATACGATCCCGGGCGCATCCCGGCGGTCAGCAGCCGGGCCGCCGCCGAGCCGACGACCACCCGGCCGACGGCGCTCGACAGCGCCAGCCAGCCGCCCAGGATCAGCCACCACGAGGTGTGCGGCGCCCACGGCACCGGCCCGATCAGGTTGTCGACCGTGGCGAGGCCGAGCATCCAGCGCAGTCCGCCGAGGGTGTACAGCACCGCAAGCACCAGCAGTTGGACGGCTCCGGCGCGGCGCGGGGTGGGCCGCACCGTCCGTTCCTCGCGCGGACCGCCGCCGAGATCGTCGAGGTGGGCGGCGAGGTCGAGCAGCCGGGGGCGGCCGTAGACCTCCGCCACCGAGACGCCGGGGTATCGCTCCCGCAGTACGGAGACGAGTCGGGCGGCGGCCAGGCTGGTGCCGCCGAGCGCGAAGAAGTCGCTGTCCCCGGTGACCGGCAGCCCGAGCGCCTCCCGCCACGTGCCGGCGAGCCAGGCCGCCGTCTCCCCGAGTGCGGCGACGTCGACCGCCGGGTCCGCCGCCGCACCCGCGGTCGCCGGCAGCGGCCAGGGCAGGGCGTCGCGGTCGATCTTTCCCGAGGTGCGGGTCGGCAGTTCGTCCACCACGGCCAGCACGGGGACGAGTGTCGCGGGCAGCCGTTGCAGCAGCAGGGCGCGCGCCGCTGCGGGATCGAAGGACCGCGGGTCCGTGACGAGGTAGCCGACCAGCGCCTGGCCGCCCGCGGCCGTGTTCCGCACGGCGGCCGCGGCCGTGCGCACCCCGGGCAGCGCCCGCAACGCCGCGTCGATCTCACCGAGTTCGACCCGGCGGCCGGCCAGTTTGACCTGCTCGTCGGCGCGCCCGACGAAGACCAGGCCCTCGGGCTCCGCCACCACCAGGTCACCGCTGCGGTAGACCCGCGGGCCGCGCAGCCACGGGTGCGGGCGGAACCTTTCGGCATCCTGGACGGGGTCGAGGTACCGGGCGGCGCCGACGCCGCCGATCAGCAGTTCCCCCGTCTCGTGCCAGGCGACCGGCTTGCCCTCGCCGTTGACGACGGCGACCTCCCAGCCGTCCAGCGGCGTGCCGATCCTGACCGGCGCTCCCGGCTTCAGAAGAGCGGCACAGGCCACCACGGTGGTCTCCGTCGGCCCGTAGGTGTTCCACAGCTCGCGGCCCGGCGCGGCCAGCCGGTCGACGAGTCCGGGCGGGCACGCCTCACCGCCGAGGATCAGCAGCCGCACCCGGGCCAGGGACTCCACCGGCCACAGTGCCACCAGCGTCGGCACCGTGGAGATCACGGTGATGCCCCGGTCGACCAGCCAGGGCCCCAGATCGGCACCGGCGCGCACCAGCGACCGGGGGGCGGGCACGAGGCACGCCCCGTGCCGCCAGGCCAGCCACATCTCCTCGCACGAGGCGTCGAACGCGACGGACAGCCCCGCCAGGACCCGGTCGCCGGGGCCCAGTGGCGCCGCCGGCAGGAAGATGCGGGCCTCGGCGTCGACGAAGGCGGCAGCCGAACGGTGGCTGACGGCCACTCCCTTGGGGCGGCCGGTGGTGCCGGACGTGAAGATGATCCAGGCGTCGTCGTCGGGTCCCGGCCGACCCGGACGGCCACCGGGCAGCCGCCCGGGGCGCGGCACGATCACGCAGCCGGCGCCGATCACGGCGCACACTCCGGCGTCGGCCCAGATCAGCTCCGCGCGCTCGTCCGGATCGTCGGCGTCCACCGGTACGTAGGCCGCTCCGGTGCGCAGCACCGCCAGGACCGCCAGATACAACTCCGCCGTGCCCGACGGCACCCGCACCCCGACCCGGTCGCCCGTGCCGATGCCCGCGGCCGCCAGCCGGTCGGCCAGTTCCGTGACGCGGGCGGTCAGCGCGCGGTAGTCGAGCGGTCCGGAGGCGGTGTCGAGGGCGGGGGCGTCGGGATGCTTCCTCGCTGACGCCTCCAGCACCTCGAGCAGGGTCCTGGCGGGAGTCGCTTCCACCACCGGCCACACCGCACCGGCCGCGAGTCCCGGGGCGCCGTTGCCGCCGCTGGTGTCGGTCCGTGCCGAGGCTTCGGCACGCTGTTCTGGTGTTCTCACGGACCTTGCTCTCGCAGTGCGGCTCAGTACTGGTGCGCGACGCCCGGCCCGGTGATGCGGCCGATGCGGCGCGGCCGTTGGCCCGGTCCAGGGAGAATCCGCCGCGCCGCATCGGGTCGTGCCCGGGAGCCCGTCACGTCCGGGGACGTGACCTCCGGTACAGCACGGCGCCGCCGACCAGCAGGGCCGCTCCCGCGGGGACGGTGAAACCGAGGGAGTCCGTGCCCGTGTGCGCGAGCGTCTCTCCGGCCTCGGCCTGGACGAGCGGGGCCTGATGGCTCGCCGCCACCGGCACGGTCGGCGCGGTCCTGTGCCAGGGCGCGGGGAGGGTGACGGCGGGCGGCGTGTCGGGCCGGTTGGACGAGATGTTGCCGATCGACGGGTTCCCGATGCCCACGACGTTGAGCGAGTTCCCGGTGAGGTTCACCGGCAGATCGACCGGCAGCCGCAGGCCGTTGCCCGACAGCACTCCCGGTGAGCCCTGCGTCCTGCCGTGAGCGGCCGAGCCGTCCGTGTTCGTGGAACGGGGGCCGCCGGCGGCCGGACCCGCGGCCGGACCGCTGCCGCGCGAGACGTTGGCGCACGCGTTGCCGGTCGCCGGGTTGAGCAGGCCGACCACATTGACCGTGTTCCCGCACAGGTTGACCGGAACGTGCACCGGAAGCTGCACCGAGTTGCCCGACAGCACCCCGGGAGATCCCGCCGCGTCACCGTCCGCGCCCGCGTCGGCCTGCGCGTAGCCGGCACCGGCCAGTGCTCCGCCGGCGACGATGGCGGTGAGCAGTCCCTTTCTGGCGACCTGTTGCATAGGTTTCCTGCCTTCCGGAATTCCCCGCGGACCGAACGTCCGCATCCGTCACAACGCACCGGCCGCATTCGGGTTATGGCTCATATGAATTTCCCTCCCTTCGAGTGATCGCGTACGGCCCGGCCCGGGTGGCCTGGTGTTCCGCCGTCGCGCGCTGCGGGCCGCCCGCCCCGAGGGGGCCGGCGGCACGTCCTCTAGCATGTCGAAATGACGTTCACCCACCGCCCGAGCGGCGTTCCCGAGAGGCCCGTGCTCGACGGGCTGGAAGAGAAGTGGTCCCACCGGTGGGAGACGTCGGGCGTATACGTATTCGACCGCTCCAAGACGCGCGAGCAGGTGTTCTCCATCGACACCCCGCCGCCCACCGTCAGCGGTTCGCTGCACGTCGGCCATGTCTTCTCATACACGCACACCGACGCGATCGCGCGCTATCAACGCATGTGCGGCAAGGAGGTCTTCTACCCCATGGGGTGGGACGACAACGGCCTGCCGACCGAGCGGCGCGTACAGAACTACTTCGGTGTCCGGTGCGACCCGGCGCTCCCCTACGACCCGGACCTCGTTCCGCCGGAGAAGCCCGGGAAGCAGCAGGTCCCGGTCTCACGCCGCAACTTCATCGAGCTGTGCGAGCGGCTGACCGTCGAGGACGAGAAGGCGTTCGAGGACCTGTGGCGCCGGCTCGGTCTGTCGGTGGACTGGACACGGACGTACCAGACGATCAACGCCGAGGCCCGCGCGACCTCGCAGGCGGCGTTCCTCAACGGCCTCGCGCGCGGTGAGGCGTACCTGGCCGAGGCGCCGACGCTGTGGGACGTCACCTTCCGTACCGCCGTCGCCCAGGCCGAGCTGGAGGACCGCGAACAGCCGGCCGCCTACCACCGGCTGGCCTTCCACGGTGCCGACGGCCGGCGCGTCCTGATCGACACCACCCGTCCCGAGCTGCTGCCCGCCTGCGTCGCGCTCGTCGCGCACCCCGACGACGCCCGCTACCAGGAGCTGTTCGGCACGACGGTCCGCACCCCGCTCTTCGATGTCGCCGTGCCCGTGCTGGCGCACCGGCTGGCCGACCCCGCCAAGGGCTCCGGGATCGCCATGGTGTGCACCTTCGGCGACACCACGGACGTGACCTGGTGGCGTGAACTGCGGCTCGACACCCGCCCGGTGATCGGCTGGGACGGCCGCTTCACCGCGGATCCGCCCGCCGGCCTCGTCTCGGAACAGGCGCGCGCCGCCTACGGCCGGCTGGCCGGAGCCACCGCGTACACCGCCCGCGAGCGCGTCGTGGAGATGCTGCGGGCGAGCGGTGAGATGGAGGGCGACCCGCGGCCCGTCACCCACACGGTGAAGTTCTTCGAGAAGGGCGACAAGCCCCTGGAGATCGTCACCACCCGCCAGTGGTACCTGCGCAACGGCGGCCGGGACGTCCCGCTGCGCGAGGAACTGCTGCAACGTGGCGCCGAACTGCGGTGGCACCCCGAACACATGCGGGTGCGCTACGAGAACTGGGTCAGCGGACTCAACGGCGACTGGCTCGTCAGCCGGCAGCGGTTCTTCGGTGTTCCGATCCCGGTCTGGTATCCGCTGGACCAGGAGGGCAACCCGGAGTACGACCGGCCGATCGTCCCGGACCCGGCGGCCCTGCCGGTGGACCCCAGCGCCGAGGCGCCCGCGGGATACACCGAGCAACAGCGTGGTGAGCCCGGCGGGTTCGCCGGCGACCCCGACATCATGGACACCTGGGCCACCTCGTCGCTCACCCCGCAGATCGCCGGCCGGTGGCTGAAGGACCCGGACCTGTTCGAGCGGGTCTTCCCCATGGACCTCCGCCCGCAGGCCCACGAGATCATCCGCACCTGGCTGTTCTCCACCGTGGTCCGCGCGCACGCCGAGCACGGCGTCCTGCCCTGGAAACACGCCACGATCTCCGGGTGGATCCTCGACCCGGACCGCAAGAAGATGTCGAAGTCCAAGGGCAATGTGGTCACCCCGGCCGACCTCCTGGTCCAGCACGGTTCCGACGCCGTTCGCTACTGGGCCGCCGGCGGCCGTCCCGGCACCGACACGGCCTTCGACGCCGGCCAGATGAAGATCGGGCGCCGGCTCGCGGTGAAGATCCTCAACGCCAGCAAGTTCGTCCGCGGATTCGGCGCGGTGCCGGCGGGGACGCCGGTCACCGAACCCCTGGACCGTGCGATGCTCGCCGAACTCGCGGCGGCTGTCGAGGAGGTCACCGCCGCGTTCGAGGACTTCGATTACGCGCGCGCCCTGGAACGGACCGAGAAGTTCTTCTGGCGCTTCTGCGACGACTACGTCGAACTCGTCAAGGACCGTGCCTACGGCGCCGAGGGCAGCTCCAACGCGGAGCAGGACGTCACCGGAACGCACTCCGCCCGCGCGGCTCTGAACACCGCCCTCGACACGCTGCTGCGGCTGTTCGCCCCCGTGCTGCCGTTCGTCACCGAGGAGGTGTGGTCCTGGCACGCCGAGGGCTCGGTCCACCGCGCGAGCTGGCCCGTGGCGCAGGAGATCCGTGCCCGGGCCGCCGACGGGGACGGCGCGCTGCTGGCCACGGCGGCGGAGGTCATCTCGGCGGTCCGCAAGGCCAAGTCGGAGGCCAAGGTGTCCATGCGGGCCGAGGTGGCCACGGCCGTCGTCTCCGGGCCGCGCGAGGTCCTCGACCGCTACACCCTCGTCGACGCCGATGTGCGGGCGGCCGGGCGGATCGGCGCCGTGGAGCGGCGGGAGGACGCCGGGCCCCTGGCGGTGCGCGTCAGTCTGTGACGGCGAGGCCCCGAAGGCTGCCCCGGACCCCAGAACCGGGGCAGCCCCCGGGGGCAGCCGCGGTGGCGCCGGCCGGCAAGCCGGTCTGTACAGGAGTATGACGACCGGCAGCATGCTCGATGTCCTTCACCCGGACGGCTGAACCGCAAGCCGCCTGCACGTTTCTGCATCCTGCGCTGTCCCTAGAGTTACGGGATGTCGCCCGGGACCCCGGTGGCAGTCCGTATGGCTGAGAGCTTCCGACTGTTCGGGGCTGTTGGACGGGGGACCGCGCATGGATGAGGACACTCCGGCCACCGCTACCGGTCCGGCCGCCCTTTGCCGGGACGTCGTTCCGCAACGGCGCCGGCTCGTCCACAGTTACGTGCGGGGCGAGTTCACCGTGGTCGAGCTGCGCGGGGAAATCGACGTGTCGACGATCGAGGAGATCAGCGCGCGGGTGTCCGCCGTCACTGAGTCGCCGGGCGCCCTGGTGGTCGTGGACCTGCGCCCCATCCAGTTCTTCGACTGCGCCGCACTGACCCTGCTCGTCCGCACCCGCCGCCGGCTGTTGGAGCACGACGGCTGGATGGGACTGGTCTGCACCCACCCCTGGCACCTGCGGGTCCTGCGGCTCGCCGACCTCACGAGGAACCTGCGCCCCGTCGCGTCGGTGGAGGCGGCCTGCGCCCGCGCACCTCGCGGACGGCGGCAATGAGGGTGCGCGGTGCAGCGGGCCGGACCCGGACGGGCTCAGTCGCAGCTGATGTCGGCGTAGTCGAAGGACGCCGTGAAGGGCCGCTTCTGCGGATCTCCCTGCGGTGACTGTGCGCGGTTGACCACGGAGAGGCCGATCCTGAGTTCCGGCTTCCCCTTGGTCCCCGAGGAGCCCGGGGTCGGGGCCTGCCCCAACTGCTGCCAGTCGGCCGCATCGCTCTCCCGCCAGGACGCGGTCACGGTCTCGCCGACGCGCCGAAGCCGGAGCTGGACGGTGGTGGCGTCCGTCCTGATGAGCTTCCTGCCCTTGGCCTCCGCGGTGGTGAAGGCGTAGTCCACGGCGATGTACTTGCCGTCGTCCCGGTAGTACTCGAAGGTGATGCCACCGGTGTCGCCGTAGCCGCGCTCCAGCCGGATGTATCCGTAGCCGGCCGCGCCGAGGAAGAGCCCGGCTCCCTGGTAGGTGTAGCGCGGCGTCGCGCTCACCAGGGTCTCCGCCGTGAAGTTCCCGGTCACCGGGCGGTAGTAGAGGGGCGCCCTGGCTCCGACCGAGGGGATGTCGGCGCGCAGATCGGCGCCGTCGGAGGCGGTGACGGCGAGCTTTCCCCCGGAGATCACCATCGGTTCGTCCGCGTTGCGGTGCGGCACCCAGCCCGCGGCGGTCCCGGTCGCGGTGAAGGGGTCCTTGATGCCGCCGCAGGCCAGCGTGGCGGCCGTGCCGGACGGCGAGGGCGACACCGTGCTCGGCGAGGTCGAGCCCGAGCCCGAGCCCGCGTGGGCTCCGTTCGGATCGTCCTTGCCCCCCAGCTGGTTCAGCACGAACGCGCCGCCGCCCCCGAGCAGCAGCACCGCGACGGCCACCGCGAGGATCCGCCCGCGGCGGCGCGTCGGTGACCGGGGGGATCCGGGGTGCTGAGGTGCCCGCGGGATCGTGGCGTACGCGCTGTGACCGCCGGGTCCGCTGTACGCCGTACCGCCGTCGGCCGGGACGAACGGCGGCGGGCCGAACCCCGCGGGTACGGCCGCACCCGCGGAAGGCCCGGGATATCCGTAGCCGGCCGTAGCCGGGGGCGCCGGGGTGGCGGGGGCTGCCGGTGCCGGGTCCAGTACGGTCGGCTCCTCCTCGAGCAGTCCCGACTGCCGCATGATCGCCCGGGTCAGCGGCGCGGGCAGCCAGGGGCCGCCCGAGTCGAACGTCGAGGTGGGTGCCAGGTCGGGGGAGTCCAGCCCGTCCAGGATCCGCGCCGCGGTGGGCCGTTGCGCGGGGTCCTTGGCCAGACAGCTCTGCGCCAGCCGGCGCAGGCCGGCCGGCAGGTCGTCCACGCCGACCTCGTCGTTGACCACCCGGTACAGCAGCGCCGGCGTGGGGCCGGTGCCGAAGGGGGACCGGCCGGTCGCGGCGAAGACCAGCACCGCGCCCAGCGCGAAGATGTCGGTGGCGAAGGTGACCTCACCACCGGTGACCTGCTCGGGCGCCATGAACCCCGGAGAGCCGATCGTCAGTCCGGTCATCGTCAGCCCGACGGACTCCAGTGCTTTGGCGATCCCGAAGTCGATGACCTTGGGCCCGTCCAGGGCGAGCAGCACGTTGGACGGCTTGAGGTCGCGGTGGACCAGCCCCGCGCGATGGATGGCGACCAGGGCCTCGGCGAGCCCCGCGACGAGCATGCGCACGCTGTTCTCGGGCAGCGGCCCGAACTCCGTCACGGCGCTGGTGAGGGACGGCCCGGCGACGTAACCCGTGGCCAGCCACGGGGGGTCTGCGTTCGGATCGGCGTCGATGACCGGCGCCGTGAAGACACCGCTGACCCGTTTCGCGGCCTCGACCTCCCGGGCGAACCTGACGCGGAACTGCGGATCCTGCGCCAGATCGGCCCGGACCACCTTCACCGCGACGGACCGGCCGCCCGGCGAGCGCGCCAGATAGACCTGCCCCATGCCGCCCGCACCGAGCCGTGCGCTGATCCGGTACTGCGCCACCTGACGCGGATCTCCGGGACCCAGTTGCTCCACCGTGCCGCACCCCCTCCGGAACCCGTACCGGCCGGGTGCCGCAAGCTCCCCCGCCGGGCTTCGCGTCCGGCACACGATCAGAGTAGAGCCGCCCGGCCCGCGGTGGGCGGTGTCGCGCAAGTCGGCCCGGCCCCCGGATCCGGCGGGGCGTGGGGCCCGCCGTCGCGCCCGCGTCGTTGGTTAAGGTGATTGATTCCGACGAGAGGGGGGGCCTTGGTGGGCGAGAACAAGGACCGCATGCTGGCCGGCGACTGGTACCTCCCGGACGACGCCGACCTGGGCGCGGACTCCGAGCGGCGTGCCGAGCTGTGCGCGGCCTACAACGCGGGCGCGGGATCCACGCCGGCCGAGCGGCGCCGGCTGGCGGTGGTCACCAAGGACCTGCCGGCCGGTGTGCTGGCGGTGGGCAGTCCGGCCCGGGTCATCCGCTCGCTGGAGCCGTAGGCAGCCGCTCGCCGCAACCGCCGCCCCTGGTCGGACGGGTTGACTTAGAGCGCTCTCCAGCATGCAGACTCCTGCGCAAAGCCCGGCACGGACGGGTTCAACGAGGGGAACGCACATGCGGTACCGCACGATTGGCAAGGACCCGGCGACCCGCCGCGAGGTGAGCGTGCTGAGTCTCGGGGCCATGCTGTTCGGCACGATCACCGACGAGGCGACGTCGTTCGCGATCCTGGACCGGTTCGTCGAGGCCGGCGGCACGTTCATCGACACGTCCAACAACTACGCCTACTGGGTCAACGGCACCCAGGGCGGCGAGAGCGAGGAACTGCTCGGCCGCTGGCGCCGCAGCCGCGGTGCCGGTGACGAGCTGACCATCGCCACCAAGCTCGGGGGACGGCCGCTCGCGCCCAGCAACACCCTGGCCCTCGACATCGAGGGGCTGTCGGCCAAGTCGATCAGGGAGTCCTCGGAGCGCAGCCGGGAACGGCTCGGTGTGGAGAAGCTGGACCTGCTGTACGCGCACACCCAGATCACGAGTTCGCCGGCGCAGGAGATTGTCGAGAGCTTCGCCGAACTGGTCACCGAGGGCGCGGTCGGCCTGCTCGGCGCGAGCAACCACTGGGCGTGGCGGGTGGAGGAGGCCCGCAACGCGTCCGCGGCGGCCGGTCTGCCGGGATACGAGGTCCTGCAGTTCCACCACAGCTATCTGCGGCGGCGCACCGACTTCCCGAGCCTGCGCTCCCCGGACGGCCAGGAGGGCGTGCTCAGCGGCGACCACCTCAGCTACCTGCGCGCCCACCCCGAGCTCGCGCTCGTCGCCTACTCGCCGCTGCTGGGCGGTGCCTACGGGCGTGAGGACAAGCCGCTGGGACCCGAGTTCGACCACCCGGGCACGCCCGTCCGGCTCGCCGTGCTGCGCGAGGTGGCGAAGGAGACCGGCGCGACCCTCAACCAGGTCGTGCTGTCCTGGCTGATCGGATCCGAGGTGCCGGTGATCCCCCTGGTCGGCGCCTCCTCCGTGGCGCAGCTGGACGAGAGCCTGGCCGCGGTCGATCTGGAGCTGACGGCGGACCAGCGCGGGCGGCTGGACGCGGCGAACTGACACGCCGTCCACGGCGCGAGGGGCCGTGTCCGTTCCGGCGCGCGGCGGGGGAGTGAGGCCATGGACCAGGTGGGCGGGGCCGTGCCGATTACCGTTGGGGCTCCTCTTTCGGCAGGATGCGGGTATGACCGAGATCCGCACCCCTCGCCTCCTCCTTCGTCGCTGGCACGACGACGACCTCGCGCCCATGGCGGAGATCAACGCCGACCCGCAGGTGATGCGCTGGATCGATGACGGCTCGGTCCGCGATCTTGAGCGCACCGCCGAGTCCATCGAGCGCTGGGAGGAGGAGTGGGACGACGAGGGCTTCGGGATCTTCGCCGTCGAGCTGCTCGCCTCCGGTGAGCTGGCCGGTTTCACGGGGCTGTCCGTGCCCGAGTTCCTGCCGGAGGTGCTGCCCGCCGTGGAGATCGGCTGGCGGTTCGGCCGGCAGTTCTGGGGCCAGGGCTACGCGTCCGAGGCTGCCCACGCCACCTTGGAGTTCGCGCTGCAGGATCGCGGCCTGGACCGCGTCATCAGCATCCACCAGGTGGGCAACGATGCCTCCGAGAACGTCATGCGCAAGCTCGGCATGGTCCTGGACCGCGACACCGTGGACCCTCGGTCCGGCAGGCCGCTCCGCGTGCACAGCATCGACCTCACCGAGTTCCACGCCTGACACGACGGCGTGCCCGACCGCGCCCGGCAAGCGGCGGGTGAGCGGCCGGACGGCATAGTCCGGCCGCGGCCGGGGTTGGCCTCTTCATGACCAGGATTCTTGTCACCGGCGCGACCGGCACCATCGGCAGACACCTCGTTTCGTCACTGGCAGGGGCAGGGCGCGACGTCCGCGCTCTGGTGCGCGATCCGGACCGGGCCTCGCTGCCCGAGGGCGTGGAAGGCGTGCGCGGAGATCTCACGGCGCCGGAGACGCTGCGGCCCGCGCTGCGCGATGTGGAGCGCGTCTATCTGATGTGGCCCGGGATCGCGGTGGATCCCCGGGTGGTCGAGGTGGCCGCTGAGCATGCCCGGCACATTGTGTATTTGTCGACCGACATCGCCGACCTCGCGGACGGCGAGCCTGCCACCTCGTTCCACCAGGAGATCGAACGGCAGATCAGGGCGACCGGGCGGGACTGGACGTTCCTGCGGGCCATCGACTTCGCCACGAACACCCTCGGGTGGGCCGACCAGATCCGGCAGGGCGTCGTGCGCTGGCCGTACGGGCAGGCGTCGCGGTCCCTGATCCACGAGCGCGACATCGCCGACGTGGCCGCCCACGTGCTCACCTCGGACGGGCACGACGGTGCCAAGTACGTGCTGACGGGTCCGGAATCGATCACCCACGCCGAGCAGGTCAGGATCATCGGCGAGGCGGTCGGGCGCGAGGTGCGCTGGGAGGACCTGCCTCCGGAGACGGCTCGTGAGCAGCTGACGGCGGCCTGGGGCAATCCGGCGTTCGTGGCGGCCAGGCTGGCGGCGTGGCGGTCGTTCGTGGACACGCCCGAGCGGGTGACCGACACCGTGGAGCACCTGCTCGGGCGGCCGGCGCGGAGCTTCCGTTCCTGGGCGCACGACCACGCGGACGACTTCCGGTAGGCCGCCCCGCGGGGATGGCCGGAACGCCTACGGGCGGGGCTCGCCGTACCAGCGCCAGGTCGTGACGCGGGGGTGGCCGGGCAGCTCCGCGCGGCCCGTGGCCCACAGCAGCGTGGGCCATGGGTCGGTGGACCCCGGAGCCTCCGGGAACAGCCGGGCGAGCACCCGCGCGCAGATGTCGGCGGGCGGGGCGGTCCAGTCGAGGCCGAGGCCCTCGGCCAGATCGTGGGTGTGCACCAGCGTCTCGACGATTCCCATCGCGGCGAAACCCTCCGGGTCCGACACCCCGTAGCCGTGGTAGGCGCGGGTGTGCGACGGCGTCGTGCGCACCATCGCGATCAGCAGGGCGCCGCACGCCTCCAGCACCTGCAGCAGCCCGGCGGACCCCGCCGCCCGGTCCGCGTGGACGGCGTTCTTGGGGCCACCGGGGCGCCGGCTCTCCCAGACGAACGGAACCTCGCCCTCCAGGGGCGGTTGCCTCGGCCCCAGCTGGGCGGCGTAGGCGAACAGGTCGTCGCTCAGGTGCTCGACGGTCTCCCAGCAGTCCCACTCCAGCGAACCGGCCTTGCCGTCCCAGGCCGTTGCCGGCGCCCGGCGCAGGACGGCGACGGAGAGCTGGACGGCTCGGTCCAGATCGTCCGCGGCGACGGAGGAGGGTGACGGGGAGGCTTCTGATGCGAGAGACATGGCAGGACCGTATCCCGCGGGCCCGAACGCTCCAACGCCGCGCCGCCCGCTCCCGCCGCTCCCGTTTCCGGGGCCGTGGACGCGCCATGGCACAGCCACCTTCGGCGGCCGCACCGGCAGGTGTGTACGTTGGCCCAGTCCAAACGGCGTACTTCGCTCCGAAACCCGGGCATCGGTGCCGTACGACGGGGCAGCAATCACCTCAGCAGCCTTCTACGCAGGAGAATTCGCATGACGACCGTCGAGGACCACGAGCAGACGCTGCCCGGGGCCGGGGCCCCACCCGCACCCGGCGGGCTGTCGTACGCGGACCGGAAGCAGCGGATACGGCGTCGGCTGGAGCGCCTGATCGGTATCGCGGCGACGGAGAACAACGCCCTGGTGCCACTGCGCAACGGTGACGAGATCTTCGCGGCGATGCTGGAAAGCATCCGGTCGGCGCGCTACACGGTCGACATGATGACCTTCGTCTACTGGCGCGGGGCGATCGCCCGGGAGTTCGCGTCGGCGCTCGCCGGCCGGGCCCGCGAGGGCGTGCGGGTCCGGCTGCTGCTGGACGGGTTCGGCAGCCGGCTCATCGAGCAGGAGTTGCTGGACGAGATGGAGCAGGCGGGGGTGCAGGTCGCGTGGTTCCGCAAGCCGCTGTGGCTCTCGCCGCTGAAGCAGAACCACCGCTGCCACCGCAAGGTCCTGGTCGTCGACGAGACGATCGGGTACACCGGCGGTGTGGGCATCGCCGAGGAGTGGTGCGGCAACGCCGCGAACGAGAAGGAGTGGCGCGACACCCACGTGCAGGTGCGCGGCCCGGCGGTGGACGGGATCGCGGCGGCGTTCGCCCAGAACTGGGCCGAGTGCCATGCCGACCTCTTCGACGACCGCGACCGCTTCGTCGAGCACGCCCCGCAGGGCGACGCCATCGTCCAGGTGGTGCGCGGCTCCGCCAGTTTCGGCTGGCAGGACATGCAGACCCTGATCCGGGTGGTCATCGAGTCGGCCCAGGAACGCCTGCGCCTGGCCACCGCCTACTTCGCCCCCGACGACTTCTTCATCCAGTTGCTGTGCGAAGCGGCCCGGCGCGGGGTCGACGTGGAGATCCTGCTGCCGGGGCCCCACACCGACAAGCGGGTGTGCCAGCTGGCGGGCCAGAACTTCTACGAGGAACTGATCGCGGCCGGAGTGAAGATCTGGCAGTACCAGCCGACGATGATGCACGCCAAGGTGATCACCGTCGACCATGTCGCCTCGCTCATCGGGTCCACGAACTTCAACCGCCGCTCGCTGGACCATGACGAAGAGGTCATGCTGGCCGTTCTCGACGAGACCTTCACCGCGACCCTCGACGGGCACTTCGAGGAGGACCGGGCGGTCAGCGAGCTGATCGAATCCGGCTCGTGGAACCGGCGTTCCTCCATGCAGCGGCTTCAGGAAGTGGCGGTCATCCCGATCCGGCGCTTCCTGTGACGCCGGTGGTGCCGGGAGGCGGTAGGAGGCCGGCCGCCTCCTCGACGCTGCCGGCCAGGGCGAAGACCTGGTCGGCACCGGTGAGCTCCAGGGTGCGCAGCAGCTGATGGCTCGCTGCGGCCAGGACCAGGGAGCCGCCGCGGTCGTCCAGGGTCTGCCGCAGGGAGAGCAGTAGCCCCAGCCCCCGTGAATCGCAGAAGCTGAGTTCGCCGCAGTCCAGGATCAGCTGTGACCGATCGGTGTCCAGGGCCGATGCGACGGCATCGGCCAGCACCTTTTCGCTGTCCAGGTCCAATTCACCGACGATCGCCAGGACGGCGATGCCGTCATGGCGATGAATTCGTCGCGCCTGCAAGCGCGTCATGGAGCGCTCCCACTCGAAGATCGACTGCCCCGTGCGGTCATTCTGTCAGGGCGGTCCGCCTCCGGTCAGGCACTTCGCACACTTGTGCCCGCATGTATCGGGCCAACCCGACCGGACCAGCAAAACAGGACCGATGCCGAGAACTGGGCTGGAGTGGGCAGGGGCCTTCCGGGTCCTCCTGAAGCGTTTCCCAGCACTTCCGAGGAGAAGCGATGATCACCATCGTGTGCCACTGCGGCGACAACATCGGCATCCTGAGCGGGTCGGGCGCCGACCCGGACGAGCAGGGTCTCTACCACGGTGACGACGACGGCCGGCCGACGGCCTGCCCGCTCGACGCGGACGGCGAGGGCTAGGACCGGCGCTGGGGCCGCGCCCGGGCCGTGCACGTGGTGGCGTGGTCGTTCACGACGCCGACGGCCTGCAGGTAGGCGTAGGTGATGGTGGTGCCGACGAAGGTGAAGCCGCGCCGCTTCAGATCCTTGCTCAGCCGGTCGGAGAGATCGGTGCGCGCGGGCAGCGGATCCGTCGGTCGGGGACGGTTGACCACGGGCGTTCCGTCGACCCACTGCCAGAGGTAGGTGTCGAAGGAGCCGAACTCCTCGCGCGTCGCGATGAAGGCACGGGCGTTCTTCACCGTGGAGGCGACCTTGAGACGGTTGCGGACGATCCCCGCGTCGGTCATCAGGTCGTCCAGCTTCGCCTGCTCGTACCGGACGATCTTCCGGTAGTCGAAGCCGTCGAGGGCCTTGCGGTAGTTCTCGCGCTTGTTCAGCACCGTGGACCAGGACAGCCCTGCCTGCGCGCCTTCCAGGAGCAGCAGCTCGAACAGGTAGGCGTCGTTGTGGGACGGAACGCCCCACTCGGAGTCGTGGTAGGCGGTCATGAGCTCGGAGCCGCCCTCGGCCCAGGCACAACGGGTGACGGTAACGGCGGTCGCTGCGCTCACGGGCTTGTCCTCGGGGGTGCTGGGGAGGTGCTGGGGGGCGGGGCATGCCGGCCGGCCGCCGGTGGTCCGGATGTTACTGCGCGGCACCGACAGTCGACCGCGCACGACACTGTGGGCGGACCGTGGTGTGATGGCGCCGTGAGCAGCGCCGCAGAAGAGACCAACCGCCGCATGCTGCGGGCCCGGGACGCGATGGACCGTGCCTACGCGCAGCCGCTGGACGTCCCGGCCCTGGCCCGCGTCGCCCATGTGTCGCAGGCCCACTTCGCCCGCACCTTCCGGGCCACGTTCGGCGAGACCCCGCACCGCTATCTGCAGCGCCGCCGGGTCGAGCGGGCGATGTTCCTGCTGCGGGAGACCGGCCTCAGCGTGACGGACATCTGCTTCCAGGTCGGCTTCGGCAGCCCGGGGACCTTCAGTCGTACGTTCCGCGACATCGTCGGCCGCTCACCGAGGACGTACCGGAAGGAAGCGGTGTCCGCGGACGTGCCGACATGCTTCACGAAGGCGTGGACGCGGCCGAGCGCCTGACCGCCGGCGCCCCGAGCATGCCGGCGCCCCGACGGCCCGACGAGACCGAGCAGTTTCGGATAAGTTTTCAGCCGGTCCACTCGGTAGCGTGAAGCACATGTTCACAGCGATCACGCACTCACAGATCTACGTCCTCGACCAGGACCAGGCCCTCGACTTCTACGTCGGCAAGCTCGGCCTGGAGGTCAACGCCGACATCGACATGGGCTTCATGCGCTGGCTGACCGTCAACGTCCCCGGTCACCCCGATCGGCAGATCCTGCTGGAGAGGCCGGGCGCTCCGGCGATGTCGGAGGAGACGGCACAGCAGGTTCGCGAGCTGGTGACCAAGGGCGCGATGGGCGGCCACCTCATCTTCAGCACGGACGACTGCCGCAAGACGTACGAGACGCTGCTGGGCCGGGGCGTGGAGTTCACCGAGGAGCCCACCGAGCGGCCGTACGGCATCGACTGCGGCCTGCGCGACCCCTTCGGGAACAGCATCCGCTTCACCCAGCCGAAGTCCTGAGCATTGCTGCGTGGGCCGCGACGGCACACGCGGCCCTGCCGGCGGCGGGTGTACCCGCCGCCGGCAGCGGCCACAGGGAACGACTCAGAGGAACTGCCAGGCGGGCTTCGCCGCGTACGTGGCGCGGAAGTAGTCCGCGAGCTTGAGGCCGGACGCGGCCGCCTCGTCGATGACGACGGTGGCATGCGGGTGCAGCTGCAGCGCCGAGGCCGGCACCATCGCGGACAGCGGGCCCTCCACGGAGAGCGCCACGGCCTCGGCCTTGGCCTCGCCGGTCGCCAGCAGCACCAGGTGGCGCGCTTCCAGGATGGTGCCGATGCCCTGGGTGATGACGTGGTGGGGCACCTGGTCCAGCGAGTCGAAGAACCGGGCGTTGTCAACGCGGGTCTGCTCGGTGAGCGTCTTGATGCGGGTGCGGGAGGCGAGCGAGGAGCAGGGCTCGTTGAACCCGATGTGCCCGTCCGTGCCGATGCCGAGCAGTTGCAGGTCGACGCCGCCCGCGGCGGCCAGCGCGCGGTCGTAGTCGGCGCTGGCGGCGGCGACGTCCTCGGCGGTTCCGTCGGGGCCGATGAAGGAGGCTTCGGTCAGACCGAGCGGCTCGACTACCTCGCGCAGTACCACCGAGCGGTAGGACTCGGGGTGCCCCTTGGGCAGGCCCACGTACTCGTCGAGCTGGCAGATGCGTGCGCGTGAGGCATCGAGCGTGGAAGCGCGGACCCGGGCGGCCAGCGCTTGGTAGATCGGCAGCGGCGTCGATCCGGTGGCTACGCCGAGCAGGGCGTCGGGCTTGCGGGCGAGCAGGCCGGCGATGGCGGAGGCGATGAGTTCGCCGCCCGCTTCGGCGTCCGGAACGATCACTACTTCCATGCTGATTCCACCGTTCTGAGGCATACACATCGTGGTGTAGACCAATTTACCGGAGGTGGGCGCCGGACGGGTCGGCGGTCCAGCACTCGGATCCCGCGGTACGGCAAAGGTTCACGACCAGGACACCCCTGGTCCGCCCGCCGCCTCGGTCCGTTCCTGGATCCGTTGCTGGATCTGTTCCAGGACGTCGGTGTAGCGGGCCCGTCTGTCCGGACGGGCGTGGCCGGCCGCGTACCGGAGAGCGGGGACCGCCGGCGCGCCCATGCCGGCCAGTCCCGCGGCGGCGGTCTTCCGGACGACGGGGTGGGAGTGCTCCAGCAGCCCGGCGATGGCGGGGATCGCGGGCTCCCAGCGCGCGTGGCTCAGGGCCAGCACCGCCGTGCGGACGACGTTCGGTTCCGGGTCGTCCAGCAGGACCGAGGTGTGCAGCAGGTACGTCCGCCGGTCGAAGAGGGACCGTGAGGTCCGGTGGGCGTGCAGGCGGACCGCCGGCCTGGGGTGGCGCAGCAGTTCGACGATCAGTTCCGTCAGCTCGGTGAGATCCGTCAGCTCTGTCCGTCCGGAATGCCCGCTGTGGGACCGGGCCAGCCGGGTGAGCGCCCGGCGGATCTGCTCGGGAGCGCCGGTCCGGGCCAGGGCCATCAGCTCGTCGCGGGACGGACCGGGTGCGGCTCCTCCCGGCGCTTCCTGGGGACGGGCGCGGAGCGCCGCCAGGGCGGCGGCGTCCTGCTCCCCGGCGTCCGGGCCGCGCAGCGGGCCGTCCACGAGAAGGAGCCCGTCGGCCAGATCGTCGCGCCCCTCGGCGCGCAGCCGTTGGCAGATCCGCTCCAGCGCGGGGGTGCGCAGCAGCGGCCGGCCGGTGAGCAGGTCGAGCAGTCCCCAGCCACCGCCGGCCAGGCGGTCGGTCAGGTGGTCCGCGAGCGCGTCGCCTGGAGCCCGGCGGAGCAGGTTCCGGGCGATCGGCCGACAGGTGGGAGGGCCGTGCTCCCACCACTCCAGGATCAGCGGGATGAGCGGAACCAGCTCCCGTTCGTCGAGCTGTCCGGCCACGAGTGCGGCCCGGTCGGGCAGGATCTCCGGGCCCCGCAACCCGGTCGGGCCGACGCGGGTCAGCAGGCGGGCCGCCTCCGCGCCGACCCGCACGGTGACACGGCCACGGAGGAACGCCTGGAGCACGAGCAGCCGGGTCGCGGGCTCGGGCCACGACAGGAGCGCGAGCGCGGCGGCGTCCCCGCGGTCGCGATCGGCGGATTCCAGCAGGCTCACCAGGCGCTCCCGCAGGGCGGTCGAACGCGGCTGGTCCAGGTCGTCGACGCGTACGGCGCGAGGTGCGGGGGCGGGGACGGGTTCGCGGGCGGTCTCGGCGAGGGTCCAGGCCGGTGCGTCGAGCGGTTGGAGCTCCGTCATCCAGTCCAGGAGCACACCGCGCGCCTCGGGGCCGGCGGAGGGGTACGCGTCGATCAGCGCGGCCAGTCGCTGCCGGGAGCCCGGAACGTCGTCGGTCCCGCGGCGCAGCGCCTCCAGCGCCGTGGTGCTCGCACCACGCACGGCGGCGTCCAACGCGTCCTGCCAGGCCGCGGCCTCAGGGGCGGTCCCTGTTCCGGCCGCGCTGCCGTCGGCACGAGCGGGGGAGTGCGCGTCGCCCTGCGCGGTGAACGCTTCCCGCAGGATCGCGGACTCGGCCTGCCAGGGGTCGGCGCCGAGCCGGGCCGCGGCGAGCGCCTGGTCGAGATCGGCGCGTACCAGCACCGCGTCGCACCGCCGCAGCAGCGTCAGAGTGGAGCGGTCGCCCGCAGGGGCGGGCGGCAGTGCGCGCACGGCTTCGGCGAGCGCCGCCACCCCGACGGGGGACAGCTTCGGTGCGGCTGCTTCGAGGACGGCGAGCAAGACGTCGCGGTCGGCGGGCGCCGGGCCGGAGGGCTGGTCGGCGAGTTCCCCGAGCACGACCTCGGTGTGGCGGGACAGGACCGTCAGTTCCTCGGCCGTCCACGGCGCCGGGCACAGACACCCGGTGAGCCGCAGGACAGCACCCCGGGTGGCGGGGTCCGCGGCGGCCAGCCGGAGCCAGTCCGCGAGGAGCGGACGCAGTGCCGCCAACTGCTCGTCACCCGGCGGCTCCGGGCGCTCGGCGATCCGTACGGCGACCGCGGGGTCCCAACCCCGGGTCGTCAACGACCGGACGTCGGCGTCGTGCTGGGCGTCCTGTGCCGGGCGGCCGCCGGGGCTCACGGCGACTTCGTGCCGGGCCATGGCCGATGCCAGTTCCTCGACCGCTCCGGCCGCGAGGCGGATCCGGCCGGCCGCCACCAGGGAGAGCAGGACCGGTACCACCGGGGAGGCCTGGTGGTCGAGCGCGAGAACGGAGCGGGCGGACAGCTCGCCGTCGAGGCCGGAGAGCAGCAGTTCGCGGGCGCGGGCTTCCTCGCCGGAAGCGTGCCCGGTGGTCCGCTCGGCCGCGGCGAGAACGGTCGCCGCGTACGCGTGGCCGAGGATGGCGCGCAGCGCCGCGATCAGCGCTTCGCGCAGCCCCGGATTGTCGTGGTGACCGAGCCAGAACAGCAGCTTGGGCACTGCGGCCGGTGTGCCCGCGCGGGCCAGGACCCCGGCAGCGGTCTTCTTGATGTTCATGCTCGGATGGTCGAGACACCCGGTGATCGCCGCGGCGGCCCAACGGGCCCGCGCATGGCCCAGGGCCCGCAGCGCCTGCCGTACGGTCTGGACGTCCTGCACGTTCCGGGTGGTGATCAGTGCGATCAGGGACGCCGACAGCGCCTGGGCGTCGTCGCCCGCGGTGTCGCGGGCGAGCAGCGCGATCACGTGTTTGCGCACCTGCGGGTCGCGATTCCGCAGGAGTCGGTGCACCCGTCGGCGGGTGTGCGGGTACGGCGCGCGGAGCAGCAGTTCGAGCAGGATCGTCCGCTCGCCGTCCGTCACTCCCGGGCGGTCCAGCAGGTCGAGCACAAGGCTCGCGACGAGCGCGTGACCCGCTTCCCGCGCCGTCGCGGCGTCCAGCAGACAGGCCGGCCGGATCCTGCCGCGTGCGTGGAGGCGGCTGCCCAGAGCGGACAGGGCGTTCAGGACTTCGTGGGGCACCTCGGGCTCGTTGACGCAGGGCCCGGCCTGCACGGGTCGGGCCGCGCCGCTCGCCTCCTCGGCCGCGAGCCCGGCCACGACGCGCAGGAGGAGATCGGCGAGGGCCGGCAGTGTGCCGGGACCGCCGTGGGCGGCCAGCCTGCACAGCGAAGCGACCGGCTCGTCCGGATCCAGATGGGAGCTCAGGAGGGCCAACTCCCGTTCGTCCGGGCCGCCGAGGTCGGCCGCGATACGGCGGGGGAGATCGGCGGCGTCGAGCCGGTCGAGCAGGGTACGCCGCTGCTCAGGATCGGTGGTCAGCAGCCACAGCAGTTCGAGGGCGCGGTCGCGGACGACGCGCAGGTGGGGTGCGATGGTTCCCGCGTGCTGCCCCTCGGTGAGACCGAGCCCTTCCCGCAGCGCCGTCACGGTGCGGGGGCCGCCGATGGCCTCCAGCGTGTCGAGCGCCGCCGCGGGCGCCGTCGGCAGGAGCGCGAGCACCGCGTCTTCCGCGCCGGTGTACCGCAGCCTGCGGATCGCGTCGAGCACCGCTCCGGGCTCGGCGGGAGCGGACGCGAGCAGGCGCGTGATGGCCTCCCCGATGCGCGGCTCGTCGGTACGGCCCTCGTCGCTCCGGCCCTCCCGAACCTGATTCTCCCCGTCCTGCTTCTCCCCGTCCTGCTTCTCCCCGGCCCGCTCCTTCCCGGCCCGTTCCTCCCCGCTCTCGGCTCCTTGCCCGGCGAGAGCGACGAGCAGGTCCAACCTTCGCGACCGGTCGGGATCGGGGCCGGCGGCGGTCTCCTGATCCAGCAGCACGCGGAGCACGGCCCGACGGCAGGTGAAGAGGATCGTCGCGACCTCACCGGGCGGAACCGAGTGATCGGCCAGCGCCAGCCCGATGATGGCCGGGACGTCCGCCTCCGTGGGGAAGTGCCCGCGCCGGTGCAGATCGCGCAGGCACGTCACCGCCGGTGCGGCGAGCAGCAGCGGGTCCGCCGCGGCGCTCGCCGTCAACCGGGAGACGTCACCACGGTCGGCCTGCCCGCCGAGGAGTTCCATCGCGCGCCGCCGCAGAGCCGGCGGCAGGTCGGGATCGTCCACGACGCGCAGCAGCAGGTGGCGGTGCCCGTGCCGGGCCGCGGCCGTGAGGGCGGCCTGCGCCGCCTCACCACCCGCGTTCGCCGCGGCGGAGCCGAGGAACGGGGACAGGCGCCCGGCAGGCAACGGATCCAGCACCGCCCACGGTTCGGCGAGCTCCCTGAGCGCGTCGGCGGTGACCTCCGCGCCAGGAGCGTCGAGCAACCGCACCACGTGGTCGCGGACCAGTGCCGGGGCCAGCAGCCCGGCGTGCAGGCCCTGCCGGGCCAGGCGCAGTGCCGCGGCCGCCAGTACCGGGTCGCCGGCGCGCACCAGCTCGTCCACGAGCTGTCCCGGCCGGTGCGCGCCGGCAACGGACACTCCCCGCATGGCCTGGTAGAGCAGCTCTCCCGGCGGTTCCGTACGGAGCACGGCCGCGTCGTTGAGCAGTTCGGCCCGCAGCCAGGCGATCCGCACCCGTACCGGGAGCCGCGCCGCACGCCAGGCCGGCCACGGGCGCCCGTCGAGGTGCTGCCCCAGCCGCTCGTAGAGCCCTGCCAGCGCGAGCACCGCCTCAGGCGGTCCGGCCAGGGATCTCGGCAGCAGCGCGGCGAACCCGGCCGACTCGGCGTCGCCGGGTGCGCGGTCCGACGTGATCCGCTCCGTCAGCAGCGTCAGCCCCAGGTACCGGATGCGAGGGTCCGCGTGCTGGACGAGGCGTCCGAAGACGTCGACCGAACAGGCCCGCGCGTCCAACCAGTCCGCCAACCGACCGATGTCGGCCCGGTGCAGCGCCTCACGGAAATCCTGGTCTGCCGGAGTCGTCATCAGCGGATGCTAGCCGCGGCCAATCCGGCTCCACCAGCGGGTTTTCAGTGGCGGTCCTTCCCGGGGACGGGAATCAGTCCACGTCGATCGCGGTGATGACGGGGTTGCCCAGCGGCGCGGTCTGCTCGTCCAGACCGGCTCCGCGCAACGCGCCCTCGGCGAGGGCACGGGCCTCTTCACGTGCTTGGCCGCTGTTCTCGGCCTCCACTTCCAGACGCAGGGTGAACGTGGAGGTGTCCGGGTCCAAACTCAGCGCGTCGAGGTCCGCGGCCTCGCCCTCCGCGACTTCATGGGGATCGGTGCCCTGGAGAGCGGCGAGGATCTTCCCCCTGGTCTCGGGGGTGAGCGGCGCTTTCAGGGTGCCTGGCAGGGAAACGACGAAATTGCTCATGAGCGTCGACTACCCGCTGCCGGGGGTTTCCCACCAGACCGGTTCAGGTGACGCCCCCGCACGACGCCGTGACGGCGCCGTCGCGACACCCGCACGTCGGCCGTCTCACCGGCATCCGCTTCTTCCAGACGCTCGGCAGCGCGCTCGGCGCCGCGCTCCTCGGCACCCTGCTCACCCGGGTGTTCGCCGCCAAACTGCCCGGCGGAAAGCCCACCCGGCTGGAGGTCGCCATGGCGGCCTGAACGACGGCTCCCAGGGCCCCGCTCCGCTCGTGTCCGGAACGGGGCCCACGCGTCCGCCGGGATACGCCGGACGCCCGGCCCGGGTCGGGTACAGTGTTGCCGTCGTTACCAATGATCAACTGAGGAGGTGGGACCCATCACCGCTGTAACAGGTCGGGTGCTCCCCCTTCGCGGCCGTGCGGCTCACCATCAGGCATAGGTGACCGCGGGAGCGCCCAGAGGCGTTCCGAAAGGCTCATCGTGCAGGCTTCACCCGCAGTACTTCCGCTCTCCGCCATCGTCACCAGACTTCGCGCCGCCGGCTGTGTATTCGCCGAGGACGAGGCGGAGTTGCTCATCTCCACCGCACGGACCCCCACCGAACTCGTCGCCATGGTGGAACGCCGCGTCGTCGGCCTGCCCCTCGAACACGTCCTCGGCTGGGCGGAGTTCCACGGCCGCCGCTTCGATGTCGACCCCGGGGTCTTCGTGCCCCGCCGCCGTACCGAGTTCCTCGTCGATCAGGCGGCGGCCCTTCTCCGACCCGGCTCCGTGGTCGTCGACCTGTGCTGCGGCTCGGGCGCCCTCGGCGCCGCGCTGGTGGCCGACCGGAACCGGGGCCCTGGTGCCGGGCACCGCCCCGTGGAGCTGTACGCCGCCGACATCGACCCCGCCGCCGTGCGCTGCGCCCGGCGCAATGTCGACTTCGTCGGCGGCCGGGTGTACGAGGGGGACCTCTACGAGCCGCTGCCCGGCACCCTGCGGGGCCGCGTCGGGGTGCTGCTCGCGAACGTGCCGTACGTACCGACCGAGGAGATCGACCTGCTTCCCACGGAGGCCCGCGTCCACGAGGCCCGGGTCGCACTCGACGGGGGTACGGACGGGCTGGACGTCCTGCGGCGGGTGACGGCGGAAGCGGGCCGATGGCTGGCCCCGGGCGGCCACCTGCTGTTCGAGACCAGCGAGCGGCAGGTACCGGAGGCCGTCGCCATCGTGGCCCGCGACGGACTGGTCCCCCGGGTGGCCGACTCGGAGGAGCTGTACGCGACCGTCGTCATCGGAACCAGGCCGTCGGGGTGATCCGGGGGCCCGGGTGACAGCGCGCGGGCGGGCGGGGGGACACCACGCGGGCGGGCCGGGTGACCGCGCGGTGGGCGGGGTGACCGCGCGTCGCCACCGGCCGCCGCGGGGGAACCGGTCGCCCCGTCCCCGCGCTTTTCTGCGCCCCGGAGGGTGGGTTGTGGGTGTTTTGCGTGCCCTCCGGCCTTCCCGCGCGTTGTATGGATCATGAACGTTCGTCGATTTCTCTTCGCCGCCGCCGCAAGTTCCGCGCTTCTTGCCGCCGCCGCCCCCTGTGCCCAGGCCGACTTCGGAGGAACCCTGAGTGGCACGGCGCAGGCCGCCGCGACCACCGGCCAGAAGGCCAAGACCGCGGCGCAGGGCGTCGTCGGAAACAAGCTGGACAAGAAGGTGGGCGCGGTCAAGGACACCGTCAAGGCGGGCAAGGACGCGGTGAAGGCGGGCAAGGACGCGATGAAGGCCGGCCACGAGCTGGTCGGCTGAGCCACCCGCGATTCGGTCGCCGTCTCCCGGCCCTCCGGTTTCTGCCGGCCGGCGACCGGGTAACGCTGTCGGCGACAGCAGGAGGACGCGTCACCGCGAGGGCCGGCGCGGG
>NZ_JAPVLU010000004.1:86867-269314 GCF_027158205.1 Streptomyces sp. H39-S7 | reverse complement strand
CTGGAGGTGCCCGGGATGCCCGGGGTGCGGGACGACGTGCGGCAGAGCATCGAAGCCACCGCCCAGGACCCGGTGATCGCCGGCGTCCAGATCTCCTCCGAGCTGCCCGAGCTGCTCCGGCCGCTGCGGGGCGGCCCGGCCGGCGAGGCCCGGGAGACCGGCGGTTTTCCGGTCGACACCGCCGCCCAGCAGTTGCGGTTCACCGCGCGGCTCGACTCCGACGGACGGGGCGAGGTCATCGACTCGCTCACCGTGGTCCTCAAGGACGCCAACGGCGTCTCGTACGCCTTCCCGCTCGGCGACGTCCCGGCCGACGCGAAACCGCACCTCCTCGTCCTGGACCTCACCGACGCGGCAGGCCGGACGGGCGGCTCCCCCGCGGGCCCGCTGCGGCTCACCCGCGTCGAAGTCGACTACGCGGCACCCGATTTCGTCGAGAAGCACCGGCTGACCCTCGCCCCGGCGATCACCTCCGCGGACGGCTCCGTCCATTCACTGAAGGCCGCCGCCGGCTCGTCCTGGGCGGCGAAGGCGCAGATGCAGCGGGCCGACGTGTCGCTCGGTGGTGACCCCGCCCTCCAGCCGAACGCCGGGACCGTCACCGGCACCGCCGCCGGCGACGCACTGACCGTGGACTACGCCACCGGTGCCGCCGACCCCACCTTGGGGGACTCCAAGGGCGCCCACCTCTCCGTACGCCTCGCCGAACCGGCTGCCCCGCCGCTCTCCGGGATCGCCACCGACGCCTTCCTGCGGGCCACCGGCAGCAAGGTGGGCAGCGACGTCCGCGTCGAACTGAACGGCGTCGAGACGTCCGTACGCATCACCTCCGTGGTCCGCGCCCTGCCCGGCACCACCGCGCCGTCGTCCCTGAAGGACGGCGGGGCGCTGCTGCTGGACCTGCGCGCCGTGAACCGGATGCTCAACGCGACCGGCGGCCGCGGCATGGAGCCCGGCGAGTGGTGGCTGTCGGCCCGGCCGGGCGCCACCGCACAGATCGCCGCCGCACTGCGCGACCGGGCCGACATCGACGCGCTGCTGGTACGCGACGAGACCTCGTCGGAGATGCGGGCCGACCCGCTCGGCGCCGGACCGCAGTCGGTGCTGCCGGCCGCCGTGATCGCCGCCGCCGTGCTGGCGGCGGTGGGCTTCGCGGTCAGCTCGGCCGGCGCGATCCGCGAGCGCAACGGGGAGTTCGCGGTCCTGCGGGCGCTGGGCGCGCCCCGCCGCAAACTGGCCCGGATGATGGCCGCGGAGCAGGGGCTGCTGGTACTGCTCGCCCTGGTCGTCGGCGTGGCGCTGGGCGCGCTGCTGACCCGGCTGGTCGTACCGCTGATCGTTCTGACGGCGCAGGCGTCCCAGCCCGTCCCGGAACTGCTGGTCATCCTGCCGGTGGGCCCGCTCGCGCAGCTGATCGCGATCGTGCTGGTCGTACCGCTGCTGCTGGTCGTCCTGACGGCGGTCCGGCGCGGCGACCCGGTGACCGCGCTGCGCAGGCAAGGGGAGGACTGACATGACGAACGGGACCGAAGGTCTCCCCGGCGGGAAGGCCGCGCCCGACGGCCCGGACGGCACCGCTGATCCGGCGGCATCCGCGGCTCAGCACACCGCCGCGCTCTCCTGGGTGCGGGTCCGGCTGCGCGCCGCTCCGGCCGCCGCCATCGCGATGGCCCTGCTCGTCCTGGTCACCTCCTTCCTCGCGGCCGCGCTGCCGCGGGCGGTGGACCGCTACGAGATCAAGGCGCTGCGCGGCTCGCTCGCCGATGCCAAACTGCGCGACCGCACCCTCACCCTCAGCGATTCCTCGTCGGGTCCGGACACCGAGGGAGCGAGCGGAACGTCGCGGTTCGCACCGGAGCGGCTCGCCGACGTCGAGGCGGAGTTCCAGAAGCTCGTACAGCCGCCGCTGCGGCTGCTGCCGGGCCAGTCCGTGTACGGGGTCAGGACCGGCAGCGACTCCGCCGCGCTGGATCCCGCACTGCCCCGGCCGACCAAGGCGCTCAACCCGAAGGCCGACCTCGTCGCCCAGCAGGGTCTCGAGCAGCACTCCCGGCTGGTGGCCGGCAGCATGCCGCGCGGTCCCGCTGCCGGCGACCCGTCGGGCGCGGTGAGCCGCGTCGACGCGGCCATCACCGAGCAGACCGCCAAGGTGATGGGCCTGCGTCCCGGATCCGAGATCCACCTCAGCACCCTGCGCGCGGCGTTCATCGTCCATGTGACCGGAATCGTCTCGCCCACGGAACCGGGCAGCCCGTACTGGAACGAGGAACCGGACGTCCTCACCCCCCAGTTGACGTCCCCTCCCCCGCAACCCGGCGACTTCCCCACGTTCTACTGGCACTTCACCGTGCTGATCGCCCCGGAGGCGGCACCCACCCTGCTCGGCCTGGGCAAGGGCGCGTCCTTCTACTGGCACCACCCCGTCGACACCAGCCGGCTCACTCCCCAGGACGTCGCCGCGATCCAGACGCAGCTGGCCTCGCTCGACAGCGGTCCCGACGCGGCGGCGCTGCAGTCGAGCACCAACAGCTACCTGCGCACCACGACCGGGCTCGGCCGGCTGCTCACCTCCTACGAACGCGCCCGGACGGCGGCGCTGCCGCTGGTCCTGGTCGCCGCGATCGGCGTCGGGGCCACGGCGTTCGCCGTCCTGCTCATGGCCGGCGGCCTCGCCGCCGAGCGGCGCCGGGGCGAGCTCGCCCTGCTGCGCTCGCGCGGCGGCTCCGTGCGCGGCATGGTCGGACGCCTGCTCGGCGAGACGACGGTGGCCGCCGTGCCGGCCGCGACCGTCGGCATCGTGCTCGCCCTCGTCCTGCTGCCGGCCGACCGCTACCTGCTGTCCGTGCTGCTCGGCGCCGCCGTGGCCGTGACGGCCTCGCTCGCCCTGCCGCTGCGGGCCGTCGCCGTGCACCGCCGGCCGCGCCCGGCCGCACGCGAGGACATGGCCGACGCCCGGCCTTCCCGGCGCCGTACGGTGGCCGAGCTCACGATCACCGTCCTGGTCATCGGCGCGGTGGCCGCCCTGCGACGACGGGGCACCGTCAGCGGCGCCGACCCGTTCCTCGCCGCCGCGCCCGTCCTCGTCGCCATCGCCGCCGCCCTCATCCTGCTGCGGCTGTACCCGCTGCCGCTGCGACTGCTCGCCCGGCCCGCGGCCCGGCTGAGCGGCGCCGTCACCCACCTCGGGCTGGCCCGCGCCGGCCGCTCCCCCGCCAGTGCCCAACTGCCGCTGCTGGCCCTGCTGATGTCGCTGACCGTGGCCTCGTTCGGCGGCTCGGTGCTGGCCGGGGTCGCGGACGGCCGTGACGAGGCGGCGCGCGCGGCGATCGGCGCGGACGCCAGGATCGACGCCAACTTCGTCCTGCCGGAGAAGCTCGCGGCCAGCATCCGCAAGGTGCCGGGCGTCGCCGTGACCCTCGGCGTCCGGATCGAGCCCAGCGCTTCCACCACCGGCTTCGGGATGCCCTACAGCCTGGTCAGCGTCGACCCGGTCGCGTACGCCGCGCTGACCCGTTCCAGCGGGCTCCCCGCCTTCCCGGCCGACGTGCTCCTGCACGACGACGGCACCGGCCCCATGCCGGCCGTCGTCTCCCGGAACGTCGCCGCGAAGCTCGCGGGCGGGACCGTCCCGGTACAGCCCGCCATCGGAACGACCGAGATCAAGGCCGCCGCGGTACTGGACCTCACGGCAGCGGCGCCCAACGCCGACTTCGTGATTGTCTCGTCCGCGCAACTCGTCAAACGCCACCCGGACATGAACTACAGCCAGTACACCGGCCCCACCGTGCTGATGGTCACGGCGGACGGCGCGATCGACGGCAAGGCGCTGCGCGCCGCCACCACCGCGACCGGCGCCGACATGTTCGTGTCCCTGCTGAGCGAGGAGCGCGCCACGCTCGCCGACTCGGCCCTGCAGTCGGGCGCCCGGGGCATCTTCCTCGCCGCGGTCGCGGGCGGCGCCGGCTACAGCGCGCTCGCGCTGCTGCTGTCCCTGCTCCAGGCCGCCCCCCAACGGGCCGCGCTGCTCGCCCGGATGCGGACGATGGGAATGGGCCGGCGCGACGGGCGACGGCTGGCGTTCCTGGAGATGCTGCCGCAGGCCCTGCTGGCGGCGATCGGCGGCGTGCTCGTCGGCCTCGCCGTGATCCCGCTGCTCGGACCCGGCGTGGACATCACCGCGCTCGCGTTCGGCAGCGACCCGGGCACGTCCGTACCCACCGGCCTCGGGCTGCGCGTCGACCCGCTCTCGCTGGCGCTGCCGTCGGCCGGGCTGCTGGCGCTGGCCTATGTGGTGCTGATGGTCCAGGTGTGGGTGACCGGACGCCGCCGTGAGAGCAAGGACCTGAGAGTAGGAGACCGCTGATGACCAAAACCACCGAGGGCGGCGCGACGACGACCCTTGCCGATCTGGAGGAGCGGGCGGCCGCCCGCCGCGAGCAGCCCGCCTACGGGCAGAACGCGCTCATCAGCTGCGACCGGCTGGTACGGATCTTCACGGCCGACGGCGTCGAGGTCCAGGCGCTGCAGGGCCTGGACCTGCTCGTCGCCGAGGGCGAGCTGATGGCCCTGGTCGGCGCGTCGGGCAGCGGCAAGTCCACCCTGCTCAACATCCTCGCCGGCCTCGACGTCCCGACCGCGGGCGCGGCGTCCGTCGGCGGCTACGACCTGCTGGACATGGACGCCAAGTCCCGGCTGCGGTACCGGCGGGAGGTCGTCGGCTTCGTCTGGCAGCAGACCGCCCGCAATCTGCTGCCGTACCTGACGGCAGCTCAGAACGTCGTGCTGCCGATGCAGTTGTCCGGCCGGGACGGGTTCCGCGCCAAGCGGCTGCACGCCGCCCGCGCCACGGAGCTGCTGACCATGCTGGGCGTCGGCTACTGCCACGACCGGCACCCCGGCCAGATGTCGGGCGGCGAGCAGCAGCGCACGGCCATCGCCGTGGCGCTCGCCAACTCCCCATCCCTGGTGCTGGCCGACGAGCCCACCGGCGAGCTGGACTCGGCCACCGGCGAGCAGGTCTTCGCCGCGTTCAGGACCGCCAACGAGGAGCTCGGCACGACCGTCGTCGTCGTCACCCACGACCACGCCGTGGCCGGCGCGGTACGGCGCACGGTCGCGATCAGGGACGGCCGGACGGCCTCCGAGGTGCTGCGCCACACCGAGATCGACGAACACGGCCAGGAGTCGGTCGTCGCCCGCGAATACGCCACCGTCGACCGCGCCGGACGGCTGCAGCTCCCGCGCGACTACACGGCGGCGCTCTCCATCGAGAACCGGGTCCTGCTGGAACTGGAGTCCGACCACATCGGCGTCTGGCCGGACCGGCCGGCTCCGACGGAGGAGGACTGAGGGCGGGCCTGTCCTGGCGGCAGACCGGCCCTCAGGCGGGCGTCACGGTCAGGCCGGAGCCGAGGGCGGTGCGCCGTACGGCGACCGAGCCGTAGGGCGTGCGCAGCCGCAGCCAGGCCCCCGCCGTCAGCAGCAGGAACGGCTCGGCGCCGCCTCCCCGCAGGAATCCCAGCGCCTGCGCCGCGTGCACGGCGCGCATCGGCAGCACCGTGTCCCCGACCGGCCGGGACCAGACCTCTTCGGCGAGCGCGTCGAGCTCGGCCCGCGTCCGCCGTTCCGGCACCAGCACTTCGGTGCGGGAGCGGAACTCCCCCACCAGCCGCTTCGCGGCGGCCCGTACGTCCTCCGGCGCGAACTCCGCGATCCGCTGCCAGCCACCGCGCGGCGGCAGCAGTCCGGCCCACGCGGGGCCGGTGACGGATGGCGGGATCACGACGGCGTCACCGCCCTCGCCGGTGTCCGCCTCTGCGGGTGCCCCGGAACTCTCCTCGATGCCTTCCAGCAACTGCCCCGCCGAGACGGTGGCATCGAGGTCCAGGACCTCGCGGAGCGAGGCCGTGCGAATGGCGAGCACGCCACCGAAGGGCGGCTGGCCGAAGACCGCCAGCACCCCCTCCGCGGAGCGCAGCCGCACCACGGCGGCCTTGTCCCAGCGGACCAGCCGGCCCAGGAAGGCGGCGAGCCCCGCCGCCTCCCCGGCACCGGCGAGAAGCAGTCGCGTCATGCGGCGACGGCCTCTTCTGCCACGGCTGCCGCCTTCTTCTTCGGCAGCCCTTCGTAGTACGGCTCCAGCAGGGACCGCTCCTCCGCGCTGATCCGCCGCGGCCGCGCTTCCGCCAGGTTGTACGGCACCACGACCGTGGAGGCCCGTACGTACACGGTCTCCTCGTCCCTGATCTCGTACGCGACGGTCATCGAGGCCGCGCCTATCTTCGTCACCCACGACTCGATGGTCACCGGCGCGTGCCGGTGGACCAGCGGTCGCAGATAGTCGATCTCGTGCCGGGCCACGACGGACCCGCCCGTGAACGACGTGCTGCCCTCACCCGGCGCCAGCCGGAACATGAAGTCGATCCGCGCCTCTTCCAGGTACCGCAGGAAGACCACGTTGTTGACGTGCCCGAGGGCATCCATGTCCGACCAGCGCAGCGGGCAGCTGTAGATGTGCCGGGCCATCAGCCGCGGGTCAGCTTCTTGTAGGTGGCGCGGTGCGGGCGGGCCGCGTCGGCGCCGAGCCGCTCGACCTTGTTCTTCTCGTACGACTCGAAGTTGCCCTCGAACCAGTACCACTTGGACTCACCCTCGTACGCGAGGATGTGGGTCGCGACCCGGTCCAGGAACCAGCGGTCGTGGGAGATGACCACGGCCGCACCCGGGAACTCGAGCAGCGCGTTCTCCAGCGAGGACAGGGTCTCGACGTCGAGGTCGTTGGTGGGCTCGTCGAGGAGCAGCAGGTTGCCGCCCTCCTTGAGCGTGAGCGCCAGGTTCAGCCGGTTGCGCTCACCACCGGAGAGGACGCCGGCGGGCTTCTGCTGGTCAGGACCCTTGAAGCCGAAGGCGGAGACGTAGGCCCGCGAAGGCATCTCGACCTGGCCGACGTTGATGTAGTCCAGCTCGTCCGACACGACCGCCCAGAGGGTCTTCTTGGGGTCGATGTTGGCGCGGCTCTGGTCGACGTAGCTGATCTTGACCGTGTCACCGATCTTGACCGAGCCCGAGTCCGCGGGCTCGAGGCCCTGGATCATCTTGAACAGCGTGGTCTTGCCCGCGCCGTTCGGGCCGATGATGCCGACGATGCCGTTGCGCGGCAGGGTGAAGGAGAGGTCGTCGACCAGGACCTTGTCGCCGAACGCCTTCGAGAGGTTGTTGACCTCGACGACGATGGAGCCCAGCCGCGGGCCCGGCGGGATCTGGATCTCCTCGAAGTCCAGCTTGCGCACCTTGTCGGCCTCGGCGGCCATCTCCTCGTAACGGGCGAGGCGCGCCTTGGACTTGACCTGGCGGCCCTTGGCGTTGGAGCGGACCCACTCCAGCTCTTCCTTGAGGCGCTTGGCGCGCTTCTCGTCCTTGCGGCCCTCGACCTTGAGGCGGGTGGCCTTCTTCTCCAGGTACGTGGAGTAGTTGCCCTCGTAGGGGATTGCGCGCCCGCGGTCGAGCTCGAGGATCCACTCGGCGACGTTGTTCAGGAAGTACCGGTCGTGAGTGACGGCGACGACGGCGCCCGCGTACTTCGACAGGTGCTGCTCCAGCCAGTTCACCGACTCGGCGTCGAGGTGGTTGGTGGGCTCGTCGAGGAGGAGCAGGTCCGGTCCCTCGATCAGCAGCTTGCAGAGCGCGACGCGGCGCTTCTCACCGCCGGAGAGGGTGGTGACGGGCCAGTCGCCGGGCGGGCAGCCCAGCGCGTCCATGGCCTGCTCCAGCTGGGCGTCGAGGTCCCAGGCGTTGGCGTGGTCCAGGTCCTCCTGGAGCTTGCCCATCTCGTCGAGCAGCGCGTCCGAGTAGTCGGTCGCCATGAGCTCGGCGACCTCGTTGAAGCGGTTGAGCTTGCCCATGATCTCGGCGGCGCCGTCCTGGACGTTCTCCAGGACCGTCTTGGACTCGTCGAGCTTCGGCTCCTGCATGAGGATGCCGACGGTGAAACCGGGCGACAGGAAGGCGTCACCGTTGGAAGGCTGCTCCAGGCCGGCCATGATCTTCAGCACCGTGGACTTACCGGCACCGTTGGGACCCACCACACCGATCTTCGCGCCGGGCAGGAAGCTCAGCGTCACGTCGTCAAGGATGACCTTGTCGCCGTGCGCCTTGCGCGTCTTGCGCATCGTGTAGATGTACTCAGCCAAGAGAAACCGTCCGGCAATCGATGTGTGGGCAGATACACCCCATCTTGCCGCACGTCCACCCCACGGGGCGAACGGGTAGGTCAGAGAGGCCTTGCCCGGCGCCTGCCTGCGCCTTCTCCGCCGGACCTGATGTCCGCGGGAACGGAACGGGGGCGGGACTCCAAGAGTCCCGCCCCCGCTACTGCGGCTGTTTCAGCCCGCGGTCACTGCCCGCCGCTACTCGCTCGCGGGAGTTGCGGCCGACTTCTTCCGGCGGAGGAAGAAGACCGCGCCGCCGCCGAGCACGACGAGCGCGACGGCGATGCCGGCGATCATCGGGGTGGCGCTGCTGCCACCCGTCTGAGCGAGGTCACCGCCGGTGGTGCCGGTGGTGCCGGTGGTGGTACCGGCCGAAGCCGGGCTGGGCTGGGTGCTCGGGGTGGCGCTGGGCGTCGGGGTCGGCGTGCCGGGACCCGTCGCCTTGCAGTCCAGAACACCGGTGAAGGTCTTCGTGGTGCCGTCCGGGAGCGGGACGACGATCGTGTAGCTCGCGTCCTCCTTGGCCGGGACGGTGACCGTCTGGGACTTGCCCGCTTCGATCGTGTAGCTCTTGTCGCCGAGCGGGAAGGTGAACGGCTTGTCACCCTCGTTGGTGACGGTCACGTCCACACCGCCGACGGCGCAGTTGACCTTGGCGGAGACGGCCAGGACCGCGCCCTTCGAGGCCCAGGTGGCGGCGGCCGGAGCGGAGACGCTGCTCTCGCTGGAGCCGGCGAGGATCTGGGTCTGCTTGCGGACCTTGCCCACCGAGGTGAAGACGCGGCCGACCGGGATCTTGGTGGCGGCCTCAACGACGAGCTTGGTGTTGCCGTCGGCGGTGCCGGCCGGCACGTCGAAGAAGAGCTCGGCACCGTCGGTGACGTTGGTGACCGGCTTGCCGGTCTTGTCGACGATCTTGACGCCGTCAGGCGCGTCACCGGCCAGGCGCACCTTCGCCGAGGCGGCGTTGGTGTGGACGGTGATCGGGCCGAGCTTCTCGCCGGCCTTGCCCGAGACGGCGGTCGGCGTGAGGGAGAGCGACGCCTTCGGCTCCGTGGCGGCGGAGGCGTTCTTCGCCTGCGCCTCCAGGTAGTCGGCGAGCAGCTCCGCCTTCGGGTTCTTGGCGGTGACGTCCGCGTGGTCCGAGAAGCGCCAGATGGCGACCTGGGTGCCGGTGGCGGCCTGCTCTGCCGTCAGCTTCTTGGCGCCCGACGTGTTCGCCAGCGCGGCGAGGTCGTTCACCTGCGGGTACGAGTGCTGCAGGATCCAGTTGATCTTGTTCGCGGTGTCGGCGTCGTGCAGCGACGAAGCACCCCAGGAGGCTTCCTGGTAGTTGGCGCCGGGGGCCGTGTGGGTGCCGATGTCGATGCAGTACGTCTGCAGCGTGCCGCCGCCCTTGGCATCCATGCGGAACAGGCCGGCGGAGACGGTCTGCTTCCCACCCTTGCCGTCCTTGTAGACGGCGTCACCGAACTGGCCCGGCTGCAGGCCGGCCAGAACGGCCGTCGCGCCACCGGCGGCCGGCGCGACGTCGTCCGCGAGCGCGATCCCCGCGCCGGATATCGCACCAGCGGCGAGCAGACCCGTGACCAGGCCCGCGGTGGTGAGGCGGGCAACGCCTCGCCTCTGAATCTTGAACATGGAACTCCCCTTCGGGCGAAGCCGGGTCGTGAGGGTGGCCTCGCCTGCGGCTCCGAGAGCATCCGAGCCCCCGCAGTACCGAAGGAATCCTAGGAAGCACAGGTATCCCGGCCACCAACAATCCCCTCCCCTAACCATTTCGAATCGCAATCGTTATGTGATGAAGGGATAGTCATGGGAATGTCGATAAGTCGTCCAGGTCATTCACTCACCTAAAAGCTGGATTAACGGTCGTCTCCGGACATCTCAGCCCCCAGGGTGGATATGAGCTCCGTCCGGAGCCCCGACATCCCGCCGGAACGGCTCCGCCCGCAGGACAAATGGGTTCCGATCGCCCCCGTCGTCACCAGCCGACTCGTATGATCTGCGCCCCCGCCGCGCCCCTCCCGAATTCGGCCCGCCTCACGCCATTCCCCCCACGTGGACGCCTCATTCATCCGCCCGCCCTCCCCTCGTTGCCGATCGTCATCGAAAAGCCCGCCCCGAAAGCCCTGGGGACATCGTGCACGATCAGCACGGAGCATGGAAAAACCGGCTGCAATCTGTGGATAACCGACGGGTTGTGGATATCTCCGTCACCCTTTCAGGTGAAATCTCGGCCCGGGAACCCCGGGGTGCCGGGCCCATGGCCTCAGCCGCCCGCCACCACCGCGTACTGCTCCCGCACCTCCCGGTAGCGCAGCAGTTCCGCCGCGACGGGTTCCAGCACCCGCGCCCGGCCGCAGTCCGCCGCGGCGGCCCGCAACCGGCGCTCGGCAACCTGCCCGTAGCGCCGGGCCGGGCCGCGCGCGGCCATACGGCAGGCCCAGGCGAGCGCCTGGCCGCCGAGGGCACCGACCGCGAGCAGGGCGACCGGCAGCCACCACGAGGCGTCGAGCGAGTCCACCGCGATCGCGACCAGGCACACCGCCCCGGCCACCGCGAGGCTCATCAGCAGCCACTGGACGGCGCCCACCGCCGACCACCAGGCGGGCCGTTCCGGCTCTCCCGGCTCCGCACGGGCCGCCGCCGCGTCCAGCGCCGCAGGCAGTCCCTCGCCACCGCGCCGCGCCCCGTCCCGCACCGCCTGCGCCCACGGGGCGGGCAGCCCCTGGGCCGCATCGTCCGTGAGCGCGCGCACCGCCTCGTCCACCGCGGGACGGGACGCGGCGAGCCCGGCCGGCCCCCGGGCCGCCAGGCCCGCCCCGCCCTGCCGATCGGCCGTCAGCCGCCCCCACGGGGTGCCGCAGGCGGCATCCGCCGCGCGCGCCCACGCGCGCTCCGCCGCCTCGCGGGCGCCCGTGACCCCCACCGCGTCGGCCAACCGGTCGACGAACTCCTCGCGCGCGGGATCCGTCAGGCCCACCGCGCCCTCGCCCACGTACAGGGGCTGCAACCGGTCGGCGGTGCGGTCCACGTCGGCCGCGAGCCGCCGGTTCGCCGATCCCCGCTCCGCCACGATCTGGCCGAGGCAGGCCCGCAGATCGGGCACGCCGACCCCGTTGAGCGCCGAGACCGCGAGCACCACCGCGCCGGCGTCGCCGTGCTCGCCCACCGCGAGTCCGTCCTCGTCCAACAGCCGCCGCAGATCGTCGAGTACCTGGTCGGCGGCGTCACCCGGCAGCCGGTCCACCTGATTGAGCACCAGCAGCGTGACGTCCGCGTGGCCGGCCAGCGGCCGCAGATAGCGTTCGTGCAGCGCGGCGTCCGCGTACTTCTCCGGGTCCAGCACCCACACCACGACGTCCACCAGCCGCAGCAGCCGGTCGACCTGGTCGCGGTGGCCGGGCGCGGCCGAGTCGTGGTCCGGCATGTCCAGCAGCACGAGTCCGGCCAGCCGCTCGTCGGTCCCAGGGACGCGATCGGCGCCGTCCAGCACGCTCCGTCTGGCGTAACGATCCTGCGGGGCGATGCCGAGCCGGTCGAGCAGCCCGGCCGCGCCCACGGGGTCCCAGGAGCAGGAGACCGGTACGGCGGTCGTCGGCCGGCGGACGCCCGTCGCGGAGAGCTCCAGTCCCGCGAGCGCGTTGAACAACGTCGACTTGCCGCTCCCGGTGGCACCGGCCAGCGCGACGACCGTGTGGTCGAGCGACAGCCGCCGGCGCTCGCCGAGCCGCTGCAACAGCGCTCCGCTCTCGGCCAGTTCGTCCGGGCTGACGCGCGCCCTGGACAGCCCCAGCAGCTCCCCGAGCGCTTCGACCCGGGCCGCGAGCGGGTCCGGGGGGCGCCGGACGCCGTAGGAGTCCCGCGCTCCGCTCTCCCCGGCCTCACGCGTTCCTCCGGCGCCACCGGTTCCCCTCGCGGCGCCCGTGCCGGTTCCTGCCGTGGAAGCCACGCCGGTCACCTCTCCTTCTGCAGTAGGGACAGTGCGGCGATCAGCGACGACTGCTGCCGCGCGGTCACGTCGAGGGCGTCCACGGGCGCCAGCCGCCGCTCGCACTCGCCGCGCAGCAGCCCGGCGACCCCGTCCTCCAGCCGCTCCCGCGCCCGGTCGCGCATCCGCAGCGCGGCCTGCGCCCCGACGGTGTCCGCGAGCCGTTCGCCGGCCGCGCTCCCGCGCCGGCCGCCGAGCAGGACGGTGGCCAGCAGCGCCGCCGCGTCCTCCGGGTCGGCCGCGGCACGATCCGCGTCGCGGGCGGCCCGCACCTCGGCGTACGCGAGGTCGGTGAGACCCGCGCGCCACCGCACGACCGCGGCGTCGATCCGCTCGGCGGTGGCCGCCCGGTCCGGGCACACACCGGGTTCCGCGAGCAGCGCGGCCCCCGCACGGTCCCGCTGCCATCCGGCGGCGACGCGTTCGTCGGCCTCGTCCACCTCGGAGCGCAGCAGGGTCGCGAGCCCGTCGGCGAGCGCGGACTGCAGCGCCTCCAGCCCGCAGTGCGGGTACTCCAGCCAGCGCGCCAGCGCCTCGCCGGCCAACGGGACCCCGGCCGTCACAGCGCTGTCGATCCGTTCCGCGGCCTCGGCGTACGCATCCTCCGTGCCGCGCGCCAGGCGCACCGCCGCCGCGTGCTGGACGGCCGAGGCGGCGGCCAGCGCCGGCATCCTGGCGCGCATCGAGTCCAGGACACCGACCGCGGTGCGGTGCGCCGCCTGCCGGCGGGCGGCCGGGTCCTCGGCGTACTGCGTCAGCCACTGGCGCAGCGCGGCGACCGCGGTCCGCGGCAGCAGCCCGCCGCCGCCCGCCGATTCGGGCAGTTCCGGAACGGTGAAACGCGGTACGTCCCCGAGCCCGGCCTTCGCCAGCAGCGCCGCGTAGTGCCGGCCGACGTCCTCGGCGATCTGGTGCGGCACCCGGTCCAGCACGGTGGCCAGCGTGACGTTGTACTCCTTGGCGGTGCGCAGCAGATGCCAGGGCAGCGCGTCGGCGTACCGCGACGCGGTCGTGACCAGGATCCAGATGTCCGCCGCGCAGATCAGCTTCGCGGCCAGCTCGCGGTTGCGCGCGACCAGCGAGTCGATGTCGGGCGCGTCCAGCAGCGCGAGGCCCCTGGGCACCGCGTCGTCGATCTCCAGCCGCAGCAGTTCGCCCTCGGCGCCCCCGTCCTCGTCCTCCCGCGTCCCCGGCCGCGTGGACCAGGCCCGCGCCAGGCCCGGCAGGATCCGCGAGTCGGCGAACCAGGCGCGGTCCGCGGGGTGGCACACCAGCACCGGCGTCCGCGTCGTCGGACGCAGCACCCCCGCCTCACTGACCCGCCGTCCCACCAGCGAGTTGACCAGCGTGGACTTCCCGGCCCCCGTCGATCCGCCGACCACCGCCAGCAGCGGCGCTTCAGGGGTCCGCAGCCGGGGCACCAGATAATCGTCGAGCTGCGCGATCAGCTCCTGGCGGGTACGGCGGGCCCGCGCGGCTCCAGGAACGGGGAACGGGAAACGCGCGACGTCGACGCGGTCGCGCAGCGCGGACAGTGCGTCGAGCAGATCAGGCCGTACGTCCAAGATCGCCACACTGGCAGAATGCCCCATTTTGGCGCATTTTTGAAGCGTATACCGCCCAGTTCACACCTTTTCGGCCCGCACACACCCGTTACGGCGCTAAGGGCGCGGCCGAGACCCGGGCATAACGAGTGCACAACAGCCGTCGACTGAGGCGGAAAAAGCGGTGCAGCATTCGTACCCGCCTGCGATTATCGGACCGCTTCACTGAACCTCCACAACGTGTCACGGAGGTGAAGCAACCGGTAGCAGGTCCATCGCGCCCTATCCTTGACCCCGGCCAGGTCACGGAACCACCCAGGGGCGGAGACAGCCGCGGCCACTGTCCGGCCCCCATAGCTCAGTGGATAGAGCAGGTGCCTTCTAAGCACTTGGCCGCAGGTTCGAGTCCTGCTGGGGGCACCACAGCACCACCCGTCCGGCGTACCCGAGAGCGGAAACCTTTCCGCAGGTCAGCGCCCTGTGTGCGGGCCCGAGGCGGCCGAGGGGTGTCGCCAGTCTTGTGGGCGAGCCGCGGGTGGCTCCGGATGCAGGGCGGGGCGGGCTCGCCTAGCGTCAATGCGGGGGCTTACCTGCGATGGACGGAGTTTCCGTGGCGACTGCACGCGACATCATGCACAAGGGTGTGGAGAGCATCTCCGAGCACGAGACGCTGGACGTGGCTGCCAAACGGATGCGGGATGCGGGCATCGGCGCCCTGGCCATCACTGACTCGGACGGCGGACTGCGGGGCGTGCTCACCGACCGGGACATAGTTCTGCGGTGCGTGGCCACGGGGCACGACCCGTCGGCCGTGCGGGCCGCCGAACTGATGAACGGGAAGCCCGTGACGGCCATGGCGGACGACCACACGGACAGCGTCGTGGCCGCGATGGCCGCCAAGCGCGTCCGCCGGATTCCCGTGCTGGACGGCGACGCGCTCGTCGGGATGATCAGCGAGGCCGATATCGCCCGCAAGCTGGGCGCGGCCGAGGCCGGAGCGCTGGCGGCCGCCATCCGCGCGAACTAGCGGGCCGTGACCGTCACGGTCACGTTTCGGCCCGGCGGGGTGGCCGGGAGCAGGATGCCGGCCGTGCCGGGGGTCTGGTGGACGACGGCGCCGCGGGCGCCGGTGACGGTCACCCTGGCGCCGTGCGGGAACTCCGCGGCGGGCAGCTTCAGTTCCGTCCAGGCGCGCCGCGAGACCGCGGTGGTGGTCAGGGCGAGGGTGTAGGAGTGGGTGGCGGCGTCGTAGGACTCCGCGCCGGGCGTCCCGGCTATCGCCGGCGCGTACCCGGCGAAGACGGGTTCCTTGCCGGGCGCGGGCCGGCCGTCGGCGTCATAGGCGCAGTAGCCGCCGCCCTCCGCGGCGTGGCAGTCGTACCACAGGGCCCATCCGGTGGCGAAGCCGCGCATGGACGCGGTCTGGCGGCGTATCAGCTCCGCGTTACCGCTGCCGGTGGCCTTCGCGGGACCCCATTCGCCGACCAGGACCGGCATGCCGTGGGCGGCCGGATAGGCGCGGATGACGGCTTCGTAGGCTTCGATGAAACCGTCGGCTGGGTCCCAGTCGGCTCCGTTCTCCACGGCGGTGTCGTAGTAGTGCGGGGCGTAGCCGATACGGTCGGAGCCGTGTCGTGGGTCGTGGAAACCGGGCAGTTGCGTGGGGACGCCCTGGCCGATGAGGACGGTGGGCTCGACGAACAGCCAGGCGTCCTGGTCGGCCGCGCGGACGGCGGCGATCAGCCGGCGGTAGAGGCCGGCGAGCCGGCCACGCTCCATCGCGGCGGAGTTCTCGACCTGGGTGGCCGGGTCGGTGGGATCGCCGGTGAACGGGCCGAACGGCTCGTTGAACAGGTCGTAGCCCAGGAGCGACCGGTGGCCGCGCAGGGTCGCGGCGACCTTGGTGTACGCCGCGGTCTGGGCGGACCGCAGGTCGGCGTCGTCGTAGAGGTGCCGGAAGGCCGCACCGACCGCCGGCTGGAAGTAGTTGGCGAACCAGTCGTCGCCGGGCAGCGGTTCGTAGGGGATGCCGTCGGTGCGGGTGGCCCAGGCGGGGATGCCGTTGAAGCCGAAGGCGGGCCCGAAGACGTCCTGGTGCCAGTCGACGAGGACCAGGACGCCGTACCGGTCCGCCCAGCCCATGATCCGGTCGAGGTAGCGCAGGTAGGCGGTGTCGTAGTGGCCCCGCTTCGGTTCGACCTTCTGCCACTGGATGTTGAGCCGCACAAGGTTGAAGCCGCTCGCGGTGAGTTCGGCGATACGGGCCTCGGTGACGGTGTCGGTCTTGCCGAGGTTGAGGCCGTGCAACTGCAGGGCGCGGCCCTGCCGGTCGGCGAGATGGGTCCGGCCGTCGGGGGTCGTGACGGTGCCTGTCGCCGCTGTCGGGTGCGCTGCCCGACCGCTGGGGGCGGTCGGAAGATCCGGGTCGGCCTGAGCGGTGGCGGGGAGGCTCCCCGCGCCCAGGAGGGCGGCGCTGACGGCGAGTGCGATGGCGTGATGGCGCAGGCGCATGGCCCACCTCTCGGGCTCGGGCTCCGTACGGATGGCTGCCGATACTGTCCGGCAGCCATCGCAGGAGCAAGTGTTCGAACCGGACTTCCTCGCGGTCAGCCGATGGCTTCGGACGGCCGGACCCGCAGCGCGATCCGGCCCGGCAGGGCGGTGGCGAGCAGGGCGAGTGCTGCCGCCAGGGCAACGATCAGCGCGTATCCGGCGAGGTCGAGGCGCGGAGCCGCCGCTCCCGTCATCCCCAGGCTGAACGCGGTCAGAGTGGCCACGGCTATCGCGGTACCCAGCAGCGCCCCGACGACCACGACGGTCAGCGCCTCCAACCGCAGCATCCGCAGCACCTGTCGGCGGGTGGTGCCCACGAGGCGCAGCAGCGCGAACTCCCGGAACCGGTCGGCGGTGGACATCGCCAGGGTGTTGACGACCGCGATGGCCGTGAAGGCGAGCACGAGGCCCATCGCCAGGTAGTTGACCTCGGCGTTGGACTGCTGGACCGCTGCCTGGACCTGTCCCGCCTGGTCGTGGTCGAGGACCGCGACGCCCGGGAAGTCCCTGACGGCCGCGCCGAGGGCCGCCCGGTCGGTACGACCGTCGGTGGCGACGAGGACCGCCGACGCGAGCGGATTGTCGACATGCCGGGCGACCAGGTCGTGGGACATCGTCAGGTCGCCGAATCCGAGGCCGCGTGCGTAGACGGCCTTCACCCGGAGGGCGGCGGGAGTGCCGTCGCCGAGGGTGAGCCGTACGGTGCTGCCCGGCCGTACTCCCAGCCCGTCGGCGGCGACCTCGCTCAGTGCCATGTCGCCGTCGCCGAAGCCCTGGAGGGTGCCCTGGGTGACGTCGGGGTCCCAGGTGGTCGTCAGTCCGCCGGTGGTGACACCCTGCGCCGAGTACTTCGAGAGGCCGACCCGGACGCTGGTCCGTACGATCTCGGTGACCGCGGTGACGCCCGGGACCCGCCGCACCGCCGCGGCGGCTTCGCCGGGCACGCCGGGTGCGGAAGCACCGAGCACCCACTGGGCGCGGTTGCCCTCGGCGGCCTGCCGCTGGGCGGCGTGGCCCATTGTCGTCTGCACGAAGATCACGGTGCAGGTCATCGCGACGAGCAGCGCGAGGGGGGTGACGGCCGCGGAGACGCGCTGGGAATTGGTGCGGAGGTTGGCGGCGGCCAGATGCCCGCCGATACGGGAGGCGCGGAGCGGAACGGCGGCAGCCGCGGCCGCGACGCGGGCCAGCAGCGGGCCGAGCAGGGACACCGCTACGGCGAGGACCACCACGGTCAGGAAGGTGACCGGCGTGGACGCCGGTTCGGTCCGCAGACCGCTGAGCACGACGAGCAGGACGATGCCGCCCGCGAGGAACAGCCCGCCGGCGAGCAGCCGGCCCCAGGAGAACGTACGGGACTCCATGGCGGCTTCCGACAGCGCTTCGGCCGGCCGGATCCTGGCCGCCCTGCGGGCGGATACCCGGGCCGCGGACCAGCCGCCGAGCAGCGCGGCGCCCAGGGCCGCGAACATCGGGAAGGGGCTCCAGGCGACCTGCAGCGTGTCCGGGACGGCGCCGAGCCGGACGAACTCGGAGTGCAGCCAGCAGGCGACCGGCAGACCGGCCACGGAGCCGAGAACGCCCGCCGCGAGGCCGACCAGCAGCGCCTCCCGGCCGATGAGTTGGCGGATCTGCTTCGGGGTGGCGGCGATGGCGCGCAGCAGGGCCATCTCCCGGTAGCGCTGCTGGATGGTCAGGGCGAAGGTGCCGATGACCACGAGGACCGCGACGAGGAGGGAGGTGCCGCCGATCGCGCCGCCCATGCTGACGAGTTTGATCCGTGCCTTGGCGGCATCGGGGAACTCCACCGGTCCACGGTCGGCCCCGGTGCGCACCTGCGCCTTCGTACCCTGCAGCGCGGAGGTGAGGCTCGTGGTGAGGGCGGCGGTGTCCGCGCCGGGCTCCGGCAGGACGCCGATCGCGGTGATCTGACCGGCGTGGCCGGCCAGCCGTCGGGCCTCGGCCGTGGTGAAGAACAGCGAGGTCTGCTGCCGCAGATCGCCGCCCTGGGGGGCGGCGATGCCGGTGACGCGGTAGCCGCGCGGAGCCCGGGTGGACCGGACGGTGACAGTGCTGCCGGTCTTCAGCCCCATGCGGGCGGCGAGTTCACCGTCGATGACGAGGTCGCCGTCCGCCTGCGGGGCGCGGCCCTCGGTGAGGGTGAAGGGTGTGAGGACGGCGGAGGCCCAGTCGTGTCCGAAGGACGGCTTCCCGCTCGACCCGCCCCCGTTCGTACCCGGGCCGACCGCGTAGGCGGGGAAGGTGACTTCGGGGATGGCGGCCCGCACTCCGGGCACCCGGCCGACGGTCCGCACGGTGGTGTCCGGCAGCCAGACCCGCTCCGCGAGCGGTTTGGCCTTGTGCTTGGCCTTGGTCTTGCCCTTCTTCTCCTTGACGGTGGTCTGGTGCACGTCCTGGTCGGCGGCGACGACGATCGGCGCGGCCGCGTACCGCTCGGTCGCGATCTCACCCCGGAGGCCGGTCTCCAGCAGCACCCCGCACGCGGTGACGAGCGCGGCGGCGCAGAAGAGGGCGAGGAACGCTCCCGCGAAGCCGCCCTTGCGGGCCCGCAGGGTCTGCAGTGCGTACGGCAACATCAGGACCACGCTCCCAGGTGCGTCATGCGCTCGGCCACACGGTCTGCGGTGGGTTCGTCGTCACGGCCCGCGATGCGGCCGTCGGCGAGGTAAAGCACGGTGTCGGCGTACGAGGCGGCGACGGGGTCGTGGGTGACCATGACGACGGTCTGCCCGGTGTCGTCCACGCAGCCGCGCAGGAGTCCGAGGATCTCCTTGGCGGTGACGGTGTCCAGAGCTCCGGTCGGTTCGTCACCGAAGACCACGTCGGGACGGGTGATCAGCGCACGCGCGATGGCCACCCGCTGCTGCTGTCCCCCGGAGAGCTCCGCCGGGCGGTGGTCCGCGCGGCCGGTCAGCCCGACGCGGCGCAGGATCTCCTCCAACCAGGCCGGATCGAGCCGTTGTTTCGCGAGTCTGAGCGGAAGGGCGATGTTCTGCCGGACGGTCAGTGCGGGGACGAGGTTGAACGCCTGGAAGACGAAGCCGACCCGGCTGCGCCGCAGCTGGGTGAGCCGGGTCTCGTTCATCCCGGTCAACTCGGTGCCCCCGAGGTGGGACGTGCCGCTGGTCGGCGTGTCCAGCCCGGCCGCGCAGTGCAGGAAAGTCGACTTGCCCGATCCGGACGGTCCCATCACCGCGGTGAAGGAGCCGCGCGGAATGGTGGCGTCGACCCCGTCCAGGGCGCGTACGGCCCGGGGGCCCCGACCGTAGGTCTTGGTGACGCCCTCCAGCCGTACGGCCGGCGCGACGGCGATGCGGTCGGTGTCCATGGTGGAGGCGTTCATGACGGGTCCCCGTTCACGGTGTCGTCGGTCGTCGTTACGGCCGGGTCGTCGGCCGGCGCCGGGAAGGCGAGGAATCGGGTGAGCACGTTGCGTGCGTCCTCCGGCAGTTCGCCGTCGGCGCGCTTGTACCGGTTGACGAGGGCGATGTACTCCTCGAAGAACGCCCGCAGTTCGGGGAGGGTCACCTGGATGGAGCCACGGGAGTACGGCTGGCCGTCCGCCCACACGCCCTCGATCTCGCGCTGGGACCGCTCGAAGAGCGCGAGGTCGGCGGCGAACGCGAGACGGTTCATCTCGTCGACGACCGGGCGCATCTCGTCGCTCTGCTCGGAGCGTTGCGGGAAGCGCAGGTCCGCGGGCGCCGCCTGCCACCAGCGCTCCCGCCCCCGGCCCGTCCCTTCGGCCGCTTCGACGAATCCGTACCGGCCCAGCTCCCGCAGGTGGTAGCTGGTGGCTCCGGTGTTCAGGTCCAGGGCGCGGGCGAGGGTCGCCGAGGTGGCCGGCCCGTGCAGCGCCAGATGTTCGAGGATCTGCTGGCGGCGGGGGTGGGCGAGCGCCTTGAGCGCCCCGAGATCACCGATCTCCTTGATGTGTCGTTGCTTCGGCATGTGTACACAATGGTTTGTGCACACTCACTTGTGCACTGGCGACGCCCCGCGGATATCTACGGGGGTTAGCCCCACCATGGTCCCGATCGTCACCTGTCTGCGACGTTTGTCACCATTACGCGGGTTCCGTGTCACAGACGATCAACAGGCCCATGCGGCGGTCGGAGCAAGTCGTTCACAGGACAAGGGTTACTGATCAACAGCCACCACCGTAGGGAGGTGCGTGACATGACCGACCGAACCCTGTGGTCGTACGCAGAGATCGCCGCACATATCCGGGTCCAGATCGACACCGTGCGCTCGTACCGCAAGCACGGACACCTGCCCCCTCCGGATGTCGTCGAAAGCGGCAAACCCTTCTGGTATGCCGACACCGTCAGAGCTTGGAGTGCCCGGCGGCCCGGAAACCGGGGCCGCCGAGACCCTGACTGACACCCCCGCAACGGCCGGCCCCCGCCCGGCCATCGGCTACCGGACCGGCTCGGGGTCCCGCTCCCGATCGCGCTGCGGGGCGCGAGCCGACTCCGGCACGACTCCTCCGCCGCCCTCGCTTATGCCGAACCGGTCATGGAACCGGCGCAGCGCGGGCGGCGCCCACCACGTCGCCCTGCCCGTCAGTCGCATGACGGCCGGGACGAGCAGGGTGCGGACCACCATGGCGTCCATCAGCACAGCCAGGGCTATACCGAGACCGAGCATCTTGGTGTTGGCCACCCGCGAGGTGCCGATGGCCACCATGACGACCGCGAGGATCACCGCGGCCGCGGTGATCAGCCCGCCGGTACGCCGCACACCGAACACGATCGCTCCCTCGTGGTCACCGCTGCGGTCGTACTCCTCCTTGACGCGGGACAGCAGGAAGACTCCGTAGTCCATCGACAGTCCGAAGGCCAGGCAGAACATCAGGACCGGGAGGGTGGTCTCGATACTGCCCGTCGCGGTGAACCCCAGCAGTCCCGACAGATGTCCGTCCTGGAACACCCAGACCACCGCTCCGAACATCGCGGTGAGGCTCAGCGCGTTGAGCAGCACCGCCTGGAGCGGTATCACCACGCTTCCGGTCAGCAGGAACACCAGAAGGAGGGTGACGACGACGATCATCCCGACCGCCCAGGGCAAGCGGTCGGCGATGGCCTTCTGCGCATCGACCAGAACAGCGGCCTGGCCGGTGGCCGAGGTCCTGAACGGGGCGTCCACCGCCCGGATCTCGCCCACCAGGTCCTGGGTGGCCGTGTCCACAGCCTCGGTCCGGGGCAGCACGGTGAGGTACGCCGCACCGCCGGAAGGAGCGGTGAAGGGTCCGTCGACCGTGACGACTCCCGGCAGCGCGGCCAGCTTCCCCTTGTATCCGGCGAGCGCGTCCCGGTCGGTGCTGCCCTCGGCGAGCACCGTGATTCCGCCACCCGGCTTGCCGGGGAAATCGTCGCGTATGTGCTGCTGGACGGCGTGCGACTCGGCTCCGGCCGGAAGCTGCCGATCGTCGGCCGTGCCGAACTGGACCTGGAGGAAAGGCAGCCCGAGCAGGAGGAGCCCCGCAGTGGCACCTATGGCGAAGAGCGGGGCGCGCCGCATCACCAGCCGGGCGAGCGCCGCGTATCCAGCTCCGGGCTCGCGCTGCTCCACGGCACGGGCCCGTCGTCTCCACAGCTTGCGCAGGTCCGCTGCGTTGACCCGGTGTCCGAGCAGTGCCAGGGCGGCGGGCAGCACGATCAGCGCGGCGCCGGCCGCCAGCAGCACCACCGCGATACCGGCGTAGGCGAAGGAGCGCAGGAAGTACTGCGGGAAGAGCAGCATCGCCGCGAGCGCGGCGGCGACCGTGAGCGCCGAGAACAGCACCGTTCGACCGGCGGTACGCAGGGTCGCGCCCACCGCCCCCACGGGATCGTCCCGGTCCGCCAGCTCCTCGCGGAAGCGGCGGACGATGAACAGCGCGTAGTCGATCCCCAGACCCAGGCCGAGCACGGTCGTCAGGCTCTGGGCGAAGAGGGACACGTCGGTGAAGGAGGTGATGAGGCGCAGTACCGCGTTCGTTCCCAGGATCGCGATGATGCCCACGCCGAGGGGCAGCAGGGCCGCCACCGCGCTGCCGAAGACCATCACCAGCAGCACGAGCGTGACCGGCAGCGCGATCATCTCGGCGCGCAGCAGGTCCTCCTCGATGGTGCTCTGCAGCTCGTGCCGGACCGCGGCCACCCCGCCGATCCGCACGTCCACCGCGCCCTGAACACCCCGGTAGGCGGGCGCCAGGCGCTCGACGGCGGCCCCCACCGCATCGTCACCGCCCACGATCCGGGCCGCGATCATGGCTTCGCCACGGTCCTTCGCCCGCAACTCGGGCGCTCCCGTCCCCCAGTACGACGTGACACCGGCGATGGCGGGGTCGGCGGCGAGCCTGCGGGCCAGGTCGCGTCCCGCCGCGGCCACCTGGGGGCTGTCGACGCCCGCTCCGCGGCTGTCCACCAGCAGGACGAGGTTGGGCTGCGAGGCGGGGAAGCGCTCCTCGAGGGCCTTGGTCGCGTAGGACGACTCCGAATCCGGAGCCTCCCATCCGCCACCGCTCAGCCGGTCCGCGACACCGCTGCCGGCGACCACGGCGAGGGCGGTGAAGAGCAGCGCGAGCAGCAGCGTCAGCCTGGGCCGGGCGGTGACCGCCCGGGTCCAGCCCCCGACGGCGTGCTCGCGGTTGACATCGGGCATCACTGAGGTGTCCCCTCCCCGTAGAACGAGCTTAGAATGAAAAACACGAGCAGCCACTCGCGTTTTTAACAATGCGAGCGGCCACTCGCGTTTGTCAATCATGATTGGGGCCTACACGTGTCCGAGGTGGAGGAGAAGCCGCGCCGTCGCCAGGCGCGCGGAGAGCGGCGGGTGACGCAGCTGCTGGAAGCGGCCGCGAGCGTGTTCTGCGCGTCCGGCTACCGGGCCGCGAGTACCAACGCCATCGCCCGCGAGGCCGGCGTCTCACCGGGCACGCTCTACCAGTTCTTCCCCAACAAGGAGGCCATCGCGGTCGAGCTGGGCGGCCGGCTCATCCAGCAGATGCAGCAGGCCCACGGTGTGGTCTTCACGCCCGAGAACGCCGCGCTGCCGCTCTCCGAGATGATCGACCGGATCGTCGACCCCTTCATCGACTTCAACTGCGCCAACCCGGCCTTCCTCGCCCTGATCAAGGGCCCCGACACCCCGGGTCAGGTCACCGACGGGCACGATCAGCTGCACGCCTCCCTGCTGGAACGGGTCGACCAGCTGATCGAGTTGCGCGCGCCGCTGCTCACGGCCGCGGACCGCGCCCGCATCGCCGAGATCGCGTTCGCGATGTTCAAGACCGGCCTGGAGCTCGTCCTCGCGCAGGAAGGCGCGGAACAGGAGGCGTACATCAAGGAGTTGAAAGGGCTGCTGTACCGCTACCTGGCCCCGTACGTCGGCACCGAGTCCCGCCCGCCGCTCGGCCACCACTGAGCCGGGTCGGCCACGGCCGCCCTAGGGCTAGTGACCCCGCCCCGCGGATTCGCAGAAATCTTTGTCCACGGCGTCCTGCGGCCGGACGGCCGAGGTCCGGCCCGACGTCCGCACCGGAAGGGACGGCGTCCGGCCGGGGGCCCGAACGAGCGCCGGAGCCGGGAAACCGGCAGGCAGAGCCGCGGGAACGGACCTCGGGACCTGACGGCGCTCCCTGGTCCGGGAGACCCATTGGGCCAGCACGCCCACGCCCGCCACCAGCAGGGAGACACCGAGGCCGAGGCCGACGGCGTACAGGGAGTTCGAGGCCGCGCGGCCGCTGAAGTAGCCGACCCCGACGGAGTAGGTGGCCCACACCGCCTCGGCCACACCCGCTCCGGCCAGGTACCGGCGGGCCGGATAGCGGACGACTCCCGCGGCGAGGCCGCCGATCAGGCGGCCGCTCGGCAGGAAGCGCACGGCGATGACGAAGGGCACCCCCTGCCGCTGTATGCGCAGCGCGGCCCACCGCAGCAGGGCTGCCTGCCGCGGTCTGCGGTGGATGCGGGACACGACACGGCCGCTCACAGCCCGTCCGGTGCGGTGGATCAGCATGTCGCCGACGAGCGCGCTCAGCGCGACGACCAGGAGAACGAGGGTGAGGTCCAACCGGCCCTGGGCCGCCAGAACGCCGCCGGTGACCAGCAGCACGGCGTTGGGCACGAGCGGCGGCAGCGTGGTCGCGGCCAGCAGCACGTACGCCCACACAACGTTTCCACCCCGCAGGTGCTCGACGAGACCGGCGGTGAAGTCGAGTGACGACACAAGCTGTGCAACGTCCATGGGGCTGCCCCTCTTCCCTCCCGTATCCCCAAGCTGGCAGGGGCGACTGGAGCGCTGCAAGAGAGTTTCGTGCTGATAGGGGGATTCCCAGGGGATTGCCAGGATCACGTCATCCCCAGGGACTGCCCCGACTCCACCTCTGGTCGCAGAGCCGGGAATCGGCAGGGCCCAGGGGACTACTGAGGACCGTGACGGCTCTCCCGCCGGACGGGCGCCCTCTACCGGCCGAGCAGCTCGCCGCCGTTGCACTGCAGGATCTCGCCGGTGATGAAGCCCGCCTCGGGAGAGGCCAGGAACACCACGGCGGCCGCCACGTCGGCGGGCTTGCCCACCCGGCCGACGAGGGTACGGCCGGCCCGGCGCGTCAGTTCCGCGTCGTCGAGCCGCGCCCCGAAGAACTCGGTGCCGGCGACCGTTCCCGGGGCGACGATGTTGCACGTGACGCCCTGCGGGCCGAGCTGGGCCGCCAGCGAGTGGTTCCAGGCGTGCAGGGCGGCCTTGGACGCGCCGTACGAGCCGCCGCCGCGCAGCGCCGCGACCGAGGTCACGGTGATCACCCGGCCGCCGTCCGTGGTGAGCCGGTCGCGCAGGGACTCGGTCAGCAGCACCGCGGTCAGCACGTTGCGCTCGAAGTCCCCGCGCCAGCGGGCCCGCACCCCCTGGGGCCCCGACCCGGTCGACAGCTCGCGACTGCCGGCGTTGTTCACGAGCACGTCGACGCGGTCCGGGAGCCGGGGCAGCGCCGCCTCCACCTGGTCGGGATCAGCGAGGTCGCAGTCGACGGGGGTGACATGGAGACCGTGCTCGCCGCGCAGTTCCTCGGTGGTGGCCCGGAGCACCTCCCGGCGGCGGCCGACGATCGTGACCCGGTCCCCCGACCCGGCGAGCCGGGTCGCGATGGACCGGCCGATGCCCGTACCGCCGCCTGTCACGACGATGTTCCGGCCCACTGCCTCGTTCTGTGCCATGCGCTCCGCCCCTCAGGAAGTGACAGCACGCTACGGGATCGGCCGTTTCGGGCCGCGCGTGGGGGCGGGCGTCAAAAAAGAGACGTAGATCACACCGAATGGAACGTAACCATTACCGCCACTCGTGGGTCTATGGAAGGGAACACCACGCTCCCGGGGAGCGTTGGTGAGATGAAAGAGCGGGTCGTCTTGGGGGACGGCCCAATCGCGTCGCCGGGGCGAAAGTGCCCGGAGAGCTTGAGCGGCCCTCTCGGACTTTCTCGTCCCGGCATAGCGCGTCACCCAGCACCCGGTACGGACCCGTGGGGGGATCCGATCCGGGGGACGGGAGCGCCCCGCGCCGGACCCGTGGGGGGATCTAGCGCGGGGCGCTTCTTCATGCCCTGTTCTTCATGCTCCGCGAGCTGTCCGCCGCGGCGTCCGTGCCGGCATACGCCGCCGGAGGACGCGCGGCGGGCCGCTTTCGGTCAGCGGGACTCGACCGGGAGGTAGTCCCGCAGCTCGACGCCCGTGTAGATCTGGCGCGGACGGCCGATACGGGATCCGGGCTCCTTGATCATCTCGTGCCACTGCGCGATCCAGCCGGGGAGCCGGCCGAGCGCGAAGAGCACCGTGAACATGGTGGTCGGGAAGCCCATGGCGCGGTAGATCAGACCCGTGTAGAAGTCCACGTTCGGGTAGAGCTTGCGCGACACGAAGTAGTCGTCGCTGAGCGCGTGCTCCTCGAGCTTGAGCGCGATGTCCAGCAGCTCGTCGGACTTGCCGAGAGCGGAGAGGACGTCGTGCGCCGCCGCCTTGATGATCTTCGCCCGGGGGTCGAAGTTCTTGTAGACGCGGTGCCCGAAGCCCATGAGCTTCACGCCGTCTTCCTTGTTCTTCACCTTGCGGATGAAGGCGTCGACGTCGCCACCGTCGTTCTTGATGCCCTCGAGCATCTCCAGCACCGACTGGTTGGCGCCGCCGTGCAGCGGGCCCCACAGAGCGCTGATGCCGGCCGAGATCGAGGCGAACTGGTTCGCCTGCGAGGAACCGACCAGCCGGACCGTCGAGGTCGAGCAGTTCTGCTCGTGGTCCGCGTGCAGGATCAGGAGCTTGTCGAGCGCACCCACCACGACCGGGTTGAGCTCGTACTCCTCGGCCGGAACCGAGAAGGTCATGCGCAGGAAGTTCTCGACGTAGCCGAGATCGTTGCGCGGGTAGACCACCGGCTGGCCGACGGACTTCTTGAACGCGTAGGCCGCGATGGTCGGCAGCTTGGCGAGCAGCCGGATCGTGGACAGGTGGCGCTGCTGCGGATCGAAGGGGTTGTGGCTGTCCTGGTAGAACGTCGACAGCGCGCTGACCACGGACGACAGCATCGCCATCGGGTGGGCGTCGCGCGGGAAGCCGTCGTAGAACCGTTTGACGTCCTCGTGCAGCAGCGTGTGCTGAGTAATTTCACCCTTGAAGGTGGAAAGTTCATCGACGGTCGGGAGCTCACCGTTGATCAACAGATACGCGGTCTCGATGAAGCTGCCACGTTCGGCGAGCTGCTCGATGGGGTAACCGCGGTAGCGAAGGATGCCCTCTTCACCGTCAAGGAAAGTGATCGCGGACTTGTAGGCCGCGGTGTTGCCGTACCCACTGTCCAGGGTGACCAGACCGGTGTCGGCGCGCAGCTTGCCGATGTCGAAGCCCTTGTCGCCGACAGTGCTGTCGACCACCGGGTAGCTGTGCTCGCTGTCCCCGTACCGCAGTACTACAGAGTTGTCGCTCACGTCATTCCCTCACCGACGGTTTTGCCTCTTCTTCGAGGTGCCCTGACTAGGTCCACTGTCCCCCATTTGGCACTGGCGCGTGCACTCGGGGTCGGCCATAGGGCCGAACCATGGCACGGAGTGCCTATTTCGCGCCCTGGGAGAGCCGGTGATCCAACGCGGTGAAGCGCCGACCGGCCGAGACGGTACGTACCGCCTGGGCTATCGCCTTGCGCGACCCGACCAGAACCACCAGGCGTTTCGCCCTGGTAACAGCCGTATACAGCAGGTTCCGCTGCAACATCATCCATGCCCCGGTCGTGACCGGGATCACCACGGCCGGGTACTCGCTGCCCTGGGAGCGGTGGATCGTCACGGCGTACGCGTGGGACAGCTCGTCCAGCTCGTCGAAGTCGTACGGAATCTCTTCGTCCTCATCGGTGAGCACGGTCAGTTTCTGCTCCACGGTGTCCAGCGCGGTGACGACGCCGACCGTCCCGTTGAAGACGCCGTTCTCCCCCTTCTCGTAGTTGTTGCGGATCTGGGTGACCTTGTCGCCGACGCGGAACGTCCGGCCGCCGAACCTGCGCTCCGGGAGATCCGGGCGGGCCGGAGTGATCGCCTGCTGGAGGAGGCCGTTCAACGCGCCGGCGCCCGCCGGGCCCCGGTGCATGGGCGCGAGCACCTGGATGTCCCGGCGCGGGTCGAGTCCGAACTTCGCGGGGATCCGCCGGGCCGCCACCTCCACCGTCAGCCGCCCCGCCTCCTCGGTGTCCTCCTCCGGGAAGAGGAAGAAGTCGGGCAGCCCCTGGGTGATCGGTGGAACCCCGGAATTGATCCGGTGGGCGTTGGTCACCACCCCCGACTGCTGGGCCTGGCGGAAGATCTGGGTGAGCCGCACGGCCGGGACCGGGCTGCCCGGGGCCAGGAGGTCCCGCAGCACCTCGCCGGCGCCGACGCTCGGCAGCTGGTCCACATCCCCCACGAACAGCAGGTGCGCGCCCGGTGGCACCGCCTTGGCCAGCTTGTTCGCGAGCAGCAGGTCCAGCATCGAGGCCTCGTCCACCACCACCAGGTCCGCGTCCAGCGGCCGGTCCTTGTCGTAGGCCGCGTCGCCGCCGGGTTTGAGCTCCAGCAGCCGGTGCACGGTCGACGCCTCCATGCCGGTCAGCTCGGACAGCCGCTTGGCGGCACGGCCGGTCGGCGCGGCCAGCACCACCTTGGCCTTCTTCGCCTGCGCCAGGGTCACCACCGAACGCACGGTGAACGACTTGCCGCAGCCGGGGCCGCCGGTCAGCACCGCGACCTTCTCCGTCAGCGCCAGCCGCACCGCCTGCTGCTGCTCCGGCGCCAGGTCCGCGCCCGTGCGGCCCGCCAGCCAGGTCAGGGCCTTGTCCCACTGGACGTCCTGGAACAGCGGCAACCGGTCCTCCGGCCCCCGCAGCAGCCTGAGCAGCTGGCCGGCCAGGGAGATCTCCGCCCGGTGGAACGGCACCAGGTACACCGCCCGCACCGGATCGCCGCCCTCCGGATCCGGCACCGATTCCCGCACCACGCCCTCCTCGCCCACCAGCTCCGCGAGGCAGTCGATCACCAGTCCGGCATCCACCTGCAGCAGCTTGACGGAGTCCGAGAGCAACTGTTCCTCGGGCAGGAAGCAGTTCCCGCTGTCGGTGGCCTGCGACAGCGCGTACTGGAGCCCGGCCTTGACCCGCTCCGGGCTGTCGTGGGGTATCCCCACCGCCTGGGCGATCCGGTCGGCGGTCAGGAACCCGATGCCCCACACGTCGGCGGCCAGCCGGTAGGGCTGGTTCTTCACCACGGAGATCGACGCGTCGCCGTAGTTCTTGTAGATGCGCACGGCGATGGACGTGGAGACCCCCACCCCCTGGAGGAAGACCATCACCTCCTTGATCGCCTTCTGCTCCTCCCAGGCGACCGCGATCATTTTGGTCCGCTTGGGACCGAGCCCCGGCACTTCGATCAAGCGCTTCGGCGCACCCTCGATGACCTCCAGGGTGTCGGTGCCGAAGTGCTCCACGATCCGGTCGGCGATCTTGGGCCCGATCCCCTTGATCAGTCCCGAACCGAGGTACCGGCGTATCCCCTGGATCGTCGCGGGCAGGACGGTCGTGTAGTTCTCGACGGTGAACTGCTTGCCGTACTGCGGGTGGGAGCCCCAATGGCCCTCCATCCGCAGTGACTCGCCCGGCTGCGCCCCCAACAGGGCGCCGACCACGGTCAGCAGATCGCCGGCGCCCCGGCCCGTGTCGACCCGTGCGACCGTGTAGCCGTTGTCCTCGTTGGCGTAGGTGATCCGCTCCAGGACGGCTTCGAGCACGGCAAGTCGCGCGTCCCCCATGGCCCGGCCTCCCCTCCCCCAGCAGCGCCCCGCAGCAGTCCAGTGGCCGCTCGCCGGTGATCTGCTCCGAAGGTACCGTCTGCCCCCGACACTCCGGGTCCGCCTGTGGACAACCCGCGGCGCACCGCCGCGGCCCCGCTCTCGGCGGCGGCCGGGCCTCATCGATACCGCCGCCGGATCCGGCGGCCCTGACGCGTTCGGCCGACCATCACGGGCCCGCGGCGGACTTCGCGCGTAGCGTCCGGAGTATGAGCGAGCAACCGCTGCAGAACGAAGTGCTGGCCGAACTCGGCGACGACCAGATCCAGGAGATCGCCGGAGTGCTGGGCACCGACCCGGAATCGGCCCGGAAGCTCGTCGGGACGTCGGTCACCTCCCTGACCGGGGTCCTCACCGACGACGCGGTCACACCGGGCGGCACCGCGGAACTCAGCCAGGCCCTGGAACAGGCGGCCACCGAACCCGAGCCGCCGGCCGGGGCCGTGGGTTTCGCCGGGCTCGGCGGGCCCGCTTCCGCGGCGGGCGGCGGCATGCTGGTCGCCGTACTGCGCAAGGTGACGGCACCGGCCTCCCGGGCCGTGTCGAAGAAGACCGGCCTGCCGGTCGCGGCCGTCGCCGGAGCCCTCGAACTCGTCATCCCCGTGGTGGCGACGGTGCTCGCCAAGCGGGCCCGATCCAAGAGATGAGCCCGGGTGACGGCGACCCGCCACCGAGCAGACGAAAGGGGTCCGGCGTGAGCCGGACCCCTTTGCGTTTCCCCCCTACTACCCCCGAAGCCCCCCTCGGGCGCATATCACTACCTCAGTTCCCCGAACCCCTCCCGGGAACCTTGATGCCTATAAGACCGACCACCCCCCAGAAGGGTTGTACGTCTGACAGAAATATTTTGAAGATTCTTCAGAGCACGTGTTCGCGGTACCTGCGGGCGATCTCCGCGACCACTTCGGCGCCGTCCCGCGCCCATAGAGCGGGGTTGAAGATCTCCACCTCCACGGCGCCCGAATATCCCGCCGCGTCGACCTGCTCCCGGAATCCGCGCAGGTCGACGCAGCCGTCGCCCAGCTGACCCCGGCCCAGCAACACGCCCTCGGGCAACGGGGTGACCCAGTCCGCGAGCTGGAAGGCCGCGATCCTGCCGGCCGCCCCGGCGCGGGCGATCTGTGCCGGGACCCGGTCGTCCCACCACAAGTGGTAGGTGTCCACGACGACCCCGACCTGCTCGGCGGGGAGGCGCTCCGCGATGTCCAGCGCCTGGCCGAGCGTGGAGACGACGCACCGGTCCGACGCGTACATCGGGTGCAGCGGTTCGATCGCCAGCCGGACCGACCGCTCGGCGGCGTACGGAGCCAGCTCGGCCAGCGCGTCGGCGACCCGTTCCCGGGCAGCCGCGATATCGCGCTCTCCTGATGGCAGTCCGCCCGAAACCAGCACCAGGGTGCCGGTTTCCAGAACGGCCGCCTCGTCGATCGCGGCCCGGTTGTCGTCCATCGCCGCCCGCCGGGCGACGGGATCGCTCGCGGTGAAGAAGCCGCCGCGGCACAAGGACGTCACCTGGAGGCCGGTTTCCCGCATCAGCCGAGCCGCCCGCTCGACGCCGTACTCCTGCACCGGCGCCCGCCAGAGGCCCACAGCGGGCACACCGAGTGCGGCGCAACCCGCCGCCAGCTCGGGCAGCGACCACTGTTTGACGGTCTCCTGGTTGATGCTCAGCCGTGCCAGGTCGCCGGCCGGCGCGCCGGAAGCTTTCGTACCGTCGGCGCTCATGCCGGCACCCCGTGGATCACGAGCAGCTGCCGCATCCGGGCCTCGGCCAGCGCCGGGTCCGGGAACAGGCCGAGGCCGTCGGCCAGCTCGTAGGCGCGCGCCAGGTGCGGGAGGGAGCGTGCCGACTGCAGTCCGCCCACCATCGTGAAGTGCGACTGGTGGCCCGCCAGCCAGGCCAGGAACACCACCCCGGTCTTGTAGTAGCGCGTCGGAGCGCCGAACAGGTGCCGCGACAACTCGACGGTCGGGTCGAGAAGCGCGCGGAACCCGGCCGTGTCCCCGGTGTCCAGGGTGCGCACGGCGGCCGCGGCGAGCGGCGCCAGCGGGTCGAAGATGCCGAGCAGCGCGTGGCTGAAGCCCTGCTCGTCGCCCTCGATCAGCTCGGGATAGTTGAAGTCGTCGCCGGTGTAGCAGCGCACGCCCTTGGGCAGCCGGCGCCGCAGTTCCACCTCACGCCGGGCGTCGAGCAGCGACACCTTGATCCCGTCGACCTTGTCGGGGTGGGCGGCGATGACGTCCAGGAACGTCTCCGTGGCCGCGTCGAGGTCCGCGCTGCCCCAGTAGCCGGCCAGGGCGGGATCGAACATCGGGCCGAGCCAGTGCAGAACGACCGGTTCCGCGGACTGGCGCAGCAGATGGCTGTAGACCTCGGCGTAGTCGTCGGGGCCCTTGGCCAGGGCGGCCAGCGCACGGGACGCCATGAGGACGGCCTGCGATCCGGACTCCTCCACGACGGCGAGCTGCTCCTCGTAGGCGGCGGTGACCTCGGAGAGCGTGCTTGCGGGCGGGACGAGCTGGTCCGTGCCGACGCCGCAGGCGATGCGGCCCCCGGCCGCCCGGGCCTCGGCCGAGGAGCGGCGGATCAGTTCGGCCGCGGCGGCCCAGTCCAGACCCATCCCGCGCTGGGCGGTGTCCATCGCCTCGGCGACACCCAGCCCCTGCGACCACAGGTGGCGGCGGAACGCGAGGGTGGCGTCCCAGTCGATGGCCGCCGGCTCGTCGGGGGCGCTGCGCCACGGGTCCGCGACGACGTGCGCGGCCGAGTAGACGACCCGGCTGCGCAGTTCACCGCCCTGGGAGTGGACGACGGGCTCGGTACGCGGCACATAGGTGCGCAGTTCGCCGGTGGCGCCCGGGAGCCCGATGGTCCGGCCGCTCACAGGGAGAGCTCCGGGACGTCGAAGCGCCGGCCCTCGGCGGACGACTTCAGTCCCAGCTCGGCGAGCTGGACACCGCGCGCGCCGGCCAGCAGGTCCCACCGCCAGGGCTCGTCGAGCACCACGTGGCGCAGGAACAGCTCCCACTGGCTCTTGAATCCGTTGGTGAACTCGCCATTGTCCGGGACCGCCTGCCACTGGTCGCGGAAGGGCTCGGTGACCGGGAGGTCCGGGTTCCAGACCGGCTTGGGGGTGGCGGAGCGGTGCTGCACACGGCAGTCCCGCAGACCCGCGACGGCCGAGCCGTGCGTGCCGTCGACCTGGAACTCCACCAGTTCGTCACGGTTGACGCGCACCGTCCAGGAGGAGTTGATCTGGGCGATGGCGCCGCCGTCGAGCTGGAAGATGCCGTACGCGGCGTCGTCGGCGGTCGCGTCGTACGGCTTGCCGTCCTCGTCCCAGCGCCGCGGGATGTGCGTGGCGGTCAGCGCCTGCACGGTTCTGACCTGCCCGAACAGCTCGTGGAGGACGTACTCCCAGTGCGGGAACATGTCGACGACGATGCCGCCGCCGTCCTGGGAACGGTAGTTCCAGGAGGGCCGCTGGGCGCTCTGCCAGTCGCCCTCGAAGACCCAGTAGCCGAACTCGCCGCGGATCGAGAGGATCTGGCCGAAGAAGCCGCCGTCGATGAGCCGCTTGAGCTTGAGCAGGCCGGGGAGGAAGAGCTTGTCCTGGACCACGCCGTGCTTGACGCCGGCGGCGGTGGCGAGCCGGGCCAGCTCCAGCGCACTCTCCAGGGAGGTCGCGGTGGGCTTCTCGCAGTAGATGTGCTTTCCGGCGGCGATGGCCTTGCGCACCGACTCCTCGCGCGCCGAGGTGACCTGGGCGTCGAAGTAGATCTCGATGGTCGGGTCGGCCAGGACGGCGTCGAGGTCGGTGGAGATGTGTTCCAGTCCGTGCCGGTCCGCCATCGCGCGCAGCGCGTGCTCCCGACGGCCGACGAGGACCGGCTCGGGCCACAGCGTCGTCCCGTCCCCGAGGTCGAGTCCGCCCTGCTCGCGCAGGCTCAGGATCGAGCGGACGAGGTGTTGGCGGTAGCCCATGCGGCCCGTGACGCCGTTCATGGCGATCCGCACTGTCCTGCGTGTCACGTTGGGTCCTCCCCTTCGGCCGCTACCGCCCGTCAAGCGATAGCAAGCGCTTTCTTCTCTGGCACGCTAGCCGGAAGCGGGCCGATCCGACAAGGTGAGAACATGTCCGGCAACGGGCGGTGCGGTCCCGGAACGGCCAGCAGGAGGTACGGACGCAGATGGCAGTGACCCTCGCCGATGTCGCGGCGCGCGCCGGGGTGTCGTCCGCGACCGTCTCGCGTGTCCTCAACGGCAACTACCCGGTCGCGGGCAGCACGCGCGAACGCGTGCAGCGAGCCGTCGAAGACCTGGACTATGTGGTGAACGGGCAGGCCAGGGGTCTCGCGGCCGCCACCTCCGACCTGGTCGGCGTACTGGTCAACGATGTCGCGGACCCGTTCTTCGGACTGATCGCCAGCGCGGTCCAGGCCGAGATCAGCGACTCGTCCGCGCCCGGCGGCGGCAAGCTCGCGGTGGTCTGCAACACCGGCGGCTCCCCCGAGGCCGAACTGACCTACCTGACGCTGCTGGAGCGCCAGCGCGCCGCCGGAGTGGTGATCACCGGGGGCGCGGTCGAGGGCGCCGAGCACAGCGCGGCGGTCGCCGCCCGGCTCGCCCGGCTCGCCGGGTCCGGCACGCGGATCGTGCTGTGCGGGCGGCCGCCGCTGGACCATCCGGGCACGGAGATCCCCGTCGCGACCGTCGCGTTCGACAACCACGGTGGCGCGCGGCGGCTCACGGAGCACCTGCTCTCCCTCGGCCACCGCCGGATCGGGTACGTCGCGGGTCCCGCCGACCGCACCACCACCCGGCACCGGCTGGAAGGCCACCGGGCGGCGCTGGCGGACCACGGCCTGCCGTCCGCCGGCCCCGCCGTCGACCGGCTCACGGTGCACGGCTCGTACGACCGCTCCTCCGGCTACGACGCGGCGCTGGAACTCCTCCGCAGGGAGCCTTCGCTGACCGCCGTCCTCGCCGCCAACGACACGGTCGCGCTGGGCGTGTGCGCCGCCGTGCGCGACCAGGGGCTCCGCATTCCGGACGACGTCTCGGTGGCGGGATTCGACGATCTTCCGTTCAGCGTGGACACCGCACCGGCCCTGACAACGGTGCGCATCCCGCTGCAGGAGGCGGGCGCGCGGGCCGGCCGCCTCGTCATGGGACGCCAGGCGCCGCCGCCCGGCGGCCTCGCGACGATCCGCACCGAGCTGATGGTGCGGGCCTCCACGGCGGGACCGCGCGCGGGCTCCGCGTGAGGTCACAGCTCTGGGAGCCGTGAGGCACCCCGGCAGCCGTGGGACATCGCTGGAGCCGTGGGGCGCCCCGGATATGGCGGGGCCGGGGCCATGGGACGCCCTGGACGGGGTGGGACCGGGAGCCGTGGGACGCCGGTGGGACGCCTGCAAGGGCCTGCTGGGACAGAACCGGCATCCGGCGCTTCAGGCCGGATAACGGCGGCGCGCGACGACCGGTGCCGTCGGAGGTTGACCATGCTCCGCGCGGTGCCTAGTGTCCGGCGGATGAAGCTCGCGTTCTCCACACTAGGTGTCCCCGCCCTCCCCATCGAGCAGGTCGTCCGCCTCGCCGCCGAGCATGGTTTCCACGGTGTGGAGATCCGGGCCAACGCCGAGGAACCCGTCCACACCGGCCTGTCGGCGGCGGAACGGGAAGCGGTTGTGGCCGAGTTCGAGAAGTCGGGGGTGGAGATCCTCACGGTGGCGGCCTACGCCAAGGTCGCCGCGCCGGGCGACGACGAACCGGTGCTGGCGGACCTGCGGGCCAACCTGGAACTCGCGGCCGATCTCGGCGCTCCGTTCGTGCGGGTCTTCCCGGGCGGCGGGGATCTTCCCGCGGAGGAGGCGGACCTGTACGCGGCGCGCCGTCTGGCGGCGGTCGCGCCGGACGCCGCCCGCCTCGGGGTGAAGGTGCTGCTCGAGACGCACGACTCGCACGCGACCGGGGCGGCCGCGGCCCGGATCCTGGGGCTGGTCGGGCACGGCAGCGTGGGTGCGATCTGGGACGTGATGCACACCTGGCGCGGTGGTGAACAGCCGTCCGAGACCTACCCCGTACTCGCCCCACACCTGGGATACGTGCAGGTCAAGGACATCGCTTCGGCCGAGGACACCACACCGCTGCCGCTCGGGAAGGGCGTGCTGCCGCTGGCCGAGACCGTGGAGGTGCTGAGCCGGGGGGACTGGGACGGCTGGCTGTGCTGGGAGTACGAGAAGCGCTGGTACCCGCAGGTCGCGGACCTTCCGGAGCTGCTGTCCCCCGCCCGGCAGCACCTGTCCCGGTTGCTCGCCAGCTCGGCGTGACGCGGCGCCGGCAGGGCGGTCCCCACGGGGCGGTTCGGCGGTTCCCCACGGGGGCGGTTCGGGCGGAGTCTCGTGCGCTTTCGGCCAAGCGGCGCGTCGCACACCGCCCGTTGACCTCGGGCGACCCCACGATGGAGCCATGTTCAGCCATCGCACGGAACCGGTCGTGGAATCCGCCCGTCCAAGCCACATGCTGCTGAAGAAGCTCCGTAGAGCCGTGTCGGTCGCGGTGCTGGCCGCGTCACTGACAGTCCTGTCCGCCGCCTGCGGCCAGGACCGTCCCGCCGCCGGCGCGCCGTCCGACAGCGCCGGGGGCGACCACAGCCCCTCCACGTCGGCGACGGGGGTTCCCCCGTCGACCGGTGGTTCGCCAACGGCCGGTCCGTCCTCCGGCCCGTCGACCGGTCCGCCGTCCGGCGGTACCGCGACCGTCCCCGTCCCCTCCGGGACCCATGGGATCGAGTCCCGGGTCGTGTACCTCTCCGCCGGGGTGCACCGACCGCCGGCCGTGCACTCGGTGGTCACCAGTGAACTCGAGCTGTCCCGCTTCCCGAGCTGGTTCGCGGGCTCCGACCCGGCGGCGGCCCGCGAGATCGCCGCGCGGAGCCAGAAGACCGACTTCTCGCGCAATGTGCTCGTGGGCTGGGTGGAGACCACCGGCTGCGGGCAGGCCACCGGGGTCGCGCTGCTCGCCAGCGGCGACCGGCTGACGCTCGGGGTCAGCGGGCCGAAGCCGCCGCCCGAGTGCCTCGTCGCCCACCAGGTCACGGCGGTCTTCGAGGTGCCGCGCGACCGTATGCCGAAGCACCCGGTGTTCGGGGCGGGACGCCAGGCGGCCACCCCGGCCGGCCCCGGCACGACGGTGGCGTTCACGCACCTCGACGCGGTGATCGCGCAGGGCCAGAAGTCCAAGGGTTCGGAAGTGACCCAGGCCGCCCAGCTCAACGCCTACCTGGCGGGTCTGCCCGGCGGCGGCGCCTCCGCCGTACGCGCACAGTTGGCCGCGCACCCGCCCCAGAGCGGCGAGCGGCGCTTCGGATTCCAGCTGTCCGGCTGCCGGCCCACCGGCGCCACGCTCACCATCTCGGCCGAGGGGCGGGTGTCGGCGTCGCCGACCGGGGGCGAGAACATCCGCTGCATCCGGCCCGAGTACTACGCGGCGGTGCTGGCCGTCCCGGTGAATGTGCTGCCGACTCGCGTCACGGCCATTGACTGACGAAAACTTTCCGGCTATCCGTTCTAACTGAAGAAAACTTTCAGCGTGCTCATCTCCTCCAGCCGGAAGGAGTTCGACATGCACCATCAGCCATCCCGCCGAACCGTCCTCGCCACCGCGGCCGCCACCGCCGTCACGGCGGGCGCCTTCGCCGCCGGTGTCCCTGCGGCCCGGGCCGCCGCCCCCGACCGCAGGCTCATCCGCGCGATCATCGCGCGGATGAGCCGCGCGGAGAAGGTCGGCCAGCTCTTCGTCATGCGGGTCTACGGCCACTCCGCCACCGCCCCCGACGCCGCGGACGTCGCGTCCAATCAGAACGAGATGGGCGTCTCCAACGCCGCCGAGCTGATCGCCAAGTACCACCTCGGCGGGATCATCTACTTCGCCTGGGCCCACAACACCCGGGACCCGCACCAGATCGCCGACCTCTCCAACGGCATCCAGCGCGCCGGTCTGGCCCACGGGACCCCGATCCCGCTGCTGATCTCCATCGACCAGGAGCAGGGCGCGGTCGCCAGGATCGGCTCGCCCGCGACGCTCTTCCCCGGCGGGATGGCGCTGGGCGCCGACGGGGATCCGCACGACGCCCGCGCCGCCGCCCGGGTCATCGGTACCGAGCTCGGCGCCATGGGCGTCAACCAGAACTTCTCCCCCGTCGCGGACGTGAACATCAATCCGGCCAACCCCGTGATCGGCGTACGGTCCTTCGGCGGTGATCCGCAGGCCGTCGCCGCTCTGACGGCGGCCCAGGTCAGGGGCTATCAGGGGGCCGGGATCGCCTCCACGGCCAAACACTTCCCCGGCCACGGCGACACCGGCACCGACAGCCACTTCGAGCTGCCGGTCATCACCCACTCGCCCGACGAGTGGCGGCGGATCGACGCACCGCCCTTCCGGGCCGCGATCGCCGCCGGGATCGACTCGATCATGACGGCCCACATCCTGGTCCCCGCACTCGACGACTCGGGGGACCCCGCCACCCTCTCCCACCCCATCCTCACCGGGATCCTCCGCGAAGAACTCGGCTACGACGGAGTCGTGATCACCGATTCGCTCGGCATGGCCGGCGTGCGGCAGAAGTACGGCGACGACCGGGTGCCCGTGCTCGCCCTCAAGGCCGGCGCCGACCAACTGCTGAACCCGCCGCTCCTCGACGTCGCCTGGAACGCGGTACTCGACGCGGTGGCGTCCGGGGAGATCACCGAGGAGCGGATCGACGAGTCTCTCGTCCGGATCCTCGAACTCAAGGCCCGCAACGGCCTGTTCCGCAACCCGTACGTCACCCATCAGGGCGTCGACCGGGCGGTCGGCAGCCGCTCGCACCTCGCGACCGCCGACCGGATCACGGACCGTACCGTCACCCTGCTCTCGAACCCCTCCCGGGCCCTGCCGCTGCCGCGCCGCGCCCACCGGCAACTGCTCGTCGTCGGTGCGGATCCGGCCGCGCCTTCCGGCACCGGCGGACCGCCGACCTCCGTGCTCGCCAGGGCGCTCACCGACCTCGGCCACCCCGCGCAGGCCCTGCCCACCGGCACCTCGCCCGGCCGGGCCGTCATCGACCAGGCCGTCGCCGCCGCCCACGGCAAGGACGGCATCGTCATCGGGACGTACAACGTCACGGGGGCTTCGACCGGTCAGATCGCCCTGGTCGAGGCGCTGGTGGCCACCGGAGTCCCGGTCGTCCAGATCGCCATCCGCAACCCGTACGACATCGCGTGGCTCAGCGGCGTCGCGGCCGGGCTGGCGGTGTACGGCTGGACCGATGTGTCGATGCGCGCGGTGGCGCGGGTCATTGCCGGACGGATGGCTCCGACGGGCCAGCTGCCGGTGGCGGTGCCGCGCGCGGACGATCCGGGACAGGTGCTCTACCCGATCGGACACGGGCTGAAATACCGGTAGACCAGGCACCCGATGAACAGGTCACATCAGGTATCGGTCCCTCCCGAAAGCAAGCGTCCAACTCGAACCCGCCGGGACCTCCCCTCCGCCGGTTCCACCCCCTACCCTGACGTATGGGTGCATCTTGCCCGGCCGATCTCAGGGGGGCCATCATGCGCGCATACGGCCATTTCGAATCGTTTCTGCATACTGCGGTGACATCGGCGGTCGTCCTGCTCGCACTCGCTCTCCTCCCCGCGCTGGGCGCCTGCGCGCCGTTCCAGGGGGCGGCGAGCAGCGGGGCGGAGGGCGGCGGGGCGGAGGTGCCATCCGGCACCCCCTCACCGACGCTGACGTCCGCGGGCACCGCGGGGACGTTCCTCGCGACGGGCGCGTGTGCGCAGAGCGATCCGCTGGGCTCGTACCGGGAGGTGGCGTGCTCGAACCCGAACGCCATCGCCCAGGTCACGATCCGTTTCCACGGTCTGCTGCCGGACGCGTCACCGTCGGCGGACGCGTCATCGCCGGCAGTGGCGTCATCGCCTGCGGCGTTGCCGGACACCCGGGCGACCTCGACGGCAGCGACCGTACGGGCGGGGAACCGCTGTCCGGAGACGACCGACTTCGTCCTGACCGTGTCGTCGGGCCGGGCGCCGGGCTACGCCTGCATGCGCAAGCGCGAGGGCCCGCACCCCGGTGACCCGGGGGCGGGCGGTGGGCCGCGCACCATCGTCGGCGACTGCGTCTACCTGGCGGGTGCCGGTCAGGTGAAGGAGACGGCCTGCGACGGATCCAGCCGGAACGAGCCCGGGTACCGGGTGGACTCGATCGCGCCCGACCGGGCGGGATGCCCGCGGGGGACGGCCCTGTTCGTGGGCGTCGGGCAGGCGGGCATCGGGTGTGCCCGCCGGCTGTGAGCCGCGCCCTCGTCCTCGTGATCGCTCGGCCACGTACCTGATCGTCCGTGATCCCGGGTCCGCTCCGGTCCGCACCGGCCCGCACCGGACCCGTGATCACGTCCGCGTCCGCCCTACAGCGGGTGGCGTTCCAGCACGTCGTCCGGCACGTCGAGCTTCGCGTCGAACGACGGCGTGCGCGTCGTGGCCGGGGTGACGCCCGCCCACTTCAGCACCTCGGCGGTCGCCTTGGCGTTGTCCGCGGGGTTGAGCGCGGCGATGTTCGCGCCGTGGTTGGCGCCGGGCGCCCACATCACGAAGGAGTCCTTCGCGCCCTTCCCGAGGCGGAACGGCTCCGCGCCCCACGGGTCGTTCGTGCCGTAGACGAACAGCATCCGCTGGGCGTGGTGCCGCACCCAGTCGTCCACGTCGGGCATCGCCTGTGGCTTGAACGTCATCGGGATGGAGCGCGGCACGTACGAGCGCGGCTGGTAGATGCCCGGGTAGCGCAGCAGCCCCTTGAGGTGCGGGGTCGCGAAGGTGGGCGCGCCGAGCTGGGTGCCTGCCTGGTAGAAGTACGGCGTGTAGTACTCCAGGCCCTGGTCGGTGTAGAAGTCGAAGCCGGAGATGGTGTCGATGAAGCTGTACAGCTCATCGGTGGTCGCGGCCGGCTTGGGAACGGTCGGGCACTCCGACTCCAGGTGGTACTGCCAGAACGCCCACACCAGGTCCAGCACGACGTTCTCGTACGCCCTGTCGGCGCTGCCCACGGTGGTGAAGGTCAGCGCGTTGTCGTCGGCGTACTTCTGGTAGCGGGCGACGATCTCGTCCCGGCGTACCAGAGCCTCGCGCTGCACGGCGTCGAGCGCGGCGCGGCAGTCGGCGTTGCCGACGGTCCTGAAGAACTCCGTGTAGGCCGAGTCCTCCTTGTTGACAACGTCGTTGGGCGCGACGTAGGCGACCGTTCCGTCCATGTCGTTCGGGTAGAAGCGGCGGAAGTACGTGGCGGTCATGCCGCCCTTGCTGCCGCCGGTGTCGATCCAGTTGCGGTGGTAGATGCGGTCCAGCGCCTGGAAGATCCGGTGCTGGTCGCTGGCCGCCTGCCAGATGTCGAGCTTGGACCAGTCGGCCGGTTCGGCGGGGCGGGACGGCGTGAAGAACCGGTACTCCATGGAGACCTGGTTCCCGTCGATGAGCCGGGTCGGCTCCGACCGGCCCGCGTTCGTGGAGAGCCCGTAGCCGGAGGTGAAGAAGACCGTCGGACGGTCGGTCGCCTTGTGGAGCACCGTCAGCCGCTGCTGGAAGGTGCCCTTCCAGGGGTGGCGGTGGTCGATCGGCTGGGTGTAGTTGAGGACGAAGTACCGGTAGCCAGTGACCGGCTTCTCCTCGATGAGGGTCATCCCGGGTATGGCCAGGATGCGGTCCTTGATATCCGTGCTCGCCGCGGCGGCGTTCGTGCTTGCCGTGGCCGCGCCGTCCGGCCGGCCGGCGGCGGTGGCCGTCCCCGTCGCACCGGCCCCGACCGCACCGGTCGCGCCGACGAGCAGCATCAGTGACAGCAGCCATCTGAGCGCCTTACGCATGCACCCTCCCCTGGGTTCACGGACGTTGCCGCAGAACCTAGGGGAGCGACGGTCTTACCACCAGAGGGCGTTCCGGCAGTGCTTTATCAGGCGGCGGCCCGCACTTCACCGACGAATGTGCGCCACAAGTGGGCGTATCGCCCGTCCGCGGCGAGCAGTTCGTCATGTGTGCCGTCCTCGATGACGCGGCCGTGATCGAGCAGGACGACGCGGTCGGCGCGCGCGGCCGTGGTCAGCCGGTGCGCGACGACGAGCGTGGTGCGCCGGACCGCCAGCCGGTCGGCGGCCTGGTTGACCAGTCCTTCCGTGGCCAGGTCCAGTGCGGCCGTCGCCTCGTCCAGCAGCAGGATGTCGGGATCGACAAGCTCGGCCCTGGCCAGGGCTATCAGTTGCCGCTGGCCCGCCGACAGGTTGCGGCCGCGCTCGGTGACCAGGTGCAGATAGCCGCCGTCGAGCGTCGCGATCATGTCGTGCGCGCCGACGGCACGCGCCGCGGCCTCGACCTCCGCGTCGGTCGCGGCCATCCGCCCGTACGCGATGGAGTCGCGCACCGTTCCGGCGAAGAGGTAGGGCTCCTGCGGCACTACGCCCAGCCGCTGCCGGTAGGCCGTCATGTCCAGTTCGCGGATGTCGGTGCCGTCGACCAGCACGCCGCCGCCGGTCGGGTCGTAGAACCGGGCGACCAGTTTGACCAGCGTGGACTTGCCCGCGCCCGTCTCGCCGACGAAGGCGACCGTCTGCCCGGCCGGGATGCGCAGGTCCACGCCGCTCAGCGCCTCGGCGCCGTCCCCGTAACGGAAGTGCACGTCCTTGAAGGTGATCTCGCCGCGCAGCGACGGGACGGGCAGTGGACGGGCCGCGGCCGGGGTGGTACTCGGCACCCGCAGCAGTTCGCGGATCCGGCCGAGCGACACCGACGCCTGCTGGTATCCGTCGAAGACCTGCGACAACTGCTGCACCGGAGCGAAGAACAGATCGATGTAGAGCAGGTACGCGACGAGCGCGCCCGCGGTCAGCGTGCCCGCGCCGACCCGCTGGGCGCCGACGATCAGTACCAGCGCGGCCGCACCGCTGGACAGCAGTTGGACGAACGGGAAGTACACCGAGATCAGGAACTGTCCGCGCACCCGGGCCTCGCGGTAGGAGCTGCTGCGCTCAGCGAAGCGGACGGCGCCGACGCGTTCGCGCCGGAAGGCCTGCACGATACGGAGCCCGGCGACGTTCTCCTGAAGGTCCGCGTTGACGACGGCGACGCGTTCGCGGGCCAGTTCGTACGCCCGGACCGACTTGCGGCGGAAGACCCAGGTGGCCAGCACGAGCGGCGGGAGGGTCGCGAAGACCAGCAGCGCCAGCTCCATGTCCAGGGCGAGCAGCGCGACGAGGATGCCGAAGAAGGTGAGGACGCTTACCAGGGCGGTGACCAGTCCGGTCTGCAGGAATGTCGACAAAGCGTCGACGTCCGTGGTCATCCGGGTCATGATGCGGCCGGTCAGTTCGCGCTCGTAGTAGTCGAGGCCGAGCCGGTGCAGATGCGAGAAGATCTTCACTCGCAGGGTGTAGAGGACGCGTTCGCCGGTCCTGCCGGTCAGCCGCGCGGAACCCCACTGCGCCGCCCACTGGACGACGACGATCACCAGGCCGGCGGCCGAGGCCGCCCAGACCGCGCCGAGCGCGGCCTCCCGGACGCCGGAGTCGATGCCGTGCCTGATCAGCACGGGCAGCATCAGTCCTGCGATGGCGTCCGCGGCCACCAGCAGGAGGCTGAGCAGCAGCGGGGTGCGGAAGCCGCGCAGCAGGCTGCGCAGGCCGAACTCCTCTTCGACGAGGCGGGCCCGCGCCTCGTTGACCCCCGGGGTGTCGGTGGCGGGCGGCAGCGCCGCCACCTTCGCGAGCAGGTCGGGCGAGGCGGGCATCCCGGCCATGGCGGCGGCCATGCCGCCGGGTCCGCCTCCCGCCGGAGCGGCCGGGGCGGAACCGTTCGCGTGGGTCGTGCCCGGCGCGGGTCCGTCCGCCGGAAGCGGTTTTCCGCGCCACAGCGCGGCCGTCACCCCGTCGGACGGGGCGGACTTGTGCAGGGCGTCGGGTGCGGTGCCGGTGCGTTCCGCCAGCCCGGTCGCGGCACCCTCGCCGGCCCAGGCGGCGGCGAGCACCCCGGCCGGGTCGGCGGTGACGACGTCGGCGCCGAGCGCGTCCGGGTCGGTCAGCAGCTTGCGGAACAGCGCGGAGCGCTCTTCCAGTTCGTCATGGGTGCCGATGTCCGCCAGCCGGCCGTCCTCCAGGACGGCGATGCGGTCGGCGAGCGCCAGCGTCGAGCGGCGGTGCGCGATGAGCAGCGTCGTCCGCCCGGTCACGACCTCGCGCAGCGCGTCGAAGATCTCCGCCTCGACCTGGGCGTCGACCGCCGAGGTCGCGTCGTCCAGGAGCAGCAGCCGCGGGTCGGTCAGGATCGCGCGGGCGAGGGCGACGCGCTGCCGCTGGCCGCCGGACAGGGTCAGGCCCTGTTCACCGACCACGGTGGCGTAGCCCTCGGGAAGCGCCTCTATGAACTCGTGCGCCTGCGCCGCGCGGGTCGCGGCGAACACCTGCTCGTCGGTGGCATCCGGGAATCCGTAGGCGATGTTGGAGCGCACGGTGTCGGAGAACAGGAAGCTGTCCTCGGGCACCATGCCGATGGCGCCGCGCAGCGAGTCGAAGGTGAGGTCGCGGACGTCCTCGCCGCCGATGCGCACCGAGCCGCCGGTCGCGTCGTAGAAGCGCGGCAGCAGCAGCGAGACGGTGGACTTCCCGGAGCCGGACGCGCCGACGACGGCGACGGTCTCACCGGGCTCGACGCGCAGTGAGAAGTCGGCGAGCACCGGCCGCTCGGGGTCGTAGCCGAAGGTGACGTGGTCGAACTCGACGGTGGCCGCGCCGTCGGGCAGCGTGCGGGCGCCCTCCTCCAGCGTCGGCTCGGTGTCGATCAGTTCCAGCACGCGCTCGACGCCGGCCCGCGCCTGCTGTCCGACGGTCAGCATCATGGTCAGCATCCGTACCGGGCCGGTGAGTTGCGCGAGGTACGTGGAGAACGCGACGAACGTGCCGAGGGTGATCTGCCCGCGGGTCGCCATCCATCCGCCGAGCGCCAGCATGCCCACCTGGCCGATCGAGGGGACGGCCTGCAGGGCCGGGCTGTAGCGCGCGTTCAGCCGGATCGTGCGGAGGCGGCCGGCGAAGAGCTTCTTGCTGACGCCCTCCAGCTTGTCCATCTCCTGCTGCTCCTGGCCGAAGCCCTTCACGACGCGGACGCCGGTGACGGACCCGTCGACGATGCCCGCGACGGCCGCCGCCTGTCCCTGGGCGTACCAGGTGGCGGGGAAGAGTTTCTTGCGGCTGCGGTCGGCGATGAACCACAGGGCGGGGGCGACGGCGAGCGCGACGAGGGTGAGGAGTGGGGAGAGGGTGAGCATCACGATCAGGGAGAGCACGAACAACAGCACGTTGCCGATCATCATCGGCAGCATGAAGAGCAGGCCCTGGATGAGCTGCAGGTCGCTGGTGGCCCTGCCGACCACCTGGCCGGTGTCCAGTTCGTCCTGCCGCCGGCCGTCCAGCCGGGTCAGCGAGCGGAACATGTCGCTGCGCAGGTCGTGCTGCACATCGAGGGCGAGCCGACCGCCGTAGAAACGCCGCACGTACGTCAGGAGGTACACGGCGACCGCGGCGACCACCAGCACGATCGCCCACGGCAGCAGCGGACGGTCGTGCGCGACCACCACGTCGTCAATGATCAGCTTCGGCACCAGCGGCACGAGCGCGAGGACCGCCATCCCTCCCAGCGACGCGCCCAACGCCAGCAGTACGTTGCGGCGGTACCGCCAGCAATAGCCGACCAACCGCCGCAACCAGCCCTGCTCCGGCTCAACCTTCGCCGATGTCACCCGGGTCCTCCCACTGATCCATGACTACCCGACCCTGCAACGCGCCGGCGTGCGGATTTCATCCTGCTGCAACAATCCGCAGCTGAAGAGGGGCCAAGGTCGCACGTCTCCCGGGCGATGGACCTAAGCCTTGCTCGAGCCGGGCCGCCCCTGACGGGGCGAGCCCCGCCCGGCAGTGCGGCCGCAGGATTCGACGGCGGGGTCGCTCGCGTCGCGGACGTCACCCGGCGTTTCGACGGGCCTCCGATATCTGCCGGGACATGATCGTGGTCAGCTCGTACGCCGTGTGGGAGGCGGCGACGGAGGTGATCTCCGCGTGGTCGTACGCGGGGGCGACCTCGACGACGTCGGCGGAGACCAGGTGGCAGGAGGAGAGCCCGCGGATGATCTCCAGCAGCTCCCGCGAGGTGAGCCCGCCGGCCTCCGGGGTGCCGGTGCCCGGGGCATGCGCCGGGTCCAGGACGTCGATGTCGATGGAGATGTACAGCGGACGGTCGCCGATGCGCTCACGCAGTTGCTGCGCGACCTCGTCGACACCGCGGCGCATGACGTCCGCCGACGTGACGATGCCGAAGCCCATCTTCTCGTCGTCATCCAGGTCCTTCTTGCCGTACAGCGGGCCGCGGGTGCCGACGTGCGAGAGCGCCTCGGTGTCGAGGATGCCCTCCTCGACGGCGCGGCGGAACGGCGTGCCGTGCGTGTACTCGGCGCCGAAGTACGTGTCCCACGTGTCCAGGTGCGCGTCGAAGTGCAGCAGTGCGACCGGCCCGTGCTTGCGGGCGACCGAGCGCAGCAGCGGCAGCGCGATGGTGTGGTCGCCGCCGAGGGTCATCAGACGGGCGCCGGTGTCGAGCAGATCGTCGGCGGCGGCCTGGATGGATTCGACGGCCTCGTTGATGTTGAACGGGTTGGCGGCGATGTCTCCCGCGTCCGCGACCTGGGCGAGCGCGAACGGCGAGGCGTCCTGCGCCGGGTTGTACGGGCGCAGCAGCCGGGATGCCTCACGGATGGCGTTGCCGCCGAAGCGGGCGCCGGGGCGGTACGAGACCCCGCTGTCGAACGGCACACCGACCACGGCGACGTCCGCGGTGCCGACCTCGTCCAGCCGGGGCAGCCGGGCGAACGTGGCGGGGCCGGCGTACCGCGGAATGCGGGACGAGTCGATCGGTCCGCGCGGTTCGTTGCTGCTCATCGGGGTGCCTTCTTTCGTGTCACTCGTGGTGCTTCGATGTGATTCGAGTGTCCCCCGGCCCGCCGACACGCGAGCTGGGCCTGTGGATAACTTCGGTTCACGGCGATTCCGGAGCCGACCCTAAGTGGCCCGGGGAAAGCACTGAAGTGTACGTTTCCTCCATTAAATGTCTCCACCGTGGATGGATCGCACATGCCGGTACTGGTACCGCCCACTCCCCCGGTTCCGCTCGCCGACCTGCTGGCCCGCCAGGACCTGGGACTTCGCCAGGTCGCGGGTCCGCGCGAGGACATCCCCGTCCACTGGGTGCACGCCAGCGAGATGGCGGACCCGGTGCCGTACCTCCTGGGCGGCGAACTGCTGCTGACCGCCGGAGCGCACTTCCCGTCGGCGAGCGACACGACGGAGTACCTCGACCACTACGTGGTGCGCGCCCTGGAAGCGGGTGCCGCAGCGCTCGGTTTCGGGCTCGCGCCCGTCCATGACGAGACACCCCGCGCCCTCGTGGAGGCGTGCGACCGGTACGGCCTGCCTCTGGTGGAGGTCCCGCCGCAAACCCCGTTCACCGCGGTCGCACGGGCCGTCTGGCAGGCGATGGCCGAGGCCCGCCATCGCGAGCTGCGCCGGGTCACCGAGGCCCAGCGCTCCCTGGCATCCGCCGCCGCCCGCCCCGAGCCGGTCCCCGCCGTGCTGCGCCAGCTCGCCCACCACCTGGGCGGCTGGGCGGCTCTCCTCGGCCCCGGCGGAGGGGAGTTGTACGGGGCGGGCAGCCACCCCGGGCCGCCGGTGCGCGCGGCGCTCAACAAGCTGGCGCAGGTGGTCAGGCCGCTGCCGGGCGACCGGCCGCAGGACATGCCGACTCCGTCGTCCGCCACCGACACCGTCACCGGCACGCATCTGGCGGCCTACGCGCTCGCCGGGAGTGCCCCCGGCGAGGGGCTGGTGCTGGCAGTCGCCGCGGAGCGGCGCGACGCCGCGGACAACGCGCTCACCGGCGTCGCCACCGTGCTGCTCTCGCTGCTCACCGGCCCTTACCAGGGCACGGCCGACACCGACCGTTCGGCCGCCCTCGTGCGGCTGCTGCTCGGCGCGCGCCCGGAGGACGTCGCGCCCCTGCTGACCGGTCCCGCCCGGCCGGCCGCGGAGGCCGGCCAGGGGCCGCGCTGGATCGTGGTGCACGGGCACCGCCGAGGCTCCGGCCCCGCCCGGGACGAGGCGGCGCCCCTGGCCGCCGCCGCTCTGGCCGCCGCCCTCGGCACGGCCCTGGTCGACGCGGACGGGGACGCCGTCCGGGCCCTGCTGCCGGCCGACCGCCAGGTCTCCGCTCAGCCGGGCTGGACCCTCGGGGTCAGCGGTTCCGCGTCCACGGGAGAACTCTCCGCGGCCGACGCCCAGGCGGCGGGGGCGCTGCGCCGGGCCGTCGCGAACCGCTCCGAGCTGGCCCGCCACCGCGGCGGCGCGGGCATGGCGGCGCTCGTGGCGCCCGAGGAGGCGCGGGCGCAGGCCCGCGCGCTGCTGGAACCGCTGCTGGACTCCCCCGCCCTCGTGGAGACGCTCCGTGCCTGGCTGGCGCTGCACGGCAGCTGGGACCGCAGCGCCGTCGCGCTGGAAGTGCACCGCAACACGGTCCGGCAGCGCATCGCGCGGACCGCAGCGCTCCTCGACGCGGATCTGGACGACCCCGACACCCGTATGGACCTCTGGTTCGCCCTGCGCTGGCTGTGAGCAGCGCCGACGTCTGCTCCGCGCCGGCGTCGGGGCGGACACGGAGGACCGGGGAATCCTCGTCGGTGACCGGTGGGGAAGCCCGTCCAGGACGCCTCCGAGGGTCACACATCGGTGTCGATCACCCTCGGCCTCTACGCCCGTGCGGCCAGGCGCGACAATAAGACACATGCCCCATGACACGACGCCGTCCCGCCAGTCCCTCGCCGAGCACCTCATACGCACCCGCATCGCGGGTGACGTGGCCACGAGCCGCGAGAACAACCTCGATCACTACCGTGAGCTCGCCGAGGGGAACCGCTACTACTGGTTGGGTCTGGATCTCGGCGAACGCTGGACGGATCCGCAGGCCGTGCTGGAACTCATGGTGGAACGCTGCGGGGTCGTCGCCAACCCGAAGCACCGCAGGGGGCAGGACACCATCGACGCGGAACTGACGATCGACGCGCTGGACCGGATGGCCGTCGAACTGCGCAAGGCCGCGGAATCCCGGGCCCGCGTGCTGTTCGCCACCGGCCACCCGGCCGGGATGTTCGCCGTGCACCAGGCGCTCGCCGCCGCGCTGCGCGACGCGGGATGCGAGATCCTGCTGCCCGCGGACCGCCTCTACGCCGACAACGGCGAGATCCGGCACATCGGTGGCGTGTCCGTCCTGCACCGCGGCGGGAACCTCATGCACACCCACTCCCCCGACCCGATGCGGGAGGTGCTGGACGCCATGGAGCACGAAGGGCGGGAGCCCGATCTCGTCGTCGCCGACCACGGGTGGGCGGGTTTCGCCGGCAGCCAGGGCATCGACACGGTCGGTTTCGCGGACTGCAACGACCCCGCGCTGTTCGTCGGCGAGGCCGAGGGCGACCTGACAGTGACGGTCCCCCTGGACGACAACGTGCCGCCCCACCTCTACGACCCGCTCACCGCCTACCTGCTGGCCGCCGCGGGCCTCGAAGCACGGAACTGAGCCGGCCGCGGGCACGCGGCCTACCTCCGCGCAGCGGATCCGGACTCTGCGGATCCGGAGTCTCTGGTTACGATCGCAGAGGGGCTCCAGAAGGCAGGCGCAACGTGATCCATGTAGCGATCGTCGATGACGAGGCGCTGGTCAGGGTTGCCCTGCGGCGGATTCTGGAGACCGCGGGAGATATCGCGGTGGTCGTCGACTGCGACGGCCGGGACGCGGTGGCCGCCATCGAGGCGGCCGGCCCCGACCTCGTACTGCTGGACGCCGTCATGCCGGCACCCGACGGGCTGACGGTCCTGCGGGAGCTGCGCGCCCTGCCGCGGCCGCCGGCCGTCGCGATGCTCACGGCGTTCGACACCAGTGCGTACATCAGTGCCGCGATGCGGGAGGGCGCCACCGGCTTCCTCCTCAAGGACACGGCCGTGGGGACGCTGATCGACTCCGTGCGGGTCCTGGCCTCCGGCGGGACGGTCTTCACCCCCACCGTCAGCCGTACCGTCGTCCGCGGCTACCTCGGGTCCGGGTCCGAACCCGACAGCCCGGGCGGCAGGGACGCCGTCGCGCTAGGGCTGCTCACCTCGCGCGAACGCGAAGTGCTCGTCCTCGTGGCGGCGGGTCTGCCGAACTCCGACATCGCGGCGCGGCTGGGCATCACGGTCGCCACCGTCAAGGATCATGTGCGCGCGGTGCTGCGGAAGCTGGACGCGCCCAACCGGGTGGCCGCGGCCGTGCTCGCCCACCGCGCGGGACTCGTCCCGGCGGCGGAGCGGACGTGAGGCCGCGGTCGGCCGTCCCGGAGGCCGTCCTGATCGCCCTCTCCGCGTCCGAGGTGTGGGCGACGCGGTCGCTGGGCGGCTCCCTCTCGCTCGCCGTCGCGTGCACCGCGACGGCCGCGCTCCTGGTGCGCCGCAGGTTTCCGCTGCTGGCCTTCGCGGCGACGCTGCCCGCGCTCTCGCTCGGGTACGTGTGGCTGGCGCCGATGGCCGCGCTCCACCAGGTCGCCTACGGCGGGACGGGCCGCGTGGCGGCGGACGTCGCCGGAGCCCCGTCCGGACCCCGTGTCACGCCCCGCATGTGGGTCATCGGCGGCTGCTCCGCGGCGGTGGCCGTGGTCTCGTTCGTCCCCTGGCCATGGCTCGGCACGATCGACTGGGAGCCCGCGGCCACCATCCTGGCCCTGCTGCTCTCCGCCCTGCTGGCCACCGCCCCGACGGCGCTGGGGCTGCTCGGCGCCTCGCGGCGGGAGCTGGCGGACCGCCTCGCGGAACTGGCCGCGAGCCGGGAACGCGAGGCGCGGCTCGCCGCCGAGCAGGCGGTCGTCCGGGAACGCGCGCGGCTCGCCCGCGAGATGCACGACACCGTCGCCCACCACATCAGCCTCATCGCGGTGCAGTCCGGCGCGCTGGAGGTCACCGCGCGGAGCCAGGAGGCCCGTGACGCGGCGGGAGCGGTGCGCGAGCTGAGCCGGGACGCGCTGGACGAACTACGCCGCATGGTGGGCCTCCTGCGGCTTCCCGTGACGAACGGGGCCGGCCCGTCGGACGCGGTCGACGCGTCGGGCCGGGCGGACGCGGCGGTCCTCATGACGCCCGCCGGCCCCGGGCTGGCCGAGCTGACCGCGCTGCTGGCGACGGCCGGTCCCACGGTGCGGGGCCGGGTCGACGCGGGAAGCTGCCCCGCGCCGGTCGGGCAGGCCGCCTACCGGATCGTGCAGGAGTCGCTGACCAACGTGCGCAAGCACGCGACGGGCGCCGCGACGGAGGTCGACGTGCGGCTGGCCGAGAGCCGGCTCCTCGTCAGCGTCCGCAACGGCCCCGCGAGCGACCCGCCGGGCCCGCTGCTGCCCTCCGGCGGCCACGGCCTCACCGGCCTGCGGGAACGCGCCGCCCAGCTCGGCGGCACCCTCGACGCGGGCGCCCAGCCCGACGGCGGCTTCCTGGTACGGGCCGTTCTCCCCGTCATCTAGGGCCGGTCTTCAAAGTGGCGGCATCCGCCCGGAGGGCGGGCCCGGCGGCGTCTGGTGCGTGCGATCGCAAGGCGGAGGGTCGCCCCTGTACCGGGGTACGTGGATGCGCCCGACAACTGGGGGCACCCCCAGCGGTAGCTGGGGGACAGCGTGCGTGCCAGGCGGCGCCGGGCAGGCGGCAGTTTGAAGACCGGCCCTAGCGGGGGACGCGGACCACGCCCTCCTGGATCACGGACGCCACGAGGCGCCCGTCCTGGGTGTAGATCCGCGCCGTGCCCAGTCCCCGGCCGCCGGACGCCGACGGGCTCTGCTGGTCGTACAGCAGCCATTCGTCGGCCCGGAAGGGCCGGTGGAACCACATGGCGTGGTCCAGGCTGGCGCCCACGACGTCGCCGACCGCCCAGCCGCCGCGCCCGTGGGCAAGGAGTACCGAGTCCAGCAGCGTCATGTCCGAGACGTACGTGGCCAGGCAGACGTGCAGCAGCGGGTCGTCCGCGAGCTTGCCGCGGGTGCGGAACCACACCTGGGAGCGCGGTTCGCGCGGGCCCTGCCCGGCGGCGAGGAACGGGGGGTCCTCGGCGTACCGCAGGTCGACGGCGGCCCGCGCCTCCAGGAGGCGGTCGACGACCTTGGGGTCGGGGAACCTGTCCGCGTGCGCGGGGAGCAGTTCCTCGGCGGTGGGCAGCGACTCGGGGTCCGGCGCCGGCGGCATGGGCTCCTGGTGCTCGAGCCCTTCCTCGTGCTCCTGGAAGGACGCCGACAGATGGAAGATCGGCAGCCCGTGCTGAACGGCCACCACCCTTCGGGTGGCGAAGGAGCGGCCGTCCCGGATCCGGTCCACCTGGTAGACGATCGGCGCACCGGGATCGCCGGGCCGCAGGAAGTACGCGTGCAGGGAGTGCGCGGCCCGGTCGCCGGGGACGGTGCGGCCCGCCGCGACCAGGGCCTGGGCGGCCACCTGGCCGCCGAAGACCCGGGGCACGACCGCCGACCTGCTGATGCCGCGGAAGATGTCCTGCTCGATCCGCTCCAGGTCGAGCAGATCGAGCAGGGACGTCAGTGCCGTGTTCACAGGGAAGCGCTCACAGGCCCATCGACTTGGCGATGATGGAGCGCATGACCTCGCTGGTGCCGCCGTAGATGCGGTTCACGCGGTTGTCCGCGTACAGGCGGGCGATGGGGTACTCCAGCATGTAGCCGTAGCCGCCGTGCAGCTGCAGGCACTTGTCGATGACGCGGGCCGCGACCTCGGTGCAGAAGAGCTTGGCGGAGGCGGCGTCGGCGCCGGTCAGCTCACCGGCGTCGTGCGCGTCCAGGGCACGGTCGACGACGGCCTGGGCCGCGTCCACCTCGGCCTTGCAGTCGGCGAGCACGAACTTGGTGTTCTGGAACGCGGCGACGGACTGACCGAAGACGGTGCGGTCCTGCACGTACGCCTTGGCGAAGGCGATGGCGGCGGAGGCCTGCGCGTACGCGCCCATGGCGATGGCGAGGCGCTCCTGCGGCAGGTTCTGGCCGAGGTAGGAGAAGCCCTTGCCCTCCTCTCCGAGCAGGTCCTCGACGGGCACCTTCACGTCGGTGAAGGACAGCTCGGCGGTGTCGGAGGTCCTGAGGCCGAGCTTCTCGAGCTTGCGGCCGACGGCGTAGCCCTCGGACTTCGTGTCCACGACCAGCAGGGAGATACCCGCGCGGCGGTCCTCGGGGGTGGCCGGGGCGGTCCTGGCGCAGACGATGACGCGGTCGGCGTGGACACCGCCCGTGATGAAGGTCTTGGCGCCGTTGAGGACGTAGTGCGTGCCGTCCTCGGAGAGCTTGGCGGTGGTCTTCATGCCGGCCAGGTCGGAGCCGGTACCCGGCTCGGTCATGGCGATGGCGGTCATCAGGTCGCCGGAGACGAAGTCCGGGAGCCAGCGCTTCTTCTGCTCGTCGTTGCAGTAGGCCAGCAGGTACGGGAGGCAGAGGCCGGTGTGGACGCCGCTGCCGCCGAAGCTGACGCCCGCGCGGGCGCACTCCTCGGTGATGACGGCCTGGAACTTGAAGCTGGTCTCGCCGGCGCCGCCGAACTCCTCGGGCACTTCGATACCGAAGACGCCCAGCTCGCCGAGTTTGCGGTAGAAGTCGCGGGGGGCCTGACCGGCCTCCAGCCACTGATCGTAGACGGGGACGACCTCGGCGGCTATGAAGTCCCGGATCGTCTCGCGGAACGCTTCGTGGTCCTCGTTGAACACCGTACGACGCACTTCGCGCCTCCTTGGGGCCTGAGACATGGGGTCCGGGACGGAGATCCGGAAATTAAGCAAGCGCTCAGTAAGTTACTCGCCGGTCGTCCATGCTGTCCAGAGCCGTCAGTGCGCCGAGCGCCAGCCGGCGCAGCAGCGCCGCCGTGTCGTTCCGGTCCGGGAGCCCGCTGTGCGCCCCCAGGTGCGGAGTGGAGTTGAGCAGTCCGAAGACCGCGTGCACGGCGGCCCGCACCTGCGGTTCGGGGGCGGCGGGCCGCACCTGCCGGACGACCTCCACCCACTGCTCGACGTACTGCCGCTGGAGCTGGCGCACCAGTTTGCGGTCGGAGTCGCGCAGCCGGTCCAGCTCGCGGTCGTGCAGGGTGATCAGCGGGCGGTCGTCGAGCGCGAAGTCGATATGGCCGCGTACCAGCGCGTCCAGCGCCCCGGCCGGGTCAGAGGCCCCGGCGACCCGGGCCTTCCCGGCCGTGAGCAGCCGGCCGCTGATGCCGACGAGCAGCTCGGCGAGCATCGCGTCCTTGCCCGCGAAGTGCCGGTACAGACCGGGTCCGCTGATGCCGACCGCGGCCCCTATCTCGTCCACACCGACACCGTGGAATCCGCGTTCGGCGAAGAGCCGGGCGGCCTCCCGGAGGATCTGGTCGCGGCGGTTCTCCGTCGCCTTCGTGGGGTGCATACAGCGAGTCTAGACAATCCCGTTAGCGAGCGTTAACGTGAAGCCCACCACGTTAACGCTCGCTAACTTCCGGGGGCCCGACACATGGCAGCACCCGTCCTCTCCAGCGCCGCCGATCCGGCGTCGGAGACCTACCGCGCCAATGCGGCGGCGCACGCCGAACTGAGTGCCCGGCTGCGCGACAAGCTCGCCGCCGCCCGGCTCGGCGGCGGTGAGAAGGCCCGTGCCCGGCACACCGCGCGCGGCAAGCTCCTGCCCCGCGACCGGGTGGACGGGCTGCTCGACCCCGGGTCGCCCTTCCTGGAGCTCGCCCCGCTGGCCGCCGACGGGATGTACGACGGCCAGGCCCCGGCCGCCGGCGTCGTCGCCGGTATCGGCAGGGTCTCCGGCCGCGAGGTCGTGATCGTCGCCAACGACGCCACGGTCAAGGGCGGCACGTACTACCCCATGACGGTGAAGAAGCACCTGCGGGCGCAGGAGATCGCGCTCGACAACCGGCTGCCGTGCGTCTATCTCGTCGACTCGGGCGGCGCCTTCCTTCCCAAGCAGGACGAGGTGTTCCCGGACCGCGACCACTTCGGCCGGATCTTCTACAACCAGGCGACGATGTCGGCCCGCGGCATCCCGCAGATCGCCGCGGTGCTGGGCTCGTGCACGGCCGGCGGCGCGTACGTCCCGGCCATGAGCGACGAAGCGGTGATCGTCCGCAACCAGGGCACGATCTTCCTGGGCGGGCCGCCGCTGGTGAAGGCCGCGACCGGCGAGGTCGTCACCGCCGAGGAGCTCGGCGGCGGCGAGGTGCACTCGAGGACCTCCGGCGTCACCGACCACCTGGCCGAGGACGACGCGCACGCGCTGCTCATCGTGCGGAACATCGTGTCCACGCTCGGCCCCCGGGTTCCGCGCCCGTGGGATCTCGACCCGGTCGAGGAGCCCGCCGTGGACCCGGCGGGGCTCACCGGGGCGGTGCCCGTCGACTCGCGCACCCCGTACGACGTGCGCGAGGTCATCGCCAGGATCGTCGACGGCAGCCGGTTCGCGGAGTTCAAGTCGGAGTACGGCACCACGCTCGTCACCGGCTTCGCCCATGTCCACGGCCACCCGGTGGGCATCATCGCCAACAACGGCATCCTCTTCGCCGAATCCGCCATGAAGGGCGCCCACTTCATCGAACTGTGCGACCAGCGCGGCATCCCGCTGCTCTTCCTGCAGAACATCTCCGGGTTCATGGTGGGCCGCCAGTACGAGGCGGGCGGCATCGCCAAGCACGGCGCGAAGATGGTCACCGCGGTGGCCTGCGCGCGGGTGCCCAAGCTGACGGTCGTCATCGGCGGCTCGTACGGCGCGGGCAACTACTCGATGTGCGGACGGGCCTATTCACCGCGCTTCCTGTGGATGTGGCCCAACGCCAAGATCTCCGTGATGGGCGGCGAACAGGCCGCGTCCGTCCTCGCCACCGTCAAGCGCGACCAGATCGAGGCGGCGGGCGGCGAGTGGGAGCCCGATGAGGAGACCGCGTTCAAGGACCCCATCAGGGCCCAGTACGACACCCAGGGCAACGCCTACTACGCGACCGCCCGGCTCTGGGACGACGGCGTGATCGACCCGCTGGAGACGCGCCAGGTCCTGGGCCTCGCGCTGACCGCCTGCGCCAACGCGCCGCTGGGTGAGCCCGGCTACGGCGTCTTCCGGATGTGAGGGCAGAGATGACCATGTTCGACACCGTCCTCATCGCCAACCGCGGCGAGATCGCCGTCCGGGTGATCCGCACCCTGCGGCGCCTCGGCGTGCGCTCGGCCGCCGTGTTCAGCGACGCCGACGCCGACGCCCGGCACGTCCGCGAGGCCGACACGGCGGTCCGCGTCGAGAACTACCTGTCCATCGACGAGCAGTTGCGCGCCGCCGCCAGGACCGGGGCGCAGGCCGTCCACCCGGGCTACGGCTTCCTCGCGGAGAACGCCGCCTTCGCCCAGGCCTGCACCGACGCGGGGCTCGTCTTCATCGGACCGCCGGCCTCGGCGATCCAGCTGATGGGCGACAAGATCCGCGCCAAGGCGACCGTCCTGGAAGCCGGCGTCCCGGTCGTTCCGGGATCGTCCGGCAGCGGTCTCACCGACTCCCAGCTGATCGGCGAATCGCTGAAGATCGGCATGCCGGTGCTGCTCAAGCCCTCCGCGGGCGGCGGCGGCAAGGGCATGCGGCTGGTGCGGGACGAGGCGCTGCTCGGCGACGAGATCGCCGCCGCCCGGCGCGAGGCCCGCGGCTCCTTCGGCGACGACACCCTGCTCGTCGAGCGCTGGATCGACAGACCGCGCCACATCGAGATCCAGGTGCTGGCCGACGCCCACGGCAACGTCGTCCACCTGGGCGAGCGGGAGTGCTCGCTGCAGCGCAGGCACCAGAAGGTCATCGAGGAGGCGCCCAGCGTGCTCCTGGACGAGGCCACCCGCGCGGCGATGGGAGAGGCCGCCGTGCAGGCCGCCCGCTCCTGCGGCTATGTCGGGGCGGGCACCGTCGAGTTCATCGTCCCGGGAGCGGATCCCTCCGCGTACTGCTTCATGGAGATGAACACCCGCCTCCAGGTGGAGCACCCCGTCACCGAACTGGTCACCGGGCTGGACCTCGTCGAGTGGCAGTTGCGCGTCGCGTCCGGCGAGCGGCTGCCGTTCGGGCAGGAGGGCGTCACCCTGACCGGCCACGCCGTCGAGGCCCGGATCTGCGCCGAGGACCCGGCCCGCGGCTTCCTGCCCTCCGGCGGGACCGTGCTGTCGCTCCACGAACCGCAGGGCGACGGGGTCCGCACCGACTCCGGACTCGCCGAGGGCACCGAGATCGGCAGTCTGTACGACCCGATGCTGTCCAAGGTCATCGCGTACGGGCCCGACCGCGCCACCGCGCTGCGCAAGCTGCGCGCGGCGCTGGCCGGCACCGTCACCCTGGGGGTCGCCACCAACGCCGGCTTCCTGCGGCGGCTGCTGGCCCACCCCGAGGTGGTGTCCGGTGTCCTCGACACCGGGCTGGTGGAGCGCGAGGTCGCCTCTCTGACCTCGTCGGACGTGCCGCCCGAGGTCTACGCCGCAGCAGCTCTGCTGCGCCAGGCCGCTCTGCGACCCCCGTCGGACGCCACCACCTGGACGGATCCGTTCTCGGCCGCCGACGGCTGGCGGCTGGGCGGCGAGCCGGCCTGGACCACCCACCACCTGCGGGTGCCCGGCCACGAGCCGCTGGCCGTCCGGGTCCGGGGCGACGAGGTCCGGGTGGGCGACGCGCCGGCGGTCCCCGCGCGCCTGGTCACCGACGGGAGACGCGGCGTCCTGCACTGGGACGGAGCCACCCACTCCTTCCACCACGCGGACGCCTGGCTGGGCCGTGACGGGGACAGCTGGCACGTCGCGGACCACGACCCCGTCGCGGCCGCCCTGAGCGGCAGCGCGGGCGCCGGTGGCACCGACGCGCTCACCGCGCCGATGCCCGGCACCGTGACCGTCGTCAAGGTCGCGGTCGGGGACGAGGTGACGGCGGGCCAGAGCCTGCTCGTCGTCGAGGCGATGAAGATGGAGCACGTCATCACCGCTCCCCACGACGGCACGGTCACCGAGATCGACGTCACCGCCGGCAGCACCGTCGCCATGGACCAGGTGCTCGCCGTCGTCGCTCCCCGGGAGGAGTCATGACCGACGGACTGCCCATGTCCGTACCGGCGTCCGGTCTGCCCGCGCGGGTCAGGATCCACGAGGTCGGCGCGCGCGACGGGCTGCAGAACGAGAAGGCGACCGTCCCGACGGCGGTGAAGGCCGAGTTCATCCACCGGCTGGCCGCCGCCGGCCTCGGCACGATCGAGGCGACCAGCTTCGTGCACCCCAAGTGGGTGCCCCAACTGGCCGACGCCGCCGAACTGATGCCGCTGCTGGCGGACGTCGACGCGCACCTGCCGGTGCTGGTCCCCAACGAACGGGGGCTGGAGCGCGCACTGGCGCTCGGCGTCCGGGAGATCGCCGTCTTCGGCAGCGCGACCGAGTCGTTCGCCAAGGCCAATCTGAACCGGACCGTCGACGAGTCCCTCGCCATGTTCGAGCCGGTCGTCGCCAGGGCCCGGGAGGCCGGAGCCACCGTCCGCGGCTACCTCTCCATGTGCTTCGGAGACCCGTGGGAGGGCCCGGTCCCGGTGGACCGGGTGGCCGCCGTCGCCCGCCGGCTCCATGACCTGGGATGCACCGAGCTGAGCCTCGGCGACACGATCGGGGTCGCCACCCCCGGCCACGTCACCGCACTGCTCGCCGCCCTGGGGGAGCAGGGAATCCCGACGGACCGGCTCGCCGTGCACTTCCACGACACGTACGGCCAGGCACTGTCCAACACGCTGGCCGCCCTCCAGCAGGGTGTGACCGTCGTCGACGCCTCCGCGGGCGGCCTCGGCGGCTGCCCGTACGCGAAGAGCGCCACCGGAAACCTCGCCACAGAAGACCTCGTCTGGATGCTGAACGGCCTCGGTATCGACACCGGGGTCGACCTCGACCGCCTCACCGCCACAAGCGTGTGGATGGCGGAGCAGCTCGGGAGGCCAAGCCCCTCCCGCACCGTCCGCGCCCTCTCCCACCAGGAGCCGTAGTCATGTCGATCGACCACCGCCTCGCCCCCGAGCACGAGGAACTGCGCCGCACCGTCGAGGCGTTCGCGCACGACGTGATCGCGCCGAAGATCGGGGAGTTCTACGAGAACCACGAGTTCCCGTACGAGATCATCCGTGAGATGGGCCGGATGGGCCTGTTCGGCCTGCCCTTCCCCGAGGAGTACGGCGGCATGGGCGGCGACTACCTCGCCCTCGGCATCGTCCTCGAGGAGCTCGCGCGGGTGGATTCGTCCGTCGCCATCACCCTCGAGGCGGGCGTCTCGCTGGGCGCGATGCCGATCTTCCGCTTCGGCACCGAGGAGCAGAAGCGCGAGTGGCTGCCGCGGATGTGCTCGGGGGAGATCCTGGGCGCGTTCGGGCTGACCGAGCCCGAGTGCGGTTCGGACGCAGGGGGCACGCGCACCACCGCCCGGCTGGACGAGGCGACGAACGAATGGGTGATCAACGGCAGCAAGTGCTTCATCACCAACTCCGGTACGGACATCACCGGCCTGGTCACGGTCACCGCCGTCACCGGCCGCAAGGACGACGGACGGCCGCTGATCTCGTCGATCATCGTGCCCTCCGGCACCCCGGGCTTCGGTGTCGCGGCCCCGTACTCCAAGGTCGGCTGGAACGCCTCGGACACCCGTGAGCTGTCCTTCTCCGACTGCCGGGTCCCGGCCGCGAACCTGCTCGGCGAGAAGGGCCGCGGCTACGCGCAGTTCCTGCGGATCCTCGACGAGGGCCGGATCGCCATCTCGGCGCTGGCCACCGGGCTCGCCCAGGGCTGTGTCGACGAGTCGCTGGCGTACGCGAAGAGCCGGGAGGCGTTCGGCCGGCCGATCGGCGCCAACCAGGCGATCCAGTTCAAGCTCGCCGACATGGAGATGCGCGCCCACACCGCCCGGCTAGCCTGGCGTGACGCCGCGTCCCGGCTGCTCGCCGGTGAGCCGTTCAAGAAGGAGGCGGCGCTCGCGAAGCTGTACTCCTCGGAGATCGCGGTCACCAACGCGCGGGAGGCCACGCAGATCCACGGCGGCTACGGCTTCATGAACGAGTACCCGGTGGCCCGCATGTGGCGGGACTCGAAGATCCTGGAGATCGGCGAGGGCACCAGCGAGGTGCAGCGGATGCTGATCGCCCGCGAGCTGGGGCTCACGGGCTGACCGGAGCGGGCGGCATTCAGCCGGAGCGGCATTCGTCCGGCGCGGCAGGCATTCGTCCGGCGCGGCGGGCCGTCCCGGCCGGATGCCGGCGACCCGCCTCCCGACGGCTGCCGGCGGGCGGTCCTGGTGACCGGCCGCCCGCGGCCGCCGTCAGCTGCTCGGCCAGGGCACCTGGGGCGAGCGGTAGAAACCGATGCCCAGCGCCGTCCAGCGCGGGCCCTGGGCGGCGAGCCGCACCTTGTAGGCATCCCACTGGTGGGTGGCCGCCGGGGACCAGCCGATCTCGGCGATTCCGGGCAGCCGCGGGAACGCCATGTAGTCGAGGTTCGCGCTGGTCACGAGGGTCTCCGTCCACATCGGAGCCTCGACGCCGAGGACGGCGGAGGCGGGCGCGTTCTTGATGAAGGTGGCGGGGTCCCAGTTGTAGGAGTCCTTCACCTCGACGAGGCCGGCCCAGTCCAGGCCCAGCGGCGTGGAGGCGTTGTACTTCATGTCCAGGTAGGCCCGGTTGGCGGGCGAGAGAATCAGCCGCAGACCGGCCTTGGCCGCGTCCGCGACCTCCTTCTCGCTGCCGTTCGTGCCCCAGTACTGGCCGACGGCCCCGGGGACCGGGTGCGCGCCCGCCAGCTGGTGCCAGGCGATCACGGTCTTGCCGTACTTGGCGACGAGCGGCTGGACCTTGTCCATGAAGGTCACGTAATCGGCGTGGGTCGTGGAGTGCGCCTCGTCGCCGCCGATGTGCAGGTACGGCCCGGGTGTGAGGGCGGCCAGCTCCCCCAGCACCTGGTCCGCGAACCGGTAGGTGACGTCCTTGGACACGCACAGCGAGCTGAATCCCACCTTGATACCCGTGTAGAGCGGCGGGGCGGTGCCGGAGCAGTTCAGCTCCGCGTAGGAGGCGAGGGCCGCGTTGGTGTGCCCCGGCATGTCGATCTCCGGCACCACCGTCAGGTAGCGGCTCGCGGCGTAGCGGACGATCTCGCTGTAGTCGGCCTTCGAGTACGAGCCGCCGGGCCCGCCTCCGACCTGGGTGCTGCCGCCGTAGGTGGCCAGCCGCGGCCAGGAGTCGATGGCGATCCGCCACCCCTGGTCGTCCGACAGGTGCAGATGAAGCTGGTTGATCTTGTAGAGGGCGAGCTGGTCGATGTACCGCTCGACCTGCGCGACGGAGAAGAAGTGCCGGGAGACGTCGAGCATGCCGCCGCGGTAGGCGTAGCGGGGCGCGTCGGTGATGGTGGCGCCCGGCACCGTCCAGGGGCCGCTCTGCACGGAGCGCTTCTCGATCGCGGCGGGGAGCAGCTGGCGCAGCGTCTGCACGCCGTGGAACAGCCCGGCGGCCTGCTCGGCTCCGAGGGTCACCGACTCCCCGGAGACGGCGAGCCGGTATCCCTCCGCGCCGAGTGCCACGGCAGTGTCGCGAGGAGCCCCGGCGCCTGCCGCTCCGACGCCTGCCGCCCCGGTGTCCACCGCTCCGGCAGGGGTCGACGTGCGGCGGGCCGCACTGCTGACCGTCGCCCCCAGCTTCAGCACGATGCCGTCGCGGTCCCCGCCGTCCGCGACGACGGGCAGCGGGTAGCCGGTGGACGGCCGCAGCACCGCGGCGAGGTAGTCGCCGATCTTCCTGGCCTCGGCGGAGTCGCCGGGCACGTGGATGCGGGTTCCGGCGCCGATGGCGTAGGAAGCGCCGCCGGGCTGTACGGAGGCCGGGGCGGGGACGACCCGCGCCAGGACGGCCGCCGAGGCGTCGGCCGCGGCGGCCGGCGCGGCCGGCGGCGCCGAGGCCCAGGCAACGGCGCCGATCATCAGCAGCGAGCACAGGATCTGTGGCAGGTCGTTCCGAACGCTGGGTCGTCTCACCGGGGGAATCCCTTCAGCGGGAGGCGGAGGTAACGCTGTCCCTTGGGTACCGCGCGCACCCGGAGTGGTCAAGGTGTAGACCAATTTCCCCACGCTTTTGGCTCACCGAGATCCGCCTTCTGCCCGGAATCGGGCAGGATTCTTGCAAACGGGCGATGATCACACCAGTATCTACGGATGCCCGACCGCCAGACGTCCCACGAGGACCTTGTCGACCACCTGGTCCGCACCACACCGCTGCACCGCGGTGAGGCGACCCGGGTGATCCAGGACGTGCTGGCGTACTTCGACGAGACGACGGAGCTGTTCGTCCGCCGCCGGCACCGCGAGCTCCAGGCCAAAGGCCTGGTCAACGCGGTGATCTTCGAGCGGATCACCGAGGAGCTGCCGCATCGCGCGGTGGCTCCGCCGGAGCTCTCCCTGCGGCAACTGCGCCGCATCGTCTACGGCTGACGCACGGCTGACACACCACAGCTGTACCTGCATCTGCATCCACCGGTGCCCCCCGCGTGCGGGCGGGGCGCCACCACCAACTGACACACGACGGAGAGGGACGACCATATGTGCGGGATCGTCGGATACATCGGTAAGCGCGACGTGGCTCCGCTGCTGCTGGAAGGCCTGCAGCGGCTGGAGTACCGGGGCTACGACTCGGCGGGCGTCGTCATCACCGGAAAATCCGGGGTCCTCAAGACCGTCAAGGCCAAGGGCCGGGTCCGCGAGCTGGAGGCCCGCATCCCCAAGCGTTTCACCGGCACCACCGGTATCGCGCACACCCGATGGGCCACGCACGGCGCTCCGAACGACGAGAACGCGCACCCCCACCTCGACGCGGACGGCAAAGTCGCCCTGGTCCACAACGGCATCATCGACAACGCCGACGACCTGCGCGCCAAACTGATCGCCGACGGCGTGGAGTTCACATCCGAGACCGACTCCGAGGTCGTCGTGCACCTCATCGGCCGCTCACAGGCCGACACCCTGGAGGCCAAGGTCCAGGAGGCGCTGCGCCGCATCGAGGGCACCTACGGCATCGCCGTCATGCACCAGGACTTCCCCGACCGCATCGTCGTCGCCCGCAACGGCTCGCCGGTCGTGCTCGGCATCGGTGACAAGGAGATGTTCGTCGCCTCGGACGTCGCCGCGCTGGTCAGCCACACCCGCCAGGTCGTCACCCTCGACGACGGCGAGATGGCCACCCTGAAGGCCGACGACTTCCGCACGTACACCACCGAGGGTTCCACCACCTCGGCCACGCCGACCACCGTGGAGTGGGAGGCCGAGTCGTACGACATGGGCGGCCACGACACGTACATGCACAAGGAGATCTCCGAGCAGCCCGACGCGGTCGACCGCGTGCTGCGCGGCCGTATCGACGACCGCTTCTCCACCGTGCACCTGGGCGGCCTGAACCTCGACCCGCGCGAGGCGCGGAGCGTCCGCCGGATCAAGATCCTCGGCTGCGGCACGTCCTACCACGCCGGTCAGATCGGCGCGCAGATGATCGAGGAGCTGGCGCGCATCCCCTCGGACGCCGAGCCGGCCTCCGAGTTCCGCTACCGCAACCCGGTCGTCGACCCCGACACCCTCTACATCGCGGTGTCCCAGTCCGGCGAGACCTACGACGTGCTCGCCGCCGTCCAGGAGCTCAAGCGCAAGGGCGCGCGGGTGCTGGGCGTGGTGAACGTCGTCGGCTCGGCGATCGCCCGCGAGACGGACGGCGGGGTGTACGTGCACGCGGGCCCCGAGGTCTGCGTCGTCTCCACCAAGTGCTTCACCAACACCGTGGTCGCCTTCGGGCTGCTCGCGCTGCACCTCGGCCGGATCCGGGACCTGTCGGTCGCGGACGGCAAGCGGATCATCGCGGGACTGCGGAAGCTGCCCGCGCAGATCGCCGAGATGCTGGAGGGCGAGGCGGAGATCGAGAAGCTGGCCGCGGAGTACGCGGGGGCGAAGTCGATGATGTTCATCGGGCGCGTGCGGGGCTATCCGGTGGCCCGCGAGGCCTCGTTGAAGCTCAAGGAGATCAGCTACATCCACGCGGAGGCGTACCCGGCCTCCGAGTTGAAGCACGGTCCGCTGGCGCTGATCGAGCCGGCGCTGCCGACGGTGGCGATCGTGCCCGACGACGAACTGCTGGAGAAGAACCGGGCGGCGCTGGAGGAGATCAAGGCGCGGAGCGGGCGGATCCTGGCGGTGGCGCACCAGGTGCAGGAGAAGGCGGACCACACCATCGTGGTGCCGAAGAACGAGGTCGAGCTGGACCCGATCCTGATGGGGATCCCGCTGCAGCTGTTCGCCTACCACACGGCGAAGGCGATGGGGCGTGACATCGACAAGCCGCGCAACCTGGCGAAGTCGGTCACGGTGGAGTAGATCCCGCGAACGGCCGGACGGCCTGGGCCGCCGGACAACCTGACGGCCTGACGACGTGACGGCCTGAGCGCAAAAGGCGGGGCCCGGAGGATCCGGGCCCCGCCTTCCGGCGTCAGCGCGCCTTACGGGATCACGATGACCGGGCGTTGGGCTCTGCGGGCCAGGCGGCCGGCCACTGAACCGAAGATGCGGCCGATGAGGCCTTGGGTACCGCCGACGACGATGGCGTCGGCCTCGTACTCGCGGCCGACCTCCTCGAGTTCGTGGCAGATGTCGCCGCCGCGTTCGACCAGGATCCAGGGGACCTCGGCGAGGTGGTCGGCGCAGGCGAGTTCCAGGCCCAGGACCTCGGTCCTGTGGTCCGGTACGTCGACGAAGACCGGGGGTTCGCAACCGGCCCAGACCGTGGCCGGAAGGCGGTTGGCGACGTGGACGATGATCAGGGCCGAGCCCAGGCGGCGGGCCATGCCGATCGAGTACGCGAGCGCCCGCTCGCTGGAGACCGAGCCGTCGAAACCGACGACGACGCCGTGCCGGAAGGCCGGGTCACAGGACGAGCGCAGCTCGGGGGCCGCTTCGGGGAGCGCCGCCGATTCGGCGAGCGGCTTGCCTTCAGCGGGCTCAGGAAGCTCATAACCGGCCATGATGCGGTTTCTCGACGAGGGCGGCGCGGGGACGCCGACCGGCGGACAACGGCGGTCACAGCGGGCTTCGCTGCGTGTTCGGTAATACCCTGACGGGGGCCACGAGGCTGACCGGTTTCGGCCAGTTCGAGGGCTTCCGACCCTGATGACTCCAGAGTACGGCGGAGACGTATCCCTGCACAGCCTCGTCGAGCCTCCGCAGGCATTACATACGCGGAGTTTCCAGGAGGATGCCGGAGCCCGGCCCCGAGCGCAACGTCGCGCCGTCGTCCGGCGGGCCGATTCCGCGCGGCGGGAGGGCGGGCCGGCTCCAGAAGGGCTCCAGAGCGGCTCCAGGGCGGCTCGGCGGCGGCTCCGCGGCGGATCGGGGCCCCCGCAGTGACCCCGGCGCCGCACGTGGAGCACCCCAGACCTGCCCGGAGCGCCGCAGGGCATGAATCCCATCCGCCGCGCAAACCAGATTTCCCGCGGCACCGGCGTGAACAGGACACCCGCCCCCCTCGCGGGCGGCGAATGGCCCGATAGCACCCCGATGACGCCACTGGTCGCGCGGGGCGCCCCGGGGCGGTTGGCTGGCCAGGGGGCGCACAACGGGGCGCCGTTGGGAGGTGCATGCGGGCGGGCCTATGATTTTCGGCCAACTTCTGGCCGTACTGCCCCTGTTGGTAGAAGCCCTTGCTGACATGCCTGTCACCTGCAATGAAACGGCTCCAGGGGGCGTGGAGGGCGGCGTAGGCCACCGCGGGAGCCGGAGGCGTACTTCACAGCGGGCTCGGTGAGTGGAACGCTTCGTGATCGAATGCTTCACGCCACGTGGTCAAGTCGACTTAGCGCCAGGTGGTGAAGTATTCGCAACTGCCTCACCAGGCACACCAAACACAGTAGATTCGATCTTGGGAAATACGGCGGGGGAAACGTGCAGGACCGAGGGGCCGCGTCGATCGAGGGGGGCTTGAGCTCCATGATGAGCCAGGAGTCCAGGACCGGTACGGCGATGGAGAACCTGTCGCCATCCGCCGGATCCTCAGCACCGTCAGCGTCGTCCCGCGCCACTCGCAAACTGTCCGCGCGGCGGCGTGCCGAAGTCGTCGCCGTGCTGCTGTTCAGCGGCGGGCCGATCTTCGAAAGTTCCATCCCGCTCTCCGTGTTCGGCATCGACCGGCAGGACGCGGGCGTGCCCCGCTACCGGCTGCTGGTCTGCGCCGGCGAGGACGGGCCACTTCGCACCACCGGGGGTTTGGAACTCAGCGCCCCCTACGGACTCGAGGCGCTCTCACGGGCCGGCACCGTCGTGGTGCCCGCCTGGCGCTCGATCTCCCAGCCACCGCCTCCCGAGGCCCTCGACGCGCTGCGCCGGGCCCATGAGGAAGGCGCCCGGATCATCGGCCTGTGCACAGGGGCGTTCGTACTGGCCGCCGCGGGGCTTCTGGACGGCCGCCCCGCGACCACCCACTGGATGTACGCGCCCACCTTGGCCAAGCGCTATCCCTCCGTACATGTGGACCCCCGGGAGCTGTTCGTGGACGACGGAGACGTACTGACCTCGGCCGGCACCGCGGCCGGAATCGACCTCTGCCTGCATGTCGTGCGCACCGACCACGGCGCCGAGGCGGCGAACGCGCTCGCCCGGCGGCTCGTGGTGCCGCCGCGCCGCAGCGACTGGCCCTCCAGCCAGCGTCACCTCGACAGGTCATTACCAGAAGAGATCGGTGGCGACCCGCTGGCCGAGGTCGTCGCCTGGGCGCTGGAGCACCTGCACGAGCAGTTCGACGTGGAGGCCCTGGCGGCGCGCGCCTACATGAGCCGCAGGACCTTCGACCGGCGCTTCCGGTCGCTGACCGGCAGCGCCCCGCTGCAGTGGCTGATCACGCAGCGGGTGCTGCAGGCGCAGCGGCTGCTGGAGACGTCCGACTTCTCGGTGGACGAGGTGGCGGGCCGCTGCGGCTTCCGCTCCCCCGTCGCGCTGCGCGGGCACTTCCGGCGCCAGCTGGGGTCGTCGCCCGCCTCCTACCGTGCCGCGTACCGGGCCCGGCGCCCGCAGGACGACCCGGAGCGGCCACCAGCACCGGCCGAGCACCTGCCGCCGCGCCGGGGCACGCCGCCGCAGCTCCTGACGGTGCCGGGCAAGCCCGACTCCGACGTGTACGCCCCGCGAGTGCCGGAGCAGAGCCGCATGGACGGCACCGACGGTGTCATCAGGGGACGGCTGCGCGCGGAGCGCATCGCACGCGGCCGCAACCCGGCTATGCCTGGTCCACGCGATCGCCCCTTAGGGTGAGACCCATGAACGACCGCATGGTGTGGATCGACTGCGAGATGACCGGGCTGTCGCTGGCCCACGACGCGCTCGTAGAGGTGGCCGCGCTGGTCACCGACTCGGAGCTGAACATTCTCGGTGAGGGGGTGGAGATCATCATCCGCCCGCCCGCCGAGTCCTTGACGACCATGCCCGACGTCGTACGCGAGATGCACACCGCCTCCGGGCTCCTGGAGGAGCTCGAAGGCGGTGTGACGCTCGAGGAGGCCGAGAAGCTGGTGCTCGACTACGTGCGCGAGCACGTCTCCGAGCCGCGCAAGGCCCCGCTGTGCGGGAACTCGGTCAGCACGGACCGCGGCTTCCTCGCACGGGACATGCCGGCCCTCGAACAGCACCTCCACTACCGGATCGTGGACGTCTCCTCCATCAAGGAGCTCTCCCGCCGGTGGTACCCCCGGGCGTACTTCAACAGCCCGGAAAAGAACGGCAACCACCGCGCCCTGGCGGACATCCGCGAGTCCATCGCGGAGCTGCGGTACTACCGCGAAGCCGTCTTCGTGGCGCAGCCCGGCCCGGACACCGACACCGCCCGGGCCATCGCGGCGAAGCACGTCCTGGCCGCCGAATAGCCTGAGGCGAGCACCCTCCCGGACCCTGTATGCTTCTTCAGGTCGGCGCCGAGAAGCGCCGGACATGGTGGGTGTAGCTCAGTTGGTAGAGCACCTGGTTGTGGTCCAGGTGGCCGCGGGTTCAAGTCCCGTCACTCACCCTGAACGATCAAGCCCCGATCTGCGAACGCAGGTCGGGGCTTCTTCGTGTTCGGATCCCGGGGGCTCCGCGGGGCGGGGAGCCCGGACATGTGGCCGACGTCACACTGTCCGGTGAACGGCCCCCCGGCCTCCGGCCCCTATGCCGAGTCCCGCCGCACCAGTTCCGTGGCGAGCACCACGTGCCGCCGCACCGACGTGCGTTCCGCGATCTCCTCCAGGAGGACGCGGGCCATGGTGCGGCCCATCTCCTCGATGGGCTGCCGCACGCTCGTGAGGGCCGGGTCCATGTGGCGGGCGATGACGGAGTCGTCGAAGCCGACGAGGGCCACGTCGTCGGGGACCCGCCGGCCGGCTTCGCGCAGCACCTGGAGCGCGCCGGAGGCCATGACGTCGGAGGCGGCGAAGACGGCGTCCACGTCGGGCCGACGGGCGAGCAGTTCCCGCATCGCGCGCCGGCCGCCCTCCTCGGTGAAGTCGCCGCGGACGACGAGCGACGCGTCGTCGCCCAGGCCCGCCGCGTCAACGGCCTGGCGGTACCCGTCGAGGCGGCAGCGGGCGACGTACATGTCGACGGGGCCGGCGATGGTGGCCACGACGCGGCGGCCGCGGCCGAGCAGGTAGCCGACGGCGGACCGGGCGCCGCCGACGTTGTCGGAGTCCACGTAGGAGACGGACTCCAGGTCGGAGCGCCGGCCGTTCAGGACGGCGGGCATGTCCAGCTGCTCCAGCAGGTCGGGCAGCGGGTCGTCCTCGTGGACGGAGACGAGCAGGACGCCGTCGACCCGGTGGGCGCTGAGGTACTGGGCGAAGCGGGAGCGCTCCTTGGGTGTTCGGATCAGCGTCAGCAGCAGCTGCATGTCGGTGTCGGCGAGCTCGGCACCGACCCCGCGGATGATGTCGGAGAAGTACGGCTCGGCGAAGAGCCGGGTCTCGGGCTCCGGGATGACGAGCGCGATGGCGTCCGTCCGGTTGCCGGCGAGCGCGCGGGCGGCCCGGTTGGGGACGTACCCCAGCTCGGCGATGGCGACCTCGACCGCGGCCTTGGCCCGGTCGCTCACCCGTGGGGACCCGTTGATGACCCGCGAGACCGTGCCGCGGCCCACTCCGGCGCGCGCGGCGACCTCCTCGAGCGTGGGCCGTCCGCTGTGCCGACCGTTCACGGTCACTTCCGCCTCCCGACATGACTGACGCGCCATCCTAGGCGCTCCGACGCACTGCCCGTGAGAGCGCTCCCACGATTCCTCACGATAGCGGCCATACCGCGCCCCTTTCGTTCAAGAAGTGATCGAAGGTCCGGCCCGGACACGTTCCGGCAACGAAATGGACTTCATCTCTTGACACTTCACCCCCTGAGGCACGAATGTTCCGGCAAGCCCACGTGGGAGCGCTCCCACAATCTCGTCGTCACACGAACGTCAGATCGAACGCCAGAACCACCCTGGACAAGGAGAGTGGAATGCGCACTTCCAGCGGCACTCGTGCCCGCAGAACCGCCCTGATCGCGGTCGCGGGGCTCGCGGCCTGCGCGACCCTGATCACCGGTTGCAGCAGCGACTCGGACTCGGGCAAGAAGGAGAACGCGGGCACCGAGAACATCACGCTGCACGTCGGCGACTTCGGCTCGTTCGGCTACGACGACAAGACGGGCGCGGCCCTGTTCTCGGAGTACCACAAGCTGCACCCGAACATCACGATCGTCGAGGACAACGTCGCCGACGGCCAGAAGTACTGGGACGCGCTCAAGCTGCACCTGTCCCAGGGCAGCGGCCTGGCCGACATCCAGGCGATCGAGGTCGGCTTCATCGCCGAGGCGACCGCCACGCTGGGCGACAAGTTCATCGACCTCGGCAAGGCCAACGGGGTCGACACCACCAAGTGGCTGGACTGGAAGGAGAAGCAGGCCACCACGAAGAGCGGTCAGGTGATCGGGCTCGGCACCGACGTCGGCCCGATGGCGGTCTGCTACCGCAAGGACCTGTTTCAGCAGGCCGGTCTGCCGGCCGACCGCGAGGCCGTCGCCGCGCTGTGGGCGGGCGACTGGACCAAGTACATAGCGGTCGGGAAGCAGTTCAAGGCCAAGGCCCCGGCCGGGGTGTCCTTCACCGACTCCGCCAGCGGTGTCTTCAACGCCGTGGTCTCCAGCCAGGCGCAGCAGTACTCCGACGATCAGGGCAAGCTGATCTACGACAGCAGCCCGGGTGTGAAGAAGGCCTGGGACCTGGCCGTGGAAGCGGCGCAGCAGGGCCTGAGCGGCAAGCTGCGGCAGTTCGACGACAAGGGCACCTGGAACGCGGCGTTCAAGAACTCCAAGTTCGCCACGATCGCCTGCCCGAGCTGGATGACCGGCATCATCAAGGAGCAGGGCGGCCCGGCCAACGCGGCCAAGTGGGACATCGCCGCCGCGCCCGAGGCCGGTAACTGGGGCGGTGCCTTCCTGTCCGTTCCCAAGGCGGGCAAGCACACCGCCGAGGCGACCGCGCTGGCCGCCTGGCTGACCGCGGCCGAGCAGCAGGCGAAGGTGTTCGCCAAGAACGGCAACATCCCGTCCACCAAGGCAGGCCTCGACTCGCCGACCGTGACGGGCGCGACCAACCCGTACTTCGGCACCGCGCCGGTCGGCAAGGTGTACACGGCGACCGCCAAGGGCGTCACCCCGGCCCCGATCGGCCGCTACGACGGCCAGGTGAAGACCTACATCACCGACAACGGGATCCTCGACATCGAGCAGCACGGCACGTCCAAGGACAAGGCGTGGTCCAACGTGCAGGCGTTGGTCAAGGACAAGATCGACCAGTAGCCGGCCGGGCCGCCCGGCAGTGACCACTCCTGCCGGGCGGCCCGCCTTCACGACGCTGATCCGGTCGTGGCCGACGGTCCCGACCGGGACCGGCCCCGATCCACCGAGACCGACCGATCGACCCGACCGGGAAGGACGCCACTCGTGGCCACCTCCGTCAGGGCGTCGGCCGACGGCAGTCCGCCGCCGGCCCGGCCCGTCCCCGCCTCCGCACCGCCGGGCACTCCCGGCTCCCCCGCCGGCCCCTCCTGGCGCTCGCGGCTGTACCGCCTGGACCTCAAGGCGACGCCGTACGCGTACATCGCCCCCTTCTTCATCTGCTTCGCCGCCTTCGGGCTCTTCCCGCTGATCTACACGGGCTGGCTCTCGTTCCACCAGGTCGAACTGGGCGGCTCCGCGCAGTGGCGCGGCTTCGACAACTACACCCGGCTGTGGGACAGCGAGTTCTTCTGGAACGCGCTGCGCAACACGTTCTCGCTGGGGGTGATCTCCACCGTCCCGCAGCTGCTGATGGCGCTGGGCCTGGCCCATCTCCTGAACTACAAGCTCCGGGGGCGCGGGTTCTTCCGGGTGGCGGTGCTGGCCCCGTACGCGACGTCGATCGCGGCGGCCTCGCTGGTCTTCGTGCAGCTCTTCAACCCGGACTACGGGATGGTCAACCAGCTGCTGAGCCACTTCGGGGTGGACCACATCCAGTGGGAGGCCGACAAGTGGCCGTCCCAGATCGCCATCTCGACGATCGTCACCTGGCGCTGGACGGGGTACAACGCGCTGATCTACCTCGCGGCGATGCAGGCCGTGCCGGGCGATCTGTACGAGGCGGCCGCGCTCGACGGGGCCTCGCGCTGGCGGCAGTTCATCAACATCACCATCCCCTCGATCCGTCCCACGATCCTGTTCACGATCATCGTCTCGACGATCGGGGCGACCCAGCTGTTCGGCGAACCGATGCTGTTCGGCGGCGGTCTGGGCGTCAGCGGCGGATCGGCGCACCAGTACCAGACGCTCAGCCTCTACATGTACGAGAAGGGCTGGCAGAACGGGGCGCTCGGACAGGCGTCGGCCGTCGCGTGGGTCATGCTCCTGATCCTCCTGCTCGTGGGTGCCATCCAACTGATCATCACGCGGGTGAACCGCAGGAAGCTGGGGGGCTGACCCATGGCACACGCAGTCGCCGACCGCAGCGCGCGCCGGGCGGGGCCCGGTTCCGCCGCTCCCCCGCCCAAACGGCGGCGCTTCCGGGCCCGTGCCGGACGGCAGGACCACGCGGGGCCCGTCACGTACGCGGTCCTGGTCTTCGCCGCGCTGGTCTCGCTCTTCCCGCTGTACTGGACGATCGTCGCGGCCTCCAGCACCGACACCGAGATCGTGCAGCCGCCGACCGAGCTGCTGCCCGGCAGCCATCTGATCGACAACCTGAAGATCGCCTGGGACCAGGTCCACATGGGCCAGGCGCTGATCAACTCCACCATCGTGGCCGGGTTCGTCTCGCTCAGCACGGTGCTGTTCGCCACGCTGGCCGGCTTCGCCTTCGCGAAGCTGCGCTTCCGGGGCCGCAACGGGCTGCTGACCCTCGTCGTCGCGACGATGACGATCCCGCCGCAGCTCAGCGTGATTCCGCTCTACCAGATCATCACCGATCTGGGGTGGGTGGGCCAACTGCAGTCGGTCATCCTGCCGTCGCTGGTGGCGGCCTTCGGGGTGTTCTTCATGCGGCAGTTCCTCGCCGAGGCCCTGCCGATCGAGCTGATCGAGGCGGCCCGGGTGGACGGGGCGCACAGCCTGCGGATCGTCTGGCACGTGGTCTTCCCGATCGCCCGGCCGGCCATGGCGGTGCTGGGGATGCTGGTCTTCGTCCAGTCCTGGAACGACTTCTTCTGGCCGTTCATCGCACTGAACCAACAGAACCCCACCGTGCAGGTGGCGCTGGCCGGACTGGGTTCCGGCGACCACACCATCGACCACGCGGTCGTGCTGACCGGTGCGCTGATCGCGACCGTGCCGCTGCTGCTGGTCTTCGCCCTGCTCGGCAAACACATCGTGGGCGGCATCACCGCCGGCGCGGTCAAGAGCTGACCCTCCCGCCGGCCCACCGCCCCTCCCCACACTCATCCTTTGGAGTGCCCCCGTATGACCGCTGTCCGTCCCGAGACCGCATCCACCGGTCTGCTCCGCTTTCCGCCCGGCTTCGTCTGGGGCGCGGCCACCGCCGCCTACCAGATCGAGGGTGCCGTGGCCGAAGACGGCCGCACGCCCTCCATCTGGGACACCTTCAGCCACACCCCGGGCCGGGTCCACAACGGCGACACCGGTGACATCGCGGCCGACCACTACCACCGGTTCCGTGACGACGTCGCCCTGATGTCCGACCTCGGCCTGGGCGCCTACCGCTTCTCCGTCTCCTGGTCGCGGGTCCAGCCCACCGGCCGGGGGCCCGCCGTCCAGCGCGGCCTGGACTTCTACCGCGCGCTCGCCGACGAGCTGCTCGACAAGGGGATCACCCCGGTCGCGACCCTCTACCACTGGGACCTGCCGCAGGATCTGGAGGAGGTCGGCGGCTGGACCGTGCGCGACACCGCCGAGCGGTTCGCCGAGTACGCCGCGATCATGGCGAGCGCCCTCGGCGACCGCGTCCCGTACTGGACCACCCTCAACGAGCCGTGGTGCTCGGCGTTCCTGGGCTACGGCTCCGGGGTGCACGCACCCGGCCGTACCGAGCCCGACGCCGCCCTGAAGGCGGCCCACCATCTCAATCTCGCCCATGGCCGGGCGATCGGGGCTCTGCGCTCCATACTCCCCGCTACCGCGCAGACCTCGATCACCCTCAATCTCCACCAGGTGCGCCCGCTCGACCAGTCGCCCGCGGCGCTGGACGCCGCGCGCCGGATCGACGCCGTCGGCAACCGGGTCTTCACCGGGCCGATCCTGCACGGCGGGTACCCGGCGGACCTGCTCGAGGACACCGCGCACCTCGTGGACTGGCAGGCGCTGGTCCACGACGGCGACCTCGCCGAGATCTCCCGCCCCATCGACCTGCTGGGCATCAACTACTACACGCCGACGGTCGTCTCGGGCCCGCTGCCCGTGCAGGACGGGGCCGACGCCACCCGCTTCGACGGCCACGGCGCCAGCGCGCACTCCCCGTGGCCCGGCTCCGAGCAGGTCGCCTTCCACCTCCCGCCCGGCGAGACCACGGCGATGAGCTGGGCGGTCGACGCCAGCGGGCTGTACGACCTGCTGCGGCGCATGGCCGAGGAGAACCCCGGCCTGCCGCTGATGGTCACTGAGAACGGCGCCGCCTTCGACGACTACGTCTCCCCCGAGGGCACGGTCAACGACCCCCGGCGGATCGACTACCTGCGCGGCCACCTCGCCGCCGTGCACCGCGCGATCGCGGACGGCGCCGATGTCCGCGGCTACTTCCTGTGGTCGCTGATGGACAACTTCGAATGGTCCTACGGCTACAGCAAGCGGTTCGGCGCGGTGTACGTGGACTACGCCACCCAGACGCGGATCCCGAAGTCCAGCGCCCACTGGTACGCCCAGGTCGCCCGCACGGGTGAGATCACGGAGCCCGACGCTCCGTAACGGACGCGGGGGGTGCGGCGGTTCGAGGGTGCTGTCGCGACCCCTCGCACGGCAGCGGCCCACCGGCGGGAGGCTCCGCCGGTGGGCCGCTGTGGGCGTGCGCGATCAGGTCGGGGCAGGTCAGCCGAAGGCGCCGAACGCCTTCGTGAAGGCCAGGTCGCCCTGGACGATCGAGCTGCAGCTCGCGTCGGCGTAGTTCTTCGCGCCGCCGGGGCACTGCTTGTCACGGGTCGAGGACCACATCGACAGCCAGCCCAGGCCCTTGGACTTCGCGAAGTTCACCAGCTGCGTCGCGTCGTCGACCGTGAAGATCTCGGTGTTGACGTCGTTCACACCGATCATCGGGGTGACCGCCACCGCCTTCCAGGCGGCCGCGTCGGACAGTCCGAGCACGCTCTTGACCTGCGCCTGCGTAGCGGTGGCGCCGTCGATCGCGTACTGGCCCATGTCGCCGTTGAACGCGGGTCCGTAGTCCATCGCCATGATGTTGACCGTCGAGATGTTCACGCCGTTCTTCTTGGCGTTGGCCAGCAGGTTGATGCCGTCCTGCGTCAGACCGGTCGGCATCGCGGGGAGCGTGTACGAGACGTCGAGGCCGCTGTGGCTCTTCTGGAGCGCGGCGATGGCCTGCGCGCGACGGCTGTTGGACGCGGTGTCCGGCAGCGCGCCGCCCTCGATGTCGAAGTCGACCTTGGTCAGCTTGAACTGGTCGACGGCCTTGCCGTAGGCGGCCGTCAGATCGGCGACCGACGAGCAGGCCGTGCCCAGCTCGGTGCCGGACGCGCCGCCGAACGAGACGCGGACGTCGCCGCCGGCTGCCCGCAGCGCGCCTATCTGGCCGGCCACCGAGTCGGCGCCGAGCTCCGTCACGCCGCCCCACTTGGGGGTGCAGCCGCCGCCGGAGGTGATGAAGGCGAGGTTGTACTGCTTGACGCCGGTGCTCTTCGCGGTGCCGACCATGTCGTAGGCCGGGTACAGCGAGGTGTCGATGTACGGCGAGAAGCCCGCGCCGGCGACCGGGGTGGTGGTGCCGCCGGTCTTGGTGGGCGTGGGGGTCGGCGTGCTGGTCTTCGTGGGCGTCGGCGTCGCGGTCCTCGTCGGGGACGGCGTCGCGGTCGGGCTCGCGGTCACGGTCGGCCGGCCGCTCGGGGTGGCGGTCGGGCCGCTGTCCACCGAACACTTGGCGTCGTTGATCAGGCAGTTGACGGGGTCGGCCGCGGTGCCGCCGGACGCCGCCACGAACCCGACGTTCACCTTCGCGCCCGGCGCCACGGTGCCGTTCCAGCTCTCCGGCTTCACGGTGACGTGCTGGCCGTTCGCGGTGAACTTGCCGTTCCACAGCGAGCTCAGCGTGGTGCCGGCCGGCAGGTCGAACGAGAGGGTCCAGCCGGCGAGCGCCTTGTCCGAGGAGTTGGTGATCTCGTACTGGCCGGTGTAGCCGCCGGTCCAGCCGCTCGTCTTGGTGTAGGCGGCGCCGACCGGAGCGGCACTCGCTGATCCGGCCAGCGCGAAGGCGCCTCCCGCCACGACTCCCACGGCGACGAGGCCACCGATCGCTTTGGTCTTGAGCCCGGGTCGACGGCGGTGCGTGCTGGCCATACCGGCCTGCCTTTCGTGGGGGGCGGGGTGCGGCACGACGCTAGCGCGGGCGGAACGGACAAAAGCCCTGACCACAGCGGGGGTTGGGGTTCTTATGGCGCCCTTAAGGGAGGGATCGGAGCGGGTTAATGGTTCAGACCACTGGCACGGGACTTCTGTCCCGATCTGCGACGGCGGCGTGCCACACGGTGACCCCGGCCGGAGTCGCCGGAGCCGGGACGCAGCGCCAGCCAGACCCGGACCTCGGTGCCGCCGAGCACGGAGTGGCCGATGGCGATGTCGCCGCCGGTGGACTCGGCGACCCGGCGCACGATGTCGAGTCCCAGACCCGTGGAGCCCGGCCCGCCGTCGCCCTGACCGCGGCGCAGCGCGGCCGCGGGGTCCTTGATGCCGGTCCCGGCGTCGGAGACCAGCACGATCACGGCGTCCTCGCCGTTGTGCATGTCCACGGAGAACGCGGCGCCCTCCGGGGTGTGCCGGAAGACGTTGCCGAGCATGGCGTCGAGCGCGGCGGCCAGCTCGCCGCGCGCCACCGGCACCCGGACCGGCCGGTCCACGCCCGCGGTGCGCGCCTCGCGCCCCTGGTCCTCCGCGAGGGCGGACCAGAACGCCATGCGCTCACGGATCACCTCGGCAGCGTCGCAGCCGGCCACGACCGGTGCGGTGATCTGCTGTTCGCGCGCGGTGCGGATGATCGTGTCGACCTCGCGCTCCAACTGTGCGACGGCCTCGCGGGTCTGCTCGGCGACGGGCCCGTTGCCGAGCGAGGCGGCGTTGAGCCGGAGCACGGTGAGCGGGGTGCGCAGCCGGTGCGAGAGGTCGGCGGCCAGCTCGCGCTCGTTGGCGAGCAGTTGGACGACCTGGTCGGCCATGGCGTTGAACGCGACCGCCACCGAGCGCAGTTCCGACGGCCCGGCCTCCGAGACCCGTACACCGAGGTCGCCGCGGCCCAGCGCGTTCGCCGCGTTCGCCAGTCGGCCGGCCGGCCGCACCATCCGGGTGCCGAGCCGGTCGGCGATGGCCACCGAGCCGACGATCAGCCCGATGCCGACCGCCGCCAGCACCATCCACGCGGTGGCGACGCCGCGGGTGATGTCGCTGTCCGGCACGTAGACCTCGACGACTGCGACCGTGCCCGAGCTGACCGCGTTCGGCTGCAGCAGCGCGTATCCGCCGCGGACCCCGACGGTGGAGGCCCGGCCGCGGCTGGACGCGGCGTCCATCGCGGCGTTGGAGGAGCGGTGCTTCCCGATCTCCACCGGGGCGGAGCCGGCGGTGGCCGGCACCCGCAGCGCCATCCGGCCGTCCGCGCCGGCCTGGGTGGACGCGAGCGCCCGTTCCAGCTGGACGCGGTCGGTGGTGATGGCCAGCGCGGGGCCGATCGCGGCGGCCTGCCGTTCGGCGTTGGAGAAGGCCCGGTCGCGGGCCAGCTCCTTGACCACCAGTCCCAGCGGGACGGCGAACGCGACGACGACCATCGCGGTCACCGCCAGGCACACCTTGACGAGCAGCCACCTCATGCGGGTGGCTCCAGCTTCACCCCGACACCGCGCAGCGTGTGCAGATACCGCGGCCGGGCAGCGGTTTCGCCCAGTTTGCGACGGAGCCAGGACAGATGGACGTCGATCGTCTGGTCGTCGCCGTAGGACTGCTGCCACACCTCGGCGAGCAGTTCCCGGCGCGCCACGACGACGCCGGGGCGCGCCGCGAGGAAGGCCAGCAGGTCGAACTCGCGGCGGGTCAGGTCCAGCGTCACCCCGTCGAGCTCCGCCCGCCGCCTGCGCACGTCGATCCGCAGCCCGCCGACCGCGAGCAGCGCGGTCTCGTCGGGCGCGGCCTCCCGGCCGCGTGCCCGGCGCAGCACGGCGGACATCCGGGCGGACAGGTGCTCGACCGAGAACGGCTTGACGAGATAGTCGTCGGCGCCCGCGTTGAGCAGCCTGACCACCTCCGCCTCGTCGTCACGGGCGGTGGCGATGATCACCGGGACGTCGGTGATCCCGCGCAGCATCTTCAGCGCCTCCGACCCGTCCAGGTCGGGGAGGCCGAGATCCAGGATCACGACATCGAAACCGACCTGCGCCACCTCGCGCAGCGCCTCCAGAGCCGTGCCCACACTGCGTACGGTGTGGGCCGCCTCGGTGAGGTGCCGGATGAGGGCGGAGCGCACGAACTGGTCGTCCTCGACCACGAGCACACTTGCCATGGCCCGCACGGTAGCCCATTCGGGGGACGCGGTACGGGTCGGTCCGCTTACGCCTCCGCGGCCGCACCCCTTAGCAGCTCCTCCGACCGCCCCACCCGCGTTCGAACGTATTCGCGCACGCCAGGACAGGTTCCGGGCGCCGAAGGCCCGGCCCGGACGGGCGTACGGCAGGATGTGCCGATGCAACGAGGATTGCTTCACGCCGGGGCCTGGACGCTCGCGACCTCCGCCGCGGTGACGATGTCGTGGTTCGGGGTGCACTCCGTGCTCACCGGTACCGCCTACGATCCGCCGCGCGCGCTCCCGGTCTCCGACGCCGTCGCCGGCTCCTCGGCGCAGCCGGTGGCCTCCTCCACGCACCGGCCGAAGCCGACGCCGTCCACGAAGTCGCCCTCGCCGACCGCCCCGCCCACCACCAAGCCCGCGACGAAGGCGTCGTCCACGCCGCCGGTGCGGCCCCCCGGCGCCTCGCACGACGCCTCCACCAGCAACACCACGGGCAATGTGCACAGTTACAAGGTCACCGGCGGCCGCGTCGTGCTGGACCTCGGGCCGTCCTCGGCCACCCTCGTCTCGGCGACTCCCGACTCGGGCTGGGAGATGAAGGTCTGGAAGCTGGACGAGTGGATCCGGGTGGACTTCACCGGGGGCGCCGCCACCTCGTCGGTCTTCTGCACCTGGAACGGCCACCCGCCGATGGTGGAGATGTACAAGGCCTGACCCGCTGCGCACGCGTCAGCGGAAGACCGACTCCGGCGGGGCCGGTGACGGTGCCGCCGTCGCGTCGGTGACCGGGACGGCGCCGCCGGCGAAGTCGGCCAGCGGGCGGCCGTGTTCGACGCGGCCGGGATGCGGATCGGAGGCGACCCGCCGGGTCAGCTCGGCGAGCGGCAGCTCGACGTCGGCGGCGAGCAGGATGGCGTTGCCGAAGCGGCGGCCGCGCAGCACGGCCGGGTCGGCGGACACACAGACCTCGGCGAAGGCGGACCGCGCGGTGGCGATCTGGGCGCGCAGGAAGCCGAGCGCGCCGCCGTCGGCGAGGTTGGCCGTGTAGAAGCCGCCGGGGCACAGCGCGCGCCTGACCTCGTGCAGGAACTCGGCACTGGTCAGATGTGCGGGGGTGCGGGCACCGCCGAAGACGTCGGCGATGACCAGGTCGGCCCAGCCGTCCGGGACCTTGCCGAGCCCGGCCCGCGCGTCGCCGCCGCGTACCTTGATCCGCCAGGTCCTGTCCCACGGCAGCTCACGGCGGACCAGCTCGACGAGTGGACCGTCGAGCTCGACGGCCTGCTGCGTGGAGCGCGGCCGGGTCGCGGCGGTGTACCGGGCCAGGGTGAGCGCGCCGCCGCCCAGGTGGAGCACCTGCAGCGGGCGCCCCGGGGGCGCTACCAGGTCGATGATGTGGCCGATCCTGCGCTGGTACGAGAAGTCCAGGTACGACGGGTCGTCGAGATCGACGTGCGACTGCGGGGCACCGTCGATGAGCAGCGTCCAGCCGCGCGGCCGCTCCCGGTCCGGGACCAGCTCGGCCTGCCCGCCGCCGACCGCGGCGCCGACCGCTTCCCTCGCCTGTGCTCTTCCGCCCTGCTTCTTGCCCGCCACCCGACCAGTATCGGTCAGCGGTCGATCAGACGCCGCCGGCCAGCCTGATCGTGCGGGCCGCCTCGCCGAGCGCCGCCCGCAGTACGGCCGGGTCGGTGGCGGTGAGCCGGTCGGGCCCGCTGTCCGGCGGCACCAGCCAGCCGGAACCGGCCACCGACGGCTCCGCGCCGATGGAGAAGCCGCGCCCGTTGCTCCGCGTACACGAACTGCCGGGCAGGTCCCAGCCGTCGGCGGTGCCCTGCGGCACCAGGAAGCCGATGCCGTCCCCCGCGTCGTCGTGCAGCACCGGCCCCACGCGGGTGCGCAGCCGCAGGATGTCGACGGCTTCCAGGCCCTGCTGGGTCGGGACGGTGACGAGATCGCAGGGCGGCGTCGACGGCGGCAGTTCGCTCTGCTCCGGACTCGGTTCGTGCCGATCGGTGTGCAACAAGGGGAACCCTCCTCGCGGGCGGACGCAGCACCGCCCTTATGAGGGGTACAACGCGCCTCCGCGTCAACAGCTACGGCCACCTAACACCGCAAGGGGTGGCATTTCATGGCAGATCCAGGGTGAGATATCCGTTTTGTAGGCAAACTCTCGGTATCCGGACCATGACAGCCGGTACGGTCGTCGCGCCGTCCGCACCAGGAGTCCGCCATGGCTTCACCGTCCTCCAGCCCCGATCCAGCCCGTCCCGCCACCATGGCCAACGCGGCCTTCCGGCAGTTGCGCGGAGACCGCTCCCCCAACGAGTTCGCGGCGGCGGTACGCCGTTCCGCCCGCGAGATCGGCGAGCAGGTCAGCTGCGACGCCCGGTACATCGGGCGGGTGGAGGCCGGGGAGATCCGGTGCCCCAACTACGCCTACGAGCGGGTGTTCCGCCACATGTTCCCCGGCCGTTCGCTGGGGGACCTGGGCTTCGCCCCCCGCGAGGCGGTGCGGGGCAGACGCGGCGGCGCGCCACCGCAAGAGACGTATGAATCCGAGTTCGAGGAGAGCGACGTGCTGCGTCGCGTGTTCATGACCGGCGGCCCCGTCGTCATCGCGACCGCCCTGGCGTCCGACCCGCGCCGGGTCGGTGTCAACGACGTCCAGGCCGTGGAGGACGCCGTCCGGCACATCCGGCTGCACGACGACCGGCACGGCGGGGACGGCCTGTTCGAGCAGGCCGGCCAGGCGCTGCGCACCGCCTGCCGACTGCTCGACGAGGGCGCCTACAGCCAGTCCGTGGCCGACGGCCTGTACGCCGGGGCGGGCGAACTCGCCGTCTCCGTCGGATGGCTGGCCCACGACTCCGGCCGGTTCGGCGACGCCCGCTCCTACTATGCCGAGGCCCTGGCGACGGCCCGGGTGTCGGGCGACGCGGCCCTGGAGGCGCACGCGTTCTGCAACACCGCCTTCCTCGCCCGTGACGCGGGCCGGCCGCACGAGGCGGTCCGGGCCGCCCAGGCGGCCCAGGCCGCCGCCAAGCGCCTGGCGTCGCCCCGGCTGCTGTCGCTGCTCGCCCTGCGCGAAGCGAACGGCCGGGCGGGGCTCGGTGACCGCGTCGGCTGCGAGCGCGCGCTGTCGCGCGCCCAGTCCCTCTTCGGCCGCGGCCCGTCCGACGCCGACCCGCAGTGGATGACGTTCTTCGGCGAGGCCGAACTCGCGGGCCTGGAGGCCCAGTCCTGGTCCGCCCTCGGGGACCACCGCCGCGCGGCGGACTCCGCGCGGCGCGCGGTCAGCCTCCAGGACCCGCACTTCACCCGCAACATCGCCCTCTACGGTGCCGAGCTGTCGGCGAACCTCGCCGCCGGCAACCGCCCGGACGAGGCGGCCGCCGCAGGCTCCCGCGTCCTCGACCTCCTCGGCCGCGTCCAGTCCTCCCGGGTGAGAGCCCTCCTCGGCACCACAGCCACCCGCCTCCGCCCCCACCACCGGACAGCGGCGGTCGCCGAGTTCATGAACCGCCAGAGGTAGCGCCTCCGGGCCGGGATCCGGCCCCGGCCCGGAGGGCCCGGTCACCGACCCCGCAACGTCACCCGAGATGACCGGTGTCGTTCCAGCGTTCCATCGCCGGTTCGCCGTAAGCCCAGCCCAGGATCGACAGCGACGCCGGGTCCAGGCGGATCGACGCGCCGAACGAGGGGTCCAGGCCCAGCCAGCGGGCGCCCAGTGTCCGCAGGAAGTGCCCGTGGGCGAAGACGAGTACGTCGCGGTCGGCCGACCGGGCCCACGCCACCACCTCGTCCGCCCGCGCCGCGACCGCGGCGAGCGCTTCCCCGCCCACGATCCCGTCCCGCCAGATGTTCCACCCGGGCCGGCCCGCCGCGCGTTCGCGCTCCGCGATGCCGTCGGGGGTGAGCCCTTCGTAGTCGCCGTAGTCCCACTCCATCAGCGCGTCCCACGCGGTGGCGCGGCCGCCGAAGCCGGTGAGCTCGCAGGTCTCGCTCGCCCGGACGAGCGGGCTGGTGCGGACCTCGACGCCCGGCAGCCCGCCCCAGGGCGCGCCGCTCAGCCGGTCGGCGAGCAGCCGCGCGGTACGGCGGCCCTCCTCGGTGAGGGGGATGTCGGTACGGCCGGTGTGGCGGCCGGAGAGGGACCACTCCGTCTGGCCGTGACGGACCAGAAGGATGCGCGGAGCCATGCGGAGGGACCTTTCATCACGTAATGGAGATCACGCCATCATCGCGCACTCCGGGCGCCCCGGCCGATGAGGCCGGTCAGCAGTCCGTCGAGCCCGAGTTCGTACTGGGCCATTCCCGCGTCCTGGGCGATGGCGAGCTCGGGGACGAGCTCGGTGAGCGCGGGGTAGCGGTCGGCGGGGAGGTCGGCGAGCCGGGCGCGCACCCGCTCGCGCAGCCCGTCCTCGCACAGGGCGCGGTCCCGCCGGACGTTCCACAGCGCGGACCCGACCGTGTACTGCATGAGGGCGACGTGGGCGCGCGCGGCGTCGACCCGGTCGAGGCCGGCGGCGCGCAGCAGGCCGAGCATGCGGTCGATGACGGCGATGGCCTCGTCGCCGCGCATCGGCCGGGTGGTGAGGAGCTGCAGGGCCGACGGGTGTTCGGCGAAGAGCCGGAAGACACTGCGACATACCTCACGCAGTTGCTCGCGGGCGTCACCGTCGACCTCACCCGCGGCGGGCAGCTCGACTTCTCCGAGGAGCCGCTGGGCGACGGCGTCGCTGATCTCCTCCTTGCTCCGGAAGTGCGAGTAGACGGCCATCGTGCCGACGCCGAGCTGCGCGGCGAGAGCGCGCATGGTGAACGCCTCGGCGCCGTCACGGTCGAGAAGTGTGACCGCCGCGTCGAGGATTCTGTCCGGATTGAGCGTGTTTCGGGGAGCGCGGCGCCGGGGGGAGCGGGCCGGCTGGGTGACGGTCATGCCATTCTCTAACTTCTCACGGGGAGCAACCTGGGAGGGTGCCCCTGGCGTCTTCCCTCCCGCATACCCGACCAAGAGATGCTGAACACGGGACAAACAGTATGTGGCCGGGAATTTCCGGGGCGATGTGCGGGCTGTCTAGCGTACGACGTACGGTAGAGCCTACGACATGGTCCGCAACGAGCCACATCCGCAGAACGGGGAGAACGGCCGCATGACGATCACCGCCACAGCGCCTCGCGCCTCGGCCTATCGGGGCCGGCTGCGCTGGTGGACCGAGCTGCCGCTCATCGCCGTCGTGTACGCCCTGTACTCGTCCGGCCGCCTCCTGGTCCGCGGCGACGTGGCCAACGCCATGGAGAGCGGGATCGACATCCTGCATCTCGAACAGCTGATGCGGATCGACCCGGAGCGCTGGCTCAACGGCATCTTCACGAAGCACGCGGCGATCGGTGTCCCCGCGGACTTCGCGTACGCCTCCCTGCACTACCTCGTGACGCCCGCGATCCTGGTGTGGCTGTGGCGGCGGCGGCCGACGCACTACCGCGCGGCCCGCACGTGGCTGATGCTCTCCACCCTGATCGGCCTGATCGGCTTCACCCTGACGCCCACGGCCCCGCCGCGGCTGCTCGACGCCAGCCACGGCTTCATCGACACCATGGCGCAGTACGGCTCCTACGGCTGGTGGGGCCAGGAGGCCAGCGCCCCGCGCGGCCTGGGCGGGCTCACCAACCAGTACGCGGCGATGCCGAGCCTGCACGTCGGCTGGGCGCTGTGGTGCGGGATCATGCTCTGGCGTTACGGGCGGACCCCGCTGGTGCGCTCGCTGGGCATCCTGTACCCGCTGATCACCACGTTCGTGGTGATGGGCACCGCCAACCACTACCTGCTGGACGCGGTCGCCGGTGCGGCCGTCATGGGCATCGGGTACCTGCTGGCCCCGAAGGCCCTGCACGCCGTCGACGCGCTGCGCGCCCGGCGGGCCGTCCGGTCCGGCGCCACCACCTCGGCGGAGGGCCACAGCCCGGTCGTCGCGGCCTCGGCGGACGTCTCCGGCACGAAGTCGAGGGCCCCGGCTCCGGGGGCTTCCAGGAGCACGCCGCACGACCCGGCACCCAGCGGGGTCCCGACCCCGCGGACGGCGTCGGAGGACGAGCACAGAACCGACCCCTCGGGCAGGTCTTCCGTGGGTCAGAGCCGATTGTCGTAGCGGGGTGCGAGACTTCCGCGGGTGAGCACTACGCACTATCTGCGGGAGCGGCTGGCCGAGTTGCGCGGACCGGCCACACCACCACGTCCGCTCGACGCGCGGGCCCTCGCGGCCCTGGCCGCGAACCCCGGCTGCCGCCGCCGGGCCCTGCTCGACGCCGCCGGGATCGACAAGGGGGCGGTCGCGCAGGTGCTGGGCGCGCCCGCCCCCTTCGGGCAGTCCCAGTTCGCCTTCGCCCGCGGCCATGCCTTCGAGGCCCGGGTCAAGGCGGAGAAGTGCGCCGAGCTGCTGCGGCTGCTGGGCGCCCCCGAGGACAGCGGCGCGCTGCTGCCGGACCTGTCGGCCGCCGGCCCCGAGGGCCGTACGGCCAGGACCCGGCTGGCCCTCGCGGAGGCGACCACCGCCGGCTGCTGGACGCTGCTGGACCACCCCCTGCTGACGCTGGACGTGGCGGGCTCGACCGCCTACCTGGAGCCGGACGCGGTGGCGGTCGCGCCGGACGGCGGCTGGACGGTCGTCGAGGTCAAGTCCTTCCCGATCCTGGACGGCGGCGCGGACTCGGTGAAGGTGGGCGCCGCCGCCCGCCAGGCCGCCGTCTACGTGCTGGCGCTGGAACGGCTGGCGCCGACGCTGGAGGAGACACCGGGTCCTGTGCGGGTCTCGCACGATGTGCTGCTGGTGTGCCCCAAGGACTTCTCCAACCTGCCCACCGCCCAGTTCGTCGACGTGCGCAAGCAGCTGTCGGTGACCCGGCGGCAGCTCACCCGGCTGACGCGTATCGAGGAGATCGCCGCGGAACTGCCGGACGGCACCACGTTCGACCTGCGCTGGTCCGAGGACGGCCGGACGCCGACCCGGCCGGCCCCCGAGCTGACCGCCGCCGTCGAGGCGCTCCCCGCCGCGTACTCCCCCGAGTGCCTGGCCGCCTGCGAGCTGGCCTTCCACTGCCGCGGCCGCTCCCGCGCCTGCGGCTCCGTCGAGTCCCTGGGCCGGGGTCTGCGCGGTGAACTGGGCACCCTCACCACGGTCGAGGCCGTGCTGTCCGCCGCCCGGGGCACCGACGCGGCGAGCGCCGCGGCGGATCCGGCCGTCGCCGCGCTGCGCCGCGCCGCCGTCCTGCGCGCCGAGGCGCTCGCCGCGGGAGGTGCCGGATGTCGCTGATCGGGACCCTGGCGCGGGCCGAGGCCGTGGTCGCGGGCCGCGCGCAGCCGTTGGCGACGGTCAGGCACCGGCACCTGTCGCCGCATCCCCTGGTGTTCGTGCCGCTGACCACGGCGGGCGAGGTCGGCGCGCCGCTGGGCGCGCTGATGGGCCGCGACCGGAAGGCGCCGAGCCTCCTGGTGGTGCCGCAGCCGCGCGACCGGGACCTGCGGTTCGACTTCCTCGCGGCGCTGGCGACCACGGTCGTCGCGCACATGGACCGGTACGCGGACGAGGTCGAGACCGAACCGGCGACACGCAACCGCGAGGAGTCCGAGGTCTGCGCGGACGCCCCGCAGATCATCGTGCCGAACGCCGCGGCGGCCGACTACGTCCGGCTGCTCGGCCGCTCCACCCGCTTCCGCCGCACGGCGGAGGAGAATCCCGACGAGCCCTACCCCGTGCCGTCGCGGGTCCCGCTGGCCGGGCGCTGGCTGACGCAGTACGGGGAGCGCGCCCGCACACCCGGCGCCTGCCTGCTGCTGTCGATGACGGAGCTGCTGTCGCGCCACTGGGCGACCGGCCAGAGCAATCTGGAGGACCAGCACCTGGGCGCGCTGCTCGGCTGGATCGACCCTCCCGAGGACATGACCGGCGCGGAGGCGGCCCGCCGCGCGGAGACCGGGCGCGGCGCCGACGGCCTGCTGCTGAGCCCGCCCGCGGGCCCGGCGACCGACCCCGCCTTCGACAACACGGTGCTGGCCCCCGCGATGTCCCGCTTCGACGCGGCCCGCGCGGCGGCGCGGGCGGCGGGCGAGGAGCGGACCCCCGCGACCGCCGTCGCCGAGGCCGAGGTGCGGGGGCTTGTCGAGAGTCAGTTGCGGCCGACCTGGGACGATGTGTGGCGCGGGCTCGACCTGCTGCGGGCGCTGCCCGAGGGCGGGCACGTCGAGGAGCGCTGGAAGCGGGACCGCTGGTCGTTCACCGCGCACCGGGACCGGGTGCGGGCCGGTGAGCCGCCGCAGCCGAAGCGCGACGACGCCATCGCCGCCGCGCAGAAACTGATGGGCCGGGAGACGGCCCAGGTGCGGCTGGAGGCGCAGGAGGCGTTGGACGATCCGCTGGTGATGGCCGGCCGGCGGCTGTCCGGCGAGGCGTTCGCGGGCGAGGTCACCGACGTGGTGATGGCGTACAGCGAGGCGAAGGTGCCGCGCCCGCGCCCGCTGGTGACGGTCGCGACCGCGGACGTGCCGCACTTCGACACCGACGCGAAGCTCTACCGCGCGCTGCCCGGTGGGAAGACCCAGGAGGCGCGCTTCGTGGAGTGGCCCGCGCCGGGCGAGGTCACGGTGCGGCTGCTGAACGGCATGGGCCGCGGCAAGGTCCCCGACGAGGGATCCGTGCCCGCCGCCGGCGACCTCGTGTGCTGGACGCTGTTCGAGCACGCGCCGCGCGGCGGTCCCGAGCTGCCCGACCCCGAGGACACGCCGTGGACGCACGGCGGCCCGCCGCAGTCCGCCGCCCCGCCGGCCGCCCCCGCACCCGATCCCGTCACCGTGGAGGACTTCCTGTGAGCCGCACGACGGAGGACTCACCGCCCCACGGTTCGGCCCGCCCCGCTCCGCGCGACCCCGCGGCCGAGGCGGCGGCGGTCACGGAGGCGATCCTGCGCGACACGCTCCACGGGTCGTCGCGCGGTGTCGTCGTCGACTCCCCGCCGGGCGCCGGCAAGTCGACGCTCGTGGTGCGCGCCGCGCAGGAACTGGCCGCGGCGGGCGAGTCGTTGATGGTCGTCGCGCAGACGAACGCGCAGGTGGACGACCTCGCGGACCGGTTGGCGACCGCCGATCCCGGACTGGCGATCGGACGGTTGCACGGCGCGGAGTCGCCGCCCGATCCGCTGCTCGACCGGCATCCGTCGATCGTGAAGTCCGCGAAGGTGGCCGATCTCGCCCAGCAGAAGGTGGTGATCGCGACCTCGGCGAAGTGGGCGTACGTCAAGACCACCGACCTGACGTCGCCCTGGAGGCACGCGATCGTCGACGAGGCGTACCAAATGCGTTCGGACGCGCTGCTCCAGGTGGCCGGGCTCTTCGAACGGGCGCTGTTCGTCGGTGACCCCGGGCAGCTGGACCCGTTCAGCGTGGTGGGCGCCGACCAGTGGGCGGGGCTGAGTTACGACCCGTCGGCGAGCGCGGTGGTGACGCTGCTGGCGCACAACCCAGGGCTCCCGCAGCACCGGCTGCCGGTGTCGTGGCGGCTCCCGGCGTCGGCGGCGCCGCTGGTGTCGCGGGCGTTCTACCCGTACACGCCGTTCCGCAGCGGCACCGGGCCCGGCGTCCGGCGGCTGTCCTTCGGAGTGCCCTCGCAGGGCACGGGCCCCGACGAGGTGCTGGACGAGGCGGCCGCGTCGGGTTGGGGGCTGCTGGAGCTGCCGGCCCGGCACACTCCCCGGACGGATCCCGAGGCGGTGCACGCGGTGGCCCTGGTGGTGCGGCGGCTGCTGGACCGGGGCGGGGTGACGTTCAGCGAGCGCTCGCAGGAGCCGTCGCCGCTGACCGCGGACCGGATCGCCGTCGGCACGGCCCACCGCGACCAGGCGGCGGCGGTGCGGTCGGCGCTCACCGCGCTGGGCGTGGCCGGGGTCGCCGTGGACACCGCGAACCGGCTGCAGGGCCGGGAGTTCGACGTGACGGTCTTCCTGCACCCGCTGTCCGGCCGTCCGGACGCGACGGCCTTCCACCTGGAGACGGGCCGGCTGTGCGTGCTCGCCTCCCGGCACCGGCACGCCTGCATCGTGGTCTGCCGGGCGGGCGTGGCCCGGCTGCTGGACGAGCATCCGTCGACCGAACCGGTGCAGCTCGGCGTGACGGTGAAGTTCCCCGACGGCTGGGAGGCCAACCACGCCGTTCTGGCGCACCTGGACGAGCACCGGGTCCCCTACCGGACGTAGGGCCGCTGCGGAGCAGCACGTCGGACGGCCCGCAGGCCCTCTTGCGCGGGCGCGGGACAATGGAACGCGCGAATCCCTTGGAGGTAGGTACATGTCAGAGCCGCAGTCGGCTCACGACCGGCGCGACGCCGTCCCGCCGGCGACCGCACGGCGCCTGCGCCCGGCGGAGCTGCTCTTCGAGCCCGCCCAGGCCCTCGCCGACGAGGAGCACTTCTTCGACCTGGAGTCGCTCGACGATCCCCGGCAACTGCTGGCGCGCTCCACGGAGCTGGCGCTGGCCTTCCGCGCGGCGGCCGACCGGGCGACGGAGTACCAGGCGATAGCTGCGGCCCAGTTGGCGGATCCGCGCCGGTTCGACCGGCTGACGTTCGCCGCGATCGCCGAGCAGTCGGGCTGGACCGAGGACTACGCGAAGAAAATGGTCGAGTTCGGGACACGACTGCAGGAGCGGTGACCGGAAGGTGGCTGAAAGCCCTGCCCTGAGCTGGTGATCGTGTCAAGCGATCACGGGCCTTTGGCATATGCGGGTTGCGCAAGGTACCGGATGAGCGTTGTTCCTGTCCCGTATTCGTCCGATTCACTTCGACACAGCGCGATCGGCCGGTACCTCTAGGTGTATGAGCGAATGGCAGTGGGAGACCTGGAGGCACCCGGACTTCGGCGTGGCCGGTGACCCGATGGATCCCGAACGGCAGTCGCACACCGCGTACGTCACCCCGGCGGGCGCGGAGTGGCTCGCCTCCGCCAGCGCTTTCCCACGCAGCGTCCAGGCACTGTGGAGCGCCCGCCCGACGGCGCCCAGCGTGCTGCCGTGCGGCACCGTCTTCGACGTGGTGAACCTCCCCGCGCTCTTCGGCCGCCGGGTGCTGGAGCAGCTGTGGGCCTCGGGGCCCGGGAGCGGGCCGGTGGCGCTGCACCGCGGCCGGGTGCTCCTGCTGGTCGCTCCCGGGTGCGCCCAGCGGCTGCCGTCACTGCTGGGCTGGGAGGAGTGGAGCCACTCGGTACCGCCGCTGATGTGCCACGGGCCGGGGGACGCGGTGACCGTGCCGCCGCTGTACGGCGACGAGACCGGCCTGGACACCGAGGGCGGGTCGTCGCGCTGGGTGGTGGCACCCGACACCCGTCAGCCGTGGCTCCCCGGCCCCGACGTGCTGCTGTGGGCCTGCATCCGGGCGGCCCGCTCCGCCGCCCGCCCGTCCGCTCCCGCGCCGACCCCCACGACCTCCCCGGCCTGATCGGGATATTCGATTTTCGCTCCGCCGGAAGCGGATGCTAATGTCTGTCTCGCAGCACGCGCCGCTAGCTCAGTTGGTTAGAGCAGCTGACTCTTAATCAGCGGGTCCGGGGTTCGAGTCCCTGGCGGCGCACCTACGGTAACTCCGTTGACCTGGGCGTTCCTCCTTCGGGAGGGGCGCCTTTCGTCATTTCGCGGTGCGGCGTGAGAGCAGTGCGTGAGCGGTACGGGAGCGGCCCGGCGCGGTAACAAGGCCAGGGAGAGACCGTCTCCAGGAGGCCCGCATGCCACTGCCGCACTACCGTCCCCCGGACGCGCCGGACGGCGCGCGCGACGATGCACGGCGTCCGCCGTCGCACCGCGTCGGCCGGATGGCGGCGGGCATCCTCGCGGTCACGGTGGTGACCGGCGTCTGGCTGCTGCGCGACGGCACGCAGGAGCGGGAGCCGCCGCTGCCCACCGCGGCCGACGCGGTCTCCACGGCCGGGCGGAACCCGGACGGCGGCAGGCCGCAGGAGGCCGTCCTGCCGCCGCGCGCGACCCCGCTGGCCGCCGCCGACCCCGAACGGATCCGGATCCCGGCCATCGGGGTGGACGCGTCCCTCATGCGGCTCGGACTCGACGCCGCCGGCCGGCTGCAGACGCCGCCGGAGACCGAGCGGCCGCTGGCCGGCTGGTACGCGGGCGGGGCCGCGCCCGGCGCGCCGGGCGGGGCCGTACTCGCCGGGCACGTGGACACCCGCGAGGGCCCCGCCGTCTTCTACCGGCTGGGCGGGCTGCACAAGGGCGACCGGATCGAGGTCGACCGCGCGGACGGCCGTACCGCCGTGTTCACGGTGTACGGCATCGAGGTCTACGACAAGCGGGAGTTCCCCACCGAACGGGTGTACGGCGCGACGCCCGACGCCGAGCTGCGGGTGATCACCTGCGGCGGGGAGTTCAGCAAGGCGGCGGGATACCTGGCCAACGTCGTGGTCTACGCCCGGCTCACCGGCTCCGCCGGACCCGCCTGACCCCATCCGCTTCCGGCGGTCTGCCCACCCCCGGGCGGACCGATCGGCCGGCCCGGGGGCACACCACTGGCAGGCGAGTTCAGTATGTCCTAGTTTAGGAATTTCTGATGGCATGGATAAAACGGTGTGTCACCTTATTGCTCGCGTTCACGACAAAATCCCAGCCCGGCCGCCACTTTGTGTACATGATGTGCTCTCCGGATCCGGCCGCTCTCCCGAGGTGACGCCATGTGGGACTGGTTGGCCGACGCCTACCGGTCGCGGATCGTCGACAACGGCCGCGAACCGCTCTTCCTGCTGCTCGTCGGGTTGATCGGGTCCTTCCTCTTCATCCGCTTCAGCGTGCGGATGATCAGGCGGGGCGTGAGCTGGTGGCCGGGGAACGTCAACCCGGGCGGCCTGCACATCCACCACGTCGTCTTCGGCCAGGCCATGATGCTCATCGGCGGCATCGGCTCCTTCGCGGTACGCGGCGGTGTCGTCGCGCACAACCTCCTGGCCGTGCTGTTCGGCATCGGCTGCGGGCTGGTGCTCGACGAGTTCGCCCTCGTCCTGCACCTGGAGGACGTCTACTGGAGCGAGCAGGGCCGCAAGTCCGTGGACGCGGTGATCCTCGCCGTCGCGGTGATCGGTCTGCTGCTCATCGGGGAGGCCCCGCTGGGCGGCTTCGTCGGCGGGGTCAGCGGCGAGCAGATCGGGGTCGCGGCGGTCCTGCTGGGCTTCGTGGTCATCTGCCTGATCAAGGGCAAGGTGTGGACCGGGCTGATCGGCGTGATGATGCCGCCGGTCGCGATCATCGGGGCGCTGCGGCTGGCCCGGCCGGCCAGCCCCTGGTCGCGCTGGCGCTACCTCTCCCGGCCCCGGCGGCTGGCCCGCTCCGAGCGCCGCGAGGACCGCGTCCACCGGCGGCTGGTGGCGTTCAAGACCACCCTGATGGACGCGGTCGCGGGCGCCCCGCACCTGAAGTCGAAGTCCGAGAGCGCCCCCGTGCCCCGCCCCACCCTGGTCGACATCCCGCCGTCCCGGATCGAGGTGTGGCTGCGGCCGCTGCAGGAGCCCGGGGCGGCGATCGCCGTCTGGTACCTGCGGGCCGCCGCCGTGGTGAACGTCCTCACCGGACTGATCGCGCCTTTCCGCGAACGGGTGCACCGGGCCACCAACGGGGAGTTCTTCACCGCCTTCCTGCTGAGCCCGGGATTCACCGGCGCCGCCCTGGCCTTCCTGCTCGCGGTGACCCTGCGCCGCCGCAAGCGCGCGTCCTGGATCGTCGCCGTAACGCTGGTCTGGGGATACCTGGCGCTGTGCGCGCTGGCGATCGATCTGCTCCCCGAGGCCCGCACGCACCCCTTCAACTGGATCTCCGGCGGCCTCACCCTGCTGCTGGCGCTCTCCCTGCTCGTCTCCCGGCGGGCGTTCAACGTGCGGGGCGAGCGCGGCAACGTCGCCCTCGGAATGGTCTCGCTGCTGATCGGCAGCGTCGTCGCGGTGGGCCTGGGCACCGTCCTGGTGCACGCCACGGACGAAGCGCCGCCCGCGAGTTGGCGCGCCTGCCTGCACTACGCCGTGCTGCGCGTGCTCACCGTCTCCAGTCTGTTCGACCTGCCCGAGATCACCGTGCCCGGCTGGACCGACCTCGCCGTCAACCTGCTGAGCGTCACCCTGATGCTGATGGTGCTGCTCGCCTTCTTCCGCTCCCCGCGCGGCCGCGCCAGGCTCGAACCGTCGGACGAGCTCCGGCTGCGCGAACTGCTCGCCGAGCACGGCGAGCACGACCCGATCGGGTACTTCGCGCTGCGCCGTGACAAGTCGGTGAGCTGGTCCCCCGACGGCCGGGCCGCCGTGCTGTACCGGGTGGTCAACGGGGTGGCGCTGGCCTCCGGGGATCCGATCGGCGACCGCGCGCAGTGGCCGGCGGCGATCGACGGCTGGCTGGCCGATGCCCGCCGGCACGCCTGGATCCCGGCCGTCACCGGGACCGGCGGGGGCGCCGCGGCCGTCTACGAACAGGCCGGACTGAAGTCGCTGGACTTCGGCGACGAGGCGGTGGTCGACGTCGCCGAGTTCGCCGGAACGTATCTGGGCATGTCGGAGGAGGGCGCGGACGGCCGTGCGGCGTTGCGTCCGCTGCGGGAGGCCCGCGGGCTGATCCGCGACGCCGGCTACACCGCCGTCGTACGCCGCCACCGCGACATCCCCCGCGAGGAGATGGCCGGTCTGACCCATCTCGCCGACGCCTGGCGGCGGCACCCCGGCGAACGCGGCTTCTCGGTGGCGCTGGGCCGGCTGGGCGATCCGGCGGACGGCGACTGCGTGATGGTGGAGTGCCGCGACCCGCAGGGGCGGACCTCGGCGCTGCTGAGCTTCGTGCCGTGGGGCCGGCGGGGCCTCTGCCTCGACCTGATGCGCCGCGACCGCGAGTCCGGCAGGGCGCTCATCGACTACCTGATCACCGAACTGCTGCTGCTGGCGCGGGCGGACGCCGAACCGGTGCGGGGCGTCGAGCGGATCTCCCTCAACTTCGCCGTCTTCCGCTCGGTCTTCGAGGAGGACGGCAAGGCCGGCGCCGGCCCGCTGCTGCGGCTGTGGCGCAAGGTTCTCCGGCTGCTCTCCCGCCGCTGGCACCTGGAGGCCCGCTACCGCTCCTACGCCGCCTACCTGCCGCAGTGGCGCCCGCGCCATCTGCTGTACGAGCGGTCCGCCGAGCTGCCCCGGATCGCCGCCGCCACCGCCATGGCCGAGGGCTTCCTGACGGCGCCGCGCCTGCCGCGGCTGGGCGGGGCACCGGCGCCGGCGGCGGCCGGGCCCGTTCACCCGGGCGGCGGTGACGCCGACATCCGGTCCTGATGCCCGGGGCACGTCGCTGACCTGCGCGGGCCCGGCCGGAACGCCCCCTGCGGTGGTCCGTTCGGCGTAGTCCCGGCCGGGCGGCCGACAGGCAACGGGCGCGGCATCCGGGTGTGCTCGGAGGGAGGGCGGGTTCCTGTCCGCCCCGCGGAACACCGTCCGTGAACCCGCCCTGGGAGAGACCCGATGCGCTCACAGCACCTACTCGCCGCCCCCGCCCTCGCCGCGGTCATCGCGCTGAGCCCGGCGGGAGCCGCGTCAGCCGTGTCACCCGAGCCCGTCGTCCCCGTCGAGTCCGTAGAGCCCTCGGCGCCCGCCGAGCTCCTGCAGCCCACCGAGCCCGCCGAACTCACCTCGCCCGCCGTACCCCTCAAGCCGGTGGTGCCCGCCAACCCCGTCATCGTCCAGCCGAACCCGGTCGCCCCCGGCGGCCAGTTCTCCGTGTTCGACGGCGGCAACTGCACCGGCACGTCCGGCGTCGCCACGTTCCGGTCCACCGCGGGCGGTTCCGTCATCCCCCCGGTCACCCTCTCGATGCTCGACAACCAGGTCGGCGGCGTCGGCACGATCCCGGAGGGCACCCAGCCGGGTGAGTACGAGGTCACGGTGACCTGCAAGAACGGTTCCGCGCCCAAGGAGGGCTCGTTCACCGGAACCCTCACCGTCTCGTCCCGCACCCCCAGGGGCGGCGTGCAGACGGGCCTCGGCGGCGGCATCGGCATGAACCCCGCGGAGACCGCGCTGGGCGCCGCCCTCGTCGCCGCCGCGCTGACCGGGACGGTCGTCCTGCGCCGGCGCCGCCGGACCCGGGGCGACGACGACTGAGGCCCGCCCACCGGAGGGCGCGGGCCGGGGTGTCCGGTTGCGGAAACCCCGGGGGCGGCCAGCATGGTCGTATGGAGGAACAACCCCGCTGGAAACGCTCGGTACCGGAGTGGTTCGGGGAGTTCTTCGCCGCGCTCGCCGTGTTCTGCGCCGTACTCGCCGTCATCGGCCCCCTGCACCGCCTCCTCCGTCCCGTGCTCCGCTGGATCGAGATCCTGACGGTGCCGGCATCCGCGAACCTCGCCTACGCGGCGTTCCTGATGCTGCTGGCCGGGGCGCTGGCGGCGCGCAAGCGGGTGGCCTACTGGATCGTCGTGGTGCTCCTCGGGCTGACGGTCCTGGCGAACGTGGTGCTGATCTTCTTCTCGGAGTGGAGCGCCGTACCCGCGCTGCTGATCACCGGCACGGCGCTCGCCGTGCTGGTGATCGCGCGCGGTGAGTTCTCCGCGCGGGTGCGCAAGGGCGCGTTCTGGCGGGCGCTGCTGGTGCTGGTGCTGGGCCTGGTGGCCGGCGTCCTGGCCGGCTGGGCGCTGCTGTCGGTGTTCCCCGGCACCCTCGTCGGGAAGGACCGGCTGCGCTGGTCGGTCAACCGGGTGGTCGGCGGCGTCAACGACCTGCCGTCCGGCATCGGCCATCCACCCTTCTGGACCAACTTCTGGCTCGGTCTGTTCGGCGCGCTCGCCCTGCTCGCCGGCGCCGCCGCGCTGTTCCGCTCGCAGAAGGTCGAAGCGGCGCTGCACGGCGACGACGAGCCGCGGATCCGCGCCCTGCTGGCGAAGTACGGGGAGCAGGACTCACTCGGCTACTTCGCCACCCGGCGCGACAAGTCCGTGGTCTTCTCGTCCAGCGGCAAGGCCGCCATCACCTTCCGCGTCGAGATGGGCGTCTGCCTGGCCAGTGGTGATCCGCTGGGCGACACCGAGGCGTGGGGCCCCGCCATCGAGGCGTGGCAGGAGCACGCGGCGCGGTACGGGTGGGTGCCGGCCGTGATGGGCGCGGGCGAGGAGGGCGCGAAGGCGTACTCGCGGGCCGGTCTCGGCGCCCTGGAGCTGGGCGACGAGGCGGTGCTGGAGGTCGGCGGCTTCGATCTGGGAGGCCGCGAGATGCGCGGCACCCGACAGGCCGTCAACCGGGTGCGGCGCACCGGTGCGACGAGCCGGATCCGCCGCCACCGCGAGCTGTCGGCCGAGGAGCTGAGCGAGGTGGTGGCGCGGGCGGACGCCTGGCGCGGCACCGACACCGAGCGCGGCTTCTCGATGGCGCTGGGCCGGCTCGGCGACCCCGCGGACGGCGACTGCCTGCTGGTGGAGGCGCTGGACGACGCGGGACAGGTCATCGCGCTCCTGTCGTTCGCGCCGTGGGGCCGGGCCGGGGTCTCACTGGACGTCATGCGGCGCGATCCCGCCGCACCCAACGGGATCATGGAGTTCATGGTGACGGAGCTGGCCGCGCAGTCGCCCCGGCTCGGCATCCGGCAGATCTCGCTGAACTTCGCGGTCTTCCGCTCGGTCTTCGAGGAGGGCGCCAGGATCGGTGCGGGGCCGGTGCTGCGGCTGTGGCGGCGGCTGCTGCTCTTCTTCTCCCGGTGGTGGCAGCTGGAGGCGCTGTACCGGTCGAACGTGAAGTACCAGCCGCAGTGGTACCCGCGCTTCCTCTGCTACTCGGAGGCGAAGGACCTGGCCCGTATCGGCCTGGCCTCCGGTATCGCGGAGGGTTTCGTGGAGATGCCGCGGCTGCGCTTCTGGCGGGACCGGGGCGGCGCGGAGGTCCCGGCCGCGATGCCGGTGTTCATCCCGCTGGAGGAGGCCGCGGAGGCCGCCGCCGACCTGTCGGCGGCCGGGCCGGGCCGGTCGGCCGGCCCCGGACGCCCGGAGCAGGTGCGCGTCAGGCTGCGGAAGCTGGAACGGCTGCGGGAAGCGGAGAGCGACCCGTACCCGCCCGGCGTCGAGCCGACGCACACCCTGGCCGCCGCCGCGGCGGCGCCCGCCGGCACCGGGGTACGGCTGGCGGGGCGGGTGCTGCGGCTGCGCGACCACGGCGGCGTGCTCTTCGTGACGCTGCGGGACTGGTCGGGCGACCTGCAGATCCTGCTGGACCGCGACCGCTTCACCACTGCCGGGATGCGCTCCTTCGCCGCCGACGTCGACCTGGGCGACCTGCTGGGCTTCGAGGCCGTGATGGGCGTGAGCCGGGCCGGCGAGGTGACCGCCGACGCGCACACGTGGCGGCTGAACGCCAAGTGCCTGCACCCGCTGCCCGACAAGCGGCGCGGCCTGACCGATCCGGAGGCCCGGGTCCGGCAGCGCTACCTCGACCTGGTGGTCAGGCCCGACGCCCGAGACGTGCTGCGGGCCCGCAGCGCGGCGGTGCACTCGGTGCGCGAGTCGCTGGTGGACCGCGGGTACCTGGAGGTCGAGACGCCGATGCTGCAGCCGGTGCACGGAGGCGCCAACGCCCGCCCGTTCACCACCCACATCAACGCCTACGACCTGGACCTGTACCTGCGCATCGCCCCGGAGCTGTACCTCAAACGGCTCTGCGTCGGCGGTGTCGAGAAGGTCTTCGAACTCGGCCGCACCTTCCGCAACGAGGGCGTGTCGTACAAGCACAACCCCGAGTTCACGATGCTGGAGGCGTACCAGGCCTACGCCGACTACGACACGATGCTGGACCTGACCCGTGAGCTGATCCAGCGGGCCGCGACCGCCGCCAACGGCTCGCAGACCGCCCGCCGGGACGGCGGTGACGTCGACCTGTCGGGACTGTGGCCGGTGCGGACCGTCAACGACGCGATCTCGCAGGCGCTCGGTGAGGAGGTCACCGCCGACACCCCGCCCGAGGCGCTGCGGCGGCTCTGCGACCGCGCGGGCGTGCCGCACTCCCCCGGCGACGGGCGCGGCGACATCGTGCTGGAGATGTACGAGCGGCTGGTCGAGGAGCGCACCACCCTCCCGACGTTCTACAAGGACTTCCCGCTGGACGTCTCCCCGCTCACCCGGCAGCACCGCGGCGACCCCCGGCTCGCGGAGCGCTGGGACCTGGTCGCGTACGGCACCGAACTGGGCACCGCCTACACGGAGCTCACCGACCCGGTGGAGCAGCGGCGCCGGCTCACCGAGCAGTCGCTGCTGGCGGCGGGCGGTGACGCCGAGGCGATGGAGCTGGACGAGGACTTCCTGACCGCCCTGGAGTACGCGATGCCGCCGACCGGGGGGCTGGGCATCGGCGTCGACCGCTTGGTGATGTTCCTTACCGGCCGCTCGATCCGCGAGACCCTGCCGTTCCCCCTGGTCCGCCGCCGCTGATCTGCGGATATACCGGTCGTGGCGGAACACGCCACTGCTCAGTCTTGACCGAACGGACGAGGTCGCCCGCCGCGGCCTGCGCTTACGGTGGAACGACGGAACAACGAGCGGGCCGGTCCGGGCGGACCGGCCCTTTCGGGTCGCGAGTGCATCGATGGAGGTACAACTGTGGCGCTGAGCAGCGCGAAGAAGACGACCGCCACGACCCTGGGGGTGACGCTCGCGGGAGCCGCCCTGGCGGCCTGCGGCGGCCAGCAGGGCACCCAGGCGGCTCCCGTCTCCTCCCCGTCGCCCACTCCTTCGGCCACCATCCCCCACCAGACCCGGACGGGCACGCCACCCGCCACGTCCTCGCCACGCGCCCCGTCCGCGCGGCCCACCCGGTCCTCGCCGTCCGCCACGAGTTCGGCGACCGTCCCGTCCGACGACGCGCCCGGCGGCCACCGCGTCAGCCGGGAGATACAGCACGGGCTGGAGGACGGCGGCAAGGCCGTGGCCCTCACGTTCGACGACGGGCCCGACCCGCACTGGACGCCGCAGATACTGGCGCTGCTCGCCCGGCACCACGCCAAGGCCACCTTCTGCGAGATCGGCCCGAACGCCCAGGCCCACCCCGCCGTCGTGCGGCAGATCACCGCGGCCGGCCACCGGCTGTGCGACCACTCGGTGCACCACGACGAGCACCAGAGCTCCAAGTCCGCCGACTACAACCGGCACGAGATCCTGGACGCCCGGCAGCAGATCGCCGACGCGGCGGGGCCCGGCGCCGAAGTGCCGTACTACCGGGCGCCCGGCGGGGACTTCAAGCCGTGGATACGGGAGATAGCCGCAGGTCACGGGATGCGCCCGCTGGGCTGGACCTCGGACTCCGACGACTGGAAGCGGCCCGGGGCGGCCGCCATCGTGCACCACGTCAACGCCAACCTCGCGCCCGGCGCGATCGTGCTGATGCACGACGGCGGCGGCGACCGCTCGCAGACGGTGCAGGCGTTGTCGCAGCTGCTGGACCAGCTCGACGCGCAGCACTACACCTACAGCTTCCCCGGGCGCTGACCCTCCCGCGCCGCCGTCTTCCGCCGCCCAGGACCCGGTGGCGGGGTAGCGTGCGAGAGGCGTTTCCCGCTCTCTCTTGGAGGCTTGTGACCATGGCAACCACCCGCACCGCGACCACCCAGTGGAAGGGCGCCCTCCTCGACGGCTCCGGCACCGTCTCCCTCGACTCCTCCGGGGTCGGCAGCTACGAGGTCTCCTGGCCCTCGCGCGCCGAGGCGGCCAACGGCAAGACGAGCCCCGAGGAACTCATCGCGGCCGCGCACTCGTCCTGCTACTCGATGGCCCTGTCCCACGGCCTCGCCGGCGCGGGCACCCCGCCGGAGTCCGTGAACACGAAGGCCGACGTGACCTTCCAGCCGGGTGAGGGCATCACCGGCATCGTCCTGTCCGTCAAGGCCCACGTACCCGGCATCAGTGCCGAGGACTTCCAGACGGCGGCCCAGGACGCGAAGGCCAACTGCCCCGTCAGCAAGGCCCTGGCCGGAGTGAACATCACCCTGAACGCCGAACTCCTCGCCTGACACCGCCGTACGACCCGTACCGTTCCGGCGAGCCGGTGCGCCGCGCCGGAGCGGTACGGGTCAGCGGCGGGTCACCTGGACCTCCCAGTCGCCGGCGGGATCACGGCCCAGCACGCGGACCGTCAGACCGGCCGCCGGGTCGTCGAAGACCTCGCCCACCCGGAAGGGTGCGTCGTTGAGGGAGTTGAACGAGCCGCTGCTGAAGTCGCATGCGCTGGTGGAGGGATGGGCGTCCCGGACGGACACCGGCCCCGCGCCGGAGTCGATGTCGGTACGGACCTGGTAGACGAGGACGCCCTCGCGGCAGGCCTCACGGTCGTTGCCCGACGTCTGCCGGGACTCGATCACATACGCGCGGGTCCGCCCGTAGGGAACGACCACCGCCTTCCGGCCGCCGGGCACGGAGACGGCGCGCAGCGCGTACGTCCATTCGCCGCGCACCGCGGCGCAGGCGATCTGCGAGTCGTCCAGCCAGCCGAGCCGCCATTTGTGCCAGGCGAAGAGGTCGCCGCCCAGCCCCCAGTCCAGGGACATGCTGTCCCACTGGCCGGCGAGGGTGTCGGTGCGCTGGAAGTCGTCGGCGGCGTAGAGGTCGGGCAGGCCGAAGGCGTGGCCGTTCTCGTGGGCGAGGACGCGGGAACCCGACTGGTCGTGGCCGTAGACCAGCGAGACCCGGTCGAGCCGGGCGCCGTCGTCGGTGGTGGCGGCCGAGGCGCCGGTCCAGGTGACCGACAGGACGGCCTCGTCGGCGGGCGGCCCCGCGTTGGGGGTGACGAGAATGTTGACCAGGTCGTAGCCGCGGAAGTCGATGTCACGGTCGGCGACCGCGAGCAGGTCGCGCATCATCGCGGTGTGCGCGTCCCAGCCGTAGCCGCGGTCGATCCCGTACGCGGAGAACGGCCGCGGCATGCGGATGTAGCGCATCACGGGCGTCGACTCGTAGCGCAGCTTTCCGTACGAGCCGCGGTCGAACCACTCGGTGACGGCCGGGAAGAACTCCGCGTACCGCTCACTGGCGCCGTAGGGCGCGGGCGCGTCGGAGAAGTCGAGGAACAGGGTCAGGGCCCGCACCTCGCCGGTGGACGGGGCGAACTCGCTGCCCAGCCCCCGGGCGGACCGGTCGGGGAAGCCCTCGGACATCGCGGTGCCGGGCGTCGCGCGCAGCGCGCACGGCCTGGCGGCCGTCGGCGGGGAGTAGGCGGCCTGCGGCCCCGTGGCGGCCGTGCTGGCCACCGCGAGCAGCGCGACCGTCCCGATGGCGGCGGCCTTCAGCCCCGCACCGGGTACCCACGGTATTCGTCCGTCCGTCGGCACGGCCCTATCCCTCGCTGACCTTGACGGTCCACGAGCCGTCCACGGAGTGGGAGGCGACCGTCACCCGCACCAGGCCCGCGTCGTAGGCGTAGGACTCGCCCGCGCCGAGCGGCGCGTCGGCCAGCGGCGGGTAGGCGGAGCCGTCCTGGCAGGCGGAGGTGGCGGGGTGGCCGTCGAGGACCGTGACGGGCCCTTCGCCCGACTCCCTGTTGGAGCGCACCTCGTAGAGCAGCACGCCTTCCCGGCACAGACCCGCGTCGTTGCCGGTCGCGGAGCGCGCCTCGATGGCCAGCGCGGTGCGCCGTCCGGTGCGGACGACGACGAGCTTGGTGCCGCCCGCGGTCTCCAGCGGTGTCAGTTCGTGCCAGCTGGTGCCGCGTCGGAACACGCACTGCACCTGGTGGTCCTCCAGCCAGCCGAACTTCCACTTGTGCCAGGCGAACGGCTCGGGGGCGAGGCCGAACTGACTTCCCATGAGGTCCCAGTCGCCGACCCGGGTGTCCCAGTCGGCGTCGCTCCCGATCGCCGGCCGCGAGTAGAGGTCGGGCAGGTCGAAGACGTGGCCGGTCTCGTGGGCGAGCACGTTGTGGTCGGGCGGGTGCTGCTCGAACACCGTGACGAGCCGCCGCAGATCGGTGCCGTCCGCCCGCAGCGGGGTGCCGAGGTTCACGACCTTCGTGGCGTCCGCGTCGACGCCGGGGGCGTTCGGGTCGGCGACCAGGTAGACGAGGTCGTACGCCGAGAAGTCCACCGCTGGGTCGGCCGCGGCGACGGCGTCCCGCAGGTACCCGCCGCGCCGGTTCGCGTCCCAGTCGCGCCGGATCCGGTAGTCGGTGGAGCGGTGCGGCATCGGGATCCAGCGGTCGACGGGATGCGCGCGCAGCTGGAACCGTCCGTACGAGGCGCGGTCGTAGAAGAGCGAGGTGGCCGGGAAGTGGTCCGCGGTGACCTCTGCCGGTGTCAGCTCGGGCACCGCGTCCGGGAAGGACAGGAAGATCATCACGGCGTCCAGGACCGTACTCGGCCTGGGGAACGCCGCGTTCCACGTGTCCACTCCTTCGGAGTGGTGGGCCGCGGTGCGCGGCAGGGCGCAGTCCCCGCCCGGGGCGGCGGCCGCGGTGGGTCCCGCGACGAGCGTCCAGGCGACGACTGCGGCGAAGACGCTCGCCGCCGCCGCCAGCGCGCGCAGGGGCCGACGCCGCGCCCGTATGAGGATGCCTGTCCGCCGCACATGGACCTCCGGGGAGGATTCGTGAGCCCGTTCGGGACACCTTCACCACGTTGCTATGAATTGCGGAGATATGCCCTGTTGGGTTGCTCCGCACGAGGCGTGGGCGACTCCATTACTGTGCGTAATGGCTTATGCAAAGCGGTCAGTTGGCCACCGCATTCGTGCAGAAACGATCAATCCGTCAGCTTGCGTGCCAAGAATCACCACGACGGCGCTGGTTTTGCCGCTCCGCCAGCGCCTATGATCGCCCAGAGACCAGCGCGACACGGGGAGCGGGCAATGGGCGGACCCTCGGGCGGCCCCAGCGCCGAACCCGACATCACACCGGTAGTGCTCACGCAGAGTAATGGAATTACTTCCGAATCGCGTTCCGAAACGCCCGGCTCCTCAGCCGGCGAACCGCACGACTACCGCGTCGCCTTCACCGCGGCCCGGCTGGCGATGGCGCTGGTCGACCGTGACGGCTGGGTGCTGGAGGCCAACCAGGCGCTCGGCTCACTCCTCGGCAGCAGCCCCGCCGGGCTCGCCGCCCGCGTCGCCACCGGACTGCTGGGGCTCGCCGAGGACGACCCGGTCCGCACCGCCTACCGCGAGGTGCTCGCCGGCCGCCGCGACCACCTGCGCTGCACGCGCCGGGTGAAGCTGCGCGACGGCGGCTTCCTGTGGGCCGAGGTCACGCTCACCGGCACCGGCGGCGGCTGCGGCGCCGCACTGCTCTCCGTCGAGGACGTCGGTGAACGCCACAGCCTGCGCGAGCAGTTGCGCCATCTGCAGATGCACGACTCCGTCACCCGGCTGCCCAACCGGGCGCTGTTCTTCGAGCGGCTCTCCGCCGCCCTCGACGGCGCCGGCAGCAGGACCGGCCGGATCGGGCTGTGCTACCTGGACCTCGACGGCTTCAAGGCCATCAACGACACCCTCGGGCACCGGATCGGCGACGAGCTGCTCGCCGCCGTCGCCCAGCGGCTGCAGACCTGCGCGGAACCCGGCGGCAACCTGGTCGCCCGGCTCGGCGGCGACGAATTCGCCCTGCTCGTCCGGGACTCCACGGGCACGGGACAGGCCACCGTGCTCGCCGAGTCCGTCCTCACGGCGCTGCAGCGGCCGTTCGACGTGGACGGGCAGCGGCTCGCGGTGTCGGCGAGCATCGGCGTGGTCGAGCGCGAGGTGGCCGGCAGCTCCGCCACCGGCCTGATGCAGGCCGCCGACACCACGCTCTACTGGGCCAAGGCCGACGGCAAGGCCCGCTGGACGCTCTTCGACCCCGAGCGCAACGCCCACCGCATGACGCGCCAGGCGCTCTCCAGCACGCTGCGACAGGCCGTGGAGCGCGGTGAGTTCATCCTGGAGTACCAGCCGCTGGTCGGGCTGGACAGCGGGATGCTGCGCGGTGTCGAGGCCCTGGTCCGCTGGCAGCACCCGCACTTCGGGCGGCTGGCGCCGGACCGTTTCATCGGCCTCGCCGAGGAGAACGGCTCGATCGTCCAGCTCGGCCGCTGGGTGCTCGCCGAATCGTGCCGCCAGGCACGGGTCTGGCAGAAGGACCACCCGGACGACCCGATCTTCATCAGCGTCAACGTCGCGGTCCGCCAGGTCTGGGACTCCGACCTCGTCGCCGATGTCGCCGCCATCCTGGAGGAGACCGGACTGCCGCCGGAGCTGCTGCAGTTGGAGCTCACCGAGTCCGCCGTCATGGGCTCCGCCGGCCGGCCGCTGCAGGCCCTGCACGCGCTGAGCGAGATGGGGGTGCGGATCGCCATCGACGACTTCGGCACCGGCTACTCCAACCTCGCCTACATGAGCCGGCTGCCCGTCTCCGCCCTCAAGCTCGACGGCTCCTTCGTCCAGGGCTTCCGCTCGGCCGAACACCCCAACCCCGCCGACGAGACCATCGTCGAGGCCCTGGTGGAGCTCGCCCACCGGCTCGGCCTCACCGTCACCGCGGAATGCGTCGAGAACGCCGAACAGGCCGAGCGGCTGCGGCGGATCGGCTGCGACACCGGCCAGGGCTGGCACTACTCCCGCCCGGTCGCCGCCGAGCGGATCTCAGGACTGCTCGACACCTGACACCGGTCGTCAGGTGAACCGGACCCCGGACATGCCGGAGCCCGCGTCCGTGGGGGGAAGGGACGCGGGCTCCGGATGGGGCGGTCAGGTCAGCAGGCCCCGAGGTCCTGCCACACGCCCCATTCGCCGGTGGTGCCGGGCTCCTCGCCCGTCGTCCACCACTTGGCCTTCCAGTTGTGACCCTTCCAGGAGACCGTTCCGCTGGCGGTGGTGTAGACCGCGGAGGAGCTCCAGGCGGCCGCCGTGCACGTGCCGCCCGGCGGCGTGGTCGGCGGGGTGGTGGGAGGCGTGGTCGGAGGCGTCGTGGGCGGAGTGGTCGGCGGGGTGGTCGGAGGCGTCGTCGGCGGCGTGGTGGTCGTGCCACAGCCGGTCGCGGAGCCGCCCACCGCAGTGTTGATCTTGTTCAGCAGCGTGGTGCCGGTGTCGAGGTCCAGCAGGGAGTACATCATCGCGCCGGCCAGTCCGCGGCAGTGCGCGTAGTCGGCGCGGGCCTGAATGGACTGGGCGTTGAGGCCGGTCCAGAACTCCGTGCCGTTGTAGAAGTACGAGGACTTCGACGCGTCGTCCCAGAAGGTGGTCGCCGGGTTGTCGACGATGCCGCCGAGTTCCTTGTAGTACGCGATGCCGGCCGTCGCGCTGAGGCTGCGGGCCGGGGCCGGCCCGGTGGCGGGCTGTCCGAGACCGTGGTTGGCGCCGGCGGTGACGCCCGTCCAGCCGCGGTAGTACAGCTCGTAGCCCAGCGTCAGCTTGTTGGCGGGGAAGCCGCCCGCGATGCCGTACGTGGGGTTGCCGTCGAGCCAGGAGTTCACCGCGTTGGTGACGTTGTACTTCTCGGTGCCCGGCGCGATCGGGTCGGTCGGGTCGTTGCTCGCGGGGACGAGCGGCGACTGGTGGTACACCGGGCCGTCGGCGTCCCAGGCACCGTGCATGTCGTAGGTCATGATGTTCGCGTAGTCGAGGTACTGCCCGACCTTGTTGGTCTCGATGTGCGAGATCTTGTCCTGGCCGGCCGGCAGCGCGGCGGTCAGCAGCATCTTCTTGCCGCCGTTGGCGGTGCCGTACGCGTCGAGCTGCTTGCGGAACTCGGCGAGCAGCAGCGTGAAGTTCTGCTTGTCGGCCACGTCCACGTGGTTGCCGAGGTGGCCGCCGGTCGAACCCGGGTACTCCCAGTCGAGGTCGATGCCGTCGAACACGCCGGCCGCGGAGGCGGGGCCGCCGAAGCCGCCGTCGACGGGCAGGTTGCCCTTGATGTACTGGTCGACGCAGGAGGTCACGAACTTCTTGCGGCTCGCGTCGGTCTTCGCGGCGTCGGAGAAGTACTTGGAGTACGTCCAGCCGCCGATGGAGATGTTGACCTTCAGCTTCGGGTACTTCGCCTTGAGCTTCCGCAGCTGGTTGAACGCGCCGGTGATCGGCTGGTTCCAGGTGTCGGCGACACCGTCCACGCTGTCGGCCGCGCCGAAGGACTTCTGGTAGTCCGCGAAGGAGTCGCCCGCGCCGTCACCGGCACTGGGGTTGTTCTCGTCCTGCGAGGCGGCCTTGTTGGCCTCGAAGCAGGTCAGGTCGGTCGGGTGGATGTTCCCGAACGAGTAGTTGATGATGTCCAGCTTGCTTGCTATCCCGCGGGTGTCGAGCGCCTTGGGGTAGAAGGCGTTGCCGTACACGCTCCACTGGTCGTAGTAGGCGATCTTCACCCCGCCGCTGCTCGCGGCCGCGGCGGCCGGCTGGGCGTCGGTGCCCGCGGCGCTCGCCGGGGCGAGCCCGCCGACGAGCGCGGTGATCGCGCCGAGGGCGAGGGCCGCACTGGTGGCGGCAGCCACGAGTGATCTTTTATGGAGCTGCACGTAAGACCTCCGGGGGGAAGAGGGAGGAGCAGGGGCTGCGCCATGTATAGGGCGCCTGAGATGCTCAGGTCAATGGTCTGTACCAGACTTAGGACTAGACCAATTGACCGGCTGCCTACCCGCCGGAAACCCCCTCCGGCCAGCGAAAAGCCGCCTGTCGCAGGTGCTGACAAGCGGCTTTAGGCTGAGTTAAGGATGCGGAAGATGTCCGTCCGGTGGTCGAACCACGCCCCCTCGGGAAACCCGGTATTAACCGCTGGGAGGCCCTACGCCCCGTCACCGCCGGGCAGCCCGTACGCGTCCGCGATCAACGCGTAGGAGCGCAGACGGGCGGCCGGGGTATGGGCGTTGGCCGTGATGATCAGCTCGTCCGCCCCGGTCCGCTTCACCAGGGAGTCGAGCCCGTCTCGAACCTCCTCGGCGCCGCCGTGCACCACGTTGACCAGCCAGGAGTCGATGAACTCGCGCTCCAGGGAACTGAATTCGTACGCCTCGGCCTCTTCCGGCGACGGAATGAGCCCCGGTCGCCCGGTGCGCAGCCGCAGCATCCCGAGGGCACCGGTGAGCACTTGGCGCCGCGCCTCGGCCGGATCGTCCGCCGCGAGGGCGGAGACGCCGATGGCGGCGTACGGGCTGTCCAGTACCGCGGAGGGGCGGAACGACTCGCGGTAGAGCTCCAGCGCGGGCACGGTGTTGGCCGCCGAGAAGTGGTGCGCGAAGGAGAACGGCAGGCCCAGCGCGCCGGCCAGCCGGGCGCTGAAGCCGGAGGAGCCCAGCAGCCAGACCGACGGGCGGGACGCGGACTGCACGCCGCCCGGGGCGGAGCCCTGCACCGGTCCGGGGATCGCGTGGATGCGCGCGTAGCGGTGCCCGTCCGGGAAGTCGTCGTCCAGGAACCGGGTCAGCTCGTCGAGCTGCCGCGGGAAGTCGTCGGCGCCGTCCGGGCGGTCGGTGCGGCGCAGCGCGGCGGCGGTGGCGCCGTCAGTGCCGGGCGCTCGGCCGAGCCCCAGGTCGATCCGGCCGGGGGCCAGCGCCTCCAGGGTGCCGAACTGCTCGGCGATCACCAGCGGGGCGTGGTTGGGGAGCATCACCCCACCGGAGCCGAGCCGGAGCGTCCTGGTGTACGCGGCGAGGTGGGCGAGGATCACCGCGGGGGACGAGCTGGCCACACCCGGCATCGAGTGGTGCTCGGCGACCCACATCCGGTGGAATCCGCGGGCTTCGGCGAGCTTGGCCAGTTCGACACTGGCGCGCAGGGCCTGCGTAGCGGTGAGCCCGCTTCCCACGGTCGCCAGATCCAGCACGGACAGCGGCACGGGTGCGCTGCCGCGGGCTGCTCCGCGGATGTCGTCGGTGGTCTGCGGTTCGTCTCCCACGGGGGGCGCCTCCTCGGTCATGTATTCGCCTGCGGCAACTTGAACCGGAGACGGACTCCGGTTATTCCCGGCCGATCCCCTCGCCGATCCGCCGTCGATCCGCCATCGCTCCGTCCGCAACGAGGCCACTGGCATATGCCGACACCCCGACTTTCTGCATTTGTGCACGAAGAGCACCGATCGGCTGGTCAACGGCCTCTACCTTGAACGCCGTTGCGGCTATCGTGGAAGACGGCTCGGCCTGTCGGGTTCGTTCGGTCCGCCCATCGGCCATGACCAGCGGCTACCGCCGTGACGTACGGCACGGCACCGGACGCGAACGGCACACGTGCAGGGGGATTTCGTGGCGCTTGAGTACCGACAGATCGCGCCGGTCTACGCGGTCCAGTACGCACTGCGCGTGCTGGAGGCGATCGACCGCCACCGGCATGGCGTGACGGCCGAGCAGCTGGCCCGTGAGCTCGGCGTGCCCATCGGATACCTCTCACAACTACTGGCCATGCTCAAACGCGAGCGCTACGTGGCGTTCCTGCCCGGCGGCGGATACGTCACCGGTGAATCCCTCGTGCTGCTGGGCGCCGCCGATCGCGAGCAGGCGCTCGCCGACCGGCTCAACAGCGTCCTCAACGAGCTGCGCGACGAGGTCGGCGCAGCCGTCTATTTCAGCCGTTACGACGACGGCGAGGTGACGGTGGTGGACGTGGCGGACGGCCCGGCCACCCCGCGGGTGAACGAATGGGTGGACTTCCGCTCCTCCGCCCACGCCAGCGCGATCGGCAAGTGCCTGCTCGCGCAGCTCGACCACGACAGCCGCCGCGACCACCTGTCCCGGCACAGGACAGCGCGCCTCACCTCGCGCACCGTCGTCAACGAGAAGGCCCTGCTGTCGGAGCTGGAGAGCCTGCCGGCCAGCCACCCCATGCTCGACCTCCAGGAGTACGCGGTCGGCACGGTCTGCGCCGCGGTACCGGTCACCATCGGCAAGACCGTCGCGTGCCTCGCACTGTCGATGCCCACCTCGCAGGCGCACCGCCTGAAACCGGCCGTCGACACCCTGAACGAACGCGCGGCGCCGGTCCTCCTCTCCCTCAGCTTCTGAGCCCCCGCACCGGCCCCGGCACACGAACGAAGGCCCCCCGCTTCAGCGGGGGGCCTTCGACCGTGGTGCCAGGCCTACGGGGTCACCAGGTTGACCACCGGATAGATCTTCGGCTGTACGTCCGCGACGCCGAGCCCCTCCAGGATCGGCCGGATGATCTCGCCGAACTTCTGGAACGCCTCCTCGGACTCCCAGACGTCGGCGACGAAGAAGCCGTTGGGAGTGGTGGCGGCCGTGTGCGTGACGAGGCCGGGCACGGGCCAGTCCGACGAGCTCTTGACCGCGTCGCGGCCACCGGTCAGCTTGACGATGGACTGCTGGTACGCGTCCTGGGTCATGCCGGGGATGTCGAAGACAATGAGGATCGCCATGCTGAGCTCCTATGGGGGGAGTTTTGCGAGACCGACCCAGTGGATCACCCCGCAGGCCCACCCGCGCGTCGGCCTGGGCCGTGCGGGTCGGCAGCGCGTGGTGCGCCCGGGAACGACGAAGGGCGCTCTTCCCGGAGGAGGAGCGCCCTTCGTCTTGCCCTGCTGTGCGCCGTCAGGGACTCGAACCCCGGACCCGCTGATTAAGAGTCAGCTGCTCTAACCAACTGAGCTAACGGCGCCTACGTGTCAATCATACGGGGCCGGAGGGGGTGCTGATGACCATTCCCCTCCGGCCCGCGTGGTGCGGTACGGGTCGCCGGATCAGCGCAGCCCGAACGCCCGGATGATCTCCTGGCTGATGGTGCCGCCCTTGCCGTCCTGCGCGGTGGCCTTGAGCGAGACCGAGCCGCCGGGCTTGTCCGGCGTCCTGACGAGCGTGCTCCAGGAGCCCTCGCCCGTCCGGACCAGGAGCGTCGGCGCCCACGTCTTTCCGTCGTCGTACGAGACCGACAACGTCGCCCTGGTGGCCTTCGTCACACCGTTCAGCCACTCCTGCGTGCGGGACGAGACACCGATCCGCGTCCACTGTCCGGCCCTGACGTCACCCGCGGTGTCCGTGGGCACGTCGTAGTCGAGCTGCAGCAGTTTGATGTCCTCCTGGAAGGGTCCGTCCGTCGGGAGCGGTCCGGAGACGAAGCCCCACTCGGTGTGGGTGCGGATGGAGGACTTCCAGGTGGCCGCGTCCCGGGTCGAGTCCAGGACGAACCGGTACGGCGCGGTGCCGGGAGACGCCGTCACGAGTCCCGCGCGGCCCGCGCCCTCGTCCAGCAGCTTGTCGCCCTGGTACACCGCGTACGTGGTGGTGTCGTACTCGTCCGACGGCATCGAGCCGGAGTGGCCCGCGCCCGCGTCCGTCCACGGGGTGAGGTTGAACTGGATGTCGTTGTAGACGCTGCGGTTCGGACCCCAGAACGCCTGGCCCAGGCGCGGCCGCTGGACCCCGCCGAACCACGAGGTGGTGTAGTGCCGGCCCGCGGTGAAGTGGTCGTTGCCGCCGCGCATCTCGAACATCACGTCCGAGTAGTCGGGCTGGTAGACGGCGTGGTCCTCGTACCAGAAGCCGGCGCCGTGCTGCTGCGAGACGTACTCGGTGCGCTTGCCGGGGTAGCTCTCCTTCTCGGCGAAGCCGACGCCCGGACCCCAGGCGGGGATGTTGTAGCGGAAGCCGCCGCCGGCCCGCTGCCGGTCGCCGTTGTACACGGCGTCGATCCGGGCGAGGTCCCGCTTCGGGTCGGGGGTGTAGGCGAGGGGCCGGTCCGGGATCGTGCCGTCCTGCTGCGAGAGCAGGTCGTACAGGTAGCGCGGGTAGGTGCGCTGGGTGACGTCGAGGGTGAGCTTGCCGCCCCTGGCGTCGGCGACGAGCCGGGCGCCCGCGTCCCGCATGGTCGAGACGACGCTGAGCGGGGTGCTGACGCCCGCGTCGTCGGCGTAGTACTCGGAGAGCCGGCCGGTGCCGTCGTTGACGACGATCAGCAGCTTGGCGCCCGCCCGGAGGGCGTTCGCGGCGCGGTCGGCCGGGGAGACGCCGGCGCTGTGGGTGACGACGACGGCCTTGCCCCTGACGTCCAGGCCCGCGTAGTCGGCCGCGGCGCCCTTGCCCGCGGTGACGACGCGCAGCTTGGCCGAGCCGTCCTGGACGGTGGCGCCGGCCTGCGGCATCAGGTCGAGGTCGCGGCCGTGCGCCGAGGCGTCGACCTGCTTCTCACCGAGCCGCCAGCGGGTCACGAACGAGAAGGTGCCGTCGGTGACCTTCCGGGTGGGCGCGGCATAGATGGCGTCGAAGGCCGGCGGCACGACGTACGCGTCGCGGACGAGGTTGCCGTTGGAGAAGGTGCGGGCCAGGTCCAGGTGCAGCTGCCGCTGCTCGGTCTCCTGCGGGACGCGGGTGCTGACCCGGTGCGCCGTGCTCGCGTCGAGCGCGACCGTGGTGCTCTTGGTGAGCACGGTCTCCGGGCTGGCGAGCACCGCCAGGCCGCGGGAGTCCGGGGTGTCACCGGCGACCTCGAGCTCCGCGTACGCCATGTACGTGCCCGGCGGGAGCCGCAGGGTGCGTTCGCCGGCCACGTCGAGCGGCGACAGGTACGGATTGTCCTTCTCGGCGAGGACGACGATGCCGGTGGCCGGCTTCCCGTCGCGCCCGTTCAGCTTGATCGTGTAGTCGTAGAGCTCCTGCTCCTTGGTGAGCGCGAAACCGGTGTGCGCGACGGCCTTGCCGCCGGCCGCGTCGGTCGCGGTGACCTGGCCGGAGAAGGTGGTCGCGGACGGAACGGTCGCGGGGTCCAGGGTGAGGGTGACGGCGGCGGTGCCGCCCGCCGGGACGGTGACCGTCTTCGCGGACAGCGTGTAGGCGCCGGCCGCCTGCGCGGCCGGGTCCAGCGCGAGGTTCAGCGTGACGTCCGCCGAGCCGTTGTTGCGGTAGGTGAGGGTGCGCGTGGTGCTCGCGGCACCGTCGTGCGGCCACTTATAGGCGGCCGCGGCGACGGAGCCGGTGGCCTGGACGGTGGAGTCCACGGCCGCGAGCACGTCGAGCCGCCCGGTGCCCATCTCGTACGGGGTGAAGGCGGTGAGCTGCTGGGACGAGCTCATCAGCGCGTCCTTGAGCTGCTGTCCGGTCCAGTCGGGGTGCCGCTGCTTGAGGATCGCGGCGGCGCCCGCCACGTGCGGCGTGGCCATCGAGGTGCCGGACATGGTCTGGTACATGCCGCTGCCGGAGGCGAGCGCCTGCGAGCGGGCGGCGGTGATGTCGACGCCGGGGGCCGAGATGTCCGGCTTCAGCCCGTACGAGCCTTCCAGCGGACCCATGCTGGAGAAGTCCGCGCGGCCGTCCTGCTTGTCGACGGCGGCGACGGTCAGCGCCGATGCCGCCGAGCCGGGCGAGCCGATGGAACCGGCCGCGTACGCGTTTCCGGCGGCGATGACGAAGAGCGGTCCGCCGTTCGCCGAGAGGCTGTCGACCGCCTGCGACATCGGGTCGGACCCGTCGTCGGGGAGCGGCGAGCCGAGGCTCATGCTGACCACGTCGGCGCCCTGGGCCTTGGCCCACTCCATGCCGGCGATGATCCAGGAGTCCTCGCCGGAACCCTCGTTGGACAGCACCTTGCCGATCAGCAGCTTCGCGCCGGCCGCGACGCCCTTGTAGTCGCCGTCGGAGGCGGCTCCGGTGCCCGCGATCGTCGAGGCGACGTGCGTGCCGTGGCCGTTCCCGTCGGTGACCGCCTGGCCGGGGACGAAGCTCTGCTCGGCGGAGACCTGGTCCTTCAGGTCCGGGTGGGTGTCGTCGATCCCGGTGTCCAGGATCGCCACCTTCCGGCCCTTGCCGTCATAGCCCTTCGCCCACGCCTGCGGCGCGTTGACCTGCGGTACCGACTCCTTCAGGCTCGCTTCGACACGGCCGTCCAGCCACAGCTTGTCGATGCCGTTGTCGAGCGACCGGGCCTTCGCGGGCGCGGCCACGACGTCCTGCCAGAAGGCGCGGGTCTCCTTCTTGCGCGCCTTGAGCGCGGCGCCGCCGATGCTCGGCAGCGGGCGGGTGGTGCTGCTGCCCGCGGGGGCGGCGGGCAGCGACCGGGCGGCGCGGGCGGCGGCGGTGTAGGTGGCGATCATGGGGACGCCGCCGGAGCGGGCGTCGTCGTAGCCCATCTTCACCAGCGCGGTCAGGTCGAACAGCCGGCGGTCGAGCTTGCCCGCGGCGAGCAGCGGCAGCGCCTCGTCCGGCAGGACGTAGGTCTCACCGCCCGACTGCTGGACGTGCACGCCGCCGGGGGCGCCGTGCGGGCGGTCCACGGTGACGGTGTCCTGGGTGCCGGCTCCGTCGGCGAAGTGCACGACGTCCCCGGTGACCAGGGTGATGTCGTACGTCTTGGCCTGCGGTGCCGCGGTGCGCGGGGTGGCGCCTGGGGCGGCGTTCGCGGGGGTGGTGGGCAGGAGGAGTCCGGTACTGAGCGCGAGCGCGGTGGCGCTGGCGAGCAGGGAGGCGCGGCGTCTTATCGGCGTCATGCACATGATCTATCGGCCCGGAGGCGCGCCGCGCACCGCCACAGCCTGGCAGGATCCCGCCTGGCGGAGATCCGCCGCCCGCGTCGGCGCAGCTCCGAGGCCGGTCCGGCCCCGGTCGGCCCCGGTCGGCGTCGGTCCGGGGCCGGTCCGACGCCGGTTTTTGAGCACCCCGGAGGATCGGGTACGATCTTCCATGTCAGCACGCGCCGTTAGCTCAGTTGGTTAGAGCAGCTGACTCTTAATCAGCGGGTCCGGGGTTCGAGTCCCTGACGGCGCACAGACGGTCGAAGGCCCCTCGCGGAAGCGGGGGGCCTTCTTCGTTCCCGGCGCGCGCGGCGCCGTGTCAGTGCACCGGTTCCGGGAGGATCTGGCGGGGGACCGTTCTCGGGTGGCCCGGGCGGTTCCATTCCCGGGGGTAGCCGACGGAGACCTCCTCGAAGCGGACGCCGTCGTACCAGGCGGTCCTCGGGATGTGCAGGTGGCCGTAGACCACCGCGCTCACCGTGAAGCGCCGGTGCCAGTCGGCCGTGCGTTCGGTGCCGCACCACTGGGCGAACTCCGGATGGTGCAGGATCCGGGTGGGCTGGCGGACCAGCGGGAAGTGGTTGACCAGGACCAGCGGGAGCGCCGGGTCGCAGTCCAGCAGGCGCCGCTCGGACTCCTTCACCCGGGCCCGGCACCAGGCGTCACGGCTCGGGAACGGGTCCGGGTGCAGGAGGAACTCGTCACTGCACACGATTCCGGACTTGTACGCCTGGGCCAGCGACTCCTCCTTGTTCGCGGCGGTCTCGGTGCGGAACGTGTAGTCGTAGAGGATGAAGAGCGGCGCGACGACGGCCGGGCCGCCCGCGCCCTCCCAGACCGGGTAGGGGTCCTCCGGCGTCAGCACGCCCAGCGAACGGCACATCTCGACCAGGTGGCGGTAGCGCGCCTCGCCGCGTAACTGGACCGGGTCCTCGGCGGGCGTCCAGAGGTCATGGTTGCCGGGCGCCCACACCACCCGGGCGTATCTGCTGCTCAGCAGGGTCAGCGCCCACTCGATGCCGTCCGTCAGCTCGCCGACGTCGCCCGCGACGATCAGCCAGTCGGCGTCCGACGCGGGGCGCAGGCCTTCGACGATCTTCCGGTTCTCCGCGAACGCCACGTGCAGGTCGCTGATACCCCAGAGTTTTCCATCCGGCATATGCAGAAGGTAGGCGGATCCGGGCACCGGCGGTACCCCGCCCAATGGGTGATCCTGGCTTACGCATGGCGCGCCGGGCACCCGTGTCGCCCGGGCGGCGGAAGTGTTCGCCGCGTGCTCGCCCTGGTCGCCGCCCACTTCGTCCTCGCCGCCTGCGCCACCCCTCTGGTGCGGTGGCTCGGCCGGCGGGCCTTCCTCGTCCTCGCGGTGGCGCCGGCCGCCGCGGCGGTGTGGGCGTTCTCCCAGTGGGCGTCCGTCGCCGACGGCGCGGTGCGCAGCGAGCAGTGGCGGTGGGCGCCCGCGCTCGATCTGGAGATCGCGCTGCGGCTCGACGCCCTGGGGCTGCTGCTGACCGTGCTGGTCGGCGGCGTCGGGGCGCTCGTACTCGTCTACTGCACCGGGTACTTCGGCGACGACGAGCCGGGGCTGGCGAACTTCGCGGGGAACCTGACCGCGTTCGCCGGGGCGATGCTGGGGCTCGTTCTCGCCGACGACCTGATCCTGCTGTACGTCTTCTGGGAACTGACCACCGTCTTCTCTTTCCTGCTCATCGGCCATCTGTCGGTGAAGCAGGGCAACCGGCGCTCCGCGCTGCAGGCGCTGCTCGTCACCACCGCCGGCGGCCTCGCCATGCTCGTCGGGCTGCTGATACTCGGTCAGGCGGCCGGCACCTACCGGATCTCCGCCCTCGTCGCGCATCCGCCGCCGTCGGGCGGCACCGCGGTGCAGGTCGCACTGGTGCTGGTGCTCGCCGGGGCGCTGTCGAAGTCCGCGATCTGGCCGTTCAGCCTGTGGCTGCCCGGTGCCATGGCGGCGCCGACGCCGGTCAGCGCCTATCTGCACGCGGCGGCGATGGTGAAGGGCGGCATCTACCTCGTCGCCCGGTTCTCCCCCGCCTTCGCCGCGATCGCGCCCTGGCGGGGTCTGACGTTGACGTTCGGCGCCGCCACGATGCTGCTCGGCGGTTGGCGGGCGCTGCGCGAGACCGACCTCAAGCGGATCCTCGCCTACGGGACGGTGAGCCAGCTCGGCTTCCTCACCGCGCTGGTGGGGGCCGGGTCCCGGTACACCGCGCTGGCCGGCGCCACCATGCTGCTGACGCACGCGCTGTTCAAGGCGCCGCTGTTCCTCGTGGTCGGCATCGTCGACCACGCCACCGGGAGCCGAGACATCCGCCGCCTCGACGGGCTGGCGCGTGCGATGCCGCTGGTCTGCGGCACCGCCTGCCTCGCTGGCGCCTCCATGGCGGGCCTGCCGCCCTTCCTCGGCTTCGCCGCCAAGGAGGCCTCGTTCGCCGCGCTCTGGGCGGGCGGCGGAGCCGACCGTCTCACCCTGTACGCCACCGTCGCCGGGTCGGCGCTGACCACCGCGTACACCCTCCGCTTCCTGTACGGCGCCTTCGGCCCGGCCACGTCGTCCGATCGGCCGCCCGCGCACAGCGGGCGGAGGAGGACGGCCCCCGCCCTGCTGGCCCCCACGGCGCTGCTGGCGCTGGCGGGCCTGGCGCTGGGGCCGGGGGTGAGCCTGCTGCAACCGCTGATGGCGCGGTACGCGTCCGCTTTCCCGTCCCGCGGAACCCCGTACCACCTGGCCCTGTGGCACGGCGCCGGCCTCCCGCTGACCCTGTCGGAGATCGCGTGGGCGGGCGGCGTGGCCCTGTTCTTCGTACGCGACCGCCTGGTGCGCTGGGGCAAGCGGCTGGCGCTGCCGCGCGCCGAGACGGCGTTCGCCCAGATCCTGTGGCAGACGGAGCGCTTCGCGCTGCAGCTCACCGGGAGCATCCAGCGCGGCTCGCTGCCGGTCTACCTCGGCACGGCGCTGCTGGTCTTCTCGGGCGCGGAGGCGGCGGCGCTGCTCACCGACCGGCCGTGGGCGTGGGGCGGCGCCCCGCGCTGGGGGGACGACGCGGGCCAGATCGCGGTGGCGGTCGCCGTGGCCGCGGCGGGCGTGCTGTGCCTGCCGACCCGGCAGCGGATGAAGGCGGTGGTGCTGGCCGGCACGACCGGCTACGGCACCGGCGTGCTCTTCGTGCTGCAGGGGGCGCCGGATCTCGCGCTGACGCAGTTCACCGTGGAGACGACCAGCATCGTCGTGTTCGTCCTGGTGCTGCGACGCCTCCCGCACCGCTTCCCGCCGACGGCGACGGCATGGCGGCGCGCCCTGCACGCCGCGCTCGGCGTCACCGCCGGGACGCTGGCGGCCGCCCTGACGTATCTGGCGCTGGCGGCCCGCCGGCATCCGGCAGCGGGCGCCGACATGGTCGCCGAGACCGCGCACGACGGGCTGAAGAACGTGGTCGCGACGATCCTCGTCGACCTGCGGGCCTGGGACACGATGGGCGAGTCGGCGGTGCTGGCGGTCGCCGCCGTCGGGGTGACGAGCCTGGTCTACCTTCGCCGCCGGGCCGGCTCGCTGCCGCGCGCGCGGGACGAAGGCGGCGCGGCGGGCGTGTGGGCGGCGGAGGTGCGCACCGGTCCCCGCGCGGCCCCGGAGCGCGCCTGGCTGGCGGCCGGCGACACCCTCGACCCCGACCGGCGCTCGGTGGTCTTCGAGGTGGTGGCGCGGCTGGTCTTCCACCCCGTCCTCGTGCTCTCGCTGTACCTGCTGTTCTGCGCGGAGAGCCTGCCCGGCGGCGGCTTCACGGCCGGGATGGTCGCGGGTCTCGCGCTCGTCGTGCGGTATCTGGCGGGCGGACGGTACGAGTTGGCCGAGGCGGCTCCGGTCGACGCCGGGTTCCTGCTCGGCACGGGCCTGATGGTCTCCGTCGGGACGGGCCTGGGCGGTCTGGTGTTCGGGGCCGACGTCCTGGCCGGCGGGGTGTTCCACACCCGGCTGCCGCTCTTCGGCGACGTGCACGTCCCCAGCTCCGTGCTCTTCGACTTCGGCGTCTACCTGCTGGTCCTCGGGGTCGTCCTCGACGTGCTGCGGAGCCTCGGCGCCAAGATCGACCAGCAGATCGAGCGCGAAGAAGCCAGGAGGAAGGCATGACCGCCACCGTCGCCCTGATCGCCGCCGGCGGGGTGCTGTTCGCCTGCGGGACGGTGCTGCTGCTCGCCCGGCCGCTCACCCGCATCCTGCTCGGCGCCGTCCTGCTGGGCAACGGGGTGAACCTGCTGGTGCTGGCCACCTCAGGCCCTTCGGGCAAGGCCCCGCTGCTCTCCCCCGGCACCGATCCGGCGGCCGTCTCCGACCCGTTCCCGCAGGCGATGGCGCTGACCGCGATCGTGATCACCCTCGCGCTGACCGCGTTCCTGCTCGCGATGGCGTACCGCAGCTGGCAGTTGACCGGCAGCGACGACGTCCAGGACGACGTCGAGGACATCCGGGTCGCGCTGCGGGCCGAACACGAGGGGACACGGGCCGAGTTGCGGGCGGTGATCCGGGCGGACCGGGCACGGCAGGCGCGTGCCGAGGACTCCGAGGACCTCGACGACGAACTGTGGGACAACGTGCTGGGGGCCGACCGATGAACGCGAGCGCACTGCTGCCGCTGCCCGTCGTCCTCCCGCTCTTCGCGGCGGGCCTCAAACTCGCCGTGGGGCTGCGGCTCCCCCGCGTCCAGCGGTTCATCAGCGCGGCCGTCCTCAGCGTGGTGCTGGCCGCCTCCGTCACGCTGCTGGTGGCGGCCGACCGCGACGGGCCGCAGGTGATGCACGCGGGCGGCTGGCCGGTCCCGATCGGCATCGCGCTGGTCGCCGACCGGCTGTCGGCGCTGATGCTGGTGGTGTCGTCCGCGGTGACGCTGTGCGTGCTGGTGTACTCCATCGGCCAGGGCATGGCCGACCGCGACGAGGCGACCCCGCTGTCGGTCTTCCACCCCGCGTACCTGATCCTCGTCGCCGGGGTCTCCGACACGTTCCTCTCCGGCGACCTGTTCAACCTCTACGTCGGCTTCGAGATCATGCTGACCGCGAGCTACGTCCTGCTGACACTCGGCGGCACGGCGGCGCGGATCCGCGCGGGGGCCACGTACATCGTGGTGTCGCTGCTGTCCTCGGTGCTCTTCCTGGTGGCGATCGGCATGGTCTACGCGGCCACCGGCACCATGAACCTCGCGCAGCTCTCCGTCCGGCTGGCCGATCTGCCCGCCGGGATCCGGCTGGTGCTGCAACTCGCCCTGCTCACCGTCTTCGGCATCAAGGCGGCCGTCTTCCCGCTCGCCGCCTGGCTCCCCGACTCCTACCCGACCGCGCCCGCGCCCGTCACCGCCGTCTTCGCCGGGCTGCTCACCAAGGTCGGCGTGTACTCGATACTGCGCACCCAGACGCTGCTCTTCCCCGGCACCCGGCTCGCCGAGCCGCTGATGCTGATCGCCCTGCTGTCGATGGTCGTCGGGATCCTCGGCGCGGTCGCGCAGACCGACCTCAAACGGCTGCTGTCCTTCACCCTCGTCAGCCACATCGGGTACATGGTCTTCGGCATCGCGCTGGCCTCGCGCGGCGGCGTCGCGGGCGCGGTCTTCTACGTCGCCCACCACATCACCGTGCAGACCACGCTCTTCCTCGTCACGGGCCTGGTGGAACGCCGCGGCGGCACCACCGATCTGCAGCGGCTCGGCGGGCTCGCCAGGATCTCGCCGCTGCTCGCCGCGATCTTCTTCGTGCCCGCCATGAACCTCGCCGGGATTCCTCCGCTGTCGGGCTTCCTCGGCAAGCTCGGGCTGCTGCGCGCGGGCGTCGCCGACGGCGGCGTCTGGGCGTATGTGCTGGTCGGCGGCGGTGTCCTGACGAGCCTGCTGACGCTCTACGCGCTGATCAAGGTCTGGAACCTGGCGTTCTGGCGGGCGGCGCCGCCCGATCTGTGCGAGGACGGCACCGTGCTGGAGACCGACGACAGTGACGATCAGGACGACGCCGACGAGGACACTCTCATGCCCGCCGGACGCCCGGAGTCCGCTTCCCTCAGCGGCCGTTCGATCACCACCACCGCCGCGCTCCCCCGCACGATGCTCGCCGCCACCATGGCCCTGGTCGCGCTCGGGCTGGCCTACACCGTGCTGGCCGGCCCGCTGACGGGGCTCGCCGACCGGGCGGCCGGCGAGCTCCTGTCACGGACGCCCTACGTGCAGGCGGTCCTGGCGCGCTGAATCAGGGGCCGGCTCACCGGTTGTGGCCGGTGTGCGTCGCCGCGATCTGCTTCCAGGACTTCGGCTCCGCCTGCGGAGCGGCCGGCGCCGCGCGCAGCGCGCCCGCCTTCGGGGCCGCTGCCGGCGCCGCGGGCTTGGACGCGGTGAAGAGCCAGGTCTGGAAGAGCGGGCCGAGCTTCTTGCCGGAGATCTTCTCGGCGAGCTGCTGGAACTCGGCGATGGAGCCGTTGCCGTACTGGTGCTGGGCGGGCCACGCCTTGAGCAGGGCGAAGAACGCCGTGTCGCCGATCGTGTTGCGCAGCGCCTGAATGGCGACGGCGCCCCGGTCGTAGACGGCGCTGTCGAACTGGTTCTCCGCGCCGGGGTCGCCGGGCTTCACGGTCCAGAACGGGTCGTCGGCGGGGTGCTGGCTGTAGACCCAGTCGGCGAGTTCCTGCGCGGTGCCCTCGCCCTGGTGCTCGGACCACAGCCACTGTGCGTAACTCGCGAAGCCCTCATTGAGCCAGATGTCGGACCAGTGGGCGACCGAGACGCTGTCGCCCCACCACTGGTGCGCCAGTTCATGGACGACGAGCGAGGGGTTCGACCCGGCCGCGAACTGCGCGGGGCTGTAGAAGACCCGCCCCTGCGTCTCCACGGCATAGCGGGTGGGCACGTTGGGGACGTAACCGCCGGCGGCACTGAACGGGTAGGGGCCGAAGTAGTCGCTCTCCCAGTCGATGATCTCGCCGGTGCGCTCGACGCTGGCGCGGGCGGCGCCGTCGTTGTCGCCCAGGTCCTTGCTGTAGGCGTTGATGACGGGCAGCCCGTTGGCGGTGGTGCTGCGGGTGATGTCGAACTTCCCCACCGCGAGGGTGGCCAGGTACGTGGCCTGCGGCTTGTTCTGCCGCCAGTTGTAGCGGGTCCAGCCGATCCTGGAGGTCTGCGAGACCAGCACGCCGTTGCTGATCGCGGCGGTGCCGTCGGGGACGAGCACCGAGACGTCGTACGTGGCCTTGTCCAGCGGATGGTCGTTGCTGGGGAACCACCACCAGGCGGATTCCGGTTCGTTGGCGGCGACGCCTCCGTCGGGGGTCCGGTGCCAGGACGTGAACCCGTAGCGCTTCACCTTGCCCGGGACGCCGGAGTAGCGGACGACGACGGTGGCCTGCTGACCCTTGGCGAGCGGGGTGGCCGGGGTGATCTCCAGCTCCTGCTCGCCGCTGGTGGCGAACTTCGCGATCCGGCCGTTGACCCGGACCTCGCTGACGTCCAGCGCGAAGTCGAGGTTGAAGCGGGTCAGCCCCTGGGTGGCGGTGGTCAGCAGGGTCGCGGTGCCCTCCAGTTCGTCGGTGGCGGGCTGGTACTTCAGCCGCAGGTCGTAGTGGGAGACGTCATAGCCGCCGTTCCCGTACGTCGGGTAGTACGCGTCGCCGATGCCGGGCGCGCCCGGTCCGGCGTCGGCGGCGGATGCCGGGATCGCCAGCAGCAGGCCGGCGGCGCTCACGGCGGAAACGATCGCTCTCTTACGCACAGGGGTCCTCCAGCGCGGGGTGAGTTCGGACACCCCGACCCTAGGAACCCGCTGTGGTCACAGCCACCCCTTCGCCCACCGCTGTCTCAAGACCTTCACCGTGCGCAACACAACGTCTCAAAACACCGTCCGGCGCACACCGGCCGTGATCCCGGGTCAACCTGTCTTCAACGCCGCCTTCATCATCGCCCGCGCGATCGGCGCCGCCAGCCCGTTCCCGCTGACCTCCGAGCGGGCCGCGTCCGACTGCTCGACGACCACGGCGACCGCGATCCGGTGCCCCTTGCCGTCCTCGGCGTAGGAGACGAACCAGGCGTACGGCGTCCCGCTGTTGTTCTCGCCGTGCTGGGCGGTTCCGGTCTTGCCACCGACCTCGACACCGCTGATCCTCGCGTTGGAGCCGGTGCCGTGGTCGACGACGTTGACCATCGCCTTGCGCAGCTTCTGGGCGGTGTCCGCGCTGACCGCGCGCGTGGTCCCACCGTCCGGGTAGGACTGCAGCGCGGTGCCGTTGCCGTCGGTGACCTGCGAGACCATGTGCGGGCTCGCCAGCTCGCCGCCGTTGGCGATGGCCGCGACGACCATGGCCATCTGGAGCGGGGTCGCGGTGTCGTCGAACTGGCCGATGCCGGACAGAGCGGTCTGCGCCTTGTCCATGCCCTTCGGGTAGCTGCTCACGGCCGCGCGCACCGGCACGTCCAGGCTGTCGGTGTTGAAGCCGAACTTCTCGGCGGCGGCGCGCACCTTGTCCTGGCCGAGGTCGACGGCCATCTTGCCGAAGACGTTGTTGCAGCTGTACTGGAGCGCGACGTTGATGTTCGCGTTCTCGCAGGGTGCGGACGCCGACTCGTTGGCCAGTACGCGCGAGGTGCCGGGCAGCGGGTACGGGTTCGGGCTGTCGGTCTTCTCGTCGATCGACGAGTACAGCCCGTTCTCCAGGGCCGCGGCGGCGACGACCAGCTTGAACGTCGACCCCGGCGGGTACGCGGCGCGCAGGGCCCGGTTCAGCATGGGCTGGTCCTTGTCGGCCTGCAGGGCGCTCCACGCCGAGCCGTCGGCGTTCGAGCCGCCCGAGATCTTCGACGGGTCGTAGCTGGGGGTGCTGACCATGCCGAGGATCCGGCCGGTCGCCGGGTCGATGGCGACGGCGGCGCCCTTCTTGTCGCCGAGCCCCTTGAAGGCGGCCCGCTGCACGGCGGGGTCGATGGTGGTGATCACGTCGCCCGGCTCGGTGGCCTTGCCGGTGAGCGAGTCGGGCAGGCTCTTGAGCCGCGGGTCGGTGCCGCCCAGGACACCCCGGTAGATGCCTTCGAGCTGGGTGGCGCCGTAGACCTGCGAGCTGTAGCCGGTGACCGCCGAGTACAGGCCGCCATCGGTGTACGTGCGCTTGTAGCGCAGGTCGCCGCCGCTCGTGGTGGTGGAACCGGTCACCGGTTCCCCGCCCACGACGATGTCACCGAGCGGGTTCGCGTACTGCGCGATGATGTTCCGCCGGTTGTGCTGGTCGTCCGCGAGCGCCCGGCCGTCCACCGCCTGCACCCACGTCACCCGCACCATGACCGCGAGGACGAGCAGGAGGCTGAAGACCGACGCACGCCTGATTGTCTTGTTCATCCCCTGCAAGAACGCTCCGGGGGGATTCGTTGGTTCCGGCGGGTGAGCACAGGTTCCTCACAGGTCGCGGCTCCCGTACGGAACCGTCCCGCTCTGTGAGGATCGCCACCGTGCGCACCCTGCGAGGACATCAATGGCCGCTGGTCGGCTGGCTCGTCGTCGTCTGGGTGCTGCTGTGGGGCAACATCACCGCGGCGAACGTGATCACCGGTGTCGTCGTGGCGGTCGTGCTCTGCCTGGTCTTCCCGCTGCCGCCGCTCGACCTCGGGCTGCGGATTCACCCGGTCGGCTTAACGCGGTTCGCCGCGTTCTTCCTCGTCGACCTGACCGTCTCCGGGCTGCGTACGGCGTGGCAGACCCTGTCCCCCGGCTCGCTGCCCTGCGCGGTGCTCGCCGTCCGGCTGCGCTGTCCGGGCGACCTCATGCTGGCGGCCACCGCGATCGCCGTCTCCGCCGTGCCCGGCAGCGCCGTGCTGGAGGTCCAGCGGTCCACCGCAACGCTGTTCGTGCACGTCATGGGCTCGGACAGCGAGGAGGCCAGGGACGGGGTACGGCGGCTGGAATCGCTGGTGGTGCGCGCCTTCGGCACCCGATCGGAGATCGCCGCACTGGAGACGGGAGACGCGTCGTGAAATGGGTCACCGCGGCCGTCCTCGGCCTGCTGATCGCGGCCGGGGTGATGGTCTTCGTCCGGCTGGTGCGCGGGCCGTCGATGCTCGACCGGGCGGTGGCGGTCGACGCGCTGCTGGCCGTCATCGTCGCGGGCCTCGGCGCGCAGGCGGCGGCCGACCGCACCCCGTACTCGCTCCCGGTCCTGCTCGTGCTGGCCTTCCTCGGCTTCACCGGCTCGGTCGCCATCGCCCGCTTCATCGCCTTCCGGGACGAGGAGGCGTCGTGAGCTGGGGTGCCGTGTGCGACTGGGCCGCGGCGGTCTGCCTGCTGCTCGGCGCCGCGCTCTGCTTCGTCGCCGGCATCGGGCTGCTGCGGTTGCCCGACACCCTCACCCGGATGCACGCGGCGACCAAACCGCAGGTCCTGGGGCTGCTGCTGGTCCTGCTGGGGGTCGCGCTGCGGCTGCGGTCGTGGGTGGACCTGGGCACCCTGGTGCTGATCGGGACGTTCCAACTGATGACCGTTCCGGTGGCGGCGCACCTGGTGGGGCGCGCCGCGTACCGCACCGGCCAGGTCCGCTCCGACCAGCTGGTCCTCGACGAACTGGACGACCACCTGACGCGGCCCGGCCCCGACTGAGCCCAACACCGGTAGGTTCGAAATGTGACAAATGCTCGGATCGTCGGCGCGCTGCGGTCCCTGGAGGACAGTGTCCTGACCCGCCAGGGCATGGGGCTGCCCCTGCTGGCCATCGTCATCGTCTCCGTGGCGGACCTGTCGGCCGGCCGGGACCACTACATCGGGCCCGGCATGGTCGTGGCCCCGGCGCTGGCGTCCATCACGACGACCTGGTGGCGCACCCTGCTCATCGCCGCCCTCGGCCTCGCCTCACAGGTGGCGCTCGCGCCGTACAACGGGGTCGACCGGGTCCACGACTGGGTCCTGCTCAGCGGCCAGTTCGCCACCTACCTCGTGGTCAGCCTGTTCAGCGCCTACATCGCCTGGCGGCGCGAGACCGGACTGCGGGCCTTCACCGCGATCACCTCGGTCGCCGAGGCCGCCCAGCGCGCCCTGCTGCGGCCCCCCGGCAACCGGGTCGGTGAGGTCCGGCTCGCCGTCCGGTACGTCTCCGCGGCGGACGCGGCCCAGATCGGCGGCGACCTGTACTCCGTCCTGGACACCCCGCACGGCGTGCGCGCGCTCATCGGCGACGTCCGCGGCAAGGGCCTGGACGCCGTCCAGACGTCGGCGGTCGTGCTCGGCGCGTTCCGCGAGGCCGCGTACGACGAGGGCGGACTGACCTGCGTCGCGCAGCGCGTCGAGGCGAGCGTCCAGCGCCATGTCGTCTCCGACGAGTTCACCACCGCCCTCTTCGCGGAGTTCGACGGCTCCGGCTCCGTCGAACTGCTGCACTACGGCCATGTGGCGCCGCTGCGCGTCACCGCCGACGGAACGGTGACGACGCTGAACCCGCCGGACCCCTGGGTGCCGCTGGGCCTCGGCCGGCTCGTCAGGGGCGCGCCCGTGCCCTGGCGGGCCCAGCTCACCGGCGAGGACGTGCTCGTCCTCTGCACGGACGGGGTGATCGAGGCCCGCAGCCCGGAGGACGGCTCCTTCTACCCCCTCGCCGACCGGGTCGGGCCGCTGGTGGCCGGACTGGCCCAGGACCTGGAGGCGGCCGTCGAGCGCGTCTACGCCGACCTGCTGCGCCACGCGGGCGGCTCCCTCGGCGACGACGTCGTCCTGCTGCTGCTCGCGCCCGCCCGTCCCCCGGCACCCCCGGCACCGCCGGGCTGACGAGGCACCCCGCGGGCGTCACCCCGGGCGTGGCTGGAAGCATCGCACTGAGTATTCACGCAATGACGTCTCGTCAAGATGCCCTAGCGGCGGGGCGTTCGCCTGTTCTAGGGTTACTACGCGGCCCCAGGACCTCGGTCCGCTCCAGGCGGAGCCCAGCCGGGCTCGAGCGCCTCCGAATCTGCAGGACGTGGACCGGCGTCATGGCGAAGCTTGCGGCGATCTCGCGACTCCCCCTCTCCGACCCGCGGCGATCGACTCTCGATCTCTCCTGGACGTTCTCGCTGCACCGCGCCCCGGGCAGCGACGACCTGGCCGCCAGGATGACGTGCGCCGCACTCGACACCCTGGGGCCGTACGGCGAGGTCAGCGCGCGACTGGCGGATGCCGTCACCCTGGCGTGCGGCTATGTCGTCGACCACGGGTTCGCACACCGGTACCGCGTGACCCTGGGGGTGGACGGGACACGGTGCACGGTCTCGGTGACCGACTACGGCTACGACAAACCGCTCGCCGTCCCGCCCGCCCCACCGCACTCGTACGCCGCGACCGCCCTGTGCCAGCAGCTCGCCGACCCCGCCGGGAACGGGGCGCACATCGACGGCGTCCAGGTGCACCACGCCACCGACGGAGCGGTTCTGATCCGTTTCCGCGCTCTGCTCCCCGACGCCGCGACCGAGACCGCCGGCGACTCCGCCGCAGGGCTCCCCCAACCACCCCCGGCCGCGCCGGACCACTCCCGCAGTCCAGGCGCCCGGGGGTGAGGTGCGCCCGGCCGGCTGCTCCGGGGGGAGCGGGTTGCCGGCCGGGCGCCGAACAGGCGGGAGGAATACGCGCGGTGCCGGTCAGTCCTGGTGTGAGCCGGTCAGCGCCGCGAAGACGACGACGTTCGCCGAGTACGCGCGCTTCTCCGGGTCGAACATGCCACCGCAGGTGATCAGCCGCAGCTCCGGCCGGGTGCCCGCCCCGTAGACCCGGTCGGCGGAGAAGTGGTCCTTGTCGACGACCTCGACCCCTTCGACCGTGAACTCGGCGACGGAGCCGTCCGCCCGCTCGATCTCCACCTCCGCGCCCGGCGTCACCGAGCTCAGACCGTAGAAGACCGCGGGTCTGGTCGCGGTGTCGACGTGGCCGACGAGCAGGGCGGCGCCCGCCGCGCCCGGCGCCGGACCGCCGCGGAACCAGCCCGCGACGTCCGGCGTGCTGTACGGCGGCGGGTCCACCGAGCCGTTGAGCAGGCCCCGCTCGACGATGGGGGCGTGCAGCCCGATCGAGGCGATGTCCACCCGCAGCGGTTTGGAGTCCGACAGCGGGGTGTGCGGGGCGTAGACCTCCGGCGGCCGTTCGGCGGACCCGGCCGCCGGCTGCCCGCCGGAACCGGCCGGGTCCGCCCCGTCACCGGGGTTGCCGAGCAGCCAGGCGGCGAAGAGCACCAGCCCCATCGCGACCGCGGCCCAGGTGCGGCCGCCGACGGCGGTGCCTTCCTCTTCCGGCACCGCGGCCTAACCGTCGCGGCGTCGGCGGTACACCGCCACGGCCGCGAACGCCGCCGCTGCCGCGCCGCCGATCGCCAGCACCGAGTCGGTGCCGGGGCCTGCCTCCGCCGGACCCGCGGCCAGTTGCGCGGTTCCACCGCCGCCGGCCGGGACCGGGGCCGTCGGCCAGAGCGGCTCGGGCTTCACGGGCTTGACGGGTTTGACCGGCTCGACGGGGCTGACCGGGCTGACGCTGTTGATGACGACCACGCTGCCCTCGGCGGCGTGGGTCTTGCCGTCGCACTCGACCGAGACGGCGTAGGTGCCCGCCACCGCGTCGGAGCGGATGGACGCGTCACTGACCAGCCCGTCCTGCCCGTCGACCGGCGGCGCCAGTGTCACCGAACTCACGAAGACCTCGGCACTCGCCTTGGCCCGGTTCGCCGAACGGCACGCGCTTTTCACCTGCAGCGTGATGACCGCGCCCGCCCAGGTCTTGCCTGGGGTGACGGTCACCGTCCCCGAAGCCGTCGCCGAACTCTGGTCGGCGAATGCCGGGACAGCGCCACTGAGCATGAACAGGACGGCCGCACCGGCAGCCGCCGGTCGTCGGATATCTCGCATCGGGGAAACCTCCGCTCGGCCGGGTACGGCCAGCGGACCCGGTGCTTCGAACCTCCATCCACGGGGGTTCCGCCGCACCTCAGGGGACGTTTGGTTACGCCATCAGGGGGTGTCGGTCACGCACGGTGCCGCACGGTGTGAAGGCTCAGATCTCGTCGACGAGGTCCGCGATCGAGTCCACGACCCGGGACGGCCGGAACGGGTACTTGTCGATGTCGGCCTTCGACGTCAGGCCGGTCAGCACCAGGAAGGTCTCCATGCCCGACTCCAGCCCGGCGAGGATGTCGGTGTCCATCCGGTCGCCGATCATCGCGCTGGTCTCGGAGTGCACGCCGATCGCGTTCAGCCCGGCGCGCATCATCAGCGGGTTCGGCTTGCCGACGAAGTACGGGTCCTTGCCGGTGGCCTTGGTGATCAGGGCGGCCACCGATCCGGTGGCGGGCAGCGGGCCCTCCGCCGACGGGCCGGTCTCGTCGGGGTTGGTGCAGATGAAGCGCGCACCGCCGTTGATGAGCCGGATCGCCTTGGTGAGCGCCTCGAAGCTGTAGGTGCGGGTCTCGCCCAGCACCACGTAGTCGGGCTCGGAGTCGGTGAGGATGTAGCCGACGTCGTGCAGCGCGGTCGTCAGACCGGCCTCGCCGATCGCGTACGCCGTACCGCCGGGACGCTGGTCGTCGAGGAACTTCGCGGTGGCCAGTGCCGAGGTCCAGATGTTCTCGACGGGCACGTCGAGACCCATCCGCGACAGCCTGGCGTGCAGGTCACGGGCGGTGTAGATGGAGTTGTTGGTCAGCACCAGGAACGGCTTGCCGGAATCCCGCAGCCGTTTGATGAAGGCGTCGGCGCCGGGGATCGGCGTGCCCTCGTGGATCAGCACCCCGTCCATGTCGGTGAGCCAGGATTCGATCGGCTTGCGAGTCGACACGGGTGTGGTCTCCTGTCCTGGTGTACAGCTGCGCTGCTCAGCCTAGCCGGGGCGCACGGCGTACGCCCCGGCCGTCTCAGCCGCTGATCAGCTGCCGGTCGCCTTCTTCCAGGCGTCGACGTACGACGTCAGCTCGGCGTTCACCTTGGCCCAGTCGGGCGTGAAGATCTCGACGCCCGACATGACCGCCTTCAGCTTCGCCGCGTTCGCGTCCGTCACCGTCACGTCGGCACGGGCCGGGAAGCCGCCGCCGACCGAGGACACCTCGCGCTGCACCTCGGGGGTGAGCAGGAAGTCCAGCAGTTTCTTGCCGTTCTCCGCGTGCGGGGCGTCCTTGACCAGGCCTGCCGCGTACGGGAGCGCGAAGGTCGTCGGCTTGCCGGTGGCGTTCGCGGCGGGGAAGAAGATGCCCTGGTTCGGCATGGTCCTCATGTCGGCGAAGTTCATCTGCACATCGCCGTTGGCGACGACCAGTTCGCCCTTGTCGACCTTGGGTGCGAGCGCGCCCGTCGACTTCGACGGCCCGACGTTGTTGGTCTGCAGCTTCTTCAGGTACGCCATCGCCGGCTCCAGGCCGCCGAAGTCGTGGACCGCCTTGATGACGACGGCCGTGCCGTCACCGGCGACGCCCGGCGTGGAGTACTGCAGCTTGCCCTGGTACTTCGGGTCCAGCAGGTCGTCCCAGGTCCTGGGGGCCTGCTTCAGCTCCTTGGTGTTGTAGATGAAGCAGAAGTAGTTGTTGACGACCGAGGTCCACCTGCCCGCCGCGTCCTTGTCGGCGGCGGCGACCTGGTCGGAGCCGGCGGGCTTGTACGTGTCCAGCAGGCCCTTGCCGTCGGCCTGCTGGATGAACGGCGGCAGGGTGACGACGACGTCGGCCTGGGTGTTGGACTTCTCGCGGGCCAGGCGCTGCACCATCTCGCCGGAGCCGCCCTCGACGTACTTCACCTTGATGCCGGTTTTGGCGGTGAAGTCCTTGAAGACCTTGTCGTAGAAGCCGGAGCCGTCGTCGGCCTTGAGGCCGTCGGCGCTGTAGACGGTGATCTCCTTGGCGTCGCTCGCGGCGGAGGTGCCGCCGCAGGCGGTGAGCGAACCGGCGAGGACGAGGGCGCCGGCGACGGCGACGGCGGCGAGCGGCTTGCGGCTGTGTGCGGGCATGGCGGATCGATCTCCTTGCTGGGTGACGGAATCGAGAAGGGTGGTGCGTGAGGTCAGCGGTACGTCAGCGGTAGGCGGCCCGGGTGCGGATCCGGCTCACGCCGAGCAGGACGACGAGCGTCGTCACCATCAGCACCACGGCGAGGGCGGCTCCGGAGAAGAGCGAGCCCCGGTCGGTGGCGCCGAAGATCTTGACCGGCAGCGGGAGCCAGTCGGGCGGGTAGAGCATCATCGTGGCGCTCAGCTCACCCATGGACAGGGCGAAGCACAGGCCGGCGGCCGCCGTGAGGGACGGCAGCAGCAGCGGCACCTTCACCCGCCACAGCACATACGCGGGACGCGCGCCCAGGCTCGCCGCGCTCTGCTCGTAGGCGGGGTCGAGCCGGGCCACGGCCGCGCTGACGGACTGGTAGGCGAAGGCCGTGACCAGCACCGCATGGGCCAGGACGACGATGCCGCGGGTGCCGTTGAGCAGCAGCGGCGGCTTCGAGAACGCCACCAGCAGGGACAGCCCGACCACCACCGACGGCACCGCCACCGGCAGCATGAACAGCGCGTCCAGCAGCCTGCCCCAGCTGCCGCGCAGCGCGTCGGCGGCCAGCGCCGCCCAGCCGCCGACGGCCAGTGCGAGCACGCTCGCGGCGAACGCGGTGACCAGACTGGTGGTGAGCGCGTCCAGCGACTCGCCGCGGGTGATGTCCCGGTAGTGCGTGAGCGTCGGGCCGGAGGGCAGGGCCCCGCTCCAGTGCGTCGCGAAGGACGCGAGCGCGATCACCGCGAACGGCAGCGCGAACAGGGGCAGGAACAGGACGAGGAAGACGGCCCACACGGCCCGGCGGCCGCTGCGGCTATGCACCAGCACGACGGCCTCCGGCGGCTGTTGTGGCGACGACGACGCGGTACAGCCCGTAGAGAGCGACCGACAGGACGATGTTCACGACCGCGACGACACAGGCGCCGGTGTAGTCCGACTCCAGGATCGCCTTGCTGTAGACGAGTATCGGCAGCGTGGTGACGTCCTTCGCTCCGGTGAAGAGCACGATGCCGAACTCGTTCAGGCACATCACCAGCACGAGGCTGCCGCCCGCCGCGAGCGACGGCAGCGCCTCCGGCAGGATCACCTGCCTCACGATCCGCGGCGCCTTCGCGCCCAGCGAGGACGCGACCTCGATCTGCGCGGTGTCCACCTGCGAGAACGCGGCGAGCAGCGGACGCATCACGAACGGCGTGAAGTACGTGATCTCCGCGAGCAGCACGCCCCACGGCGTGTGCAGGAAGTCGACGGGGCCGCTTCCCGCGCCCGTCACGTCCGTCCACAGGCCGTTCGCCATGCCGGCCGTGCCGTAGACGAAGAGCAGCGCGAGGGTGATCAGGAAGGACGGGAAGGCGAGGAAGACGTCGATGAACCGGCTGAGCGCCTTGCCGCCGGGGAACGGTACGAAGGCGATCACCAGCGCCAGCGCGAAGCCCAGGACCAGGCAGCCGGCGGTGGAGCCGACCGCGATCCACACCGTCGTCCACAGTGCCTCGCGGAAGCCCGCCGAGGCGAACACCTCGCGGTATCCGGCCAGGTCGTGGCCGCCGCCCGCTTCCGGGGTGAACGACTGCTGGACGACGAGGGCGAGCGGGTAGAGGAACGTCAGCCCGAGGGCTGCTACCGGCGGCAGCGCCCAGAGCCGGCGGGTCGTGTGCTGCCGTCCGGCCCCCTCCCGCGCCGTCTCCATCGTCATGTCAGTCACGGGCCGGGCTCCCTACACCTGCGGGCAGCAGCACGGTGTCCTCGGCGTCGAAGGCGAGAGTGACTTCCATGCCGGCCTCGGGTGGCTTGCGGAGATCGCCCACGTCGGCCCGGAGCTCCTGTCCGTGGGAGGTGACCAGGAGGCGGTGGGTCGAACCCCGCCACTGCACGCCCGTCACCGTGCCGCGGAGCGTGTTGGCGCCGCTGGTGTCCGCCGCCGCCAGCCGCAGCGCGTGCGGGCGGACGCACATCGTGGCCTCGGCCCCGGTGACGGCGCCGTTCGGCAGCTCGGCGGCGCGCAGCACCGCGTCACCGAGGTGCAGCGCGCCCTCCTTCCCGACGCGGACCGGCAGCAGGTTCGCGCTGCCGACGAAGGAGGCGGTGAACTCGGTGCGCGGACGGCGGTAGAGGTCCTGCGGGGTGCCGCAGTCCTGGAGCCGCGCCCGGTCCATGACCGCGATGCGGTCGGCGAGGGTGAGCGCTTCGATCTGGTCGTGGGTGACGTACAGGATCGACACGTCGGGCAGTTCGCGGTGCAGCCGCGCCAGTTCGGCGAGCATGCCCGAGCGCAGCCGCGCGTCGAGCGCGGACAGCGGCTCGTCGAGCAGCAGGACGCCGGGGCGGACGGCGAGCGCGCGGGCGATCGCGACGCGCTGCTGCTGGCCGCCGGACAGCTCACGCGGATAGCGCCTGGCGTACTCGGCCATCCCCGTCATCTCCAGCGCCTCGGCGACCCGGCCGGGTATCGCGGCCCGTGGATGACGCTGCGCCCGGAGACCGAAGGCGACGTTCTGGTCGACGCGCAGGTGCGGGAAGAGGGCGTACTGCTGGACGACCATCCCGATGCCGCGCCGGTGCGGCGGCAGGCCGGTGACGTCCTGCCCGCCGATCAGCACCCGGCCGCCGGACGGCCGCACGAAGCCGGCGACCGCCCGCAGCGCGGTGGTCTTGCCGGAGCCGGACGGGCCGAGGAGGGCGAGGACCTCGCCCGGCTCGACGGTGAGGTCGAGCGCGTCGAGCACCGTCAGGTCCCCGTACCGGACGCTGACGTGGTCGAAGCGGATGCCACTGCGCACCGCGCGCGAGGTCCGGGCCTCCTCGGGCCCGCCCGGCTCCGTACTCATCGCCGCATCCCCGCCCCGGCGGTCGCGGCGAACCCCGCGAGTACGTCCGGGAGTTCCGCGACGGAGACCAGGACGTGGGTGGCGCCGGCCTCGCGCAGCGCGGCCTCGTCGTGTGCGCCGGTCAGCACGCCGGCGACCACGGACGCGCCGGAGCGGCGGCCGCAGAGCATGTCGTACGAGGTGTCGCCCGCCACGGCGATCTCCCGTACGTCGTCGGCGGCCCCGGTGCGCAGCAGCGCGGCGAGCACCAGGTCGGGGAACGGGCGCCCGCGCCCGGCGTCGGCCGGGCACAGGGTGAGGTCGGCGATGTCCCGCCAGCCGAGCGCGTCCAGGATGGCGTCCTGGGTGACGCGGGAGAAGCCGGTGGTCAGGACGACCGTGCGGCCCTCGCCCCGGAGCCTTCCGATCGTTTCGGCGGCGCCCGGCAGCGGCGCGCAGCGGCCGCCGTCGACCAGTTCGGCGTAGGCGGTCTCGAACGCCGCGTTGCCGCGCCGGGCGAGGTCCTCGTCGCCGAAGAGCGCCCGGAAGACGGTGATCTTCGACTCTCCCATCGTCGCCCGGACGTAGTCGAGCTTCCTGGCGTGGTCGTCACTGCCCGGCTCGACTCCGAGCTCCTCGGCCGCGCGGGAGAACGCCTGCTCCACGAGGCCGCCGTCGGCGACCGTGGTGCCGGCCATGTCCAGCACGACCAGTTCGATGCGGTCCGTCATGTTCGTCATCTCTCCTCTCACCAGCCCAACGCGTCGGCGGTCGTCTCACCGATCGCCGGGGAACAGGTCATGCCGCGCCCGCCGGGCCCGGTCACCAGCCACACCCCGTCCAGCACCTCCTGCCGGTGCACCACCCGGGAGGTGTCCACGCACTGCGCGTACACCCCGGCCCAGCGGCGCCTGATGCGCGGCAGCGGCCGGCCGAGCAGCTGTCCGGCCCGGGCGAGGAGGTGGTCGTACGGGTCCTCGACGACGTCGAAGCCGAACGCCTCGTCGTACTCGTGGGTGTCGCCGATGGTCAGTCCGCCGTCGAGGCGCTGGACCATCAGCAGTTGCATCCGGTGTGCGGCGGCGACCGGCGGCTGCGGCTGTCCGGAGCGCAGCGCGTCGAGCGCGGCGCCCTCGTAGGCCGGGTAGTAGCGGAAGCTGTCGGCGTCGGCGAGCGAGGTGGTCAGCGGTTCGCCGAGGGGGTCGGTCTGCGCCATCTGCAACCGCACCCGGCGGACCGGCAGTTCGGGGGCGAGCTCGCGCACCAGCCCGGACAGCCAGGCTCCGGTGGCCAGCACAACGCTGTCGCCCCGATGCGTCCGGCCGTGATCGTCGCGGACCGTGCCGGGCCCGACCTCGCGGACCTCGCGGCCGGGCAGGAACGTGTAGCGGCCGGTCGCCGCCAGGTGCTCGCGCAGTGCGGGGAGCGCCACCCGGGACTCGACGGCGGCGTCCCGTTCGCACAGCAGCGCGCCGGTGATGTCGCCGCGCAGCGCCGGGTTGTGCTCCCGGGCCGCAGCGGCGTCCAGCCACGTGAAGCCGCGCTCGGCGGCGTCCGGGCGGGCGATGACCTCGTCGACGACGGCCTTCTCGGCGTCGTTGCGGACCACGGTGAGCGAGCCGTTGGCGCGGAATCCGATGTCCGGCACCTCGGCGCCGATGTCCTGCCACAGCTCGCGGGCCCGCAGCGCGGTCTCCAGCTCCTCACCGGCCGACCGGCCACCGACCCACACCAGGCCGAAGTTGCGTACGGAGGCGCCGCGGGCCTCCCGCTCGCGCTCCAGGTGGACGACCTCGTGGCCGCGGTGGACGGCGTGCCAGGCGTGCATCGTGCCGAGCGCACCGGCGCCGACGATCAGGACTCTCATGGGGCCCAAAGGTGCTCGGGCATTCGGAAGTGCTCGTATCTCGTGCATGAACCGATGGTGAACAGCCCAGCAATGCTTGGACTAGACCCGTTACCATTTTGTGATCAAAATGCTCCGCGCGGCCGCCCGTGGAGCGTCCTACTGCTTCGACATCTGCGTGGTGAAACTGAACCGGTCGCCGCGGTAGAGCGAGCGCACCCGCTCGATCGGCGCTCCCCCGGCGTCCCGGCTCGTCCGGTGCAGCAACAGCATCGGCAGCGCGGGCGGCGTGCCGATCAGCAGGGCCTCACGCGGCGTCGCGAGCACCGTCTCGATCCGCTCGTCGGCCGATACCAGCTCCACGCCCACCCGGTCGCGCAGATAGGCGTAGAAGGACGAGTCGGGAGCGAAGTCCCTTTCCAGGTCCGGCAGTCGGGCCACCGACGAGTAGGTGCTCTCCAGGCCGACCCGCTCGTCGTCGGCGAGCAGCACCCGCTCCATGTGCCAGACCTCGTCGCCGTCCGAGACCCCCAGCTCCCGCGCCAGCACGGGGTCGGCCGCCAGCCGCTCCAGGGTGATCAGCGTGCGGCTCGGAACCCGGCCCTGCCGGCGGACGCCCTCGGTGTAGCTCGCCAGCGACAGCGGCTGCTCCAGCTTCGGTCCCGCCACGACCGTGCCCCGCCCCTTGCGCCGCACCCGGCCCTGGATCAGCAGCTCGCGCAACGCGAGGCGCACGGTCTCCCGCGCCACTTCGAACGTGGCCGCCAGCTCCCGCTCGGTCGGCAGCGACCCGCCCTCGCCGAGCTCGTCGAGCACGGCCTCCAGCCGGGTCTTCACGGCGTAGTACTTGGGCACCCGGCCGTGCTCGGGCACGCCGGACCGGATCGGGGCGCGGTGGTCTGTCACGGAGCCGATCCTCGCAGACCAGGGACGGTCCGGTCAGCCGAGCACGGCGCCGCCGAACACCGAGGCCAGCACGAGCAGCGCCGCGCCGTCGGCCACCACCCGCGTTCCGCCGGGGGCGACCGAGACCGGCACCGTGCGCCCCACGGAACGCCGGGTGCGCTCGGTCAGCACCGCCGCGACCTCCCGGCCGAACAGCGCCTCGTCGGCCAGGACCGTGCGCCCGCCGAGGACCACCCGGTCGATGTCGAGCAGCGAGACGAGGTTGGCGGCGCCGACGCCCAGCAGGTAGGCGGCGCCCGCCGTGTCACCCCGCTCGACCGCGGCCAGGCACATCGCCTCGATGCAACCGCGGTTGCCGCAGCCGCACACCGGGCCGTCCAACTGCACCACCTGGTGCCCGAACTCGCCCGCGCCGGTGCGCTCACCGCGGAAGATCCCGCCGTCCAGCACCAGCCCGGCGCCCAGCCCGGTCCCCAGGTGCAGATACGCGAACGAGCCGCCGTCCCTGCCGCCGGCGCCGTCCGCGTCACCACCCAGGACGGCGAGCGCCGCCGCGTTGGTGTCCTTGTCGACGACGACCCGCAGCCCGAGCCGCTCCTCCAGCGCCTCACGCAGCGGGAAGCCGTCCCAGTCCGGGAACCCGGTGACCCGGTGCAGGACGCCGGAGGCGTGGTCGAGCGGTCCGGGAGCCGCGACGCCGACGCCGAGGAGGCCGGGGCCGGCGTCCAGCGCGCGCACCTCGCGCGCCACCGCCTCCAGCACCTCCTCCGCGGGACGGCCCAGGCCGAGCCGGGACGTGCGGGCCCGCACCCGCTCGCCGGACAGGTCGGCGAGGACGACGGTCAGCTCGTCCCGGTCCAGGTGCACCCCGGCCGCGTACCGCGCCCGGCGCACCAGCCGCAGCTCGGTGCGCGGCTTGCCGCCGGTCGACGCCTGCCGGCCGGACTCCTCGGCGAGCCCCTCGGCCCGCAACCGCGCGGTGATCTTGCTGACCGCCTGCGGGGTGAGCCCGGTGCGCTCGGCGAGTTCCGGCCGGCTGATGCCGCCGGTCCCGTGCCGGGTGGCGGCCCGCAGCAGGTCGAGCACCAGAGCGGCGTTGTGGTGCCGCAGCGCGGGCAGATTCGCCCCTGAGATTCCCCTGTTCACCCCACCATTGTCGCCGGTGCTTGCTCTTTGGCAACACTGTTGCGAAAGTAGGTGCATGAGTAGTCCCGCCACCCCCCTCCGCGTCGGACTGGTCGGCTACGGCCTGGCCGGCTCCGTCTTCCACGCCCCCCTCATCACCGCCACCGACGGCCTGGTCCTCGACACGGTCGCCACGTCGAACCCCGAGCGCCGCGAGCAGGCCCGCGCCGAGCACCCCGACGTGCGGTTCGCCGACTCCCCCGAAGAGCTGTGGACGGGCGACCCCGTCGACCTCGTGGTGCTCGCCTCCCCCAACCGCACCCACGTGCCGCTCGCGACCGCCGCCCTGCGGGCCGGCGTGCCCGTCGTCGTCGACAAGCCGCTCGCCGGCACCGCCGCCGAGGCCTACGAGCTGGCCGCCCTCGCCAAGGACCGCGGGCTGCTGCTCTCCGTCTTCCAGAACCGCCGCTGGGACAACGACTTCCTCACCCTGCGCCGCCTCCTGGACGACGGCGGGCTCGGCACCGTGCAGCGCTTCGAGTCCCGCTTCGAGCGGTGGCGTCCGCAGCCCAAGGGCGGCTGGCGCGAGTCGGGTGACCCCGCCGAGATCGGCGGGCTCCTCTACGACCTCGGCAGCCACCTCGTCGACCAGGCCCTGACGCTCTTCGGCCCCGCCGTCCGCGTCTACGCCGAGTCCGACACGCGCCGCCCCGGCGCCCAGGTCGACGACGACACGTTCATCGCGATCACCCACGCCGGCGGCGTCCGCTCCCACCTGTGGGCCAGCGCCACCACCGCCCAGCTCGGCCCGCGCTTCCGCGTGCTCGGCAGCACCGCCGGCTACGTCAAGCACGGCCTCGACCCGCAGGAGGCCGACCTCCGCGACGGCCTGCGCCCGGGCCCCGCCGACTGGGGCACCGAGCCGGAGTCCGCCCGGGGCACCCTCGGCGCCGGCGACTCCGTCCACCCCGTCCCGACGCTGCCCGGCGACTACCCCGCGTACTACGCGGCCGTCGCCGCCGCCCTCCGCGACGGTACGGCCCCGCCGGTCACCGCGCTGGAGGCGGCCGCCGCCCTCGAAGTCCTGGAGGCGGCCCGCCGCTCCGCCCGCGAGGGCATCACCGTGGAAGTGGAGGCCCGCGCATGACCACCCCCAGCGACCTCGTCGCCGAACTCGAAGCACAGGAACACGACCTCGTCCTCGCCGGTTTCACCAACGACGACGCGTGGCGGCTGGGGTCGCTGCTGGTGGAGCTGGCGCGGTCGCGCAGCGCCCCGGTGACGATCGACATCCGTCGCGGGAGCCAGCAGCTCTTCCACTACGCGCTCGACGGCACCTCCCCGGACAACGACGCCTGGCTCGCCCGCAAGTCCCGCGTCGCGGAGCGCTACGGCGCGTCCTCCTACCTCGTGGGCGCCCGTTTCCGCGCCAAGGGCACCACCTTCGAGGAGTCCTCCCGTCTCGACCCCGACCTCTACGCCGCTCACGGCGGCGCGGTGCCGATCCGGGTGGCGGGCGTAGGAATCATCGGCACGGTGGCGGTCTCGGGCCTCCCCCAGTCGGAGGACCACGCACTGGTCGTCGAGGCGCTGGCCCGCATGGTGCGCGGGTAGCGCGGACCCCCGGGGCAGTGGCTCGAAATCGCCTCGGCCCAGGTCGTGAAGGCGGGGAAGCGTGACCGGTTCAGGAGTTCGACTCCGCACCACGGTGCGGGGGCCGAGCGTGATTCCCGTCAGATCACGTTCATCATCGGCGCGAAATCCACCTACAAGGCCGCGCCGGCCACCCTCCCCAACATCAGCACCTACTGCGCTGACTGCTTCTGACGTCCGGCGCCTCGCGGACGGCGCCGGACGGCGGCGGGCCCGGCGCGCCGCACGACGCGCCGGGCCGGGGGCTACGCGTCCGCCAGGACCTGCCGCTGGCGGCCCAGGCCGTCGATTTCCAGTTCGACCACGTCCCCCGCCCTCAGATACGGCTTCGGCTCCGGTTGGCCCATTGCCACGCCCGCCGGGGTGCCCGTGTTGATCACGTCGCCCGGGTACAGCGCCATGAACTGGCTGAGGTAGCGGACGACCTCGGCCACCGGGAAGATCTGGTCCGCGGTGGAACCGTTCTGCTTCGGTTCGCCGTTGACCCACAGGCGCAGGCCCAGTGCCTGCGGGTCCGGGATCTCGTCGGCGGTGACGAACCACGGGCCGATGGGGTTGAACGTCTCGCAGTTCTTGCCCTTGTCCCACTGGCCGCCGCGCTCGATCTGGAACTCGCGCTCCGAGACGTCGTGGGAGAGGGCGTAGCCCGCGACCGCGGCCAGCGCCTCCTCGTGGGACGCCGCGTACCGCAGCGGCCGGCCGATGACGATGGCGAGTTCGACCTCCCAGTCTGTCTTCACGCTGCCGCGCGGCACCAGGACGGTGTCGTCGGGCCCGACGACGGTGTCCGGTGCCTTCATGAAGACGATCGGCTCGGCCGGAACCGGCGCGCCCGTCTCCGCGGCGTGGTCGTGATAGTTGAGGCCGATGCAGACGATCTTGCCGATCCGGGCGAGCGGCGGGCCGACGCGCAGTCCGTCGTCCAGCCGGGGCAGGGATCCGTCCGCCGCGGCCGCGGCTATCCGGGCGAGCGCGGCATCGTCGGCGAGAAGTGCGCCGTCGATGTCGGGCACGGTGCCGGACAGGTCGCGCAGGATTCCGTCGCCGTCCAGCAGGGCCGGAGCTTCCGCTCCGGCGGGTCCGACACGCAGCAGTTTCACAGACGTACTCCTGTTGGGCGAGGGTGGTCATCCGATGTCTTGGCAGATCCTCCAATTACTCACGGCCGTCCCGCAAGCCCCCTTTCACGAAGTGGACTTCGCGGCATCCAGTGCCACATGGGGGGCGCGCTGCAGCCAGGCGCGTTCCGCCGCGCTCCACGCGGTGGTGGTGGCCAGATAGAGCCCGGCCGCCAGCGGAAGGTAGGCGGCGGTCAGGAGCGTGCCGAAGGAGAGCAGCGGAAGGATCTTCGCCATCGTGGCGGCGCCGGGAGCGGCACCGGGTGCCGCGGGTATCGCGGCGGCCGCACCCTCCGCCGTGGCCTTCCGCGCCCGCCGGTACGACCAGCCCGCGACGGCCGCGATCACCGCGAAGAGTCCGAGGAAGACGGTCCCGTGCGGCCCGGCGACCCCGCCGTCGGCGAGCGCGTCCGTCCAGCGGTCGCCGAGCGGGGCGCCGAAGAGGGTGTGGTCGAGGAGCTCGCCGCCCGAGGAGAAGACCCGGTACATCAGGAAGAAGACCGGCAGCTGGACGAGCATCGGGACGAAGCCGCCGAAGGGTGAGGCGCCCTCCTTCGCGTAGAGGTCGCCCAGCTCCTTCCGCAGCCGTTCCGGGTGCTTCTTGTGCTTGCGGTTCAGTTCCGCCACCCGCGGCGCCAGGGCGGCCGACGCCTTCTGGCCGCGGGCGGCGGCCCGCGCCAGCGGGTGCAGGGCCAGGCGGACGGCGACGGTGATCGCGACGATGGCCGCCGCGGTCGCGGAAGCGCCCGCCAGCGGGCTGAGCAGGGAGGCGATGGACATGACGAAATGGGCGAACACAGACATGGGGTGAGCCCTCCACGGGGTCTCGTCGAGCCGGAAGAAGTCGGCGTGACGAGCCGCGCGGGCACGGTGGGGGGAGCGGTGCGCCTACGCGGCCGTCGGGACGGGACGGCCGGGCGCTCGGGGGCGCGGGCGGCCCGAGGCATCGGGATCGCACTGGACGAGGAAGGCCGTACGGCGCTCCCGGTCCCGGATCGCCGTACGGATCCGGCCGGGCACCACCGGCCCGGCCCAGGCCGCGGTGACGACGAAGGCGCGGCACAGCAGCGCGGCGGCGACCGTGGTCGCGGCGGCCGCGGCGCTCGGCACCAGACCGGTCTGGGTCAGCAGGACCCCGGACAGGACGAGGAGCAGCGCGCCCACGCAGAGGCGGAACGCGGCGGTGTCGCGTCGCATGTGCTCGCCTCCTCCGTCGGTCCGGATTCCGATGGTAGACCAGCCCCAGGGGGTCGCGGTCGGTGCAGACACGGCCTAGCGCGCCTGGGCCGACTTCAGCCGTCCCCACACCACCAGCCGGTACTTGGAGGTGTATTCGGGAGTACAGGTGGTGAGCGTGATGTACGCGCCGGCGCCGGTCATGCGGGCGCCCGGGTGGACGGCGCTGAACGGCACCGGGGCGATCACGGATCCGTCGGAGGGGTACGTCTGCGGGACGGTCCTCTCCACGACGTAGACGAAACGGCCGGTGGCCGTCTCGACGGTCATGGTGTCGCCGGCCCGCAGCCGGTTGATGTAGCGGAACGGTTCTCCGTGGGTGTTGCGGTGCCCGGCGACGGCGAAGTTCCCGGTCTGGCCGGGCTGCGCGGTCTGCGGGTAGTGGCCGACGTAGCCGTGGTTGAGGATGGCGCCCTTACCGATGCCCTGGGCGACCGGGGCGGTCACCCCGATCGCGGGGATGCGGAGCACGGCGTAGGCCAGGTCGTCCCGTTCGGGTGCTGTCGGCTGCCGCTGAGGGGCCTTGGTCGACGCCTTGTCATCGGATGTATCCATCGTCGGGGCGTCGGTGGGCGCCTGCGCCGGGTCCGGATCGGCCGCCCGCGCGGGGGCCGCCTCCCACTGCCGCTCCAGCGCCGCGACCTCGCGCCGCGCGGACTCGTGCGCCCGCAGGTTCGTCCACCACAACTGGTGCGCCACCAGCAGCAGCACGACGACCCCGAACGTCACGCCGAGTTCGGCGGCGCCCCACAGCGCCCGCCCCAGCGGGGTCCGCCGGGAGCCGCCGCTGCGCAGCAGCCGCCCCCGGGCCTGGACGACGACCCGCGCGGGCCCTGATTTCTGACGCACCGTCATGCGGGTGACGATACGGCCGGTGGACTACCCCGTGAAGAGCTGCGACGCCGTGTAGATCGCGAGCCCCGCCAGCGCGCCCACCACCGTTCCGTTGATCCGGATGAACTGGAGGTCGCGCCCCACATGCGCCTCGATCTTGCGCGACGTCTGGTCGGCGTCCCAGCCGGCCACCGTCTCGGTGATCAGCGACGTGATCTCGTCCCGGTAGGTCGTCACCACATACGTGGCGGCGTCCTCCAGCCAGCCGTCCACCTTCGCCTGCAGGGCGGCGTCGGTCGCCATCCGGGCGCCCAGCGACAGCAGCGACGCCCGGGTCCGCAGCCGCAGCTCGCTGCGCTCGTCCTCGGCGGCGGCCACGACCATGCCGCGGACCGCGGTCCAGGCCGACTCGATCAGGTCCTGCACCTCGCCGCGCGCCAGCAGGTCCTTCTTCAGCCGCTCGACACGCTCCCGGGTGTCCGGATCGGACTGCAGCTCGACGGCGAAGTCCCCGAGGAACCGGTCGACCGCGCCGCGCGCCGGGTGGTCCGGCATGTCCCGCATCTCGGCGGTGAAGCGCACCAGCTCCTTGTAGACCCGCTCGCCGACCTTGCGGTCCACGAACCGGGGCGTCCACCCCGGCGCGCCGCCCTGCACCGCGTCCATCACCGAGTCGCCGTGCTCCACCAGCCACTCGTGCGCCCGCACACAGACCAGGTCGACCACCCGCCGGTGCCCGCCGTCCTCGACGACGCGCTCCAGCATCCTGCCGACGCCCGGCGCCACCTCCTGGCCCTCGGCGCGCCGGGTGATCGCCTCACCGACCACCGCCTGCACGTCGGAGTCCCGCAGCACCTTCAGCACACCGCGCAGCGCCGCCGCGGCCTGCTCCGTCACCTTGTCGGCGTGCTCGGGGTCCGCGAGCCAGCTGCCGAGCCGCGAGCCGATGCCGACGGCCCGCAGCCGGGTCCTGACGACATCCGCCGACAGGAAGTTCTCGCCGACGAAATCGCCCAGGCTGTGCCCCAGGGCGTCCTTCTTCGTCGGGATGATCGCGGTGTGCGGGATCGGCAGTCCCAGCGGGCGGCGGAACAGCGCCGTGACGGCGAACCAGTCCGCCATCGCACCCACCATGCCCGCCTCCGCGGCGGCGGCCACGTACCCCGCCCAGGAACCGGCGCCCTCCGAGTCCGCCCACTTCGCCAGGGCGTACACCACCGTCGCGGCCAGCAGCAGCCCGGTCGCGATCACCTTCATCCGGCGGACCCCACGGCGCCGGCCCTCGTCGGCGACCTCCGCGGCGCTCAGCGCCGCGCCCGGACCGCCCCGCGGACCTTCGGCACCACCGACCGGGCCGTCGCGCCGGCCGCCATCCGGATCGCTCACTACCGCTGCTTCCATCCGCTCCACCCGCGTATCGTCACCGCCACTGCCAACCTGGGAACGAACAACAGGTTCCCCGCGTCCCGGGAAGTCACGCCAGGAACGGCGGACGGCTGCCGACGCCGTCCCGGAACCCCCCAGCGAAGGAGCGAGCCGCGATGACAGCGCAGGACAGGACCGGAGGGCTGCCCGGCTACGCCGGACACTTCGAGGAGCCCGAGGGGTACCTGGACTTCGCGCGCTACGGCCCGCCGTCCCGCGACGTGCTGGACGCCACCGCGCAGGCCCTGGCCGACTCCGCGCGCGCCACCCACAGCACGGTGGACGACCTGATGCGCGCCGAGCCCCGGGCCCGGGAGGCCGCCGCCCGGCTGGCCGGGACCGACCCCGGCCACGTCGTGCTGCTGCCGAACACGTCCACCGGCCTGTTCCACGCCGCCTTCGGCATCACCGGAGGCACCGTCCTCGTTCCGTCGGGCGAGTTCCCCTCCAACCAGTACCCCTGGCGGCGCGCCGCGGAACTCGGCCGGGCCGCACCGCGCCCGCTGGAGCCCGACCAGCGGGGCCTGATCACCCCTGACACCGTCCGCGAAGCCCTGACCGGTCCCGGGGGCGACGACGTGGTGGCCGTCGCGCTGAGCGCCGTGGACTTCCGCACCGGCCAGCGCGCCGACCTCGCCGCGGTCCGCGAGGTGATCGGCGACCGGCTGCTCGTCGTCGACGCCATCCAGGGCTTCGGCATCGCCGACCTGCCCTGGCAGGCCGCGGACGTCGTCGTCACCGGCGGCCAGAAGTGGCTGCGGGCCGGCTGGGGCACCGGCTTCGCCGCCCTGTCCGACCGGGCGCTGGAACGGCTGGAGCCCACCCTCACCGGCTGGACCGGCGTCGAGGACGCGGGAGTCTTTGACGACCGCGAGCACCCGCCCGCCGCCGGCGCCCGGCGGTGGAGCATCACCAACCTGAGCCCCGTCACCGCGGCCGCCCTCGCCGCCGCCCTGGAACTGGTCGAACGGTCCGGGGTGCCCGCCATCGAGGAGCACATCACCACCCGGGTGGCCCAACTCATCGACACCGTTCTGGCCTGCGGCGGCGAGGTGCTCTCCCCCGTCGCCCCCGAGCAGCGCGCCGGCATCGTCTCCTTCCGCGTCCCCGGCACCGACCCGCGCCTCGTCGCCAAGGCGCTGCACGGATACGAGGTCACCCCCACCGTCCGCACGGACTCGCTGCGCCTGTCGGCGCACGCCTCGACGCCACTGGCCGCCGTCGATCGGGTGCACGCCGCCCTCAGCTCACTGCGCTGAACCCCTGGCCGGCTGCGCCGGCACCGTCGAGTACATCCGCGCGATGACGTCCTCGATCGCCGGCTCCCGCACCGCCAGGTCCACCAGCGGATAGCGCGCCGCCAGTTCGGCGACCAGCGGCGCGGCGCTGGCCGCCGCGGGGAACGCTAGCCACTGCCGCGGCCCCTCGACCTTCACGCACCGCGCGCCGGCCACCACCACCGCCGGCACCTCCCGTTCGAAGTCGACGACGAGCGTGCGCTCGCTCTCCCCCACCGCGTGCAGCCCGTCCAGACCGCCGTCGTACATCAGCCGCCCGTGGTCGATGACCATGACCCGCTCGCAGAGCTGCTCGATGTCGGTCAGATCGTGCGTGGTCAGCAGCACGGTCGTGCCCTGCTCGGTGTTGACCGTCCGCAGGAACTCCCGCACCTTCGCCTTGCTGACCACGTCGAGACCGATCGTCGGCTCGTCCAGGTACAGCACCTCCGGATCGTGCAGCAGCGCCGCCGCGATGTCGCCGCGCATCCGCTGCCCCAGCGACAACTGGCGCACCGGCACGTCCAGCAGCGGCCCGAGGTCGAGGAGGTCGACGCAGCGCGCGAGGTTCCTCGCGTACCGCCCGTCCCCGATCCGGTACATCCGCCGCACCAGCTGGTAGGAGTCCTTCAGCGGCAGATCCCACCACAGCGTGGTGCGCTGCCCGAAGACCACCCCGATCCGCCGCGCAAGCTTCGTCCGGTCCCGCGTCGGATCGATCCCCGCGACCCGCACCCGTCCCCCGCTCGGCATCAGGATCCCGGTCAGCATCTTGATGGTGGTGGACTTCCCGGCCCCGTTCGGCCCGATGTACCCGACCATCTCGCCGCGCGGCACCGAGAACGAGATTCCGTCGACCGCCCGCACCTGGTGCCGCTCACGACGCCACCGCCCGGCCTTCCGGCGCACGTCGAAGACCTTCTCCACCGCGTCGACCTGGATGTGCGCGTCGCCACCGTCCACTGTCCCCACCTTCCGTTCCCTCAGCTTCCCGTGCTCCGGTACGACCGCAGGCCCGTCCGCCACGCCAGACCGGCCACCGCGCAGCACACCACGGCCACCAGCGGCGACGCGAAGTCCAGCCACCCCGGCAGCGCCAGCGGATCGTCGCGGCCCAGAATGCGCAGCGCGGGCAGCCAGTTGACGAACGCCAGCGGCACGATGAAGGTGACGCCGCGCACCAGGTCCGTGGCGAAGATCGACGGCGGGTACTGCAGCAGCGTGTTCCCGCCGTACGTGAAGGAGTTCTGCACCTCGGAGGCGTCCCCCGCCCAGAACTGGAAGGCCGCCCCGGCCACGAACACCGCCCCGAAGATCGCACCCCCGCTGAGCAGCATCATCGGCATCATCGCCACCTTCAGCACGGTCCAGTCGATGTCCAGCCGGCTCAGCGACCAGCCCAGCACCAGCAAGCCCTGGGTGATGCGCCCCAGCCGCCGCAGCGCGAACCGGTCGGCGGCCACCTGCGCGAGTACCGGCACCGGGCGCAACAGCAGCGTGTCCAGCGTGCCGTCCCGTACCCGGCGCCCGAGCCGCTCCATGCTGCCCATCGTCAGATCGGCGAGCCCGAAGGCGGTACTGGTCGTCCCGTACAGGAACGCCACCTCGGGCAACGTGAACCCGCCCAACGTCGTGACGTGCGAGAACATCAGCAGAATCGTGGCGAAGTCCAGGCCGGTGGTCGCGAAGTTCCCGAGCGCGGTCATCAGGAACGACGCCCGGTACGCCATCGTGGAGCGCACCCACATCGCGACGATCAACCCGTACGCCCGCAGCCCGTCGACCAGCGGACGCTCTTCGGTGCGCTCTGCGGCGCGCTCCTCGGCGAACGCCAACGCCGCTCCCTCATCCACCCTGCACCACCACCTTCCTGGTCGCCACGGACTGCAGCGCCCGCCCCGCCCCCAGCAGCGCCAGCGCCCAGCCCGCCTGGAAGGCGAACACCCGCACCAGCCCGGTGCCGGTGTGCCGGCCGAGGAAGACATCGGCGGGAATCTGCTGCAGCGCCGCCCACGGCAGGGCCCGCGCCACCTCCCCCAGCCAGCCGGGGAACACCGTCAGCGGCAGCAGCGCGCCGGAGAAGAACATGCTCGCCAACCCGGCGATCTGGCTGACCCCGGCACCGTCGAGCAGCCAGAACGCGCTCAGTACGACGAGATAGCGCAACGCGAAGCTGACGACGACCCCCAGCGCCACCGACACCAGGAACAGCAGCCAGGTCAGCGGGGACGCCGGCAGCGTCAGATCGAAGGCGAGCGAGCCGATCAGCATCGGCACGACGCCCCGGCCCAGCAGATGGAAGGCCGCCCGGCCCAGGTCGGTGGCGAGCCACCACAACTGCAGGTCGGCGGGCCGGTACAGGTCGATCGCCACATCCCCGGTACGCACCCGCTCGATCAACTCGTCCTGGAATCCGCCGCCCATCATCGCCGTGGCCATCAGCAGCGCCTGGCCGATCCACACATACGTCAACGCCTGGGACCGGTCGTACCCGCCCAACCCGGGACGCGCGTCCCACAGCGCGATATAGGTGTAGGCGAGGATGAAACCGAAGACCGTGTTGGTGAAGACGCCCGCGGCCGTCGCCACCCGGTACGTCGCGAACCGCCGGAAGCCGCTCCATGCGACCGCCGCGTACAGCCGAAGGCCGCCCACCGCCCCACGTCCCCTCCGTCAGGGCCCGGACCGGGCCCGGACCCGCACCCGCCGTTCGCGCCAAAGCCGCCGAGCTTAATCGCCCATCGGGGGGAGGTGCCAATGGTTTTCCACCCGTTCGAGTGGCCCGGATCAGCCGTTCGGCCTGTCACAGCCCTGTCACGGGTGCGCGGCGTTGATCGCACAAGCACGGATGATGCGACAGTGTTCAACGGGGCGTACGTAACGATTGACCCAAGATGTTCCGTCGCGGACCAACCCCGGCGGCGGCGGAGGAGTCCTAACAGACATGAGCGACGAGCCGGAGCAGCAGAAAAGCAGTAACGCTTCGCCAGGCTGGGAGCCCCGACCGCCGGCCCTCAACCGCAGGGGACGGCCCAAGCGCACCGGCCTCGGCCGGCTCATCCCGACCTGGCGGATGGTGACCAGCACCGTCATCGTCGTCCTGCTCATCTGCGTCGGCGGGTTCTTCCTCGGCTACGCCCTGGTGCCGATCCCGAACCCCAACGCCGCCGCCACCGCCCAGAGCAACGTCTACTTCTACGCCGACGGCAAGACCGAACTGGCCCGCGACGGCGAGATCAACCGCGAGAACGTCACCCTCGCGCAGATCGCCAGGACCGCCCAGTACGCGGCACTCTCCGCCGAGGACCGCGGCTTTTACCACGAGTCCGCCGTCAGCCCGAAAGCGATGATCCGCGCCGCCTGGAACACCGTCACCGGCAAGGGCAAGCAGTCCGGCTCCACGATCACCCAGCAGTACGTGAAGAACTACTACCTCAACCAGGAGCAGACCGCACTCCGCAAGGTCAAGGAGTTCTTCATCGCGATCAAACTCGATCGCAACGAGACCAAGGACGAAATCCTCGAGGGGTATCTGAACACCAGCTACTTCGGCCGCAACTCGTACGGCATCCAGGCCGCCTCCCGGGCCTACTTCAGCAAGGACGCCGACCAGCTCACCACCGCCGAAGGCGCCTACCTCGCCACCCTCCTCAACGCCCCCAGCGAGTACGACGTCGTCGCCCACCCCCAGAACCGCGCCAAGGCCGAGGCCCGGTGGAACTACGTCCTCGACGGCATGGTGAAGGAAGGCTGGCTCGGCGCCGCCGAACGCGCCGTCACCAAATTCCCCACCCCCGGCAAGCCCAAGCCCGCCGCCAGCAAGTCCGGCCAGCGCGGCTACATCATCGAGGCCGTCAACGACTACCTCGACGACAACAACATCATCGACGCCGAAACCCTGCGCGCCGGCGGCTACCGGATCGTCACCACCATCCAGAAGCCCAAGGAGGACGCCTTCGTCGCCGCCACCAAGAAGAACGTCTACGACCAGCTCGGCACCACCAAGGCCGACAGCTACGTCCGCGCCGGCGGCGCCTCCATCGACCCCGCCACCGGCAAGGTCGTCGCCCTGTACGGCGGCATCGACTACACCAAGCAGTACGTCAACAACGCCACCCGCACCGACTACGCGGTCGGCTCGACGTTCAAGCCCTTCATCTTCGCCTCCGCCGTCCAGAACAACTCCCAGACCCAGGACGACCGCCCGATCACCCCGCGCACCATCTACAACGGCGACAACCGCCGCCCGGTGATCGGCCCCAACGGCCCGGTCGGCTACGCGCCGCCCAACGAGGACGGGCGCAGCTACGGCGACATCACCGTCACCAAGGCGATGGACAAGTCCGTCAACGCGGTCTACGCGCAGATGGCCCAGGACGTCGGGCCCTCCAAGGTCAACGAGACCGTGCGCGCCCTCGGCATGCCCGAGTCCGTGAAGCTGGAGAACGTGCCCTCCATGGCCCTCGGCGTCACCGAGGCCAGCCCCCTCCAGATGGCCCAGACCTACGCGACCCTCGCCAACCACGGCAAGTACATCCCGTACACCCTCGTCGAGAAGATCACCAAGGACAACGGCGACCTCAGCCTCCCCCACCGCGACAGCCGGCAGGCCGTCCCCCGCGAGGCGGCCGACACCACCACGTCCATCCTGCAGAGCGTCGTCGACGGCGGCACCGCCTCCGTCGCCCAGGAGTCCGGCCACACCTCCGCCGCCAAGACCGGCACCATCGACGAGGACCAGGCCGCCTGGTTCGCCGGCTACACGCCGAACCTCGCCACCGTCGTCGCCGTGATGGGCCAGGACCCCGACACCGGCGACCACAAGTCGCTCAACGGCGCCCTGGGAGTCGACCGCGTGAACGGCGGCGGCGCGCCCGGCGAAGTCTGGGCCTCCTACACCGAGGCCGCCCTCAGCGGCACCGAGGACATCGACTTCGACCTCGAACTGCAGGACGGCGCCGCCGCCCCGACCGAGGCCCCCACCACACCACCCACGTCAGCGACACCGTCCACCACCCCGCCCCAGACCCCGTCCAGCCCGCCCTCGCAGACGCCGTCCCAGACCCCGTCCCAGACGCCGTCCGAAACCCCGACGGAGACCCCCACCGACACCCCGCCCCCGACCAGCGGACCCCCGACCCTGCTGCCCAGCGGCGGAGCGGTCGGCGGAGCCGGCGACGGCGGCGGGGACGGCAGGGACGGCGGCCCCGACGGGGGCTGACGTTCCTAATGCCCCGACGTGGCCTTCAGGCCCACGACGGCCACCAGCAGCAGACAGATGAAGAAGATACGGGCGGCGGTCGCCGGCTCACCCAGCACCACCATGCCCAGGACCGCCGCCCCCGCAGCACCGATGCCCACCCACACGCCGTACGCCGTACCGATCGGCAGCGTCTTCGCGGCCTGCGACAACAGCATCATGCTCACCACGATGCCCGCACCCGTGAACACACTCGGCCACAGCCGCGTGAACCCCTCGGTGTACTTCATACCGATCGACCACGCGACCTCGACCAGACCCGCGACGCACAAAAGGACCCATGCCATGACGGCACCTCCATGGTTTCTTGCTTCCAGGGGGTGCGTCGTCTTTGCATGGGTCCCGGTACGGCGCGTCTCGTCGGGCTCCCTCCGACGATAGCAAACTTACAGATAGAGGCCCGTGGAGTCCTCCGAGCCCTGCAACCGCTCGGACGCGACCGCGTGCAGATCCCGCTCGCGCATCAGCACGTACGCGACACCCCGCACCTCGACCTCGGCCCGGTCCTCCGGGTCGTACAGCACCCGGTCCCCGACCTCCACCGTCCGCACGTTCTGGCCCACCGCGACCACCGCCGCCCACGCCAGCCGCCGGCCCACCGCGGCCGTCGCGGGAATGAGGATGCCGCCACCCGAGCGGCGCTCCCCCTCGGAACCTTCGGCCCGCACCAGCACCCGGTCATGCAGCATCCGGATCGGCAGCTTGTCGTGCTCATCCTTGGAACTCACGGCGACGACGTTACCGGCGACGCCGACGGACCGAGAGCCCGGCCACCACAGCGACCAACGCCACCGCGGCCACCGCCACCGGCACCACCCGACCCACCCGCAGCACACCCTCCTCGGACACGAAGTGCCCGCGGGCGTCACTCACCGCGCGATGCGCCGCCACATAAGCCTGGCCCACCGTCCGGTCGACCGCGGAGAAGGCCTTCGCCTTCACATCCCGCGCGACCGTGGTCGGGTGCACCCTTACCGCGATCTCGTCCAGCGTCGCGGCCAGATCCTGCCGCCTACGGGAGATCTCCGCTTCAATCTGAGCGGGAGTCCTGCCTTCCGACACCGCACTGCCTCCAACGCCTAGACCGGTACCGTGACGAACAGTCTGTCAGCCCGACGCGGACCGCGCCCCGTCGGCACCCCGTTTGCGTACCCGGGAGTACCCCGCGTGTACCCGCGTAAGGAGCCCTCACCCATGACCGAACGCCTCCAGCCCGGCGACACCGCCCCCGCCTTCACCCTTCCGGACGCCGACGGCAAGCCCGTCTCCCTCGCCGACCACGCCGGCCGCAAGGTCATCGTCTACTTCTACCCGGCCGCCCTCACCCCCGGCTGCACCAAGCAGGCGTGCGACTTCACCGACAACCTCGACCTGCTCGCGGCCGCCGGCTACGACGTGATCGGCGTCTCCCCCGACAAGCCCGAGAAGCTCGCCAAGTTCCGCGAGAAGGAGTCCCTGAAGGTCACCCTGGTGGGCGATCCGGACAAGAAGGTGCTCGAGGCCTACGCCGCCTTCGGCGAGAAGAAGCTCTACGGCAAGACCGTCACCGGCGTCATCCGCTCCACCGTGATCGTCGGCGCCGACGGCAAGGTCGAACACGCCTTCTACAACGTCAAGGCCACCGGCCACGTCGCCAAGCTCATCAAGGACCTGAAGGTCTGAGCAACCCCCGACGTCCGGAGTGGACCAAGGCCCCGAACCCCGGGGCCTTGGTACCACTCCCGCACGCAGCGCGCAGGAGCCCGCGGACCAGCACCGCCGCCCAGTCCCCCACCCCCCGCTTCCAACCCCCGGGCGCGGCCCGGGGCGTGACCGTCACCCGAATGCCTCGTTAGTACGTACGAGGCTGCGACAGGCAGCCGCACCCAGGGCTCTGCAGCCACCACCGGTGAGCGAGGGATTCCCCGGTAGCGGCTGCAAGGAATCCCCTCCCACCACCCGATCCGGAGGGGGATCCCCATGTCCGTCAGATACACCCACGCGCTCCTGGCCGAGGCCGCCCGCGAAACGACAAGCCTCGACGAAGCCGTCCGGTGGTGCGGAGGCGACCCGACGCCGGGCAGCCGGAGCTACCTCCGCACCAAAATGGCTCAGGCGGGCATCGACATCTCGCACTTCACCACCCGCCGGGTGCGGCACACCGAAGAGATCCTGCGCGAACTGGTCGCCTCCTCACGCAGCGTCGCCGAAGTCGTCCGCCGCCTCGGCATCAACCCGGTCGGCGGCAACCAGGCCCACATCGGCCGCCGCATCATCGCGCTCGGCCTCGACACCTCGCACTTCTCGGCACCCAGCGCGAGCCGCCCGAAACGGCCGACCGGAGACCGACTCGTCCTAGGAACACCGGCAGACGGCAGGATCTCCGGCGAACGGCTGCGCCGGGAACTATCACGCCGCGCGGTCCCGGAGATCTGCACGATGTGTGGCGTCGGCACCGAGTGGAACGGTAAGCCTCTCCGCCTCGAAGTCGACCACGTCGACGGCAGTTGGTGGGACAACCGCCCGGAGAACCTTCGGCTGCTCTGCCCCAACTGCCACGCCGTGACCGACACGTATCGCGGCCGCAAGCGCAGGGCCACGGCATGAGCGGGCACGTCAACTATCCCCGCGACCTGCTGGCCCGGACGGCGCCGATCTCCAGCAGCCTCGTCGATCTGCTGCGCAGGCTGAACGTGCCGCTGAGGAGCGGTCCGTACGGATACCTGCGCGACCGCCTACGGCACTACGGCATCGACACGTCGCACTTCACCGACGAACCACTTCCCGAGCGCGAGCGCCGCGCGTACCCGAGGGTTCTGCTCGAGGAGGCCGCTGCCTGTTGTCACAGCATCCGTGAGATGTTCGAGTTCATGGGCTACCCGCCGAACGACAGTCCGTACAGCCACATCAGGACGAAACTGGACCGCTTCGGAATCGACACCTCGCACTTCACCAGTGGGGTCAGGTATGGCGGAAAGTCCCTCCCGCTCGACCGGCTGGGGCCTGCGGTTGCGAAAGCTGTAAGCCTGGCCGGCGTTCTCCGCCATCTCGGGCTTCCCGACAACGGAGGAAATCGCGCACGCGTGAGGTCCGGCATCGCCGACTACCGTTTGTCGTGCAGGCACTTCACAGGTCAAGGGCACAACCGCGGGAAGGTATCACCGAAACGCCGGTCCGCAGCCGAGGTCCTGCGACACCTTGAGACGGGATCCGGGCGCACGAAGACCACCCTCCTGCGGCGCGCCCTCGACGAAGTCGGCGTGCCCCACCAGTGCGCTGCCTGCGGCGTCGGAGACACCTGGCAGGGCAAGCGGCTCGTGCTGGAGATCGACCACAGCAACGGCGACCGACTGGACAACCGGCCCAAGAACCTGCGCTACTTCTGTCCGTCCTGTCACAGCCAGACAGAGACGTTCGCACGTCCCAAAGCCCTTCGATAACCCCTCCCAGCTCCAGGACCCGAGCCAGTAGAGTGGGCGTCAGCCGCGCGCCTGTACTCCAACGGCAGAGAGGCTAGTCCTAGGAACTAGTGGTTGTCAGTTCGAATCTGACCAGGCGCACGAAGCAAAAAGGAGCCTCCAGCCTTCCTTTCGAAGGCTGGAGGCTCGTTGCCTCTGTGGCGGCTCAGCCGAGAAGTTCGGCGACCAGGGGCGCCAGGGCCCTGAACGCCACGCCGCGGTGGCTGATCGCGTTCTTCTCCGACGGAGTCAGTTCGGCGCAGGTGCGGGTGTCGCCGTCCGGCTGGAGGATCGGGTCGTAGCCGAAGCCGCCGGTGCCCGTGGGGGTGTGGCGGAGGGTGCCGGGGAGGCGGCCTTCCACTAGGCGTTCGGTGCCGTCCGGGAGGGCGAGGGCTGCCGCGCAGGCGAAGTGCGCGGCGCGGTGGGGGTCGGCGATGTCGGAGAGCTGGGCGAGGAGCAGGGCGAGGTTGGCGGCGTCGTCGCCGTGGGTGCCGGCCCAGCGGGCGGAGAAGATGCCGGGGGCGCCGCCGAGGACGTCGACGCAGAGGCCGGAGTCGTCGGCGACGGCGGGCAGGCCGGTGGCCCGGGCCAGGGTGTGGGCCTTGAGGAGGGCGTTCTCGGCGAAGGTGACGCCGGTTTCCCTGACGTCGGGGATCTCGGGGTAGGCGTCCGCGCCGACGAGGTCCACGGCGAGACCTGTGTCGGCGAGGATGGCGCGGAGTTCGGTGACTTTGTGGGCGTTTCGGGTCGCGAGGACGAGGCGCTGCATGGCGTCGATTATCGCGCGTCGTTCCGGTCGCCCGGTCAGCCCGGGGTGCAGACCTTGGTGAGTTCGCCTGCCGCGTCCGCGACCGGCGACACGTCGGGGGTGGTGCCCTTGTTGGCGGCCGTGCGGGCGTTCTGGACGGCGGTGTTGAGGTCGTTGACGGCCTTGGTGACGTCGGCGTTGTTGGTTTTGCTGCCGATGTCCTTGAGGTCGCGGGAGATCTGGTCGAGGGCGTTGACGGCGTCCTGCGGGCTGTTGCCGGCGTTGCTGACGGCGTTCTGCAGGTTCTGGACGTCGCCGGCGACCGCGGCGGCCACTTGGGCGCAGTCGAGTGCCTTGTCGATGGCGCTGCAGCCGGCGGCGGCCGGGAGCGTCAGGGCGGCGGCCGCGGCGAGTGCGGCGATGGTGAGGCGGCGGCGCGTGGCCATGGGTGGGTTCCTCCCCCGTGTGATCTCCGTATGAGATCTGTACCGGTAGACACGCGCCGTGCGCCGCCCCAGTTGCCTGGTTGAGCGAAAGTGACAGCTTTCACGCGGGCCTTGGTCGGCGTGCGCTCAGCCGAGTACGGCGAGTTGAGCGGCGGTCAGTTCCGCGCAGCCGCCGACGGCGAGGTCGAGGAGGGCGTTGAGTTCGGTGCGGTCGAAGGGGGCGCCTTCGGCGGTGCCCTGGACTTCGATGAAGCGGCCGTCGCCGGTGCAGACGACGTTCATGTCGGTCTCGGCCTTGACGTCTTCTTCGTAGGCGAGGTCGAGGAGGGGTACGCCGTCGACGATGCCGACGCTGACGGCGGCGACGGTGCCGGTGAGGGGTTTGGCGGTGGCGCGGATGAGCTTCTTCTGCTGCATGAAGGTGACGGCGTCGGCGAGGGCGACGTAGGCGCCGGTGATGGCGGCGGTGCGGGTGCCGCCGTCGGCCTGGAGGACGTCGCAGTCGAGGACGATGGTGTTCTCGCCGAGGGCTTTGTAGTCGATGACGGCGCGGAGCGAGCGTCCGATGAGGCGGGAGATCTCGTGGGTGCGGCCGCCGATCTTGCCGCGGACGGATTCGCGGTCGCCGCGGGTGTTGGTGGCGCGCGGGAGCATGGAGTATTCGGCGGTGACCCAGCCTTCGCCGCTGCCCTTGCGCCAGCGGGGTACGCCTTGGGTGGCGCTGGCGGTGCAGAGGACTTTGGTGTCGCCGAAGGAGACGAGGACCGAGCCCTCGGCGTGCTTGCTCCATCCGCGTTGGATGGTGACGGGGCGGAGCTGTTCGGGGGTGCGGCCATCGAATCGAGACATGGTCCCGAGCCTATCGACAAACCGCGGGGGCCCGTTCCGGTGTCGGAAGGGGCCCCCGCGGGTGGTGGTGCGCTGAGGGGTGGGCTCAGTTGTCCATCATGTCTTCGATGTCGGCGGCGATGGGGTCGGCGTCGGTGCCGATGACGACCTGGATCGCGGTGCCCATCTTGACGACGCCGTGGGCGCCGGCCTTCTTGAGGGCAGCCTCGTCGACGAGGCCGGGGTCCTTGACCTCGGTGCGGAGGCGGGTGATGCAGCCCTCGACCTCTTCGATGTTGTCGAGTCCGCCGAGTCCGGCGACGATCTGCTCAGCCTTGGTGGCCATTGCTCACTCCTGAGTGTCTCGGCCCGGCGGCCCGGTCCGGTTTCAAACGGTAACGCACGTTTGGCCCATCTTCGCGGGCAGGGTTCCGGTTTGTGGCGAAAGATAACGATCACTGGTGCCGTGCCCTCGGGGGCGTAGTGCCACCCACGTCGTAAATGGTCTACACCACTTTGGGCCAAGCGACAAACAGGAGACGCAACCGGGCGACACGATGCCGCCGGGGCGGCACCCACCAGGAGGCCACCGATGAGTTCGGAGAACGCCGCCGTCGGGCAGCGATCACAGAAGAAGTGGACCAGCACCTTCTTCCAGGGGCTGCAGAAGATGGGCCGCAGCCTGCAGCTGCCGATCGCCGTGCTCCCCGCGGCGGGCATTCTGAACCGGCTCGGCCAGCCGGATGTCTTCGGCGCGGACGGGCTGGGCTGGGACAACGTCGCCAAGGTCTTCGCCGGCGCGGGCGGCGCGCTGCTGGACGGTTCACTCGGCCTCCCGATGCTGTTCGCCGTGGGTGTGGCGATCGGCATGGCCAAGAAGGCGGACGGTTCGACCGCGCTGGCGGCGGTCGTGGGCTACCTCGTCTACTTCAGCGTGCTGCACCAGTTCCCGGTGGACTGCGGCGGCAACGCGAAGTTCTCCACCGGGGTCTGCCTGGAGGGTACGACGGTCACCGCGGCCGCCTTCCAGAACCCGGGTGTCTTCGGCGGCATCGTGATCGGCCTGGCGACGGCCTACCTGTGGATGCGCTATCACCGGACCAAGCTGGTCGACTGGCTCGGCTTCTTCAACGGCCGCCGGCTGGTCCCGATCATCATGTCGTTCGTGGCGATCGTCTTCGCGGTCATCTGCGTGTGGATCTGGCCGCCGATCGGCGACGCGCTCACCAGCTTCAGCCAGTGGATGGTGGACCTGGGCTCCGGTGGTTCGGGCATCTTCGGTGTCGCCAACCGCGCCCTGCTGACGATCGGTCTGCACCAGTTCCTGAACGTGTTCGTCTGGTTCCAGTTCGGCGACTTCACCAAGCCGGACGGCATGGTGGTGCACGGGGACATCCCCCGCTTCCTGGCGGGCGACCCGACCGCGGGCCAGTTCATGTCGGGCTTCTTCCCGATCATGATGTTCGCCCTGCCGGCCGCCGCGCTGGCCATGGCGCACTGCGCCAAGCCGCACCGCCGCAAGGAGATCACCGGCATGATGGTGTCGATCGGCCTGACGTCGCTGATCACCGGCATCACGGAGCCGATCGAGTACTCGTTCCTCTTCATCGCCCCCCTCCTGTTCGCGATCCATGCCCTGCTGACCGGCCTCTCCATGGCGGTCACCTGGGGGCTGGGCGTGCATGACGGCTTCAGCTTCTCGGCCGGCCTGATCGACTACGTCATCAACTGGGGACTGGCCACCAAGCCCTGGCTGATCATTCCGATCGGGGTCGCCTTCGCGATCGCGTACTACGCCCTCTTCCGATTCGTGATCACCAGATTCAACCTCCAGACGCCCGGCCGCGAGCCGGACGAAGTGGGGGACGAACTGGAAGCGGAGAACCTCAAGTAGCGCGGCATCCACCCGGAGATATCCGGGCAAAACGGCCCACCCCGAACGGCCCCCGAGTCCTTGGACTCGGGGGCCGTTCGTTTGTGGTCCAGACCACTGAAGAAGAATCGGAACTGGGGATTCCTTTATCCCGCCCCGACGTGTTAAAACTGGTCTACACCACTTAGTGGTATAGACCATAGCGGCGGGCCGTCCCCTCTTGAAGCGCCCGCCTCACCAGGAGGAATCTGATGAGTACGGCCACCGCTACGGCGGCCCCCGCGAAGAAGCGGGGCTCCGGTCTCTTTTCCGGTCTGCAGAAGGTCGGTCGCAGCCTCCAGCTGCCGATCGCCGTCCTGCCTGCCGCGGGCATCCTGCTCCGCCTCGGCCAGGACGATGTGTTCGGCGACAAGGGCCTCGGCTGGCACAAGGTCGCGGCCGTCTTCGCGACCGCCGGCGGCGCGGTGTTCGACAACCTGCCGATGCTGTTCTGTATCGGTGTGGCGATCGGCTTCGCCAAGAAGGCCGACGGCTCGACCGCGCTCGCCGCACTGGTCGGCTTCCTGGTCTACAGCAACGTCCTGAAGGCGTTCCCGGTCACCGAGGCCGTCCTCAAGGCGGGCAAGGACGACCCGGCGGTCTACAACAACCCCGGCGTCCTCGGCGGCATCATCATGGGTCTGCTCGCCGCGGTCCTGTGGCAGCGCTACCACCGCAAGCAGCTGGTCGACTGGCTCGGCTTCTTCAACGGCCGCCGCCTGGTCCCGATCATCATGGCCTTCGTCGGCACGCTCGTCGGTGTCATATTCGGCCTCGGCTGGGAGCCGGTCGGCAAGGTCATCAGCGACTTCGGTGTGTGGATGACCGGTCTGGGCGCCGTCGGCGCCGGTCTGTTCGGCCTCATCAACCGCGCGCTGATCCCGGTCGGCATGCACCAGTTCGTGAACTCGGTCTCCTGGTTCCAGCTCGGTGACTTCAAGAACTCCGCAGGCGAGGTCGTGCACGGCGACCTGACCCGCTTCTTCGCCGGTGACCCCACCGCCGGACAGTTCATGTCGGGCTTCTTCCCGATCATGATGTTCGGCCTGCCGGCCGCCGCCATCGCCATCGCGCACTGCGCCCGCCCCGAGCGCCGCAAGGCCGTCATGGGCATGATGATCTCGCTCGCGCTGACCTCGTTCGTCACCGGCATCACCGAGCCGATCGAGTTCTCGTTCATGTTCATCGCCCCGGTGCTCTACGCGATCCACGCCGTGCTGACCGCCGTCTCGATGGCCGTCACCTGGGCGCTGGGCGTGCACGCCGGCTTCACCTTCTCGGCGGGCTTCATCGACTACGCGCTGAACTGGAACCTCTCCACCAAGCCGTGGCTGATCATCCCGATCGGGCTCTGCTTCGCGGTGATCTACTACGTGGTCTTCCGCTTCGCGATCACCAAGTTCAACCTCACCACCCCGGGCCGCGAGCCCGAGGAGGAGATCGAGGACCTCACCAAGGCGTAAGCCCGGTGACCCCCGCCCACTGAGCGGGCACAGCACGACGCGAGGCCCCCGGAACCGTACGGTTCCGGGGGCCTCGCGCTGTTATCGCATGCCTACGCCGACGTCGATCCGGAAGCGGCTCTGAGATTCGCCATCCAGCACGTCAAGGGTGACCGCGTCCAGATCGTCGAGGGAGTGATCGAGCCCGTGTCTCCGACCTGGGACCATGAGGCCGCCGCTGACAGCATCCGCGAGCAGATCGGCCCGGTGGTGCGCCGGCTGGAATGTGTCTCCGGATCGGGCAACCTGGATCTGCCGGGCAGCAGCAACTGGTACGTACCCGATGTGGCGGTGGTTCCGCGGGCGCTGGCCAAGGGGGCCGGGGCGCTGCTGCCGGATCAGACGCTGCTGGTGGTCGAGGTGACGTCGGAGTCCGACGCGGACACCGACCGCACGGTCAAGCGGCGCCGCTACGCCGAGTACGGCGCGCCCCTGTACCTGTGGGTGGACCGACAGGACCGGACGTGCACGCTGTACTCGCAGCGGTCCCGGCTCGGGTACACGCACGCGGAGGGCCCGCACCCGTTCGGCCTGGCGGTCCTGCTTCCGCACCCGTTCGACCTGGAACTGGACACGTCCGTCTTCTGAGTCCGGACCGGGCGGCCGGAGGTCGCCTGCCGGCTCAGAGCTCGTAGACCGCGCCTGAGGTGGCGAGTTCTACGGGGCCGTCGAAGACGGCGCGGGCGTCGGTGAGGTTGCGGGCGGGGTCGGTCCAGGGCGGGATGTGGGTGAGGACGAGGCGCCCGGCGCCGGCGCGGTCGGCGTGTTCGCCGGCCTGGCGGCCGTTGAGGTGCAATTCGGGGATGTCTTCCTTGCCGTGGGTGAAGGATGCCTCGCACAGGAAGAGGTCGGTGCCCGCGGCGAGCCCGAGCAGGGCGTCGCAGGGGCCGGTGTCGCCGGAGTACGTCAGGGTGCGGCCGTTGTGCTCGATGCGGAAGCCGAACGCCTCGACGGGGTGGCTGACCCGGTCGGTGGTGATGGTGAAGGGGCCGAGGGTGAAGCTGCCGGGTTCCAGGGTGCGGAAGTCGAAGACCTCGCTCATGCACTTCTCGTCGGGCATGTCGCCGTAGGCGGTGGAGAGGCGGCGTTCGGTGCCTTCCGGTCCGTAGACGGGGATGGCGTCGGCGGGGCCGCCGTCGTGGCGGTAGTAACGGGCCACGAAGTAGCCGCACATGTCGATGCAGTGGTCGGCGTGCAGATGGCTGAGCAGGACCGCGTCCAGGTCGTAGAGGCCGCAGTGGCGCTGGAGTTCGCCCAGGGCTCCGTTGCCCATGTCGAGCAGCAGCCGGAAGCCGTCGGCCTCGACGAGGTAGCTCGAGCAGGCCGATTCCGCGGACGGGAACGACCCCGAGCAGCCGACGACGGTGAGCTTCATGCCGTGAAACCTCCGTGGGCGCGCCACAGATCGCCCCCATACCGGTTGGAGTGGGGGGTTAGGCGGGTGCGGTCCGCCACGTGTTGACGAGAGTAAGGCGCGGGGCGGGCCGACGCGCCTCCTCAGCGCCCCGTTGTGGGCGGAATCACCAGTACGAGGGGCGGCCGGTACGGTCGGTTCCGAATGAGGATCTTCTTCGACAGTTTTCGACCGTGGGAGCCCATATGGACATGACCTGGTGGTTGGTGGCGGCCGCGGCCGTGGTCGTACTGGCCGGTTTCGCGGTGTGGAGGCGGTCGGCGGCGCGGCGCCGGCCGGGTGGTCCGGCGCGTCCGCCGCGCGCGGCGGATCGTCCGGCGCCCCGGCGTGGCGGGAAGGGGGCGCCCGCGGCGGGGGAGATCTGGTGGGCGAACGTGCCGTTCGAGGACGGGTCCGGGGCGAAGGACCGGCCGTGCCTGGTGCTGTCGGTGCGGGGGCGCACGGTGCGCGTCGCGAAGATCACCAGCAAGTACCACGAGGAGCTGCCGGGGGTGATCGCCCTGCCGCCGGGGACCGTGGGCGACGCGCAGGGCAGGACGAGCTACCTGGAGACCGACGAGCTGCGGGAGGTGCGTTCCGCGGCGTTCCGCCGCCGGGCGGGTGTCCTGGACGCCGCACTGTGGCAGCAGGTCCGGCGGATGGTGCGCTGAGGGCGACCGACCGCTCGGACGCGCCGACCGCGGCGGGCCGCCCGGGTGCGCTCGGCTCGGCGGGCTGCCGTGGTGCGCGGGCCGCGGTCGGTCCCGGCGGTGTGCGGGCCGGCACACCGCCGTCCTGCGAGGGCGGTCAGGCCCAGAGCTGGCCGTGCAGCTGCTCGACCGCGGCCTCGGTGGTGGGGGCGGTGTAGATGCCGGTGGAGAGGTACTTCCAGCCGCCGTCGGCGACGACGAAGACGATGTCGGCGCGCTCCCCCGCCTTGTGGGCCTTGGCGGCGACGCCGAGCGCGGCGTGCAGGGCGGCTCCGGTGGAGACGCCCGCGAAGATGCCCTCCTGCTGCAGGAGCTCGCGGGTGCGGCGGACGGCGTCCGCGGATCCGACGGAGAAGCGGGTGGTGAGGACCGTCGCGTCGTACAGCTCGGGGACGAAGCCCTCGTCGAGGTTGCGCAGGCCGTAGACGATGTCGTCGTAGCGCGGTTCGGCGGCGACGATGCCGACGCCGGGGACCTTCTCGCGCAGGTAGCGGCCGACGCCCATGAGGGTGCCGGTGGTGCCCAGGCCCGCGACGAAGTGGGTGATGGTGGGGAGGTCCGCGAGGATCTCCGGGCCGGTGGTCGCGTAGTGGGCGCCCGCGTTGGCGGGGTTGCCGTACTGGTAGAGCATCACCCAGTCGGGGTGTTCGGCGGAGATCTCCTTGGCCATGCGTACGGCGGTGTTGGAGCCGCCGGCGGCCGGTGAGGAGATGATCTCGGCGCCCCACATCGCGAGCAGTTCACGCCGCTCCGAGGAGGTGTTCTCGGGCATGACGCAGACGATGCGGTAGCCCTTGAGGCGCGCGGCCATGGCCAGCGAGATGCCGGTGTTGCCCGAGGTCGGCTCCAGGATGGTGCAGCCGGGGGTGAGCCGGCCGTCCGCCTCGGCCTGCTCGATCATGTGGAGCGCGGGGCGGTCCTTGACCGAGCCGGTGGGGTTGCGGTCCTCCAGCTTGGCCCAGACGCTGACGGCGTCGGACGGGGACAGGCGCGGGAGGCGGACGAGCGGGGTGTTGCCCACCGCGGCCAGCGGGCTGTCGTAGCGCATCAGGAGCCGTGCGCTGCGGGAGTCGAGCCGCCGGCGACGGCCGGGAGGATCGTGACGCTGTCACCGTCGGCGACCGCGGTGCTGATGCCGTCGAGGAAGCGGACGTCCTCGTCGTTGAGGTAGACGTTGACGAAGCGGCGCAGGCCGCCGTCGACGACGATGCGCTCGCGGATCCCCTTGTGGCGGCTCTCGAGGTCCGAGAAGAGCTCGTCGAGTGTGCTGCCCGAACCGTCGACGGCCTTGGCGCCGTCGGTGTAGGTGCGGAGGATGGTCGGAATGCGGACCTCGATGGCCATGGATGGGCTCCGTTACATGCGGCGTCGGGCGGGGGGACGTGCGGGCGGGGCTGTGCGGCGTGCCGGGAGCGACGGTAGCTCCGGGAAGTGGTCAGGCGCGCGGACAGGCGGCGCTGGCGACGCGGCAGAGGTCGACGTGCAGCCGCGCGACGAGCAGCATGCCCGGCGGGTTGTTCTTCACGTCGTGGGAAACCATGGGCTCATCGTATCGATTCCCGGGGGACGTCCGAGACAGTCGTCCCACGATTCGGACGGTCAGGCCCCTGAGGCCACTACTTGCACGTCTTCTTCGGTCACGACCCCGTCCACGATGCGGAACGAGCGGAACTGGAACTCCTCCGCGGTTGAGACGAGGACGTAGTGGGCGCCGGGCTCGTTCGCGTAGGTGATGTCGGTGCGGGACGGGTACGCCTCGGTGGCGGTGTGCGAGTGGTAGACGATCACCGGTTCCTCGTCGCGGTCGTCCAGGTCGCGGTAGAGCTTGAGCAGGTCGGTGGAGTCGAACTCGTAGAACGTGGGTGAGCGGGCCGCGTTCAGCATGGGGATGAAGCGCTCGGGGCGGCCGCTGCCCTCGGGCCCCGCGACGATGCCGCACGCCTCGTCGGGGTGGTCGGCGCGGGCGTGGGCGACGATCGCGTCGTGGATCTCCTGCGTGATGGTCAGCATGCCGAAAAGTTAACAGGGGGCCGCGGCTTCCTGCGCGCGCGTACGCGCGCGCAGACGAAGGCCCGCCCCAGGGGTGCGGGGGCGGGCCTTCGCGGTACGGGACGGCTTGTGCGCGCGGCGCTCAGCCCGCGGCGTCGACCAGCGCGGGCTCCGGTGCGACGTGCGGCTTGGGGGCGAACGCCTCCGGGTTCCTCCGCTTGAGCCAGGCGTACCCGATGCCGAGGATCGCGAACCACACCGGAGCGCTGTAGAGCGAAATCCGCGCGTCCTTGTCGATGCCGATCAGGACCATCACGCCGGCCAGGAAGATCAGGGCGATCCAGCTGGTGTACGGGGCGCCCGGCGCCTTGAACCAGGCTTCGGCGGCGCGGCCGGCCTTGACCGCCGCGCGGTAGCGCAGGTGGGAGATGAGGATCATCGCCCAGGTCCAGACGCCGGCGACGGTGGCGAAGGCCGTGATGTAGGTGAAGGCGCCGTCCGGGTCGACGTAGTTGATCCACACGCCGATGCCCATCAGGGCGACGGAGATGAGGATGCCGGTGGCCGGGGTCTGGCGGGAGTTGAGCTTGGCGAAGGCCCTGGGTCCCTGGCCGTTGACGGCCAGGTCGCGCAGCATGCGGCCGGTGGAGTACATGCCGGAGTTGCAGGACGACAGGGCCGCGGTGAGGACCACGAAGTTCACGATGGCCGCGCCGAACGGGATGCCGATCTTGGCGAAGGCGGCCACGAACGGGCTGACGCCGGGCTGGAACTCGGTCCAGGAGACGACGCCGAGGATCACGATGAGCGCGCCGACGTAGAACACGCCGATCCGCCAGGGCAGCGTGTTGATGGCCTTGGGGAGCGTCTCGCGGGGGTTCTCGGCCTCGCCCGCGGTGACGCCGACGAGTTCGACGGCGAGGTAGGCGAACATCACGATCTGCAGCGTCATGAGGGACTTGCCGACGCCGTTGGGGAAGACCCCGCCGTTACCCCACAGGTGGCTGAGCGAGGCGGTGTCGCCCGCTGCGGAGAACCCGATGGTCAGGACGCCGATGCCGATGAGGATCATGCCGATGATCGCGGTGACCTTGATCATCGAGAACCAGAACTCGACCTCGCCGAAGACCTTCACCGAGATGAGGTTGACGCCGAAGAGCACCAGCAGGAAGACCAGGGCGGAGATCCACTGCGGGATGTCCTTCCACCAGTAGGTGATGTACACCGAGGCGGCGGTGACCTCGGCCATGCCGGTCACCACCCACATCAGCCAGTACGTCCAGCCGGTGACGAACCCCCAGAAGGGGCCCAGGAATTCGCGGGCGTAGTCGGCGAAGGAGCCGGAGACGGGGCGGTAGGTGAGCAGTTCGCCCAGGGCCCGCATGATGAAGAAGATGATGACGCCCGCGATGGCGTACATCATGATCAGGCTCGGACCCGCCTGATGGATGGCCTTGCCGGCGCCCAGGAAGAGGCCGGTGCCGATGGCACCGCCGATGGCGATCATCTGGATCTGCCGGCTGCCGAGCCCTCGCTGGTAGCCCTCTTCCGTGACGGGCGCGGCGGCCGCGTCGGCGGCGGCGACTTCGGCCGCGTTGTGGCCGGTGTGTTCCGTCGGCATGTGGTGGTGCGCCTTTCTCCATATCCCCCCGGACAGTGGAGCTGCGAGCCGGCGATCGGCCGGCTCAGCGCCTGGCGGAACAGGGATGGCGTCCCGGCCAGTGGTCGGAATTAGTACCACGGGCTGAGACGCCATCGAGGGAGGCGAGTGTGACGCGGCGCACAGGGAAAACACCCCGAAGGTGAAGTGAAGCCGCATATCGGATGATCACGGTGACATGATCGTTATCCGGATTTGAGCGTCCGCTGAGCGAGTACTGGACGTCAGAGCGTCTCGATCAGCGTCTCCTGCAGACCGCCGAGCCACAGGTAGGCCATCACCATCGGCTTGAGCGGATCGTCGTCCGGCAGCCGGTAGAGCTCGGTGTCCTCGTCGGTGACCTCCAGCCGGGAGCCGATGGTCAGCCGCAGGTCGTTGAGGGCGCCGAGCCAGCGGCGGGTGTCCTCGGGCGTGAGCAGCAGTTCCGGGTCGGCGGCGTCGAGGGAGCGGACGAGGGCCAGCGCGTCCTCGCGCTTGCGGGCGCGCAGGTCGTTCTCGGTGAAGCGGCGGAACTCCGAGGACTGGGCGGTGTCCTCGTAGGCGTCCGGGAAGAGCCTGGCCAGCGCCGGGTCGGACGGGGGCTTGCTCGGGCCGTCGGCGGGGAACAGCGCGGCCAGCGGGTCGTCGGAGACCGGCTCCTCCCCCGGGCCGATCATCTCCAGGAGCTGCACGGCGAGACTGCGCAGGATGGACTTCTCGACGGCGTCGAGGGCGATGACGGCGCCGCCGCCCGGGGCGGCTGCGAAGTAGCCGGCCATCAGCGGTCCTGCTGCAGGGTCGCCCACAGGCCGTAGCCGTGCATCGCCTGCACGTCGCGTTCCATCTCTTCGCGGCTGCCGCTGGAGACGGCGGCGCGCCCCTTGTGGTGGACGTCCTTCATGAGTTTGACGGCCTTGTCCTTGGAGTACCCGAAGTAGGCCTGAAAGACGTACGTCACGTAGCTCATGAGATTGACGGGATCGTTGTGCACCAGGGTCACCCAGGGGACGTCCGGTTCCAGCACCCCGAAGGGCGCATCGGTCGTCTCGGGCCGTTCGATCTCTACGGGGGCGACCCCCAGGGTGGCACTCATCACTCCTCCAATGCTGCCGCCATTGCGGGGCTTCGCACAAATGGACGCGGCCGGGGAGAGAAATCGTCACTCTGACGCATAGTCGGGGTACCATCCCGTTCCATGAGCGCTGCAGATCTGGGGCTGCCGGTGGCTGTACCTTCCACCGCGCTGTTCACCGACCGGTACGAGTTGACGATGTTGCAGGCCGCGCTGCGCAGTGGGGCGGCGCACCGGCACTCGGTGTTCGAGGCCTTCACCCGCCGGCTGCCGGAGGGGCGCCGCTACGGCGTCGTCTGCGGCACCGGCCGGGTGCTGGACGCGGTGGAGAACTTCCGCTTCGACGCCGACGTGCTGGACTTCCTCGCCCGCGAGAACGTGGTCGACGAGCCGACCCTGGAGTGGCTGGCCGGGTACCGCTTCACCGGCGACATCTGGGGTTATCCCGAGGGCGAGGTGTACTTCCCCGGCTCGCCGATCCTGCGGGTGGAGGGCAGTTTCGCCGAGGCGGTGATCCTGGAGACGGTGATCCTGTCGATCCTCAACCACGACTCCGCGATCGCGGCGGCCGCGTCCCGGATGGCGGTGGCGGCCGGCGGCCGGCCGCTGATGGAGATGGGCGCGCGGCGGGCGCACGAACTGGCGGCGGTCGCCGCCTCCCGCGCCGCGTACGTGGGCGGCTTCCTGTCCTCCTCGAACCTGGCGGCGGGTTTCCGCTACGGCCTGCCGACGATCGGCACCGCCGCGCACGCCTTCACCCTGCTGCACGACAGCGAGCGGGACGCCTTCGTCGCGCAGGTCGACTCGCTGGGCCGGGGCACGACGCTGCTGGTGGACACCTACGACCTGATGACGGCGGTCCGTACCGCCGTCGAGGTCGCCGGGCCCGAACTGGGCGCGGTCCGCATCGACTCCGGCGACCTGCTGCTGCTCGCCCACCGGGTGCGGCAGCAGTTGGACGACCTCGGCGCCAAGGACACCCGGATCGTGGTGACCTCGGATCTCGACGAGTACGCCATCGCCTCGCTGGCGGCGGCGCCGGTGGACGCGTACGGGGTCGGCACCTCGCTGGTGACCGGCAGCGGTCACCCGACCTGCTCGATGGTCTACAAGCTGGTCTCGCGGGCCTCGTCGAACGAGCCGGACGCGCCGATGGTGGCCGTGGCCAAGAAGTCGATGGGCGCCAAGAGCAGCGTCGGCGGCCGCAAGTGGGCGGCGCGGCGGCTGGACGAGGACGGGGTCGCGGAGGCCGAGGTGGTCGGCACCGGGCCCGTGCCGCCGGAGTTGGCGGACCGGCAGCTGCTGGTCCCGCTGGTGCGCGGCGGGGAGATCATCGGCCGTGAGCCGCTGGAGGCGGCCCGCACCCGGCACATCGAGGCGCGCGCGGGACTGCCGCTGTCCGCCTCGCAGCTCTCCCGCGGTGAACCGGTGATCCCCACCGAGCAGGTGTGACGTGAAGGCCGTGGGGGGCGGCCGGCGGGGCTCCGTGCCGCGACTGTCGCGGAACGGGGCCCGATTCCCTACGCTCGACGCGTGCCGCCTGTCCCCCCACGGCGGTCAGCCGACCGAAGAGGACAGCGAATGCACCGCGCACTGATCGTCGTGGACGTCCAGAACGATTTCTGCGAGGGCGGCAGCCTCGCGGTCGCCGGCGGCTCGGACGTGGCCGCCGCGATCACCGATCTCGTCGGGCAGGCCACCGCCTGCTACCGGCATGTGGTGGCCACCCGTGACCACCACGTCGATCCGGGGGACCACTTCTCCGACCGTCCGGACTTCGTGCGGTCCTGGCCGGTGCACTGCGTGGCGGGCACCGAGGGCGTCGGCTTCCATCCGAACTTCGCGCCGGTGGTCGCCTCCGGCGCCGTGGACGCGGTCTTCGACAAGGGCGCCTACTCGGCCGCCTACAGCGGCTTCGAGGGTGTGGACGAGAACGGCAGGGGGCTCGCCGAGTGGCTGCGGGCGCGCGCGGTCACCGAGGTCGACGTGGTCGGCATCGCCACCGACCACTGCGTGCGCGCCACGGCGCTGGACGCGGCACGGGAGGGCTTCGTCACCCACGTGCTGCTCGACCTGACGGCGGGGGTCGCCCCGGCGACCACGGAGAGCGCGCTGGCGGAGCTGCTGGCCGCGGGTGTCCGGCTGACGGGGAAGCCGGCCGTCGGGGCCTGAACGGCGCAGGCGGCCCCTGGACGGGCCGCGCGCCCGCGGACGCCCCGGGGGGCGCTCCGCTCACCCCGCGCGGCGGTGCGTGGCACGGAAGGGGTGCCAGAGCTCTTCCGAGCCGGACGCGGAGTGTCGCCAGACGAGGCCGTCCGGATGGTGCAGGACGGCGGTCACCTCGTCGGGCGTCGGCGGTTCGGTGTTGCCGTTGAGCCGGGCCGCCCGGAAGCCGAGGTTCCGGAGCCGGGTGAGGGCGCGCTGGCGGTTCTGGGCGTGCACGATGACGCGGACGCTGTCCTCCGCGCCGCCCGGGTGGGGCAGCTTGAGAGCGACGACGACGTTGCCGTTGGGAAGCTTGGTGAATCCACCGACTGCCATGCCCACATAATCCGGTGATCGGCCCCCGCCCACCAGAGGGCGTGGGCCGAACACCAGGTTAACGCAGGTCAGCGACCTGCGGGACTGACGGCAACGATCGTGTTCTGTCCGTTCGGGGAGTCGAACAGGATCGAAATGCGGGTGTTCGTGTTCGGCACCTGGACACTCCCGTACGGGTTGGTGTCGTACCAGTAGGTACCGTGACGGTCGTCGAAGACCGGGACGCCCGGCTTGGACTTGATCGTCGTCGCGACGCCGTTCTTGTGCGCGGTGAGGGCGTCGGTCGGGTACCAGCCGAAGGTGGAGTCCGCGGACTGGATCTTGTTGCGGAACAGCGCGCCGTCCGCCCAGGCGTCGGGCTTGGCGTGGGCGTCGATCGGCAGGATCTGGCCGTGGCCGGGGTGCTCGCCGACGTTGTTGTCCAGCTGCGAGGTGTCCCAGAGCCAGATCAGCAGGCCGTTCTGGTACGCGTAGTGCTCGACCTTCTTCGGGGCGGCGGCGCCGAACCCGAAGTTGTAAGGACCGGTCTTCAGGACCTTGTCGTAGCTGACGTACTGGCGGTTCTCCGCGATGTAGTACTGCGGGTACGACTTGGTGAAGGACGCCTCGGAGCGGCTGAAGCCGTTCGCGGTCCAGCCGTTGTCGTCACCCTCGGCACCGTCGGTGAAGACGGCGGAGCCGTCGGCGGTGATCTTCAGCTCGTCGGCCGCGAAGCCCTTCTGGGCGACCCCACCGTCGGTGCGGTAGCGGAAGCGCAGCTCGATCTGCTGGCCGGCGAAGGAGTCCAGCGGGTAGTTCATGTCCTTGTAGCCACCCGTGGTGCCGGTCACGGCCGGACGGCCGCTGCCGTTGCGGGTGATCGGCTGGCCGTCGACGGTGCCGTCGATCGGGGCCCAGTTGACGCCGCCGTTGGTGGACACCTCGGTGTAGACGTAGTCGTAGCCCTCCTCGGTGTCGTACCAGCCCTTGAACGACAGGGCGGCGGACGTCTTGCCGGTGAGGTCGACGTGGCGCGTCAGGGTGTTGCGCAGGTCGTTGCCGGCCCCGCTCCACCACTGCTTGGTGCCCGCGAAGGGCGTGGTGATCGCCGTGGTGACGCTCTTCGACGGCAGCGTCACGACCAGGGCCTGCGCGTCCTTGGTGTTGTACTCCGCCAGGCCGAGCTTGTGGGTCGAGAGCTTGGCGGCCTTGGCGGTGTCGTACTTCAGCCAGCCGAGCTGCATCTTGTCCCAGGCGTCCATGTCACCGGGCAGCGAGCCGATGTCGGTGGTGCCGTTGGAGAGCCAGGAGCCGGACGACATCAGCGACCAGAAAGCGGTGCCGTTCTCGCCGATGTACGTGGTGTCGTACAGGTCGGGCAGGCCGAGGTCGTGGCCGTACTCGTGGGCGTAGACACCCAGGCCGCCGTTCTCCGGCTGCATCGTGTAGTCGCCGACCCAGATGCCGGTGTCGCCGATCGGGGTGCCGCCGAGCTGGTTGCCGGCCGGGCCGCTGAAGCCCTCGTCACCCTGGAAGGCGTAACCGCGGTGGGCCCACAGCGCGTCGGTGCCCTGGGCACCGCCGCCCGCGGACTCGTCCTCGCCCGCGTGCACGATCTGGAAGTGGTCGATGTAACCGTCGGGCTCGTTGAAGTTGCCGTCGTGGTCGAAGTCGTACCGGTCCCACTGGTCGTACTGCGCCAGGTCCGTCTTGATCTGCGCGGCCGTGCGGCCCTTGGCCTTCTGGTCCGCGGCCCACTGCGCGGTACCGTCGCGGACCAGGTCCTCGACAGTGGCGCAGTTGGTGGCGCCGCACTTGTTGTTGCCGTAGCGGGCCTCGTTGTAGTCGACCTTGACCCAGTCCGAGACCTCGCCGTCGACCGAGTAGCGGCCGGAGGACTGCTTCTCGTAGTACTTCGCCACCGACTCCTTCTTGGCGTCGTGGGAGAAGTAGAGGTCCTGGAAGGACTGCGCGTTGTAGTCCTTCTGCCAGGCCGTGCTGTTGTCGGTGGAGCGGTCGGGCTCCGCTATCTGGTTGTGCAGCGGACCGACGGTGCCGCCGTACTGCGGGTCGACCTTGTCGCCGAACTCCGCGAGGATCACGAAGATCTTGTCGGTCTTCTCGCGGCTCAGCTCGACGTATTTGCCCGCGCTGAGCTTGGCGACCTTGGAGCGGCCGCTGTCCTTGACCGCGAGGTCCCCGGCGATCACCTTCTGCAGGGCGTCCTGCCGGCGTACCGCCTGCTCGCGCGCGAGCGGGCCCAGACGGTCGTCGTCGACCTTGGCCTTGGTGGCGGACGCCGTCTTGCCGGTCGGCGCCTGCATCGGATCGTGGCTGGCCTGCGCGTCGTTGCCGGCCGCGGGAGCGGCTGCGGCCAAGGTCGCGGGCATGGCCATCGCCCCGAGTGCGACGAGCGCCACCGCGAGGGTGGCGGGTCTGATGGTGCCTCGAAGATTCTTCAAGTTGTCTTGACCTCCCCTTGGGAGATGCCATTGCATCTAAGAGCCGGAAGAAAAGACAGGTCTTGACTTGCTCATGGCAGCGCAGTACGTTCACCGGCTTCCGAGGTCCGGATAACGGACGCCAACCCTGGTAGAACGTCTGCGTGTTGAGACGGATGGGCCGGGGCGAGATTCCATGCGCCCCCCTGTGCTCCCCCACCGTGGGTTAGGTCACGCTTACCGCCCGTTCCCATCGGGCATGCCGATCCGTAGAGTCAATTGCCGGCGCCCCCCGAGTGAAGCTCTCGACCGGCTTTCCACCGCCCCTTCCGACGCTGCGACTTAACCGACGTATTCGAGGACGGATCCCGCCATGCCGCGTCCTACCCCCGCGCAACTCGCATACGGTTCCGCAACCGTTGTCCTGTCCACTCTCGCGATGCTCCTGCTGTCCGAGGCCCGTTCCGGCATCAGTGTCGTCATCATCGCGGTGGCCGGGCTGCTGCTCGGGGTTCTGGTCGCGGTGACGACCACGATCCCGCTGACTGCCCGCGCCAAGGCCCGCAGCCGTACGGGAGTCCGCACCGCGCACGTGCCGATCCCCCGCCCACGGGTGCACAGCTCCGGAGAGTCCCGCGTCAGCGAGCACTCGCTGCGCCGTTGAACCGCGGGCGGCGGCCCCGGAGCGATCGCTCCGGGGCCGCCGTCGTGTGCGCGGGCCCGGACCGCCGGGTGGACGGGGACGGCCGGGATCGGCCGTCATGCCGAGACGACCACGGTTTTCGCCGCCTTGTCGTGCAGACCCTGCCGGTACGGCTTGTCGAGCAGCAGCAGGATCCCGATGAGCACGATCCACAGGCACGGGCAGCAGAACAGCGTCGGCAGCCAGAACACGCAGGCTCGCATCAGCGCGGCCTGCGACGTGGGGACGCCGCCGTTGTCGAGCATGGCGATGCGTACGCCCATCCACTTCTTGCCCAGCGTCTGACCCGTCGCCTTGGTCATCCACCACTCGTAGCCGATGTAGAGAATCGCGGCCACCACGGACCCCAGCACCGAACGGCCGTAGTTGAAGTCGTCCGTGTCGGTCTGGAAGGTACCGAACGCCCAGTCGAGCAGGGCGACCGGGATCGAGACGAGGATGAAGTCGATGATCCGCGCCAGCAGCCGCTTGCCGGTGCCGCCGAGCGGCGGCATGCCCGCCAGTGGATCGGGCGCACCGCCGCCGTAGGAGCCGCCGCCGTACGGGTCGCCGCCGCCGTAGGGCGGGGGCGCGCCGCCGGGCGGGGTGCCCCCGGGCGGCGGCGGGTTGCCTCCGGGCGGCGGGTCGCCGTAGGGGTTGCCGCCGCCGTACGGGTCGCCGCCGGCACCGCCCTGCGGGGGCGGCGGATACGGCGGCGGCTGTCGGTCGTGCGGAGAGCCGCCGGGCGCGCCGGGGCCATTGCTGTCCTGCGGGGGTTTGGCGAAGGGATCGTCACCGGATCCGGGCGTCGGCTGGCTCATGAACCGAGTGAAACCCGCAGAAAGCGGACGCGCCTTCCGGCAAGATCCGTTCGGGGTACCCCGAACGGATCGGCACCGCCGCCCGCCTCCGCCGTTCGTCCGCCGGGCCCGACCGCCGGACGCTCCTGCCGGGCGTTACTGCCGGGCGACGAACGTACGGGCCGCCTTGTCGTGCCAGCACTGCCGCCACGGACGGTCGACCATGCACCACACCAGGCCCACGACGCCGATGACGAGCGCGTCGAGGACCGTGTGCGTCAGCCAGCGGCGCAGCGAGGGGCCGAAGCCGGGGGCGAGCTGCGACTCGATGTCGACCACGCGCAGCCCGAACAGCTTCTTGCCCAGCGTCCGGCCCCACTTGGCGGTGGGCAGCACCTCGTACAGCAGCCCGGCGACGAGGCCGACGCCGAGCACGATGGCCAGCTGGACGCCGGTGGTGCCGTCGATCAGCCAGACGGTGACGGTCTCGCCGGTCAGCCGCGCCTCGTCCACCTTGTCCCGCAGGTGCTGGTACGCGGCCTTGCCGAGCGGCACCGCCGCCGCGCCGGTGACCCCCAGGACGACGAGCGTGTCGAGCAGCCGCGCGGCCAGGCGCCTGCCGAGTCCGGCCGGGCGGCCCTGCTCCTGCACCATCGACGCGAACGGGTCGTTCACGGGCGGCCGCCACGGCACCACGCCGGCCGGCTCCCCCTGCTGCGCCGGCAGCGCGACGACACCGCCGCCGGGCGTGCCGGGGCCGGTGCCGGAACCCGCACCGCTGGGGCCCTGCCGGGCGAGGTCGTGCACCTGCTGCGCCCAGGGCGCGGCCTGGGCGAGGGGCGCGGAACTCACGCGCCGCCCTTCCGTGCCCTGGCCGGCGCCGGGTTGCGACTGCTGCGGAGCCTGCTGTTGCTGCGGCGACTGCTGCTGGGGCGTCGACGGCTGCGGCTGCCGCGGTGTCTGCGGCTCGGGCCGGCGCGGCTGGGTGTTCCACGGGGTCCCGGCGGCGGGGGTGCCGGCGGCCGGAATGCTGGTGGCCGGCGGGTGGGCAGCCGGGGCCGACGTGCCGCGCGCGGCGGGCAGGTTGGCGGCCGGGGCGGCCCGCTCCGGCTCCGGGGCGGCGCCCCAGGTGGTGCGGGGCGGTTCGACGGCCGGGGTCGCCGACCAGACGGGGGCGGCGGCCGCGCCGCGCCCGCCGGACTCCGGCTCCGGGGCCCGCACCGGGTCCTCGTCGAAGAACATGACCCCGGACTCCTCGACCGCGGGCACGCCCGAACCCCCGCCGGAGTGCCGCGCGGGGGCCGCCGGGCCGGGCGCTCCGCGGCCGCCGGCGTCCTGCTCGGACGGCGTCGTGAGCTCCTCGCCGGGTCGCGGGGCGGGGCGGCTGGTCCCCGGCACCCAGGAGGCGCCGTTCCAGTAGCGGATGTAGCCGGGGATCGACGGATCCGGGTAGTACCCCGGGACAGGGGAACCGGAGGAACCGGAGGAGCCAGTGGCGGGTGAGTCCATGGTTCGTGAGGTCCGTATCTATTCGGCCAGGGGAGTGCAGTGACCACATCTACCAGACGGGCGGTCCCATCGGAGCCGCGGTACCGCCCACCACACACCCTTACCGGGTGGAAGGGACCCGCGCGTGGCCTTCCGTCATTTTCACCGCGATTGCCAGAAGTCGCGTAATGGTTGGGGTTGTATGCGCTCTCTCCTGGTGCGGGCCCCGCGCAGCACCCGCTGCGCAACACCGCAAGGGGCCGCCCGCCAAGGAAAGGACGACGACCCGATGCAGACCGTGGTGGAACGCGAACTCGAACTGAACCTGGTGCTGTCACCGGAGCGCAGCATTCCGGTACCCGCCAGGCTGGCCTATCGCACAGATGACCCCTTTGCCGTGCACATCACCTTCCACGTCGGCTCGGACGCCCCGGTGAACTGGACGTTCGCTCGCGAACTGCTGGTGGAAGGGGTGTTCCGGCCGTGCGGGCACGGGGACGTGCGCATCTGGCCGACCAAGGTCAACGGGCGCAGCGTGATCTGCATGGCGCTGAGCTCCCCGGACGGCAACGCGCTGCTGGAGGCGTCGTCCTCGCCGGTGGCGTCCTGGCTGGAGCGCACGCTGCGCGCCGTGCCGCCGGGGACGGAGCACGAGCAGCTCGGCATGGACGACGGGCTGAACGAGCTGCTGGCCCCGACGACCCGGGACGAGCTGTGGCTGCGCGATCCATGGACGGTGACGGACGAGTCGCCGGAAGGGTGAGGGCGCGGGGGAACGCGCCGGTTCGGAGCGGCCGGAACCGCGGGAACAGCCGGAGCCGCCGCAACGGCCGGGAAGTCGGAGGAGCCGGAGGAGCCGGACGCGTCAGAAGAGCTTGCCCGGGTTCAGCAGGCCGAGCGGGTCGAAGACCTGCCGTACGCCGCGCTGCAACTCCACTCCCACCGGGCCGAGTTCGCGGGCCAGCCACTCCTTCTTCAGCAGGCCGACGCCGTGCTCACCGGTGATCGTCCCACCGAGGGACAGGCCCAGCGCCATGATCTCGTCGAAGGATTCCCGGGCGCGTGCCGATTCGTCCGCGTCCGCTCCGTCGAAGCAGACGATGGGGTGGGTGTTCCCGTCACCCGCGTGCGCGCACATACCGATCGTGAGCTCGTACTTCCGCGCGATGGCGGCGACGCCCTCGATCATCGGGGCGAGCCGCGTGCGCGGCACGCACACGTCGTCGATCATCGTCGCCGTGCCGACCCGCTCCAGCGCGACGAGCGCCAGCCGGCGGGCCTGCAGCAGCATCTCGGACTCGGCGGCGTCCTCCGCCGGGACGACCTGGGTGGCGCCCGCGGCCGTGCACAGCTCACCGACCGCCGCGAGATCCGCTGCGGGGTCGGGCGTGTCGAACGCGGCCAGCAGCAGCGCCTCGGTGGTCTCCGGCAGCCCCATCTGCGCCAGGTCGTTGACCGCCCGGATGGTCGTGGCGTCCATCAGTTCCAGCAGTGAGGGCGCGTGGCCGCGCTCCATGATCGCGCAGACGGCGGCGCACGCTGCCGCCGCGGACGGGAACTCCGCCGCGAGGACGAGCTGCGTCGGCGGCGCGGGCCGCAGCGCGAGCACCGCGCGCACGACGATGCCCAGCGTGCCCTCGGCCCCGACGAAGAGCCGGGTCAGGTCGTAGCCCGCGACACCCTTGGCGGTGCGCCGGCCCGTGTTCAGCAGCCGTCCGTCGGCCAGCACGACCTCCAGCCCGAGGACGTACTCGGCGGTGACGCCGTACTTCACGCAGCACAGCCCGCCGGCTCCGGTGCCGATGTTGCCGCCGATGGTGCACTGCTCCCAGCTCGACGGGTCGGGCGGGTAGTACAGGCCCCGCTCGGCGACCGCCCGCGACAGCACGGCGTTGACGACACCGGGTTCGACGACGGCGATCCGGTCGACGGGGTCGATCTCCAGGATCCGGTCCATCTTGACCAGCGACAGCACGATGCAGCCGTCCGACGCGTTCGCCGCACCCGACAGCCCGGTGCGGGCGCCCTGCGGGACGACCGGTACCCGCAGCGCGGTCGCGGTGCGCATCACGTGCTGCACCTGCTCGACGGTGCGGGGCAGCACCACCACCGCCGGGGTGCCCGCCTCGGAGAAGCTCGCCATGTCGTGGGCGTAGGAGGCGGTGACGTCCGGGTCCGTGAGGACCGCCTCCGCCGGCAGTCCCTCGTGCAGTCGTTCGATCAGTTCGCGCATGGTTCCAGACTGGCATCCGGGCCGTGGCCGGGGAAGCTCTGCCGCACCCCGCCACGGCCCACCGTCGCCGTCCGGTCGCTCAGAGGTTGCCGCGCAGCTCCTGCTCGCGCTCGATGGCCTCGAACAGCGCCTTGAAGTTGCCCTTGCCGAAGCCCAGGGAGCCGTGCCGCTCGATCATCTCGAAGAAGACGGTCGGCCGGTCCTGGACGGGCTTGGTGAAGATCTGCAGCAGGTAGCCGTCCTCGTCGCGGTCGACGAGGATCTTCAGCTCGCGCAGGGTCTCCACGGGGACGCGGGTCTCGCCGGCCCACTCGCCGAGGGTGTCGTAGTACGAGTCCGGGGTGTTCAGGAACTCGACGCCGGCGGCGCGCATGGCGCGCACGGTGGCGACGATGTCGTTGGTGGCGAGGGCGATGTGCTGGACGCCGGGGCCGCCGTAGAACTCCAGGTACTCGTCGATCTGGGACTTCTTCTTGGCGATGGCCGGCTCGTTGAGCGGGAACTTCACCTTGCGGGTGCCGTCGGCGACGACCTTGGACATGAGCGCGGAGTACTCGGTGGCGATGTCGTCGCCGACGAACTCCTTCATGTTGGTGAAGCCCATGACGCGGTTGTAGAAGGCGACCCACTCGTTCATCTTGCCGAGCTCGACGTTGCCGACGCAGTGGTCGATGGCCTGGAAGCGGCGGGCGCCCGGCTCGACGATCGGGTCGGCGGCGGCGTAGCCCGGCAGGTACGGGCCGGTGTAGCGGGAGCGGTCGACGAGGGTGTGGCGGGTCTGGCCGTAGGTGGCGATCGCGGCGAGGACGACGGTGCCGTGCTCGTCCGTCAGCTCGTGCGGCTCCTCCAGGCCGGTGGCGCCGTGCTCGACGGCGTAGGCGTAGGCGGCGCGGGCGTCCGGGACCTCGATGGCGAGGTCGATGACGCCGTCGCCGTGCTCGGCGACGTGCGCCTCGAGGAACTTGCCGCGCTCGGTGGCGGTCCTGACGACCGAGGTGAAGACGAAGCGGGCGCCGCCCGACTCCAGCACGTACGACGCGGTCTCGCGGCTGCCGTTCTCCGGGCCGGAGTAGGCGGTGCGCGTCATGCCGAAGGCGGTCGAGTAGTAGTGCGCGGCCTGCTTGGCGTTGCCGACGGCGAAGACCACGGCGTCCATCCCCTTCACCGGGAACAGGTCCTTCTGCCGGGCTTCGGGGGTCTGCTGCGTCTCAGTCGTCTCAGTCATGTCAAAAGCGTCGCCCTACGGACCAGAGTGCGCAACAGTTGGCGATTTCACTGGACAACAAGCACAGTGAATCGCGGGAACCACGGGTCAATCTGTGCAGTCTGACCACCGGAGGTGGACGTCATGGGGATCGACGGGCTGGACGGGCAGCTGATCAAGCTGCTCGCCGATGAGCCGAGGATCGGGATGCTGGAGGCGTCCAGACGGCTGGGTGTGGCGCGCGGGACGGCGCAGGCCCGGCTGGACCGGCTGCGGGCCAATGGGGTGATCCGGGGGTTCGGCCCCCAGGTGGACCCGGCCGCCCTCGGCTACCCCGTGACGGCTTTCGCGACGCTGGAGATCAAGCAGGGCCAAGGCGTGGACGTCCGCGCCCACTTGGCGAGCGTGCCGGAGGTGCTGGAACTGCACACCACGACCGGCCAGGGCGACATGTTCTGCCGGCTGGTGGCCCGCTCGAACGCCGATCTTCAACGGGTGATCGACCGGGTTGTCGGCTTTGATGGCATTGTGCGGGCCTCCACGGCGATCGTCATGGAGAATCCGGTGCCACTCCGGATCATCCCGCTGGTCGAACAGGCCGCGGAGGACCGCCCGTGACATGACGGACGGCACCCGCGGACGCGAGCGGGAGGGAGCCGGCCGGTGAGTTTCTGGAGCTATCTCGGGAGCCGGCACCAGCAGCTGCTGACCGACGCCTTCCAGCACGCCAGCGCCGTCTTCCAGTGCATGGTGCTGGCCACCGTCATCGGCGTCGCGCTCGGCGTCCTGACCTACCGCAGCGAATGGGCCGGCAACCTGGCCGTCACCGCGACCTCGACCATCCTCACCATCCCGTCGCTGGCGCTGATCGGCCTGCTGATCCCGGTGCTGGGCCTCGGCGTCCCGCCGACCGTCACCGCGCTGACGCTGTACGGCCTGCTGCCGATCGTGCGCAACGCCATCGTCGGGCTGCGCGGCGTCGACCCGACGCTGGTGGACGCGGCCAAGGGCATCGGGATGTCCCGGTTCACCCGGCTGGCCAGGGTGGAGCTGCCGCTCGCCTGGCCCCCGATCCTGACCGGCATCCGCGTCTCCACGCAGATGCTGATGGGCATCGCGGCCATCGCCGCGTACGCCTCGGGACCCGGGCTCGGCAACGAGATCTTCCGCGGCATCGCGTCACTGGGCAGCGCCAACGCCCTCAACCAAGTGCTCGCGGGCACACTCGGCATCGTCATCCTGGCGCTGCTCTTCGACGCCGCGTACATCGTCGTGGGCCGTCTGACCATCCCGAGGGGGATCCGTGTCTGAACCGTCCGACCGGTCGTCGACCGCCCCCGCCTCGGTCGCGGGCGCCACCATCCAGCTGGAGAACCTCACCAAGCGCTACCCCGGCAGCGCGGAACCGGCGGTGGACAGCGTCAGCATGGAGATCAAGGCGGGCGAGACCGTCGTGTTCGTCGGCCCGTCCGGCTGCGGCAAGTCGACGACCCTGAAGATGATCAACCGGCTGATCGAGCCGAGCTCGGGACGGATCCGGATCGGCGACGAGGACGTCACCGACATGGACCCGGTCAAACTGCGCCGCAAGATCGGCTACGCGATCCAGTCCTCCGGGCTCTTCCCGCACATGACGGTCGCCGAGAACGTGGCGCTGGTCCCCAAGATGGTCGGCTGGTCGAAGTCCCGGGTGAAGGACCGCGTCGAGGAGATGCTGGACCTGGTGGGCCTGGACCCGCGCGAGTTCCACGGCCGCTACCCGCGCCAGCTGTCCGGCGGACAGCAGCAGCGGGTCGGGGTCGCGCGCGCCCTGGCGGCCGATCCGCCGGTGCTGCTGATGGACGAGCCGTTCGGCGCCGTCGACCCGATCACCCGCGACCACCTGCAGGACGAGCTGATCCGGCTGCAGCACGAGCTGCACAAGACGATCGTCTTCGTCACCCACGACTTCGACGAGGCCATCAAGCTGGGCGACCGCATCGCGGTGCTGCGCGAGCACTCGCACATCGCCCAGTTCGACACCCCCGAGGCGATCCTCACCAATCCCACGGACGACTTCGTCTCCGGCTTCGTCGGCGCGGGCGCGGCCCTCAAGCGGCTGAACCTGACCCGGGTGCGGGACGTGGAGATCGCCGAGTTCGCCACCGTGACCGTCGACGACCCGCTGCAGTCCGTCTTCGACCGGCTGCGCGACACCACCACCAACGAGCTGCTGCTGCTGGACAAGCGCGGCCGCCCGTACAAGTGGCTGCGGCGCGGCGACCTGATGCGCGCCAAGGGCTCCCTGGCGCGGGCCGGCACCCTCGTGCACGACACGGTGACGCGGGACGCGACGCTGCGCGACGCGCTGGAGGCGGTGCTCACCGACAGCGGCGGCCGGGTCGCGGTGACCGGCCGGCGTGGCGAGTTCATCGGCGTGGTGGACATGGAGACGCTGATGAACTCCGTCCACGAGATGCTGGAGGCCGACCGGCTCACCGCCATCGAGCACCAGCACGAGCTGGAGGAGCTGCGCGGCCGGCAGACGCGGAAGGAGCAGGAGGGCGCGGGAGCCTCCCGTGTCCCGGAGGGGCCGACGGAGGCGGACGCGTGAGCGCGCGCCGCCCGGAGCGCCGCCCGGAGCGCCACTCGGAGCGCCGCTCGGAGCGCCGCTCGGAGCGCCACTCGGAGCGCCGCTCGGAGCGCCGCTCGGAGCGCCCTTCGGGCGAGCACGAGGTGCGCGGTCTCGCCTTCCGTGACGACCCGGAGGCGGCCGGGGACGACGGGGTGACCAACGTCGTCGGGACGCGTACCGGGCAGCATGCGCACGAGGGGCCCGGGAGCCGGCTGCGCTGGCCCAAGCTGGTGGTCACACCGCTCCTGTTGGCCGCCGCGCTGGGCGCCACCTACCTGTGGATCACCAACGCCGACCTCGACTCGATCGCGCACAACGCGCTGGCCGGCGACACCGTCCAGCTGCGCTTCTGGCAGAGTGTCAAGCTCACCGCGATCTCCACCTTCTGGGTGCTGATCATCGCCATCCCGCTCGGCACGGCGCTGACCCGCCGCAAGCTGCGCAGGGCCACCCCGTTCGTCACCGCGCTGGCCAACATCGGCCAGGCGACGCCGGCGATCGGGCTGCTGGCGCTGCTCGTCATCTGGCTGGGCATCGGCCCGCGCACCGCGATCATCGGCATGGTCGCCTACGCCGTGCTGCCGGTGCTGTCCAACACCATGGCGGGGCTGCGGAGCATCGACCCGACCCTCGTCGAGTCGGCGCGCGGCATCGGGATGTCGGCGGTCGGCGTCCTGGCCAAGGTGGAACTGCCGCTCGCCGTACCGCTGATCCTGGCCGGGGTGCGCACCGCGCTGGTCCTCAACGTCGGCACGTCCACGCTGGCCACCTTCGGCGGGGGCGGCGGGCTCGGCGACCTGATCACCACGGGTATCCAGACCCAGCGGATGCCGGTGCTGGTGCTCGGCTCCATCCTGACGGTGCTCCTCGCGCTGGCCGTGGACTGGCTCGCGTCCGTCGCGGAACAGCTGATGCGGCCGCGCGGCCTGGAGGTGGGGTCATGAGGTACGCACGCACCCGGTTCGCACGCACCCTGGCGACGGCGGGCTGCGGGCTGCTCGTCGCGACGGCCGTGCTCAGCGGCTGCGGCCTCAAGAGCGGCAGTCCGCTGGTGGACGACGTGGTCCCGGGCTCCATCGGCAAGGGCCTGCCCCTCGAAGGCGCCTCGCTCATCGTCACCTCGAAGAACTTCAGCGAGCAGATCATCCTCGGCTCGATGATCGGCCTGGCCTTCAAGGCGGCCGGCGCGGAGGTGCTGGACCGCACCAACATCCAGGGGTCGATCGGTGCCCGCGAGGCCATCAAGTCCGGTCAGGCGGACGCGATGTACGAGTACACCGGCACCGCCTGGATCACCTACCTCGGCCACGACGAACCGATCACCGACCCGCTGGCGCAGTGGCGGGCGGTGCGGGACGAGGACGCCAGGAACGGCATCGTCTGGCTGCCGCCGTCCTCCCTCGACAACACCTACACCCTCGCCATCAACCAGGCGAACAACGCCAAGTACCACCTCAAGACGCTCTCCGACGTGGCGGCCCTCTCGAACTCCGACCCCTCGGCGGTGACGCTGTGCGTGGAGAACGAGTTCGCCTCGCGCGACGACGGGCTGCCCGGCATGCAGAAGGCGTACGGGATGCACATCCCCGCCTCCAACATCCAGAAGATGGACGCCGGAATCGTCTACACCCAGGTGGCCAAGGGCACCTGCCTGCTCGGCGAGGCCTTCACCACCGACGGGCGCATCAAGGCCATGGACCTGGACACGATGGCCGACAACAAGCACTTCTTCCCGAACTACAACGCCGCCCCCGTCATCAACGGCAAGACCTTCGACCGCTATCCGGCCATCGCCGCCCTGCTGGACCCCATCAGCAAGCGCCTGACGACGCAGATCGCCCAGCAGCTGAACGCCCGGGTGGACGTGGACGGCCAGGACCCCCACGACGTGGCGAAGGACTGGCTGATCGCGGAGGGCTTCATCAAGAAGGGCTGAAGGCCGCCCGTCCCCCCTGCGGCTCATGCAAAGACTCCCTTGCAAAGAAAGCATTGCAATGGAGTCTTTGCATGCCTACGCTGCAGGGCATGACCGAAGTCCCGCCCGATGTCAGGCGACTTGACCCGCGCGCGCTGCGCGGACTCGCGCACCCGCTCCGTATGCGACTGCTCTCCGTGCTCCGATCGCACGGGCCGGCCACCGCCTCCGGGCTGGCGGACCGGCTCGGCGAATCCAGCGGCGCCACCAGCTACCACCTGCGGCAGCTCGCCGCGTACGGCTTCGTCGAGGACGATCCCGGACGCGGCACGGCGCGCGAGCGGTGGTGGAAGTCCGTGCACCGGGGCAGCCAGCTGGACAGCATCGGTGAGTTCCTGCAGCACCCGGACCCCGCGGTGCGCGGCGCCATGGGCGTCTTCATGCACGAGGCGTCGACCCAGCACGCGCAGCAGCTGGACACCTGGCTCGGCACGATGCACGAGTGGCCCGAGAAGTGGCAGCTCGCCTGGGACATGAGCGACTTCGCGATGCGCCTGACCCCTGAGCTCGCCGAGGAGCTCACCGCCCAGGTGCACACGTTGATCGAGAGCTACCGGCAGAAGGCCGTCACCGAGGAGGAAACCTCCTCGGTCCGGATCCACCTGCATGTCTTCCCGCACGAAACCGACTGACACCGACCGACACCAGCCACGGGGGCTCGCGTATGACCGTCGAAGCCGGGATAACCGGCGCCACTCAGGCGCCGTCCGCACCGGACCGCCGCCCGTTGGCGGTACTGCTCGCCGCCAACGTGGTCTCGGTCACCGGCAATTCGTTCACCATCGTCGGCGTCCCCTGGTTCGTGCTGGAGACCACCGGCAGCCCGGCCAGGGCCGGAATCGTGGCGTTCGCCGCGACGGTCCCGGTCGTGGTGGCCGCACTGCTCGGCGGTCCGCTGATCGACCGGCTGGGCCAGCGGCTCAGCAGTGTGGTGTCCGACGCGGTGTGCGCGGTGGCGATCGGCGCCATTCCGCTGCTGCACCTCACGATCGGGCTCGCCTTCTGGGAGCTGCTGGTGCTCGTCGCGGTCTCCGGGCTGTTCCACGCGCCCGGCGAGACGGCACGGGAGGTGCTGACACCGGCGCTGGCGGAGCGGGCCGGGATGACGCTGCCGCGGGCGATGAGCGCGTACGAGAGCGCTTCGCGCGGCGCCAGGATGCTGGGGGCGCCGCTGGCGGGCCTGCTGATCGCGGCGGTCGGCCCGGCGGACGTCCTGCTGCTGGACGCGGCGACCTTCGCCGTCTCCGCGCTGCTGATCGGAGCCTGCGCCAGGGTGCCGGGACCGGAACGGCCGATGGCCGGGCGGCCCACGCTGCGCGGTTACCGCGCCGAGCTGCGGGAGGGCTTCGCGTATCTGCGCCACGCCCGGCTGCTCTTCGCGGTCGTCGTGATGGTGATGGTGACCAACGCGCTGGACCAGGCGTGGTTCGCGGTGCTGCTGCCGGTGCACGCCCGGGAGCACCTCGGCGGCTCCGTGCCGGTCGGTGTGGTGGCCGGTGCGTTCGCCGGGGCCGCGCTCGCCGGCTCGCTGGTCTTCGGTCTGGTCGGGCACCGGTTGCCGCAACGCGCTCTGTTCATCGGGGCGTTCATCGTCTGCGGCTTTCCGCGCACGGCGGTGGCCGCGTTCTTCCCGGGCCTGTCCCCGCTGGTGGTCACCTCGGTGGTCTGCGGGCTGGCGGCCGGGGTGCTCAACCCGATCGTGGGCACGGTGCTGATCCGGCAGATCCCCGAGCGGCTGCGCAACCGCGTCTTCGGCGCGGTGACCTCCGGGGTGCTGGTCGCCGTACCGATGGGCGGCCTGCTCAGCGGTTACGTCGTCCAGTTCGGGGGGCTGCGCGCGGGGCTGCTCGCCGTCAGCGCCCTGTATCTGGTGACCACGCTGAGCCCGCTGGTGCTGCCCGCCTTCCGCCGCTGGGACGACACACCGGCGGACAACGGCGCGTAGCGCTCAGCAGCTGGGGACCTTGCCGCCCGTGTTGATCGCGGACAGGGCCGCCAGGGCACTGTCCAGGTCGGTGACCGGGACCAGGCGGAGGCCGGAGGGGAGTTCCGCCTGGGCGTCGGAGCACTCGCCCTTGGGGACCAGGAAGACGGTGGCGCCGTCGCGCTTGGCCGCCTGTTCCTTCAGGGGGACGCCGCCGACCGCGCCGACCTTGCCGTCGGCGGTGATGGTCCCGGTGCCGGCGACGGTGCGGCCGCCGGTGAGGTCACCGCCGCGGCCGTTGCCGTCGATCTTGTCGATGATGCCGAGGCTGAACATCAGTCCGGCGCTCGGGCCGCCCACGTCCGCGAGGTGCAGTTCGACCTTGACCTTCGAGGGCGACAGCCCGAGGTGCTTGAGGGCCGCGCCGGTGGCCGCGTTCTGCGAGTCGGTCATCTCCTGCGCGTTGTGCTGCTCGATCTCCTGGACCGAGCCGCCGCTGGGGTAGACCGCGCCGCGCGGCATCGCCGCCTGGTCGGTCGCGAACCAGGCGTCGAGCACCTCGGAGAGGTGGATCGACGCATTCGGCTGGGTCGCGGCGATCGTGGTCATCCGCAGCTGCCCGCTGGTGGTCCGGGTCGGGGTGCCGGTGATGGTGATCACCTGACGGCCCTTGTCCGCGCCGAGCACGTCCGCCGTCATCCCCGGAACCACGATCGACACCGGGAGCGGCGCGAACGCCGCGACGGCCAGCAGCGCTGCCACCAGCGTCGCGCAAAGGGCAAGGACTCGGGCACGGCGGGAGACTGCGGGCATGCAGAGAATGTAGTCCACGGGCGTGGGGGGGGGGGGCGCCCCCCCGCCCCCCCCCCC
>NZ_JAPVLU010000004.1:0-86858 GCF_027158205.1 Streptomyces sp. H39-S7 | reverse complement strand
GGGGGGGGGGGGGGGGGGGGGCCGGGGGGGGGGGGGGGGGGCACCCCGGCCGGGTGCCCCGCCCGCCGATCACCGGCTCCGTGCCCTAGCGCAGGGCGTCGGCGACCTCCGTGGCCGCCTCCACCACCCTGGGTCCCACCCGTTCGGGCACCGCCTCGGCGAGCATCACCACGCCCACGCTGCCCTCTATCCCGGTCACCCCGATGAGCGGGGCGGCGGCGCCGCTGGCGCCGGCCTCGAGTTCGCCGTGGGTGAGGACGTAGCGGACCGGCTCGGTGCCGCTCGCCTCCTGCCCGGGCGCGTGCGGCAGGACGCCGCGGCCGGCCAGGATGGCCCGGCCCGCCGCGCCCCGGTCCAGCGGATGCCGGAAACCGGTGCGGTAGGCGACGTGGTAGTCGGTCCAGGTCGGTTCGACCACCGCCACGGCCAGCGCCTCGGTGCCGTCGACGAGGGTCAGGTGCGCGGTGGCCCCGATGTCCTCGGCGAGTGACCTCAGGGCCGGCAGCGCCGCCTCCCGCAGGAGGGGGTGCACCTGGTGGGCGAGCCCCAGCACGCCGAGCCCGACGCGGGCCCGCCCGCCGAGGTCACGCCGTACCAGCGCGTGCTGCTCCAGGGTGGCCAGCAGGCGGTAGACGACGGTGCGGTTGACCCCCAGCTTGGTGGCGAGCTCGGTAACGGTGAGCCCGTGGTCGGTGTCGGCCAATAGCTTGAGGACCCGCAGTCCTCTGTCGAGCGTCTGAGATGTCTCCGCGGTCACGACGCCCCCTCCTCATATGAGTGGCGGCTCATCTCACGGCGGTACGCACTGCCGGTCCCGCGGCAGCGCGCGGAGAGGCCGCCGGTCGCGGTGGTACCGGCTGCGCTCCGCGGCTGCTCTGCCACGGCGCGTGCGTGACGGGCACGGTAGCGAGGGAGTACCGCTCAGCGGAAGGGGTCGTCCACAATCCGGTCACGCCGCGGGACGTCCCCGCCCGCTCCGCGGGGTCACGCACCTATGACGGAGGCGGCGCGATCCCGGTTCCGGGGCCGCGCCGCCTGTGGTTCCTTCCGCCTGCCGTTCTCCCGCCTCTCCGCTCCCCCGGGTCAGGTCACGGTGAAGGCCCGTTGCACGGTCCTGCCGTCCACCAGCACCTCACAGGCCTTGAGGGCGACGGTGGTCCGGTCGTGCACGGTGAAGTTGAGCGCGTAGCCGCCGTCCAGGCCGATGACGCGGATGACGGAGCCGTCGGAGGTCTGCGAACCGTCCGCCCGGCGTCCGGTCACCGCCACCGTGGCGACCGGCGCGAAGCCCTGCCCCGTGACCTGGACCACAGTGCCCAGCGGGCCCGAGTCCGGGGAGAGCGCGAAGCCCGCGGAGGGCGGCGGGATGCTGTCGTCGACGGTGAAGGCAGCCACCGCGACCCGCGGATTGACCAGTACCTCCTTGACCTGGAGGGCGACCGTGGCGGCGTCCTTGACCGTGAAGGTCTGGGAGAACGCGCCGTCGAGGCCGACGACCTTGGTCTTGGGGATGTCGGAGGTCTGCGACCCGTTCGCCTTCAGCCCGGAGATCACCACCGTGCAGACCGGGGCGAAGCCCTGGCCGACGACCGTCACCCGGGTGCCCTTGGGGCCGCTGGACGGGCTGAGGACGATGTAGTACTTCGCCACCGTCAGTGCGGCGGTCTGCGAGACCCCGCCCGCTTCGACCCTGAGCAGATAGGTGGCCGGAGCGACCGCGGACGCGACGGTGACCGTTCCGTGCAGGGTTCCGTCGGCCGCGATCGTCAGGGACTTCGCGGAGATGCGGCTCGCGGCGCAGCCGGTGCCGTCGGCGGCGCAGAGCGAGGCGGTCGCGGCGGCGCCGGCCGGCCAGCCGGTCCCGGAGACGGCGACGGTCCCGCCGGGCTTGACCTTGGCGGCGCCCGTGGTGAGCGTGGCGGAGGCCGCCACGACGGTGAACGGCCGGGTGAGGGTGGTGGCGGGGTCGCCGGCCTCGTCGGTCCGCACCGCCACCAGCGTCGGGTCGCTGACGGTGAAGTCCACCGAGAAGGTGCCGTCGGCGCTGGTCTGTACGTAGACCGCGGTGTCGTCCAGGGTCTGTCCGGCGGCGTCGAGACCGACCGTGTTGATCCACTGGTCCTGGCGGTAGTTGCTGCCGGAGACGGTGATGACGCTGCCGACCGGGCCCTGGCTCTGCGAGAGGGTGAACGCCCGCGGCCCGGTGGGCACGAAGGCCTTGACGGTCAGCGGCGCGGTGGCCTCCTTGGTCCCGTCGTTGACCTTGACGAGGTATCCGCCGTCCGGCACCGCGTTGGCGTCGGCGAGCGTCGCGGAGCCCGTCAGCTGTTTGTTCGCACCGATCGCCAGGGTGCTGGAGGCGAACTTCGACGGGTCGCAGCCGCCGCCGGAGGCATCGCACAGCGACGGGACGGGGGTGCCGCCGGGCGTCCACAGGTCACCGGTGAGCGCCACCGGGGTGCTGGGGCGGACGGCGCCGGTGGGCGCGTGGAGGGTGGCGGGGACTCCGGCGGTGCCCTGGGCGGTCACCGTGCCGACGCTGCCGCCGTTGGCCGTGACGTCGCAGGGGGTCTGGTAGGTCCCGCCGAGCACCTTGGTCTGGGTGAGGGTGCGGACCACGCTGAACGTGATCGGCCCGGCCGCGTTGACGGGGATGAGGAAGTCGCCCTCGTAGGGCGGGATCAGGATGGGTGTGTTGGCGGGGACGTCCATGGTGATCTCGGGCCCGCGGACGGTGACGGTGCCGGTCGCGCCGCCGGACATGGCGAGGTCGATGCTGGGGGTCGTCGGCACATCGCTCAAGGAGATACCGCTGGTGGCGGGGGATCCGCCGAGGGTGACCTTCGCGTGCACGCTGCCGCCGGGATCGACGACGGACGGGGTGAGGTCGACGGTCATGGTCTGCGGCCCGGTCGCCTCGCCCTGCCCGGCCGGCAGCGTGCAGTGCACCGTCGGGGTGATCGTCCCGGCGTGGGCGGCAGGTGCGAGGGCCAATCCGGCTCCGGTCAGGGCGAGGGCAAGTGCCACTGAACCCGACAACAATCGATGTGCCAATGGTCTTGGTAGCAAGAACACTTGACTCCCATTCTTGGAAACAGGATCCGGGGGTGTCATTCCGCTAATGCACGGCACATTGAGAGGGCGCGCCCTTCATAAGTCAATAGACGCCCGCACAGTACCTGATGACACGTCAGATCAAATATCGGGAATGCACTCCGGCCGGCACCCGGGGTGGCGGGTACCGGCCGGAGGCCGAACGGAACGATCAATTCTGCGAACGGTGACGCGAGCGGTTCTGTGATCGGTTCACAACAGCGTCAGCGTGAGCGTGGCGCTGTAGTCGCCCGGACTGGCCATTCCCGGAACCTGGAGCGTGAGACCCGCGTCGGCGTCGAAGTTCCCGCCGGTGAACGGCCGGGAACCGTCCGGCGTGAGACCGCACAGCGTCGCGGCCTCGGCGCCCAGCTGGGCGGGCGAGCCCGCCACCGGCGTGCCGACGCTGCCCGGCTGGGCCGCGCACACCGGCACCCAGCCGACCGCGGCGGCCGGAATGGTGGCTCCGGAGACGCTGGTGAAGGCGGTCATCGTGCCGGTCAGCGACCAGCCCGTGTTGACGCCCCGGGCGTCGTGCACCGTGACCTTGTTCAGCGCGCTGTGCAACGTGTGCGGGTCGCCGTCGAGCTGCACCGACCCGAACTGGACGGTGTCGCCTGCCTGGGTCATCGACAGCAGTCCCGGGACCACCGATGTCCGCAGCGTCTGATCGCCGGTGCTGCCGCCGCCCCCGCCGCCGGTGGTGACGGTGAACGGCTGCGTCCTGACGGTCGCCGGGTCGCCGCCCTCGTCGGCCCGGATCGCGACCAGGGTGGGATCGCTGACGGTGAACTCCGTGGAGAACGTGCCGTCGGGAGTGCTCTGCGGGTAGACGGCGGTGTCGTCCAGGGTCGCGCCGTCGGCGTCGAGACCGACGATGTTGATCCACTGGTCGGGCCGGTAGTTCCGGCCGGTGATGGTGATGACGCTGCCGACCGGCCCACTGCCGCTCGACAGCGTGAACTCCCGCTCGCCCGCCGCCACGGCCTTGACCTTCAGCGGCGCGGTGGCCTCCTTCGTCCCGTCGTTGACCTTGACCAGGTAGTCGCCGTCCGGGACGTCGGTGGCCGGCGCCAGGGTCGCCGTCCCGGCCAGCGTGCCGTAGGAGTCGATGGTCAGCGCGCTGGACGCGAACTTCGCCGGGTCGCAGCCGGTGCCGCCGGCGGCGCACAGCGACGCGACGGCGGTGCCGCCCGTCGTCCACCCCGCGCCGGTCAGCTTCACCGCGGTGTTGGGCCGGACCGCTTCGGCGGGCGCGCCGAGGGTGGCCGGCGTGCCGCCGGAGCCCTGGACGTCGACCACGCCGATGCTGCCGCTGCCGCTGACGACGTCGCAGGGGGTCTCGTAGGTACCGCCGAGGACCTTGGTCCTGGTGAGGTTGCGCAGGGGGGTGAAGTCGACCGGGCCCGACGCGTTCTGCGGGACGAAGAAGTCGCCCTCGAACGGCGGGACGACCGTGGGTTTACCGGCCTCCACGTCCACCGGCACCTCGGGTCCCGTGACGGTGACGGTGCCGGTGGCGCCGCCGGACATGGCCAGGTCGAGGTTGGGTGTGGTGGGCACCTGGGTGATGGAGATCGGGCTGATGGCCGGGCCCGGTCCGAGCGTCACCCTGGCGTGCACCTTGCCGCCGGGGAGGACGGTGGACGGGCTGAGTTCCACGGTCATGTCCTGCGGCCCGGTGGCCTCGCCCTGGCCGAGCGGCAGCACGCAGTGCACGACCGGGCTGACCGTTCCTGAGGACGACGCGATCAGGGCTCCGGCCGCTCCCCCGCCGGTCAGCACCAGCGCGAGGCCGGCCGCGCCCGCGGCCAACCGGCGCGGTGCGCATCTTCGTTGTCGGGACACCTGACTCCTCATGGCGGCGGCCACCGCCCCGGCCTCGCCGAAGGCGGCACGGCGTGACGCCGGGAGGGCCCCGGGTGTTCGGAGCGGCGATGGCTCGGTCGAATGATTCAGGACATTGAGAGGTCCAGGACCGAAGAAGTCAAGAGAAGCAAAGCAGCGGATCGACGGAATCTTGAAAACCGGTTGAGTTGCACTCGGACCGATCACCGAAAAAATCTTCCGAAACGTTCTTCCGGCCCCACGGATCAATCGTGCGGATTCTCGCCGCCGAGAAATTGTCCTGCATGTGTGTTGACTGTTTCGGAGATCATGGTTTCACTACGACTCAGTATGCCGGGCCCGGCACCGCGCACCCCTGTCGAGGGGCGGCGGAACAGCGACGGACGTTATGCCCGGTGATACTTCTCTGGTTGGCAAACCGGAAATTCGGCATGCGCCCGGCGCTCCACCCACCGGAAGGAGCACCACCACATGGCACGTTCCAGACTTCTCGGCCTGGCCGTTCTCGGCACGGTCGGGGCGGTCACGGCGACCCTCGCCCTGTCCACCTCGTCGTTCGCCGTGGCACCGGCCACCGCGACCGCCACCTACAACTGCGGTACGTGGGGCACCGGTCTCGGCACCCTGACGGCCACCGACACCGCCGGTGTCAAGAAGATCAAGCTCACCTCCACCGCCATCACCATGCCGGTCGGCTCCAGCGCCAACCCGAACAGCATCACGACGACGCTCAAGGCGAGCAAGACCGCCGGCGGCGTCACCAGCGAGGTGCAGTTCTCCGCGAAGCTCAATCCGGCGATGTCCGGCGGCAACCCGATCACCCTCGGCCCGCTGTCGCTGAGTTCGGGCACCATCGCGGCCGGCAACACCACCAACTCACTGGTGCTGGGCGGGGCTCCCAGCGCCACCAACTGGTCACTGAAGATCGTGACCTCGTCGCCCACCGTGGCGACGGTCTACTGCACGGCGACGACGACCCAGTCGTCGGCCTTCACCTGGTGACAGCAGCCGGGTGAGAGCGGTTCCGCACCAGCACGTCGGGTTCCCGGAAGGCGCGCCTTCCGGGAACCCCGCTCCGTACCGTGCCGTCAGCGCATCTTCGTGGCCCACTCGCGGACCTTCTTGATCCGCTCGTTGAGCTGCCCGGCCGTCGCCTCGGCGCTCGGCGGCCCGCCGCACACCCGGCGCAGCTCGTTGTGGATGACGCCGTGCGGCTTGCCGCTCTGGTGGGTGTACGCCGACACCAGCGTGTTGAGCGACTTGCGCAGCTCCAGCAGCTGCTTGTGCGTGACGATGGGGCGCCGCTCGGCCGGCAGCTCGATGAGGTCCGCCTGGTCGGCGGGCTTCTGCCGGCTGTGCGCGATCTGCCGGGTCTGCCGCTTCTGCAGCAGCATCTGCACCTGGTCCGGCTCCAGGAGTCCCGGGATGCCGAGGTAGTCCTGCTCCTCCTCGCTCCCCGGGTGCGCCTGCATCCCGAACTCGGCGCCGTCGTACAGCACCCGGTCGAAGACGGCGTCGGACTCCAGCGCCTCGAAGGGCAGCTGCTCCTCGGTCTCCTCGTCCTCCAGCTTCTCGGCGTCGGCCAGGAGCTGGTCCTCCTCGGCGAAGGGGTTCTCCTCCTCGCCCGCCTTCTTCGGCTTGTCGAGGACGTGGTCCCGCTCGACCTCCATCTCGTTGGCGAAGTCGAGCAGCATCGGGATGGTCGGCACGAAGACGGACGCGGTCTCGCCGCGCCTGCGGGACCGTACGAAACGGCCCACGGCCTGCGCGAAGAACAGCGGCGTGGAGATCGTCGTCGCGTAGACGCCCACCGCCAGCCGCGGCACGTCCACGCCCTCGGACACCATGCGCACCGCGACCATCCAGCGGTCGTCGGAGTGCGTGAAGGCGTCGATGCGCTTGGACGCGGCCTTCTCGTCGGAGAGCACGACGGTCACCTTGTGGCCGCTGATGTCCTTGAGGATCTTCGCGTAGGCGCGCGCGGACTCCTGGTCGGTCGCGATCACCAGCCCGCCCGCGTCCGGGATGCTCCTGCGGACCTCGGTGAGCCGCTGATCGGCCGCCTTCAGCACGGCGGGGATCCACTCGCCGGTCGGCGCCAGCGCGGTGCGCCACGCCTGCCCGATCGCGTCCCTGGTCATCGGCTCGCCGAGCCGCGCGGCGATCTCGTCGCCCGCCTTGGTGCGCCACCGCATGTTGCCGCTGTAGGAGAGGAATATCACCGGGCGGACGACGCCGTCCGCGAGCGCGTTCCCGTAGCCGTAGGTGTAGTCGGCGGAGCTGCGGCGGATGCCGTCGTTGCCCTCCTCGTACGCCACGAACGGGATCGGGTTGGTGTCCGAGCGGAACGGCGTACCGGTCAGCGCGAGCCGCCGGACCGCCGGGTCGAACGCCTCGGAGCACGCCTCGCCCCAGGACTTGGAGTCACCGGCGTGGTGGATCTCGTCCAGGATCACCAGGGTCTTGCGCTGCTCGCAGCGGTTGCGGTGCAGCATCGGCCGCACCCCGACACCCGCGTACGTCACCGCGACCCCGTGGTACTCCTTGCTGACGGGTCCCGCGCTGTAGTCCGGATCGAGCCGGATCCCTATCCGGGCCGCCGCCTCCGCCCACTGCTTCTTGAGGTGCTCGGTCGGCGCGACCACGGTGATCTGCTGCACCAGGTGGTTGTGGAGCAGGTACGACGCGAGCGTCAGCGCGAACGTGGTCTTCCCGGCGCCGGGGGTCGCCACGGCGAGGAAGTCACGCGGCTGCAGCCGCATGTACTCGTCGAGCGCCGCCTGCTGCCAGGCGCGCAGCTTTCCGGCGGTGCCCCAGGGGGCACGGCCGGGGAAGGCCGGTGAGAGGTGGTGGGAGGCACTGGCGGCGGTGGTAGTCACGGTCTCCGGGGCGGGTCGGAAGGGGCAGGGGCAGCGGCGGGGGCCGGCGTCAACAGCGTCAAGCGCATAAGCGTACCCGCGCCACCCCCCGTCCCCCCGGCTCCCCACCGCCGTGCCTCACGACCGGGCTTCCGTCACTGGGCGTCGGCGGGACCGGCTCTTCAGCCGCTGAAGCGCGGCAGGGTCTCGGCGATCTTGTCCACGTCGAGCATGCCCTGACATACGTTCAGCACGAAGGTCTCGGCCTCATCCACGTCGAGGTCCGCCCGCAGCGTGTGCCCGTTCAGCTGCAGGAAGACCCAGATCGCGTACCAGGCGATCCTCTTGTTCCCGTCGATGAGCGCATGGTTGCGGGCCAGCGACTCCATGAGGGCCCCGGCCTTGTGCCAGATGTCCGGGTAGGCGTCCTGGCCGAAGACGGTCGCCCTCGGGCGAGCGAGTGCGGATTCCAGCAGCCCATAGTCCCGCACCTCGTCGGCGCCGAGGCGCTTCGCGAGATCCAGGAGCTCGGGGAGCGTCAGATAGTAGGTCACGCGAGCCGCTGGTTGAGCTCGTCGCTCACCTGCAGGACATGCGCGGCCGCCGCCTCGAAGAGGCGCGCCCGCTCACTGATCGCCCGCACCACCGCGTCGTGCGCTATGACCTGCATGCTCGTCGACTCCGCCTCCGCCCGCTCACGCAGGGCTTCCAGCTCCTCATCGGTGAAACGCACGTTCAGTCCAGGCATGACCGTATGGTACCACTCGGTACCATACGGTCAGGGCGCCTTCGGCGTCAGCCGGCCCGCCACCAGGACGCCCAGGAGGGCTACGGCGGCCATGGAGAGGAAGACGGCCACGAAGGCGGCCGGGTGGCCCGAGCCGCCGCCCAGGGTGGTGAAGAGGACTCCTGAGCCGCCGACGAGGACGATGTTGCCGAGGGCGTCGGAGACCTGGAGCGAGGCGGAGTTGGTGCCGGCCTCCTCGGGGCGGGAGAGCTTCAGGAGCAGGACGCTCGCGCTGGATATCACCAGGCCCATGCCGAAGCCGCCGACGATCCAGGAGACGTGGACGATCCACGCGGGCACCGACTGGGCGAGCGCGAGGGCGGGGCCCGCGACGGCCGCGGCCATCAGGAGCATGCCGGCCCTGATCAGCCGCTCGCGGTGCGGCTGCAGGCGCGGGCGGCTCTGCACGTACGAGCCGAGCGCCCACGTCAGGCCGCCGCCGGTGAGCGAGAGCCCGGCGAGGGTGGCCGAATAGCCGCGCTCGGTGACCAGCATCAGCGGGACGAAACTCTCCGCGCCGATGAACGATCCGGCGGCGATGCCCCGCAGCAGGATCACGGAGGGCAGTCCGCGCGCGGCCCGGAACGTTCCGCGCGGCAGCAGCCGCAGGACGCCGGGGACCAGCAGCGCGACGCCCACGGCGGCCGGTACGAGCATCACCGGCGACAGGTCCTGGCCCGCGTACTGGAGCAGGCCGGCGCCCGTCGCGACGGCCAGCGCGAGGACGATGCGCCGCCGGTTCAGCGCCGCGGTCCCCTCCTCCGGCGGCAGCTTCCGCAGCGCGGGCAGCATCACCCCGAGCGGCAGCAGGACCAGCACCGGGATGGCCAGGAAGACCCAGCGCCAGCCCAGGTGTTCGGTGACGGCTCCCGCGACCACCGGTCCGATGATCACCGGGAGCACCCAGGCGGCGGAGAACGAGGCCATCACGGAGGGCCGCAGCCGCTCGGGGTAGGCGCGGCCGACGATGACGTACAGCGCGACGATCACCAGCCCGCCGCCGAGGCCCTGGACCGCGCGGCCGCCGATGAACGTCCACATGTCCTGCGCGCAGCCGGAGATCAGCAGCCCGGTCGCGAAGGCGGCGATGCCGGTGAAGAGCGGGACGAGCGGGCCCTTGCGGTCGCACCACTCCCCCGAGACCACCATCGACAGCAGGCTGGCGGTGAAGTACCCGGAGAACGCGAACGCGTAGAGCGACAGCCCGTCGAGGGCGCGGCCCGCGACCGGCATCGCGGTGTTCACCGCGCTCGCCTCGAAGGCGATCAGCAGCACCACCGAGACGATCCCGAGGGTGAGCGCGCGGTAGCGCCGCCCGAGGACGCCGTCGGAGTCCGGGGATTCCGGCGGGGCGGCCGGTGCGCTGCTCTGGGTCTCTACCGTGGTCACCCGCCAAGAGTAAGGGGCGCAGCCGCACTGCACCCCCTTCCTGCGGACGGATTCCCGCTCGGCCGTTGGTCCTAGGCCCGGCGTCCGCCCGGCGTCCGCCCGACCTCGGCCCGCACGTCGTTCATGAACGGCGTGTGGCAGTCCTGTTGCGGGGCCGCCGGGACCGTTGACCGACCCCGGGGGTGGCGCCCTATCGTCGATCACGTCAACAACACGGCCGTATGCCCGAGTGGTTTAGGGACTCGCCTGCAAAGCGAGGCACGTGGGTTCGATTCCCGCTACGGCCTCCGTGGAGAAGACGAAGGGCCCGGCAGCACACCGCTGCCGGGCCCTTCCGTCATCTCCGGACCCGCCTCAGGACTGCGGCTTGACGACCGCTGCCTGGGGGCGGATCGGGAGGCGGCTGACGGGGCGGCCGGTCGCGGCGCGTACGGCGGCGGCGACGGCGGCCGGGGAGACGACCACCGGGACCGCGCTGACCGCCTTGGCGCCGAACGGCGCCAGGACGTCGCGCTCCTCGACCAGTTTGACGATGCGCACGTCCGGGGCGTCCAGCGCGGTCGGCAGGGAGTAGCCCGTGAGGTTCGGCCGCTTGATGATGCCGCGGGGGGCCCGCAGGTCCTCCATGAGCGCCAGCCCGACGCCCTGCGTGACGCCCGCCTCGATCCGGGCGGCGACCTGGCGCGGGTTCAGCACCCGGCCGACGTCCTGTGCGACGGCCATCTCCACGACACGCACCGAGCCCAGCTCGATGTCCACGTCCACGACCGCGCGGACCGCGCAGAAGGCGAGGCCGACGAAGGCGTCGCCCTGGCCGGTCTCGTCCAGCCGGTCGGTGGGGTGCGGGCGGCACTGCGCGGTGGCCCACAGCTCCTTGCCCTCCAGCGCCTCGCCCACGGTCGTGCTGAGCACGCCGTCGTACGAGGTGATCTTCCCGTCGGCGATGGTGAGCAGCTCGACGGACATCCCGAACTTCGCCGCGAGCGGCTGCAGCAGCTGCGTGCGCACCATCTTCGCCGCGCGCTCGACCGCGCCGCCCGACACCCACGTGTGCCGGCCGCGGGCGGCCGCCCCGGACGGCGGCTGGTCGGTGTCGGCGGCCAGGACGCCGACGTCCTCGACGCCGAGGACCTCCTGGACGATCTGCCGGGCGAGCGTCGTGAAGCCCTGGCCGGTCTCGACGGCGGCGCAGATGACGGTGGCCCGGCCGTCGTGGATCCGCACGGTCGCGGTGGAGACCTCGTCGGTGCCCTCCGCCCCGAGCATGTGCACCATGCCGATCGCGTAGCCGACCCCGCGCCGGACCGCGCCCGGTTCGCCGGCGCCCTCGGGGCCGCCGGGCAGCAGCCACTGCGACTCCTCCTCGTCGACGGGCAGCGGCGGCAGGTCCGCGTCGCGGACCGCCTTCAGGAGCTCGCCGACCGGCGCCGGGCAGGTGACGGTCTGGCCGGTGGGCAGCAGGTCGCCGGTGGCCATGACGTTGCGCATCCGCAGCTCGGCCGGGTCGAGACCCAGCTTCGCCGCGAGCTTGTCCATCTGGCCCTCGTACCCGGCGCAGACCTGGAGCGCCCCCTCGCCGCGCACGTGCCCCGACGGCGGGTTGTTGGTGCGGACGGCCCAGCCCTCGACGAAGACGTGCGGCACGACGTACGGGCCGGCGGCGAACGCCACGGCGGCGGCCAGCGCCTCCGAGGAGTGGTCGGCGTAGGCGCCCGCGTCGAGCAGCACCTGCGCCTCGACCTTGACCAGCCGGCCCTCGGTGTCGGCGTGGTGCCGGTAGCGCAGCAGGGTGGGGTGGCGGTGGGAGTGGCCGAGGAAGGACTCCTCGCGGGTGGCCACGAACTTCACCGGGCAGCCGGTCTTCAGCGCGAGCAGCCCGAGCGGCAGCTGGATGCCGGAGTCCTCGCGGTCGCCCATGGCGCCGGGCACGCCCGTGACGACGACCTTGACCCGGTCGGCCTCCAGGCCGAAGCAGGCGGCGGCCAGGTCCCGGTCGGTGTGCGGGTCGGTGGAGGCCACGTACAGCTCGACGCCGCCGTCCGGGCGCGGCACGGCGAGGCCGGCCTCGGCGCCGATGGGCGCCGGGTCCTGCCGGCCGATCCGGTAGAGGCCTTCGCCGATGACGTCGCCGACGACCTCGGGGTCGCCGAAGCTCAGCGGGATGTGGCGGATCAGGTTGCCGTCGGGGTGCAGCGGCTCGGCGGCGAACGCCTTCTCCGGGTCGGTGACCGGCTCCAGCACCTCGTACTCGACGAGGATCGCGGCGGCGGCCAGCCGTGCGGTGTCGGGGTGGTCGGCGGCGACGGCGGCGATCGGCTCGCCATGGTGCCGCACGACGTCCTTGGCGAAGACCGGCCGGTCGGCGACGCGGCGGCCGTGCATCGCGTCGCCCGGCACGTCCTCGTGCGTGACGACGGCCCGCACGCCGGGCATGGAGGTGGCTTCCGACGTGTCGATGCGGACGATGCGCGCGTGCGGGTACGGGGAGCGCAGCACCGAGGCCCACAGCAGCCCTTCGGCCCACAGGTCCGCCGCGTACGGGAACGTCCCCTGCGCCTTGGCGAGGGTGTCCACGGGCCGTACGGAGACGCCCAGCCCGTGGAGCGCCGGTTCGGGCGCCGCGGGCGTCCGGTCGGCCTGGGCGGGCGCCGCCGTGGCCGCGTCGGATCCAGTCATGCCGCTGCCCTCTCGCTGCTGCCGGTGGGTTCGCCCGCGCCGGCCGGGCGCGCGTGCCGCGGCTCCGGCCGTCGGCCCGGGATGGTGCGGCCGGTCACGCGGTGCCGCCCGGGTGGCTGCCGTGCGGGCCGCCCTGGTGCGGGATGCGGGCCCCGTCGGCGGTGTGCGCAGTGTGGTCGGTGTTTTCCGCCGCAATGGCCTCACGGGACGCCACGACGTCCTGGACGGCGTCCAGCACGCCCCGGTAGCCGGTGCAGCGGCAGAGGTTGCCGCAGATGGCCTGGCGGGTCTCCAGCTCGGTGGGCTTGTGGTTGCCCTCCAGCAGGTCGTGGACGGTCATCGCGAGACCGGGAACGCAGAAGCCGCACTGCACGGCGCCGCACTCGGCGAGGGCGCGCTGCACGTCGGACGGCTGCCCGTCGCCGGACAGCCCCTCGACGGTGCGGACCTCGCTGCCCGCGGCGGTCGCGGCCGGCACCAGGCAGGAGGCCACGAGCCGGCCGTCGACCTGGACGGAGCAGGCGCCGCACTCGCCCTGCTCGCAGCCGTCCTTCGCGCCGGCGAGGCCGAGCCGCTCGCGCAGGACGTACAGCAGGGACTCGCCGAGCCAGGCGTCGGTCACGGGCCGGTCGGCGCCGTTGACGCGCAGGACGTAGGAGGCGAGCGGGTGCTCGCTGTGCGCCTCGGGCGCCGGCTCGTCGTCGTCCGCCACCGCCTCGGCGGGTTCGTCCCCGCCGGCCGGGCCGTCGGTGGCGATCTCCGCCGCCTCCGGGCCGTCCTCGGTCACCGCGACGGTCTCGGCTCCGGTGAGTGCCCCCACGGCGCCCATGGGGTACTCGCCGGACTCGTCCGCCGCGTCCTCCGCGACGAACGGCAGGTTCCAGTGCCCGGTCCCGTCGGAGGGCGGTGTCGGGCCCGCGGTGGTGGAGGGCGGGTGCTCGGCGAAGTACGGGTGCCGGGCCGCCAGGTCCTGGGCGTCCGGCTGCTGGGCGTCCGCCTGGCCGCTCGGCGCTCGCGGCGGGTACGGCTCGCCGCCGCGCTCGCCGACGGCCTGCGCGCCGAGATCATGCCGAAAGGTTCCGGCCTGCGGCCGGGGTGCTGAGGCCGCGGCGCCCTGGCCGAACTGCCCGGCGCTGAACGGCCGCGCGGCGGGCGCGTCGGGGCGGGAGTGCGTCTCGTCGGGGTGCTGGGCGGTCCACGGCGGGACGAGACCGTCCGCCACGGAGTTCAGGAGGTAGGCGCCGGTCTCCTCGACCGGGTCGGCCGCGACGAGCGGGATCGACCACTGGGTCGCCGCGTCACCCGCGTCGGCCACCGGCGGCAGCATGGCCGCGAAGGAGACGTGCATGGTCTGGTCGGGGTCGTAGTCCCCACCGCCCGGCACGGGCTGCCAGGTGCCCGGGGTGAGCGGGGTGCCCGGCTGCGGCTGCGGCTGGTCGGTCATGCCAGTGCCCTCCCGAGCGCTCGGCGGGCCAGCGCCGCCACGGTGCGGCGCAGTTGTACGGCGGCGGGCGGCAGTTCGACGGCCTCGGCCCCGTCGGGCCCCGGCACGGGGTCCGGGATGCACGCTCCCGCGACGTACTCGCCGAAGGCCGTGCACGCCTCGGGGGCGAGCAGCCGTCCGCCGTCCCAGTCGATCAGTCCCGCGACCCACCGCTCGGCCTCCAGTGGCCGCAGCGGCACGGGCGCCACCGCGCCCACCGCACAGCGCACACCGCGCCGGGCGGGGTCCAGGACGACGGCGACCGAGGCCAGCGCCCGGCCGGGGCCGGTGCGGCCGGTGGCCTTGAGGAACGTCTGCGGCGCGTGCAGCAGTGGCACCCGCACGAACGTGAGGAGTTCTCCGGGGCGCAGCGGGTCCATCCCGGTCAGCAGGTGGCTGACCGGCAGTTCCCGGCTGCCCTCGGGGCCGGCCAGGATGACGCTCGCCTCCAGCGCGGTCAGCACCGGCAGTGCGTCGCCGGTGGGCGCGGCCGTGGCGATGTTGCCGCCGAGGGTGCCCGCGTTGCGGATCTGCGGTGGTCCCGCCGCGCGGGCGGCGGCGGCGAGCGCGGGGATGAGTGCGGCGAAGTCGGGGCGGCTCATCCGGGCGTGGGTGAGGCCGGCGCCGAGCAGCGCGTGGCCGTCGGCGTACTGCCAGCCGCGGATCTCGCTGATCCGGCCGAGGCCGACGAGGCCGGCCGGCCGCAGCTGCCCGGAGTTGACGGCCGCCATCAGGTCGGTGCCACCGGCCACGGGCACGGCGCCGGGCGCGGCGGCGAGTGCCTCCACGGCCTCGTCGAGCGAGGACGGCAACGTGACATTTCGCGCCGTCCGCTGTGCATTCGTGCTCACGCAGCTGCCCCTTCCCGGCTCTCCGCCGTGCGGTAGCCGTACCGTACGTGCTGACAGCCCGGACGTGGCAACTCTGGCACATGTTCCGCGGTGGTCAACGCGAGGGTCCACGAAGTGCGGGCCTGTCCCTCACGGGAGTGGATGCCCCGTTCTGTCGGGTATCACCCCTGTGTCGGGATTGGCGCTCTTCGAGGGTGTTGCGAAGATACGCCAATCCACCGTGCCAGGCCCGCCCTTGCGGCGACGGACATTGCGGGATTGCTCACACGATCGGGGGTTCTCCGTCGATCGGGCGTCCGACTACGCCGGGGCGCCGCTGCCACGGCAGCGGGCCGCCGGGCGGCCGGTACTCCACTCCGAGTGCGTCAAGTCGCGCGTAGTGCAATTTCATTCGGCGCTCGAAGTCCGGCCAGTCGCGCTCGGCGGGTGCGGGCAGCCGCGACCAGGCCACCTCGGCGACCGCCGCCAGCCTCGGGAACACCATGTAGTCCACGACCCGCGGTGAGTCCATCACCTCGGTCCAGGCGTTGGCCTGCGTCCCGATGACGTGCGCGGCCTGCTCCTCGGTGAGTTCCGCGGGCACCGGCTCGAACCGGTAGACGTCCTCCAGGGTGCGCACCCGTGCGATCGGCACCGGCTCGTCGGCCAGGTCCGACTGGCGCCAGTCCAGGTAGACGTGCGACTCCGGGCACATCACGACGTCGTGCCCGGCCCGCGCGGCGGCGATCCCGCCCGCGTACCCCCGCCACGAGGAGACGGCCGCCCCAGGGGCCAGGCCGCCTTCGAGGATCTCGTCCCAGCCGATCAGCCGGCGGCCGCGCTCGGCGAGCCAGCCGTCGAAGTGCCGGATGATCCAGCTCTGCAGCTCGTCCTCGTCGGCCAGCCCCAGCTCCTTAATGCGCTCCTGGGCCGACGCGGAGGCGCGCCACTGCTCCTTGGGGCACTCGTCGCCGCCGATGTGGAAGAACTCGGACGGGAACAGGTCGAGCAACTCGGTGAAGACGCCCTCGTAGAAGCGCAGGGTGCCGTCCGAGGGGGCCAGCACGTTGGGGTTGACGCCCCAACTGGTCAGCACCGGGAGCGCGCCGGTGTCGACGACGTCGGCGTTGCCCAGTTCGGGGTAGGCCGCGATGGCGGCCTGGGAGTGTCCGGGGATGTCGATCTCGGGCACGACGGTGATGTGCCGCTGTGCCGCGTAGGAGACGATCTCGCGGATGTCGTCCTGGGTGTAGTAGCCGCCGTGCGGGCGTTCGTCCCACCGTTCGGACTCACGGAGCCCCACCTTGGTCCGCTCGCGCCAGGCGCCGACCTCGGTGAGCCGCGGGTAGCGCTTGATCTCCACGCGCCAGCCCTGGTCGTCGGTGAGGTGCAGGTGCAGCACGTTGAGCTTGTGCGCTGCCATCAGGTCGACGTAGCGCAGCACCGCGTCCTTGGGCAGGAAGTGCCGGGACACGTCGAGCATGAGGCCCCGCCAGCCGAAGCGCGGGGAGTCCTCGATGTGGCAGAACGGGATGTGCCACTCGCGTGCCGCCAGCGGTGCGCGCCGGAACGCTTCAGGGCCGAGCAGCTGGCGCAGCGTCTGCGCACCCCAGAAGACGCCCGCCGGGCCGCCGCCGTGGAGGTGGACACCGGTCGGCGAGACCATGATCCGGTACCCCTCGGGCCCGAGATCGTCGGCGACCACCTCGGCGACCGTGATCCTGATGGCGTCGGTCTCCGAGCCGTCACCCGGAGCGAGCCGGTGGCCGGTGGCCGCTCCGAGTTCCGAGCGCAGCCATCTCTCCGCCCGCTCCGCGCCCGGCCCGGCGGCCAGCACCGTGTCGGGTCCGAGGACGAAGAACTCGTCCTCCGGGGCGTCGGACACCGTGCGCGGAGCGGGGATCAGATCCATGACGGACATCCTGCCCCGCCGGAACCGGATTGGCATAGACCAATCGGGCGGCTACTTGCGCCGTGTCCGGCGGACACGGCCCAGGTCAGCTCTTGCCGCTCTTGTCCTTGTCGCCGCCACCGAGGGGCATCGTCTCGAAGATCTCCTTGCACATCGGGCAGACCGGGTACTTCTTCGGGTCCCTGCCCGGCACCCAGACCTTCCCGCACAGCGCCACCACCGGAGACCCGGAGAGCGCGCTCTCCATGATCTTGTCCTTCTGGACATAGTGCGCGAAGCGCTCGTGGTCGCCATCGCCGTGCGACACCTGCGGGGTCGGCTCGACGAGGGTGCCGGTGCCCGCCCCGCGTTCGGGCTCAAGAGTGCTCATAACCGTCAAGCCTAATTGAGCGACGGGTCGTCCGGGTACGTGGCCACCATCGCCAATTCGTTGCGTTGCCGCCTGAGCACGGAGCGCCACAGACGCTCCGGGTCCGGCGAGGACACATCACCCGGTTCGGACTCCACGACGTACCAGGCGCCGTCGACGAGTTCGGCCTCCAGCTGGCCCGGCCCCCAGCCGGCGTACCCGGCGAAGATCCGCAGGGAGCCCAGCTCCGCCGCGAGCAGTTCCGGCGGCGCCTCCAGGTCCACGAGGCCGATCGCGCCGTGCACCCGCCGCCAGCCCAGCGGGGCGTCGTCCCCGTCGTCCCAGGACTCGCCGGGCACCACGGCCAGCCCCAGCGCGGAGTCCAGCGAGACCGGGCCGCCCTGGAACACCACCGGGGGCGAGCCGGCCAGCACCGCCCACGGCTGGAGCACGTCGCCCACCCCGATCGGCGTGGGGCGGTTCAGCACAACGCCCAGCGACCCCGCCTCGTCGTGGTCGAGCAGGAGTACCACCGCACGGTCGAAATTCGGGTCCGCCAGCGCAGGCGTCGCCACGAGCAGCCTGCCGGTGAGCGAAGTGACCTCCGTCATGGTCCACATGATCCCGCATCGGGGGCGTTCGCGGGATGCCAACGACCGCCCCCGGCGTAATCGCGCAGCGTGCGGGCAGTCGAGCGGGAGGTCCCGGCGGCCCCGCAGGCCTTGTACCGACTGGTAACCGAGGGGGTGGGCCGTGGCTGTAGCGAAGTCATGACAGAGCCGTCACCTCCTGTGCTTACAGGAGTCCTCCGTAGGCGCATTACCATTTCTTCCTGGTGCCTGCGGGGACCCCGCCCACTTTTATGACTGTCTCCAGGAACGCGAGATCCATGACCGACGCTTCCGACGTACTGCTTGTCCATGGCGGAACCCCGCTCCGGGGCGAGATCCGTGTCCGTGGCGCGAAGAACCTCGTGCCCAAGGCCATGGTCGCCGCCCTCCTCGGCAGCGAGCCGAGCCGACTGCGCAACGTGCCCGACATCCGCGACGTCCGCGTCGTGCGCGGGCTGCTCCAGCTGCACGGCGTGACGGTCCAGGCCGGTGAGGAACCGGGCGAGCTGGTGCTCGACCCCTCGCACGTCGAGAGCGCGAACGTCGCCGACATCGACGCGCACGCCGGATCCTCCCGGATCCCGATCCTGTTCTGCGGCCCGCTGCTGCACCGCCTCGGCCACGCCTTCATCCCGGGCCTGGGCGGCTGCGACATCGGCGGCCGGCCGATCGACTTCCACTTCGACGTGCTGCGCCGGTTCGGCGCGACCATCGAGAAGCGGCCCGGCGGCCAGTACCTGGAAGCCCCGCAGCGGCTGCGCGGCTGCAAGATCACGCTGCCGTACCCGTCCGTCGGCTCGACCGAGCAGGTGCTGCTGACGGCCGTGCTGGCCGAGGGCGTCACCGAGCTGTCGAACGCGGCGGTCGAGCCCGAGATCGAGGACCTGATCTGCGTTCTGCAGAAAATGGGCGCGATCATCTCGATGGACACCGACCGCACGATCCGGATCACCGGGGTCGACAAGCTCGGCGGCTACAACCACCGCGCGCTCCCGGACCGCCTGGAGGCGGCCTCCTGGGCGAGCGCGGCGCTGGCCACCGAGGGCAACATCTACGTCCGCGGGGCCCACCAGCGGTCGATGATGACCTTCCTGAACACCTTCCGCCGGGTCGGCGGCGCCTTCGAGATCGACGACGAGGGCATCCGCTTCTGGCACCCGGGCGGCCCGCTCAACGCCATCGCGCTGGAGACCGACGTCCACCCGGGCTTCCAGACCGACTGGCAGCAGCCGCTGGTGGTGGCGCTGACGCAGGCGTCCGGCCTGTCGATCGTCCACGAGACGGTCTACGAGTCCCGGCTGGGCTTCACCTCGGCGCTCAACCAGATGGGCGCGCACATCCAGCTCTACCGCGAGTGCCTGGGCGGCTCCGCCTGCCGCTTCGGCCAGCGCAACTTCCTGCACTCGGCGGTCGTCTCCGGCCCCACCAAGCTCCAGGGCGCCGATCTGGTCATCCCCGACCTCCGCGGCGGCTTCTCGTACCTGATCGCCGCCCTGGCGGCGCAGGGCACCTCCCGGGTGCACGGCATCGACCTCATCAACCGCGGCTACGAGAACTTCATGGCGAAGCTCGCGGAACTGGGAGCCAACGTCGAGCTGCCGAACCCCGTCAGCGTCTAGCGCGTCCCCGGGCGGGCCCACGGGCCCGCCCGGGCCCCTGGCGGCGCCAGGACCGGCCTGGAGCGTCAGGTCCGGGCCCTGGACGCGTCAGGTCCGGCCTGGAGGCGCCAGGACGCAGCGAGGGCGGCCATCCCCCCGGGGGGATGGCCGCCCTTCGCCTTGCCAGTCGGGAACTACTTGCCCTTGGCGGCTTCCTTGAGCTTGGAGCCCGCGGAGACCTTCACGCTGTAGCCGGCCGGGATCTGGATCGGGTCGCCGGTCTGCGGGTTGCGCGCGGTGCGAGCGGCACGGTGCGTGCGCTCGAAGGTCAGGAAGCCGGGAATGGTGACCTTCTCGTCGCCCTTGGCGACGATCTCGCCGACGGTCTCGGCGAGAGCGGCCAGAACGGCGTCGGCGTCCTTACGGGTCACCTCGGCGCGCTCGGACAGAGCGGCCACCAGCTCACTGCGGTTCATATCTTTACTCCCGTGTTCTTTCTGCCAGGGGGGCGCGAGCTTGAAGCTGATGCTGCCTCACTGCCCGAGTTGCATCCTGCCCCCATATATGGGGGGAAAGCCAATCCGGCACCCGAGCGCGTCGCTGAGAAAGCGGCGCGGATGCGTTGCGATGACCCAGTGTCGTCACACAGTGGCCGTCGATTCGGTTGCCGCGCCCATCGCCTTTGCCGCGTTCCGAACGGCTCCCGCGACGGCGCCCGCCACCTTGTCGTTGAAAACGCTGGGAATGATGTAGTTCGCGTTCAGTTCGTCCTCGCCGACGACATCGGCGAGTGCGTACGCGGCGGCCAGCATCATCTCGGTGTTCACCGTACGGCTCTGCGCGTCCAGCAGGCCGCGGAAGACGCCCGGGAAGACCAGCACGTTGTTGATCTGGTTGGGGAAGTCGCTGCGGCCGGTGGCGACCACCGCGGCGGTCTGCCGGGCCACCGCGGGCTCCACCTCGGGGTCGGGGTTGGCGAGCGCGAAGACGATCGCCCCCGTGGCCATCGCGGCGACGTCTTCGCCGGTCAGGACGTTGGGAGCCGAGACGCCGATGAAGACGTCCGCTCCGCGCACGGCCTGCTTGAGGGTGCCGGTGATGCCCTCGGGGTTGGTGTTGTCGGCGATCCACCGCAGCGGCGACTCGGGGTCGGCGTCCACCAGGTCCGGGCGTCCCGAGTGCACGACACCGTGGATGTCGGCGGAGACCGCGTGCTTCACGCCGGCGGCGATGAGCAGCTTGAGGATGGCCGTACCGGCCGCGCCGGCGCCCGACATGACGACCCGTACGTCACCGATGTTCTTGCCGACGACGCGCAGCGCGTTGGTGAGTGAGGCGAGCACCACAATGGCGGTGCCGTGCTGGTCGTCGTGGAAGACCGGGATGTCCAGCAGCTCGCGCAGCCGGGCCTCGATCTCGAAGCAGCGCGGCGCGGAGATGTCCTCCAGGTTGATGCCCGCGAAGCCCGGTGCGATGGCTCGGACGATCTCGACGATTTTGTCTGGGTCCTGGGTATCGAGGCAGATCGGCCACGCGTCGATGCCGGCGAAGCGCTTGAAGAGCGCCGCCTTGCCCTCCATGACCGGCAGGGCGGCCATCGGGCCGATGTTGCCCAGGCCGAGCACCGCGGAGCCGTCGGTGACGACGGCGACGCTGTTGCGCTTGATGGTGAGGCGGCGGGCGTCCTCGGGGTTCTCGGCGATGGCCATGCACACGCGGGCGACGCCCGGGGTGTAGATCATCGAGAGGTCGTCACGGTTGCGGATGGGGTGCTTGGACGCCATCTCGATCTTGCCGCCGAGGTGCATCAGGAACGTACGGTCGGAGACCTTGCCGAGGACGACGCCCTCGATGCCGCGCAGCTTCTCGACGATCTCGTCGCCGTGCGCGGTGGACGTGGCCGCGATGGTCACGTCGATCCGGAGCTTCTCGTGCCCGGAGGCGGTCACGTCGAGGCCGGTCACCGACCCTCCCGACGACTCCACCGCGGTGGTGAGCTGGCTGACCGCGGTCCCGCTCGCCGGGACCTCCAGCCGTACCGTGATCGAGTACGAGACGCTTGGCGCCGTTGCCATCCTGCCGACCTTCTTCCACTGCCTGCTTGTTCAAACGCTCTGCCGCTCGATCGTTGCACCTACTGGCCGGTACGCGTAACCGCGGCCTCGGCAACGGAAAGATACTTCCACCATGCGAGAATTCGGCGGAATTTTCAAGCCCGGACTGTGACCTTCGGCAAATTCCGGGTTGTCGGCAGATGCGGGAAGCAACCCACGGGGCGGTTTGTTAGCCTGGGTACGGCACCGGCTCGATCCAAGCCCCCGGGCCCAACCTTAGGCGCTTCGAGCGCCCACTTGCCGCGAGGCGAGCATGGCGGGCCGGTGTCATCAACGTCCGACGGGCGCCCCTCTCAGGAGGGGCGCCCGTCGTCGTTCCGCACGTGCGGCCGGTCAGTCCCGCAGCAGGTCCGGGACCCCGGACCCGTCCGGGGTGTCGCGCTCGCCGGAGAGCACCGTGAGCCGCTGGGTGGCGCGGGTCAGCGCCACGTAGAGCACCCGCAGTCCGGCCGGCGACTCGTCGGCGATCTCCGCCGGGGAGACCACGATCGTCGCGTCGTACTCCAGGCCCTTGGCCTCCAGGCTGCCCAGCGCCACCACCCGCTCGCCGAGCCCCGCCAGCCACTTGCGGGCCTGCCCGCGGCGGCCCATGGCCACCACGACCCCGACCGTGCCGTCCACGTCCGCCAGCAGCAGTTCGGCCTCCGCGCGGACCGCGGCCCCCAGGTCGGGGCCGGCCACCGAGAAGCGCGGCACGAGGCCGGTGGAACGCACCGCGCGCGGCGACTCCATGCCGGGCATCGCCAGCTTCAGCACCTTCGCCGCGAGGTCGGCGATCTCGGAGGGGTTGCGGTAGTTGACCGTCAGGGTGAAGCGGCGGCGCGGCCGGCTGCCGAGCGCCTCCTCGCGCGCCTGGGCGGCCTCGTCGGGATCCGTCCAGGAGCTCTGCGCCGGGTCGCCGACGATCGTCCAGGTCGCGGTCCTGCCGCGGCGGCCGACCATCCGCCACTGCATCGGCGTCAGGTCCTGCGCCTCGTCGACGATGACGTGCGCGTACTCGGCCCGGTCCTCGTCGAGCCGGTCCGCCCGGTTGCGGCGGCCGCCGCCCATCCGGTCGGCCATCGTGGTGACCTCGTCGAGACCCGTCAGCATGTCCATCGGGTCCGCGTCGCGCTTCTTCGGCCGCGGCGGCGGGCCCAGCAGCGTCTCCAACTCGTCGAGCAGCGCCACATCGTGCACGGTCACGCCGTCGCGGCGCAGCGAACGCGCCACCCGGCGCACCTCGGGCGGGGTGAGCACCCGGCGCGCCCAGCGGCCGAGCCGCTTCTCGTCGGCCAGCGCCGCGAGCACCCCGCGCGGGGTGAGGATCGGCCAGTACCCCTGGAGGAAGTCCAGGAACTCCGGCTCCGTCGAGATGTCCTCGTCGAAACCCTGGCGCTCCTCGGCGGCCAGTTCCTGGTCGTCGGAGCGGCGTCCGGCCTTCCGCCACAGCGCGTCCAGCAGCAGCCTGCGGGCGCGGGGGCGCAGCAGGTTCACGGGGGCGGTGCCGCCCAGCACGTTGTGCCGGATCTGCGACAGCTCCTGCTCGCCCAGCTCCAGCCGCCGCCCGAAGGCGACGACACGCAGCGTGGTGCGGGAGACCTGCGGACCGCTGTCGTCCTCTTCGTCGTCCTCGAAGAGGGCGGCCTGCTGCGTGGGCCTGGCCGGCTGCGGGGCCTCCAGCGCGCCGCGCGCCGCGTTGCGCAGCACCTTCATCATGCGCAGCGAGCCCTTGATGCGGGCGACCGCGGGCTCGTCGTACAGGTCGGCCTCGACGCCGTCGACGAGCGAGCCGACGGCGCGGATCGCGACCTGGCCCTCCTCGCCGAGCGACGGCAGGACGCCCTCGGTGTACGCCACCAGCAGCGGCGTCGGGCTGACGACCAGGATGCCGCCCGCGTACCGGCGGCGGTCCTGGTAGAGCAGGTACGCGGCGCGGTGCAGCGCGACCGCCGTCTTGCCGGTGCCGGGGCCGCCGGTGACCTCCGTGACGGAGGCGGCGGGTGCCCTGATCACCATGTCCTGCTCGGCCTGGATGCTCGCCACGATGTCGCGCATCGTGTGGCTGCGGGCCTGCCCCAGCGCGGCCATCAGCGCACCGTCACCGACCACCGGAAGCCCGGTCTCCAGCTCCGGGCGCAGCAGGTCGTCCTCCACCCCCAGCACCCTGCGGCCCTTGGAGCGGATGACGCGGCGGCGCACCACCCGCCCGGGGGCGACCGGGGTCGAGCGGTAGAACGGCGCGGCCGCGGGCGCCCGCCAGTCGATCACCAGCGGCGCGTAGTCGGCGTCCAGGACGCCGATGCGGCCGATGTGCAGCACTTCCGCGATCTTCGCCGCGTCGTTCACGACGGCGTCGTCCGCCGGTTCGAGCGAGGTGAACGCGCCGTCGGCGCCCCGCTTTCCGTCCTTGCCCTGCAGCAGGTCGATCCGTCCGAAGAGGAAGTCCTCGAACTCCGCGTTGAGCCGGTTGAGGTGCAGTCCGGCGCGGAACACCTGCGCGTCGCGCTCGGCGAGCGCGCCGGGTGTTCCCACCTGGCCGCGCTTGGCGGCGTCATCCATGAGGAACTCGGCTTCGTGGATCTTCTCCTCGAGCCGGCGGTACACCCGGTCCAGGTGCGCCTGTTCGACGGCGATCTCCACGTCCCGGACCCCCCCGGGCGCTGCGGTTTGCGCGGCCACGCAAGACCCCCTTCTCCTGTGCGTTGAGAGCGCTCCGTGCAGGTTCGGCTACACGCACGGGGCAGCCTGCAACCGTACGCGACCCGCGCCCCCCTGCGCACCACTCCGCCTGCGACGGGCTCGCGATTCCCCACCTCTGGTCGATCACCGGGCCGTTGGAACGGGGACCCCGCGCACCGCTCGCGCGCCCTCCTGTCCGCGGACCCGCCCACTGGCCCGTCCCTTGACCTAGCCCACGTGGGCCGGGCGGGGCACTCTGGGGGCAGCGGGTCACGGGCGGCAGCAACTGGAAGGGTGACAGGCACATGACGGCTACGGCCTCCTCCGAGCTTCGATTCGACACCGGGCGGGTGAGCCTCGACCTCCTCGCGACGGTCTCCGGACGGCTCTCCGAGGAGCCTGTCGACCGTCTCGACTCGCCGCGCCGGCTGACCCAGTGGCTCTACGGCACCGGGCTCGTCCCGAGCGGCACGGCGGTGGCGGTCGACGCGGCGTGGCTCGGCCGCTTCCTGGTGCTGCGGGACGTGCTGCGGCGGGTCGTGGCGACGCAGTTGGCCGCCGGGCCGCGGGACGGCACGTCACCCGCTGCGCTGTCCGCCGATGATCCGCTGTCGACGACGCCCTCGGCCGCCGACGTCTCCCGGCTCAACGCCGCCGCGCTGGCCGCGCCGCCCGCGCCCAGTGCCCGGCCCGCGCCGGACGGCACCCTCGTCCGCACCCTGGCCGCGCAGCCCGACTGCGGCGCCCTGCTCGCGGCCGTCGCGCGCGACGCCGTCGAACTGCTCACGGACCCCGTCGCACGGGCCCAGCTGCGGCAGTGCGAGGGGGAGAGCTGCTCCCTGGTCTATCTCGACGCGTCGCGCGGGCGCCGCCGCCGCTGGTGCAGCAGCGAGATCTGCGGCAACCGGGAGCGCGTCGCCCGTCACCGCCGCCGCGCGGTGGCCGCCCAGGACTGACCACCCGCCGGGGGAGGCGGCGCCGGGGCTACTCCTCCCCCGCGTACTTCTCGTCCGCCAGGGGATCCAGCGCCAGCCGGTACCCCCGCTTCACGACGGTCTGGATGAGCTTGGGCGCGCCCAGCGCCGTCCTCAGCCGGGCCATCGCCGTCTCGACGGCGTGTTCGTCACTGCCCGCGCCCGGCAGGGCCTTCAGCAGGTCCGCGCGCGGGACGACCCAGCCCGGCCGCCGCGCCAGCGCGCGCAGCAGCGCCATGCCGGCGGGCGGTACGGTCCGCAGTTCGCCGTCGACGACGACTGCCTGGCCGCGGATCTCGATCCGGCGGCCCGCGACGGGCAGCGACCGCACGCGCCCCGGCAGTTCCGCGGCGATCAGCTGGACGAGCGGGCCGAGCCGGAAGCGGTCCGGCTGGGACGTCGGGATGTCGTGGGCCTCCAGCGGCAGGGCGGTGACGGGTCCGACGCAGGCCGGCAGGACGTCGTGCCGCAGCGCGTCGAGCAGCTTGTCGAGCCGGCCGAGCCGGTCGGCACGTTCCAGCAGGGAGACCACCGCGGGGGCGCTCGTGAAGCTCAGCGCGTCGACCGACCGGGCGATCACCGCGTCGATGAGCCGGTCGACCGGGCCGATGTCCTCCGGCGCCATCCACCGGTACACCGGCACGCCGACGACCTCGGCGCCCGCCGCCCGCAACGACTCGATGAAGCCGGGCAGCGGCTCACCGTGCAGCTGGACGGCGATCCGGCGGCCCGCCACGCCCTGCTCCAGGAGCCGGTCGAGGACCTCGGCCATCGACTCGGAGGCCGGCGACCAGCTCTCCGTCAGCCCGGCCGCCCGGATCGCGCCCTTCACCTTGGGACCGCGGGCCAGCACCTCCACCTCGCCCAGCCGGGCCAGCAGGGCCTCGCCCAGGCCCCAGCCGTCGGCCGCGCCGATCCAGCCGCGGAAGCCGATGGCGGTGGTGGCCACCACGATGTCCGGACCGTTGTCGAGCAGTTCCTTGGTCGCGGAGAGGAGTTCCGCGTCGTCCAGCAGCGGCACGATCCGCAGCGCCGGCGCCCGCAGCACCGCGGCCCCGCGCCGCTCCAGCAGCGCGACCAGCTCGTCGGCGCGCCGGGCCGCCGTCACGCCGACCGTGAAGCCGGCCAGCGGCAGCACGGAGGCGGCCGCCGCGACCTTCCCGGGAGCCGTGACCGGCGGCGCGGACCCGGCGGGCGGGGGTTCGGTGGAGGTGGACCCGGAGTTCGTGGACCCGGGGTCCGTGGCTACGGGGTCCGTGGCCTCGGTGGCGGACGGCGCCCGCGCGCCGTCCTCCCGCTGTTCTGCCTTCCGCACCTGCATGGCTTGCCCCGCTCCGCTGGAGGAACACGTATCTGGTGGCCCCCGCCGCCGGTGGTCGGGCTCACATCCGGCCTTTTCCCGCCGGTCGGACGCATGGTGCCAACACGGAGTGACGGGCGGGGTTCGCCCGGATTTCACCAGTGTTACGTGCTGGTTCCCGGCCGGCGGCCGGATCCGGCCGCACCGGGCCGCTCCGGCGCCGCCGCGCCGTGCCGGGTCCCGGCGCGGCCGGACCGGTCACACCTCCGCGTAGCTCAGCTGCGGTGCCGGTTCCGCCGTCGGGGAGAGCGGCGCGGCGGTGGTGGGACGGCGGAGGTATACGGCCCAGGTGAGTGTGAAACACACCGCGTAGAAGGCCAGGAAGGAGACGAAGGCCGGAGTGCCGGTGTGCGCGGTGAGGAAGGACTGGCGGAACGCCAGGTTGATGCCGAGGCCGCCGAGCGCGCCGACCGCGCCGATCAGACCCATCGAGGCTCCGGAGAGCCGGCGCCCGTACGCTGCGGCGGCCTCCCCGCTGAGGCCCATGGCGAGCGCCTTGGCGTGGTAGATGCCGGGGATCATCTTGTACGTCGAGCCGTTGCCGAGCCCGGAGAGCACGAACAGGGCGATGAAGCCCGTGGTGAAGACCGGCAGCGACTTCTGCACCGAACCGAGCACGACGACGAGCGTCGCGGCGGCCATCCCGAGGAAGTTCCAGAGCGTGATGCGCGCTCCGCCGAACCGGTCGGCGAGCCGTCCGCCGACCGGGCGGATCAGCGAGCCGAGCAGCGGCCCGATGAAGGTGATGGACGCGGCCTGCAGCGGGGTGCGGGAGAACTGGTTCTGCAGCACGAGGCCGAAGGCGAAGCTGTAGCCGATGAACGAGCCGAAGGTGCCGATGTAGAGGAAGGACATGATCCAGGTGTGGGCGTCCCGCACCGCCTCCCGGGCCGCGCCGGTGTCGTTCCTGACCGGTGCCAGGTTGTCCATCCGCAGTGCGGCCAGCACCGCCGCGAGCACGATGAGCGGGATGTACACGGCGAGCAGGATGCGCGGGTGCGAGGCGCCCGCCGTTCCGATGACGAGGAGCCCGACCAGTTGGAGCACCGGCACGCCGATGTTGCCGCCGCCCGCGTTGAGGCCGAGCGCCCAGCCCTTCTTCCGGAGCGGGAAGAAGGAGTTGATGTTGGTCATGGAGGAGGCGAAGTTGCCGCCGCCCACCCCGGTGAGCGCCGCCACCAGCAGGAAGGTGCCGTACGAGGTGCCGGGCTTCATCACGATCACGGCCGCGATGGTGGGAAGCAGCAGCATCAGTGCACTGAAGATCGTCCAGTTGCGGCCGCCGAAGCGCGCCACGGCGAACGTGTACGGGATCCGGACGAAGGCGCCGACCGCCGTCGCCATGCCGACCAGGAAGAACTTTCCGGCCGGGTCGATGCCGTACTCGGGGCCCATGAAGAGCACCAGGACCGACCAGAGGGTCCAGACGGAGAAGCCGATGTGCTCGGAGAGGATGGAGAAGAGCAGATTGCGGTTGGCGGTCCTGCGGCCGCCGTTCTCCCAGAACTCGGTGTCCTCCGGGTCCCACTGCTCGATCCAGCGGCCCCCCCTGCGCGTATCCGTAGCGGTGGTGTGCATGACGCCTCCAGGCCCTACCGGTGTCGGGTGTCGTCCACGACAGTAGAAACGGCCGGTTACCGCCCGATGGCCCGAGGTGACGTGGGGGGAACCATGCACTCACCCGGCGCCGGGGGCCGCTGTGAGACGCGCGTCGTCGGGCCGGACGGTGGGGGCGGGACGGACGTCATCGGGCCCGGGGAGGGCCGCGAGGTGGGCGTCGGGGTCCGGGAGCCAGCTGCCGGCGGGCCGGTGCAGCCAGTGCCCGGCCGCCGCCAGGGCGGTCACCGCCTCGTGCAGGGCCGTCAGCCCGGGGTGGCGCAGCCCGCGGCGCCAGACCATCGAGACCAGGGCGAGGGGGACGGGGTCCGCCAGCGGCCGGAGCACCGCGCCGGGCATGTCGAGGAACTCGGTGGTGGCCAGCACCGGCCAGCGGTGCTTGGCCACCAGCCGGATGAACTCCGCCTCGCCCTCGATCTGCGGGAAGGGCGCGGCCACCGCGATCCCCCGGCCCGCGAAGAGCCGCGTCGCGAGATCGGTCCACTCGGCGGTGGTCGGGTTGCCGGCCCCCGCGTACAGCGTCTCCCCCGCCAGCGCGTCCAGCGGGATCCGCTCCAGGCCCGCGAGCGGGTGCTCCCGCGGCAGGACGACGGCCATCGGCTCGAAGCGCACCGGCCGGTGGTCGAGCCGGGACAGGGCGGCCGGGGACAGCCCCGCGACGCGGCCGAAGGAGACGTCGAGACGGCCGGCGAGGATATCGGCGGCGGCGCCGGTGAGGCCGCTGTGGAAGCGGGCGATCAGCTCACTGCCGGGGGCCGTCGCGCGCGCCTCATCCAGCACCCGGCGCCCGGTGCTGACGGGAGCGCTGACGTCGACGAGCAGCGGCCGGTCGGCCGCCGCGAAGGCCGCGGCCAGCTCGTCCTGCGCCGCGAGTACCCGCCGCGCGTGCGGAAGAAGCCTTTCGCCGTCGGCGGTGAGTTCGACGCGCCGGGTGGTGCGGACGAACAGTTCGGTGCCCAGCTCGCGCTCCAATCGACGGATGTCGCGGCTGAGGGCCTGCTGCGCGACAAAGAGCGCGGCGGCGGCGCGGGAGAAATGCAGTTCCTCGGCGACGGCGGCGAATGCGCGCAGCAGGCGGGGTTCCAGATCGTGGGGCACGCCGCCATTGAACACCCGCCCGTCCATTGACAACGAAAACGCGTCAATGGCCGCCGATCAGGTGTTGGACCGCGGCAGCGGCCCGCGGCCAGGCTGATCACATGCACCGTCGCCCTCCCGCACCGCTGCTCCTCACCGCCGCAGGCGGCACCCTGATCGCCGCCGACCGCACCGTCAACCGGCGCGCCGTCGACCGGCCCGCCCTCCAGCACGCCGGCACCGTCCGGCCGCCCGGCCGCTTCGGCGCCTACCGGCGGATCTTCGCCGCTCCGGGCAGCGCGGCCTTCACGGCGGGCAGCCTGCTGTCCCGCGCCCCGATGGGGATGTTCGGCGTCAGCCTGATCATCATGATCGCCACGACCCGCGGCTCCTACGCGCTCGCGGGCGCCGTGGCCGCCGCCGGCCTGGCCGCGACCGCCGTCCTCGCCCCGCTCATAGCCCGCCTCACCGACCGGTACGGGCAGGCCAGGGTCGCGCTGCCGGCCACCGTGTGGTCCGTGACGGCCTGCCTCGCCCTCCTGCTGTGCGTGCGGTACGACGCCCCGTCCTGGACGCTCTTCGCCACGTACACCGCCAAGTCGACGACCCCGAACACCGGTGGCATGGCCCGCGCCCGCTGGGCGCACCTCTACCGCGACGACCCCGCGGCCCGCCACGTGGCCAACTCCTTCGAGCAGGTCGCCGACGAGTTCTGCTATCTGCTCGGCCCGGTGCTGGCGGCATTCCTGTGCACGGCGCTCTTCCCCGAGGCGGGCATGCTGGTCGCGAACGTCCTGCTGCTCGCGGGGGTCCTGCTCTTCATCGCCCAGCGCGGCACGGAGCCGCCCGCCGCGGGACGCCCCGCGACCCGTACCGGCTCCCTGCTCCGGGTGCCCGGCCTGCCGGCCCTGCTGGCGGTGTTCTTCTGCACCGGGGTGATCTTCGGCACGCTGGAGGTCACCACGATCGCCTTCGCCGACGCCCGCGGCCACGCGTCGGCCGCCGGCGTCGTCCTCGCCCTGCAGGCCGCCGGATCGGGCGCCGCGGGCCTGCTCTACGGCCTGTACCGGCCCACCGGCCCCGCCACCACCCGCTTCGCGGCCGCGGTGGCGGCGATGGCGGCCCTGATGACCCTGCCGCTGCTCGCCCGCGACCTGCCGACGCTCGCCGGCTGCCTCTTCCTCGCCGGCTGCGCCACCGCCCCCACCATGGTCAACGGCATGACCCTGGTGCAGAGCCTCGCGCCGCCGAACCGCCTCAACGAGGGCATGACGGTCGCCGTCACCGGCATCCTGGCCGGTATCTCCGCCGGTGCCGCCCTCGCGGGCACCGCAGCCGAACGCTTCCCCGCGGGCACCGGCTTCTGGCTCCCCGCCGCCGCGGGCGCCCTCGCCGCCGCCCTGGCGCTGCGGGTACGCCCGCGCACCCGCGTCCACGCATGAGAAAGGCCCCACCGCGGTGAGCGGCGAGGCCTTCGTCATACATGGGGTTGGTGGAGATGGCGGGAATCGAACCCGCGTCCTGTGGTGCGGAATCAGGGCTTCTCCGAGCGCAGTCCGCTGTGCTTTTCTCAGCCCTGGCAATCACGCGGACAAGTTGCCAACGGGCTCAGTCACTGTTTGGTTTCCTTCAAGCCCCCGTGACCGGGTCATGAAGTTTAGTTCCCTTGATTATGCCAGGATCCAGGCCGGGAACAGCTCCTGGGCTGACACTCCGTAGAGCTTTCTTCCTAGCTACTTATTAGGCAGCGAGGGAGAAAGCGGAGGCATCGCGCTTGGTGTTGGCGATTATGTTTTGCGACATATGGTTAACGAGATCATTGCCGCTTCCTCGGCTCGCTTCCCCTGCTTCGACATCCCCAGTCGAAACCGATCATCCCCATGTTGATTTTTCAAAGTGTCACCGGAACTGGCGGGCGAACCCGACGGACCCGGTGGCGCTGCACCCATCGTACGTGACCAACACGTTGCCGGGCCACTGCATTCCCGTGCGGCCGCGGCGCGCCCGTCAGGCGCGCTGGCGTCGCCTGACCGCGGAGATCGCGCGGTTCGACTCGCGGGTGTCCTGCTTCTCGCGCAGGGTCTGCCGCTTGTCGTACTCCTTCTTGCCCTTGGCCAGCGCGATCTCGACCTTCGCCCGGCCGTCCTTGAAGTACAGCCGGAGCGGGATGATCGTGTGGCCCGACTCCTGCGTCTTGTGGATCAGCTTCGCGATCTCGGCCTTGTGCAGCAGCATCTTGCGCTTCCGGCGGGCCGCGTGGTTCGTCCACGTCCCCTGCGTGTACTCGGGGATGTGGACGTTGTGCAGCCACGCCTCACCACCGTCCAGCTGCGCGAAGCCGTCCACCAGCGAGGCGCGGCCCATGCGCAGCGACTTGACCTCGGTGCCGGTCAGCACCAGGCCCGCCTCGAAGGTGTCCAGGATCAGATAATCGTGGCGCGCCTTCTTGTTCTGCGCGATCAGCTTGAGACCAGTCTCTTTCGTCATAGCGCGGCCATTCTCGCACTAGGAGGGGGGTCTGAGGCCACTCAATACTTCCCTGGCCTCCGTCACCGCCGCGTCGGAGGCCCCCGCGGGGGCCGAGCCGCCGTTCACCGTCAGATCCGGTTCGATGCCCCGGCCGTCCACGTTCCGCCCGTCGGGCAGGCTGTAGTGGCCGACGGTCAGCTCGGCGACCGAGCCGTCCGGCAGTTCGCTGGGCATCTGCACCGAGCCCTTGCCGAAGGTCCGCGAGCCGATCACGACCGCCCGGCCGCGGTCCTGCAACGCGCCCGCGAGCAGTTCCGCGGCGCTCATGGTGCCGCCGTCGACCACGGCCACCAGCGGGGTCACGGTGTCGCCGCCGTCCTTCGCGTAGAGGGCGCGCTGCCGGCCGTGCACGTCGTAGGTAGCGACGAGGCCGCCGTCGAGGAAGACGGAGGAGACGGTGACGGCCTCGGTGACCAGACCGCCGGAATTGCCGCGCAGATCCAGCAGCACGCCCCGGCTGCCGGCGCGCACCGCGTCGCGCACCGCGGACCGCACCTGGCCGCCGACGCCCTTGGTGAACGCCTCGATCTTGATGGAGGTGACGTCCCCCTCCAACGTGCCGACGGTGACGGCTTCGGTGGCCAGCACCTCGCGACGCAGCGTGATGTCGCGGTTACGGTCGCCGGTGCCGGCGTCGGCGCCCTCGTGCTCCAGCCCGAGCCGGACGACGGACCCGGCGACGTTGTCGCCGCGCAGCTCCGCCACGACGTCCGTGACCGGCTTGCCGTCCGCCCGCACCCCGTCGATCGACCGCAGCCGGTCGCCGACCCGCACCCGCGCGAGCGCCGCGGGACTGCCGGCCTGCACCCGGGCCACCTGGATCCAGCCGCCGCCGGTGCGCCGCACCCAGATCCCCACGCCCACGTAGCGGCCGTCCAGGGCCTGTTGCAGGCCCGCGTACTCCTGGGCGGTGTAGAACGAGGACCAGCGGTCGCCGCTGCGGCTGACCAGCTCTTCAGCGGCTTCCGGGCCGACCTTGCCGTCGTCGATCGCCTTCGCGATCTCGTCGGAGTCGGCGACGTTGCCCGCCGGGATCCGGCTCTGCGGCGCCGACGCGGACCGCGCGGGAACGGCCAGGGCGCCGGCCGCCACGCCGGTGGCCAGCACCGCGCCGAGGCCCGCGCACACGAACGTCAGGGCGACCCCGCGGTGTGAACCGCGGGGCGTCCCGAACATCAGCCGGCCGGACATGGCGGGAAGTCTAGGGCAGAAACGGGCGCCATACGGAGAGTTGACCGCAGACCGCCCGAAGCGGCGCTCACACCTTGAGGTATTTACGGAGCGTGACGAGAGCCGCGAGGGACGGCATCAGGATGCTGCACACCAGCACCAGGGGCAGGACCTTGATGACGTCGCCCCAGCCGAGGAAGTGCACCAGCGGGATCTTGTCCTGGAGCTTCAGCCCGTGGTCGATCAGCATGTACCGGCCGGTCATCAGCATGCCGCAGGCCACCCCGCCGCCGACCAGCCCGGCGAAGGCCGCCTCGGCGATGAACGGCATCTGGATGTAGAAGCCGGAGGCGCCCACCAGGCGCATGATCCCGGTCTCCCGCCGTCGGCTGAACGCCGAGACGCGCACGGTGTTGATGATCAGCAGCATCGCGACGATCACCATGAAGACCATGGTTCCGAACGCCATCCACGTCATGCCGCCGAGCAGGTCGAAGAGGTTCTTCAGCAACTTGCGCTGGTCCTGCACCTCCTGGACGCCGGGACGGCCGGCGAAGGCGCTGGAGACGACCTGGACCTTCGTCGGGTCCTTGAGCTTGACGCGGTACGACTCCTGCAACTGGTCAGGAGAGAGGGACCCGGCCACCGGCGAGTCCTTGAACTGCTCCTGGTAGTGCTTGTACGCCTCCTGCGCGGACTCGTAGAAGACGGTCTCGACGACCGGGAGCTTCTCCAGGTCGGTCTTGATCGCCTTCTTCTGCTCCTCCGTGACAGCGCCCTTGGAGCACGAAGGGGTGCTCTTCACGTCCGCCTTGTTGCAGAGGAAGATCGACACCTGGACCTTGTCGTACCAGTACCCCTTCATGGCGTCGACCTGCTGACTGGCGAGCCAGGCTCCGCCCGCGAGGGCGAGCGACAGGGCGACCGAGATGATCACCGCGAAGGTCATGGTGAGATTGCGCCGGAGACCGACGCCGATCTCCGACAGGACGAACTGGGCGCGCATGATGTCCTTTCAGGGGGCTGGTGGCTATGACTACGGAACGGAACCCGGTTCGGTTCAGTGCTGGTAGCCGTAGACACCGCGCGACTGGTCGCGCACCAGTCGCCCCTTCTCGAGCTCGATGACGCGCTTGCGCATCTGGTCGACGATGTTCTGGTCGTGGGTGGCCATCACCACGGTGGTCCCGGTGCGGTTGATGCGGTCCAGGAGACGCATGATGCCGACCGAGGTCTGCGGGTCGAGGTTTCCCGTCGGTTCGTCCGCGATCAGCAGCATCGGCCGGTTGACGAAGGCGCGGGCGATGGCCACACGCTGCTGCTCACCACCGGACAGCTCGCCCGGCATGCGGTCCTCCTTGCCGGCCAGGCCGACGAGGTCCAGCACTTCGGGGACCGTCTTGCGGATCGTCCCGCGGGGCTTGCCGATCACTTCCAGCGCGAACGCCACGTTCTCCGCGACGGTCTTGTTCGGAAGCAGCCGGAAGTCCTGGAAGACCGTGCCCAGCTGGCGCCGCATCTGCGGCACCTTCCAGTTGGAGAGCCTCGCCAGATCCTTGCCCAGGACGTGCACCATGCCGGTGTCCGTCCGCTCCTCGCGCAGGATCAACCGGAGGAAGGTCGACTTTCCGGACCCCGACGAACCGACGAGGAAGACGAACTCGCCCTTCTCGATCTCCAGCGAGACATCCCGAAGTGCAGGACGGTTCTGCTTGGGGTAGGTCTTGGTGACGCTGTCGAATCGGATCACGTTCGCACCAGTGAGGTAGCCGGATATTGGGGGCGGACAACCGCAGGGGCGGCTCTCCTGGTGTGGGCGACCATACGCGAACGGCGTAGGGGCGCGCAGTCGGCGTCCTGGGTTCGTGTGTTTGCGCACAGGGCACAGGGGGGCAAACCAGGCATCGAGGCCTGCACCTCACGCTGTGAAATCATGCGAGGCGCGCCGATTCCGGCCGAAGCTGGCACAGTGGAGGAACCGAACGGCCCAATGGCGCGTTCACCGGCGGAGGAGGAGATCGCATGACATCCGACCGACTGGTGTGCGCGAACTGTGCCGGCCCCGTGAGCGAGGGCCGCTGCGCGGTCTGCCGCGCCAACCGCGCCCGCCTCCAGCAGGAGAACCCCTGGTCGGCCCTGAGCCCGGCCGCCCTCATCGCCCTCCTGGTGGCCCTGCTGGCCGTCGTCCTGGTAGTAGAACACGCCACCTGAGCGCGCGCGCTGCGTGAGCGGCGCATATAGGGGCCCGGGCCCGAGCGGCGGGGTCCGGGCCGGGGTCCGAACAGCGTGAAGGGGTGCGTCTGCGGCGCTGCGCACCTTGACCGCGCGGAGGGGGGGAGGCGCCCCCTTGGCGTGCTGGTACGCATTGGTGATCAGCTCGCAAGCTACTTCCGAACTTGCGTTGTGCAACGACGCGAAGTCACCCGAGGTGCGGCTGTTCGCGATGCTCCAGGTAGTGGCTGATCCGGAGCCGCTGTGTGTGGTGCATGGCAAGGTCGGCAAGGTCGTCCGGGGCAATGAACCGGAGCTCCGTGGACTCGTCGGAGATGGCCGGTCGGCCACCGACAATGCGGGCGGTGAAGCAGACGTTGAACTGCCGTCGGACTTCGCCGTCCGAGTAGGCGATCACGTGACGGGGGTCGGTGTACGTGCCGACAAGGCCCGTGATCTCCACGTCAAGGCCGGTCTCTTCCTTGACTTCACGAATGGCTGTTCCCGGCAGTGAGTCCGTCATGTCCATACCCCCACCCGGCAATGCCCAGAGATCGTTGTCGCTCCGGCGCTGGAGCAGAATCCGGCCCTCATCGTCGGTGACGACGGCGGAAGCCGCCACGACCAAGCTGTTCGGCTCGGGCGCGTTCGGGTCGTCGTAGTACTCGGTGCGTGCCATGGTCACACCTCCTGTACTGGCGTCGCGGTCGCCCACACGGCAGCGAAGCTCTCTGCGTATGTGTCGAACAATCCACCACCGGTGTTGCGGCGAAGATGCCAGACCGGGGCCGCGTACGCGTTCACTCCCCAGACGTGAGCGTTGACCAGCGCTTGATCATCTGCGCGGTAGAGAGAGTTGTAGAGGGTGGTTCCGTGCATGCGGATATCGATGCCGGACACACCGGTGAGGGCCCGGTAGTGCATAAGGGCAAGTCGGCAGCGCGACTCGATGCCGTGGCCGAACCGCTCCTCCTGGCCACGCTGCTGAACGTTGGAACTGTCCGGATCACCTACCGCGATCCGGATCGCGCAGCCTGCGGCAGCCCGCTCCCGCAGCAGTTCATTGAGCCGGGGATATGCCTCGTGAAGGAAGACGGCGGCGTACACCAACACGTCGATCTGTTCACGCGCTTGCAGCAGCATGTCCACGAAGGCAGACGGGGGAACGTCCGCGCGCTGTTCGTAGAGCGCCACCAATTCGGGACTGACGGCGCGAGCGGCACGGGCCTGCCGGGAGCGCGCCGGCCATAGAGCGTTCACGTCTTCTCCTAGCGTCTCCGCCGCCAGCATGGCCGTGACACGGCGCGGTGTACGACCGAGATTGACCCACCGTTCGACGGACTTGGGATCTACCTCGGCTTTCGCCGCAAGAGTGGCGTGTGTCCAGCCTCCGGCCGCCATGACTGCACGTAATCGTTCGTTTGGCATCCGAGTCTCTCCCCACTTGCTGGGACGGCACTAGGGACGTTTTACCCGGTCTGGGACGTCCCGAAGTGGGTTTTGGGAGAGGTTCCTACGTCCTGATTGCCGGCGTGATGATCCATCCATGAGCGATGAGGCGATTCCGGAAGTCGGCGCGCTGGCGGTGGATACGGCCAAGGGGCGTGCGCAGTTCGCGTACCGCGCGTGGCTCGACCACGTCATGGGCTGCAAGGTCGCGTGCCGGGCGGATGGCGTTGACTGCGAAACTGCTGCCCAGCTGCGGCAGGCGCTCCGTGACGCGCGTGGGGAGGCCACGCCGTGAGCGGCAAGCCGCCGCCGGTCGCCCCGGCCAAGTGATCACGGTAACGCGGGACTGATGACGTGACGCGTGCTGCCAACGCTGCATGAAGCGCAGCGCACAAGCTGCGCAGACAGTCCGCACCGGGCCCGTCCCGAGGCGGGTACGCAACGAGAGGGGCCCGGAGCGCGCCGCCTGCGCGCTCCGGGCCCCTCTCGGGATGTATCAGCTACTGGCGGCCTGTTCAGGCAGCCGTGCGCCGGTTGGTGAGGCGCGGCATCATGCGGAAGCCGACGCCACCGGCGATCATCGTCGCGGCACCGACCAGCAGGAAGGTGGTCTCACCCGAACCCGTCTTGGCCAGCTCCTGGTTGGTGCTGCCCTGGGCCACCGGGATGGTGTTGTGGCTGTCGGTGCCGGTGTTGTTGCAGTCGACGCTGTCACCGGTGAGGGTGCAGGCGCCGCTGTTGCCACCGGTGGTACCGGTGCTGTGAGACGGAGCGACCGTGGTGGGGCTCGTCGTCGGCTTGGTGGTGCCGGTCGGCGGCTTGGTGGTCGTGGCCGGCGGAGTCGTCTTCGGCGGAGTCGTCTCGCTGGGCGGCGGAGTCGTCGTCGGCGGCGGGTCCGTCTTCGGCGGAGTCGTCTCGCCCGGCGGCGGAGTCGTCGTCGTCGGCGGCGGGTCCGTCGGCGTGCCCGTGGTGGTCTCGTCGACGCCGGGAGCGGCCACCGTGACGTCCACGGACACGGCCTGAGCCACGCCCACGGCCGTCAGGGACGCGCCCGCGGCGATGACCGCGGCGGCGGCTATGCGCGCCAGACGCAGTCGGGTGTTTTTCTTGCTCATCTGGTAAGTACCCCCAGTAGCGGATCTCTGTAAGTGGAGCAGCCATGGACCGGACGGCAACTCACGTCCGGTCATGCGCATGCCGCGCAACACCTTTCCCATAATCCTCGGCAGCGTCAAGGTCATTCCAGCCGGAATGCCGGGATTAGGGTTGTTTGCCGGGCAGTTGTGTACATGGCTGTGACATAAAAGTGGCAACTGCCACCCATTGGGTGGCAGTTGCCGACAGAGATGGGCGCGCAGGAACTAGTCCTGGGAAGCCTTCTGCTGGCCCTTGCGCCAGCGGATGCCCGCCTCGATGAAGCCGTCAATGTCACCGTCGAGGGCTCCCTGCGGGTTGCCGACCTCGTAGTCGGTGCGCAGGTCCTTGACCATCTGGTACGGGTGCAGGACGTACGAACGCATCTGGCTGCCCCAGGAGTTCCCGCCGTCGCTCTTGCCGAGGGAGTCCATCAGCGCCTGCTCCTCCTGGCGGCGGCGCTCGAGGAGCTTGGCCTGGAGGACGTTCATGGCGCTGGCCTTGTTCTGGATCTGCGAGCGCTCGTTCTGGCAGGAGACCACGATGCCGGTGGGGATGTGGGTCAACCGCACCGCGGAGTCGGTGGTGTTGACGCCCTGGCCGCCGGGGCCGGAGGCGCGGTAGACGTCGACGCGCAGCTCCGACTCGTCGATCTCGAGGTGGTCGGTCTTCTCGACGACGGGGAGGACCTCGACGCCCGCGAAGGACGTCTGGCGGCGGCCCTGGTTGTCGAAGGGCGAGATCCGCACGAGGCGGTGGGTGCCCTGTTCGACGGAGAGGGTGCCGTACGCGTAGGGGGCCTTCACGGCGAAGGTGGTCGACTTGATGCCGGCCTCTTCGGCGTAGGAGGTCTCGTAGACCTCCGTCTGGTAGCCGTGCCGCTCGGCCCAGCGCAGGTACATGCGCTGGAGCTGCTCGGCGAAGTCGGCGGCGTCCACGCCACCGGCCTCCGCACGGATGTTGACCAGGGCCTCACGGGAGTCGTACTCACCCGAGAGGAGGGTGCGGACCTCGAGTTCGTCGAGCGCCTTCCGGACCGAGACCAGCTCTTCCTCGGCCTCGGCGAGGGCATCGGCGTCGCCCTCGTCCTCGGCGAGCTCGAACATCACCGACAGGTCGTCGATACGACTGCGGAGCTGCTCGGCCTTGCGCAGCTCGGCCTGGAGGTGCGAGAGCTTGCTCGTGATCTTCTGCGCCGCGTCCGGGTCGTCCCAGAGGGACGGCGCGGCGGCCTGCTCCTCGAGGACGACGATATCGGCCCGCATCGCGTCGAGGTCCAGGACGGCCTCGATCGACCCCATGGTCGAGGAGAGGGACTTCAGCTCTTCGGATACATCGACGACTGCCACGGGTCCAGAGTACCGGCTGGTCGAACGGGACGTTCTCGCCCGGTGGCGATCATCTGGCGGGAGGCTCCGCACGGGCCGCCGCGGAGACGCCTCTCAGACCTGCGCCGTCGCGCGGCTGAGGGCGCCGGCCGGCGTGCGGACGTACAGCTCCAGGACACGCCCCGACGACGTGACGGCAGCCGGGGTGGTGGCCGCGGTGGCGCCGGGCAGGGCGGCGACGGACCACTCCGCGCCGCCGGTGACGGGGCCCGCGGCCTGGGAGAGGCCGCCGGAGGAAGCGGGGGCGAAGGCGTAGACCCGGTCGCCGGAGGCCAGCGGTTCCGGACGGCCGGCGGCGTCCAGACCCCGCAGGACGACCGGGGGCCGCCAGGCGCCCCCCGAGTAGGGCAGGCGCAGCACGGCGCCGTCGGCCTTGCGGACGACGAACGCGTCCAGGGTCCCCTTGGCGCGGGAGACGAGGCCGGGGGCGGCGGTGATGCGGCCGGGGGTGGGGACCACCGACCAGGCGTTCCAGCGGGTGCCGACGAGGGAGGCGGTGACGAGCTCGCCGCCGGAGCGGCCGACGAGGTCGATCCGGCCGGGCTCGGAGGACGCGGCGGCCGGGGCGGCGTCGAACCGGGTCCGCTCGTCGACCTGGTACCACTGGTTCCAGGCTTTGCCGATCATGGTCCGCCGGTAGAGCAGGCCGTCCGTGCCGAGGGCGAACAGGTCCAGCCGGCCCGGCGAGGCCGAGACGACGGCCGGGTCGTCGGCGACTCCTATACCCGTCAGGTGCTGCCAGGCGCTGTAGTCGCCCGCGGCGCCCGCGCCACGGGTGACGTACCAGACGTCGTTGTCCTCGCCGCGGGCGAAGACGTACGTGGTCCCGGAGACGGTGATGGCGCGCGGGCCGCCGACCAGTTTCACGCGGGGCGCGGGGACCGCGCTGAACGCGGACCAGCGCGGCAGCTCGACCGGAGCGCCGACCGAGCCCTGCGGTGAGGCGGCGCCCGCGGTGGGCGCGGTGGGGTGCGTGGTGGGCGGGGCGGTGCTGGGGTGGTCGTTGTCCGCCGGGGCCTCCGACCCGGAGTCGCCGCCCAGCGAGGCGACGCCCCAGCCGCCCAGCCCCGCGACGACCAGCGCGGCGGCGGCCGCCGCGCCCACCCTCACCCGGCGGCGGCGCACGGCGTCGGAGACGGCACGGTGCCGCGGGCTCGCGGGTCGGCCGGCGGCCGCCCCCGCACCACCGGGACCGCCGCCGGAGCGGGCGCTCCGGCCGTACCCGGCCAGTTCCTCGGCGGTGGGCAGCTTGATGCTCGTGTGGGTGTCGCGGCTGGAGTCGGGGGCCGCGCCGCGCACCAGCGGCACGGCGCCGCGGTGGCTCGGCGGCTCGAAGAGCCCGATGTCCTGCTCGTACGGGGTGTCCTCGTCGGCGTCGGCCGGGTGCTCGTCCGGCGCGTCCACGTCGAGCGGCGGCAGACCGGCCAGCCGCGGCAGCTGGTCCCGCAGGCGTTCACCCAGCTCACCGGCGGTGAGCCGGGACGCGGGCGACTTGGCGAGGCACTGCGCGAGCAGCTGCCACAGTTCGTCGGGGATGTCCGGGAGCGGCGCGACGGTCTCGGTCACGTGGCGGCGCAGCACGGCGCCGGGGTGGCCGCCGCCGAACGGCGTGAAACCGGCCAGCAACTCGTAGAGCACGGTCGCCAGGGCGTAGATGTCGACACTCGCGCGCGGCGGGAGCCCCTCGATGATCTCGGGGGCGAGGTAGTCCGGGGTGCCGATGATGCGGGTGGCCCGGGTACGGCGCGGGGAGTCGACGAGGCGGGCGATGCCGAAGTCGGTGAGGAGCGCGGGCGGAGCGCCGCCGGGCCCGGTGGGGGCGGCGGAGTCGAGCAGCACGTTCTCGGGCTTGACGTCGCGGTGCACGACGCCGGCGGCGTGCGCGGCGGCGAGGCCGTCCGCGACGTCGGCGGCGATGGCGACGGCGGCCTCGGGGGCCAGCCGGCGCTCGCGCTCCAGGCGGGACCGCAGGTCGGTGCCCCGCACCAGGTCCATGACCAGTGCGAGGTCGGTGCCGTCCACGACGAGATCGCGGATGCCGACGATCTGCGGGTGGTCCAGCGAGAGCAGCGCGGTGCGCTCCTGCACGAAGCGGCCCACGAGGTCCTGGTCGGAGGCGAGGTCCTCGCGCAGCAGTTTGATGGCGACCGGACCCTCGGGGCCCTCACCCAGCCACACCGTGCCGGCGGATCCCCGCCCCAGCACCTGGTGGGCGGTGTACCGGCTGCCGATCTTCCTTGCCAAGGCCTGCTCCGACTCCTCCGACGGTCCGTCGCGCCGTATGCGGCGCTGTCGCGTTGGCGACAAAACTACGCGGCTCGGCGGCCGTTCGGGGGGCCGGTGTGCGGTGACGTGTGCTTCTGCAACGGAAATCACCCGCCAGGTGTCGACAAGTCGCCAGCATGGCACCTGCGATGGGTGTCGGGAGCGGACATGACGAGGCTCCACGCGGCGTACGCGGAAGGTCGGCGGCGGACGTGTTCGGGTCCGGATCCGGGTTCGGATCCGGGTCCGGGTCGAGGTACGCGGGGAACGCGGCCGGGGTCAGTTGGCCGACCCCGCCACCTCGTTGACCTTGTCCCAGGCGGTGCTGATCCAGCCCGTCGTGGTGTCCCAGAGGTTCTGGCCGCTGTCGACCCACTCCGGGAGCGGCGTGGTGTACCAGACCACAACGAAGATGACGATCAGCACGAGAATCGTCGTCAGACAGCCCTTGAGGCAGCCCAGGCCCGGGATCTTCATCGGGTTGGCGCCGCGCGGCCGCGGCTCGCGCCGGGGATCGGGCTCCGGCGGCCGCTGCGGCTCGTACCGCTGCGGCTGCGGCTGCTGATAGCGCGGCTGGACCTGCTGCTGGGGCTGTTGCGGCTGCTGGTACCGCGGCTGGGGCCTGGACGGCTGCTGCGGCGCGTAGGGCTGCTGGCCCTGCTGCTGATACTGCCCCTGGCCCTGCTGGTACTGGTTCCGACCCTGCTGGTTCTGACCCTGCTGGTCCTGCCGGCCCCGGTCCTGCTGCTGACCGCCGGGCTGCCGTCGCGGCCTGCGGCGCAGCGGGTCCTGCTCCGGGTCGAGGTACTGCAGCTCGGTCTGCTCGCCACGCTGGCGGGCCGCGTCGAGCTGGGACTGCCAGGGGTGCGGGCCCTGCTGGTCCGGCCGGCCCTGCGGCGGGCCGCCGGGCACCGGCGGCCTGACGCGGGTGCCGTCGGCGCCGGGCCCGGCCGGGCCGGTGAGCGGCAGTACGCCGGTCGCGCCGTTCGGGTCGTAGCGGTGCGAGGGCAGCACCTGGGTCGGGTCGGCGCTGCCGGGGACGGTGGTCGGCGCGAGGTCGGGGCTGAGCAGCGCGGCGACGCCGAGCGCCGCCTCCGCCTCGGCGGGAGTCGCGTGCACGCCGATCCCGGCGGCGGCCACGCGCAGCGCGCGGGCCAGGTTCTCGGCGCTGGGCCGCTCCTCCGGGTTCTTGCGCAGGCACCGCTCGATGACGGTCCACAGCGGTTCCGGCACGTTGCCGGGGCGCACCGGATCCTGGCTCAGGTGCGCGTGCAGCACCTCCAGCGCGTTGTCGCCGCGGAACGGCGCGCGACCGGTGACCAGCTCGTAGAGCAGGATGCCCGCGCCGTACAGGTCGACGGCGGACGTCTGCGGCTTGCCCTGCGCGGACTCCGGCGCGACGTAGGCCGGGGTGCCGACGAACTCGTGGGTGCGCGTGATGCCGGGCGAATCCGCCAGACGGGCGATGCCGAAGTCGGTGAGCATCGGGTGCATGTGCGCGCTGCCGTCGTCGCCGTAGGTGGTGGCGAGCAGCACGTTGGCGGGCTTGAGGTCGCGGTGGACCACGCCGTCGGCGTGGCTGGCGGCGAGCGCGTCGGCGACGGCGGCGGTCAGCAGGGCGGCGCCGACCGACGAGAACGGGCCGTTCTCGCGCAGGTACTGGTGCAGGTCCGGACCGTCGACCAGGTCCATCACCAGCGCGAGCAGATCGCCCTCGACCACGAGGTCCCTGACCCGCACGATGTGCGGGTGGCGCAGGCGTACGAGTACGGCGCGCTCGCGCAGGAAGCGCATCACGATGTCGGGGTCGCTCGCGAGCTCTTCCTTGAGCACCTTGATCGCGACGACGCCGTCCTCGTCGCGCACCTGGGCGCGCCAGACGGTCCCCGTGGCCCCGCGTCCGAGTACCTCCTCGAGGAGGTACTTGCTGCCTACCGGCCGCACGTCATGCACTCCCTGGTCTCGGTGGTGCTTCGTGGTACCCGGTGGAAGGAGTACCCGGTGGATCCCTGCTCCGCCGCGACCCGTCGGGCCCGACCGTGCCAACTGTAGTGCGGACAGCCCCGGCGGCCCGCTGCCTACCGCGTGCACCGAGGCGCGTGTGGCCGTGTGTGACCGCCGGTACGCACTGCGGAGCTCGGAAGTAGGACGCCGGCGACCGCCGCTTGGTTGCCCCGGAACAGCTCCTCATTGCGACAAGCAGCACCTTTACGGTCAGCAACTGATCATTCAAGATCACTACTGTCGGGACCGGGGGCGGGTTGTCGGTGGCAGGTGGGAGGATGCATCCCGTACGGGTGTGACGGGGCAACAGGGGCCCGCCCGCTCGTGCTTGTACGTGTCGACGCGCCCGTGCGCGGTGGGGAGTTTCCTGCCAGGCATCCGGGCAGAAGGGACCGCGGACGAGATGCAGATCCGGCTGACCGTCCTCGGGCCGCGCAGCGGCCGAGCGGGACGCACCTGCGACGTGCTGGTCACCGCGCCCGCGGGGACCGCGCTGAGCGCGGTTTCCGGAGCGCTCGCGTCCGGAGCCGGCGACGGCCGGCCCGCGCGCTCCTCCGGCTCTTCCGTCGCGCTCTACTCGGGCGCCGAGCGGCTCGACCCGGGTGCCCTGCTCGGCATGCCGCCCCTCGTGGACGGCGCCGTGCTCTCCCTGCACACCCCCGCCGAGCAGCACGCGGAGCCGCCGCCGGGCGCGTCCGTCCCGGCCCGGCTGTGCGTCATCGGCGGCCCGGACTCGGGCGGAGTCCATCTGCTGCAGGGTGGCCAGGTCAGGGTCGGCCGCTCCGCCGAGGCCGACGTCCCGCTGGACGACCCCGACGTCTCCCGGCTGCACTGCGCGGTCACCGTCGCCGCCGACGGCCGGGTCACCGTCGCCGACCTCGGCTCAACCAACGGCACCACCGTCGACGACCGCCCCGTCGGGGAGCGGCCGGTCGCGCTGCCGCCCGGCGCGCTGCTGCGGATCGGCGAATCCACCCTCCACGTGGAGCCCGGTCCGCGCGACGCCGCCGTCCCGGCGGCGCCCGACAGCGAGGGCCACCTGCGGGTCACCCTCCCCACCGGAAGCGCACCCGCGGCCGAACGGACCGGCGGCGGCCACGGCTCCGCCACGTACCCCGGCCCCCGCCCGGAGGCCGCCCCCGCGGGCCGCCCGGCTCCCGAGACGGCCCCCAGGCCGCCGCGGCCGCCCGCCCCGCCTGCCGCCCGGCCCTCGGGCCGGCTGGACACCCCCCGCAGCGGTTCGCACGGCTACGCGGATGACGGTGCCCCGGGGCCGGACGAGACCGCGACGTACGGCCGCGGCGAACGGCTGCGGCCGGACGACACGGTCCGCGTCCCCCGCCCGCCCCAGCCACAGCAACCGCCGCAGCCCGGCGGCGGGCGGGTCGCCGGGACCATAGGAGCGTGGGCACGGCGGCTGGCGGCCGGCCGGAGCGGCGGCGCGGCCCAGGGCGCGGACGGCGCCCGGCTCTCCGCCGAGTCGGCCGCGCTGCGCCGGCGCTGGCCCGATCCGGCGACCGTGCTGCTGACCGCGCTCGGCCCGGGGCACCGGCTGTGGGAGCGCGGGCCCGACCATCCGGACGCGCTGACCCTGCGGCTGGGCACCGCCGACCTGCCGTCGGAGGACGGCGCCGGCACCCTGCGCACCGTCCCCTTCACCGTCGACCTGCGCGATCCGCACACCTTCGCGCTCGGCCTCGCCGGCCCCCGGCCGCGGCTGGCCGGGCTGGCCCGCGCGGTGCTGGCGCAGGCCTGCGCGCTGCACGCCCCCAGCACGCTGGAGCTCGTCCTGATCAGTGCGGACCGCTCGCGCGGCGCCGAGCAGCGGGCCGACGAATGGTCCTGGCTCAACTGGCTGCCGCAGCTGCGTCCCGCGCACGGCCAGGACTGCCGGCTGCTGCTGGCCTTCGACCGCGAGCAGGCGGTGGCCCGGGTCTCGGAACTCGCCCGCCGCCTGGAGGAGGGGCCGCTGGGCTCCGGCTGGGCCGGGGCCGCGCCGGAGGCCGTGGCCGAGGCCGCCGCCGGGCGCGAGGGCCCGTTCACCCTGGTCGTCGTGGACGGCGACCCCGGTTCCGCGACGCTGCGCGACGCCCTCGACCGGATAGCGGCGGTCGGCCCCTCGGTCGGCGTGCACGTGCTGTGCCTGGCCGAGTCGCCGGACCGGCTCGCGACCGGGTGCGGCGCCGTCGCCCAGCTGTCCGGCGATGTGGCGACGACCCTGCGGATGGATCCGGACGGGCCGGCCCAGGTCGTCGTGGACGCGGTGTCCCCCGCGTGGGCCGAGCGCTTCGCGCGGGCGCTCGCGCCACTGCGGGAGACGGACACGGCCGCACCGCGCGCCCGCAACGCGCTTCCGCGCACCGTGCGGCTGCTGGACGCGCTGGATCTGGCGCTGGCCACCCCCGCCAAGATCACCGCCCGCTGGGACGGCTCCCCGGACGACACCGGCGCCCAGGAGGCCGGGCAGGACGGCGGGCCGGCCCTCACCGGCTACGCCCGAGCCGGGGGACGGGCCCTCGCGGTGCTGGGCTCGGGCTCCGGCGGCCGGGTCGTCGTGGACCTGGCGGCCGAGGGGCCGCATCTGATGGTGGGCGGCGCCGCCGGTTCGGGGAAGACCGAACTGCTGCGCTCGATCGCCTCCGCACTCGCCGCCGCCGAGCGGCCGGACCGGCTGGCGCTGGTCCTGGTCGACGGCGCGGGCACCGAGCGCGGCGAAGGCCTGCGCGCGGTCACCGACCTGCCGCACGTCTCGACGTACCTGGCGGCCTCCGACCCCACCCGCATGCGCGAGTTCGCCCAGGCGCTCGGCGCGGAGCTCAAGCGCCGCGAGGAGCTGCTGGGCGGCCAGGGCTTCGCGCAGTGGCACGCGGACCGGTTGGTGACCGTGCCCCGGCAGTCGGCGGTGCGGGGTGACGGTCCGCGCGGCGACGGCTCGCGGGGCGACGGCCGCAAGCCGTCCGAGCAGGGCGCGCTGCGCGTCCAGACCCGCAGCGACTCCACGCTCCCCCGGCTGGTGGTCGTGGTCGACGACTTCGACGCGCTGGTCGCCCCCGGGCTCGGCAGCCCCGGCCGCCCGGCGGCCGGTTCCGTCGTCCGGGCGCTGGAAGCGGTGGCCCGCGAGGGCGAACGGCTCGGCGTGCACCTGGTCGCGTCGACGGGGCGCCCGGAGCGCACCTCGGGGACCGAGGCGGACGAGCAGTCGCGGCTGCGGATCGCGCTGCGCACCGAGGATCCCGCCTCGGCCGCGCTGCTGGTCCATGTCGAGGACCCGGCGGGTCTCGACGAGGCGGTGCCCGGCCGCGGCTATCTGCGCCGTCCCGGCGGCGCGGTGGCGCCGTTCCAGGCGGGCCGGGTCAGCGGGCGCATCCCCCGTACGGCGACGCTGCGGCCCACGGTCGTGCCGCTGGAGTGGGAACGGATGGGCGACCCGCCGACCCGGCGCCCGCTGCGCGAGCTCGGCAACGGGCCGACGGATCTCGCGCTGCTCGCCAGCGCGCTGCAGCGGGCCGCCGAGTCCGCCGGGACGGGTCCGGCCCGGCCCCTGATGTGACGGATGCGCGACCGCCGGCGCCCGCGCGAACCGCGGGCTGAGCCGGTTCGCGCGGGGGCCCAGTTTTCGCGTTTTCAAACCCCTCTGACGCCGCATCACGTCAAGGTCACGATCAACCCCTATACCCCGCCCATGCCCTTGCGTCGCCGTTCCGCGCGGGCGTAGGACAGACGGACCGGACCGAGGGGATGAGCAGATGCGTACATTCAGCACGCGCGCGCACAACCACCAGGCACGAACCGCGCTGGCCGTCGTTGCGGCCGCCGCACTGGCGCTCACCGCGGCCGGCTGCGGCAGTGACGACAAGAAGGAGGCCGGGCCGTCGTCCGGCGCTCCGTCGGCGTCGTCGCCGGGGCTCCAGCTGCCGGATCTCAAGGGCCAGAAGCTCGAGGTGGCCGCGGTGTGGACCGGCGCCGAGCAGAAGAACTTCCGGAAGGTGCTGGACGAGTTCCAGAAGCGCACCGGCGCGACGGTCACGTTCGTCCCGACCGGGGACAGCACCTCCACCTTCCTGGGGACGAAGATCCAGGGCGGGGCGCCGCCGGACGTGGCGTTCCTGCCGCAGGTCGGCGTGCTGCACCAGTTCGCGGACAAGGGCTGGATCAAGCCGATCGGCCCCGAGGCCCAGGCTCAGCTGACGAAGAACTTCTCGAAGGGCTGGCAGGACCTCGGCGCCTACAAGGACAAGCAGTACGGGGTCTACGCCAAGGCCGCCAACAAGTCGCTGGTCTGGTACAACACGGCGGCCTTCCAGCAGGCGGGCGTCGCCGAGCCGAAGACCTGGGACGAGTTCCTCAAGGCCGCGGAGACCATCTTCGAGTCGGGCACGCCCCCGGTATCGGTCGGCGGCGCGGACGGCTGGACGCTGACCGACTGGTTCGAGAACGTCTACCTGAGCCAGGCGGGCCCCGAGAAGTACGACCAGCTCGCCCAGCACAAGATCAAGTGGACCGACCCGTCCGTCAAGGACGCGCTGACCACGCTCGCCGGGCTCTTCGGCAAGAAGGACCTGGTCGCGGGCGGCCCGACCGGCGCCCTGCAGACCGACTTCCCGAAGTCGATCTCCCAGACGTTCACCGGCACCCCGCCCGGCGCCGCGATGGTCTACGAGGGCGACTTCTCGGCCGCGGTGATCTCTTCCAGCACCAAGGCGAAGGTCGGCACCGACGCCAAGGTGTTCCCCTTCCCGGCCGTCGGCAGCGGCAAGGCGCCGGTGGTCAGCGGTGGTGACGTCGCGGTGGTCCTGAAGGACGGCAAGGGCGCCCAGGCGCTGCTGACCTTCCTGGCCTCGACCGACGCGGCGAAGGTGTGGGCGTCGTCCGGCGGCTACGTTTCGCCGAACAAGTCGCTGGACGTGTCGGCCTACCCGGACGAGGTCTCCCGGAAGATCGCGCAGGCGCTGATCTCGGCGGGCGACGACTTCCGCTTCGACATGTCCGACCAGGCGCCCGCCGCCTTCGGCGGCACCAAGGGCGAGGGCGAGTGGAAGGACCTGCAGGACTTCCTGGTGAAGCCCACCGACGTGGCGGGCGCCCAGGCCAAACTCGAAGCGGACGCCGCCAAGGCGTACAAGAACTGAGGCGCCGGTGGCCTCCACGGTGACCACGGGGGGCGCGGCCGCGGCCGGCCCACCCCCCGTGAAACGCAAGAGCCTGCTGGGCACCCGCCCCGCAGTGGCGATGGCCTTCCTGCTGCCCGCGCTGCTGCTGCTGGGCGCGCTGGTGGTGTACCCGATCGGGTACACCGTCCAGCGCAGCTTCTTCGACGCGGACAACTCCGCGTTCGTCGGCCTGAAGAACTTCGGCGAGGTCTTCACCGACCACGCCAACCTGACGGCCGTCAAGAACAACGCGATCTGGGTGATCGTCGCCCCGGTGGTGGCCACCGTGCTGGGCCTGATCTTCGCGGTGCTGACCGAGCGGGTCTCCTGGGGCACGGCCTTCAAGCTCGTCGTCTTCATGCCGATGGCGATCTCAATGCTGGCCGCGGGGATCATCTTCCGGCTGGTGTACGAGAACGACCCGGACCGCGGTGTCGCCAACGCCGTCGTGGTCGGGATCCACGACACGTTCGCCGAGGCGTCCGCCTATCCGGGTGCCAGACCGCGCCCGAACGCGGATCTGGCGCCGACGGCGGGCGGCTCGTTCACCAGCAAGGCGCCGGCGCAGCCGGGCACACCGGCGGCGCTGCCGCTGATCGGGATCCCGCAGAACAAGATCCCGGGCGGTGCGCACGACGCGAAGGCGGCCGCTCCCGCGGCGGACGGCGGGGTCTCGGGCACCGTGTGGCTGGACTTCAAGCCCGGTGGGGGCGGGAAGGCCGGCGAGATCGACGCCGGTGAGAAGGCGCTGCCCGGCGTCAAGGTCGAGGCGGTCAAGGACGGGAAGGTCGTCGCGTCGGCGAAGTCCGGCGACGACGGCACGTTCGCGCTGCCGGCCTCGGCGGCCGGCGCCAGTCTGCGGCTGCCCTCGTCCAACTTCGCCACCCAGTACAACGGGGTGGACTGGCTCGGTCCGAGCCTGGTCACACCGTCGATCATCGTCTCGTACATCTGGATGTGGGCGGGCTTCGCGATGGTGCTCATCGCGGCGGGCCTGGCGGGCGTGCCGCGTGAACTGCTGGAGCAGGCACGGGTGGACGGCGCGAACGAGTGGCAGGTGTTCCGGAAGATCACCGTGCCGCTGCTGGCGCCCGTGCTGGTGGTGGTCCTCATCACGCTGATGATCAACGTGCTGAAGATCTTCGACCTGGTCTACATCATCGCCCCCGGCGCCTCGCAGAACGACGCCAACGTGCTCGCCCTGCAGCTCTACCTGAAGTCCTTCGGCGGCGGCAACGACCAGGGCGTCGGCAGTGCGATCGGCGTCCTCCTGCTGCTGCTCGTCCTGCCCGTGATGATCTTCAATATCCGGCGGCTGCGCAGAGAGGCACGACGATGAGCGCGATCGCGGCGAAACTCGCCTCCTGGGTCAGCGGGGGCGCGGTGCGCGTCTTCCTCATCGTGGTCGCGCTCTTCTGGCTGCTGCCGACCATCGGCCTGCTGCTGTCCTCCCTGCGCGACCCCACGGACATCGCGGCGTCCGGCTGGTGGAAGGTGTTCAGCGCCCCCTCCGAGCTCACCGTCTCCAACTACAAGTCGCTGCTCAGCAACGACACCGTCGTCAACTCGCTGCTCAACACCATCCTGATCACCGTCCCCACCACCCTGCTCGTCGTCGTCATCGGCTCACTGGCCGGCTACGCCTTCGCGTGGATGGACTTCCGCGGCCGCGACTGGTGGTTCCTGGCCGTGGTGGGCCTGCTGGTGGTCCCGGTCCAGGTGGCGCTGATCCCGGTCGCCCAGCTCTTCGGGAAGATCGGCATCTTCGGCGACATCACCGGCGTCGTCCTCTTCCACACCGCCTTCGGCCTGCCGTTCGCGATCTTCCTGCTGCGGAACTTCTTCGCCGAGATCCCTCGCGAACTGCTGGAGGCGGCGCGGCTGGACGGAGCCGGCGAGCTGCGGCTCTTCACCACCGTGATCATGCCGCTGGGCGGCCCCGCCATCGCGTCGCTCGGGATCTTCCAGTTCCTCTGGGTGTGGAACGACATGCTGGTGGCGCTGATCTTCGCCGACAGCGGCTCGCAGCCGATCACCGTCGCCCTGCAGCAGCAGGTCAGGCAGTTCGGCAGCAACATCGACATCCTCGCGCCGGGCGCGTTCGTGTCCATGGTCATCCCGCTCGTGGTGTTCTTCGCCTTCCAGCGGCAGTTCGTCTCGGGGGTGATGGCCGGCGCCGTGAAGTAGTCGCGATCAAGCACACTCCACGAGCCGTAACCAGATCACTCCCCGCGACGTTGCGCCGCATATAACGGGCACAGGCCGCGTACGTCATTGTTCATCCGATAACCGAGCAATCCTCGTGTGTACGCGGGCGCCCGTCCACAGCGCCCGCGTCAACACCTGGATGCCCCTTGCCCCGGTTCAGCGTCATCGTGCCCGCCTACAAGGTTCAGGCCTATCTGCACGCCTGCCTGGAATCCGTAACGACCCAGTCCTTCACCGACTTCGAGCTGATCGTGGTGGACGACGGCTCGCCGGACGGCTGCGGCGAGATCATCGACGAGTTCGCCGACCGCGACCGCCGGATCACCGCCCTCCACCTCCCCGAGAACGTCGGCCCCGGCCACGCCCGCAACGCCGGGCTGTTCCGCGCCACCGGCGACTACCTGCTCTTCCTCGACGGTGACGACACCCTCGCCCCCGGCGCCCTGCTGGCGGTCGCGGACCGCCTCAAGGAGACCGGCGGTCCCGACCTCCTCGTCTTCGACTACGAGCGCACCTACTGGCACGGCGAGGCCCGGCGCAACCGGCTCGCCGGGCACCTGGGGCAGCACGGTCCCGAGACCTTCACCCTCGGCGACCGCCCCGAGCTGCTCGACCTCCTCACCGTCGTCTGGAACAAGGCCTACAGCCGGGAGTTCACCGAGCGGGCGGCCCTCACCTTCCCCGCCGGCTACTACGAGGCAACCGCCTGGACGTATCCGGCGCTGCTGGCCGCCGGCAGCGTCGCCGTCCTGGACCAGGTGTGCGTCCGCTACCGGCAGCGCCGCCGGGGCACCGTCCTCGGCACCACCAGCCGCCGGCACTTCGACATCTTCAAGCAGTACGACCGGGTCTTCGCCTTCCTCGACGGCAACCCCCGGCTGGAGCACTGGCGCCCGGCCCTCTTCCGGCGGATGCTCGACCACCTCACCACCGTCTACAACTCCCCCGACCGGCTGCCGCGTTCGTCACGCGCCGACTACTTCGCACGATGCCGCGCCTACTACCGCCGGCACCGCCCGCCGGCCTTCAGCGTCACCCCGTTCAGCCAGGCGGGGCTGCGCCACGCCCTGGTGCGCCTCGGGGCCCGCCGCTCCTTCCAGGCGCTCGGCGGCGTCCACCGCACCCGGCTGCGGGCGCAGGCCCGGCTCACCGCGCGGTACGGCCGGATCCGCGAGGCGGCACTGCGGCTGCACTACCGCCTGCAGCGGCGCCGCGCCCTCGACCAGGAACTGGCGGTCTTCTCCGCGTACGACAACCGCGGCTACGTCTGCAACCCGGCCGCCATCGAGGCCCGGCTGCGCGAGCTGGCGCCACACATCCGCACCGCCTGGGTCACCACCCCCGAACACGCCCCCACCCTGCCGCCGGGGGTACACCGCCTGCAGCCGGGCTCGGCCGCGTACTGGACGGCGATGGCGCGCGCCAAGTACCTCGTCACCAACGACGACCTGCACCCCCGCTACGCCAAGCGCGCCGGCCAGCTCACCCTCCAGACCCACCACGGCACCCCGCTCAAGCACATGGGCCTGGACCTCCGGGAGTTCCCTGCGGCCGCCAAGGCCACGGACTTCGCCCACGTCCTCGCCCAGGCGGACCTCTGGGACTACAACCTGTCCTCCAGCCGCCACTCCAGCCTCACCTGGGAGCGCGCCTACCCGTCCGGCTTCACCACCCTGGAGTACGGCCAGCCCCGCAACGACATCTACCTGCGGGCCACCCCCGACGACGTGCTGCGCGTCCGCGCCGAACTGGGCATCCCCCGCGACTCCACGGCCGTGCTCTACGCCCCCACCCACCGCGACTACCGCGCCGGCTTCCACGCCGACCTCGACGTGGAGCGGATCGCCCGCGAACTTGGCCCCGGATTCACGGTCCTGATGCGCACACATCACCTCTACGACACCGGCGCCCAGCACGCTGCCGGACAGTCGGCCTTCCTCGATGTGTCCCGGCACCCGTCCGTCGAGCGGCTCTGCCTGGCCTCGGACGTACTGCTGACCGACTATTCGTCGCTGATGTTCGACTACGCCAACCTCGACCGGCCCATCGTCATCCACGCCGAGGACTGGGAGGTCTACCGTGCCTCGCGCGGAGCCTACTTCGACATCACCGCGCACCCGCCCGGCCTCCTCGCGCGCAGCGAGGACGAGTTGATCGACATCCTCGCGACCGACGCCTGGCGCGGGCCCCGCTCGGCCCAGCTGCGCGCCGCGTTCCGCGAACGCTTCTGCCCGTACGACGACGGATACGCCGCCGAGCGCGTCGTCCGCCGGCTCTTCCTGGAGAACCGCGGGGACACCCTGCCGTCGGTGATCCCGCCCCAGGACCGCCGCCCGGTGTCCGCCCCCGGCCAGGGGCGCGCGCTGTCCGGCCGCCCGCACACCGGAACCCTCTCCCCCTCACTCACGCCCAGCTGAACGGAACACCCCCATGACCGTCGAGCAACTCCCCGCCCCCACCGAACCGGTGGAGGTACTCCCCGCCCCCACCGCACTGGCCGAGGTGAAGGGCTGGTTCTTCCCGGCCGACCAGCTGCTCTTCGACTGGCTCCTCAGCCGGCAGCAGACGCTCACCGAGCCCGGCGACCTGCTCGAAGTGGGGGTGTACATGGGCAAGAGCGCCATCTTCACGGGCTCCTACCGACGCGAGAACGAACGCTTCACGGTCTGCGACCTGTTCGACGCGCCCGCCGAGGACACCGCCAACAGCGCCGAGATGGCCAGGTCGTACTCCACGCTCACCCGGCGGGCGTTCGAGGCGAACTACCTCTCCTTCCACGACGAGCTGCCGACGGTCGTCCAGGGCCTGTCCTCGGTGGTGCCCGACCATGTCACCGCCGACAGCTGCCGGTTCGTCCACATCGACGCCTCGCACCTCTACGAGCACGTCCACGCGGACATCACCGACGCCCGCGACCTGCTCAAGGCGCACGGCGTGGTCGTCCTCGACGACTTCCGCGCCGAGCACTGCCCCGGCGTCGCCGCCGCGGCCTGGCAGGCCGTGACCACCGGCGGACTGCACGTCATCTGCATCACCGACCGCAAGCTCTACGGCACCTGGGGCGACCCGGCAGCCGTGCGCGCCGAGCTGCTGACCTGGCTGGAGGCGCGCGAGGACCTCTGGCACGAGGTGCAGACCGTCGCGGGCGAACCGCTGATCCGCATCAGCGGCCGCAAGGCGTCCCTGCCGCCCCAGCCGGTCTCCCGCCACGAGGCTGCCGCCGCCCTCCCGGCCGAGGTGGAGACCCCGGCCCCGGCGCCGCCCGCGGCACCCGCCCCGGCGAAGCGCCGCCGCTCCCCGCTGCGGCGGTTCGCGGTGAACGTCCTGCCGCCGTTCATCACGAAGGCACTGCGCCGCGGCTGACAGGCAACACCGCTTTACAGGCGACTACGTTGGGCGATCGAGCGGCTACCCTAGGTCATCCCATCGTTTCGCCGGGTCGTACAGGCAGGGCGAACGGAGGGGACGGGCTCGCAGCCGTAGGGGTCCGAAATGCTGCCGTGTATTTGTGAGCCGCCAGGCTCGTAAATATACGATTTCGGACCCCTGCGGCGGAGAGCCCGGCCCCGGCCCCCGCACCCCGCCAGGAAAGGCCCGAGCCTCCGTATGACGCCCCGACTGACCGTCGTCGTCCCCGTCCACAACGTCGAGCAGTACCTGGAGGAATGCCTCCGGTCGGTCGCGGAGCAGACGCTGGACGCCCTCGATGTGGTGATGGTCGACGACGGCCCCGCGGACCGCACCCCGGAGACCGCGCGGCGGTTCGCCGAGAACGACCGGCGCTTCCGCCTGGTGCGAGCCGCACGACCGGACACCCGGGGCCTCGGTCACGCCCGCAACACGGGAGCCGGGCACGCGGACCCCCGCACCACGTACCTGACGTTCCTCGACGGTACGGAAACCCTCCCCCCACGCTGGTACGAGAAGCTGGTGAAGCGGCTGGACCGCTCGGGCGCGGACCTGGCGACCGCCTTCCGAGCCGCCGGCACCGGCACCGGCACCGGCACACCGCTGCTGGCCGACCGTTCGGCGACGAACAAGGTGTTCCGCCGCGCCTTCTGGGACCGCCACGCCCTCGCCTTCCCCGAAGACGTCCGCCACGAGGACAGCGCGGTCACGATCCGCGCGCACGTCCTCGCCGAAGCGGTCGACGTGCACGACCCCCAAGGCGACCGGCACGACCCCCAGGGCAACCGGCACGACCCCCACCCCCGCCCGGCCCCCCGCCGCACCGACGTCCAGGATCTCCGGGACCGCTTCGCGGCCGTGGACGGCATCAGCCGCTTCCTCGACGCCTCGGCCCAGGCACAACCGCTCAAGAGGACGTACGACCGTTCCGTCCTCTCCGAGGACCTGTCCGAGTGCGCCGGAAGGCTGCCGGCGGCGGGCCCCGAGTACCGCGAGGCCTTCATGGACCGCGCCCGGGACTTCCTCACCCGCGTCGACCCCGCGCTGCACGGCGAACTCCCGGTGGGACTCCGGATCAGGTGCCACCTCATCCGCGAGGGCCGGCTCGACGACCTGCTCGCCGTGCTGGCGCACGAGGACCGCAACCACGGCGGCTTCACGGTCGCGGGCCCCCCGTTCCCGCTGCGCAGGCGCGCCGAGGTCCCCGACGGCACGGGCGCCGGTGGTGGCACGATCCGGCTGCCGCACGACGTGGCCGCGCTGTCCGCGGCCGACCTCCCCGTACGGTCCGGCCTCCTCGAAACGCGCTGGCAGGACGGGAAGCTCGTCCTCAGGGGCTACGCGTACATCCGGAATCTCGACGCCTCCACCCGGCGCCGGTCCCTGAAGACCGCGGTCCTGACCTCGGGCCGGCGCAGGCTCCTGCTCCCGCTGCGTACCGTGCCGGCCCCGGAGGCCACGGACGCCTCGCGGCAGGAGCAGCACTGCTACGACTGGTCGGGCTTCGAGATCACCGTCGATCCGAAGCGGCTGCGCCGCGGCGGGCGGTGGAGCGCGGGCCAGTGGCGGCTCGGGGTCACCGTGGCGACCTCCGGCATCGTCAGGACCACCGAGGTGCACGCCGGGGACACCGACCGGCCTGTCTGGCCGCCGCCGCACCCGCTGGACGAGGGCATGCGCCTCGTCCCGTCCTTCGAGGCGGGCCGCCTGCGGTTGTCCGTCGAGCCGGTCGATGTGCGGCTCACCGGCCACCGGGCGCTGGACGACGACACCGTCGAACTGCTCACCGTCAACAGCGGCAAGGACCAGCCGCGCACCCTGCGGCTGACCCACCGCGCCTCCGGAACGTTCCTCGAGTACCCCGCCGTCTGCCGCCCGGCCGGCTCCACCGGCAGGCCCGGCAGCGTCGTCACCACCCGGTTCTCCCTCGCCGGCCTGGCGAGCGCCCGCGCGGCCTTCGGGACCGCTGCCGCCGAGGACGGCGTGACCTGGGACGTCGCCTTCACGCTGACCGACGGATCGACACGCATCGCCGTCGATCCGTCCGCGCCGCAGGGCCGTTATGCCGGCGGGCTCCGCCGTGAGCTGGTCCTCGGGGCCACGCCGGCCGGCGACCTGGAACTGCGGGACCGTACGCCCCGGCCGGTGGCCGACCACGTAGGAGTGCCGGCGGACGGCTCGCTGCTCATCGAGGGCGAGCTGCCGGCCATGGCCTCCGGGGGCGCCGAGCTGGTGCTGCGGCACGGCACGCACCGGGCAGAGGCCGTCTTCCCGGTCACGGTCACGCCGGACGGCGACCGCTTCAGCGTGACCGTCCGCCCGGCGGAAGCCGCGCCGGCCGAGGGCCGCTGGCACCTCCACCTCCGCACGAGCACAAGCACGGACACCGACACCGACACCGGCACCACCGGGGGCACCGGCACCACCGAGACCCCCCTCCACGTAGCCCCCTCCGCCTTCCCCGCTCTCCCCCTCACCCTCTCCCTCGCCGGCGGCGACCTCGTGCTGGACCGGCGCTGCCACGACCTGCTGGTCCTGGACGCCGGTCCCGCCGTGGCGCCGGAGGACCGCGGCCCTTACCGCGGGCGGCTGCTGCGTGAGCGGCACTACCCGCGGGCCCGCGCCCGCGGGCTGCGCGACGCCGTCCTCTACAGCAGCTTCGAGGGCCGCCAGTACTCGGACTCGCCGCGCGCCGTGCACGAGGAGCTGGTGCGCCGGGAGGCCGCCCTGGAGCACCTGTGGGTGGTCCGCGACGCCCGGGTGCAGCTGCCGCCGACGGCGCGCGCCGTCATCCACGGCAGCGCGGCGTGGCACGAGGCGCTCGCCCGCAGCCGCCACCTCGTCACCAACAGCCACCTGCCCGCCTGGTTCGAGCGGCGCGAGGGCCAGCGGGTCGTCCAGACGTGGCACGGCACGCCCCTCAAGCGCATCGGGCACGACCTGGCCGGCACGCTGTGCGCCGACCTCGCCCACCTGTGGCCGCAGCCCCGGCGCGGTCACCAGTGGGACGTGCTGATCTCCCCGAACCCGTACAGCACCCCGCTGCTGCGGCGGGCGCTCGGCTACGAAGGCGAGATCGTCGAGACCGGGCTGCCGCGCAACGATCTGCTCTTCTCCGTCGACCGCGACAAGCTGGCCGAGGAGGTCCGTAACCGGCTCTGCCTGCCGGCGGGCAAGCGGGTCGTCCTGTACGCCCCGACGCAGCGTGACGACCGGGCGTACGACGCCCGGCACTACCGGCTGGACCTGGCCCTGGACCTGGCCGCCGCCGAGTCGGCGCTCGCCGCCGACCACGTGCTGCTGGTTCGCGCCCACCCGCTGGTCGCGGACCGGGTGCCGGCCGGCGCCGGGGGGTTCGTCCGCGACGTGTCCGGCTACCCGGAGCTCGCTGAGCTGCTGCTGATCGCGGACGTACTCGTCACCGACTATTCGTCGGTGATGACGGACTTCGCGAACACCGGGCGCCCCATGCTGTTCCTCACGCCGGACCTGGACCACTACCGGGACACCGGCCGCGGCTTCTACCTCGATCTCGAGGCACAGGCGCCCGGCCCGCTCCTGCGCGGCACCGACGACCTGATCGGCGCACTGCGGGATCTGGACTCCGTCACCCGCGCGAGTGCGGAGAACTACGCCCGTTTCCACACCGCCTTCTGTCCCCTGGACGACGGCGCCGCCGCCTCCCGGGTCGCTGACCTGCTGCTTTCCGATCATGGCTGAGAGGCGGTGTTTCGCTCTGCCCATCGGCCCTGGTATTTGCGTTCTTCGCGCTGCTAGCGTTCACAAACACCGCCCAGCGCTCCTTCCGTTCATCCCAGAGAAAGCTACTCCGGCTGATGTCCGACACCTCGCAGGACCGTAAGAGCACCGCTGACGCCAACTACACCGAGCGTCTGGCGACCCTGGAGAAGGCCGGTATCAAGCGGCTGCTTCCCACGCAGGCCCCGTACCGCTGGAACCTGCGCCGCCTGAAGCTGGGCAGGGTGCTCGACATCGGCTGCGGACTGGGCCGGAACCTGCAGAACTGCGGTCCCGACAGCGTGGGCGTCGACCACAACCCGACGTCGGTGGCGACCGCCCGTGAGCGCGGGCTGACCGCGTACACCCCGGAGGAGCTGGCCAAGGCGGCGGACTGCGGACCGGGCTCCTTCGACAGCCTGCTGTGCGCGCACGTGCTGGAGCACCTGGACGAGGACGTCGCGAAGGGCCTGCTCGCCCAGTACCTGCCGTACCTGAAGCCCGGCGGCTCGGTGGTCCTCATCACCCCGCAGGAGGCCGGATACCGCACGGACGCCACGCATGTGCGCTTCGTCGGTTTCGAGGAACTGCGGGCCTACGCCGACGAGGCGGGGCTGACCACGCGGCGCACCTACTCCTTCCCGTTCCCCCGCGCCGCCGGGAAGGTCTTCCCCTACAACGAGTTCGTCCTGGTCTCCTCGGCCCCGACGGCCTGACCGCCGGGCCTCCGCGCCCCCGGCCTCCACGCCCCCGTCCACCCGGTCCGCCGGGAAGGCGGGGGCGCCGTTCGTTCGCCCCGCGCGCACAACCCGCCAAGGACCCCCGCATGGCCGGATACCCGTGCCAGGCACAGGAGTTCGGACCGGTAGCATCGTTCCTCGATCGCCGATCGGGGGTGCCGGACATCGCCAGCAACGACAGCGCCTGCGGCGACGTCCCCGGCGCGCTGGGCGCGCTGCGGCCGGAGGATCCCCGGGAGATCGCCGGGTACCGGCTGCTCGCCAGGATCGGCGAAGGCGGCCTGGGCGCGGTCTACCTGTCGCACGCTCCGAGCGGGCAGCCCGTGGCCCTGAAGGTGGTGCGCCGGGAGTACGCGCGTGACAGGGACTTCCGCCGGTGTTTCCAGTCGGACGTGCGGGCCGCGCGGGATGTGCGGGGCTACCACGTCGTGCCGGTCGTGGGCCATGACGCCACCGGGGACCGGCCGTGGCTGGCCGCCGCCTACATACCCGGCCTCTCCCTCGACGACGCGCTCACCGCCTTCGGGCCGCTGCCGCCCGCCTCGGTCCTGCAGCTGACCGGCTGCGTGGCCGGGGGGCTGCGCGCGGTGCACAACTGCGGGATCGTCCACCGTGATCTCCGGCCCGGCAACGTCCTGCTCAGCGACGACGGCCCCTGGCTGGCCGACTTCGGCCTGGCGGGGGCCGCCCAGTCCATGCGGCTGACGCGTGGCACGGGCCTCATCGCGGCCCCGCAGTACATGTCGCCCGAGCACGCCAACGGGGACGCCCTCACCCCCGCGACCGATGTCTTCTCGCTCGGTCTGATCGCCGCCGTCGCCGCGACCGGTCGCCATCCGTACGGCGACGGCGGCCCCGGCGGCCCCGTCAGCCTCGCCACCCGGATCGCCAACACCGCCCGGCGGCCGCCGGACCTGTCCGGCTACCCGGACCTGCTGCGGCCGGTCCTGGAGCGCTGCCTGACCGCCGATCCCGCCGACCGGCCCGCGCCGGCCGAGCTGGCCGAGCTGTGCGAACGGGCCGTCCGGCGTCCGCTGCGCGATTTCACCGACTGGCTGCCGGAGCCGCTGACCGCGGAGATAGCGCGGCGCACCGCCGCGGCCGAGCGGCCGCCCGCCCCGGAGCCCCTGATTCCCGACGCCCCCTCGGCGGGCTCCGGCTCCGGGGACCCGCCGGGCAACCTCTTCGGGCCGGTCGTCGCCACGTGGTCCAACTGGGGCACCGCGACCCCCGAGATCGCGCCGGTGGGCGGCACGTACCGCCAGCAGACGCTGCTCGCGATCGCCGCCAGCGTGGTCGCGCTGCTCCTCGCGGTGACCCTGACCTTCGCCTTCGTACGGAACAGCGGCCACGACCCGGCGCCGGCCACCCCCTCCCCCGCGCCCAGCACTTCGGGGCGGGCGTCGCCGAGCCCCTCCGCGCCGGCGGCCACCCGCTGACGCCTCGCCGACGACACGACGCCGGCCGGACCCCTTGCGGCGGGGTCCGGCCGGCGTCGTGTCAGTGGCCGATCCTCAGCGGCGGGCGCGCAGCAGCGTACGGAACGTCCGCATCGCGACCGACAGGTTCGCGAGGTCGAACTCCTCCGAGCCCTGGATCTCCTCGAGGGTGGTCCTGGCGCGGCCGATGAGCGCCGCGTTCTGCTCCTCCCACGCCTTGAAGCGCTGCTCCGGCGTGGAGGTGCCGTTCCCGGCGGCCAGCACGTCGGCGGTGAGCGAGGCGTGCGCCGCGAAGAGGTCCTCGCGGATGGCCGCGCGGGCCATCGACTGCCAGCGGTCGGCCCGCGGCAGTTCGATGATGCGGTCCAGGAGCTGGGTGATCCGGAGCCGGTCGGCGAGGTCGTAGTAGACCTTGGCGACCTCGATCGGGTCCTTGCCGGAGCGGTCCGCGACATCGACGATGTCGAGGGCCGGGAAGGCGGAGGAGAAGCCCGCGACCCGGGTGGCCAGTTCCGCCGGGACGCCCGCGGCGGTCAGCTCGTCGTAGATGTTCTGGTACCACTCCAGATCGGCGCCGCGCGTCAGCTTCGGCAGCTCCGACCAGACGGTGGCGACCCCGTCGCGGAAGAACTCGATGGTCTCGGCGATCTCCAGCGGCTGCGGCCGGTTGTTGAGCAGCCAGCGCGTGGCGCGCTCGACGAGGCGGCGCGAGTGCAGCCTGATGCGGGTCAGGACATCGGCGGCCACGACGTTGTCGAGCGCTTCGACATCGTCCCAGATCCGGGAGAGCCCGAAGATCGCGCGGGCCGCGGTGTGCGCCCTGACGATCTCCTCGCCGGTCGCGCCGATCTCCTCGCGGAAGCGGTGCAGGAAGGTCGTGCCACCGGTGTTGACGGTGTCGTTGACCAGCATCGTCGTGACGATCTCACGGTGCAGCGCGTGGTTCTCGATCTGCGGCGCGAACCGCTCGCGCAGCGGCCGGGGGAAGTAGTCGTGCAGCAGCGTGCGCAGGTACGGATCCTCCGGGAGGTCGGTGTGGATCAGCTCCTCCGCGACGGTGATCTTCGTGTACGCCATCAGCACCGACAGCTCGGGCTGGCTCAGGCCCTGCCCGTTGGCGAGGCGCTCGCGGATCTGCCGGTCGGTGGGGAGGAACTCCAGCGCCCGGTCGAGCCGCCCGTCGCGCACCAGCTTGCGCATAAAGCGCTGGTGGGCGTGGAGCAGGCTGGAGGCCTGTGCCATGCCGTTCCCCAGGGCGACGTTCTGCGCGTAGTTGTTGCGCAGCACCAGGCCGCCGACCTCGTCGGTCATCGCGGCGAGCAGCGTGTTGCGCTGCTTGACGGTCAGATCGCCGTCCGCGACCACGCTGTTGAGCAGGATCTTGATGTTGACCTCGTGGTCCGAGGCGTCCACGCCGGCGCTGTTGTCGATCGCGTCGGTGTTGATCCTGCCGCCGTTGAGGGCGAACTCGATCCGGCCGAGCTGCGTCAGGCCCAGGTTGCCGCCCTCGCCGACGACCTTGACCCGCAGGTCCGCGCCGTCGACGCGGATCGCGTCGTTGGCCTTGTCGCCGACGTCGGTGTGCGACTCGGTCGAGGCCTTGACGTAAGTGCCGATGCCACCGTTCCAGAGCAGGTCCACGGGGGCCTGGAGGATCGCCTTCATGAGGTCGGCGGGCGTCATCTTGGCGACGTTCGACTCGATGCCGAGCGCCTTGCGGACCTGCGCGTTGATCGGGATGGCCTTGGCACTGCGGGGGTGGATGCCGCCGCCCGCCGAGATCAGCGAGGTGTCGTACTCCGCCCACGAGGAGCGCGGCAGCTCGAACATCCGGCGCCGCTCGGCGAAGGAGGTGGCCGCGTCGGGGGTCGGGTCCAGGAAGATGTGCCGGTGGTCGAAGGCGGCGATCAGCCGGATGTGCTCGCTGAGCAGCATCCCGTTGCCGAACACGTCGCCCGACATGTCGCCGACGCCGACGACCGTGAAGTCCTCGGTCTGCGAGTCGTGGCCCATCTCGCGGAAGTGCCGCTTGACCGACTCCCAGGCGCCCTTGGCGGTGATGCCCATCTTCTTGTGGTCGTAGCCGACCGAGCCGCCCGAGGCGAACGCGTCACCCAGCCAGAAGCCGTAGCTGACGGCGACCTCGTTGGCGATGTCGGAGAAGGACGCGGTGCCCTTGTCCGCCGCGACGACCAGGTACGTGTCGTCCTCGTCGTGCCGGACGACGCCGTTGGGCGGGACGACCTCGCCGCCCACCAGGTTGTCGGTGATGTCGAGCAGGCCGGAGATGAAGGTCTTGTACGAGGCGATGCCCTCGGCCAGCCACGCGTCACGGTCCACCGCCGGGTCGGGCAGCCGCTTGCCGACGAAGCCGCCCTTGGCGCCGACCGGCACGATCACGGTGTTCTTCACCATCTGCGCCTTGACCAGGCCCAGCACCTCGGTGCGGAAGTCCTCGCGCCGGTCGGACCAGCGCAGGCCGCCGCGGGCGACCTTGCCGAAGCGCAGGTGGACGCCCTCGACCCGCGGTGAGTAGACCCAGATCTCGAACGCCGGGCGCGGCGCGGGCAGGTCCGGGATCGCCTGCGGGTCGAACTTCATCGACAGGTAGCTGTGCCACTGCCCGTCGTCACGGCGCTGGAAGTAGTTGGTGCGCAGCGTCGCCTTGATGAGGGTGAGGAAGGAGCGCAGGATGCGGTCCTCGTCCAGCGAGGCGACCTGGTCGAGCGCGCCGTCGAGCTCCTCCAGAAGGCCGTCGGTCAGCTCCTTGCCGGCCCGCTGGTGGTCCGGGGACATCCGGGCCTGGAAGAGGTTCACCAGCAGCCGGGTGGTGTGGACGTTGGTGCAGAGGGTGTCCTCCATGTAGTCCTGGCTGAAGGTGGAGCCGGCCTGCCGCATGTACTTGGCGTAGGCGCGCAGCACCATGGCCTGGCGCCAGTTCAGCCCGGCGCGCAGCACCAGGGAGTTGAAGCCGTCGTTCTCCGCCTCGTCGGTCCAGGTGGCGGCGAACGCCTCCTGGAAGCGCTCGCGGGCGTCGTCGCCGAGATCGCCGAGGGAGGGGTCGAGCCGCAGGCCGAAGTCGTACACCCAGGCGCGGGTGTTGTCGGTGCGGCGCAGCTCGTAGGGACGCTCGTCCACGACCTCGACGCCGAGCTTCTGCAGTACCGGCAGGACGGCGGAGAGCGAGACGGGCGCGCCGGTGCGGTAGATCTTGAAGCGCCGCTCGCCGGGGGCCGCGCCGACCGGCTCGTACAGGCTGAGGGTGAAGTCGCCCTCGGGCTTGAGCCGTTCGATGTGCTGGAGGTCCGCGACGGCCGAGCGGGGGGTGAAGTCGGCCCGGTAGCCGTCGGGGAAGGCCTGGGCGTAGCTGCGGGTCAGTTCCGCGGCCCGCTCCTCGCCGCACTCGGCGGTGAGCGCCTCGCCGAAGCCGTCGGCCCAGGAGCGGGCGGCCTCGACGAGTCGGGCCTCGATCCGGTCGATCTCGGACTCGGTGAGGTCGGTCAGGGGCGTGCCGGGGGCCACGCGGACGACGAAGTGCAGCCGGGAGAGCACCGATTCGGTGTTCCAGGCGGTGAAGTCGACGCTGTGGCCGTTCAGCTCGTCCTGGAGGATGTTGGTGAGCCGCAGCCGCACCGCCGTGGTGTAGCGGTCGCGCGGCAGGTAGACCAGCGCGGAGTAGTAGCGGCCGTACTCGTCCTGCCGCAGGAACAGCCGCAGCCGGCGGCGCTCCTGGAGGTACAGCACGCTGGTGACGATGGAGCGCAGCTCGTCGGCGGGCGTCTGGAACAGCTCGTCGCGCGGGTAGGTCTCCAGGATCTGGAGCAGGTCGCGGCCGTCGTGGCTGTCCGGGGTGAAGCCGGCGCCCTCCAGCACCTCCTCCACCTTGCGGCGGATCACCGGGACGCGCCGTACCGACTCGGTGTACGCGGCGGAGGAGAACAGGCCCAGGAAGCGCCGCTCGCCGATGACGTTGCCCTCGGCGTCGAACTTCTTCACCCCGACGTAGTCGAGGTAGGAGGGCCGGTGGACGGTGGAGCGGCTGTTGGCCTTGGTGAGGATCAGCAGTTTGTGCTCACGGGCCTTGGCGCGTGCGTCGACCGGAAGCCGGTTGAACGAGGGGGAGCCGGGGTGGGTGCCGTCGTCGCCGTGCTGGGGGTCGGAGCGCAGGATGCCGAGGCCGGTGCCGGGCACCGCGGACAGGACGTCCTCGCCGCTGCCGTCGGGGCCGGCGGCGGTGGTCAGCTCGTACTCGCGGTAGCCGAGGAACGTGAAGTGGTCGTCGGCGAGCCAGCGCATCAGCTCCCAGGCCTCGCTGACCTCCTGCTCGGGCAGCGGCGGCGGCGTGGCGGCGAGCTCCTCGGCGATCCGGATCGTGGCCTCGCGCATCTTCGTCCAGTCCTCGACGGACTCACGGACGTCGGACAGCGCGCCGCGCAGCTCGGCGGTGATCTCCTTGAGGTCGTCGCGGTCGGTCTCGCGGTCGATCTCGACGTGGATCCAGGACTCGGTGAGCGCGTCGTGCGGCAGCTTCTCGGGGGCGACGCCGTTGTCGTGCACCCCGCAGCCGGAGTCGATGATCTCCAGCAGCTTCCCCGTCAGGTCGCGGCGCACCACGATCTGCGGGTGGACCACCACGTAGATCGCGCGGTTCGCCTGGGACAGGGCGTTGGTGACCGAGTCGACGAGGAAGGGCATGTCGTCGGTGACGACCTCGACGACGGTATGGCTGCAGTTCCAGCTGTTCTCTTCGACTGTCGGGGTGTGCACCCGGACATTCGCGGTGCCCTGCGGCCGCAGCTCCGCGAGGCGGTAGTGGGACAGCGCCGCACCGAACACGTCGACCGGATCGCGATCGAGCAGGTCCTCCGGTGCCGTGTGGAGGTAGTAGCGCTGGAGGAACGCGAGCAGCGCCTCTTGGTCGAGGCCCTGGCCCGGGTGTCCCCCGGCCGGGCTGTTCTCAGCTACCCGGGCCGCCCGTGTGAGCAGCTCGGCCTTGGCTTCGTCCAGCTTGGTCTGCATGTCCTCTGACTCCTGTCGCGCGCCGTTGCGTGACGTCGGGTGATGGCGCGGCGTCCCGGTGCGCGGGTTCACCGCTACGGGACGACGCTATGCCGGGATACAGGGGGGCCGCGCCGTTGTTCACGGATCGAACCCGCCCGCATGGATCAACGCTGATCACGCAGTAAGGCTATCGCTCCGGCCGGGGGGGCTGTCAGGGGACGCCTCTGTACAAATACCGGACGGATTGTTGGACCAAATGGACAGCGCGCAAACAGCTGTGTTTCCGATTCGCTGGGGCCCGGTCACCGTCTGATCCGGCAGCGTCATCGGTGGTTTCCCGGCCCCGTCATCACGCGGTGAGCCGACGGGCGGCCTCGACCGCCTCCGCCAGCGAATCCACCACCGGCACCCCGGCCGCCGCCAGGCTGACCCGGCTGTGCGAACCGCCGGTGTACAGAACGGCGTGGGCGCCCGCGTGGGCGGCCGCCAGCGCGTCGTCCACCGCGTCGCCGATGACGACGACGCGATCGGGCGCGACACCCTCCAGCGCGGCGAGGTGGCGGACCATCTGCGCGGCCTTGCCGCCGCCGGACGGCCCGGTCGCACCGTCCATCCGGACGAAGTGCCGCTCGATGCCGTGGGTGCGCACGATCGGTATCAGGAGGTCGTGCGGGGCGAGCGAGCAGAGCGACTGCGTCAGCCCCGCGCGCTGCTGGGCGGCCAGCAGTTCGGCCGCGCCCTCGGCGAGCCCGCAGTTCCCCGCCCGCTCCCAGTAGTGACGGTGGAACGCCTCGTCCATCACCAGCCACTCCGCGTCCGTGGGCAGCCGGCCGATCAGCCGCTCGTAGAACTTCGGCACCGGCACGCAGTACAGCTCGCGGTAGCGGTCCATCGTGATCGGGGACAGGCCGAGCTCGGCGAAGGAGGCGTTCGTGGCCTCCAGCACCGCGTCGATGTCGTGGAAGAGGGTCCCGTTCCAGTCCCACACCAGATGCGCGTTCACATCCACGACGGTACCCGCCGGATACGACAGCCCGGCGGGCACGACGGCCAGGCGGTCACGGCGGGCAGGCGGTCACGGCGGGCAGGCCTCGGGTGGTCCGGCCGGGGCGCGGGGCCTCAGCCGATCAGGTTGGGGATCTCCTGCGTCGCGAACCAGAGCAGTTCGTGGTCCTCCGCGCCGTCCACGGTGAACCGGGCGTCGTCGTCGCCCGCGTCGGCCGCGCCCAGCGCCAGCGCGGCGGCGGTCACGTCCTCCTCCGCGTCGTCGGCGTCCAGGTGCACGGCGGCGGCGTCGCGCATCGACACCGCGGCGGCCAGCCGGACCTCACCGAGGGCAGCGGAGTCCAGCCCGCGGTCCGGGTCGAAGGAGACGGCCGACTCCGGCACGTCCACCGCGAGCACGACACGGCGGCGCGGGAGGCCGGGGGAGACGGCGAGCTGCCGGAGCGACGCCCCGGCGGCCCGGGTCAGAGCCGCGTACTCCAGCTCCTCGATGTCGTCGGACACGTACCACTCGCGGAGGCCGGGGGTGACCGCGTAGGCGTCCAGCGGTGCGGGACCCAGCTCGCCCGCCTTGTGGGCCTCGGCCAGGCCGGGCAGGGTCGTGGGAATGTAGACGCGCATGCCGGTCAGCATACGTGCGGGACGGCTTCACCACGCGGATAGGTGAACCGGCCGCCCCCGCCCCACCCCGGCGGATTCCGTTGCCCGCCGCCCCCGGCCCCCCGTACAACCGGGTTACCGAACGGTAGAAACCGAGGCCCGGGACACCCTGCGGCATTCGGCCGAACCGGCGGATCCCGTCAGCACCGCACCACGGGGGTACCAGCATGGCCGTCACCTCACCCGCGTCCGCCCGTCCCGGCCCGGCCCGAGCGGCCCGCAGGTCCGGCCCGCCCGACCGGCACGACCACCGGCGCCCGCCGGTCCGGGCCGGCCGGACGGCAGCCGTTCCGCCGCACCTGTGGTTCGCGGGCCGGCTGCTCACCGTCCTCACCGGCAGGCAGCCCATCAGCTGCCTCGCCGGCCGGGTCCGCGGACCCGCCTACGACCGGCTCTGGGAGCTGGTGAACTCGCGCGCCGACTGGCGGCTCCGGGCCGGCGGGGAGGCACCGTACGTCCACAGCTGCCAGGTCGCGCGGCAGCACGACGGCGCCCTGGAGGTGACGGCCGTCGTCTCCCTGGCCCCGGACGCCTTCCGCGCCATCGCCTTCCGGCTGGAACGCGGCCCGGCGGTGGGATCCGGCGGGGGCGTCTGGCGCTGCACCGCGGTCGAGGCCCGCTGAGGGGGGTGGGAACGCGGCCGGGGCCGGACCCCCGCGCTGGGAGCCCGGCCCCGGCCGGTGACGTGTCGTGCCGCGGCGTCGTGCGTGCCGCGCCCGCGCTACTTCTTGCGGCGCTTGCCGCCCTTGGCGGCCTTGCGGCGCTCCGCGCGGGTCTGGCCGTCCGTTTCGGAACCGCCGCCCTCGTTCTCGAAGTCGCCCTCGACGACACCGCCCTCGCCGTCCACCGAAGGGGCGGAGAAGTGCAGCCGGTCCGGGCGCTGCGGGGCGTCCAGGCCCTTGGCGCGGATCTCGGGACGGGCGTCCTTGACGAGCGACGGCGCCGTGTCCTCCACCGGGACCTCCTCGACCTGCTGCTCGACCTGGACGTCCAGGTTGAACAGGTAGCCGACGGACTCCTCCTTGATGCCCTCCATCATGGCGGTGAACATGTCGAAGCCCTCGCGCTGGTACTCGACCAGCGGGTCGCGCTGCGCCATGGCGCGCAGCCCGATGCCCTCCTGGAGGTAGTCCATCTCGTAGAGGTGCTCGCGCCACTTGCGGTCCAGCACCGACAGGACCACGCGGCGCTCCAGCTCGCGCATGACGTCACCGGAGAGCTGCGCCTCGCGCTCCTCGTACTGCTCGGTGATGTCGTCCTTGACCGTCTCGGCGATGAACTCGGCGGTGATGCCGGCCCGGTCGCCGGCCGCGTCCTCCAGGTCCTCGACGGTGAGCTTGATCGGGTAGAGCTGCCCGAAGGCGTTCCACAGCCGGTCCAGGTCCCAGTCCTCGGCGAAGCCGTCCTTCGTCTCGGCCTCGATGTACGCCTCGATCGTGTCGTCCATGAAGTGGCGCACCTGCTCGTGCAGGTCCTCGCCCTCCAGGACGCGGCGGCGCTCGCCGTAGATGACCTCGCGCTGGCGGTTGAGCACCTCGTCGTACTTGAGGACGTTCTTGCGGATCTCGAAGTTCTGCTGCTCGACCTGCGACTGGGCCGACGCGATCGCCCGCGTCACCATCTTGTTCTCGATCGGGACGTCGTCCGGCACATTGGCCATCGACATCACGCGCTCGACCATCTGCGCCTTGAACAGGCGCATCAGGTCGTCACCCAGGGAGAGGTAGAAACGGGACTCACCCGGGTCGCCCTGACGGCCGGAGCGGCCGCGCAGCTGGTTGTCGATGCGGCGGGACTCGTGGCGCTCGGTGCCCAGCACGTACAGGCCGCCGAGCTCCTTGACCTCTTCGAACTCGGCCTTCACGGCCGCCTCGGCGCGCTTGAGCGCCGCCGGGAGGTCCGCGGCCCACTCCTCGACGTGCTCGACCGGGTCCAGGCCGCGCTGGCGCAGCTCGGCCTCGGCGAGGTCCTCGGGGTTGCCGCCGAGCTTGATGTCGGTGCCACGGCCGGCCATGTTCGTCGCGACGGTGACCGCGCCCTTGCGGCCGGCCTGGGCGACGATGGACGCCTCCCGGTCGTGCTGCTTGGCGTTCAGCACCTCGTGCGGGACACCGCGCTTGGACAGCTGCGCCGACAGGTACTCGGACTTCGCGACCGAGACGGTGCCGACGAGGACCGGCTGGCCCTTCTCGTGCTTCTCGGCGATGTCCTCGACGACGGCCGCGAACTTCGCCTCTTCGGTGCGGTAGATCAGGTCCGCCCGGTCCAGGCGCGCGAGGTCGCGGTTGGTCGGGATCGGGACGACACCCAGCTTGTAGATCTGGTGGAACTCGGCGGCCTCGGTCATGGCCGTACCGGTCATGCCGGAGAGCTTGTCGTAGAGGCGGAAGAAGTTCTGCAGGGTGATCGTGGCGAGAGTCTGGTTCTCGTCCTTGATGTCCACCCCTTCCTTCGCCTCGATCGCCTGGTGCATGCCCTCGTTGTAGCGGCGGCCCGCGAGGATACGGCCGGTGTGCTCGTCGACGATCATGACTTCGCCGTCCATGACGACGTAGTCCTTGTCGTTCTTGTAGAGCTCCTTGGCCTTGATCGCGTTGTTCAGGTAGCCGACGAGCGGGGTGTTCACCGACTCGTAGAGGTTGTCGATGCCGAGCCAGTCCTCGACCTTCGCGACGCCGCTCTCGTGGATGGCGACCGTGCGCTTCTTCTCGTCGACCTCGTAGTCGCCGGTCTCCTCGACGCCGATGCTGCCGGCCTCGCCCCGGTTGAGCCGCTTCACCAGGCGGGCGAAGTCGGCGTACCACTTGGTCGCCTGGTCGGCCGGGCCGGAGATGATCAGCGGGGTACGGGCCTCGTCCACGAGGATCGAGTCGACCTCGTCGACGATCGCGAAGTTGTGGCCGCGCTGCACCAGCTCGTCCTTCGACCACGCCATGTTGTCGCGCAGGTAGTCGAAGCCGAACTCGTTGTTGGTGCCGTAGGTGATGTCGCAGTTGTACATCTCGCGGCGCTGCGCCGGCGACATGTTCGCCAGGATGCAGCCGACCTCCAGGCCGAGGAATTTGTGCACCCGGCCCATCCACTCCGAGTCACGCTCGGCGAGGTAGTCGTTGACCGTGATGAGGTGGACGCCCTTGCCGGAGATCGCGTTCAGGTACGCGGGAAGGGTGCCGACCAGGGTCTTGCCCTCGCCGGTGCGCATCTCCGCGACGAATCCGAGGTGGAGGGCGGCACCGCCCATCATCTGGACGTCGTAGTGGCGCTGGCCGAGCACGCGCTTGGAGGCCTCACGGACCGTTGCGAACGCCTCGGGGAGCAGGTCGTCCAGGGTCTCGCCGCCCTCGAACCGCTCCTTGTACTCCTCGGTGAGGGCCCGCAGCTCGGCGTCCGTCAGATTGACGAAGTCCTCTTCAATGGAATTGACCTGGTCCGCGATGCGGTGCAGCTTGCGCAGGATCTTGCCTTCGCCTGCACGCATGAGCTTGTTGAAGACGGACACGTAGGCTGGCTCCTTGCCGGTCGGGCCTGGCACGTAATCTCGCGCTGGGCACAGCGGGATGCACTCCGCCGCAACGGCCATCGTAAGCGAGGACACCTGCGGGCCGGGAGGTCCGTCAGCACACCGGTCCTTCGTCACCCCGCGTAGTGCTACAAATCGCTTTTTCAACGGGCCCGGCGGTCGGTGATACTCCCGCCATGGAGCCCATCACCCTCACGACCGAACGCCTCGTCCTGCGCACGCTGCGGCCGGACGACGCCGACGCGGTGTACCAAGCGTGCCAGGACCCCGAGATCGCGCGCTGGACCAGCGTCCCCGCCCCGTACACGCGTGAGCACGCGGCGGATTTCGCGGGTCAGGTGAGCGCCCAGGGGTGGGCGGACGACATCCTCTACAACTTCGGCGCCTTCACCAGGGACGCCGGCACGCTGGTCGGATCCATCGGCCTGGTGCGGCTCGGCAAGCTCGGGCCGCCCGACCACCAGGCCGAGCTCGGCTACTGGGCGGTCAAGGAGCAGCGCGGCCGCGGGTACACCGCGGAGGCGGGCCTCGCGGTGTGCCGGTGGGCGTTCGCCGACCTCGGCGTGGAGCGGATGGAGTGGTACGCGGACGCCGGCAACGAGGGGTCGCGGGCGGTCGCCCGCAAGATCGGCTTCGTGATGGAGGGCACCCTGCGCGCCAAGATCGTCCACACCGGGACGCGGCGGGACTGCTGGTCGGGATCGCTGCTCCCCTCGGACCTGGGCCTTCCGCTGGCGACTCCGTACCTGCCCTTCCCCGGCGAGTAGCCCCTTCCCCCCTTCCCCTTCCGGCGGGTGGATCGCCGGGGGTCCCCGGGCGTTGTCAGTGGCGCGTTCTAGGCTCTCCGGCATGACACCGCTGCCACCCCCTGTAGCCACCCTGTCCGCGGACGACGCCCGCCGGATCGCTCTGCGGGCGCAGGGCCTGCTCGGCGTGCCGGACCGGCGTGCGGGGGTCCGCGGCGTGCTGCGCGCGCTCGGGGCGGTCCAGCTCGACACGATCTCCGTCCTGGCGCGGTCGCACGAACTCATTCCGTACGCCCGGCTGGGCGCCGTGGGCCGGGAGGCCATCGAGAAGGCGTACTGGACGGAGTCCCACGCGTTCGAGTACTGGTCGCACGCCGCCTGCATCCTGCCCATCGAGGAGTGGCCGCACTTCGCCTTCCGGCGCCGCGCCCGGCGGGACAAGGGCCACCGCTGGCACGTGCTGGAGGACGCGGACCGCTCGTGCGGCGCCGTGCTGGACCGGCTCAAGGCCGACGGGCCGCTGACGTCCACGGAACTGGGCGGCGCCAAGAACGGCGGCCCGTGGTGGGACTGGTCGGAGACGAAGATCGCGGTGGAGTGGCTGCTCGACACCGGCCAGGTGGTCTGCACCGAGCGGCGCGGCTGGAAGCGCGTCTACGACCTGGCGGAACGTGCCGTTCCCGCCGACCTCCTGCACGACGACATCGAGGACGCCGAGTGCATGCGGCGGCTCGTGGCGCAGGCCGGGGCGGCGATGGGCGTGGCCACCCGCGCCGACCTGGCGGACTACCACCGGCTGAAGGGCGAGCAGGTGATGGCCGTGATCGGGGACTCGGGGCTGGTCCCGGTCGAGGTCGAGGGGTGGGGGAAGCCCGCCTGGGCCGACCCGGTGGTGCTGGAGGCCGAGTCCGCCGCGAAGCGCGGCCGGCACCGCACGACGCTGCTCTCCCCGTTCGACTCCCTGGTCTGGGACCGGCCGCGCACCGAGCGGATCTTCGGGTTCACGCACCGGCTGGAGGCGTACGTGCCCAAGCCGAAGCGTGTCCACGGCTACTTCGCGATGCCGCTGCTGGCGGGCGGGAACCTGGTGGGCCGGGTGGACCCGGCGCGCGAGGGCAGCACCCTCGTGGCCCGGCAGGTGACGCTGGACGGCCCGAAGGCGGTGCAGCCGGCGGCCGATGCGATCGCCGAGGCGGCCGGCTGGGTCGGCTGCGACGAGGTGCGGGTGGAGCGGGTACTGCCGGAGACGCTGCGGGAGCCGCTGGCGGACGCGCTGCGTCTGACGCACGACCGCCGCTGACCGTCACCCCTCGCCCGGCGTCCGCCGCGCGAGGCCGGGGGCGTCGTCGCGCGGGCTACCGGATCTCGAGGATCTTCTCGCGCATGGCGTAGACCACCGCCTCCATCCTGGAGTGCAGCTGCAGCTTCTCCAGGATGTTGCGCACGTGGTTCTTCACGGTGTTCTCGCTGATGAACAACTGCTTCGCGATGTCACGGTTGTTCAGGCCGGTCGCCACGAGCTTGAGCACTTCCAGCTCCCGGTCGGTGAGCCGCGGCGCGGGTACCAGGCGCCGCTCGTCAGTGCGCTGGATCATCGACTTGAACTCGGTGAGGAGCTTCGACGCCATCGAGGGACTGATCTGCGACTGGCCGTCGGCGACCGCGCGGATGGCGGTGGCGACCTCGTCCGTGGAGATCTCCTTGAGCAGGTATCCCGTCGCGCCGGCCTTGATCGCTTCGTAGAGGTCGGCCTCTTCATCGCTTATCGTCAGCATGATGATCTTGGCGCTGGGGGCGACCTCCTTGATCGAGGTACAGGCCTCGATACCGCCGCGCCTGGGCATCCGGACGTCCATCAGCACGATGTCGGGCAGCAGGTCGGCGGCCTTCTCCACCGCCTCGGCGCCGTCCCCCGCCTCGCCGATGACCTGGATGTCCTCCTCCTGGGCGAGGACGATCTCCAGTCCCCTCCGGAACAGGGCGTGATCATCGACAACCAGTACCCGAATGGGCTCCTTGCGGGGCGCCTCCAGGTGGTCCCTCGCAGGGGCGTGCCCCTCGTCGCTGATGTCTGCGGGCTCGAAGCTGTCCGGCATCAGATCCTCCCCCTCAGGCCAGAGTTGGCAGCATGACCCATGCTTTCACGACTGGGGCCTGTCCGGTGCTTTCCCGGCCGGGGGCCGCCCAGGACGCGGCGCCGCCCCCGAGGAAGAAGTTCTCCGGGGACGGCGCCATCCGTAGGGCTGTGCGGTGGGGAAAATCAGCGGCGAAGCGCGCCGCCCGCGCCTGAGGGCGCCTCCTCGGCGGACGGGTCCGCCTTCAGGTGAAGGACTCCGTAGTCATAGCCGTGCCGCCGGTAGACGACACTCGGCGAGCCCGTGTCGGAGTCGATGAAAAGGTAGAAATCGTGCCCGACCAGCTCCATCTCGTAGAGGGCCTGGTCGAGCGCCATCGGCGCGGCGGCGTGCGTCTTCTCACGCACCACCAGCGGGCCGTCCCCCTGTACCTCGAGCGGCCCGATCCGGGTCGTCGGTACGGCGTCCTCCGCGGCCGGTGCCGGCGCCGAGCCGTTCAGCTCGCCGGTCAGCGAGGCTGTGGCCTGGGCGACGCTGACAGGCGTGCGCCCTCCGCCATGGTGCACCCGGCGCTTGTCGGCCGCCTTGCGAAGACGTGCTTCCAGCTTGGCCACCGCGAGGTCGAGCGCGGCATACGGATCGGCCGCAGAGGCCTCGGCTCGCACCACGGGGCCGCGGGTGTTCAGTGTGATCTCCACCCGGTCGGACCGGTCCGACTGGCGGGGGTTGAGCTCTTTGGACACCTCGACGTCAAGACTGATCACCTTGCCATCGAGCTTCTGGACCTTGTCCAGCTTCTCGGTCACGTGCTTACGAAACCGATCAGGCACGTCGGTCTTGCGGCCCTTGATGACGATGTCCACTCAGAACTCCGTTCCGGATCGCTCCGAACACGCGGAGCGCATCCCAATCGCCTAGGCCGGCCGGGCACCTGTCCCGTCCGGCGCTGCGTCAGCTGCTGCTTCTCCTGCCCCGAAATTCGCCGGAGCCACCGAAGCCGCGGCTTTCACCTCCTTCTCCCCCACCAGCAAGATCAACACCCCATGGTGTTCACCTTGCCTCACAACCGAACATAGTCCTGGAGTGCGGAGGTCGGCATCCCCAGCATCGGTATACCTCCGTTCGGGTGAACGCCCGGCTGTACTAGCTGCAACGATGTGTTCCAGGCCAAAGTTCCGTTTCCAGCGGCCCCGCGACCACCGCCGCACCGGCGATCCGGCCACCCGCCGCCTCCACCGCCCGCGCCGCGGCGGCCAGTGACGCCCCGGTCGTCATGAGGTCGTCCACCAGCACCACCGGAGCCACCGCCAGCAGCCCGCGGCCACCCTGCGCGGCCACCAATGCTCCCGACAGGTTCTCCAGCCGCTCGGGCCCGCTCAGCCGCGTCTGGTCGGCGACCGCCCGCCGATGGCGCAGCACCGCGGCCACCCGGGCCCGCCGGCCCGACCGCCGCAGTTCCGCGGCCGCGCACCGCGCGATCCGCCGGGTCGCGTCGTGTCCCCGGGCCGCGACCGTCCGCCGCGCGGAGGGCACCGGCACCAGTAACAAAGGCCCCGCCGCGCCCACCTTGAGCACCGCCCCGGCCAGTGCCGTGCCCAACGGCCGGGCCAGTCCCAGCGCGCCGCGCTCCTTGTGCGCCAGCACCACTGCCCGTACCTCGTCCGCGTAGACCGCCGCGGCGTGCACCACCGGCAGCCCGCCCGGCGCCGGATCCGGCCGCAGCCGCCGCACGGCCGCCCCGTCCGGCGAGCCCAGCAGCTCTCCGCACCCGCCGCACAGCGCCGTGCGTGGCCGACCGCATCCCGCACAGTCGACCGGCAGGACCAGCCCGGCGAACTCCGTCCACCACGCCCGCATGGCCACCACTGTGCCCGCTGCGGGGGCCCTCCACCAGACCCCCTGCCCAGCCTGTGGAAAACCCTCGCGGAGGGTCCGCCATCAGGGTCGCGCCGAGCCCGGTGTCAGCCCGGGTAGACCGGCCCGATGCCCTTCGCGGCGACCTGCTTCCAGTTCGCGTCCTGCGCCAGGAGCCGGTAGATACCGCCCTTGTACGCCGCCAGCAGCGGCTTCGTCTGATCCTCCGACGCCGCCACCGAGGCCGCGTCGCTGATCCCCGGCAGGGCGGACGTCGACGGCAGTGAGCCGTCCGTGTTCATGTACTGGATCTGCTGGAGTCCGCCCGACTCGGTCCCGACCACCAGCAGCCTGCTGCCGCCCGCCCAGGACGCGGCGGTGACGTCCTCCAGTTGCGGAGTCACACCCTTCAGCGCCGTCACGGTGATCACGGGCACCTCCGCCGTCCCGCCCCGCTCGATCCGGCCGAGCTTCAGCGACGTCCGGTTGCCCTTCTTGACCAGCATCGCGATCCGCGTCCCGTCCGCCGCGACGCGCAGCGACTGGATCCGTGCGTCGCCCAGATCCGGCACCACCACCTCGCCGGCGTCCCCCGCGCCGTCACGCAGCATCAGCAGCCGGGACCGCGAGCCGTCGCGGTCGGCCACCCACAGGTTTCCGTACCCGTCCCAGCTGGGCGCGCTCAGGCCGTCGTTCGCGGCGTGCGCGGTGCTGGTCAGCACCACCCTGCCGGGATCGGACGAGCCCTTGGAGATGTTCGCGACGACCAGGTCACGGCCACCGGCCCTGACCCCGGCCGCGTACTGCTCGTCCCGCTTGACCGCGGCCGACACCAGTTTCGCGGTGGCCCCGCCGAGCACGCCCGGCACCGGGTCCGCCATCAGACTGTTGTCCTCGGGCAGCGAGACCAACTGCTGGTGGTCGTCGATGAAGAACTGCCGGGGCGACGCCCCGCTCAGGGTCTCCGGCAGATACGGCTTGGCCCGCTCGTCCGACAGCGTGCACGCCGAATCACCATTCGCGCGCTGCACCTCCACCGAGGTGATCTTCGTCGCCGACTGGCTCTGTGCCGTGGGCAGCAACTGCGCCGCCAGCCGCTGGCACTGCGCCGCGCCCATCCGGTCCGCCATCGAGTTCAGCCGCACCCGCAGGTGCTGCGCGTCGTCGAGCGAGACCCCGTGGTCCCCGTCCTTGTTGTAGAGCGCAACGCCCTTGGGCGCCTCGGAGCGCACCACGGGAGCGAGCCAGTCGGTCGGGCCGCCGAGCATCGCCGAGACCGCCGACTCCAGCGAATTTATCCGTCGCCGCAGATACACCGGGTCGGCCACCAGCGTCGACGCGCCCGCGCCGGGCGTCCCGAGGTTGGCGAAGTAGTACATGTTGACGGAGTGGTAGATCCGCTGGAAGTCGGACTCGGTGAGCACCAGTCCGTTGTCCACCCAGTCGATCCGCCACTCGTTCTTCTCCTTCACCAGCTGGAAGGAGGTGTGGAACGCCGTTCCGTCACCCGAGGTGTAGGCGCGCTTCTCGTCCACCGCCGCGACCTGCGTACCGTTCAGCCCGAACGAGTGCAGGCCCTCCTTGCGCGCCGTCCCGGACTGCTCCTCGACCGGTGACGGGCCGCCCGACAGGACCGTGATCTTCGCGAACGGGTCCCAGCGCTGGGCCATCGACGTCGTCAGGTACTCCTTGGCCGTCGCGTACTCGGCCTCGTCACTGGTCGTCGCCTCCAGGAAGCCGCGCACGATCTGGTCGGGGAACTCCCCGGGCTGCGGCTTGATCCCCAGCACCTGCACCTGCTGGTCCGAGTCGGCGCTCTGCTCACCGGCGACCTTGTGCACCTCACCGCTGCCCGGCATCGAGGCGCAGCCGGCGAGCAGCACCGCGCACACCACCGGCACCCACAGCCGGGCCTGCCGACCGCCCCTTCGGGCGTGCCGCTCCCCCATCGCCCGCATCAGCGTTCGTCCTCCCGTACAGAGTCTCCCGGGGCGCCCGACTCGTGCCCCACCACCCGCGACCCGTTCCCGGGCAGCGCCGCGGGGTCCGCGGACGGCGGGCGCGCCGGGGCCGACGGCATGGGCGGCAGCGCCGGCGACAGCGGTGACGTCCGCGGCATCGGCGGGGCGTCCGGACGCGGCGGCGTTCCGGAGGCGTTCAGGCCGCGATTGCGGCGCGAGTCCTCGGGTTCCAGCGCGATCGGTGAGCCGCGCAGGCTCTCGCCGGCCGTACGCGGCAGCGTCATGCGGAACTGCGAGCCACCGCCGGGCTCGCCCCACGCCTGCAGCCACCCGCCGTGCAGCCGGGCGTCCTCCACCGCGATCGACAGGCCGAGGCCCGTTCCGCCGGTGGTACGGGCCCGCGCCGGATCGGCGCGCCAGAACCGGTTGAACACCCGGGTCGCCTCACCGGGCTTGAGTCCCACGCCGTAGTCCCGCACGGCGATCGCGACCGCTCCGTCGGCCGTCGCCAGCCGGATCACCACATCGCGGCCCTCGCCGTGCTCCACGGCGTTGACCACGAGGTTGCGCAGTACGCGCTCGACGCGGCGCGGGTCGGCCTCCGCTATCACCGGCTGCTCGTCGCCCCGGACGATCACCCGGCTGCCCTTGCGCTCGGACAGCGGCTCGGCGGCGTCCACCACCCGCCGCACCACGTCCCGCAAGTCGATCGGCTCCGCCGACAGGTCCGCGGCGCCCGCGTCGAACCGGCTGATCTCCAGCAGGTCGGAGAGCAGCCCCTCGAACCGGTCGAGCTGGCTGCCGAGCAGTTCCGCGGAGCGCGCGGTCACCGGGTCGAAGTCCTCGCGGGCGTCATGGATGACGTCCGCGGCCATCCGGACGGTGGTGAGCGGTGTCCGCAGCTCGTGCGAGACGTCGGAGACGAATCGGCGCTGCAGCCGGGACAGCTCCTCCAGCTGCTGGATCTTGATCTGCAGCGTCTGCGCCATCTTGTTGAAGGATTCGCCGAGCCGCGCGATGTCGTCCTCGCCCGAGACCTTCATCCGTTCCTGGAGCCGCCCGGCGGCGAGCCGCTCGGAGATCCCTGCGGCCATCCTGACCGGCGTCACGACCTGGCGGGTGACCAGCCAGGCGATGGCCCCGAGCAGCACCACGACGAAGATCCCCGCGGTCGCCAGCGTGCGCTTGACCAGGCCGAGGGTCGTCTCCTCCTGATCGAACGGGAAGAGGTAGTACAGCTGGTACGGCTTGCCGTTCACGTCGCTGAGCCGCTTGCCGATGACCAGCGCGTTCTCCGGGTGCGGATTGTTCTCCCGCTTGATCGTCGCGTAGGTCTCGCTCGATCCGGAGCGGGTCTCCACGCTGTCGCGCAGGTCCTGCGGAATGCTGTCGTCGGGCAGCACCAGGCCCGAGGTGCGCGGACCGCGGGCATCCGCCCCGTCACCCGTCCCGGGGCTGAGCGCGACGACCGAGTAGACGCCCTTGCCACCACTGGCGAGCTGGCCGACCAGGTTGTTCAGCCACGTACCGGAGTCGATCATCCCGCGGGTGGTTCCGCCGCCCGCGGCCGGGACGACGTCCCGCTCCTTCTCCTTGTCGGCCTGCGCCTGCGCCACGGAGAAACCGCCGCTGGCCTGGCCCCGGGACGCCTGCTCCTTCGCGTCGAGCAGGCCGTTCTTCACCTGCCCGATGACGACCACGCCCAGCAGCAGCACCACACCCAGCGACATCAGCAGCGTCACCGCCACCACCCGCAGCTGGATGTTGCGCCGCCACAGCCGGACAGCGGGCAGCAGCGGGCGGCGTGCCCAGCGCACGCACGAGCGCAGCACCGGCAGCAGACCGCTCAGTGGGTCCGCGTGCCGGCTCTCCAAGCGCTCACGCTCGTACGACGCCGACATGTCAGCCCGGACCGGCCTTGTAGCCGACGCCACGGACGGTCACCACGATCTCGGGACGCTCAGGGTCCTGCTCGACCTTGGAGCGCAAACGCTGGACGTGCACGTTGACCAGTCGGGTGTCGGCCGCGTGGCGGTATCCCCACACCTGCTCCAGCAGCACCTCTCGGGTGAACACCTGCCAGGGCTTGCGGGCCAGCGCGACCAGCAGGTCGAACTCCAGCGGCGTCAGCGCGATGGGCTGGCTGTCCCGCTTGACGGAGTGGCCGGCCACGTCGATGACGAGGTCGCCGATCGCGAGCTGCTCGGGCGTCGGCTCCTCCGCCCGCCGCAACCGGGCCCGGACGCGTGCGACCAGCTCCTTCGGCTTGAACGGCTTGACGACGTAGTCGTCGGCGCCGGACTCCAGACCCACCACGATGTCGACCGTGTCGCTCTTCGCGGTGAGCATGACGATAGGTACCCCGGACTCCGCGCGGATCTGCCGGCATACGTCGATGCCGTCCCGACCCGGGAGCATGAGATCGAGGAGAACCAGATCAGGCTTGGTCTCCCGGAAAGCGGCAAGGGCCTTGTCACCGTCTGCTACGAACGACGGCTCAAAACCTTCACCACGCAGCACGATGCCGAGCATCTCGGACAGTGCGGTGTCGTCATCGACGACCAGGACTCGACCCTTCATTGCATCATCATCCCATTGTCGTAACCGTTTGATCGACCAGCGTGTTAATAGTCACCCCGTCCATGGGCGTGTCTCTGCAGGTCAGCCGCCGACCTGCGGTATCGCGCACTGTCGAAAAATGGCCTGCGGATGACTTCGGTCCTGCGCAGAGACGCCAGTGCGGGATCTCGCCACTGTCGGTGAAACCGTACGCCAGAGCCCGTGAAACAGGTTACGCAGCGCAAGCGCGCGACGGCCCCGGCCGTCACTCCGCGCGGGAACCGCACATCACCCTGAGTGCGTCCGCCGTGACGGGCGAGACGACGCCGCGCTCCGTGACGACGGCCGTGATCAACTCCGGCGGTGTGACGTCGAACGCCGGGTTGTACGCCCGGGCGCCGAGCGGCGACCCCAGATCCGTCACCTCATGGCCCGGCCGCTGCTCCACCTCGATGGAGGCACCGTCCGGGGTCGCGAGGTCCACGGTCGTGCTCGGGGCCACCACGATGAACGGCACGTTGTGGTAGCGGGCGAGCACCGCCAGCGGGTAGCTGCCGATCTTGTTCGCCGTCGAGCCGTCGGCGGCGATCCGGTCCGCACCGATCAGCACCGCGTCGACCTCGCCCGCCGTGAAGAGCGAACCGGCCGCGTTGTCGGTGAGCACCGTGTACGGCATGCCGGCGCGCGCCGCCTCGTACGCGGTCAGCCGGGCACCCTGGAGCAGCGGACGGGTCTCGTCGACCCACAGCCGGCGCAGCTCACCGGACCGGTGCACCGCCAGCACGACGGCGAGCGCCGTTCCCTCACCGCCGGACACCAGTGCCCCGGTGTTGCAGTGCGTCAGGATGCGGTAGCCGCCCCCCGGCGCCAGCTCCGCCAGCAGTTCCGCACCGCGGCGGGCCATGGACGCACTGGCCGCCGCGTCCTCCGCGTGCAGCGCACGGGCCTCGGCGAGCACGGCCGCCGCGGCCGCCTCCAGGCCCTCGGGCACCGCCGCCCGGTACGCGTCCACCGCCCGGCGCACCCCGTACGCCAGATTGACGGCGGTCGGCCGGGCCCCGGCCAGCAGATCGGCCGCCTCGTCCACGTCATAGCCGCGCGCCGCGGCGAGGGCCACCCCGTAGGCCCCGGCCAGCCCCAACAGCGGTGCGCCACGCACCGCGAGGTCACGGATCGCCTGCACCAGCGCCTGCACATCGGTGCAGGTCAGCTCCACTTCCTCGCCCGGCAACCGGGTCTGGTCGAGGAGCACCAGCACCGGTCCTTCCGGCGGCTCCTCCCATCGGAGCGCGGGAATGCCGTTGGCCACCGGTATCGAGAACTGATCACCCATCCGCCCAGTCTGCCCTGCCGAGCCCCACCGGCGGCAGCCCATGGCACGATGGCCAGCACACTGAACGCAGGCGAAGGGGCAGCAGCGATGAACGACACTCCGGGCTGGGCACCGCCCGGATCCTCCGACTCCGACGAGCCGGAGCGCGGTGACAGTCCCCAGACACCGCCCCCACCGCCCACGGCTCCGCAGGACGCGCCGCCGAACTGGTCCAAGCAGCAGCCCCCGCCCAACCAGTGGTCCGCTCCGGCGGGCGGCGGTTGGGGCAGCCCGCCTCCGCCGCCCCCGCACCCCGGCCCCGGCCCCGGCTGGGGCGCCCCGGGCGGCTGGCAGGCGGCACCCTGGGGCAGGCCCCCGGCGGCCAAGCCCGGCGTGATCCCGCTCCGCCCGCTGGGCGTCGGCGAGATCCTCGACGGCGCGGTCTCCACCATGCGCGCCCACTGGCGGGTCGTGCTGGGCATCTCGCTGGCGGTCGCCCTGGTCACCCAGGCCGTACTCGTCGTCGTCCAGGGCCTGTTCCTGACCAACGACTCCGACTTCAACCGCGTGCAGAAGGATCCGAACGCGACCGCCGGGGAGATCCTGCGCTCGGCCGGCGGCACCCTCGCCGGCTCCGGCGCCGCGGCCCTGATCAGCCTGATCGCCATGATCTTCGCGACCGCGATGCTCACCATGGTGATGAGCCGCGCGGTACTGGGACGCCCGGTCACCACCGGCGAGGCCTGGCGGGACTCCCGTCCCCAACTGCTGCGGCTGCTCGGGCTGACCCTGCTGCTGCCCCTGATCGCCCTCCTGATCATCGGAGTGGCCACCGTGCCGGGCATCGTGGTCATCGCCCTGGGAGCCGAGGGCGGCGGCATCGCCCTGGCCGTGCTCGGCGGCCTCGCCGGCTGCGCCGTCGCGGTCTGGATGTCGGTCCGCTGGAGCCTGGCCTCCCCCGCGCTCATGCTGGAGAAGCAGGGCGTCATCACGTCCATGAAGCGCTCCATGAAGTTGGTGCGCGGTGCCTGGTGGCGGATCCTCGGCGTCCAACTGCTGGCCTGGCTCCTGACCACCATCGTCTCCAGCACCATCCAGGTCCCGTTCGCGCTGATCGCCGGAGTCATCGGCGGAGACGGCGCGAGTTCCTTCATCTCGGAGAACGCCGACCTCGGCTGGACCTTCCTCATCATCAGCGCCATCGGCGGCGTCATCAGCACCGCCATCACCCTCCCCATCAGCGCGGGCGTCACCGTCCTGCTCTACATGGACCAGCGCATCCGGCGCGAGGCCCTCGACATCGAACTGGCCCGCGCCGCAGGCCTCCCCGGCTACGGCGGCACCGGGACCCCGGACCGCCCCACTCCCGAGAGCTGACCCCAGGTGTCGGGGGACGCACCGGTCATCACCCCGCGCGACGCCGCCCGCGAAGCGGCCGAGCACGAGCTGTCCAAAGGGATCTACCACCAGAACGACCCGAGCCTGTTCCAGCGCGCCCTGGACTGGCTCTGGGACAAGGTCGCCGACCTCCTGTCGGCAGCCTCCGGCGCGACTCCGGGCGGCGGGGTGGGGCTGCTGGCCATCGCCCTCGCCGTCGTCCTGCTGCTGGTCGCCCTGCGGTGGCGGCTCGGCGCGGTGCGCCAGGCCTCCACCGGCGGGCCCGGCCTGTTCGGCGACCGCACCCGCACCGCCGCCGAACACCGCACGGCCGCCGAACAGCACGCCGCCGCCCGCAGATGGACGGAGGCGTCCCAGGAGCGGATGCGCGCCCTCGTCCGCTCGCTGGAGGAACGGACCGTCCTGGACCCGCGCCCCGGCCGCACCGCCGACGAAGCTGCCGCGGACGCCGGCCGTGCCCTGCCCGACCACGCCACCGCACTGGGCGACGCCGCCCGGCTCTTCGACGACCTCACCTACGGCGGCCGCACCGGCACCGAGCAGACGTACGCGCTCCTTCGCGACCTCGACGGCCGGCTGCAGCGCGCCAAACCGCAGTTCGCCGACGCCGGGGACGTCCGCCCATGACCACTCCCCCTTCCACGGCACCCGCCCCGCCGGACACCTCGCCCGCCGGTTCGCCCCCCGACGCGGTCGACCGGGCACCCGACACCTCGCTCTCGCCCACCGCCCGCCAGCTGTGGACCCGCTCGCGCGCCCTCCTGGCGGCCGCACTCGCCGTGCTCATCTTCGGCATCGGCTACGCCGCGCTGCGCTCCGGCCAGAGCCACGGAGCCCTGGACCCCGGCTCCGCCGACCCCGCGGGCAGCCGCGCCGTCGCCCAGCTCCTCGCGGCGCAGGGCGTCACCACCACCGTCGTGACCACCACCGACGAAGCCACCGCCGCGCTCGGCAGCGACACCACCCTGCTCGTGACGGTCCCCGATCTGCTCACCTCCCATCAGCAGTCCCTCCTCCGCAGCGCCACGGAACGGTCCGGCGGCCGTACCGTCCTCCTCTCCCCCGGCCCGTCCGCGACCGAAGCGCTCGCCCCCGGTGTCCAGGCGCTCGCGCCCACCGACACCCGGACCCTCACCCCGCAGTGCTCGCTGCCCAGCGCCACCCGGGCGGGCGACGCCGAACTCGGCGGCGTCGAGTACGCGACCTCCGTCGCCGGCGCCGACAGCTGCTACCCCAGCGGCGGCCACCCCACCCTGGTCCGGCTCCCGGCCGGCGGCAACGGTGACACCGTCGTCCTCGGGTCCGCCGAACTCCTCACCAACGACCGCCTCGACGACCAGGGCAACGCCTCCCTCGCCCTGCAACTCCTCGGCGCCCACCCCAGACTGGTCTGGTACCTCCCTTCCCTCGGCGACACCTCCGCCCTCGACGGAGAGCGCAAGAGCTTCTTCGACCTGATCCCCGACGGCTGGAGCTGGGGCCTGCTCCAACTCCTGATCGCCGCCGTCGTCACCGCCCTCTGGAGGGCCCGCCGGCTCGGACCCGTCATCGCCGAACGGCTCCCCGTGGCGGTGCACGCCTCCGAAGCCACCGAAGGCCGCGCCCGCCTCTACCGCCGGGCCAACGCCCGCGCCAGAGCCGCCGAAGCACTGCGCCAGGCCACCCGCGACCGGCTCGCACCGATCGTCGGCAGCTCCCCGGCACCGGACCCCGAAGCACTGACCGCAGCCGTCGCCGCCCTCCTCGACGGCCCCGGCACCGACGGGCCCCACCTCGACCCCGGCGCGCTCCTCTACGGCCCGCCCCCTTCCGACGACGCGTCCCTGCTGCGCCTCGCCGACGACCTCGACGCCCTTGAGCGCCGCATCAACTCCACAGAGAGGCACGCAACTCCGTGAGCGCCCCGACAGCCGACAGTGCCCGCACCTCCCTCGAGGCCCTGCGCACCGAAATCGCCAAGGCCGTCGTCGGCCAGGACGCAGCAGTCACCGGCTTGGTGGTCGCCCTGCTGTGCCGAGGCCATGTCCTCCTGGAAGGCGTCCCCGGAGTCGCCAAGACCCTCCTGGTCCGAGCCCTGGCGGCGTCGCTCCAACTGGAGACCAAGCGCGTCCAGTTCACGCCCGACCTGATGCCCGGTGACGTCACCGGCTCCCTCGTCTACGACGCCCGCACCGCCGAGTTCTCCTTCCAGCCGGGCCCGGTCTTCACCAACCTCCTGATCGCCGACGAGATCAACCGCACCCCGCCCAAGACCCAGGCCTCCCTCCTCGAAGCGATGGAGGAACGCCAGGTATCGGTCGACGGCACCCCGCGCCTCCTCCCCGACCCCTTCCTTGTCGCAGCCACGCAGAACCCCGTCGAGTACGAGGGCACCTATCCCCTCCCCGAAGCCCAACTCGACCGATTCCTGCTGAAGCTGATCCTTCCGCTCCCCTCCCGCGCCACCGAGATAGACGTCCTCACCCGGCACGCGGAAGGCTTCAACCCCCGGGATCTCGCGGGCGCCGGCCTCCGTCCCGTCGCAGGCGCCGACGACCTCGAAGCCGCCCGCTCCGCCGTCGCCAAAACGTCCGTCTCCCCCGAGATCACCGGCTACATCGTCGACCTCTGCAGGGCCACCCGAGAATCCCCCTCCTTCACTCTCGGTGTGTCACCGCGCGGTGCGACCGCCCTGCTGGCGACCTCCCGCGCCTGGGCCTGGCTCACCGGCCGCGACTACGTCACCCCTGACGACGTCAAGGCCCTCGCCCTGCCCACCCTCCGCCACCGGGTGCAACTCCGGCCCGAGGCCGAGATGGAGGGCGTGACGGCCGACTCGGTCATCACCGCGATCCTCGCCCACGTCCCCGTGCCCCGCTAGGCCGGCGGGAACAGCCCATGGCCCTCACCGGACGCACCGCCCTTCTCGCCGTACTCGGCGCCCTCGTCGTCGGCGTGCTGCTCCCCGGCTGGAGCGGCATCCTCGCTGTCGAAGGCGTCCTTCTCCTCGGAATCCTGTGCGATCTCGCTCTCGCCGCGCCAGTGCGAAAGCTCCATTTCACTCGAATCGGTGACACATCCGTTCGACTCGGTGACACCGCGAACGTCACGCTGACCGTCACCAACCCGGGCCGCCGCCCGCTGCGCGCCCTGCTGCGCGACTCCTGGCCGCCCAGCAGCTGGCATCCGGGCAGCGAAGCGGACGCGTCCCGGCACCGGTTGACGGTCCCGCCGGGCGAACGCCGCCGCGTCACGACCGTGCTGCACCCCACCCGCCGCGGCGACCGCCAGGCCGAACGTGTCACGGTGCGCTCCCACGGCCCGCTGGGCCTCGCCGCCCGCCAGGGCTCGCACAGCATCCCGTGGACCGTCCGCGTGCTCCCGCCCTTCACCAGCCGCAAACATCTGCCCTCGCGACTGGCACGACTCCGCGAACTCGACGGCCGCACCTCGCTCCTGACCCGCGGTCAGGGCACCGAGTTCGACTCGCTGCGCGAATACATCCCCGGCGACGACACCCGCTCCATCGACTGGCGCGCGAGCGCCCGCCGCACGACCGTCGCCGTACGGACCTGGCGTCCGGAGCGCGACCGCCACATCCTCATCGTGCTCGACACCAGCCGTACCTCGGCGGGCCGCGTCGGTGACGCCCCCCGCCTCGACGCCGCCATGGACGCCGCACTCCTGCTCGCCGTCCTCGCCGGCCGGGCCGGCGACCGCGTGGACCTCCTCGCGCACGACCGCCGCATCCGCGCCTCCGTCCAGGGCCGCAGCACCACCGAGATGCTTCCGGCCCTCGTCAACGCGATGGCGCCGATCGAACCCGAACTCGTGGAGTCCGACGCCAGGGGCCTGGTCGCCGCGATCCTGCAGCGCGCCCCCCGCCGCTCCCTCGTCGTCCTGCTCACGGGCCTCGACGCGGCCCCCATGGAGGAAGGCCTGCTGCCGGTCCTCCCCCAGCTCACCCATCGCCACGAAGTCCTCGTCGCGTCCGTGGCCGACCCTCACATCGCGGAGATGGCCCGCGGCCGCGGCACGCTGGACAGCGTCTACGCGGCAGCGGCCGCGGAACAGTCCCGCGCCGAACGCCGCCGCACCAGCCGCCGCCTCTCCCGCCACGGCATCACCGTCGTGGACGCCCCTCCAGCTGACATCGCCCCCGCGCTGGCAGACGCGTACCTGGCCCTGAAGGCAGCCGGCCGCCTGTAGGACCCGCCCCGGGACCTGCTCACCACCCGCGGGCTCAGTCCCGGCGGCTGGAGGACCTGGCCGCGCTGCTGGCCGTACTCGGCCAACGGTTCGGCCTCGAGCTGTACGAAAAACACGGGGCCCTACTGCAAGAAATCGCAGGCCAATGCAAAGAAGCCCCCAGGCATTAGCCTGGGGGCTTCTTCTCAAAGATTGTTCGGCGGCGTCCTACTCTCCCACAGGGTCCCCCCTGCAGTACCATCGGCGCTGAAAGGCTTAGCTTCCGGGTTCGGAATGTAACCGGGCGTTTCCCTAACGCTATGACCACCGAAACACTATGAAGTTAACCAACCGGATACTGACACGGTTCGTTACTTCAGAACTACACAGTGGACGCGAAGCAAAAATAGTTAGACAAGCCCTCGGCCTATTAGTACCAGTCAGCTCCACCCGTTACCGGGCTTCCACATCTGGCCTATCAACCCAGTCGTCTACTGGGAGCCTTAACCCCTCAAAGGGGGTGGGAATAC
>NZ_JAPVLU010000049.1 GCF_027158205.1 Streptomyces sp. H39-S7 | reverse complement strand
GCGAAGGACTCCAGGATCGTCATGGGTACTTCATCGCCGCGCCGGTTGGACTTGACGTGACCATTGCGAGGCGCCGTGATGTGAGGTGCCTGAATGCCTGCTCGCGCCGCGTGCGGACCGGGCCGCGCACCCCCTGGATGCGCGGCCCGTGGCTACGGGATCACTCCCGGTGCGTCACTCCTGCGGAGCCAGTGTCAGCGAGATCGAGTTGATGCAGTAGCGCTGGTCGGTGGGTGTGCCGTACCCCTCGCCCGCGAAGACGTGGCCGAGGTGGGACCCGCACTTCGCACAGCGGACCTCGGTGCGCACCGCGCCCATGCTGCGGTCCTCGATCAGCTCGACGGCGGCCGAGTCGGCCGGGTCGTAGAACGAGGGCCAGCCGCAGTGCGACTCGAACTTCGTGTCCGAGCGGAAGAGCTCGGAGCCGCAGGCGCGGCAGGAGTACACACCGGTGGTCCTGGTGTCGGTGTACTCGCCGACGAAGGGTCGCTCGGTGCCGGCCTCGCGCAGGACCGCGTACTCCTGCGGGGACAGCTCCTCGCGCCACTGCTCGTCGGACTTCTCGACTTCGTACGGCATGCCGTTGCTCCTCAGTTCTGGCTCTCCAGGCGGGACAGGATGAGCGGACCGAGGTCGGTCACGTCGCCCGCGCCCATAGTGAGAACAAGGTCGCCGGGCTTCGCCATTCCGGCGATCACGTCCGGGATCGCGTCCTTGGCGTGCTCGGCCGTCACGTCGGCGCCCGCGGCGGTCGCCGCGTCGATGATCAGGGCGCTGGTGACGCCGGGGATCGGGTCCTCGCGGGCCGGGTAGATGTCCAGCACCACGGAGGCGTCGGCCAGCGCCAGCGCCTGCCCCATCTCGACGCCCAGCTCGCGGGTGCGGCTGAACAGGTGGGGCTGGAAGACCACGAGGACCCTTGCCCCGGCGGCAGCCCCCTTGATGGCCTCCAGGTCGGCGGTCATCTCGGTGGGGTGGTGGGCGTAGGAGTCGATCACCTGGACGCCGGCCGCCTCGCCCTTGAGCTGCAGGCGGCGCCGGACGCCGGTGTACTTGGCGAGCGCCGAGGCCAGGTTGCGTGCGGGGGTGCCGAGCGCGATGCCGGCGGCGAGCGCGGCCACCGCGTTGTGCGCGTAGTGCCGGCCGGGCACGGAGACGGTGAAGGTGAGCATCCGCCCGTCGAGCAGGACGGTGACCTCGCTCGTCAGACCCCGCTGGTTGATCTTGGTGATGCGCAGGTCGGCGCTCTCGGACTCACCGACAGTGACGATGTTCAGCCCGCCGATGTCGCGGACCCGCGAGGTCAGCTCGACGGCGCCCGCCTGGTCGGCGGAGACGACGAGCGTGCCGCCGGGACGGATCCGGCCGACGAACGTCTCGAAGGAGTCGTAGATCTCGTCCATCGACGCGTAGTTGGCGTGGTGGTCCAACTCGACGTTGAGGATGATCGCGACCTCGGGGGCGTACTTGTGGAAGCTGCGGTCGCTTTCATCCGCCTCCGCGACGAAGATCTCGCCGCCGCCGTGGTGGGCGTTGGAGCCGGGCGCGTCCAGGTCGCCGCCGATGGCGTACGAGGGGTCGAGGCCGAGCGCGGTGAGGCTGACCGCGAGCATCGAGGTGGTGGTGGTCTTGCCGTGGGTGCCGGCCACCGCGATCGGGCGGGTGCCGTCCATCAGCGCGGCCAGCGCGTCGGACCGGTGCACCACCGGGACGCCGCGCTCGGCGGCCGCCGCCAGCTCCGGGTTCTCCGCGCGGATGGCGCTGGAGACGACCACGCAGGTCGCGTCGGCGGCCAGATGCCGGGCGTCATGGCCGATGCGCACCGCGACCCCCAGCGCACGCAGGGCCTCGGCCGTCTCGGAGTCCTTCGCGTCGCTGCCCGCGACCTTGGCGCCGCGCTGCGCGAGGATCTTGGCGATCCCCGACATTCCGGCTCCGCCGATGCCGATGAAGTGCGGTCGGTCCATCGTGGAGGGAATGGTGGGGCTCATACGTGGATCTCCCGGGACGTCTCGAACGGCTTGCCTGCGGTCCCGATTCTCGCACTTCCCCCCGCACGCCCGGTGCAGCGCCGTCGGCACCGGGCAGGCGTCCGGTCAGGAGGCCCTGATCAGGCCGCTGCTGAGCCCGGCCGCGATGGCGCCCGTGCGGCTGTCGACGTCGAGCTTGTCGTAGATGTGCACCAGGTGGGTCTTGACCGTGGCCTCGCTGATGAACAGCCGGCGGGAGATCTGCTTGTTGGCCAGCCCCTCGGCGAGCAGCCGCAGGATCTCGCCCTCGCGCGGCGACAGGGCGGGCCGCCCGGACCTGACCCTTCCCAGCAGCCGGGCGGCGACCGGCGGCGCCAGGACGGTCTCTCCCCGCGCGGCGCAGCGGACGGCCGCGGCGACCTCCTCGGGAGGCGCGTCCTTGAGCAGATAGCCGGTGGCGCCCGCCTCGACGGCCGCCAGGATGTCGGCGTCGGTGCTGTACGTGGTCAGGATGAGGACGGCGGGCGGGTCCGGCAGCGCGGTGATCCGGCGGGTGGCCTCCACCCCGTGCATGCCCGCGCCCATCTGCAGATCCATCAGGACCACGCCGGGGTGCGGTACGGCCCCGTCGGCCAGCAGCCGCAGCGCCTCGGCGCCGTCGGCGGCCTCGCCGACCGCCTCCAGTTCCGGCAGGTCGTCGACCATGGCGCGCAGGCCACGCCGTACGACGGGGTGATCGTCGACGATCAGGATGCGGATCACCGGTCCACCGTGACCAGCGCCGGCTGTGCGTCCGGTTCCGGGACCGCCGTGCCGCCCGCGGCCACCGGCAGCGCCGCCGCGACGGCCGTGCCCTCGCCCGGCGCGGACTCGACGGTCAGGGTGCCGCCGAGCCCGGCGATGCGCTCGCGCATCCCGTGCAGGCCGAAGGAGACGCGCTCACCGGCCGCGGGCCCGGCGCCGGGGGCCTGCGGGGTGAAGCCGACCCCGTCGTCGTACACGTCCAGCGTGACCTGGCCGTCGAGGAAGGCCAGTGTCACCGCGGCGTTGCGGGCCCGTGCGTGGCGGGCGACGTTGGCCAGCGCCTCCTGGGTGAGCCGCAGCAGGGCAATCTCCGCGTCGATGGGCAGCGGGTAGGGATCGCCGTCCAGCCGGAAGACGATCTTCGGGGCGGGGTACGGGGAGGACTGCGGGCCGGATCCGAAACCGTCCGTGATGCGGCGCAGCGCCTCCGGCAGGGCGGCGTCCTGCAGGGCGGGCGGGGTGAGGTCGCGTACGAAGCGGCGGGCCTCGGCGAGGTTCTCCGACGCCGTGCGCCCGGCCTCCTGGATCCGCTCGCTCGCCGTCCCCGCGCCCGCGCCGCCGGCCCGCAGCGCGCTGTCCGCCGCGCGGGCCAGCAGCACGATGCTGGACAGCCCCTGTGCCAGCGTGTCGTGGATCTCCCGGGCCAGCCGCTGCCGCTCCGCGAGCACGCCCGCCTCGCGCTGCGACACCGCCAGCTCGTCCCGGGCCCTGGTCAGCTCGTCGATCAGCCGCTGGCGCTGCCGGCCCTCGCGGTACAGCGCCGCGTACCCGAACGCGGTCAGCACGGCGACGGCCGCGCCCGCGCACGGCCCGATGACCTTCGCGGCGGTGAGGCCGCCCGGCCCCTGCGACTGGACGACGACGATCAGCGCGGTCGCGGCGCCTACGGCCGGCAGCGACCAGCGCGGCGGCAGCACGTGCAGGTACAGGAAGAAGAGCGGGAAGACGACGTAGCTGAAGTCCCGGTCGGCCAGCAGCAGCCCGATCCACAGGACGGTCACGGCCGCGAGCCAGCCCAGCACCCAGGACCGTGAGGGATTCCGGCGCTCGCGCACCACCCCGGCGCCGTAGACCAGCCCGAGCGCCAGGCCCGGCACCAGCAGCACGACCGGTCCGCCGCCGAACGCCACGGGACCGAGGGCCACGGCGAGCAGCACGAAGAACATGCCGTGCAGGGCGGCGCGCATCAGGCGCAGGGCGGGGGTGTCCTCGGGCGTGCGGCGGCCGGTGGGCCGCCCCTGGGCCAGGGATATGCCGGAGTTGCTCACATTCACCAAGGGTACGGGGGGCCGGACGCCCCGGGCCGGGCCGCGGCATCAACCTTTCGATGGATTCCGGGACCGCTCCTCTCCCCGATGGCAGCGGCGGCCCGGCCGGACAGCCTGGGAGAACCGCAGGGCAGTCCGACCCAGGAGGGTCCAGAACGTGTTCGTCGCACTCCGTGACATCAGATTCGCCAAGGGGCGGTTCGCCCTCATGGGCGTCGTCGTCACCCTCATCACCACGCTCGTCGTGTTCCTGTACGGCCTGACGGGCGGGCTCGGACGCGACGCCTCGTCGGCCGTCGACGAGCTGCCCGTGGGCGACATCGTGTTCGGCGCCCCGGCCGGGGCCGCCGCCGAGGTGTCGTTCAGCAGCAGCACGATCAGCCCCGCCCAGGCCGCGGCCTGGGCCGGCGCCCCCGGGGTCGACTCGGCGGAGCCGCTCGGCGTCGCGATGACCCGGGCCTCCGGCACCGCCGCCGCGGGCTCGGTGAGCCTCTTCGGGGGCTCGGCGGACCTGCTGCCCCCGCTGCTCTCCGGCAGCGCCCCGCGCGACGGCCAGGTCGCGGTGAGCCGCTCGGTCGCGGACACCTACGGCGTCGGCCCCGGCGGGACGCTGGGGCTCGGCACCGAGAGGCTGACGGTGTCGGGGATCACCGCCACCCGCTCGTACGGGCACGCCGCGACCGTCTGGACCACCCTCGCCACCTGGCAGCGGATCAGCGGGCAGCGGCAGGCCACCGTGCTCGCCGTCCGGCACTCGGGAGCGGACCTCGGGGCGGTCGACGCGGCGCGGGGGACCAGGACCGTCGCGCGCGGCGACGCGCTCGTGGGGATCGACGGCTACCAGGCCGAGCACCTCAGCCTGCAGCTGATCCAGGTGTTCCTGTTCGCGGTGAGCGCCCTGGTGACCGGCGCGTTCTTCACGGTCTGGACCGTGCAGCGCAAGCCCGACGTGGCGGTGCTCAAGGCCGTCGGAGCGAGCAGCGGCTACCTGGTGCGCGACGCGCTCGCGCAGGCGCTGGCCGTCCTGGGCGGCGGGGCGCTGCTCGGCGGCGCGATCGGCGCCGGGGGAGGTGCGCTCGCCGCGTCGGCGGTGCCCTTCGCGGTCGGCCCGGCCACCGTCGCCGTACCCGTCGCGGTCATGGTGCTGCTCGGCCTGGCCGGCTCGGCCCTCGCGATCTTCCGCATCACCTCCGTCGACCCGCTGACCGCGCTGGGAGCCAACCGATGACCGCCCTCTCACTCGACTCCGTCCGGCTCACCTATCCGGACGGGGACCGCCGGCTGACCGCGCTCGACGCTGTGTCCCTGGAGGTCGCGGCGGGTGAACTGCTGGCGGTCGCCGGGCCGTCGGGCTCCGGCAAGTCCAGCCTCCTGGCGGTGGCCGCGACGCTGCTGCGACCCGACGCGGGGCGGGTCGTCGTGGCCGGCCGGGACACCGCCCGGCTGAGTGCCAAGGAGCGCACCGCGCTGCGCCGCGAGCACATCGGCATCGTCTTCCAGCAGTCGAACCTGATCGGTTCGCTGACCGCGCTGGAGCAGCTGCTCGTCGTCGAGCACCTGCGCGGCGGATCGGTGCGCGCGGCTCGCGAGCGGGCCGGGACGCTGCTCGACTCGGTCGGCCTGGACGCGGCGAAGCGCGCCCGCCGGCCGCACCAGCTGTCCGGCGGGGAGCGCCAGCGGGTGAACATCGCCCGCGCGCTCTTCGGCCGCCCGGCGGTCCTGCTGGTCGACGAACCGACCTCCGCCCTCGACCACGAACGCGGCGCGCGGATCGTCGACCTGCTCGCCCGCGTCACCGCCGAGCACGGCACAGCGACGGTCATGGTCACCCACGACCGAGCGCTCATGACCCGTGCGGACCGCGTGCTGGAGATGACCGACGGCCGGCTCTGCACCCGCTAGTCGTGCTGCGCGAAGAGCTTCAGGACCGGGACGCCCACCTTGTGCCGCGCCCGCGACGTCCAGTCGCGGTGGAAGAACTCCTCCACGAAGTGCGGAGCGGTCAGCACGATCACCTCGTCGGCGTGCGTCTGCTCGACGACCGACTTCAGCAGGTCCAGCGGGTGGTCCTCGACCACCTCGCCGACCGCCTCCGCGCCCGTGGCGCGCAGCGAGGCGAGCGAATGGCTCAGGGCCCGCTCGGCCGGAAGGGTGGCTTCCTGCCCTTCGAGCACCTCGTGTTCCTTGGCGGCGTCGTCCAGGTAGCCGAGGGCGACGTCGTCCACGGCCCGCAGAAGACGGTCCTGGTCGCCGCGCGGCTGCATGAGTACGACGAAGGAGACGGGCTCGTCACCGTGGAGTGTGGTCACGAGCTCCACATCCGCAGGGGCGAGCGGCTTCTCGATCATGAGTACGGTCGTGAACACGGACGGGTCCTTCTTTCTCGTGGGCCACCGGGCCGCCACAGAAACCACCCTGCCCCGACATCGTGCGGGGCACGCGGGATAAGTCTTCCCGTGCGACAGCAAACGGAACGGCATATTCCGCGGATTGTCAGCCGCGGGTGTAACGGGTGAACAGGAATCCGTCCTCTTCGAGGATCAGGGTCGGAGAGAACCGCTCCGGCACGGAGACGCCGGGGCCGTTCATGATCCGTGGGGCATCCCCGGCAGTCAGGAGCGGGGCGATGGTCAGGCACAGCTCATCGACTACCCCGGCGGCGGTGAACTGTGCCAACAACCTCGGACCGCCTTCGTGCAGCATCCTGGTGAGCCCCAGCGCCGCCAGTTCGCGGACGGCCCGCACCGGATCGGCGCCGGCCCCGTCGCCCGCCGTGATGACGTGCGCGCCGGCCTTCGTGGCGGCCGCCACCCGGTCGGGGGGCGCGGTGGCGCCGGTCAGGATCAGCGTCGGGACCAGCGGCGCGGTGAACAGCGGCAGCGAGAAGTCCAGGTCCAGGCTCGCGCTCAGGACGGCGATCACCGGCGCGGGCGACTGGCCGGCGGCCGCCCGCCGCGCCGCGAACGCCTCCCGCGCCTTCGCCGGCCGGTAGCCCTCCTGCCGGACCGTCCCGGCGCCGACGACCACCACGTCGGCCAGCGCCCGCAGCGTCCCGAAGATCCGCAGGTCGGCCGCCGAGGACAGTCCCTCCGACTTCCCCTCGTGCCACGCGGCCCCGTCCAGGGAGGCCACCATGTTCGCCCGCAGCCACGGCCCGGCGGCCCGGTCCGGATACGCGTAGGCGTCGGCCAGCCCGTCGAGGGAGTCCAGCGCGTCGGGGGAGGCCGGCCCGTCGAGTGGGTCCAGGGGGTCCTGCGGCGGCCGGGACCCCGGCGCGGCGGGGCTCCCGGCGGCGCCGGGGGCGGGACGGGCACTGGGCACGGGATACAGGCGGCGCATGCCCCGCAGTCTGGCACGGGGCCCTTACCGGGGCGACGACCGGACCGTCCGGGCTCCTGACGGCGGGCACCCGGAAGGGAGTGGGGTCCGCCACACTGCCCTGGCACCCCGTGCCGGAGGGACTAGGCTGAATGGTTGTGTCAACCCCTGTCTCCGCCCTCGCCCAGACCACCGGTTCCGCTTCCGCCGCCGGAGGCCCGGCCACCCTGTGCGGCCGGACGCCCCAGGTGCCCGCGGACCGGCTGGTCGCCGAGATGGTGCCGCCGCCGCGCTTCGACACCGTCCGGTTCGACAACTACCTTCCGGATCCCGACCAGCCGAGCCAGACGGACGCGGTGAAGGCGCTCAGCGGCTTCGCGGCGACCCTCGGCGGGGCGACGGCGGTCAACGGCGGCAAGAGGCGCTGGTTCCGGCGTGAGCCCCCGGCACCCGCCGGACCCGGCGGGGTCTACCTCGACGGTGGGTACGGCGTCGGCAAGACCCACCTGCTCGCCTCGCTCTGGCACGCCGCCCCGGCGCCGCGCGAGCTGAAGGCGTTCGGCACGTTCGTGGAGCTCACCAACCTCGTCGGGGCGCTCGGCTTCCAGCAGGCGGTGCGGGCGCTGAGCAATCACCGGCTGGTCTGCATCGACGAGTTCGAGCTGGACGACCCGGGCGACACCGTGCTGGTCTCCTCCCTGCTCGGCAAGCTCGCCGACGCGGGCGTGAAGCTCGCCGCGACGTCGAACACGCTGCCCGGCAAGCTCGGCGAGGGCCGCTTCGCCGCCTCCGACTTCCTGCGGGAGATCCAGGGACTGTCCTCCCGCTTCCTGCCGCTGCGCATCGACGGCCAGGACTACCGGCACCGCGGGCTCCCCGAGGCCCCGGCCCCCTGGTCCGACCGGCAGGTCACCGAGCTCGCGGACCGCACGCCGGGCGCCTCCCTCGACGACTTCGGCCCGCTCCTGGACCACCTGGCGCGGGTCCACCCCAGCCGCTACGGCGCGCTGTGCGACGGCGTCGACGCCGTCTTCCTGCGGGGCGTGCAGCCGGTGACCGACCAGGCCACCGCGCTGCGGCTGGTGGTGCTCGCCGACCGGCTGTACGACCGCGAGGTGCCCGTGGCGGCCTCCGGCACCGCGTTCGACCAGATCTTCAGCGCGGAGATGCTGGCCGGCGGCTACCGCAAGAAGTACTTCCGGGCCATATCGCGCCTCACCGCGCTCGCCCGCGACGCCGGGGTTCCCCAGGCCGAGGGCCAGGGGAAACCGCCCGGCGCTGGCGCCTCCGCCTGATCCGTCGCAGGATCAAGGCATGGCCAAGGACGGGAAGCGCGGCAAGGGCGGCAAACACGATAAGAGGGGCAAGAGCGATGGGACCGGCGGCGACGACGCCGGTCCCATCGCCGACCTCCGTTCACTGCTGCGGGTGACACCGGGCGGCGAACCGGTCCGGCTGAAGGCGCACGACTCCCGCGCCACCCCCGGCGGGCCGCCCAGCAAGAGGCAGGCGCTCGCCGAGACCGCGGAGATGGGCGTACGCCTGGCGAAACTGCAGGAACGGCTCTACGCGCAGAGCACGGCGGGCGACCCGCGCGCCCTGCTGTTCGTGCTGCAGGGCATGGACACCTCCGGCAAGGGCGGCACGGTCAAACACGTCGTCGGCCAGTTCAACCCGTCCGGGCTGCGGATGCGCGCGTTCAAGGCCCCGACGCATGAGGAGAAGCAGCACCCCTTCCTCTGGCGGATCCGCCGGGCGCTGCCCCGCCCCGGCGAGGTCGGCATCTTCGACCGCTCGCACTACGAGGACGTGCTGATCGTCCGCGTCCGGAACCTGGTGCCCCGCGCCACCTGGTCCAAGCGGTACCGGACCATCAACGCGTTCGAGCAGTCGCTCGTCGACGACGGCGTCACCATCGTCAAGATCTTCCTGCACATCGGGCACGACGAGCAGCGCGACCGGTTGCTGGCGCGGCTCGACAACCCGGAGAAGCACTGGAAGTTCAATGTCGGCGACATCGAGGAACGGGCCCTGTGGCCCGATTACCAGAAGGCGTACGAGGTCGCGCTGGAGAAGTGCTCCACCGACGCCGCCCCGTGGTACGTCGTCCCCGCCGACCGCAAGTGGTACCGGAACTGGGCGGTCAGCAAACTGCTGCTGGAACACCTGGAGCTGATGGACCCGCAATACCCGAAGGGCGATTTCGACCTCGAGGAGTGCCGGGCGCGGCTGCTCACGAGCTGACTCCCCGGACAGGCCCTACCCCGAACAGGCGGTGCGCTGCGCCTCCTGCCACTCGCAGACCGGGCACATGGTCATGCCGGGCTGCGAGGCCGGGTACTCCGTGGGCCTGCCGCACAGCACGCAGTCGGCGCGCGGCCCGTCCTGGACGACGGGCGGGGCGGGGGCCGGCTCGGGTTCGCCGGGGTCGGCGTAGCACTCGGTCACCCGTCCACCGTACTGCGCAGCACCACGGCCGCGCGGCCGGGCAGGTGCAGCACGCCGTCCGGGCCCGGCGGGTCGCAGGGGAGCCAGGCCGCGGCGACCGTGACGACCGCGGTCCTGTCGGCGAACGGGCCGGCGAGCGGGACGGCCGACGGCTCGTCCGCGAGGTTCACCGCGGTGAGGAAGCGCCCGCGCCGCACGGTGAGGACGTCGCCGCTGATGCCGATGTCGGGCGGCGGCGTCAGGAGCCCGGCGCCGGACAGCTCCGGTTCGGCCCGGCGCAGTGCGATCAGGTCGCGGTACCAGCCGAGCAGCCGGGCGTGCGGTGCGCGCCCGGGCTCCGACCAGTCGAGGCAGGAGCGCAGGCGGGTGGCGGGGTCCTGGGGGTCGGGGATGTCGTCGGCGGCCCAGCCGTGCCCGGCAAACTCGCGGCGGCGGCCCCGGGTGATGGCCGCGCCGAGTTCCGCGTCGTGGTGGTCGGTGAAGAACTGCCAGGGCGTGCCCGCGCCCCACTCCTCGCCCATGAAGAGCATCGGGGTGAAGGGCGAGGTGAGGACGATCGCGGCGGCGAGGGCGAGCTGGTCCGGGGTGAGCCGGTCGCCGGTGGCGCGGTTGCCGATCTGGTCATGGGTCTGCGAGTAGGCAAGGAAGCGGTGGGCCGGGGTCGTCGCGCGGTCCACCGGGCGGCCGTGGCTCCGGCCGCGGAAGGACGAGTAGGTGCCGTCGTGGAAGAAGACGCGGGTCAGGGTCTTGGCGAGCGCGGCCAGCGGCTCGCGCGCGAAGTCGGCGTAGTACCCCTGCGATTCACCGGTCAGCGCGGTGTGCAGGCAGTGGTGGAGGTCGTCGTTCCACTGCGCGGCCAGGCCGAGGCCGCCGGCCTCGCGCGGGGTGGTGGTGCGCGGGTCGTTGAGGTCGGACTCGGCGATCAGGAACAGCGGACGGCCGAGCGACTCGGACAGCCCGTCGACCGCTTCCGTCAGCTCCTCCAGGAAGTGCCGGGCGCGCGTGTCGACGAGCGCGTGGACGGCGTCCAGCCGCAGCCCGTCGAGGTGGTAGTCGCGCAGCCACGCCAGTGCGCTGCCGACGAGGAACGCCCGCACCTCGTCGGAGCCCGGGGCGTCGAGGTTGACGGCGTCGCCCCACGGGGTGTGGTGCCGGTCGGTGAAGTAGGGGCCGAACGGCGGGAGGTGGTTACCGGACGGTCCGAGGTGGTTGTGGACCACGTCCAGGACCACACCGAGTCCGTACCCGTGGGCCGCGTCCACGAACCGCTTGAGCCCGTCGGGCCCTCCGTAGGGCTCGTGGACGGCCCACAGCGAGACCCCCTCGTAGCCCCAGCCATGGGTGCCGGGGAACGGGCAGACGGGCATCAGCTCCACATGGGTGACGCCCAGCGCGGCCAGGTGCGGCAGGCGCCCGATCGCGGCGTCGAAGGTGCCCTCGCGGGTGAACGTGCCGACGTGCAGCTCGTACAGGACCGCGCCGGGCAGCGGGCGGCCGTCCCAGGGCAGCGTCCAGTCGTAGGCGTCATGGTCCACGACGGCGCTCGCGCCGTCCGGCCCCTCCGGCTGGCGGCGCGAGCGCGGGTCGGGCAGCGGCGGCCCGCCGTCGAGCAGGTACGCGTAGCGGCCGTCCGGGCCGGCCTCCGCCTCGGCGCGCCACCAGCCGGCGCGGGCCGGATCCGGCGCCAGCGGGTGGGTACGGTCCCCGGTCAGTACCTCGACGCGCGCCGCGTTCGGCGCCCACACCTCGAACAGCACTTACGGCTCCTCCGCTTGCTCCGTCGGGCACGTCCGTCGGCCTGCTGGGCCCTCAGTGAACTCCGCAGACCTTCATGGACCTTCGCACCCTACGGTTCGGCGGGCGGCCGGGCATCAGGGCCCGGCCGCCCGGCGGCGGGATCAGACGAAGTTGATCCGCTCCTGGGAGACCGGATAGCCCGCCTTCGCGAAGTTCGCCGCCATCGGGAAGTTGCCCTGGTCGGTGGCGGCCGCGATGCGGTCCGCGCCCTGCTCCACGAGGTCCTGCGTGCACTCGACCAGCAGGTCGTAGGCGTAGCCGTGCCCGCGCTGCTCCGGCACGACGCCGATGTATCCGATGACCCACCCCGCCGGATTCCGTGCCGGGACGTGGATGCCCGCCAACTCGCCGTCGGGGGTGTGGGCCAGCCGCCACCATGCGCGCGGTGAGGGGAGCCAGTTGAAGAAGTCCAGATTCTCCCGGGCGGCGGCCTCGGGGCCGTTCTTCCCGATCGCTTCGCGGTCGTGCGCGTCCAGGGTGCCCTCCTGGATGCGCAGCAGCACGTCCAGGACCGCCGCGTCGTCGGGCACCGGCCGGTACTCCAGCCGCCCGGTGCGCGCGGGCAGCGGGTCGTTCGCGGTCCAGGTGTAGCGGTAGCGCTCGACGAGCTGCCGGAGGCCCGCCCCGGTGACGGCGTCGATCCGGGCGCGGGCGGCGGCCAGCGACTCCGGCAGCTCGCGCCAGCCGGGCGGCAGCAGCAGGTCGTACTCGGCGTACAGCGGCGCGGCCCTGAGCAGCCGCACCCCCGCGTCGGCCTCGCCGTCGGCGAAGTCGAACCAGTCGAGCGCCTTCGGCCCCTCGTCGCCGGGGCCTCCCCACCAGGCGGCGCGGGCCACGACAACGCCGTCGCGCAGGGCGACCCAGGTCCATTCGGGGCGGTAGTCGCCGCCGTCGGCGACCATGCGGTACGGGTCGCCGAGGATGGCGCGGCCGACGAGGCCGGGGTCGGCGAGGGAGTGGAAAAGCGGTGCTTCGCCCGCGACGAGCGGACGGATGACCAGATCGGACATGCGGATCCTTCGGGAGAGTGGTGCGCTCCCGGTCAGATGTGGGACGCCCGGACGGCAGGGCGGGAGCGCGGGCAGGTGGTGGTGTACATCGCTCTCGCCTCCTTCCGATGATGATCACGGGCGTGGCCCTACCGTAGCCCGGTCCCGGAGAGCCTGTCCAGGGACTATTTTGGCCGGATGATCCAGAGCCAGGCAGTACCCGTCGTCCGGCACGCCACCAGGTCCGACCTGCCCCGCGTCGCGGAACTCGCCATCGCCCATGCCGTCTACGAGCAGGCCGACCCGCCCGCCGCAGGCTTCGCGGAACGGCTCGCCGACGCGCTCTTCGACCGTCCCGAGCCACGGCTGATCTGCCTCGTGGCGGAACTGGGGGACGGCTCCCTCGCCGGCTACGCGACCTGCACCCCCGAGTTCGCCACGTGGTCCGGCCACGAGTACCTGCACATGGACTGCCTGTTCCTCGACGGCGACCACCGCGGCCTGGGCCTCGGCCGGCTGCTCATCGACGCGGTCGCGGCCGAGGCGGTGGCGCTCGGCCTCGAGGAGGTGCAGTGGAACACCCCGGTGTGGAACGAGGGCGCCATCCGCTTCTACGACCGGCTCGGCGCCACCTCCCGGGAGAAGCGCCGCTACGCCTGGACGGTGCCGGCCGGCGCGGGCGCGCCGCGCGCGGTCAGCTCCTCGTAGCCGAAGCACAGGGCCAGCACCAGGACGGCGCCGCCGACCTGGGTGAGCGCGGTGAGGCGGGTGCCGAGCGGGACGGTGGCGGCGAGCAGGCCCGCGGCGCAGAGCCGGGGGAGGAGCGGCCCGATGCCGATGGCGCGGCGGTTGGTGGCGTCGGCGACCAGGAAGAGCGCGATGCCGCCGGCGAGCGCCCAGGCCTGGGCGTCCCCGAGGTGGTCGCCGGCGTGTCCGACGGCCGCCTTGACGCCCGCGGCGAAGAGCAGGACGCCGAGCAGCAGGCCGTAGTGGCCCAGGTTGTAGATCCGCACGGCCGCGAAGTTCCGCTGGACGGCGGGCAGTCGCGCCAGGGCGTGCTCGCCCCGCTCGTCGTCCCCGTGGCCGAAGTACGCCCACCACAGCCCTAGGCAGACGCAGAGCATCAGGACGGCGGCGCTGACCCGTCCCGCGGTGAGTTGCGCGTCACCGACGCCCACACCGATCGCGATCACGGACTCGCCGAACGCCACGATCATGATGAGGCCGTGCCGCTCGACGAAGTGGCCGCAGCGGATGGTGAACTCCCCCAGTCCCACCAGCCGGGGCGTGGCGAGCAGGATGGCCAGGGACACCGTCCACAGGCCCAGTTGGATGCCGCCCTGGAGGTAGCCGCCGATCACGACGAGGGCGGCGTTGAGGACGTTCAGGCCGCCCATGCGGGCCACCGAGCTCAGCGGCACGCCGGTGACGGCGAAGGTGCCGCAGTGCACGGCTATGACGAAGAGGTAGGCGAGGCCGAAGACGACACCGCTGCCGTCGAAGGCGTGCGGGATCGCCAGCGAGATGATCAGGAAGCCGGCCATGCCGGCGAGCATCAGCCCGCGCCGGCTGTGGGTGGTGGGCGGCATCGCGTTGGTGAGCCAGATGAACGCGTCGTACATCCACCAGATCAACGCGAGCATGATCACGACCCGCAGCAGCCCGCCCCCGTCGAGATGGTGGGCGAGGCTGCTGGTGAGCTGGGTGACGGTGAAGACGAAGACGAGGTCGAAGAAGAGCTCCAGGGGGCTGACCCGCAGGGTCTCCTGGCCGCTGGAGTCGAGGTGGTCGGTGGTCACGCCGGTGAGTATGGGCGATCTCCGACGCGAGCGGGAACGGAATGGGCAGGTCCCCCAGGGGACTTGTTCCTTTCGGCGGTCTCGACACCGTTCGGCTGTCCGTGCACCCCGGGGCGCTACCGCGGCCGGACGGCCGGCGCCGTGGTCCAACTGGCGAGCAGCGCCAGCCGTTCGGCCGTCGTGGAGCCCGGCGCCACGGTGTACGCGACGAGCGTCTGGTCCGGATCGCCGGGCAGCGCGAGCGTCTCGTAGCCGAACTCCAGGTCGCCGACGACCGGATGGGCGATCCGCTTCACCCCGTACGTCTTCTCCGCGACGAGGTGGTCGGCCCACAGCCGCCGGAACTCCTCGCTCTTGAGCGACAACTCGCCGATCAGCGCGGCCATCCGCTGGTCGTCCGGGTGCCGTCCCGCGTCCAGCCGCAGGTACGCGACGGTCTCGGCGGCCACCGCGTTCCAGTCCGGGTACAGGCCGCGCGCCTGCTCGTCGAGGAAGACCGACCGGGCGATGTTGCACTCGCCGTCGGGGTACTCGGAGAATCCGCAGACCGCGTCGGCGAGCGCGTTCCACGCCAGGGCGTCCATCCGCCGCCCCAGGACGAACGCCGGGCCGCTCATCATGTCGAGCAGCAGCCGCAGTCCGGGCCGTACCCGCAGGCTGGGGCGCGACGCCGCCCGGGCGGTACGGGCCGGCCGGGCCAGTGCCCGCAGGTGCTCCTGCTCGGTGTCGTCGAGCCGCAGCACCCGCGCGATGGAGTCGAGTACGGCGTCGGACACGTTGTGGCCGCGGCCCTGCTCCAGCCGGATGTAGTAGTCCACGCTCACCCCGGCGAGCTGGGCGACCTCCTCGCGGCGCAGCCCCGGCACCCGGCGTCGGCCGTGCGACGGCAGCCCCACGTCCTCGGGCTGGATACGGCCGCGGCGCGACTGCAGGAACCCGCTCAGATCACTGTCCATGCGCAGCAGCCTAGGTCGTCGGCCGGAAGCCTGCCTGGTTCTGGCAGACCCAGGAAAACCACAGCCCTGGGTAGCCCCCGCGACCGGCCGCAGAGTGGAGCACGTCAGCAGGACACCCCGCACCACCACTTCAGGGAGCACCTCGCATGAGTTACGACAACCTCGCCGGCCGCACCGCCGTCGTCACCGGGGCCGCCAGCGGCATGGGGGAGGCCACCGCCCGGCTGCTCGCCGCGCACGGCGCCCGGGTCGCGCTGCTGGCCCGCCGCGCGGACCGGCTGGACGAGCTGGCCGGGAAGATCGCCGCGGCCGGCGGGCAGGCGCTGGCCGTACCGGTCGACGTCACCGACGGCGCGTCCGTGGACGCCGCCGCCGACCGGATCCACCAGGCGTACGGGCCCGTCGACCTGGTGGTGAACTCGGCGGGCGTCATGCTGCCCAACCCGCTCGACGACGGCCGGATCGACGAGTGGTCCCGCATGATCGACACCAATGTGACGGGCGTGCTGCGGATCATCCGCGCCTTCACCGCCGACCTCGTCGCCGCGGCGGCCGAGCACCGGCCGGCCGACCTCGTCAACATCTCCTCGGTCGGCGCACACCTCACGTTCCCCAACTACGCCGTGTACGGGGCGACCAAGGCCGCGCTCACCCACCTGTCGACGTTGCTGCGCGCCGAACTCGGGCCGCGCGACGTCCGCGTCACCAACATCGAGCCGGGGCTGACCGACACCGAGCTCGGCCACCACATCGACAACCAGGAGTTGTCGGCGCAGCTCGGCGGCATGTTCGAGCAGATGGGCACCCTGTCGTCGGACGAGATCGCGGACATCATCGGGTTTGTCGCCAGCCGGCCGGCGCACGTCAACCTGCGCCAGGTGGTCGTGCTGCCGACCCGGCAGGCGTGAGCCGCACCGGCCGGGCGTCCGCACCGGGCACGGCGTTGCCCTGACCCCCGCCGGGCAGCGGTTCCCCGGGACCCGGCCAGGCACCGGCTCCCCGACACCGGTCGGGGAGCCCTTCCCGGCAGCCCTACGACGTGAGCAGCGCCACCGGGTGCGTCGCGAACAGGTCCGCGACGGGGACGGTGCCGCGGTGGTGGGTGCCCGTCAGCCGGTCGGTCCAGTCGCCCGGCGGCAGCGTCAGCTCGGTGCCGCCCCAGCCGCCCGCCAGTTCCAGGCCGTGCGAGAGGCGGGTGACGGCGGTGACCGAGCGCCCGGTCCTGGCAAAGGCGAGGCAGTGCGCGGCGGCCGGACCGGTGGCGTGCAGGGGCTCGTACGTGGCCTCGGCGCCGAACCAGTCGGGGTGCTCGCGGCGCAGCAGCAGCGCGGTCGTCGTCACCAGCTCCTTCGGGCCGTCACGACGGTCCGCCGGCTGGTAGGGGCGGCGGTTGTCGGGGTCGACGAGGAGCAGTTGGGGGTGTTCGTCGCCCTGGTAGATGTCGGGCACACCCGGCATCGTCAACTGCAGCAGCACCGCGCCGAGCCGGTTGACCCGGGAGGGCTCCGCGATCGCGCGGGAGATGTCGGCGGTCGCGTAGTAGGTCGGCCCGGTGATCAGCTCGCGGGCGAAGGTGTCGAGCCGCTTCTCGTACGCCGTGTCCTGCTCCGTCCAACTGGTGCGCAGCCCCGCCTCGCGCTCCGACTTCAGCAGCGTCGAGGCGACCACCTCCTCGGCGGCGTAGCTGCAGAAGACCACCGCGTACTGCCAGGCCAGGTACTCGGCGTGCCGGTCGACGAGCTCGATGCCGGTACGGGTGAAGTAGGACCGCAGATGGTCCGATTCGCGGCGCAGCCAGGACCGCCACAGGGCCGGGTGCTCCGAGATCGCGGCGAGCCGGGCGCGGACGTCGGCGCTGCGCTTGGTGTCGTGGGTGGAGAGCACGGTCCCGGTCGTCGGCCAGTCGCGCTGCAGGTGGGCGCAGAACGCGTGGAACTCCTCGGGCGTGGTCGTGGGGTGCGCGGGGTCGCGGCCGACCTCGTTGAGCGGCAGCAGCGGGTACCAGCGGTAGAAGGCGGTGTCCTCGACGGCCTTGGCGTGCAGCGCCGAGGCGACCTGGGCGAAGCGGACCGCGAACCCGGCGTCCGCGCCGAGCGCGAGGTCGCGGATCTCCGCCGCGGCCGGCACGCCCGCCTCGCGGGCCGCGGTCTCCAGCAGGGTGACGGCCTCGGCGGGCGCGTCCTGGCCGGGCACGACGTAGGGGCGGTAGACCGGCAGCCGGACCAGCAGTTCGCGGATGGCCCGGCGCAGCACGGCCGGATCGTGCCCGGGCAGCGCGCGGGCGGCGGTGCGGCCGAGTCGGCTGACCTCGGCGGCCAGGTCCTGGGTCACGATCTTGTACGCGGCGCGCCGCGCGGTCGGCCCCCACTCGCCGCCCCGGTCGGCTTCCTGGCCGGTGAAGTCGGCGTAGTTCGCCGTGATCCGCTCCACCCCGGCCGGATCGGCGAACAGCCCGTCGACCCGGTCCAGCGCGTCGTACCCGGTGGTCCCCGCGCAGGCCCAGTCGGCGGGCAGCCGTTCGTCGTGGCCGAGGATCTTCTCCACGACGGTCCAGCGGCCGTCGGACGCGGCGGCGAGGCGGCGCAGATATCCGGCGGGGTCGGCGAGGCCGTCGGGGTGGTCGATGCGCAGGCCGTCCGCGACGCCGTCGCGCAGCAGTTCCAGGAGCTTGGCGTGGGTCGCGTCGAAGACCTCCGGGTCCTCGACCCGGACCGCGATCAGGTCGGAAATGGTGAAGAAGCGCCGGTAGTTGAGATCGGTCCTGGCCTCCCGCCAGTGGGCCAGCCGGTACCACTGGGCGTCCAGCAGTTCGCGCAGCGGCAGCCCCTCGGTGTCGGCACGCAGCGGGAAGGCGTGGTCGTAGTAGCGCAGCACCGGCTCGCCGAGCGCCGGGTCGTCCTCGACGGTCAGCCGGTCCAGCACCTCGTCGAGCGGGGCGCCCAGGACCGGCATCAGGAGTCTGCCGTCCAGAACCGCCCAGTCGATGTCGAACCACCGGGCGTAGGCGGAGTCCGTCCCTTCACGCAGTACCGACCACAGCGGCCGGCTGAGGTGTTCCGGAACCGGCACCGCCATGTGGTTGGGCACGGTGTCGAGGATGAGGCCGAGGCCGTGTGCGCGGGCGGTGCGGGACAGCGCCCGCAGCCCCTCTTCGCCGCCCAGCTCCTCGCTGACACGGGTGTGGTCGACCACGTCGTACCCGTGCGTGGAGCCGGGCGCGGCCTGGAGCACCGGGGACAGGTGCAGATGGGAGACGCCGAGCGCGGCGAGGCGGGGCACCGCGGCCTCGGCATCGGCGAACGTGAAGTCCGGTTGCAGCTGCAGCCGGTAGGTGGCGGTGGGCACGGCGGCCGTCGGCGGGGTCATGCAGGAGTGCGTACCCCGCCGCACGGTCCTACGATCACATCGGCCGATCGATTACGCCGGCCGTTGCAACACCACCAGACTCCGGTCGGTCAGGTGCAGCCGGTCGCCGGCCGTGACCTTCTTCCCGGTGCCCGGCTCCACGCCCTCGGGCCGGCCGGTGTCCACGACCAGCTGCCACTCGTTTCCGTGGTCGACCGGGACCACGAACTCCATCTCCTCGGCCTGCGCGTTGACCAGCAGCAGGAAGGAGTCGTCCGTGATCCGCTCGCCGCGCGCGCCCGGCTCGGAGATCGCGCTGCCGTTGAGGAACACCGCCAGCGACTTGGCGTGCGCCGCCTGCCAGTCCCGTTGGGCCATCTCCTCGCCCTCGGGGGTGAACCAGGCGATGTCGGAGAGTTCGTCGTGGGTGCCCTCCACCGGACGTCCGTGGAAGAAGCGCCGGCGGCGGAAGACGGGGTGGTCGCGGCGGAGCCAGACCATGGTGCGGATGAACTCGTGCAGCTGCGCCGCCCCGGTGTCGTCCGCCTCCGGCCACTTCACCCACGCCAGCTCGTTGTCCTGGCAGTACGCGTTGTTGTTGCCGCGCTGGGTGCGGCCGAACTCGTCGCCGTGGGAGAGCATGGGGACGCCCTGGGAGAGCATCAGGGTGGCGATGAAGTTGCGCAGCTGGCGGCCGCGCAGGGCCAGGATGTCCGGATCGTCGCTCTCGCCTTCCTCCCCGCAGTTCCACGAGCGGTTGTGGCTCTCGCCGTCCCGGTTGTCCTCGCCGTTGGCCTCGTTGTGCTTGTCGTTGTACGAGACCAGGTCGTTGAGGGTGAAACCGTCGTGGCAGGTGACGAAGTTGATGGAGGCCAGCGGGCGGCGGCCGTCGTCCTGGTAGAGGTCGGAGGAGCCGGTCAGCCGGGAGGCGAACTCCGCCAGGGTGGCGTTCTCGCCCCGCCACAGGTCCCGGACCGTGTCGCGGAACTTGCCGTTCCACTCGGCCCACAGCGGCGGGAAGTTGCCGACCTGGTAGCCGCCCTCCCCGACGTCCCAGGGCTCGGCGATCAGCTTGACCTGGCTGACCACCGGGTCCTGCTGCACCAGGTCGAAGAAGGACGACAGCCGGTCCACCTCGTGGAACTGCCGGGCCAGCGTCGCCGCGAGGTCGAAGCGGAACCCGTCCACGTGCATCTCGGTGACCCAGTAGCGCAGCGAGTCCATGATCATCTGCAATACGTGCGGACTGCGCATCAGCAGCGAGTTGCCGGTCCCGGTGGTGTCCATGTAATAGCGCTTGTCGTCGCTCAGCCGGTAGTACGACGCGTTGTCGAGCCCCCGGAAGGACAGCGTCGGCCCCAGGTGGCTGCCCTCGGCGGTGTGGTTGTAGACCACGTCGAGGATGACCTCGATGCCGGCGGCGTGCAGCGCCCGCACCGCCGTCTTGAATTCCAGGACCTGCTGGCCCCGGTCGCCCAGCGAGGAGTAGGTGTTGTGCGGGGCGAAGAAACCGATGGTGTTGTAACCCCAGTAGTTGTTCAGCCCGGCGTCCGCCAGCCGGTGGTCCAGCACGAACTGGTGGACCGGCATCAGCTCCAGGGTCGTGACGCCCAGCTCCACCAGGTGGCCGATGACCGACGGGTGCGCCAGGGCCGCGTAGGTGCCGCGGATCTCCTCGGGCAGGTCGGGGTGGAGCATCGTCAGGCCCTTGACGTGGGCCTCGTAGATCACCATGCGGTGGTAGTCGATCCGCGGGGGCCGGTCGTCGGACCAGTCGAAGTACGGGTTCACCACCACCGAGGTCATGGTGTGCGGCGCCGAGTCCTGGTCGTTGCGGACCTCCGGCCGTCCGAACTGGTAGCCGTACACCGCCTCGTCCCAGTCGATGGACCCGCTCACGGCCTTCGCATAAGGGTCCATCAGCAGCTTCGACGAGTTGCAGCGGTGGCCCTTGGCCGGCTCGTAGGGGCCGTGCACCCGGAACCCGTACCGCTGGCCCGGCATCACGCCCGGCAGATAGGCGTGCCGCACGAAGGCATCGGCCTCCCGCAGTTCCACGGCGGTCTCGGAGCCGTCGTCGTGCAGCAGACACAGTTCGATGCGTTCGGCTACTTCGGAGAAGAGGGCGAAATTGGTGCCCGCGCCGTCGTACGTGGCGCCGAGGGGATATGCCGTACCCGGCCAGACTTGCATGTCGCGACTCTTCCACTCCCGGACCGGATGACGGTAGGCCGTTCGCCCGGTCACATCGTTGTCAACGCTTGCATCTTCGCGTAGATGTGGGCGCAAAAGTGCCATTTGCGCAAGGGGGATCTTCCCTGGGAGGGGTGCGGTATGCCTGCCCGGCTCCCAACAGCCGGAAACCGCAAGGGTGATGACGCGGTGCGGTTGTAGTCAAGTAGGGTCGATAGGGCTGCGGTGCCATCCGGTGGGCAGTAGCCTTCCTTGATCGTGGACGGGGGAGGGAGGCGGTGGCGTGGTGACGTCGGGAGGCCTTGTGCTCCCCAGTGGCGGGGATCAGGGCGACCGGAGCGGCGCCACTGCCGACGGTGCGCCCGGCGCGGTCACTCTCGCGCAGCCGTTGGAGATAGGAGCGGAACTGGACTGGGGCGCCGACGCCTGGGCGGAGGTGCGCACCCGTGCCAGCCGGGCCGGACGGGCCTACGTCTGGCTCAACCTCGTCGAGCAGCGCCTGCGCGCCGTCGTGAACGCCGTGCTGCGCCCGATCTACGAGCCCGTGCACGGCGAGGAGTGGGTCGTCGCCGCGGCGGGCCCGGCAGGACACGAATGGGTGCAGCGCGCTGCCGCCGTCCGTGAGGTCAGCCGCCGCAAGGGCTTCCTGCTCGACCCCGCCGACGACAACATCCTCAGCTTTCTGACCCTCCCGCAGCTGCGGGAACTCGTCGTGCAGCACTGGCCGTGCTTCGAGCCGTACTTCGACGAGCGCCGCGATCTCGAACTGGCGCTCGACGAGCTCGAGGTCGCCCGGCACGTCGTCTCCCGCAACCGCGCGCTGTCCCGCACCGTCCTCGCCCAGGCCGAACGGGCCGCCGCCCGGCTGCTGGACATCCTCGGCGCCGGGGCCGGCTACGCCGCGGCCGACCGGCTCCCCGTCGACGTCGTCGAGGAACTGGTCGCCGACCGCTACGCCGACGTCGTCGGCGTCTACTCCGACCGGGTCCGGCTGCAGCGCCAGCTGCCCGCCGAGGACCTCTTCGGCTCCGCGCACCGGCTGGACGCGATAGGCATCGGCCTGAACCTCCTCGTGCAGAACTACTCCGGCCGCCGGCTGATGCGGCTCGCGGAGACCGGCTGCCGGGTCCGGCTGCTCTTCCTCAACCCCGCCAGCAGCGCCGTCCGCCGCCGTGAGCGCGAGCTGGGGCTCGGGCGCGGCGAGCTGAGCCGCTCCGTCGAGATGAACATCATGCACATGCGCAGGGTCCGGGCCCGGCTGCGCGACCCGGCGGCCTTCGAGATCCGCGTCTTCGACGAGACACCGCGCTTCACCGCGTACCTCGTGGACGGGGACAGCGCCGACGGACTCGCCGTCGTCCAGTCCTATCTGCGCAAGGCGCGGGGGATGGAGGTTCCGGTGATGGTGCTGCGCGGTCCCTCGCGCCATGTCGTCAAGGACGACCGGCGCGGCGAGCACACCGGCCTCTTCGACGTCTACCGCGAGGAGTTCGAAGGAGTCTGGGCCGACTCCCGGCCGGTGTCCTGACCTCCGGGGCCCCCACGGCAGCCGGAGCACCGGTGGGCGGCGCGGACCCGGGGGACCCACTGTCAGTGGTGCACGAGAGGATGGCGGAGCACACGGGGGATCAGTGGGAGGTAGGCGCATGGCATGGCATCGGGAGCTGCTGGTCGGCTTCGACCTGGAGACGACGGGGACGGACCCGCACGAGGCGCGGATCGTCACGGCCGCCGTCACCGAGGTCAAGGGCGGTGAGCCGATACGGCACCGGGAGTGGCTCGTCGATCCCGGCGTGGCCATCCCCGAGGGCGCAACGGCGATCCACGGCATCACGACCGAGCGCGCCGTGGCCGAAGGCCGCCCCGCCCGCGAGGCCGTCGCCGAGATAGCCCGCGCGCTGCGCGAGTACTGGGCGGACGGCGTGCCGGTCGTCGTCTACAACGCCCCCTTCGACCTGAGCCTGCTCGCCGCAGAGTTGCGCCGCCACGACCTGCCCGGCCTCGGCGGCGCCCCCGGCCCCGCCGTCGGCCCGGTCCTGGACCCGCTGGTCATGGACCGGGCGCTGGACAAGTACCGCAAGGGCAAGCGCAATCTGGAGGCCGCCTGCGCGGTGTACGGGGTGGTGCTGGACGACGCGCACGAGGCGGGCGCCGACGCCCTCGCCGCCGTCCGGGTCGCCCGCGCCCTGGGCGAGCGGTACGCGGAAGCGGGCGAAGCCGACCTCTGGGACCTGCACCGCTCCCAGATCCGCTGGTACACCGACTGGGCCACCGGCTACCAGAAGTGGCTGCGCCGCGACCGCGACCCGCAGGCCGTCGTCGACGCCTCCTGGCCGCTGCGGCTGGACGCGCTGCTGCCGCAGCAGCGCACCGCCCCGGCAGGCACCGGCGCCCGGCTGCCGGACGAACCGGACGCCCAGGGCGGACGCTGACGCAGGGTCGCCTGCGCCGGGCCGGCATCCCGCGCCCGGGTCGACGTGCCCGATCCCGCCGGGCGGGTGCTCGTGAGGACAGGCCCTGGGCCGGCCGGCATGCCGTGCGCGCGGCGGACGTGCCGGGCGATCCGGCGCCTGCCGTGGACGCCCGGTCCGAAGGTCCCGTGCGTCAGAACGGGTACCAGCGGACCGTTGGGTCGCCGTCGCGCAGCGACGCGACGCGGCGGCGGAACTCGGCGAGAGCCGCGGGGTTCGCGGGGGCGTGCTGGGCGACCCAGGCGCAGCTCGCGGTCTCCCGCGCGCCGCGCAGCACGGCGCAGCCGTCCCACTCGCGCACGTCCCAGCCGTAGGCCGCGGTGAAGGTGTCGTAGGCGGCCGGGTCCAGCCCGTAGCGGTCCCGGCTGAGGGCCATCACCACCAGGTCGTGTTCGCGCAGATCGGTGGAGAACGTCTCCAGGTCCACCAGGACCGGCCCCTCGGGACCGACCTGTACGTTGCGCGGCAGCGCGTCGCCGTGGATCGGGCCGCGCGGAAGCCGGGGGGTCAGCGCGGCGGCCGCCGCGGCGAATCCGTCCCGGCGGTCGCGCAGAAACGCGGCGTCCGCCGGATCGATCGCCTCGCCCGCCAGGCGCAGCCAGCGCTCCACCCCGCCCAGCAGCTCACGCGGCGGCAGCACGGGAGCGGACGGCCCCGACGGCTCCGGCAGCGCGTGCACCAGCCGCAGCAGCCCGGCGAGGTCGGCGGGCCCGGCGGAGCGCACCGGCTCGGGCAGCCGCACCCAGTAGGTGACGGGATGCCCGTCGACCAGCCGGGCCCGCGGCGTGGCCGCACGCACCGCCGGCACACCGTGCTCCGCCAGCCAGCCGGCGATCAGCACCTCGCGCTCCGCGCGCTCGAGCAGCTCGGCGCTGCGGCCGATCTTGACGACGAGGCCGTCGCCCACGGCGAACACCGCGTTCTCGCCGAGCGCCAGCAGCCGCGCCCCGGCGGCGTCCGGCGACGCGTCGGAGACGGGAGCCGCCGCCGACGGCCTCGCCGCCGCGACCAGCACGGCCCGTGCCCGTTCCTCCGTGAACGCCGTGCCCGTCTGCTCCACGACTGCCCTCCGCCGTTCCCCGTCCGAATGATCACCGACAGTCTCGCATCTGCCCGCGACCACCCGCCCGCGACCACTCGCCGGGAGCCGACGCGTCGTCACATGGTCTTGACGGGCCGCCCGGGGGTCCGCACCATGACGGGGGCCCGCCGGGGCCTCGCGCCTGCCGGGCGGACCGTCCGACGAGCCGCGCAAAGGAGCCCGCCTGCCGTGACCCTGGCGACCGCGCCACCCAGGAACCGCCCCCGGCGACCCGACCGCGGCGTGTGGTTCCTCGTCCTCCCCGCCCTGATCCCGATCCTGCTGCTGAGCGTCGGACCGCTGCTGTACGGGATCGGCCTCTCGTTCACCGACTCCCAGTCGGGCCGAATACAGCCGACCCGGTGGATCGGGCTGCAGAACTTCTCCGACCTCCTGCACGACTCCCTCTTCTGGGACTCGTTCCGGATCGGCCTGGTCTGGGCGGTCGGGGTGACCGTGCCCCAGTTCCTGCTCGCGCTCGGCCTCGCGCTGCTGCTCAACCAGCCGCTGCGGATGCGCTGGCTCGCCCGCGCGCTGGCCATCGTCCCGTGGGCGATGCCGGAGGTCGTCGTCGGCATCATGTGGCGGCTGGTCTACCACCCGGACGCGGGCGTGCTCAACGAGACGCTGCGCCAACTCCACCTCGGCAACGGAACCGACTGGCTCGCCGGACTGTCGACGGCGCTGCCCGCCGTGATCGTCGTCGGCATCTGGGCCGGGATGCCGACCACCACCGTCTCGCTCCTCGCCGGGCTGCAGAACGTGCCACGCGAGCTGCACGAGGCGGCCGCGGTGGACGGCGCCGGCGCCTGGCGCAGGTTCCGCACCGTGACCTGGCCGGCGATCCGGCCGGTGGCGCTCGCCATGACGGCGCTCAACTTCATCTGGAACTTCAACTCGTTCGCGCTGGTCTACGTGCTCACCAACGGCGGCCCCGGCGGCCGCACCCGGCTGCCGATGCTCTTCGCCTACGAAGAGGCCTTCCGCTACGGCCAGTTCGGCTACGCGGCGGCGATGGGCTGCGTCATGGTCGCGGTGGTCTCCGTACTCCTGGCCGTGTACCTGGCCGGCCGGCTCAAGGGGGAGGACCAGTGACCACCGCCCGCAACCGGCTGATCAAGCGCCGGGCCGGCCGCACCGGCCAGTACCTCGCGCTCCTCGGCTATCTGGTCTTCCTCGGCTTCCCGCTGCTGTGGCTGGTCTCGACGGCCTTCAAGCCGCCGCGCGAGCTGGCCACCCTGCACCCCACCTGGTGGCCGGAGAACCCCACCCTCGACAACTTCCGGCAGGCCTTCGACGAGCAGCCGCTGCTGCACGCCGCGCTGAACAGCCTGCTGGTGGCCCTCAGCTCGGCAGCCATCGCGGTGCTCCTCGCCACGCCGATGGCGTATGTGATGGCGCGGCACCGCTCCTGGCTGAGCCGGACCGCCACCGGGTGGGTCGTGGTCAGCCAGGCGTTCCCGTTCGTGCTGGTGATCATCCCGCTGTTCCTGATCCTCAAGCGGCTGCACCTGATCAACGCGCTGCCGGGTCTCGTGCTGGTCTACGTCGTCTGGACGCTGCCGTTCGCGCTGTGGATGCTGACGGGGTACGTCCGCGCCGTGCCGCGCGAGCTGGAGGAGGCCGCCGCGGTGGACGGCGCCGGCCGGTTCCGCACCCTCGTCTCGATCACCGCGCCGCTGCTCGCCCCCGGCATCGTCGCCACCGGCCTGTTCGCCTTCATCACCGCGTGGAACGAGTTCTTCTTCGCGCTGGTGCTGCTGAAAACCCCGGAGAAGCAGACCATGCCGATCATCCTCACCCACTTCATCGGCGCCGAGGGCGTCGCGGACCTCGGTCCGCTCGCCGCCGCCGCGCTGCTCGCGACCCTCCCCAGCCTGCTGCTCTTCGCGCTGATCCAGCGGCGGATCGCCGGCGGCATGGTGGCCGGGGCGGTGAAGGGCTGATGCGCCGGCCCTCGTCCCGCCCGCTCGGGAGGTCGGTGGCCGCGATCGCCGCCGCGCTCGCCCTGCTCACGGCGGGCTGCGCGGGCGGCGGCGACGGCTCCGACGACGGGCGGATCACGCTCCGCTTCCAGAGCCTGGCCTGGCAGCAGGACTCCGTCGCCGCCAACAAGCAGCTCGTGGCCGAGTGGAACCGCACCCATCCGGCCGTCGAGGTCGAGTACGTGCAGGGCAACTGGGACAGCGTCCACGACCAGCTCCTGACGTCCTTCGAGGGCGGGGAGGCGCCAGACATCATCCACGACGCCTCCGACGACCTCGCGGACTTCGCGTACGGCGGCGACCTCGCCGACCTGGGCGGCCTGCTGCCGCCGACCCTGCGGGACGCGATCCCGGCCGCCTCCTGGCAGACCACGACGTTCGGCAAGGGCGTCTACGGAGTGCCGTTCCTGCAGGAACCCCGCATGATCATGGCCAACCGGGCGCTGCTGGTGAAGTCCGGCGTCCGCATCCCGACCGCCGACACCCCCTGGACGTGGGACGAGTTCCGGCAGTCCGCGAAGAGGCTGACCGCCGACGGGACCTACGGGGTCGCCTGGCCGCTCAAGGAGCCGGTCAGCTCGACCCTCAACCTCTCGCTGTCCACCGGCGGGCAGATCTTCGCGCGCGGCGCCGACGGCAAGGTCACCGTCCGCTTCGACGCCGCCGACCAGGTCGTACCGCGCGTCATCCACGACCTGGTCAACACCGACCACAGCGCGTCGCGCACCACGCTGGGCATGGGCGGCTCCGACACGCTGCCCGGGTTCTTCGGCGGCAGGTACGCCATGGTCCCGCTCGGCTTCTCCTACCGCCAGCAGATCCAGCAGCAGGCCCCGAAGGGCTTCGACTGGATCGTGCTGCCCGCCCCCGCGGGGCCCGGCGGCAACCGCGCGCAGGGCGTCAGCCCGCAGACCCTCTCCGTCTCGGAGGACTGCGCGCACAAGAAGGAGGCCGTCGCGTTCATCGACTTCCTGCTGCGCACCGACAACGTGGTCCGGCTCGCCAAGGGCGACTGGATGCTGCCGACCGCCACGGCCGCCCTGCGCGACCCGGCGCTGCACACGGAGCGGAACGGCTGGTCCACCGGCACCGCGCTGGCCCCCTATCTCCGCTCCGCGCCGGCCCAGTCCGTCCGCGGCTACCCGGAGTGGAAGGACAAGGTCGCCACCCCCGCCTTCCAGGAGTACTACAGCGGCGCCATCGGCCTCGACGACCTGCGCCACCGCCTGGTCTCCGACGGCAACCGCGTGCTGGCCCGCTACCAGCGGTAGCCCGCGTCAGACGGCCTCGCCGAGTTCGCCCGCCGTGACGACGCGCAGGAACGGCGGGACGGTGGCCGCGACAGCGGCGGCGAAGACGAGGAAGGCGACCCGTATCCCGAACGCTTCGGCGAGCACACCGATCAGTCCGGCGCCCAGCGGCATGGCGCCCCAGCTCAGCAGGCGGGCCGCGCTGCTGAAGCGGCCCATGATGGCGTCCGGCACGGTGTTCTGCGCGACGAGCCGGGCGTTGACCGACCACAGGGTGCCGCCCATGCCGCCGAGGAAGGCGGCCGCCGCGACGGCCCCCAGGCTGGTGGTGAGGACCGGGACGGCCATCATCGCCAGCGTGCTGACGAGGTCGGCGAACATCGCCCAGCGGCGGCCGAGCAGCCGGTTCACCCGGCCGACGGTGAGCGCGCCGACCAGGCCGCCGATCCCGAGCGCGCTGAGAACGACGCCGTACTCCCGGGGCGACAGCCCCATCAGCTCCTTCGCGATGAGTGGCATGAGGGCCAGCCAGCCGCCCCAACTCGCGCACAGCACCGTCAGGATGAGCGCCATGGTGCGCAGCAGCCGGTGCCGCCACAGGTAGCGCAGTCCCTCGGTGAACTGCCGGGCCCCCGCCGGCCCGCTGTCCGGTGCGGGCTCCCGCCGCGCGCGGAAGCGGCCCGTGAGCAGCAGCAGGACCAGGGCGGCGGCAAGGTACGCGACCCAGGTGGCGCCGAGGGCGACGCCGGTGCCCGCGGCCAGCAGCAGCCCGCCGACGAAGGGGCCGCAGAACTCGTTGGCGGCGGTCTCGACGCCGGTGATCCAGGCGTTCGCGCGCTCCCGGCCGGCCCGCGGCACGATCGCGGGGACGAGCGCCGACTCCGAGGTCAGGGCGATCACCTCGGCGACGCCGAGCACGGTCCCGGCGGCGGCGAGCGCCCAGAGTGTGACGTCGCCGGTGGCCACGATCCGCAGCAGCCCGGTGATCGCGAGCAGCCGGATGCCGTTGGCCAGCCAGAGCAGCCGGCGCCGGTCGGCGCGGTCGACGAGCACGCCGACCGGGAGGGAAGCGAGCAGCCAGGGGAGGGTGAGCGTGAGGGCGACCAGGGAGACGGCGCCGGGGGAGCTGGTGACGCGGGTGGCCAGCACCGGCAGGGCGATCTTGGTGATCCCGTCCGCGAGATTGGTGATCGCGGTGAACACCAGCAGCACGACGGTGTTGCGGGTCCCGCGCGGATCGGCGGGCCGCGCCGGTGTTCCGGCGGCGGGCAGGGCCTGGGTGGTCATGCGAGGTCCCCTAACCGTCTAACGCTTTGACTGGTTTCGAGCGCACGGCCGAGCATTCCATCGGCGGCCGAACCGGTCAAGCGGTTAGCTGGTTATCCGCGCGGTAGACTGGCGCTCTCAGGAGGTGGCCCGTGATCGAAGCACCGCCCTCGGCCCAGCTGGTCGAGGCGTTCGCCAACACCGTCGACGTCGAGCTCGGCACCGACGACCTCGACGCGCCCGGCCGGCTCGCCGCCTGGCTCGCCGACCGGGGGCTGCTCGAAACCGGCAGCACCGTCTCCGCCGCCGACCACGACCTCTGCCTGCGGCTGCGCGCCGGCATCCGCGAGGAGCTGGGCGTCCACGTGGGCGACACCCCGGATCCGGACCTGTCCCTCGCCGCGGACGAGGCGCTGCGCGAACTCCCGCTGCTGAGCACCGTGCGGCGGGGTCCGTCCGCCGCCCTGCTCCCGGCGCCGGAACTGCCGCCCGCCCGCAGGGCGCTGGCGCTGATCGCCGTCGCCTGGACCGAACTGGTCGTCACCGGCGACGCCGACCGCCTCAAGCGCTGCGCCGAGCACGCGTGCGCCTGGGTCTTCTGGGACGTCTCCAGGAACCGCAGCCGCCGCTGGTGCTCCATGCGCGTCTGCGGCAACCGCACCAAGGCGCGGCGGTACGCGGCCAGACACGCCGCCACCGCCGGCTGAGGGGCCGGCGGTGGCGGGGGAGCGGCGGTGACGGACGTGGGCCGGCCCGGTCTCCCCCGTGAGAGACCGGGCCGGCAGTGGGGGGAAGGTCAGACGCGGGCCGCGTCGTACTCCTCGGAGGGGCGGGTGGCCGCCGGGGCCGGCGGGGCCAGGACGGCCTCGTCGTGGGTCATGTCCGGGAGCCAGCCGAGCCACTTGGGCAGGTACCAGTTGCGCTCGCCGAGCAGGGCCATGACGGCGGGGAGCAGGACCCCGCGGATGATGGTCGCGTCGATGAGGACGGCCACCGCCAGGCCGACGCCCATCTGCTTCATGCTCTGCATCGAGAGCGTTCCGAAGATGGCGAACACCGCGACCATGATGACCGCCGCGCTGGTGACGACGCCCGCCGTGGTGGTGATGCCGTGCTGGATGGCGTTCTGGGTGCTGAGGCCGCGCATCCTGGCCTCGCGGATCCGGGAGACCACGAAGACGTGGTAGTCCATGCTCAGCCCGAAGAGGATCACGAAGAGGAAGAGCGGCAGCCAGGCGACGACCGCGCCGGTCCCCGTGGCACCCACCAGCCCCGCGCCCCAGCCGTGCTGGAAGACGGCGGCCAGGACACCGTAGGCCGCGCCCACCGACAGCAGGTTGAGGACGATGGAGGTGGCGGCGATGGTGAGGGAGCGGAAGGACAGCAGCATCAGGAGGAAGGCGAAGATGATCACGAAGGCGAAGACCGGCGGCACGCTGCTCGTGATCTTGTTGGTGAAGTCCATCGAGCCGGCCGTCTCACCGGTGATGGGCGCTTCGAGCCCCGGGACCTTGCCGAGCGTGTCGGGCCGTACCTCGTCGCGCAGTTGGACCAGCCCGGCCTCGGCCTTCGCCCGGTCCGTGCCGCCCGCCAGCGGGACGTCGATCTGCGCGATGTTCTCCTTGGCGTGGACGACGACGGTGACCGGGCCCTTGCTGGCGCCCTTCGCGACGGCCTCGGCGCGGAAGTCCTCGATCGCCTGCTTGACGGGTGCCGCGTTGATGTCGTCGGCCTTGATGACCACGTGGGCCGGGTCGGGACCGCCGGGGAACGCCGCGCTGATGCGGTCGTAGGTCTGGATGATGGGCAGCCCGTTGCCGAGCTCCTGGTTCATCGAGAGGTTGGCGGTGTGCAGCCCGAGTGCCGGGGCGGCGACGAGGAGCAGTGCGCCGCCGGCGATGACGGTGGCGGTCTTCGGGTTGCGCAGCACCGGGGTGAGGACGGCGGTCCAGAAGCGGCTGTTGCCGTTGGCGGCGCCCTGGGAGGCGTTCTTCCGGCCCCGGTTCAGGAAGGGCAGCCGGCCCTTCTCGACCCGGTGGCCGAGCAGCGAGAGCAGTGCGGGCAGGACGGTCACGGAGCCGAACATGGCGACCGCGACGACCATCATGGTGGCCACGCCCATGGCCTTGAAGTCCGCGATCCCGGTGAAGAGCATGCCGGCCATCGCGACGATCACGGTGATGCCGGAGATGAGGATGGCGCGGCCCGACGTCGCCGAGGCGATCTTGATGGCGGTCTGCGCGTCGTGGCCCGCGGCCCGTTCTTCACGCTCGCGGCGCAGGTAGAACAGGCAGTAGTCGACGCCGACGGCCAGACCGACCAGCAGCATCACGGAGTTGGCGGTGTCGCTCATCGGCACCAGGTGGCTGACGACGGCGACCAGGCCGGTGGTGGCCACGAAGGCGGTCACCGCGAGGAGGACCGGCAGCAGGGCGGCGACCAGGGCGCCGAAGGCGACCAGCAGGATGCCGAGCGCGACGGGGACGGCGGAGAACTCGGCGGTCTTGAAGTCGTCGCCGAACGCGTCGCCGAGCACCTTCTCGGCGCTCGCCTCGCCGAACTCCTCGATCCGCAGGTCCTGGTACTTGGCCTGCGTCCCCGCCACCGCGTCGGTGACCTTGGTGACGCGGTCCTTGGCGGTCTCCTTGTCACCGGTCATCTCGAACCGGATCAGCGCGGACTTCTGGTCCGCGGAGATCGCCTTGGTGTCGTAGGGCGACGTGATCTTCGCGGTCTGGCCGGTGCCCTTGACCGCCGCTATGACCGCGTCCACGGCGGTGTGGACCGCGGGGTCCGCGACCGTGCCGCCGGACTTGACCTGGATGAGCACCATCTCGTCCGCGGAGCCCTTGATGCCCGCGTCGTCGATGATCCCGGCCGCCTGGCTGACCTCGCCCGGCAGGCCCTCCTCCTGGCTCGCGTCCACCCGCCCGGCCATCTGCCCGATGGCGAGCGCGAGGACCACGAAGACCAGCCAGCCGATCACAGCGGTCCAGCGGTGCCGGGCGCTCCAGCCACCCATCGCCGCGGCGATTCCCATTTTGCTGCCGTGTGCGCGTTGGCGACTCACGGTTCCCCCTCGTCATGGCAGCGGCACCGAGCCGCTTGCTTCACCCATGACGCTAGGGGTTGGGAGGTGGTCCACCCATCAGGCTTCCAGGTGACTTGAGGGTGGGGGTTCTCCCCCATCCAGGGGAGGCTATCCCCACCCCCTGAAGGCGCCGGTCCCTTACACCTATAAAGATCGCCTAAGGAAACCAGTTGTGCAGTGCTCCGATGAATCGGTCAACTTCCGGGCGCAGCAGGGTGTTTTGCGGGAGTTGTCTCCCGTGCCGGCCGGGCAGTGGTCGCATGATTCCGGTCTTCACGAGGCGGATCCCCCGGGAGGGATCAAGCCCGCACCCCTGAGGCCCGCGCCCCTGACGGTCAGGCCGAGAGCAGCATCCGGCGGGGGAGGATGGCCCCCGCGTACCGCTCCAGCAGTAGCTCGACGAGTTCCGGGGCCGCGCCCAGCACCGGTGCCAGGGCGTCGGCGCCGGCCTCGCGGGCACCGCGGAATATGCGGTCGGGAAGGCGGCCCGGCGCGATGACGTAGGGGGCGACGGCGATGTGCCGCACACCCTCGGCCCGGAGCTGCCGCACCGCGTCCTCGGTGCGGGGAAGGGATGCGGAGGCGAACGCAGGCCGCACGGCGCACCAACCGGTGTGCCGCCACTCCCGCGCGATGTCAGCGATCACTGCGATCGCCTCCGGGTCGGTGGAGCCCGCCGAGGCCAGCACGACCCCGGTCGAGCGGTCGCCGGGGGTGACCCCGGCCTCGGCCAGCCGCCGCTCCAGGGCGGCGGTCAGCAGGGGCGAGGGGCCGAGGACATCGGCCACCGCGACCCTCAGCCGGGGGTGCGCGGCGGTCGACTCGCGCAGCACGGCCGGGATGTCGGCCTTCGCGTGGAAGGCGCGGGTGAGCAGCAGCGGCAGCGCGACGACGTCGCGGACCCCCTCCGCCGCGAGGCGGTCGACGACCTGCGCCACGGTCGGCGCGCAGAAGTCGAGGTAGCCGGTGACGACGCGGAGCCCCGGCCGGGCGGCCCGTACCTGCTGGGTCAGCGCGTGAACGGTCGCGGCATGGCGCGGATCGCGACTGCCGTGGGCGATGACGAGAAGTACGGGCGCGTTCATTCACTGGCTCCGGGACACCAGGCCGCGGCTGCGCAGCACGCGCCGCTCCAGCGGGCTGAAGATCAGCAGATCGATGGCGATGCCGACGACGAGGATGAGGATGATGCCGAGGAAGATGCCCGGCATGTCGGAGCCTTCGCGCATGTTCTCCAGATAGCGGCCCAGGCCGGTGCCGAGGTCGGGGGAGGAGGCGATGAGCTCGGCGGCCATCAGCGAACGCCAGGAGAAGGCCCAGCCCTGCTTGAGGCCGGCCAGGTAGCCGGGCAGTGCGGCCGGCAGCAGGATGTGCCGGGCGCCGCTGACCCCGGAGGCGCCGAGCGTGCGGCCGGCGCGCAGGTAGAGCGGCGGTACCTGGTCGATGCCGGAGATCAGGCCGTTGGCGATCGAGGGCACGGCGCCGAGCAGGATGACGGCGTACATCGCGGAGTCGGTGATGCCGAGCCAGATGACCGCGGCGGGCACCCAGGCCACCGACGGCAGCGACTGCAGGCCCGACAGGATCGGCCCGATGGCCGAGCGGACGAACGGGACGCGGGCCACGACGAGCCCGATCGGGGTGCCGATGGCGACCGCGGCGAGGAAGCCCAGCAGCCCGCGCTCGACGCTGGTCCAGATGATGCCGAAGAGGTCGCCGTCGTTCCACAGCGTCATGAAGCTGTCGCCGACCGCCCGGGGGGCGGGCAGTTTGGTCTCCGGCGCGAACCCGCCCAGCACGGCGAGCTGCCACACCGCGAGGACCAGGAGGACCGCCGAGATCGGCGGCAGGACCTTCTTGACCAGGATCTGGGTGAACGGGGTGCTCCGGACCTGGACCGCGTCCAGGGCGTCGAGCCCGGCCTCCAGACCCGCGAGGTCCTGCGCCGGGGCGCCGGCGTCCTCCTTGGCCTCCCGGTCGCCGGGAACGGTGTCAGTGCTGGCCATGTCGGCGGATCTCCCCACGCAGTTCTTCGGTGATCTCGATGGACAGCTCCGCGACGGCGGCGTCCTCGATACGGCGCGGCTGCGGGATGTCCACGGTCCACTCGCGGGCGACCCGGCCGGGCCTGGACGTCAGCAGCACCACGCGCTCGGCGAGCCGGACGGCCTCACGGACGTTGTGGGTGACGAACAGGACGGAGACGCCGGTCTCGGCCCAGATGCGGGTGAGCTCGCCGTGCAGGACGTCCCGGGTGATGGCGTCCAGCGCCGCGAACGGCTCGTCCATCAGCAGCACGTTGGAGTCCTGGGCGAGCGCGCGGGCGAGCGCGACGCGCTGCCGCATACCGCCGGACAGCTCGTGGACGCGCTTGCCGTAGGAGCCGTCGAGGCGCACCAGGCTGAGCAGCCGCTCGGCCTCCGGGCGGCGCTCGGCGCGCGGCACACCGCGCAGCCGCAGCGCGAGTTCGATGTTCTTGCCCGCGGTGAGCCAGGGGAACAGCGCGTGCTCCTGGAACATCAGCGCGGGACGGCCGCCGCCCGGCACCGTGATGGTGCCCGCGGTCGGCTGGTCGAGGCCCGCGACGAGGTTGAGCAGCGTCGACTTGCCGCAGCCGGAGGCGCCGAGGAGGCAGACGAACTCACCGGGATGGACGTCGAGCGTGATGTCTTCGAGGACGGCCTGGGCGGAGCCCGGACGGCCGAAGACCTTGTGGACGTGGTCGATCCGAACGGCGGGCGCGCCGTCTGCGACGGCGGTGTCCGCGCTGTGCTGCTCGGTGGTCCTGACTGCCGTGGCCATCCGGTCACCTCCTGGTACGTGGGCGGGCGGTGCGTGGTGCGGGCCGCCGGTGTCCGACCCGTGCGGGTCGGACACCGGCTGCGCGTCGTCGAGCTTCCGTGTCGCGGGTCCTGCTACTGCTTGCCGAGCCCCGCCGCGTCCACCGCGGGCTTGCCCGCGGCCTTGAGGACCTTGTTGAGCAGCGTCAGGTCGTAGATCCCGGCGAGGTCGGGCTTCTTCAGCAGACCGGCCTTGACGGCGTGGTCGGCCTCGGCCGTCAGCGACTTCGCGAGGGGGTCGTCGATGACCTGGATGCTCGTCCACGCCGGGTCGATCACCTCGGCCGGCAGCGCCTTCTGGGTGTCCTTCTTCAGCTGGTCGTTCGCCGCGGCCTTCGCCTTGTCCGGGTTGGCCGTGATCCAGGCGTTGGTGTTCACCGAGCCCCGCAGCACCGCCTCGACGACGTCCGGGTGCGCGGAAAGGAACTTCTGCGACACGATCACGTTGGTGATCACGAACTTCTTGTCGGGCCACAGGTCACGCTCGTCGAGCAGCACCTTGGCGCCCTGGGAGACGAGCTTGGACGCCGTCGGCTCCGGCACCCACGCGCCGTCGATGGAACCGGACTTGTAGGCGTCGGGGGTGACCTTGTTGTCGGTGCGGAAGACGGAGACGTCGCCCTTGCCGCTCTGCGCGTCGACCTTCCAGCCCTTTTCCGCGATCCAGTTGAGGAAGGCCACGTCCTGGGTGTTGCCCAGCTGCGGGGTCGCGATCTTCTTGCCCTTGACGTCGTCCAGGGTCTTGATCTTCGCGGGGTTGACGACCAGCTTCACACCGCCGGAGGCGGAGCCGGAGATGATCCGCAGGTTGGTGCTCTTCGACTTGGTGTAGCCGTTGATGGACGGCGAGGGGCCGATCCAGCCGATGTCGATGGAGCCGGCGTTCAGCGCCTCGATCTCGGACGGGCCCGCGTTGAAGGTCTGGGTCTTGATGGCGGTGCCGCCCAGCTCCTTCGCGAAAAGGCCCTGGTTGAGGCCGACGAGCGCGGTGGCGTGGGTGAGGTTCGGGAAGTAGCCGATCTTCACCTCGTCGGCGGAGAGCTTCGCGGCACCCGAACTGGTGACCGGAGCAGCGCTGCTGTCCTTCGTGTCGTCGGACTTCGAGCCGTACCCGCAGGCGGCGAGAGCGCCGAAGAGCAGCGGGAGGGTCGCGGCAGTGGCGATCGATCGCTTCAGGCTGCGGGTGGTTCTTGCAGACACGGGAGGTGTTCCTCTCGGAGGTCCGGAACGCGCCTAGCTCGGCGCGGCCGGAAGGTCGTCAGGTCTTCGGTGGTACGGGTGTACTCGCATGCGGTAGCGCGGTTCAGCGGTTAGAGCGCACATCGCGCCACCCCGCCCGTGCCGGCGCCGAGGAGGCCGCTGCCGACGCGGCCGCCCTCCTTGGCGAAGCCCGAATAAGCCTCGGTGACCATCAGAAGTCCCACCCCTCTTGTTCGTTGTTCGCGGCGGACGTGGCGGAAGCGCCGGCCGCGGCCGGCGCGGCGAACGCCTCGCCCGCCATGCCCGCGGTCAGCGTCGTGCCGTCCGCCGGGTCGATCAGCAGGAAGGAGCCCGTCAGCCGCGAGTCCGCGTAGGCGTCCAGCGGGAGCGGCTCGGCGGTGCGCAGGACGACGGCGCCGATGTCGTTGACGTCCAGCTGCGCCGGTCCCGACTCGTGCGCGAGCCCGGCCGTCAGGTTGATGCGGTACGGGAGCTCCTTGACGACGGCCTTCACCGTGCGCGTCGCGTGCTTGAGCAGCACGCGGGAGCCGACCTTGAGCGGCCGCTCGTGCAGGTGGCAGACGGTCGCCTCGACGTCCTGGGTGGTCGCCGGCGCGGAGGCGGTCGGTGCGATCAGGTCGCCGCGCGAGATGTCCAGGTCGTCGGCGAGCAGCACGGTGACCGACTGCGGTGCCCAGGCGGTGCCGACCGACTCGCCGAGGGCGTCGATGCCGGTGATGGTGCTGGTCGCGCCGGACGGCAGGACCGTCACCTCGTCGCCGACCCGCAGGATGCCGGAGGCGATCCGCCCCGCGTAGCCGCGGTAGTCCGGGTGCTCGGCGGTCTGCGGACGGATCACGTACTGGACCGGGAAGCGGGCCGGGGCGTCCGTCAGGTCGGTGCCGACCTGCACCGTCTCCAGGTGCTCCAGGACGGTGGGGCCGCCGTACCAGTCCATGTTCGCGGATGCCGTCACGACGTTGTCCCCGGTGAGTGCCGAGATGGGGATCGTGGTGATGTCCGGGACGCCGAGCGACGCGGCGTACGCGGTGAACTCCTCGGCGATGGCCGCGAAGACGGGCTCCGCGTACTCCACCAGGTCCATCTTGTTGACGGCCAGCACCACGTGCGGGACGCGCAGCAGCGCGGCCACCGCGGCGTGCCGCCGGGTCTGCTCCACGACGCCGTTGCGGGCGTCGACGAGCACCACCGCCAGCTCGGCGGTCGAGGCGCCGGTGACCATGTTGCGCGTGTACTGCACGTGGCCCGGGGTGTCGGCGAGGATGAAACGGCGCCGCGGGGTGGCGAAGTAGCGGTACGCCACGTCGATGGTGATGCCCTGCTCGCGCTCGGCCCGCAGGCCGTCGGTGAGCAGCGCCAGGTCCGGCGCCTCCTGGCCGCGGCGGCGCGAGGCGTGCTCGACAGCCTCCAGCTGGTCGGTCAGGACCGACTTGGAGTCGTGCAGCAGCCGCCCGACCAGGGTGGACTTGCCGTCGTCGACGGAGCCGGCGGTGGCGAAGCGCAGCTGCGAGGTGGCCGCGATCTGCTCGGCGGTCGTGATGCTGGTCATTTAGAAGTACCCCTCGCGCTTGCGGTCTTCCATCGCGGCCTCGGACATCTTGTCGTCGGCGCGGGTCGCGCCCCGCTCGGTGAGCCGGGACGCGGCGATCTCCACGATGACCTGGTCGATGGTGAAGGCGTCGGAGTCCACCGCGCCGGTGCAGGACATGTCCCCGACGGTGCGGTAGCGGATGGTCCGCTTCTCGACCGTCTCACCGGACTTCGGGCCGCCCCAGTCGCCCGCCGTCAGCCACATGCCGCTGCGGGCGAAGACGTCCCGCTCGTGCGCGTAGTAGATCTCCGGCAGCTCGATGCCCTCGCGGGCGATGTACTGCCACACGTCCAGCTCGGTCCAGTTGGAGAGCGGGAACACCCGGACGTGCTCGCCGGCCGCGTGCTTGCCGTTGTAGAGCTGCCACAGCTCGGGGCGCTGGCGGCGCGGGTCCCAGGCGCCGAACTCGTCGCGCAGGGAGAAGACGCGCTCCTTGGCGCGGGCCTTCTCCTCGTCGCGGCGGCCGCCGCCGAAGACCGCGTCGAACCTGCCCTCGCCGATCGCGTCCAGCAGCGGCACCGTCTGCAGCGGGTTGCGGGTCCCGTCGGGGCGCTCGCGCAGCCGGCCGTCGTCGATGTAGTCCTGCACGCACGCCACGTGCAGGCGCAGGCCGTGCTCGGCGACCGTGCGGTCCCGGTACTCCAGCACCTCGGGGAAGTTGTGTCCGGTGTCCACGTGCAGCAGCGAGAACGGCACCGCGGCCGGCGCGAACGCCTTCAGCGCCAGGTGCAGCATGACGATGGAGTCCTTGCCGCCGGAGAAGAGGATCACCGGCCGCTCGAACTCGCCCGCGACCTCGCGGAAGATGTGCACCGCCTCGGACTCGAGTGCGTCCAGGTGGCTGAGCGCGTACGCGGATTCACTGGGTGCGGCAACGGTGGTCATGCGGCCAGTCCCCTCTCGACGAGCAGCGCCTGCAGCGCCGCGGCGGAGTCCTCGACGGTGCGCCCGTGGGTCTCGAGGCGCAGATCCGGTGCCTCGGGCGCCTCGTACGGGTCGTCGACCCCGGTGAGCCCGGAGATCTCGCCCGCGGCCTGCTTCGCGTACAGCCCCTTCACATCGCGTTCTGAGCACACCTCCACCGGCGTGGCCACGTGGACCTCCAGGTACGGGGTGCCCTGCTTCTGGTGACGCCCGCGGACGGCCTCGCGGCTGTCCGCGTAGGGAGCGATGACGGGGACGAGGACCTTGATCCCGTTGGACGCCAGCAGTTCGGCGACGAAGCCGATCCGCTGCACGTTGGTGTGCCGGTCCTCGCGGGTGAAGCCCAGCCCGGCGGAGAGGAACTCGCGGATCTCGTCGCCGTCCAGCACCTCCACCCGGTGGCCCGCGTCGCGCAGCCGGTCCGCCAGCGCGAAGGCGACCGTGGTCTTGCCGGCGCTGGGCAGCCCGGTGAGCCACACCGTGGCGCCTGCCTCCCGCGGGCTCGCTGTCGCGCTCATCTCTCGCTCCTGGGATATCTGAGTAGTCATCAGCCGTGCAGCCCGCACTCGGTCTTGCCACGGCCGGCCCAGCGGCCGGCGCGGGCGTCCTCGCCCTCCAGCACCCGGCGGGTGCAGGGCGCGCAACCGACCGACGCGAATCCGTCCATCAGCAGCGGGTTGGTCAGCACCCCGTGCTCCAGGACGTACGCGTCCACGTCCGCCTGCGTCCAGCGGGCGATCGGGGAGACCTTCACCTTGCGGCGCTTCTCGTCCCAGCCGACGACCGGGGTGCCCGCGCGGGTCGGCGACTCGTCGCGGCGCAGCCCGGTGGCCCAGGCGTCGTACGCGGTCAGGCCCTGCTCCAGCGGCTTGACCTTGCGCAGGGCGCAGCACAGGTCGGGGTCGCGGTCGTGCAGCTTCGGCCCGTACTCGGCGTCCTGTTCGGCGACGCTCTGCACCGGGGTCAGCGTGATCAGGTTGACGTCCATCACCGCACCCACGGCGTCGCGGGTGCCGATGGTCTCGGGGAAGTGGTAGCCGGTGTCGAGGAAGACGACGTCCACGCCGGGAAAGGCGCGGGACGCCAGGTGCGCCACGACGGCGTCCTCCATCGAGGACGTGACACAGAAGCGCGGGCCGAACGTCTCGGCGGCCCAGCGCAGGATCTCCAGGGGGGACGCGTCCTCCAGGTCGCGGCCCGCCTGCTCGGCCAGATCGCGCAGGTCTTCGGCGGTGTGCTGTGCGGTGGTCACGACTCGCCTCCGGTCGGGGGGTTCTTCCGAAGTCCCTGGGCCAGCAGGCCGAGGAACTTCAACTGAAAGGCCCGATTGCACGCCCGGCATTCCCAGGCGGCGCCCGATCCGTGCGGAACCTTCTCCTCGGAGGGGCGCAGATCCTCGTCCCCGCAGTACGGGCAGTTGAACGGCGCGGCGCGCTCGGTCATGACAGCGCCTCCTCGGAGGCGCGGGCGGCCCAGGTCGCGAAGCGCTCGTCGCCCTCGCGCTCGCTCTCGAACCGCCGCAGCACCCGCTCGACGTAGTCGTCCAGGCCGGCGGAGGTGACCTTCAGCCCGCGGACCTTGCGGCCGAAGCCGGGCTCCAGGCCGAGGCTGCCGCCCAGGTGCACCTGGAAGCCCTCGACCTGCTCGCCGTTCTCGTCGGTGACCAGCTGGCCCTTGAGACCAATGTCCGCCACCTGGATACGGGCGCAGGAGTTGGGGCAGCCGTTGACGTTGATGGTCAGCGGCTGGTCGAAGTCCGGCAGCCGCTGCTCCAGCTCGTCGATGAGGGAGGCGCCGCGCGCCTTGGTCTCGACGATGGCCAGCTTGCAGTACTCGATCCCGGTGCAGGCCATGGTGCCGCGCCGGAACGGGGACGGCTTCACCTGGAAACCGAGCGCCTCGAGACCGGCCACCAGCGACTCGACCCGGGGCTCCTCGATGTCCAGCACGATCATCTTCTGCTCGACCGTGGTGCGCAGCCGGCCCGAGCCGTGCGCCGCCGCCAGTTCGGAGATCTTGGTGAGCGTGGAGCCGTCGATCCGGCCGACCCGCGGCGCGAAGCCCACGTAGAAGCGGCCGTCCTGCTGGCGGTGCACGCCGACGTGGTCGCGCCACTGCTGCTCGGGGTGAACGGGCGCGGGCCCGTCGGTGAGCTTGCGCTGGAGGTACTCGTCCTCCAGGATCTGCCGGAACTTCTCGGGACCCCAGTCGGCGACCAGGAACTTCAGCCGGGCGCGGGTGCGCAGCCGCCGGTATCCGTAGTCGCGGAAGATGCCGATGACACCGGCCCACACGTCGGAGACGTCGTCGAGCGGGACCCACGCACCGAGCCGTACGCCGAGCTTGGGGTTGGTGGACAGTCCGCCGCCGACCCACAGGTCGAAGCCGGGTCCGTGCTCGGGGTGGTTGACCCCGACGAAGGCGATGTCGTTGATCTCGTGCGCCACGTCCAGCAGCGGCGACCCGGAGATCGCCGTCTTGAACTTGCGCGGGAGGTTGGAGAAGTCCTTGGAGCCGATGTAGCGCGTGTGGATCTCGTCGATCGCGGAACTGCCGTCGATGATCTCGTCGGCCGCGATCCCCGCGACCGGCGAACCGAGGATGGTGCGCGGGGTGTCGCCGCACGCCTCGGTGGTGGACAGGCCCACGGCCTCCAGCCGGCGCCAGATCTCCGGGACGTCCTCGATCCGGATCCAGTGGTACTGGACGTTCTGCCGGTCCGTCAGGTCGGCGGTGCCGCGGGCGAACTCCTGCGAGATCTCGCCGATGACGCGCAACTGCTCGGTGGTGAGCCGGCCGCCGTCGATGCGGACCCGCAGCATGAAGTACTCGTCGTCCAGCTCGTGCGGCTCCAGAACGGCGGTCTTGCCGCCGTCGATCCCGGGCCTGCGCTGGGTGTAGAGACCCCACCAGCGCATGCGGCCGCGGAGGTCGGCGGGGTCGATCGAGTCGAAGCCGCGCTGGGAGTAGATCGTCTCAATGCGTGTCCGCACGTTGAGACCGTCGTCGTCCTTCTTCGTCTGCTCATTGCCGTTGAGCGGCGTGAAGTGGCCCATCGCCCACTGGCCTTCACCACGGTGGCGTCCGGCTTTGCGACGGGCCGTGGTGTCGGCTGGCTGATCAGGAGTGGAGGCCATGGCGATGCGTCCTTCGGGCAGCGGCGAATACGTCGGTGTTAGCGCGGATGCACCCTATGGCCTGCGGAAACCTGAAAACGATCAGGGCAGTCGGCAGCGGCGGGGCGCGTGCGCGACCACGACGCGAGAGGGTGGCGGGTTGCCGGCGCCGATCGGCGCGGCGCGATCAGCTCGCCGGACAGATGGCGCTGGACACGCGGCAGAAGTCGACGTGCGGCCGACCTACCAAGGCGATTCCAGTGCGGGACATGTCGGAAGCGTGGCATGCGGGTCTCGGAGCAGTCCACCGTCGTCCAGCATGTGGACCAGAATATCCCACTAAGTGAGACGCTGTGTTCTGCGTCACTGCTCCACGGGCCACGGCCCCGCAGGGACCGCCTGGTCCGGTTCGTCCGTCGTCCGGGTGTCGAAGAGCCGGAAGCCGCGCCGCTCGTAGTTGGCCATCGCGTGCGGCCCGTCAAGATCGCAGGTGTGCACCCACACCCGCTTCGTCGCGTCCCGCCCCGGCCACCGGCCGGCCAGGTCCCAGGCGCGGGCGGTCCCGTACGACAGCAGGTGACCACCGATCCCGCGCCCCCGGAAGGCCGGCAACAGCCCGAAGTACATGATCTCCACGACGCCGTCGTCCTGCGGATCGAGCTCGACGAACCCGGCCGGCGTGCCCCGCTCGTACGCCACCCACGTCTCCGCGCCCGGCCGCTCCAGATGCGCCTGCCAGCGCCCGTACGTCCAGCCCAGCCGGTCGGTCCACAGGCAGTCGGCGCCGACCGACGCGTAGAGGAAGCGGCTGAAGTCGGGCGATGGCACCTCGGCGGCCACGATCCGCACCCCGTCCCCGGCGGCGGGCACGGCCGAGGGCCGCAGATCCGCAGGTGAGGTCTGCTCGAGGGACCAGGTGGTCACGCTGATGCTCATGCCGACAGCCTAGGTCGGCGCGGTCGGGCCGGCCGAATCGCCGCGGCCGCGCGCCTGTGAGCCCTGCCGCGCACCCGGCACGGGCTCGTACGCTGTCCGGCATGAGTCCGACCCGTCCCGTCGTCGTCCTCGGCGAATGCGTCGCCGACGCCTTCGCCGCCCCCCGGTCCGGTGACCCCGCCGCGGGGCTCGACCTGGCCGTCGTCCCGGGCGGCGGCCCCGCCACCACCGCGGTCGCGCTGGCCCGGCTCGGCACGCCCACCCGGTTCCTCGGCCGGCTGTCGGGCGACGTCTTCGGCCGGCTCTTCCGCGAGCGGCTGGCCGGCTCCGGCGTCGACCTGACCGGCTGCCCGGACGCGGCCGAGCCCAGCACGCTCGCCGTCGCCGACCTCGACGCGGCGGGCCGCGCCCGCTACTCCTTCCACGCCGAAGGAACCGCGGACTGGCAGTGGACGGCGACCGAGCTGACAGCCGGGCTGCCCGCCGACCCCGTCTGCCTGCACACCGGTTCCCTCGCGCTCGTGCGCGACCCCGGGGCGGAGCGCGTCGAAGAGCTCCTCGACGACCTCCGTCCCCGCACCACGATCAGCATCGACCCCAACGTCCGCCCGGGGCTCGTACCGCCCGACCGCTACCGCCGGCGCCTGCCCCGCTGGTGCGCGGCGGCCGACATCCTGCGGCTCAGCGACGACGACCTCACCCATCTCCACCCCGACACCCCGCCGGAGAAGGCCTGCGACGAGTGGCACGCCCTCGGCGTCCCCCTCGTCGTCATCACCCTCGGTGAGAAGGGCGCCCTCGCCTCCCTGGACGGCACCCGGCTCCACGTACCGGCCCACCCGTCCGACGTCGTCGACACCGTCGGCGCGGGCGACGCCTTCATGGCAGGCCTCCTGCACCACCTCCACTCCGCGGGCCGCCTCGGCGGCCGACTGGCCGCACTCACCCCGGAAGACGTCCAGGACGCGGTCACGCTGGGCACGGCAGTGGCCGCGGCCACCTGCGCGGTAAGGGGCCCGAACCCTCCATGGCGGCACGACCTCTGACCCGACGCGCCACCGCGCCCGGCGGGCATGGCGGAAACGGCCCGACTGCCGCTGGGTATCGGGGGCAGCAGAAACCGGGGGTGGTGCCGAGTCGGCGCGGCGCCACCCTCTTTCTCTCCGCGCGAGGGGAGCCGCTGCGGCCCCTGCCCCCGCCCCGCTCAGTCGGTGACCGGCCGGGCGCGGTCCACGATCGAGGTCAGGTCCAGGGTGTGCGGCAGGGTGCCGAACGCCGCTCCCCAGTCACCGCCGAGGCGCGAGGCGCAGTACGCGTCGGCCACCGCGGGCGGGGCGAACCGTACGAGCAGGGAGCCCTGGAGGATCAGGGCCATCCGCTCGACGATGCGCCGGGCGCGGGCCTCCACGCCCTCCAGGTCCGCCAGCTCGGTCAGCAGGTTCTTGATGGCACCGTCCAGCCGGTGGTCCGCGCCGCGGGCCAGGCCGATCTCGGTGAGGAACGCGTTCAGGGCCATCGGATCGCGCCGCAGCACCCGCAGCACGTCCAGCGCCTGGACGTTGCCGGAACCCTCCCAGACCGAGTTCAGCGGCGACTCGCGGAACAGCCGGGGCATCCCCGACTCCTCGACGTACCCGTTGCCGCCCAGGCACTCCAGCGCCTCCACGGCGACCGCCGGACACCGCTTCGTCACCCAGTACTTGGTGACGGCCACCGCCAGCCGCCGGAAGTGCCGCTCCTGCTCCGTACCGGTGTCGTAGGAGGCGGCGAGCCGCATCGCGGTGGTCGTGGCGGCCTCCGACTCCAGCGCGAGGTCCGCCAGGACGTTGCGCATCAGCGGCTTGTCGACCAGCGGGCCGCCGAACGCGCTGCGGTGGGTGGTGTGGTGCACCGCCTGGGCGACGGCCTGCCGCATGATGGCCGCGGAACCGATCGCGCAGTCCAGCCGGGTCGCCGCGACCATCTCGATGATGGTCGCCACCCCGCGGCCCTCGTCCCCGACCCGGCGCGCCCACGTCCCGTCGAACTCCACCTCGGAGGAGGCGTTGGAGCGGTTGCCCAGCTTGTTCTTCAGCCGCTGGATCGCGAAGACGTTGCGGGTGCCGTCCGGCAGCACCCGCGGCAGCAGGAAGCAGGTGAGGCCCTCCGGCGCCTGGGCCAGTACCAGGAAGCCGTCGGACATCGGGGCGGAGCAGAACCACTTGTGGCCGGTCAGCGCGTAGGCGCCGTCCTCGGCGAGCGGCAGCGCGCGGGTGGTGTTGGCCCGGACGTCGGAGCCGCCCTGCTTCTCCGTCATCCCCATGCCGAACAGGGCGCCCGGCTTCTCGCCGGCCGGGGCGAGCCGCTGATCGTAGATCCGTGAGCGCAGCCGCGGCTCCCATTCGGCGGCCAGCGCCGGATCGGCGCGCAGGGCCGGCACCGCCGCGTGCGTCATCGACACCGGGCAGCCGTGCCCGGCCTCGGCCTGCGACCACACCAGGAACCCGGCCGCGCGGCGCAGATGCCCGTCGGGGCGCGACCAGGCGTCCGTCAGACCGGACGACACGGCGTGGCCCAGCAGCCGGTGCCAGGACGGGTGGAAGTCGACTTCGTCGGCCCGGTTGCCGTACCGGTCGTGGGTGCGCAGCACCGGGGGACTGGCGTTCGCCTCGTCCCCCCAGCGCTGCCCCTGGGCCGAGCCCGCGGCCCGGCCCAGCTCGCCCAGTTCGCCCTGGATCTCCGCCAGCCGCTCCGGGGCCGCGTGGCGTTCCACGGCCTCGACGAGCGCGGCGTCGGAGGCGTGGACGTCATATCCGACCAGCGGCGGAGGCTGATTGGTCACCGTGTGTGTGGGGGCGCTCATGGCACTCACCGTAGGCGTCGGCGCGCGCCGGGCGGAAGGCGACGCCCCGCCGCCGCCCGGCCGGGCCGTGCGCCCTACAGGGGATGGGTCCGGCTCCGCCGGGGGCGGATACCGTAGGCGGGTGCACGCAGCGGATGGAAGAAAAGGGCGGCCTCCCGGCCGCTGGGGCAGGGCTCGGGCCCTGTACCGGAATGTGTCGAAGCGCAAGGTCGGCTGGCTGCTGCTGAAGGACACCGTCAACTCCTCCATCGAGTACCGGGTGACCGGACTCGCCGCGGAGGCGGCCTTCTTCGTCCTGCTGTCCCTGCCACCGCTGCTGCTCGGCCTCGTCGGCGCGCTCGGCTACGTGGACACCGTCATCCGCACCGACACGATCGCGCATCTGCGCGAGAACATCCTCACCGCGTCCGCGACGGTCCTGTCCGACAAGGGTGTGAACCAGTTGGTCCGCCCGCTGGTGGACAGCGTCTTCCACGGGCGGCGGCCCGACCTCATCTCGCTCGGCTTTGTGATCGCGCTCTGGTCGGGTTCCCGCGCCGTCAACGTCTTCGTCGACACCATCACGATCATGTACGGCCTGGAGGGGCACCGCGGGATCGTCAAGACCCGGCTGCTCGCCCTGCTGCTCTACATCATCGCGCTGGTGGTCGGCGCGCTGGTGCTGCCCCTGATGGTCGCGGGCCCCGACGCGTTCGTGTCGGTGCTGCCGCGCAGCCAGGGCACGATCCACGTCCTGTACTGGCCGGTCGTCCTGCTGGTGTCGATCGCCTTCCTCACCACGCTCTACCACGTGTCGGTGCCCGTGCGGTCGCCCTGGTACGAGGACGTGCCCGGCGCGCTCATCGCGCTGATGATGTGGGTCCTCGGCAGCTTCCTGCTGCGCATCTACCTCACCAACACCGTCGAGGGACCGACGATCTACGGTTCGCTGGCCGCGCCCGTCGCGGTGCTCCTGTGGATCGGCATCTCGGCCTTCGCGGTGCTGGTCGGCGCCGCCGTCAACGCGGCGGTGGACCGTATCTGGCCGTCCCTCGCCACGGCTGCCGCCCGCGAGCAGAACGCCCGCGCCCGGGAGGCGGCCGCGGTCCGGGTGGTCGCCGACGCCGCCAGGCGGCGGGCCGCGGAGGACGGCCGCGACGACGACTTCGACGACGACGGCGATCTCGGTCCTGACGACCCCCCGCCCGCCGAGTTCCCCGAGCGCTGGACACGCTTCCTGCCGCCGTCGGACGTCCGCTCGCGCCTGCGCCGCCGCGACTGACGGCCGCGACCGACGGCGACTGACGGCGGCGACCGGCCGCCGCCGTGCGGGCGTCCTGTTGCCGGGGCGTCCGGGGCAGAATGAAGGGGTGTACGAGGAGCGGTTGTCGCGGGTCGCGGGCGCGGTGCTCTGGACCCGGACCGTCGGTGCCGCGGAGGGCGGGCCCTACCGCGTGCTGCCCGACGGCTGCATGGACGTGATCTGGTGCGACGGGGAGCTGATCGTCACCGGCCCCGACACCCGCGCCCACGTGGCGCGGACCCCCGCCGGCGCGCGCTTCGCCGGGCTGCGGTTCGCGCCCGGCAGGGGGCCCGCGGCGCTGGGCGTCCCGGCGAACGAACTGCGTGACCTGCGGGTGCCGCTGGACGCGGTGTGGCCTGGCGCCGCCGCCCGGCGGATCGCCGAGCGGATCGGCGACGCGGCTGATCCGGGGAGCGCCCTGGAGGACGCGGTGACCGGCGCCGTACGCGGCCCGGGTACGGCGGATCCCCTGCTGGCCGCGACGGCGGCCCGGCTCGCGTCCGGCGGCAGCGTGGCCGCCGCGGCCGCGGCCGCCGGGCTGGGCGAACGGCAGCTGCACCGGCGCAGCCTGGCGGCGTTCGGCTACGGCCCGAAGACGCTCGCGCGGGTCCTGCGCCTGCAGCGCGCGCTGGAACTGGCCCGGCGGGGGACCCCGTTCGCCGAGGTCGCGGTGGCGGCGGGCTACGCCGACCAGGCCCACCTCGCGCGCGAGGTGAAGGCGCTGGCCGGGGTGCCGCTCGGCGAACTCGTCCGCTGAACGGAAGGACCGGGTGGAAGGACCGGGCAGAAGGACTAGGCGGAAGCATCCGGCAGGACGGCCAGCAGGTCGACGTGGTTGCCGTCGGCGTCCAGGACGGTGGCGTAGCGCTGGCCCCAGACCGCGTCGAACGGCGCGAGGTGCCCGGTGTAGCCGGCGCCCGTGAGGTCGGCGTACACCTTGTCGACCTCCGCGGGGCCGTCGCACGTGAACGCCAGCCCGGCCCGCCCGCCGCCCGCCGGCGGGGCCTGCCAGTCCGGGGAGAAGGACCGCACGACCTCCTCGGTGTCCCAGACGAGCAGCGGGCCCCCGGGAAGCGCCGCCTCGACGTGCGGCCGGCTGTCGGCCTCCGCCGGGATGTCCAGCCCCAGCCGGCGGTAGAAGGCGAGGGACGCGGCCATGTCTGAGGCGAGCAGGCCGATGAACGCGAAACGAGGAGTCATGCCCGCCACGTTAGGCGCGCCACGGGCCCGGGGTCTTGAACGAATCGGACATCCGGCGGGGGCCGTAAATCGGTGGACAGTGTCTGCGGCCCGTCGTAATCTCCTCAGGACCGCAGCGGTGGAAGACCGCGGCCGGCACACATACGTGGAGGTGTATCTCGATGACTGTCTTTGCGCAGGGCGCTGCCCTGATCCCGTCGCACAGCATCCTTACCTCCGCGGTCGCCGGCTGACCACTTCCTGAACCTCAGCTCCGGGGCCGCCCTTTCGAAGGGCATTCCGTTGACCAACGGATCTGCTTCCCTGCCGTTCACCTCGTACGGCTGGGACTCCATTCTCGACACCGCATTCAAGCTGTACGCCGCCCAGGGCCTGCTGCCCGGCCGGATCGTCCGGGTCGACCGCGGGCTCTGCGACGTCGTCACGCCCGACGGCGCGCTGCGCGCGGACACCGCCTTCGTCAACTCCTCCTCCGATCCCATGAAGCTGGCCTGCACCGGCGACTGGGTGGCCGTCGACCGGGACGCTCCGACCGGTCCCGTGGTGCGGGCGCTGCTGCCGCGCCGGACGGCGTTCGTCCGCTCGACCTCGTCCAGCCGTTCCGAGGGGCAGGTGCTGGCAGCCAACATCGATCACGCCGTGATCGCCGTGTCGCTGGCCGCCGAACTCGACCTGGGCCGGCTGGAACGGTTCCTGTCGCTGGCCTGGGAGAGCGGCGCGCAGCCGCTCGTCGTGCTGACCAAGGCGGACCTCGCGGGCGACACGACCCATCTGCTCGCCGACGCCGAAGGTGCGGCGCCCGGTGTGCAGGTGCTCGTGGTGAGCGCCACGACCGGCGAGGGCATCGACGTGCTCGCCGCCGTTCTGGCCGGCACCACCTCCGTGCTCCTCGGACAGTCGGGCGCGGGCAAGTCCACCCTGACCAACGCCCTGCTGGGTCAGGAGGTGCAGGAGGTGCAGACCATCCGTGACGCCGATGGCAAGGGGCGGCACACCACCACCACGCGGGATCTGCTGCCGCTGCCGTCCGGCGGGGTGCTCATCGACACTCCCGGGCTGCGGGGGGTCGGGCTCTGGGACGCCGAGTCCGGGCTCTCACAGGTCTTCTCGGAGATCGAGGCGCTCTCCGCCGACTGCCGGTTCCACGACTGCGCGCATGTCGCCGAGCCCGGCTGCGCGGTGCTCGCCGCCCTGGAGGACGGCACGCTGCCGCACCGCAGGCTGGAGAGCTACCGCAAGCTCCTCCGGGAGAACGCGTGGATCGCCTCCCGCACCGACCAGCGGTTGCGCGCCGAGATGCGCCGTGACTGGAAGATGAAGTCGGCGGCGGGGCGGGCGATGTACGAGGCGAAGCGCGGTGGAGGCCACCGCAGGGAGGCCTGAGAAGGCTCCGGTGCCGGGTCCGGTCACGGGCCCGGCCCGGCCTTCGATCAGGTGGTGCCGAGCGCGGGTTCAGCCGGCGCCGTTATGGCGATGACGGCGCCGGATCGCGATCGGGCTTCCCTCGCTCCAGAACGTGGCCACGACGCTCGCGATACCGAGGGCCACGATCACAATGCCGAGGATGATCGTGTAGACCATGAGCGTCCTCCTGTCGGCGGGGTGCGTTCCATCACCGCACCTTCACAATCGCTGTCGTTCCGTGACCTTCCCGTTGCCCCACGTTCCCAACCGTCCCCATGGGGACCAGTACTTCGCCGGACGCACCGGCCTCGACGGCATCGGCCCGGCATCCCGCAGACCCCGTCGTCGGACCCTCCCGCCCGCCGCGTCAGGCGGATTGCCGTCTGACCAGGTGGGTGGGGGTGACCACCGAGGACAGCGGCAGGGCGCCGGGGGCGTCGCGCCGCGGATCGAGGCTGCGCAGCAGCAGCCGGGCCATCAGCCGGCCCATCTCCTCGATGTCCTGGCGGACCGTCGTGAGCGGGGGATCGGTCAGCTGCGCGACCTGGACCATGTCGTCGAAGCCGACCAGTGCCACGTCGTCGGGCACGCTCCGCCCGCGCTGCCGCAGCACCCGCAGCGCCCCCGAGGCCATCAGGTCGGAGGCGGCGAACACCCCGTCCAGGTCCGGGCAGCGGTCCAGCAACTCTGCCATCGCGCGCTCGCCGCCGTCGGGGGTGAAGTCGCCCTCGACGATCAGCGCCGGGTCGGTCTGCGGAAGGATGTCGCGGAAACCGTCGAGCCGGTCGACGGACGCGGTCTGGTCGAGCGGCCCGCTGATGTGCGCGATGCGGCCGCGGCCGAGCCCGGTCAGATGCCGTACGGCGGTGCGCGCCCCGCCCCGGTTGTCGCAGTCGACGTAGAGCGCGTTGCGGTCGCGCTCGGTCTCCGCCCAGCCGGGCCGCCCGCCGAAGACGGTGGGGATGCCCGCCTTGCGGGCGAGCTCGGGCAGCGGGTCGTGCGCGTGCAGGGAGAAGATCAGCGCGCCGTCGACATGGCCGCCCGCCAGATAGCGGCCGACCCGGTCGTAGTCGGCGGTGCCCTCGACGAGGAGCAGCACCAGCTGGTTGTCGTGGGCCGTCAGCTCCTTGCTGATGCCGCGCACCTGCTGGGCGAAGAACGGGTCGGAGAAGAACCGGGTCTCGGGTTCCGCGACCACGACGGCCACCGCGTCGTTGCGGCGGGTGACCAGCGTCCTGGCCGCCTGGTTCGGTACGTAGCCCAGCTCCTCGACCGCCTTCCGCACCCGGTCGACCAGCAGTGCGCGCACTCCCGCGCCGCCGTTGACCACGCGTGAGGCGGTGGCCCGGGACACCCCGGCCCGTTCGGCGACGGCCTCCAGGGTGGGGCGGGACGGGAAGGTCTGCTCGGACACTGCACGCTCCTCTGCGAGCTGGATGCGGACAGGGTATCGCTCCGGTCCGATGTCGGGAGAGCGCTCTCACAAGCTGCTCGCACCCACGATCGCCCTGTCCGATTCCCGCCAGTCCACGGCCGTCCGATGCCGCAGACTGGGATACATGATTGACGAGGAGACCGGATATGCGGCGGTACGCGGCCGTGACGCCCGTTTCGACGGCGTGTTCTTCTTCGCGGTCGCGACGACCGGCATCTACTGCCGTCCCAGCTGCCCGGCGGTGACGCCCAAGCAGCAGAACGTCCGCTACTACCCCACGGCCGCAGCCGCCCAGACCGGCGGCTTCCGCGCCTGCCGGCGCTGCCGCCCGGACGCCGTCCCCGGCTCCCCGGAGTGGAACGTCCGGGCCGACGTCGTGGGCCGCGCCATGCGGCTGATCGGCGACGGCGTGGTCGACCGCGAAGGCGTGGCGGGCCTGGCCGGCCGGCTGGGGTACAGCTCCCGCCAGGTCCACCGCCAGCTCACCGCCGAGGTCGGCGCCGGCCCGGTAGCCCTGGCCCGCGCGCAGCGTGCCCTGGCGGCGCGGGTCCTGCTCCAGACCACGACCCTCTCCGTCACCGACACGGCGTTCGCGGCCGGTTTCGCCAGCGTCCGCCAGTTCAACGACACCATCCGGGAGATCTACGCCCGCACCCCGAGCGAACTGCGCGCCGCCGCCCGCACCGGCACCCCCACCGCCGGGCGGGCGGCGGAGCCCGGCTCCGCTTCCGGAGTGCCCCTGCGGCTCGCCTACCGGGGCACCTACGACGCGGCGGGCGTCTTCGACTTCCTGCGCGCCGACCTGGTGCCGGGGATCGAGGAGATCACCGGACCGCCCGGCCGGCGCACCTACCGGCGGACCCTGCGGCTGCCGCACGGCTCCGGCGTGGCCGAGGTCGACGAACGTCACCGGGACGGCTGGCTCGACTGCCGGCTCCGCCTCGCCGACCTCCGCGACCTGACCACCGCCGTCCAGCGGGTACGCCGGCTGTTCGACCTGGACGCCGACCCGTTCGCCATCGCGGACTTGCTGCGCGGAGACCCGCTCCTCGGCCCGCTGGTCGCCGCCCGGCCCGGGCTGCGCTCACCGGGGGCGGCCGACCCCGACGAACTCGCCGTGCGCGCCGTACTCGGCGACCCGGCCGCGGCCGGGAAGCTCGTCATGGCGTACGGGGACCCGCTCCCCGCCCCCGACGGCGGGCTCACCCACCTGTTCCCCGAACCCGCCCGCATCGACGACCCCGCCCTGCGCCCGCTGACCGGCGCCCTCGCCGCCGGCACCCTGCGCCTCGACCCGGGCGCCGACCGCGCCGAGGCGGGCCGCGCGCTGGCGGCCCTGCCGGGCATCGACGCCTGGACGGCCGGATACATCCGGCTCCGCGCCCTCGGCGACCCCGACGTCGCCCTGCCCAACGAACCACCGCTCAGCGACGCGTGGCGCCCGTGGCGGAGCTACGCCCTGCACCACCTCTGGGCCGCGGGCCACCGCGCCCGTCCCCGACTGGAGTTGACGACCACATGAGCACGCCCGCACCCCTCGTGAACCCCGCGGTCCCCGCCGCCCCGGTGACCCTGTACACCACCGTCGACAGCCCCGTCGGAGAGCTGCTGCTCACCGGCGACGGCATCGCCCTCACCTCGCTCTCCGTCCCCGGCCAGCGCGGCGGCGCCACGGTCCTGCCCGGCTGGCGCCGCGAGCCTGCGGCGTTCGCCGAGGCCGAGCGCCAGCTCGGGGAGTACTTCGCGGGCGAACGCCGCACGTTCGAGCTCCCGATCGCGCCCGTGGGCTCCGACTTCCGGCAGCGGGTGTGGAACGCCCTCGACGACGTTCCGTACGGCGCGACCGTCAGCTACCGGGGGCTCGCCGAAGCCGCCGGATCGCCCGGCGCGGTCCGCGCCATCGGCGGCGCGGTCGGCTCCAACCCGCTGCTCGTCATCCGCCCCTGCCACCGCGTGATCGGCGCGGACGGCAGCCTCACCGGCTACTCCGGCGGCCTGGACCGCAAGCGGACGCTACTCACGCTGGAGGGCGTCCTCTGACACCGTCCGCCCGTGCATCCCGGGCTCCCCGCCCTCGAGGCCCCAGGCGATCACCCGGCGCGGCCGGATCCGGATCACCTCCGGGCCGAAGTGGGCCCCGAGGTCGTGCGCACCGACCACCTGCTCCGCCTCGCCCCGGATCTCGATCCCGCGCACCACCCAGGGCTGCCGGCTCACGACATCGTCGACGACCAGCGACACCAGCGGATTGCCCGCGATGTTCCGCCATTTCTTCGTCGTCCCCATCGCGAACCCGCCGATGTCGACCGAACCGTCGTCCCGCACCGCGAACCCCACCGCGTTCGCCTGCGGCTGCCCCTTCCGGTCCACGGTCGCCAGCCGTCCCAGCTGCTGCCCGTCCAGATACGCCCGCTCGCCCGCACTGAAAATCGTCATACGGCCACCCTCACACCGGGACGCGGGCCGGGCATCGGCTCATTGACCTAGGCCTTCGGACCCGGATGCCACGGGTCCCGCGCGTCAGCCGAGGACGACCGCGCCGAGCCAGGCGCCCGCCACCAGCAGGCAGGCGAAGAGTTCGGCGAGGACGGAGCGGCCGACGGCGCGCATGGCGGTGCGGGTGGCGGTCCAGGCGCCGCCGTGGGTGCCGAGCCGGACACGTTCCACGCCGTAGATGTACGCCACGAAGCCGATGGGCGCGCCGATGACCGGGACCACGAAGAACCCCACGATGGCGGCGGAGCCGGCGGCGAAGAGGTTGCGCCAGGTGAGTCCCGAGTCGCGGACGCGGCGGGCGGGCAGCAGCCACTGGACCACGTGGTTGAGCGCGAGCAGCCCGGTGGCGGTGGCGAGGATGCCCCAGGTGAGCGTGGTGTGCAGATTGGTCGCCCACCACAGGACGGCGCCCCAGCACAGCAGCGTCCCGGGCACACCCGGAACCAGCACGCCGAGCAGGCCGAGCAGCATCACGACGCCGATCAGGCACAGCTGTGGGGTCCCCATGGACTCACCCTGCCGGATAGTCGCCGTGGCCGCCCCCGGATATCGGCCGGCCGGTCAGCCGTGCCGGGCGATCCAGCCGCGCTCGTAGGCGTGCCAGCCGAGCTGGAGCCGGGTGGTCACCCCGGCGATCTCCATCAGGTGTTTGACCCTGCGCTGCACGGTGCGCAGCCCGAGGTCGAGCTGCTTGGCGACGCTGGCGTCGGTGAGGCCCGCGAGGAGCAGCGAGAGGATCTGCAGATCGACGAAGTCGGGCGCGTCCAGTGGTACCTCGTCGACGCCGAGACCGTTCAACCGGAGCGGCATCGAGGTGCGCCACACCCCCTCGAAGAGCCCCATGAGGGATTCGAGCAGGCCGCTGGCGTGCACGACCAGCGCGGCGGGCTGCCCGGTGCGGCGGGTCAGCGGCACCATGGCGAGCGACGCGTCGGCCACCACCAGCTTCGTCGGGACCCGGTCGATCACCCGTACCTGCTCGTCGCGGTTCATCGCGGCGGACAGCTCCGTGATGCCGTCCGGGCTGGTGAGGATCTCGCGTTCGATCACCACGCGGTAGGCGACGCCGCGCACCGCGGCCTGCTCCTCGGCGCTGTTGTCCATGCCGGTCACGGCCACGGGGGTGCCGGTGACCAGGGCGCAGACCTCCTTCTCCGCGCCGAGCTGCAGTTGCAGGAAGCGCTGGGCGACGGCCTTCGCGCCCGTCACCACCTCCAGCAGGTCGTGGACGGCCGGTTCGGTGGCCTCGGCCCGGAACTCCGAGGCGAGCACGGCCGCCGCGAGCTCCGCCTGTTCGAGTTCGTGCCGCTGCTGGGTGAGCAGCGCGGCCAGCGCGACGCCCGGCGGCGCGGCCACCCAGCGGCCCGGCCGGGCCGAGGACTGGGCCACCAGCCCGTGCCCCTCCAGCCGCCGCAAGGTGCGTGCCGCCTCCTCCTCGGACCTGCCGAGGCGCTGCGCGAGATCGGATATCTCGGCGGCGCCGAGACCGATCAAGGCGCGGTAGGCGGACTCCTGGACGTCGTCGAGTCCTATGGCACCGAGCACGGCGCCCCCTCCCAAGGTGGCGGGAATGAGCCACGGCGGTTTCCCGCCGCGGACATCTTCCCTGCTCACCCCCCTGTTCTGCCAGTGTGGCGGCGATGCGGGCATGACTTGGCACGACTTGGGTCGTTTCGCTCGAGCGCCGTCGGCCGACCCAACCGTGGGGGGAGGGCCGGCCGACGGACCCGCGTCAGGTATGCCGTCCACCGTTTCCGAAGGCCCTTCGCGGTGGACAATAAGGGCATGAGCCAGCAGGGGGAGACGCACCCTCGTCAAGAGGACGAGTGGTGGCGCCAGTTGTACGGGGGCCCGGAGACGGGCGAACCCCAAGCGTCGGCCGACACGGTCGACGACCATTACGCCTCGGTCCTGTCCGCCGTCGGCGCCCCGGACGATCCGCCTGTTCGGGACGATCCGCCTGTTCGAGCAGAACCGCCCGCCGACGCGGTGCCGCCCGCCCGGGAGCCCTACGACCAGGAAACGGCCGAGCACGACGACCACGGCCCGCCGGACACCATCCGGCTCCGCCGCGCGGCCCCGCAGGACCGGTCGCCGCACGGCGGGGTGACTCCCGCCGCCGGCGAGGCGTGGGGACAGCAGGCGTACCGGCAGCAGCCCTACGCGGCGCCGGAGCAGCCGGGCCCGGCCGCCCGGCCCGACGCCCCGGCACCACCGCTGCCGCCGGAAGCCGTCGTTCCGCCGCCCCCGGAGCGGCGCACGACGCTCGCGCCGACCGCCTTCGGCGAGGGCCCGGTGACGTGGAGCGATCCGGATCCCGGTCCGGCGCCGGACCTGCCGCCGGGGTGGGCGGCGGCGGAGCCGCCCGTCGAGACGGCGCCGCCGTTCGTCGGCGACCGGCCCCCGACGTACGCCGCGGAGCCGACGGCCTGGCCGGTGGCGCACCCGGACGAGCTCGACAGCCTCGTCCCCGACACCGTGCTGGACGGGGCGCAGTACGGCGTCCTGACGCTGCGGACCGCCTCCATGCGCGGGGACTCCGCGCGGTACCGGGGCCAGCCCCGGCGGGACGCGCTGCTGACGGCGCGCTTCGGCACCGGTGACGACGGCCTGCTGCTGCTGGCGGTCGCCAGCGGAGTACGGGCCTCCGAAGACGCCCCCCGGGCCGCCCAGGACGCCTGCCGGTGGATCGCGGGCGCGGTCGGCCGGAGCCGGCAGCGGCTGTCCGAGGACATCCGCGCCGCCCGCCGCGGCTCGCTCAAGTCGGGACTGCACCGGCTCACCGACCGCTGCTACGGGCGGCTGCGGGCCCGCGGTGAGGACCTCGGCCTCGACGAGGGCGAGTACACGGCCTCGCTGCGCTGCCTGCTGCTGCCGGTGGACCCGTCCTGCCGCATCCGGCTGTTCTTCGGCGTCGGGGACGGCGGACTGTTCCGGATCCGCGACGGCAGCTGGCAGGACCTGGACCCGGTGAACAAGGACGCGGAGCCGGAAGAACGCTTCCGCTTCCGGGCCTCGGTCGCGCACCCCGGCGACGCGCTGCTGCTGTGCAGCGGCGGCCTCGCCGAACCGCTGCGCGGCGAGCCGGCCCTCGCCGCCCGCCTGGCCCACCAGTGGGGCAACGGCCACCCCCCAGGCCTCACCGCCTTCCTGGCCGAAGCCCAGACCCGGGTCAAGGGCTACGCGGACGACCGCACAGCAGTCGGCGTCTGGGACGCGTAACGCCAACCGGCTACCGGCCGGATTCCAGGCGGCCCGCCGCCAGGATGCCCGCGCGCCGCGGTCCCTGAGCCGCGGGCTTCCCGGCTGCCGCCGGAAGGCCCGCGCTCGCGGGGGCACGCCACCGGCGGCGCGGGCGGCGCCGAGGCTCCCGCCGGGCACCCCCGCGGTAGCGGGAACGCGTCCCGGGTTCGTCGTCGAAGCGCGCGCCGCAGGCGCTTAAGTGGCGGGTCCGCTCCCCGCGTGGGGAGATGGGGGCAAGTCCCGCGACGAGCGATTGGTGCGCCCGATGGCGAAGCAGACCGTGGCCGAGCAGTTCGTCGATGTCCTGGTGCGTGCCGGGGTGGAGCGGATGTACGGGGTGGTCGGCGACAGCCTGAACCCCGTAGTGGACGCGATCCGGCGCAACGCGGCCATCGAATGGGTACATGTGCGCCACGAGGAGGTGGCGGCCTTCGCGGCGGGCGCGGAGGCCCAGATCTCCGGGAAACTGACGGCCTGCGCCGGCTCCTGCGGGCCCGGCAACGTCCACCTGCTCAACGGCCTGTTCGACGCGCACCGCTCGATGGCCCCGGTGCTGGCGCTGGCCGCGCAGATCCCCAGCAGCGAGATCGGCACCGGCTACTTCCAGGAGACCCACCCGGACCAGATGTTCAAGGAGTGCAGCCACTACAGCGAGCTGATCTCCAACCCGCAGCAGATGCCCCGGGTGCTGCAGACCGCCATCCAGCACGCCATCGGCCGCGGCGGCGTCTCCGTCATCAGCCTCCCGGGCGACATCGCGGCGCAGCCGGCCCCGCAGCGCAGCATCGAGCACGCCCTCGTGACCCGCCGGCCCTCGGTCCGGCCCGGTGACGCCGAGCTCGACGCGCTCGCCCGGATGGTGGACGCCGCGGACAAGGTGACGCTGTTCTGCGGCAGCGGCACGGCCGGCGCGCACGACGAGGTGATGGCCTTCGCCGAACGGGTGAAGGCGCCGGTGGGCCACGCGCTGCGCGGCAAGGAGTGGATCCAGTTCGACAACCCGTACGACGTGGGCATGAGCGGACTGCTGGGGTACGGCGCCGCCTACGAGGCGATGCACGAGTGCGACCTGCTGATCCTGCTGGGCACCGACTTCCCGTACAACGCCTTCCTGCCGGACGACGTGAAGATCGTGCAGGTGGACGTCCGCCCCGAGCACCTCGGCCGGCGCTCCAAGCTGGACCTGGCGGTGTGGGGCGACGTGCGGGAGACCCTGCGCTGCCTGACGCCCAAGGTGCGGGTCAAGACCCGGCGCAAGTTCCTCGACCGGATGCTGAAGAAGCACAGTGACGCCCTGGAAGGCGTCGTCAAGGCCTACACCCGCAAGGTCGACAAGCACGTTCCGATCCACCCCGAGTACGTGGCATCGGTCCTGGACGAGGAGGCCGCCGACGACGCGGTCTTCACCGTCGACACCGGCATGTGCAACGTCTGGGCGGCCCGCTACCTCACCCCGAACGGCAGGCGCCGGGTGATCGGTTCGTTCACCCACGGCTCGATGGCCAACGCGATGCCGCAGGCGATCGGCGCGCAGTTCCTGGACCGGCGCCGGCAGGTCGTCGCGCTCTCCGGCGACGGCGGGTTCTCGATGCTGATGGGCGACTTCCTGACCCTGGTGCAGCATGATCTGCCGGTGAAGATCGTGCTCTTCAACAACTCCTCGCTCGGCATGGTCGAGTTGGAGATGCTCGTGGCGGGCCTGCCGGCCTCCGGAACGTCCAACCACAACCCGGACTTCGCGGCGGTCGCGCGGGCGTGCGGTGCCTACGGGGTCCGGGTGGAGAAGCCGAAGGAGCTGCGGGCCGCGCTGCGCGGCGCGTTCAAGCACAAGGGGCCCGCGCTGGTGGACGTGGTCACCGACCCGAACGCGCTCTCCATCCCGCCGAAGATCACCGGCGAGCAGATCGGCGGCTTCGCCCTGTCGATGAGCAAGACCGTGCTCGACGGCGGAGTGGGCAGAATGCTGCAGCTGGCACGCTCCAACCTGCGGAACGTACCCCGGCCGTAAGCTCCGCCGCCGCCCGTGTCCCGCCGCCGGCTTCCCGGTCCCATGCGTGGATGGCCCCGTGGTGGGAATGCATCCCGACAGGGTGTTCGAGGGGGGACGAGGCCTGCGGTCGGAGCGGAGTGATGGAGCGTCAGCCAAAGCACATGGGCGGCCGGCTTCACCATGGCCAAGGCGCCAGCGAGGCGCGGGAGTTACGGCACGCGCTGGGCCACGCGGATCTGTCGGCGATAGCCGAGGCGCGCAGGCTGCTGCGCGAGCAGCTGCGGCGCTGGGGCGTACCAGGACTGGTCGACATCGCCGAGCTGCTCACCAGCGAACTCGTCACCAACGCCCTTCAGCACACCGATGAGGGAGCGGTGCTCACCGCCACGCTCTCCGACGGCCCCGTGCACCGGCTGCGCGTCGAGGTGCACGACCACACGGCCAGGCGACCCCGGCTGCACCCCGTGGGTGAGAACGCCACGTCGGGCCGCGGGCTGCTGCTCGTGCAGGCGCTCGCCGATTCCTGGGGCGTTCGCTCCCAGGGCACCGGGAAGGTCGTCTGGTTCGAACTGGACGTCGAGGCCGCCTGACACGGTTCGGCTCGACGCGGTTCGGCATGCGACGCGGCTCGACGCGACTCTCAGCCGAACTGCCGCTCCAGATCCTGGAGCTTGCGCTCCAGCGAGTCCAGCCGGGGGATCGTCATCGTGTCGTCCTCGGCCGTCAGGTCGACGACGTACGGCTCCTCCTCGGAGGCGGGCGCGGGTGACGGCGCCGGCGGTTCGGAGCGTTCCGACAGCCGTGCCCAGCGCCGTTCCGACCGTGAGTGTTCCGTCGGCGGCAGCGCGGGGCGCGGGCGCACCGGCAGTTCGGCCGTGCCGGCGGCTATGACGGGCTCCGTGGTGCCCCCGGGACCGCTGCCGCCCGAACCCCCGCCGGTCAGTTCCGGGCGGCGTTCGCCCCGGTCCCGGTTCCAGCCGCGGTGCTGGCGGTTGAGCGCCCTGACGCGGGCCCGCTCCAGCCGCACGTGGTCGCGGCGGCGAACGTCGTTGACCTCCTTCTGCTTGCGGTCCTCGCGGACCTCCTCCACCGCCTCATCGAGCGAGCGCACGTTCTCCAGCAGCATCAGGGACCACGCGCCGTAGGTCTCCAGTGGGGCACGCATCCAGCGGACCATCCGGATCTGCGGCAACGGACGGGGCACCAGGCCCTGTTCGCGCAGTGCTGCCCGCCGGGTCTGCTTGAGCGCCCGGTCGAACAGCACCGCCGCCGACAGGGACATCCCGGCGAAGAACTGCGGGGCGCCGGCGTGCTCGATACCGCGCGGCGCATGCACCCAGTTGAACCAGGCGGCGGCGCCCGCGAACATCCACACCAGCATCCGGGAGCCGAGCGCCGCGTCGCCGTGGCTGGCCTCCCGCACCGCGAGCACCGAGCAGAACATCGCCGCGCCGTCGAGGCCGAACGGGACCAGGTACTCCCAGCCGCCGTCGAGGTTCAGGTTCTGCCGGCCGAAGCCGACCAGCCCGTGGAAGGAGAGCGCCGCGGCGACCGCCGCGCAGCAGAAGAGCAGGACGTACGAAGCGCTCCCGTAGACCGCCTCCTTGCGGCGTCGGCGTTCCTCGCTGCGCTCCCATGAATCGCTGCCGGGTACGTTCTCGTCGCCGCCGCGTGCCCGGCGGTTGCGGAGCGCGACCGCCGAGGCCGCGAGGACCGCCAGGCCCACGGCCCCCGAGAGCGCCCAGTCCAGCGATATGTCGGTAAGTCTCATGTGCGATTCCTAGCGTCGCTTCCGTCGCGCTCGGGCCGCGGGACGGCTCACGGGCGCCATCTTGGCGAAGAGCGCACGCGCTTGAAGAGGTTTCGCCGGAATAGCACGCTTTTGAATGGAAAAGTCGAACAGATCAGCCGGTGGCGGCCAGACGTTCGATGCGTTCGGCGTCGCATGTACGGGGGCAGGTGCCGCAGGTCTCCGTGGGGCGCACGGTGTAGAACAGGCAGCACGAGATCCGGTCCCGGGTGCGGGCCGGCACCCGGTCGGGGAGCGGCCGCGGCGCGCGCAGGGCGCGGAAGTCCGCGCCGCCCGTGTACGGGGCGGTGGTGCCCGGCAGCAGGGCCGTCAGCTCGGCCTCCGCCCGCTCGCCCTCGCCGAGCAGGTGCCCGATCCGCCACAGGCCCTCGGTGACCTCGTCGGTGGCCATGCCCCACAGGGCGCGCCGGCCGCGCCGCAGCCGGGGCCGGAACCCGTCCAGCAGCGGCTCCAGGTGCTCGGCGAGCGCGGAGCGCAGCTCCAGGCGCAGCGCCTCCTCGGACGGCACGACGCGGGCCCCGGGCAGTACGGCGGCCGGGTCGTCCGGCAGGCAGCTGAAGGCTCCGGTGCGGACCGTCAGCCGGCCCTGGGTGCGGTGGAACGACACGTCGGACACCGGCAGCCGCGGGACCCTGCGGTGCAGGAAGAACGGGACGGTGAAGAGCAGGCAGGCCGGCCAGGCGTAGCGGTGCAGGCCGAAGCCGGCGACGACATCGGGGCGGGCGCGCCTGCCGTGGTCGCGCAGCACCTGCTGCTCGTCCCAGACCAGGTAGTCGTCCAGTGCCGGCCCGCCCGCCGCCAGCTCGTCCGCGCGCACCCAGCCGTCGCCGCTGCGGGGCGCTTCCTCGGTGACGCGCAACGAGGGGTACACCCCGGTCAGGCGGGCGTAGGCGGGGGCGGTGACAGGCATGGCGAGCATGGCGGACCGTCCTGAAAGAAGTTCCAAGGGAGGTAAGGCTTACCTTAGCCGACCCCGCTGGGGTTTAACCTAACGGCACTACGCCACACGAGTGGTGTCGCCCGAAGAGGGAAGGACCCGGTGAACGACACCGCCGCCGCGCGCCCCGCCGGAGCCACCTCCGTCCCGCAGCCCCGCCGCCCCGGTCAGTTCCGCGCACCTCGCCCGCAGGGCGGCGCGTTCGCCGCGCCGGCCGACGGGGAGCGGCGGCTGCCCGAGCGCCACTCCGTCCGCGACCAGGTGCTCAACGCGCTGCGCAGCGCCCTGGTCAGCGGTGAACTGCGGCCGGGCGACGTCTACTCGGCGCCCTTGCTCGCCGAGCGCTACGGCGTGTCGGCCACACCGGTCCGCGAGGCGATGCAGCTGCTCGCCCGGGAGGGCGCGGTCGAGGCCATGCCCAACCGCGGATTCCGGATCGCCGAGCGCAGCGCGCGCGACCTCGCGGAGCTGGCGGAGGTGCGGGCCCTCATCGAGGTTCCCGTCGTCCTCGGCCTCGCCCGCACCATCGCCCCCGAGCGGTGGGAGTCGCTGCGGCCGCTCGCCGCAGCCACCGTCGCCGCGGCGGCGCGCGGCGACCGGGCCGCCTACGCGGAGTCCGACCGGCTCTTCCACCGCGCGATGCTCGAACTCTCCGGGAACCTCCAACTGGTCGCCGTCGCGGACGAGCTGCACCGGCGCTCCCAATGGCCGGTTTCCGGGCCCTCCCGCACGCCGTCGCGTCCTGCGGAGCTGCTCGCCGACGCGACGGAGCACGCCGTGCTGCTGGAGGCGCTGGTGGCCGGGGACGTGGTCACGGTCGAAGCCCTCGTCCGCGAACACTTCTCCGGCTCTGCCTGGGGTTAGGAACGGCCCCGTGCCGGGGCCCGCGGTCCCTCCCGCGTACCGGCGCCCCGCCGGTCAGGCGCTCGGTGCGGGGTGGGGGAGCCAGACCGGGATTCCGCCCAGGAGGGCGTGGAGGCGGGCGGCCTCCGCCCGCAGGGCGGTCGCGACGGGTTCGGGCTCCACGTCGGCGAGGGCGAGCATGGCCGGGGCCGTTCCGACCAGGTACCCGATCTCGACGCGGATGCGGAGGGATTCGGTGAAGCCCCGGTGGGCCTCGGCGAGGTCGCCGTCGGCGGCGGCGAGGCCGGCCAGGTGGCGCCAGGTGAACGAGGTCAGGAGCGCGTCGCCGTGGGCGACGGCGCCCGCGTGGGCGCGCCGGTAGGCCGCGCGGGCGGCGGTGGGGTTCTGGGCGACGTTCTCGGCGAACAGGCCGCGGCGGAAGTCGAGCAGCGGCCGTCCCGGCGACACCTGGCTCAGCAGCGCCGCGCTGCGGCCGAACGCGGCCCGTGCCTCGTCGGCGCGGTCGCGGACGGAGAAGAGGGTGGCGGCGTACGCCAGATGGCCGCGCTCGCACGCGGCGGCGCCCCGCTCCTCGTCGCTGCCGGCCAGTGCCTCGGCGGAGCGCAGCGCGTCCTCCGCCTCGGACCAGCCGTCGAGGGTGAACATGCACCCCTCGACGAGCAGGGCGGCCCGGTGCAGCGCCGTGGCCGGGCTGTCGGCGCAGTGCGGGGCGAGGATCGCCGCCGCCTCCGCCCAGCAACCGCGGGCCCTGAGGCGCCACACATCGGGCGTGCCCACCACAGATTCCGGCATGGCGGTATCCGCCACAACCTATCCCCCCAAGCGCATCGTCGAGCCAGTGGTCGAAGTCCAGCATGCCGTAAGGGCCCGCGCCAAGAGGGCGGTGATCAATTACTCGCGATCCGAGTGATCCGAGTGATCGGAATGATCCGAACAAGCAGAATGATTCGAGTGATCCGAAGGGTCGAGGTTCCCACGGGCCGGCTCAGCTCATGCGCAGCGCGAGAAAGAAGTCCAACTTGTCCTCCAGACGCGCGAGATCACGCCCGGTCAGTTGCTCGATCCGGCCGACACGGTACCGCAGGGTGTTCACGTGCAGATGCAGCCGGGTCGCGCAGCGGGTCCAGGAGCCGTCGCACTCCAGGAACGCCTCCAGGGTCGGGATGAGTTCGGCGCGGTGCCGCCGGTCGTAGGCGCGCAGCGGGTCGAGCAGCCGCGCAGTGAAGGCGCGGCGGACGTCGTCGGGCACGAAGGGCAGCAGCAGGACGTGCGAGGCGAGCTCCTCGTGGCCGGCCACGCAGACCCGCCCGGGGCGGGCGGCGGCGACGCGCCGGGCGTGCCGGGCCTCCTCCAGGGCGCCGCGCAGCCCCTCGGCGGAGTGGACGGTGGCGCTGACGCCGATGGTGAGGCGCCCGTCGTCGGCCAGGCCCCGGCTCAGCGGGCCCCGCAGGGT
>NZ_JAPVLU010000048.1 GCF_027158205.1 Streptomyces sp. H39-S7 | reverse complement strand
CCGACGTCCTGGCCGCCCAACGCCGAGAACGCGCCAAAGTCCGCAGCGAACGCCAACAACGCTGGGGCCGACCACGACCCAAAGCCGCCTAATCACACCCGGCCAACGTTCCTGGACAACGCACTAGGGACCGGCACACGGCAGAGCCGCGCCCGGCCGCTGGGCTCAGCGGCCGGGCGCGGCGTCGTGGACCGTTGCGCCACGGCCTACGGGTAGCTGACGAGGTTGGCGACGTTGCTGCCCGAGTTGGACGGCCCGGCGGTGGAATTGATGACGTGGTTGATGGTTCCGGTGCCGCCCAGGGAGACGGTCACCATGTTGTGGAACTTCACGCCCGAGGTGTTCGGAACCTCGAAGGAGTGCTCCTCGACGACGGCGGGGTTGCTGCTGAAGTAGCAGTAGCTGCCGAAGCCCCAGGCCTCATGGCTGGTGACCGAGTTCGCGACCTTGTAGGCGGCGTACCCCTTGGTGCTCCCGTTCATCCAGGCCGCCTGGTTGGGCGGGTCGTAGGGAAGCTCGTTCTGGTAGAAGTACGTGCGGCCGCCGTTGCCGTTCCAGATGGTCTGGTACTGCTGGTAGTGCTCGACGAACAGCCCGTACATGGTGACGTTGTCGCCGTTCACCACCAGGCCGGTGGCCGCGGTGTTGGACGTCCATCCGACGCCGCTGCCGTGGTCGGCCCGCCACAGCCACATGTGGTCGCCGATGACGTTGGAGCTGTTGATGACCAGGCTCTGGGTGGCTTTGCCGACGCCCGCGCCCCCGATGCGGAAGAACACGTCGTGCAGGGAGGTCGGGTTCGCCGAGTGACTCTGGTTGGAGCCGGCCGCGCCGACCTGCATGAGGGTGGCGGAGTTGACCGTGCCGGCGTCGATCAGCAGTCCGGCTATCTTCACTCCGTCGACGTCCGCGACCGACAGGGCGGTCACGCCGTTGTCCGGGATCACCGTGGCGAGGCCCAGGCCGAGGACCACGGTGTCGGGGCGGGTCACCCTGATCGTGTCGTTGAGGTGGTAGACGCCCGGGGTGAACAGCAGGTTCTTGCCCTGTGCCAGCGCCGTGTTGATGTCGGCAGAGGTCGCGCCCTGCTTGACGACGAAGAACTGGCTGATGGGCAGTGAGGAACCGGCGGCGGTCCCGTTGGCCCAGGTGGTGCCCTGCGAGTTCGACCGCAGAGCGGGGACGAACACCTGGTAGGCACCGGACGCGTCGATGTAGAGGAAGGGCTTCTCACGGGCGACGGGCGTCTGGTTGACGGTGGTGTAGGGCGGGTTGGGGAAGGTGTTCGCGGGCGCGTTGGTGTCGCCGACGAAGACCATGTTCCAGTTCGATCCGGTCCAGCTGCCCCACTGGCTGTTGCGTGACAGCCACTGCTGCTGCGAGCCGGAGCGCACCTGGCCGTCCACCTTGGAGTCGGCCATGAAGCCGCCGCTGGACCAGCCGCCGTCGTCCAGTGCGAGATTGCCGCGCACGTGCATGCGCCGGTAGGGCGCGGCCTGCGAGACTGCCCACCGGTCGGTGCCCGAGGTGGGGTTGACGGAGAGGTTCTCGGCGGAACGCCAGAAGTTCTGCGTGGCGTTGCCCTGGAACCAGTCGGCTTCCGCGTGCACGCCGCCGTTGATGGTGACCGAGTCCGGCGACAGGCCGAGGCCGGCCACCTGCGTGTAGAAGCCGACGTTGACGTCGGCGTTGTAGGTGCCCGGCTTGAACAGCAGCGCGAAGCGGTTGGCGCCGAACTGGTTCGACTCCTGCTGGGCGAAGACAGTGTTCAGCCGGCTCTGGATCGTCGACGCGGACATCGACGGGTCGAAGACGGAGACGTTGGGGCCCAGATCCGGGGTGCCGGGCGGGTTGTCGGGCGGGGTGCCGTTCACCGGGGCCACCTGGAAGGACTGGGCCGCGCTGCCGTTGCACGCCCACTGCTGCAGCTGCACGCTGTTGGCGGTCGACGCGCTCGGCACGTCCAGGCACTTGCCGCTGTTGCGGCTGACGAAGTGGTACGAGCCGCCGGCCTCCTCGACCGGCAGCCACTGCTGGTTGTTGCCGCCGCCGTACGTCCACAGGTGGACCAGGCCGCCGTCGGCGGTGGAGACGTCGGCGACGTCCCACACCTGTGCGGCGTTGCCCTGGCTGTTGACCCGGACGTACCCGTCGCTGGTGGCCTGGAACTGCCACTGCTGCGCGGCGCTGCCGTTGCAGGTGTACTGCTGCACGGCGGTGCCGTTGGCCGTCGAGGCGGCGCGGGCGTCCGCGCACAGGGCGCTGTTCTTGTTGGTGACGGTGACCGGCCCGGTGGGCAGGGCCGCCGCCGACGCCTGGTCGGCGGGCGCCAGCAGCGTCCAGCCGGTCATGGCGACGACGACGAACGCCAGCGCCAGTGGGGCCGCTCTTCTCGCGGAGAGCGGATGGTTCGCGTGTCGTGCGGTCACGGGGTTCTCCTGTCGTTGTGGGGTGCGGCGGTCATCAGCTGGGGAGCGCCCACTGCTGATTGGCCGACCCCGCGCAGTCCCACAGCTGGAGGCGGGTGCCGTTGGCCGAGCTCTGCCCGGTGGCGTCGAGGCAGCGGCCCGAGGCGGGGTTCACCAGCGTGTTGCCGGAGCGGGTCCACTTCTGGGCGCCGCCGCCGGAGCAGTCCCACAGCTGGATCTTCGTGCCGTTGACGGTGCCCTGGCCGGTGGCGTCCAGGCACTTGCCCAGCGCCTTCAGTGAACCGTCCGCGGCAACGGTCCAGTTCTGGGCGCCGGTGCCGTTGCAGTCGTAGAGCTGTACGGCGGTGCCGTTGGTGGAACTGGCCGCCGCCACGTCGACGCACTTGGCACCGATGCCGGTGATCCGCCCGACGGGCTCGGTCCCGCCGCCACCGTTGTTGCCGGTGATCGCGTTGAAGGTGCGGGCGAACTGGTACGGGCTCTGCGAGGTGCCGCTGCAACTGTCGGACAGGGTGCCGTTGCTGGCGCAGGCCTTGTCGCGACCCAGTGCCCAGAAAGCCAGTTCCTGGATGCCGTGGCTCGCGGCGAACGTCTCCAGCGCGGTGGCGTTGGCGGTGGTGAAGACCTCACTGGTCGTGTCGTTCACCCCGATCATGGGCGTGTTGCCCTCCATGGCCCACAGCTGCTCCGAGGTCTTGGTCGGCCAGATCTGGCCGAGCTGGCCGTGCAGGGCGGTGGCGGCGTTGATGGCGGCCTGGCCCATGTCCATCGGGGGCCCGTAGTCCATCGTCATGATGTTGACGACGCTGACGTTGAGGCCGCGGCTCTTCGCGTTGTTCAGCAGGGTGAGGGAGTTGGACTCCAGCCCCGTGGGGTTGACCGGGAGGGTGTAGTGGACGGCGAGGGTGCGGCCGGCCGCCGCGTACTGCTGCTGCAGGGCTGCGAGCGCCTGGTTGCGGCGGTCGTTGGCGGCGGTGTCGCCGAGCGCCCCGCCCTCGATGTCGAGGTCGATCCGGGTCAGGTTGAGGGTGTCGATGACTCTCTTGTACTGCGCCTGGAGTGTGGAGACCGACGTACACGCCTGGCCGAGTTCGGTGCCGGCGGCGCCGCCGAAGGAGGCGATGACATCGCCGCCGGAGGCGCGCAGGCTGTTGATCGCGTTGGTCCATCCGGCGTCGCCGATGTCGGTGTTGCCGTTGAACGTCGCGTTGCAGCCGTTGCCGGCGATGACGAAGGCGAGCGTGAAGTACTTCAGGCCGGTGGCGGCCTGCGCACTGGCCATCGCCGAGGGCGAGTTCCAGGTCTCGACGTAGGGGGCCGCGTAGTGCGCGGGGAATCCGGGTCCGGGGTTGGCGGCGGCGTTCGCAACCGGGCTGCCGCCGAGCAGCAGACCCGCGGAGGTGATCGGGATCGCCGCGGCGATCAGACTTTTCTTCAGGCGTGACCAGGGCATGGCTGTCCTTCGGAACGTGCGCGGGATGCGCGTGGGGGGTGCCCGCCGCCCGAGGGCGGCGGAGTCCTGACCGATGGTGCGCCGTGGTGGGACGAGTCGCCGGTGATCTGGTGGGGGGGTCGGCGGCGGCCGTCGGAGAAGGCCGCGTCAGAAGGTCGGAGAAGCGCGGCTTCTTTTATCACCACTTAGTTCAAGGGGTGATTGAACTCGCGTGATCATGGTCGCGTCAAGGGTCTGGACCAATCAATTGGAAACCTTCCTGCCGGTGCCTTTCAGGTGCCGCCGCGCCCGCGCGGGGGGTGGTGGCCGTACCCGGACCGTTCGGCGAAGATGACTCCTGGACGCCCGCCCCCTGCAGACAGGCCCTGCCATGAGCCCTTCCCCCCAGTCGGACGAGACCTCGGCGTACGACGTCATCGTGATCGGCGCGGGACCCGTGGGCGAGAACCTCGCGGACCGCACCCGCGCCGCCGGCCTCACCACCGTGGTCGTGGAGAGCGAACTCATCGGCGGCGAATGCTCCTACTGGGCCTGTATGCCCAGCAAGGCGCTGCTGCGTCCGGTGGCCGCGCTGGCGGGCGCCCGCGGCGTCGCCGGCTCCCGCGAAGCGGTGGGCGGCGGTGCCCTCGACGCCGCCGCGGTGCTGGCCAGGCGCGACGACTTCGCCTCGCACTGGAAGGACGACGGGCAGGCCTCCTGGCTGGAATCCGTCGATGTCGGCCTGGTGCGCGGTGAGGGGCGGCTCGACGGGCCGCGCAAGGTCGTGGTCCGCACACCCGGTGGCACCGAACGGGTGCTGACCGCCCGTCACGCGGTCGCGGTCTGCACCGGCAGCCGCGCCGTCCTGCCGGAACTGCCCGGCCTGGACGAGGCGCGCCCCTGGACCAGCCGCGAAGCCACGTCCTCGCCGAGCGTGCCCGGCCGGCTGGTCGTGGTGGGCGGCGGAGTGGTCGGCGTCGAGATGGCAACGGCCTGGCGGGCGCTGGGATCCGAGGTCACCCTCCTGGTGCGCGGCGAGCGACTGCTGCCCAGGATGGAGCCGTTCGCCGGCGAGTCCGTCGCGACGTCACTGACCGACGCGGGAGCCGTCGTCCGCACCGGTGTCGACGTGGCGGCAGTGCGCCGCGAGTCGCCGTCCGCACCGGTGACCGTGGTCCTGGAGGGCGGGGAGGAGATCGAGGCGGACGAAATCCTGTTCGCCACCGGCCGCGCCCCGCGGACGGACGGCCTCGGCCTGGAGACCGTCGGGCTCACCGACGGATCATGGCTGGAAGTCGACGCCTCCTGCCGTGTCACCGCCGTGGACGGCGGCTGGCTGTACGCGGTCGGCGACGTCAACCACCGTGCGCTGCTGACCCACCAGGGCAAGTACCAGGCCCGGATCGCGGGCGCCGCCATCGGCGACCTCGCGGCCGGCCGGCCGCTGGACACCGCGCCGTGGGGCCCGCACGCGGCCACCGCCGACGTGGCGGCGGTCCCGCAGGTGGTGTTCACCGAACCGGAGATCGCCTCCGTCGGCCTGACCGCCCAGGAGGCCGAACGCGCCGGCCGCCGGGTCCGCGTCATCGACCACGACCTCGGCCAGGTCGCCGGCGCCTCGCTCTACCAGGACGACTACCGCGGCCAGGCCCGCATCGTCATCGACCTGGACCGCGGCCACCTCATCGGCGCCACCTTCGCCGGCCCCGGCGTCAGCGAGCTCCTGCAGTCGGCCACCATGGCCATCGCGGGCGAGATCCCCGTGAGCCGCCTCTGGCACGCCGTCCCCGCCTACCCGACGATCAGCGAGGTCTGGCTGCGACTGCTGGAGACCTACCGCGGTTAGGCCGCGCGGCGGGCCGGGAGCCGTCGCTGGGCGTTGTCGTCGACGACATTCCGTGAAACCGGGTTTACCAGGTTTCCAGCAGGTCAGGCGGACAGTAGAGCCAGCGGCCAGGCCGTCGACGCGCCGAACAGAGAGGCGACCCCATGTCCCTTCCCGAGCACAACGCCCGCATCGGTGAATCCGACAGTTCTGTCGGTGAGCTGGTCAAACGGGCTTCGGAGCAGCTGTCCGAACTGGTCCGGGGGGAAATGCGGCTCGCGCGGGCCGAACTGACGGAGAAGGGCAAGCGGGCCGGGCTCGGGGGCGGATTGCTGGGCGGTGCCGCTCTGATCGCGGTGATCGCGCTGCAGGCACTGGTGGCCACCGCGATCGCGCTGCTGGCTCTGGCCGTGTCCGTATGGGCGGCGGCCGCAATCGTCACGGGCGCCCTGTTCGTGATCGCGGCCGTGCTGGCGCTGCTGGGGAAGAAGCAGGTGGCGCGTGCCGTTCCGCCAGCCCCCGAAGCGGCCATCGACAGCGTGAAGGCAGACGTCGAAGAGATCAAGGGAAGGGCACACCGATGACGAGTATCCCCGAGGCCAACGAGCCCGGTGCCGCCGCGAGCAAGGACGAGCTCCGGGAGCAGATCGAACACGCGCGGGAGGAGCTCGGCGACACCGTCGAGGCGCTGGCCGCCAAGGCCGACATCAAGGGGCGGGCTCAGGACAAGGCCGTCCGGGTCAAGGACCAGGTCGGCAGGAAGACCGCCGAGGTGACGGCGGAGGCGAAGGTCAAGGCGGCGCATGCGACGGCCGACGCGAAGGTCAAGGCGGCCGAGGCGAAGGACAAGGCAGCCCATGTGACGGCCGAGGCACGGGAGAAGGCGGCCCATGTGACGGCGGAAGCACGGAACAAGGCGGCCCTCGTGACCGCCGAGGCACGGGAGAAGGCGGCGCAGGCCGCCCACATCGTGCAGGACAGGACCCCCGAGCCGGTCCGCTCGGTCGCTGTGCAGGCCGCCGACACCGGACGGCGCAACCCCGTCCCGGTGGCCGTCGCCGCGGCGGCGCTGGCCGTGCTCGCGGTGGTACTGATCAAGCGCAGCGGCAAGCGTCACTGAGCCAGGTAAGGCAGAAACGCCGGTGGGACCCGCGGATCGCGGGTCCCACCGGCGTTTGCGCCGACGCCTTCAGCACCTCGCCTAGTCGCCCGGCCAGGTACCGGTGACGCGGCGCCAGCCCACGGCTCCGCCGCGCTGTACCGCCGCGCGGACCACCGAGAAGATCACGCCCTCGATGGCCGCCGCGGCGAGCACCTCGCCCCACGTGTGGTCGGCCTCGAGCGGTTCCGGGGCGTCACCGGGCCCGACCCGGTCCCACACCTTCCGGAAGATCAGGCCGGCCACGGCGCCGCCCGCCATCCCGACGACCAGACCGATCGGTTTGTACACGACTTTCGCTGTCTTCGGCACAGCGATGCCTCCTTCTCCTTCACCAACGGTCCACCGCTGGTGTCACGTCACCCCATCGGAGTATCCGGACGCCGCACTCGTTCCGGATCCGGCCCATGTCGGCTGTGGTCCGACTGCCCCCTCCCCCTGCCACTACGCCTCCCGCCACGCGGCCCGATCAAACGGGTGACGAGATGTTTTCCCTACCGGATCGCGGGTTAGCCGGAAGCATGAGGCGCCCGCTTCGCCGCGTCGCCGACCGTGTTACCGACAACGGAGGCTGTGGACATGGACCGACCCCGGATCGTCGTAGTGGGAGGCGGGTTCGCGGGGCTGGAGTGCGCGCGCCGGCTGGAGCGCCTGCTGGGTCCTGACGAGGCGCAGATCTCACTCGTCACCCCCTTCGGGTACTCGCTGTACCTGCCCCTGCTGCCGCAGGTCGCCTCCGGTGTCCTGACGCCCCAGTCGGTGGCGGTCTCGCTGCGCCGGGTACTGCGGCGCACGTCCGTCATCCCGGGCGGGGCGATCGGTATCGACCCGCAGGCCAAGGTCTGCGTGGTGCGCAAGACCACCGACGAGATCGTCAACGTCGAGTACGACTACCTGGTCCTGTCGCCCGGCAGCATCACCCGCAGCTTCGACATCCCGGGGCTGGAGGAGAACGCCCGGGGGATGAAGACGCTGGCCGAGGCCGCGTACCTGCGCGACCACGTCATCGCGCAGCTCGATCTCGCCGCGAACAGCACGGATCGCGCGGAGCAGGAGTCGCGGCTGCAGTTCGTGGTGGTGGGCGGCGGCTACGCCGGTACGGAGACGGCTGCCTGCCTGCAGCGGCTCACCACCGGGGCGCTCAAGCGCTACCCGCGCCTGGACCCGTCGCTGATCAAGTGGCATCTGGTCGACATCGCCCCCAAGCTCATGCCGGAACTCGGCGACGAGTTGGGCCGGAAGGCCATGACCATGCTGCGCAGGCGCGGCGTCGAGGTCGCCCTGGGGGTCTCGGTCGCCAAGGCCGCTCCGGAGAGCGTCACTCTCACCGACGGCCGGGAGCTGCCCTGCCGCACGCTGGTCTGGACGGCGGGCGTCGCCGCCAGTCCCCTGATGGCGACCCTGGGCACGGAGACCGTCAAGGGACGCCTGGTGGTCGACCCGTCGATGGAGGTACCCGGCCTGGACGGTGTCTTCGCGCTGGGCGACGCCGCCGCCGTTCCGGACCTCGCCCGCGGCGGCGGTCAGATCTGCGCGCCCACGGCGCAGCACTCCCAACGGCAGGGCAAGGCCGTCGCGGACAACGTCGTCGCGGTACTGCGCGGTCAGGAGACCCGTCCCTACGTCCACAAGGACCTCGGTCTGGTCGTCGACCTCGGCGGGACCGACGCGGTCTCCCGGCCGCTGGGCATCAACCTCGCCGGCCTTCCGGCGCAGGCCGTGGCACGCGGCTACCACCTGATGGCGCTGCGGACCAATGTCGCCAAGGTGCGCGTGATGACCAACTGGATGCTCAACGCCACCGCGGGCGACGACTTCGTCCGTATCGGCTTCCTGACCCGCCGCCCCGCCCGGCTGCGGGACTTCGAGTACACCGACGCCTATCTGACCGCGGAACAGATCCGCGAGCACACCGCCCCCCTGGCCACGCGTTCCTGACCGCCGAGGAGGCGTCCCATGTCGCAGTCGGACTCATCGCACCCCGCGAACGGCGCGCACGACACCGACAGACCGGACCCGGCGGAGACCGGGACCATCACCACCGCGGTGCCGGCGCGCCTGGACCGCCTCCCCTGGTCACGCTGGCACTGGACCATCGTGATCGGTCTGGGAACGGTGTGGATCCTCGACGGACTCGAGGTCACGGTCGTCGGCAACATCGCCGGCCGGCTGTCCGAGGAGGGCAGCGGGCTGTCCATCACGTCCTCGCAGGTGACCGGTCTCGCCGCCGCCCTGTACGTGGCCGGGGCCTGTCTGGGCGCGCTGTTCTTCGGCTGGCTCACCGACCGGTACGGCCGCAAGAAGCTGTTCCTGATCACCCTGGCGGTCTACCTCGCGGCCACGGCGATGACGGCGCTGTCCTTCTCGTCCTGGTGGTTCTTCACGTTCCGCTTCCTGACCGGGTTCGGCATCGGCGGCGAGTACGCCGCGATCAACTCGGCCATCGACGAGCTGATCCCGTCCAAGTTCCGCGGCCGGGTCGACCTGATCATCAACGGCAGTTTCTGGCTGGGTGCCATCGCGGGCTCCCTGCTGTCCGTGGTCATGCTCAACACGAACATCTTCGCCGCGGACGTGGGCTGGCGACTCACCTTCGCCCTGGGCGTGGTGCTCGGTCTGATCATCCTGGTGGTGCGGCGCCATGTGCCGGAGTCCCCGCGCTGGATGTTCATCCACGGCCGGTCCGAGGAGGCGGACCGGCTGGTGTCGTCCGCCGAGGCGCAGATCAAGAAGGAGACCGGTCGCGACCTGCCGGAACCCGCCGGTGAGATCACCATCCACCAGCGCACCTCCATCGGCTTCGGCCTCATCGCGAGGACGGTGTTCCGCGACTACCCCAAGCGCGCCACGCTGGGTCTGGCGCTCTTCGTGGGCCAGGCGTTCCTGTACAACGCGATCACCTTCGGCTTCGGCGCGATCCTCACCACGTTCTACGACGTCCCCACCGGACACACCGGCTACTACTTCGCGGTGATCGCCGCGGGCAACCTGACGGGCCCGCTGCTGCTGGGACGGCTCTTCGACACCTGGGGCCGCCGCCCGATGATCGCGGGCACCTACATCGGCAGCGGACTGCTGCTGTTCGGCACCGCGTGGCTCTTCGGGAACGGCCACCTGTCGGCCAACACCCTGACGGCGTGCTGGTGCGTGGTGCTGTTCTTCGCCTCCACGGGGGCCAGCAGCGCCTACCTCACCGTCTCCGAGATCTTCCCGATGGAGACCCGGGCCATGGCCATCGCGTTCTTCTACGCGATCGGGACGGCGGCGGGCGGCATCACCGGTCCGCTGGTGTTCGCCAAGCTCACCGAGTCCGGAGTGGTCGACGACACCGTCCTGGCGTTCTGCATCGGTGCGGCGCTGATGACGGTGGCCGGTGTCGTCGCGGCCTTCCTGGCGGTGCCGGCGGAGAGACGCTCCCTGGAGGACATCGCCACGCCGCTGTCCGCCACGAAGCCCTCCGCGCCCAAGACACCCACGCCGCCCACCGCCCCGGCCGTCTGAGGGCCGGGGCGGTCAGGCGGGCGCGCCGAACCAGTCCAGGCACACGACCAGCGCGTCGTCGTCGCCCTGGGAGGAGCCGCGGTGTGCGGTGAGCGCTTCCAGGATGGCCCGCGGCACATCGGCCGCGGGCAGGAGGCGGGTGGCCAGCAGCGCACGGGCCAGCGCACGCTTGCCGTACATCTCGCCGCCGGCGTCGGGGACCTCGTGCACCCCGTCGCTGACGAACAGCAGCCGGTCGCCCGGCAGCACGTGGGCCGACTCGGGAACGTACTCCGTGCCGTCGAACATGCCCAGCGGGAGCTGTGCGTCGAAGGGCAGCAGTCGTACCGCGCCGTCCCGCAGCAGGAACGCCGTCGGCGATCCCGCTTCGATGATCTCCACTCGGCCGGTGGCCAGCTCGAACCGCAGCAGCAGGCACTCCAGGTGCCGGCTGCCGCGGTACTGGCCGTAGACCGCCTGGTCGGCGAGTGCGGCCTGGTCGGCCAGGGACAGTCCGGCCCGCCGGGCGTTGCGCAGCGCGCCCACGCCCAGGCTGGTGAGCAGTGCCGCGTCGATGCCGTCACCCATCCCGTTGGTGATCGACAGGGTGAGCTCGCCGGGCGAGGCGGACCAGTCGAAGTTGTCCCCGAAGGTGTCGTACGCCGGTTCCAGCTGTGCACCGAGGGCGAACTCGGGCCGGGCGCAGGAGCGGGCGGGCAGCAGCTGCCACTGCATCTCCGCCGCGAGGGTGAGGCGGTTCAGCCGGCGCGCCTGGACGTACAGGTCGGTGTCGCGCTCGGCGACCACCACCTCGTGGGCGAGCAGCCCGGCGATCTCCAGCAGCTCCGCGGTGGCGTCCCGGCCCGGCGGCTGCGCGAAGGTGACGCTCAGCACGCCGAGCCGGTCACCGCGTGCGGTGACCGGCAGGTGCAGGACGGTGCCGCCGTTCCGCCGCTCGGCGTGCGGCTCCTGCGAGCCGAAGGCCCGGCCCGCGCCCGATCCGTGCACCGGCAGCGCGGGGGCGCCGTGCGGCGGGACCGTCATCGGCTGGAGGTATCCCAGGCTGTAGTCGGCCATCAGCAGTTCGGCGCCGAGGGCGTCGTGGCAGCGGGCCAGGATCGGGAGCAGCACGTCGAGCAGGGCCGGAGGGGTCGCGGCGCGCAGGGCGCGCTCGGAGTCCTGGAGAACGTTCATGGCTGGCCGGGCACGCCTTCGATCGGTGGGGCGGTACTCACCGGCGGGGGCCGGAAAGCTGACAGTCGGGGTCGGACAATGCGAAGGTGAAGGCTATGCACTCCTCCCGATCCGCATCCTCCCTCGAAGAGGCGGCCGGCGCCGCCTCGGAGATCACTGAACTGCTCGAGGTGTTGTGGGGCCGCGGACGGGACGATTCCGCGGCTCCGGTCTCCGCCTCGCAGCTGCGGGTGCTGTTCATACTCGCCGACAACGAGGGCATCAATCTCCGCAACCTGTCGGAAGCGCTGGGCTCGGCCCCGCCGTCCGTCAGCAGGCTCTGCGACCGGCTGCAGGCCGTCGGCTTCCTGGAACGCGATCCCAATCCGCACAGCCGGCGCGAGGTCCGGCTGCGGCTGAGCGGGCGCGGGGTGAAGTTCCTGGAGGAGCTGCGGGCCCGGCGCCGCGAGCAGCTGTCGCAGGTGCTGGCCACCATGCAGCCGGCCGCGCGGACGGCGCTGCTCAGCGGGTTGCGCGCCTTCGGGAACGCCGCCGCCTCGGAAGCGTCCCCGCTCTCCGCGCACCCGAGCGCCGCGCACATCGCGTAAGCGCCGGCCGCGGCGCGCGGGAGGGTCACCGCGGTCGGAAACCGATGACGCAGGTGTCGTCGTCGGTGTCGGAGTTGCTGTGGGTGAGCAGCCGGTCGAGGTCCTCCTCCAGATCGCCGGTGGGCGGCCCGGCGTCGCGCAGCAACTGCTCCAGGGACTGCTTGACGGTCCGGTCGCGGCGCTCCAGCAGCCCGTCGGTGTACAGCAGCAGGGTGTCGCCCGGCTCCAGGACGACCGTCTCCTCCGCGTACCGCGCCTCGGCGACGGCACCGAGCAGGATGCCGGAGGGCAGCGGCAGCACCGTGGACCGCGTGCCGCGGACCAGTACCGGCGGCGGGTGCCCGGCACGGGCCCAGCGGACCACCCGGGTCGCCGGGTCGTACAGCCCGCAGATCACGGTGGCGGTGACGTGTTCGGTGAGCCGGTGGGCGACGGTGTTGAGCCAGCCCAGCATCTGGCCGGGGCCCGCGCCGGTCACGGCCAGGCCGCGCAGGGCGTTGCGCAGCACGACCATGCCGGTGGCGGCGTCGATGCCGTGCCCCGCGATGTCACCGACCACCAGCAGGACATTCTTGTCGGGCAGCACGACGGCGTCGTACCAGTCGCCCCCGACCAGGTGCCCCTTCTCCGCCGGCCGGTAGCGGACCGCGACCTGCAGCCCCGACGCGTCGATGGGGGCGGGGGCCGCCGGCATGATGGCGCGCTGCAACTGCAGGGCGAGCAGGTCGCGTTCGTCGGCGCGCTGCTCGGAATCGGCGAGCCGGTCACGGGTGGCGGCCAGCGCGACCTCCGTCCAGTGCTGCGAGGACACGTCCTGGTAGGCGCCGTGCACGGTCATCGGGCCGCCCTCCGGGCCGGCCGCCGGCTCCGCGACCGCCCGGATGTACCGGACGACTCCGTCGGGCCGCAACAGGCGGAAGGCGGTCGAGGCGGCCCTGCGCCGGTGCAGCACCTCCCGCAGGAACCTTCCGATGACGTCGGCGTCGTCGGGGTGGGCATGGTGCCGCAGCCGTTCCAGCGGGATCGGCGCCGAGTCCGGCGGCAGCCCGTAGAGGTCGAACAGCTGGCTGTTCCAGATGACCTCGCCGATGGCCGGGGTCTCCTCGAAGCCGCCGATCAGGCCCAGGCGCTGGGTGTGCTCGACGAGGGCCGCCAGTCGCGTCACGTCGTTGTGGGTGCGCCAGCTCACCAGCAGGGCGTCGCCGCACCGGCCGATGCCCAGCGCGGCGGTCACCAGCGGCACCGTGCTCTCCTCGGCGGCCGGCAGGACCATCCGCTCGGTACGGAACGGCTCGCCCGTCGTGTGGACCCGCAGCGCCTGCTCATACAGGCCGCCCTCCGCGGCCGCGAGCGGAAAGGCCTCCAACAGCGACCGTCCGGCGATGTGGGCGCGCGGGCGGCCGGCCGAGTCCGCGCAGTGCTCGTTGGTGTACGTGATCCGGAAGTCGCAGACCCGGTCCTGGTCGTCCAGCAGGGGTCGCAGGATCAGGGCGCAGTCCAGAAGGCCTTCGGCGAGCCCGCCGAGCGGGCCGGCGCCGTCCGCGGGGGCCGGTTCGGGGCCTGCGGGTTCGGCGGAGCCGACCCCGTACAACGTGTGGGCGCACAGTTCGGCGAGGGCGGTGAGCTGACGGTGGACGGCGCGCGACAGCGGTGCGCCGTGTGCCGGCCAGCACACCTCCAGGACGCCGACCGTGCGGCCCGTCCGCCGGGCGGGGATCAGCGCCCGGGCGCCGTCATCGACCCCGGACAGGCCGATGGACACGGCCGACGGGGGCGGCGCGCCGTGCCACAGCGTCCGCCCCGACAGCAGCGCCTGCTGGGCCAGCGTTCCGACCCGTGGGGGCACGTACCGCCAGCGGACGGCCTCCGCGGCGGGGAATCCGGCGCTGCCTGCGAGGGTGAGCGACCCGTCCTGGTCTGCCTGCCACACCGCGACGGAGGTGGCGCCCAGCGGTTTCAGCGCGTGGACCAGCAGTGACTGCGCGACTGCCTGCGCGTCGGTGGCGCCGAGCGCTCCGGCCTCCGCCATCCGCAGCCGGACGGCCGCCGGAGGTGTGGTGCGATCGAAGCCCTCGCCCGGAGCCGGCACGGCTCGCGCCAACGAGTCGTGCGCCGCCTCGTTGACGATGTCGGCGGCCAGCTCGGCGGCCGGAACCCCGGCGCGGGCGGCCAGTTCCTCCAGGTGCCGGGCGGCCTCTGCCGGTCCGTCCACACCGCGGGCGACCAGGATGCCCTTCGCCACATCGAGCAGCCCCCGCGTGGCGGCGGCGCTCTCCCCCGCGTCCAGCTCGTGGCGCAGCCGCTCCACGACCGCCGCCAGCCGCTCCACACCGGGTCCGCCCGCGCCGGTGTCCGCGCGGGGTCCGCGGAGCGCCGGCCAGTCCGTGTCCGGGACCGGATCGGGAGCGGGATCGGGGGCGGGATCGTTCACAGGCGGCATCCTTCAGGTCGGAAGTACGGTCTGGGCCGGGCGGCTGTCGCCGGCTGTGGCGTCGTCGACCCGGTGGCGCGGGTGACGATCGGTGGGTGGCGGGGCGGCCTACCGCGGCCCGCGCCGGATACAGGAGACCAGGGGGTCGCGGTCCACCCGCGCACCCGCGTCCACCATGTCGCCCATGCCCGTCCTCATCCCGCCATCACGCCGTCGCCGCAGGCGAGCGGGTGCCCGGGGCACTTCCTTCTTCATTGCCACATGACAAATGTTGCCGTGCCTTCCGCAGGCTAGCCCAGCATCCCGCCTTCCCGCGCCTCACGCCAGGACTTCGGCGGCCGCCCGGAGAAGGCAGGGGTCGGCGGGGTGCAATCCTTTGGTGCGGCGCGGGCAGACTCCTCATCAAGCACAATGGGACGTTGGGGGCGGAAGCCGCGGTGTGGTCGCGGACGGGGCCGCTGTCGATGGAGGCGTAGTGAAGACGAACCTGATACCGCAGGAGAGGACGCGCAGCGGCGGCTTCGCCCATCCCGCGCTCCTCTACCGCGGCAGCGACGCCTACCTCGCCGGGACCGTGCCGTTCATCACCCAAGGCCTCGACCGGGGCGAGCCGGTCGCCGTCGCCGTCCCCGGCCCGAATCTGGCTCTGCTGGAGAAGGCGCTCGGCGACCGCGCCGGCGAGGTGCGGCTGCTCGACATGACGCTGGCCGGCCGCAATCCGGGCCGGATCATCCCTGGCGTGCTGCGGGCCTTCGCCGACGCGCACCCCGACCGACGGGCGCGGATCATCGGCGAGCCGATCTGGCACGGGCGCTCGGCCACCGAGTACCCGGCCTGCGTCCAGCACGAGGCACTGATCAACCTGGCCTTCGCGGGCCGCGACGCCACGATCCTGTGCCCCTACGACGTCGACCGGCTCAGCCCGGACGTCCTGGCCGATGCCGCTGCCACCCACCCCGTCCTCATCGACGAGACGGGCAGCCTCCCCAGCCCCGGCTACGACCCCGCGCACACCGTGGAGAAGTGGAACCTCCCGCTGCCCGAGGCCCCGGACGGCGCGCTGACACTGGCCTTCGACGACGCGACCCTGACCGAGCCCCGGCTCGCCGCGTCCCGCTACGCCGTCGGCGCCGGCCTGGAGCCGGGGCGGATCCCGGACGTGGAGCTGGCCGTCAACGAACTCGCGACCAACACCATCCTGCACGGCGGCGGCTCAGGCACCCTGCGGCTGTGGACCGAGGACGGTCACTTCGTGTGCGAGCTGCGCGACCGCGGACACCTCACGGATCCGCTCGTCGGCCGCGTTCCCGTCGTGCGCGCCACCCCCGGCGGTCGCGGGATGCTGCTCGTCAACCACCTCGCCGACCTGGTGCGTATGCACACGACGCCGGCGGGCACGACGCTGCGCGTGTACTTCGCCCTCACCGCGTAGAGCCGTACGGGCCCGTGGGCTGCCGTTGAGCCGGAAAACACCGGTGGGGCCGCTCCGTGAACGGCCCCACCGGTGATCTGCTCGCACTCCGCGCTTCCGGGCGCTGGGATCACTCCTGGATCAGCAACTGCCCGCGCAGCCGGGTCAGGGTCCGGTTGAGCAGTCGCGAGACGTGCATCTGCGAGATTCCCAGCTCCGCGCCGATCTCCGCCTGCGTCATCTCCGCGCCGAACCGCATGTTCAGGATGTGGCGGTCACGGGGAGCGAGCTGGGCCAGCAGTGGCTTGAGGGTCTGGAGGTTCTCCACGGATTCCAGCGCGGGGTCGAGGTCCCCGAGGCGGTCCGCCAGCACGCCCTCGCCACTGCCCTCGTCCTCGCCCGCGGGAATGTCGATGGACCCGGCGACGTAGCCGTTGCTGGCCAGCTGGCCCTCGATGACCTCGGCGGGGGTCAGGTCGAGCAGCGCCGCCAGCTCGTCGGTGGTGGGCGCGCGGTCCAGCCGGGTGGCCAGTTCCTCGGTGGCCTTGGCGAGCTCCAGGCGCAGTTCCTGCAGTCGGCGCGGTACGTGAACGGCCCAGCTGGTGTCCCGGAAGAAGCGCTTGATCTCGCCGGTGATGTACGGAATGGCGAACGTGGTGAACTCCACCTCGCGCGACAGGTCGAACCGGTCGATCGCCTTGATCAGGCCGATCGTCCCGACCTGCACGATGTCCTCGCGCGGCTCGGACCGGTTGCGGAACCGTCCGGCGGCGAAGTTCACCAGCGATATGTTCAGTTCGATGAGGGTGTTGCGGGCGTACTGGTACTCGCGCGTGCCCTCGTCAAGGGTCCGGAGCCGGTCGAAGAAGAGCTTCGACAGCTCCCGGGCGTCCTTGGGCGCGAGCTTTCCCGGGGACTCCACGCGCGGCAGTTCCGCGGGGTCCGCGTCAGTCTCCGGGAACCGCACCGCGGTCGGGGAAGTCATCGTCGCTACCGAGCCCGCCATGTCGCCCTCCTCAGGATGTCCACCTCGTCGAGGCGACGTATACCCGTGCTTCCGGGGCACACACGTGGCAGTTTCCGTGGATCCTCAGGCGCTCAGGACACCCGTGCCGAGCAGCGAGAACAGCAGGATTCCGATGATGACGCGGTAGATCACGAAGACCATGAAGGAGTGCTTGGCGACGAACTTCAGCAGCCAGGCGATCGAGGCGTAGGCGACCACGAACGACACCAGAGTGCCGACGACGAGGGAGATCACGTCGACGCCGCCGCCCGTGGCGTCCTTGAGCTCGTAGAGTCCGGCGCCGGTCAGGGCCGGGATGGACAGGAAGAACGAGAGCCGGGTCGCGGCCAGCCGGTCCAGGTCGCGGATCAGGCCGGTGGAGATCGTGGCCCCGGAGCGTGAGAAGCCGGGGAAGAGCAGCGCGAGGATCTGGGAGGAACCGACGATCATGGCGTCCTTGAGGGTGATCTCGTCCTCGCCGCGCTTGAACCTGGCCATCTGTTCGGCCACCCACATCACGACGCTGCCGCCGATGAGCGAGCCGGCCACCACCCACAGGGAGGCCAGCGGGCCGTCGATGAGCGGCTTGGCGAGGAGGCCGACGACGACGATCGGGATGGTGGCGTAGATGACCCACCAGGCGAACTTGTAGTCGTGGCTGTCGCGTTCGGCCTTGTTGGCGATGCCGCGTCCCCAGGCGCTCGCGAACCGCACGATGTCGCGGAAGAAGTAGACCAGGACCGCGGCGATGGCCCCGACCTGGATGACCGCCGTGAAGCCGACGACCGCCTTGTCGTCCACCGGGATGTTCATCAGCCCCTCGGTGATCTTGAGGTGGCCGGTGGAGGACACCGGGAGGAATTCGGTGACCCCTTCCACCACTCCGAGAATGGCGGCTTGGCCGACGCCGATGGCGCTCATTGGTCCCGTCCCTGAAATCGCGTCGAATGACCGGCTTGGCGGCGCCGTTGCCAGCGGGGGCCCGCACGGGCGCACCCAACGTCTACAAGATTGTAGACGCTGGGTGAGACTGTAGTGGACGGCCCGCCCAGCGGGCAGGCCGGGGCCAGCGTAACGAGACCGACGCGCCCGTGGGACGGGCATGCCCCCTACCCGGCGGCCCGTTCGGGGAGCAGCATCGACAGTGTGGCGGGATCAGCGGATCTGGCAGCCTGTGACGAATGCGGCCGTACCGATCGGACGGTCCGCGACCTCGGGCTGCGCGCGCCCCTGGCCCTGTGTGACGCCTGCTTCCACGCGTTGCTGGAAGTGCGGGTGAACCGTCAGCCGCTGCCGCTGTCGCGGATTCTGGACGATGTACGACGTCGCGCCACGGACACCGGGTAGCCGGCCACGGTGGGGCCGTCACAATGATGGCGTGACACAGAACAGCGCACGCCCATCAGTGACGGCCCGGCCGACGGCGCCCTGCCCCTGCGGACTGGACGCGTCCTACCGCGACTGCTGCGGCAGGCTCCACAGGGGCGAGGCCGCCGCGCCCACCGCGGAGCGGCTGATGCGCTCGCGCTTCAGCGCGTTCGCCGTCCGCGATGCCGCGTACCTGCTCAGGACGTGGCACTCCACCACCCGGCCGCCCGGCATCGCGTTCGAGCCGGGCCAGCGGTGGACCCGACTGGAGATCATCGGGACGGCGGACGGCAGCGCCTTCCACACCGAGGGCACGGTGGAGTTCCGCGCCCACTACTCCCTGCGCGGCCACACGGACTCGCAGCACGAGCTGAGCCGCTTCGTCCGCGAGGACGCCCTCTGGGTCTACCTGGGCGAAGCCGGGGGGTAGCCCACGGGGCAGCGCGGGACGCTCACGGCAGGAGGTCGCCGAGCAGCTCGGCGAACTCGTCCGGGGCGATCACCCGGATCCCGAGTTCCTCCGCCTTGGCCCGCTTGGAACCCGCCTTCTCCCCCGCGACCAGCAGGCTGGTCTTCTTCGACACGCTCGACGACGCCCTGCCGCCCGCGCTCTCGATCAGCTCGTTCATCGCCGTACGGGACAGCTCCGCCAGCGCACCGGTCATGCTGCCGGTGACCACGACCGTCAGATCCGCCAGCGGGCCCGCCGGAACGGCCGGCCGCGCTTCCGCCGTGCCCCCGTCGTCGCCGGGCATCCGCGCGGGCACACCGGGCTCGGCCATGTTCACCCCGGCAGCTGTCAACTTGTCGATAAGTGGAGCCAGTTCGGCGATCTGGGCGACGACGACCCTCGCCTTCTCGGCGCCGATACCGGCGACGCCCTCCAGGGCGGCGGCGTCCGCCGCGCGGATGGCCTCCATGGTGCCGAAGTGCCGGGCGATCCGCCGGGAGATGCTCCGGCCGGTGCCGAGCACGCCCAGCGCGCAGAACACCCGGTTCAGCGGCCGGTCCTTGGCGGCGGCGATCGTCGCCAGCAGCTTGTCAGCGCTCACCTCGCCCATCCGCTCCAGCGCCAGCAACTGCCCGCGGTCGAGGGTGAACACGTCGGCGAAGTCGGAGACCTGGCCGGACGCCACCAGCTGGGCGACGAGCTGCTGCCCCATCCCGTCGATGTCCAGGCAGTCACGTGCCACCGCGTAGCGGATCGAGGCGAGCTGCCCGCACTCCCGGCCGCGCACACAGCGCCAGCGCTCCTGCCCGGTGTCGATCTCGGAGGCGCAGCGGGGGCATTCCGTGGGGAAGTCGATCGCGGTCTCCTCCCCGGTGCGGAGTTGGACCACCGGCGCCTCGATGCGCGGGATGATGTCGCCGGCTTTGTAGACGGTGACCTGGTCACCGATGCGCAGGTCCCGGCGGGTGATGTCGGCCGGGTTGTGCAGCGTCGCGTAGGTCACGGTGCTGCCGTCGATCTCGACGGGTTCGAGCACGGCGCGGGGCGCGATCACGCCGGTCCTGCCGACGTTCCATTCCACGGCGAGCAGCCGCGTGACGCGCTCCACTGCGGGGAGCTTGTAGGCGATCGCCCACCGCGGGGCCCGGGAGCTGAAACCGGCCTTCTCCTGGTCCGCCGGGTCGTCCGCCTTGATCACCACTCCGTCGATGCCGAAGGGCAGCGCGGCGCGCAGCACGGCGATCTCCTCGACGCGGCTGCGGACCTCGTCGATCGAGGCACAGGTGCGCAGCCCCACCGGGGTGGCCGCGGTGGTCCGCACGCCCGCCGCGGCGACGATCTCCATGACCTGGCTGTGGGGCAGTGCCGCCAGTTCGGCCGAGCCGTCCTCCAGCGGCAGTCCCGAGTAGGCCCAGAACGTCATCTCGATGACGTACGGCCGCTCCTTCGCCCGCAGGGTGCCGGCCGCCCCGTTGCGGGGGTTGGCGAACGGGGTGGCACCGAACTCGGCGCGGGTGAGGTTGGCCTGCTCGAACTGCTCGGTGGTGAGCAGCACTTCCCCGCGGACCTCGAACGTCACCGGGGTGTCGAGTTCCTCCGGCAGCCCGGCGATCGTCCCGATGGCGTGGGACACGTCCTCGCCGTGGCTGCCGTCGCCACGGGTGACCAACTGCTCCAGCCGGCCCTTCCGGTAGCGCGCGGCCACGGCGACCCCGTCCAGCTTCGGTTCGACCGCGTAGCCGCTCGTCACCGGTCCGCCGAGCCGCTTGGCCAGCGACTCCGCCCAGGCCGAGAGCTCGGCGCCGTCGAAGACGTTGTCCAGCGACATCATCCGCGCCGAGTGCTCCACCTCGCCGGCCGGCACCGCGCCGCCCGCGACCTTTCCGGTCGGCGAGGCCGGTGCGATCTCGGTGGGGTGCTCGGCCTCGTAGGCCGCGATCGCCCGTGCCAACCGGTCGTACGTGGCATCGTCGAGGCGGGAGTCCCCACCGCTGTAGTAGGCGGCGGACGCCGCGGTGGCCTCGGTGACGGCCCGCGCGTACGACTCGGCGTCGGCCGGCTCGGCCGTGATGATCTCGGTCATGGGTACATCGTGCCGCTCACCACTGACAATGCGCCGGGCCGGCGTGGAAGGGTGGTCGCCATGAGCTCCGCGCACCCCGCCGAAGGGACGGAACCGGCCGACCGGGACGGCTCCGCCGCCCCGTCCGGCACCGTCGCCGGCCCTGAGGGCGGCGAGTCCGCCTGCTGGCTGGACCGCGTCTGCCCGCGGTGCGACGCGGTGGCCGACGGCCCTCCGCCCGCCCGCTGCCCGCGCTGCGGCGCCGAGCTGCGCGGCTGATCCCTACTGCGCGTCGCCCGCCGGGCTGACGGTGATGACGGCCGCCCTGCCCACGGACCGCAGGGTCGCGGCGTCGGTGTCCGTCCCCGACACGAGCACCGCGTCGAAGCGGGAGAGCCGGCTGTCCCCGGGACCGGCGACGACGGTGCGGCCGGGATCAGGATCGGGATCGGGATCGGGACCGGGATCGGGACCGACGGAGAACTCGACGTCGTCGGCCAGGGCGACGAGGAGTACGGACCTGTTCTCGGGGACCTTGGCCGTGTGCGTGCCGTCCACGACCCCGACCATGGCCGCCGCCCGACCGCGCCGGGTCATCACGTTGAGATTGACGACGGGCCCGCCCGTCAGCCGGCAGCCGGTGGCGACGTCCCCGGGGAACGCGAACGGGCGCAGTGGGCGGATCGGCGGGTGGGCGTCACCGTCGATCGTCAGCACCATGCCCGCGCCGTCGACCACGGTGATGATCCTGTCGACCCCCGGGAGGGCGGAGTACGGTCCGTCCCCCGCGACATCGGCGAGACTCACCCGCCAGCCGAAGTCGGCCAGGCCCGCGCCCGGTGGGTCCGCGGTGAGCTCACGCGTCACGCCGCCGCCGTTGCTCCATGACGTCGGCACCCGGTCATCGGCCCGAAGAATCCGCGCTTCCATACTGTCGATGGTCCGGCGCGGCGCCGGTCGCGTCAAATGGTCCGCCCCTCCGCATTCGGTCCATCCCGCGCATCCGACGCAACTACGGACAACCACCCCTACCTGCGATTTCCCTGAATGCAAACGGTGTTGGCGGGTAGGGGCGGCCCTCATGTGGCGTCACGCACCAGGTGGCGCACGTGATCGAAGGGACCATCCATGTCGCAGCGCAGCGCCTTCTCCCGCAGAGGCTTTCTGCTCGGTACCACCACCTTGACGGGCCTGGCGGTGGTACCGGGGCTGCTCACGGCGTGCAGCCGCACCGAGACCGGCACAGGAGCGCCGAAGGGCGAGGGCGACCTGCTGGCGAAGCTCAGGAAGCAGGGGTACGTACGGGTCGGGTTCGCCGGTGAGGCACCGTACGGGTTCAAGGACGGCACCGCGCTGGCCGGTGAGGCCCCGACGCTCCACCAGGAGATCTTCGCCGCGCTCGGGATCGCGGAGCTCCGCCCCACCCTCACGGACTTCGGCGCCCTCATCCCTGGCCTGGCGGCGGACCGCTTCGACGTGGTCAGCGCCGGGATGGCGATCACGCCGGAGCGGTGCGACAAGGTTGTCTTCTCGGAACCGGAGTTCGTCTCCCCCACCGCGCTGATGGTGCGCAAGGGCAATCCCAAGGGTCTGAGCGACCTGGCCTCGTGCGCCGCGAAGGATGCCACCGTCGGAGTGCTGACGGCGGCGGTCGAGGCCGGGTACGCCGCCGGAGCCGGTGTCGGGGACTCCAAGGTGAAGTCGCTGGCCAAGCAGCAGGACGGGCTCGACGCGCTGGTCGCCGGACGGATCGACGCCTTCGCCCTGACGGGGATCTCCCTGCGCTGGCTCGCGAAGACGAACAAGGGCGCGGACGTCGAGGTGCTCGAACCGTTCGTACCGGAGGTGAAGGGCAAGAAGCAGTACAGCCCCGGCGGAGCGGTCTTCCGTAAGAACGCCACCTCGCTGCGGGACGCCTTCAACGGCCAGTTGAAGAAGATCACCGGCGACCCCGATCACTACGTCGCGCTGCTCGGGAAGTACGGCTTCACGAAGCAGGAGGTACCGCCGGCCACCCTGCGGACAGCCGATCTGTGCAAGGCGTGATGGGCGAGCCCTATGAGCGATTTCCTCACGCAGTTCTCCCGGTCCCTGCCGAGCCTGTGGCAGGGTGTCCTCGTCACCCTCCAGGCCACCGTGCTCAGCGCGTCGCTGGCCCTCGTGCTCGCCTTCGTCCTCGGCTTCATGTCCCGTTCGCGGCACCTGCTCGTGCGCGGGCTGTCGCGGGTGGTCGTCGAATTCCTCCGCGGGACCTCGCTGTACGTCCAGCTGTTCTGGCTGTTCTTCGCGCTGCCGATCCTCGGCTTCAAACTTGAGCCGCTGGCCTGCGCCGTCCTGGCCTTCGGGTTCAACTACGGCGCGTACGGCTCCGAAGTGGTGCGCGGGGCGCTGAACGCCGTGCCCCGGGCGCAGTGGGAGGCGGCCGTAGCGCTCAACCTCAGCCCTCGGCAGCGGATGCGCCGGGTGATCCTGCCCCAGGCCTGGGTGCAGATGATCCCGCCGTTCAACAACCTGCTCATCCAACTGCTCAAGTGCACGCCGCTGCTGTCGTTGATCACCATCTCCGATCTGACGTTCCAGATGGACCAGTTGCGTTCGTCGACGGGGAACACCGCGGCCGCGTACGTGACGCTGCTGGTCATCTACTTCGTGCTCGCCTACGCGCTGACGCTGATGATGAACGCCCTGGAGGCGGTGGCCAAGGCCCGGCTGGGCCAGGGCGGCGGACTGCGGCACGTCCTCAAACCGCCGTCCACGGGGGTCACCACTCGTGACGGCAGCGCCGCAAGGGCGGGTGGTGTGTGATGTGGGACTGGCACACCGCCCGTGAGGGGCTGCCCGTGGTCCTGCACGGCTTCGGGATCACCCTGCTCGCCACGGTGCTCGGATCCGTCGTCGCGATGGTGCTCGGGCTGCTGATCGCCGTGCTCCGCCGCGCCCCGACCCGCTGGGTCACCGTTCCCGTCCGCGTCGTCGTGGAGTTCGTCCGCTCGACCCCGGTGATGATCCAGCTGTTCGCCGTCTGGGTGCTCGTTCCCGGCCTGGACCCGCTGACCCTCGGCATCGCCGTCCTCGGCGTCCACTACGCGATGTACACCTCCGAGGTGTACCGCGCCGGCATCGATGCCGTGCCCCCGGGGCAGTGGGAGGCGGCGGTCGCGCTGTCGCTGCCGCGCGGCCGGGTGTGGCGCGCGGTGATCCTGCCGCAGGCGGTCCGCAAGGTCGTTCCGGCCCTGGGCAACTACGTGCTCTCCATGTTCAAGGAGACGCCGTTCCTGTCGGTGATCACCGTGCAGGAGATGGTCCATGAGGCGAACGAGTACGGCAGCGTCCACTTCGCCTACCTGGAGGCGTTCACCCTCGCCGCCGCGATCTTCCTCGTCGCGAGCTACCCGACCTCGATGCTGATGAGAAGACTGGAGAAGCGCCTTGCTCAGTGACACCGGCCCCAAGGAAGACATCAACACCGGAACCGGCTCCGCGGTCGCGGACATGGTCCGCTTCGAGGGGGTGGTGAAGCGGTTCGGCGACCACACCGTCCTGGACCAGCTCGACTTCGGGCTGCGGCGGGGCGAGCGGGTGACGCTGATCGGGCCGAGCGGCTCCGGCAAGACCACCATCCTGCGGCTGCTCATGACCCTCGAACGCGTCACCGAAGGCACCATCCACGTCAACGGCGAGCCCTTCTCCCACATGCCGGGAGGCCGCGACAGACTGGTGCCGGCGAACGAGAGGTACCTGCGAGAACGCCGGCGCCGGATCGGCATGGTCTTCCAGCAGTTCAACCTCTTCCCCAACATGAAGGTGCTGGAGAACGTCACGGAGGCGCCGGTGCACGTCCTCGGTCTCAGCCGCGACGAGGCCGCGGAACGCGGCCGCGAGCTGCTGGACCTGGTGGGCCTCGCCGACAAGTGCGACGCCCATCCGACGCAGCTCTCCGGCGGGCAGCAGCAACGCGTCGCCATCGCCCGCGCGCTCGCCATGCGGCCCGACATCCTCCTGCTCGACGAGGTGACGTCCGCGCTCGACCCGGAGCTCGTGGCCGGTGTGCTCGACGTCCTGCGGGACATCGCCCTGAGCACCGACATCACCATGCTGTGCGTCACGCACGAGATGGGCTTCGCCCGCGACGTCTCCGACCGAGTGATGATGTTCGACCACGGCCACGTCCTCGAAGCCGGCCCGCCGGACCAGCTGTTCGAGTCCCCGGAGCACAGCCGCACCCGCGAGTTCCTCAGCGCGGTCCTCTGAGCAGCGCGGTCCTCCGAGCGGGCGTCCCCCGGGCGCCCGCCCGGAGGACCGGGTGCGCGCACGCCACCCCGCCCCGCCTCGGTTTCGGGGCGGGGTGGGACGTCGTGACGGCATCACGGCGTCTGACGGCGCCTGGGAGGCGAATGGCGCGAACGCCCGCTGAAGCGCCGCTTCTCGAGTCCGCGCAACGCCGGGCCGGGCATGCACGGACAGTGCCTTCACCGTGCTCCTTTCGCCTGCTCCACGGGAGGATCGGGACTGCCTCAGCTTCCCGCTTCCCGCCCCGCGCGTCACCGTGCGAACACCGTGCGCCGGAGCGCGGCGTTCGCACGGGGCGTGAAGCCGACGCCCACCGGCCGGGGCCTGCAGCACAATGGGCCGACGCATCACCGACGAGAGGACTCCCGTGACCCGTCCTTCGGCCGCCGACACCGACCGCACGCTCGCACCCGCGCTGGATTCGATGACCCTGCTCGCGGCCGCCGTGGTCGTCCACGATCCCGGGAAGCGGCGGGTTGTGCTGCTGCGGCGCGGTCCCGGGGCGAAGTACTGCCAGGGCAAGTGGGACCTTCCCATCGGCAAGAGCGAGCCGGGCGAGCCCGTCACGGACACGGCCGCGCGCGAACTGCGTGAGGAGACGGGCCTCGTGGTCGACCCGTCGGCGCTCCGCCTCGCCCATGTCATCCACGGTGCCTGGGGCGTCGAATCCCCCAACGGCTTCCTGACCGTCGTCTTCGCGGCTCACGACTGGTCGGGAGAGCCCGTCAACAACGAGCCGGAGAAGCACTCCGCCGTCCGCTGGTTCGACACCGGCGACCTCCCCGGGATGGTGCCCAGTACGGGCCACGCCCTGCGCTGCGTCCTCGACGACGGCCCGCGGATCTCGCTGCACGGCTGGCAGGAACGCACCCCCGTCCGATAGCCGTCCCGCTGCCACCCACACCCCGTGCGACCTGGTCCGTCACGAACGCCCGGGTGGACACGGGACCTGCGGACGGCAACCCGCGGATGGCCGGTTCACGATCTGCGCGGGTGAATTCGTTGCACCACGCGCAACACGCGTTGCGACAGACGACGGACTCTGCTCCCCTGGAGCACCGCACAGCAGCGGACCGGCAACGCAGTATCGGGAGGTGTGTCGCGTGGAGGACAACGCAGGCATGGGCAGGCGGGGCCTGCTCGGCGCCGCGGCGGCGGCAGCGGCCGCCACGGTGGGCCTGGGGTGCGCCCCCGAGGCGACCGCGCGGGCGGACCTGCCGGCGGGGACCGCGCGGAAGCCGTCCGCCGCCGGACCCAAGCCGCTCTATCTCGGCACGTACACCTCCGTGAGCGGGGGCGCCAAGGGCGTCGCGCTGGCGACGTACGAGCCCACGACCGGCGCGATCACGTCCACCGGAGTGGTGACCGGTGTCGGGGATCCGTCCTTCGTGGCCCTCGGCCTGTCCGCCGACACGCTGTACACGGTCAACGAGCGCTCGCCGGGCGCCGTGACCGCCATCGCCCTGCACGGCGGCAGCGGTGGCGCGCCGAAGGTCCTGGGGTCGCGGCCCACCGGTGGCGACGGACCCTGTCACCTGTCCGTGCACCCCGGCGGCCGCCACCTGCTCAGCGCGAACTACGACTCGGGCAGCGTCGCCGTGCACCCGATCGGCCAGGACGGGAAGCTGGGCGCGCGCACCGCTCTCGTACGGCACAGCAGCCCGCCGCCCGGACCCGGGCAGGACGGAGCGCACGCCCACGAGATCCTCACGAGCCCGGACGGCCGGTTCGTCCTCGCCGTCGACCTCGGCAACGACACCGTGTACACGTACAAGCTCAACGAGACGGCGGGCACCCTGCAGCAGGTCTCCTTCGCGACCCTGCGGCCCGGAGCGGGTCCGCGCTCGCTCACGTTCCACCCCGGCGGCACGTTCGCCTACGTGGCCAACGAGTTGGACAACACCGTCGTGGTCTGCGGCTACAACGCCACCACGGGGAAGCTGACCCCCGGCGCACCCCAGCCCACCGGGACCGGGAGTACCAAGAGCTATCCGGCGCAACTGCTGGTCTCCGCCGACGGAGCGTTCGCGTACCTCGCCAACCGCGGCCACAACAGCATCACCCGCTACGCCGTCGAGTCCGCCGGCGCGACACTGCGGCTGCTGGACACGGTGCCGGTGGGCGGCGACTTCCCCCGGCACATCGCCTTCGATCCGACGGGCCTGCTGCTCTTCGCCGCCAACCAGAAGTCGAACACCGTCACCGTCCTGAATGTCGACACCACCACCGGGAAACTGACGTCGGCCGGGCGGCCGTTCGCCGCGCCCGGCGTGGTGTGCGTACTGCCGTCGCCGTAGCGAAACCGGTCCTGTGGACCAGGCCCTCGACCCGGAAGCGCAGGACGCTTCCGGGTCGAACTTCTTGACATGTCCAGTCAGTACCGCTGTGATGTGGTTGCTTTCGTTCGACCCCGTTGAATTGTGCGCCATTTACCCCCATGGAGCCGCACATGCAGCCCGAACGTCACACCATCAGACAGCGTTTGGCGGCCCTGGCCGCCTCGTTGGCACTCGTCACCGGAGGTGGCGCACTCGCCGCCACGGCCGCCGTGACCGTGCAACTGGCCACGGCGGCACCCGCAGCGGCCGTCGACAACGGCCTTGCCCTGACCCCGCAGATGGGGTTCAACAACTGGAACTCGACCCACTGCCGGGCGGAGTTCAACGAGGCGATGGTCAAGGGGATCGCCGACATCTTCGTCTCGCAGGGCCTCAAGAGCGCCGGCTACAACTACGTCAACATCGACGACTGCTGGGCGCTGCCCAACCGTGACGCCTCGGGCAACCTCGTCCCCGACCCGGCGCGCTTCCCCAACGGGATCAAGTCCGTCGCCGACTACGTGCACTCCAAGGGTCTCAAGTTCGGCCTGTACTCCAGCGCCGGCACCAAGACCTGCGACACCCTCGGCTTCCCCGGCGGCCTCGGCCATGAGCAGCAGGACGCCAATCTGTGGGCGTCCTGGGGTGTCGACTACCTCAAGTACGACAACTGCAACAACACCGGGGCGGACGCCCAGACCCGGTACAAGGCGATGGGCAACGCCCTGAAGGCCACCGGCCGCCCGATCCTCTACAGCATCTGCGAATGGGGCTCCAACCAGCCCTGGAACTGGGCAGCGAACGTCGGCAACTCCTGGCGCACCACCGGAGACATCAGCGACAACTGGTCCAGCATGATCGGTATAGCCCACCAGAACCAGCCGCTCGCCCCGTATGCCAGGACCGGCGCGTGGAACGACCCGGACATGCTCGAGGTCGGCAACGGCGGGATGACGGACACCGAGTACCGCACCCACTTCAGCCTCTGGTCGCAGATGGCCGCGCCCCTGCTGATCGGCAGCGATCTCCGCAGCGCGAGCGCGGCGACGCTCGCCATCCTCAAGAACACCGACGTCATCGCCGTCGACCAGGACAGCCTCGGCAAGCAGGGCACCGTGGTGTCCAACTCCGGCGGAAAGGTCGTGATGACCAAGGCGCTGGCCGGCGGCGACCGGTCGGTGACCCTGACCAACGAGAGCGGCTCCGCGCAGACGATCTCGACGACCGCGGAGGCGGCCGGTATCGGCGGCGCGTCCTCGTACGCACTCAAGGACCTGTGGTCCAAGCAGACCAGCTCCACCACCGGCACGATCAGCGCCTCGGTCCCCGCGCACGGCACGGTGATGTTCCGGGTGACGCCCGGCAGCCCCGTCCCGCCACCGACCGGCATCAACCAGCTCAGCGATCTGCCCATGACATCGGCGACCAACGGCTGGGGCCCGGTCGAGCGCGACCGCAGCAACGGCGAACAGGCCGCCGGTGACGGACGCACCCTCACCATCAACGGCACCACCTACGCCAAGGGCCTGGGCACCCACGCCCCCAGCGAGATCAGCTACTACCTGGGCGGCAAGTGCCGTTCGGTCAACGTCGACGTGGGTGTGGACGACGAGGTGTCCAGTCCGGGCACGGTGATCTTCCAGCTCTACCGGGACGGCACCAAGGTCGCGGACAGCGGGGTGCGGACGGCCAACGACGGTCCCCAGCATCTGACCGCCGACCTGACCGGCGGAAACCAGTTGAAGCTGGTCGTCACCGACGGCGGCGACGGCATCAACTACGACCATGCCGACTGGGCCGACGCCAAGCTGGCCTGCGGCAGCGGCCCGGCGGCCGGCACCAGCGCGCTCAGCGACCTCAACTGGACCTCGGCGGTGAACGGCTGGGGCCCGGTCGAGCGCGACCGCAGCAACGGCGAACAGGCCGCCGGTGACGGACGCACCCTCACCGTCAACGGCACCACCTACGCCAAGGGCCTGGGCACCCACGCCGCCAGCACCGCCATCTACTACCTGGGCGGCACCTGCACGTCCCTGACGACGGATGCCGGCGTGGACGACGAGTCGGCGACCAACGGCTCGGTGGTCTTCCAGATCTACCGGGACGGCACCAAGGTCGCCGACAGCGGCCTGGTCACCGTCAGCGATGCGGCAAAGCATCTGACGGCCGACCTCACCGGCGGTCTGGAGCTGAAGCTCGTCGTCACCGACGGCGGGAACGGCAACACCTCCGACCACGCCGACTGGGCACTGCCCCGCCTCACCTGCGGCTGATCCCGGCACACCGTAGGGCCTGCCCGGCCGTCGGCGTGCGACCGGGCAGGCCCTACGATCTGCGCAACACGGTGATCGCGTCCCGCCGCCGGGCGGCGCCGGCGCCGAGGACAAGGGAGCGCACATGTCCAAGCAGCCCGCAGTGGGTACGCCGGCCCCCGACTTCACCCTGCCGGGGCTCGTCCTCGGCCAGGACAGCCAGGACAGCGCGGTCGCGGCGGCACGGGGCGACTACGCGCTCGCGAAGCAGCGCGGCAACCCGTTGCTCCTGGTCTTCTACCCCGGCGACGACACCACCGTGTGCACCAAGCAGCTGTGCTCCTACACCTCGGACCTGGACCGTTTCACCGGCCTGGGCGCCACCGTGTGGGGGATCAGCCCGCAGGACCTGGACAGCCACGAGTCCTTCGCCCGCAAGCACCGGCTCGGCTTCCCGCTGCTGGCCGACACCGAGCGCACCGTGGCCAAGGCCTACGGCATCGCCGTCCCCGGCCTCGGCCTGCGCCGCTCGGTCTTCCTGCTCGACGGTGAGGGCACCGTGCGCTGGAAGCACGTCGCGCTGGCCGGCCTCTCCTTCGTGTCCACCGACGTTCTGACGGAGCAGCTCGCCGCGGTGCAGGCCGGCTGAGCGCCGACCGGCTCGTCCCCCGAACGCCGGACAGGGCGCCGGACCGTACTCCATAATCGAACACGCTCCCGTGCAACCACCGGCTGCGTACAGGCGTCCACCCATCAACCGGTAGTTCGGCGGAATTCCCGCGCCGGAGCCCGTCCGATCCGACGAGGTGCGCCCGACGATGACCGACCCACGCGATGTCAGACGGTCAGAGCCCGAGTGGTCCCTTCCCGGCTATCGCGCGCTGCGCGTGCTGGGAGCGGGTGGCAGCGGCAAGGTGGTCCTGGCCGTCGACGAGCGCAGCGGCGCCGAGGTCGCGGTCAAGTACCTCAACGAGGAGAGCCGGGCCCGGCCCGGCCTCCTCAGCAGCTTCCGCTACGAGGCCCAGCTCCTGCAGCAACTGGACTCCCCGCACGTGGTGCGCGTCTACGACTACGTGGAGGCGCCCGAAGGCGCGGCGATCGTCATGGAGCTCATCGAGGGCGTGTCGCTGGGGGCGATGCTGCGGGCGAACGGCGCCGCCGTCCCCGAAGCGGCGCTCCTCGTCCTGAAGGGGTCGCTGCTCGGCCTGGCCGCCGCCCACGCGGCCGGGGTGGTGCACCGCGACTACAAACCCGGCAACGTGATGGTCTCCACCAGCGGCGTCTCCACCCTGGTGGACTTCGGCATCGCCGTCCGGCAGGGCGCCGACGCCCCGAGCGCCGGCACGCCTCCCTACATGGCACCCGAGCAGTGGCGCGGTGAGCCGGCGTCCCCCGCCACCGACGTCTACGCGGCGACCGCGACGTTCTTCGAGTGCCTCACCGGCGAGCGCCCGTACACCGGGGCGACCATGGCCGAGCTGGCGGTCCAGCACATCACGGCGCCGATCCCGGACCACCGCGCCCCCGAGGAACTGCGGGCGCTGATCGGGCACGGGCTCGCCAAGAACGCCGACGAACGTCCCGTGAGCGCCGCCGCCTTCCTCGTCGAACTCGAAGCGGCGGCCGGCATCGCGTACGGCCCGGACTGGGAGCGCCGCGGCCGCCGGGCGCTCATCGCCCTGGTCGCGCCGAGCGCGCCCGGCGACGCCGCGCCCCCGCCACCCGCCCCGCCCGCCCAGGGCGTCGGCGCGGGCCTGCCGCTGAGCCACGGCAGACGGCGGCTGCCGCGCGGGCGCGGAGCGGCCCTGGTGGCCGGCTCGGTCGCCCTGCTGGGCCTCGCCGCAGCCGGCACGGTCGTCGCCCTCGGCGGCCACGGCACCGCGCCGCACCGAACCGGCGGCCTGTCGGCCCCGCCCTCGGCCTCGTCGCCGTCCATCGACACCAGCGGGCCGGCCGGCACCACCACGCCACCGGGCGGCGCGACGGTCGGCCCGAGCCTCACCGCGAGCACGTCGGCGTCGACGTCCACGACGCCGACCCCGGCGGACAGCACGACCACCACCCTGACGACCCCGCCGACGACGCCGGTGACGACGACTCCGACTACGCCGCCGACGACGGTTCCGACGACGAAACCCACTACGTCGAAGCCGCCGCCAGCAGTGGTCACATCCGCCTCGGTCGACAAGTTCGGGGCATCCGGTGGGGCGGGCGCGTCGGCCTCCTTCACCATCGGCAAGGGCAGCACCGGCCCCTTCACCATCACGATCACCTGGTACGACGCGAACAGTGACGGCACGCCCATAGCGACGGACGGGCCCTCCGAGACGTTCACGTTCAGCGGGGAGTACACCTTCGACGGGCTCAACTGCGACCAGAAATGGGGTGTCCGGATCTCGACGAAGCCGGCTGCGAGCGGTCAGAGCACCGCCTACCTGTCCACCGCGGCCCGCGCCTGCGGTACGCAGGGCCGCTGAGCGCCCAGCTCAACCGTCACGCCACCGGATCCCGCGCGTCGTAGCGAGCGAAGCGCGGCTGCAGAGCCGCCAGAACGCCGACGACCGCGATGCACGCCAGGCCGCCGCCCACGATGGCGGTGGTCGGGGAGAAGAGGTCGGCGGCCGAGCCGGCGAGGAAGTCGCCCAGGCGGGGGCCGCCCGCGACGACGACGATGAAGACGCCCTGGAGGCGCCCGCGCATGTCGTCAGGGGCGGCCGCCTGGAGCATGGTGTTGCGGAAGACCATGGAGACGGTGTCGGCGCAGCCGGCCAGGGCGAGGAAGAACAGGCCGAGCCACAGGTTGCGGGTGAGGCCGAAGACCGCGACGGCCGCGCCCCAGCAGGCCACCGAGATCAGGACGGCGAGCCCCTGGCGGTGGATGCGGCCGAGCCAGCCGGAGAAGAGGCCGCCGAGCAGGGAGCCGACGGCGGGGGCGGCGATGAGGAGGCCGACGGTCTTGGCGTCGCCCGCGAACCAGATGACGGCGATGGCGGGGAAGAGCACCCGTGGTTGGGCGAGCACCATCGCGGCCATGTCGGTGAAGAAGGTCATCCGCAGATTGGGCCGGCCGGCCAGGAAGCGCAGTCCGTCCAGGACGGAGGCCCATCCGCGACGGGTGTCCGCCGTCTTCGAGGCGTCGCGTTCCGGGCTCATCGCGGGCAGTCGCCACATCGCGTAGAGAGAGGCGGAGAAGGTGACCACGTCGATCAGGTAGGCGGCCTGGTAGCCCCACAGGCCGACGAAGACGCCGCCGAGCATCGGGCCCGCCATGGTGCCCAGGCCGCCGGCGAGCGAGGCCAGGGCGTTGGCGGCCGGCAGTTGCTCGGGCGGGAGCAGGCGCGGGATCATCGACGAGCGGGCCGGGGAGTTCAGGGCGAAGCAGACGGACTGCAGGGCGACGATCGCGTACAGCAGCCAGACCTGCCGCAGGTCGAGCAGGGCGGCCGTGGCCAGCACGCCGGACAGGACGGTCGCGCCGCAGGCGCTCGCCAGGCCGAGTTGCCGGCGGTCCACGGCGTCGGCGATGGCGCCGCCGTAGAGCCCGAATATGACGAGCGGGATCAGGGAGCAGAGACCCACGACTCCGACCGAGAAGCTGGAACCGGTGATCGCGTAGACCTGCAGGGAGACCGCCATGGCGGTCATCTGCTGGCCGATCCAGGAGACCAGGTTCCCGAACCAGAGCCGGCGGAAGTGCGGGAACTGGCGCAGGGGGGTCAGGTCCGCGAGCACGCGACCGGTACGGCGGGGGGTCCGGGCGGGCGGCGGGGTGGCGGCCGTGCCGGATGCGGTCTCCTGGGATTCCAGGGGTTCCGCCGGTTCTTCGGATCGCTTGCTTCGGAGCACCCGGCACGGTAGCAACCGCTCCCCCGGCCCCCGCGCGGCGGGGTCGAATCCCCTCTGCGTGCGCCCGGGGCCCGCACAACCCTTGAGGTGCCCTTGAGTGGCGCGCATGTGTACTGGGGTTCTCTTAGGGGTGACCCAGGGAGGAAATCGGCTGGTGACAACCGGTCGGCGGGCTTACTCTGAGCGGAACGAACAGGATCACCGGGCACCTACCAGAGCCCGCAGAACCTGTCCGGAAAAGCGTCCACCCACCATGGCCGCTCTTTCGGCTCCGCACCAGGCGCCACCGCGTCCGCACTTGCTCGATACACATGCCCCACCGGGTGTCCGACGCCCGGTCGTAGGCCGCGTCGGCGCATCCGGTTCACTCGAAGGAAATGGAGTGCGCGGTGACACCCGAGAAGACCAAGCAGCGTAACCAGGCCACACCCGGACTGGGTGAGTGGCCTCCGCCGCTGAAGGAAGTGCGCAACCTCGATGTCTGGGCCCGGTCCGCGCCGATCAAGCTGGCGGGGTACGAGGACGACACAGCCGAGTCGCACATCCTGCGGAGCATCGACTAGATCGGCAGCGGCAGTCCGAAGGTGGCGTGGGAGCGGATCCCGCGCCACCTTCGCGTTGTGGCGTGAAGATGGCGCAAAGTGCACGGCCCGCCCGCCCGCGGCGGCCGCCCGGAAACAAAAGGAGCCCCGGCCAGGACGGGGGGACCGGGCCGGGGCAACTCAGGGGAAAGGTGTGGTTTCCCGCCACCCTTCCTACATAGTTTAACACTCAAGGAGTGATGTTCGACCGCATCGGGTTCCCCGATTCCGCGATGTGCGGTTCCTAGGCTCCGACGCCCGGCCAGAACGCTCGGGCGGTCGGGGCGTAGTCGAAGGGCTCGGAAGCGGGCGGGGCCGACTCGGGCGGGCGCACGGCCTCCAGCGCGCGCGGCCTGACCTGCAGGCCGCCGAGCGCCTCGCTCAGTTTGCGGGCGTCGACCGGCAGATCCCGCCGCCAGGCCATGGCCACGACCGGCGAGAACAGCGCCATACCGGCCGCCAGCGAGCTGTGCACGGAGAGCCGGACCAGCGTGCCGCCCCCGTGGGGTATCAAGTCGAAGCCGTACTCGGGGATCTGCGTGCCCAGCGGGTTCCACATGCGCTGGCCCCGGAACACGATGTGCCGGCAGGGCTCGTAGCCCGCGCACACCAGCCGGTGCTCGCGGTGCCGTCCCGGATAGCGGTAGCGGTACTCGGCGTCGACCCCCGGCGGTACGGCTTCCCCGTCGACTCCGGCGACGCCGGAACTCCACAGCGAGAGGTTGCGGGCGTCGGCAAGGAAGTCGAAGACCTCGGCGGCCGGCATCGACACGATCACGCTGGTGGTCACCCTGGGCATCGCAAACCTCCCCGTTGCCGGCCGTCAGGTCGGCTTGGCTGCTGGCTCTAAGATGCGGGCGGCACGTCGGCGGCCCCGGGGAGCCGCAGGACCGCAGGTCCTGTCCGGACTCCTCACCGAAATCCTGCCTCGCAAAAGCCCGCGTGTCGTGGCAATGCGGCCATTCGGGTGATCAAGGAAGCGGGGGGCGCCCCGGCGGGAAGGGGAGGCGGGGGCTAGCCTCGAGGAGTGGTGGACAAGGAGCCCGCGCCCTTCGAGCGCGGAACGGACGGGCCCAAGGTCATCGTCGTCGGAGCGGACGGCTCCGAATCCTCGTGGCGGGCGGTGTCCTACGCCGCCGGCCTGGCGCGGCGGCAGAACGCGCTGCTCGCCGTCGTCTACGTACAGCCCCTCATCGTCACGGGCGCGCTCCTCGGCGCCCCGGTGGGCGAGGTGACCACCGAGGTCGCCGACGAGCTGGAGGCCGAGATCCGCCGGTCGGCGGAGCGGCTCCAGGGGACATACGCCATGCGCTGGGAGTTCCACACCTTCCGCGGCGACCCCTACAACGGGCTGGTCACCGCGGCCGATTCGCTCACGGCCGACGCCGTGGTGGTCGGCGCCTCCGAGCAGGCTGGGCACCGCATCGTCGGCTCGGTCGCCATCCGGCTGGTCAAGGCCGGACGGTGGCCGGTCACCGTAGTGCCGTAGCCGCCACCGGCGCGTACTTGTAGCCCACCCGGCGCACGGTCACGATGCTGCCGCGGTGCTCGGCGCCGAGCTTGCGGCGCAGCCGCGCCACGTGCACGTCGACGGTCCGGCCGTCGCCCACGTGGCCGTAGCCCCAGACCGTGGTGACGAGCTGGTCGCGGGAGTGCACGCGGTGCGGATGGGCGACGAGGTGGGCGAGGAGTTCGAACTCCAGGTAGGTCAGGTCGAGCGGACGGCCGTCGACCGCCGCCGTGCGCCGCTCGGTGTCGATCCGTACCCGGGCGCCGAGATCGGGCGCGGGTTCCGGTTCGGGTACCGCCTCGACCGGGACCGGTCCCACCTCCGCGGGAACGAGCACCAGGTAGCCGACCATCCGCTGCTGGCCGGGGACGGACGGCAGCACATGGCCGGGCGCCGGCAGCCACGTGGCGCCGGGCGGCAGGAAGTCGGGGGCGGGCGGGACCTCGTCGGGCCGCACGGCACGCAGCCGCGACCGGAGCGGGGTGGTGGTGCCCGCGGCGGACTGCTGGGAGAGGCTGACGGCAGAGTGGTTCAGGGACTGGGTGTTCGACATGGGTTCGGCTCTTTCGCGCGAAGGGTCGTTGGACGACGTATTGCGCGGTACCGGAATCCGTACTGCTGACGGCGACGGCCGGAGGCCGTTGTCCGCAGGTCAGCGAGGAGTGCGGGTCCGCGCGGCGATCGCGCGGCAACACTCTCGGTCGAAGTGGTGTCCCTGCCGGGACGGCCAGAAGGGCTCAAGGTCGGTACGACCTGTCGCGATGTCACTGGGGCTGGCCATGGGCCCTATTGAACCAGAAGCCACGCCCCGCGCGGCAGGGGGATGCCGGCGGAACGTGTATTCCGGTCAGTTCGAGTGCCGGTTCGAACGTCTCACATGGGGAGCGGGGCCGGATCGGGCACCGGCTCGGGACCCGGCGCCGGCCCGGGACCCGGCAGCGGCGGGCCGGGCGGCATGGGCCCCGGGCCGGGTTGCGGCACCGGGCGCGGGACGGGGTCCGGCTGCACGGGATCCGGCCCCGGCGGCGTCGGTTGGGGGTCGGGTACCGGGGGAACGCTCGCTCGGATGACTGTCAGGTCGGGATGGGCCATGCACTTCTCCTTCGCCTCGTGTCGCTGTGTCGTTCTGTCGGTTTGTCGTCGCTACCGACGCTGCTGTTGCCCGCGCCTACCCATCGGCCTGGAGGCTACGCACACGAGCGCAGGCCTTTGGCATGAAAAGCCTCTTTTCTAGCATTTCCCCCTATCCTCTGGATCATGACCTGGTTGCGCGCGCTGAAGGAGACGGGCCGCTCCGGGTTGCGGGTCGAGCGGACCCGGCTCGAGCCTCTGATCGCGGTACGGGGTGCGGCCGGGGTCGCGATCGTCATCGGACTGGCCCTGTGGCTGTCCACTCCCACCGTGGCCGCGTCGTCGGCGTTCGGCGCCCTGGCCTCGGGCACCGCGACCTTCCAGCGCAGCTGGCGCTCCCGACCGGCGCTCGCCCTCGCCGCGGGCGCCGGCCTCGCCGTCAGCACCTTCCTCGGGTACCTGGCCGGCGCCCACCTGCTGCTGTTCGTCACGCTGCTGGCCGCGTGGGCCTTCCTGGCCGGGATGACGTGGTCGCTCGGCCCGACGTCCGGCATCGTCGCGGCCCAGACCGTCGGCGTCATGCTCGTCGTCGTCACGCTGCCGACCTCCGTCCTGGGGGCCCTGGGAAACGCCGCGGTGATCGCCTTCGGCGGTGTGGTGCAGGCGGCGCTCATCGTGATCTTCCCCATCCGTCGCTGGGGGCCCCAACGGGACGCCCTCGCCGAGGCGTTCGCCGCCGAGGCGGCCTACGCCCGGCGGCTGCGGCAGGATCCGCACGCCCCGTTCGATCCCGAGCCGCTGATGACGGCCCGCAGCGCGGCCAAGGTGACGCCGTGGGAGGCTCGGCGCCGTCCGGAGCAGCTGCACGGCAAGCGGGCCATCGCCGAGCGGATCCGGCCGGTGCTGGCATCGCTCGCCGACCCCACGGTCGGCGCCGCGGCGGAAGGCCCGGAACGCGACCGGGCCCGCGAGCTGCTGGCGGCGGCCGCCACGACGCTGGACGCGGTGGCCCGAGCGATCCGGCACGCGAAGCCGGTGAAGCTGCCGAAGCAGGTCGACGCCTTTCTGGAGGTCCCGGAACCGGAGGCGGAACTGACCGGTGCGGCCCGGCGGGCCGCCGCCCGGCTGATCAGCCTGCTCGGTGCCGCCGTGGAGAGCGCCAACGGCTCGGGCCCCGCGGACGCCACCGAGTCCGCGCATCTGCTGCGCCCCACGCTGCCCCGGCTGGTACCGCTGGCGGCGCGGGCCCTGCACCGGGAGATGCGCTGGGAGTCGCCGGTGTTCCGGCACGCGGTGCGGATGTCGGCGGTCGCCTCGGTCGGCTACCTCTTCGGAACGGCGCTGCCCCTGGGCCACGGGTACTGGGCGCCGATGGCCTCGGTCATGGTGATGCGCCCGGACTTCTCCCAGACCTACGCGCGCGGTACGGCGCGCTTCGCCGGGACGCTGGTGGGAGTGACCGTCGCCACCGCGATCATGCAGACGGCGTCACCGGGCGTCTATCTGTGTGCCGGGCTCGCCGTGCTCTGCGTCAGCCTGATGTACCTGCTGATGCGCACCAGCTACGCCGTCGCGCAGGCCTGCGTCTCCGCGTACGCGGTGCTGCTGCTGGGAATGGGCGGCAGCCTGTGGACCCAGACGGTTCCCGAACGCGTCCTGCTGACACTGGTCGGCGGGCTGCTGGCGATGGCCGCGTACGCCGTGTTCCCCGCCTGGGAGACACCGCGGCTGCGGGACCGGCTCGCGGAGCGGTTGGAGACCACGGCCTGGTACGCGGCCGCCGTGCTGGAGGGGTTCGCCGATCCGGCCGGCCGACGCGCGTCGACGGTGCGGGAGGCGCTGCTGGAATCACGCGCGGCCGGCGCCACGTGGGACCAGGCCGTCGAGCGGGCCGACTTCGAGCCGATCCGGCACCGCGGGCTGTCCCGCCGGGCCGCGCAGGACGCCGACGCGGCGCTCGCGGCCATGGGGCGCGTGGGCATGCTGATGGAAGCCCATCTGCCGGGACGTACCGCCGACCCCGTGGTGGGCGCGGCGGAGTTCGCCGGCGTGCTCCGGGCCGCCGTCGCCGAATCGGCGCAGGCGGTACGCGACGGGGCGGTGCCGCGGTGGGACGCGGTCCGAGCCGCCCTCGACGGGCCGGCGGGCAACTCCCACCAGGAACGCACGGTGTACCGCGGCGCGGAACTGCTGGCGGAGACCCTCGAGGAGTTCACGGAAGCGGTGCGTTCGCGCTCCGGCGCCCGGACCCCGCCCTTGTGACGGGATCCGGCTCCCCGCGGCGGGTTCGTCCGTAGGGTGGGCGGATGGCCGTCCAGAGCTGGAAATCCGTCCTCGCGGCGGCGTCCGCGCTGCTCTCGCTGCTCGCCGTCGTGCTCGTCCTGGCGGCGCTGTCGGGCGCCGTCGGCTGGACTTCCGTGATCGGCGCGGGCGCCCTGGCCGCGGTGACGGGAGCGGTGGCGCTCCTGTCCGACCTCGGCGAACGCGGCCACTGACCGCCCGCCGAGGGCTGGTTGCGCTTGATCGTCCGGCCGGTATGTGATGGGGCCATGGACTCTCGCACCCTGTACCTGTTCGGCTCGGCCGCGCCGCCCGTCTTCGATATCGCCCGGGTGATCGACGAGGCACAGGCCGACGGCTGGGACGTGTGCCTGGGCCTGACCCCCACCGCGGCGCACTGGCTCGGCCACCACCTCGACGGCCTCGCGGCGCTGACCGGCCACCCCGTGCGCTCGCAGTACAAGCTGCCGGGCGAACCGGACGTCTGGCCTCCGGCCGACGTGATCCTCTTCGCCCCGGCCACGTTCAACACCCTCAACCAGTGGGCCCTCGGGATAACCAACCACTTCGTGGTGGGCGTCGCCGCCGAGGCCATCGGCAAGGGCATCCCGACGGTGGCCATGCCGTGCCTGAACTCCGCCTTCGTCCAGCACCCGCAGTTCGACCGCTCCCTGGCCGACCTGCGACTGGCCGGTGTGACGGTCCTGCACGGCGAGGGCGGCTTCGTCCCGAACCGCCCGGACGAGGACCAGCCGTCCGAATACCCCTGGCACCTGGCCCTGGCGGCCACCAGGAACGCGGCCACCGCCGTCAGATGACCGGACGGCCGCGTCCCCTTCGCCGCGTGCGGGCGGAGGGGACGCGGCCGTGCGGACGAAGGGTGCTCAGCGGATCGGCATGCCCGACAGGGTGCGGGCGATGACCAGGCGCTGGATCTCGCTCGTGCCCTCGAAAATCGTGTAGATCGCGGCGTCGCGGTGCATGCGCTCGACCGGGTATTCGCGGGTGTAGCCGTTGCCGCCGAGGATCTGCATGGCCTGGGCGGTGACGGTCTTGGCGGTCTCACCGGCGTAGAGCTTGGACATGGAGCCCTCGGCCGAGGTGAAGGGCCGGCCGGCCGCGGCCATCCACGAGGCGCGCCAGACCAGCAGCCGGGCGGCGTCGATCTGGGTGCGCATGTCGGCGAGCTGGAAGGCGATGCCCTGGTTGTCGATGATCGGGCGGCCGAACTGGACGCGGGTCTTCGCGTAGTCGAGGGCGACCTCGTAGGCGGCGCGGGCGATACCCACCGCCTGGGCGCCGACGGCCGGGCGGGAGGCCTCGAAGGTGGCCATCGCGGCGTTCTTCACGCTCCCCCGACCTTCGGCCGGGGGGACCCCCAGGCCGGTCTTGGCGCGCTCGCGGGCGCGGGCCAGGCGGTCGTCGAGCTTCTCCTTGCCGCCCAGGAGGCACTCACCGGGGACGCGGCAGTCCTCCAGCACGACCTCGGCGGTGTGCGAGGCGCGGATGCCGTGCTTCTTGAACTTCTGGCCCTGGGACAGGCCGGGGGTGTTCGGCGGGACGATGAACGAGGCGTGGCCCCTGGAGCCGAGCTCGGGGTCGACGACCGCGACGACGACGTGGACGGCCGCGATACCGCCGTTGGTCGCCCAGGTCTTGGTGCCGTTGAGCACCCATTCGTCCTTGGCCTCGTCGTACACCGCGCGGGTGCGCATGGCGGAGACGTCGGATCCGGCGTCCGGCTCCGAGGAGCAGAAGGCGGCGACCTTGACGTCGTTGACGTCGCCGTACATCTGCGGGACCCAGGTGCCGATCTGCTCCTCGGTGCCGTTGGCCAGCACGCCGACGGCGGCCAGCCCGGTGCCGACGATGGACAGGCCGATGCCCGCGTCACCCCAGAACAGCTCCTCCATGGCCATGGGGATGCCGAGGCCGGTGGGGTCGAAGAACTGCTGGGCGTAGAAGTCCAGGGAGTAGAGGCCGATCTTGGCGGCCTCCTGGATGACCGGCCAGGGCGTCTCTTCGCGCTCGTCCCACTCCGCGGCCGCCGGGCGCATCACGTCGGCCGCGAAGCCGTGGATCCAGTCGCGCACGGACTTCTGGTCGTCGTTGAGCTCGAGCGTGAAGTCGCCCATGTCCCCTCCACCTGGTTGTTACTTGCGGTAACATCAGTCTGTTACCCACGAGTAGGGGATGTCAACTCCCTGCCACGAACCCGGCTGCCATGACCGGGGTGTTACGTTGCGCAGAGTGCACGAAATCGAACAGACAGGGAGTACGGGTGGACACCGGCCAGCGGCAGGACCAGCGGACGGCGACCGAGCGACGGCGTAAAGAGCTGCTCGAGGCCGCCGACCGCGTCGTACTGCGGGACGGACCCGAAGCCTCCATGAACGCGATCGCCGCCGAGGCCGGAATCACCAAGCCGATTCTCTATCGTCACTTCGGCGACAAGAGCGGCCTCTACCGGGCGCTGGCCCAGCGGCACACGGACGCCCTGCTCGGCGCGCTGCGCGCCGCCCTCGACTCCGGCAACGACCGCCGCGACCGGGTGGAGGCCACGCTGCACGCCTACCTCGCCGCGATCGAGAGCCGCCCCCAGGTCTACCGCTTCCTGATGCACCCGGCCGAGGCGCCGGGCGACGGCGACAAGGGCTTCGACGGAGGCAGGCACTCCTCCTCCCTGCTGCGGCGGATGGGCGAGGACCTGGCCGAGGTGATCGCCGAGCGGCTCGACCTGGGCCCGCAGAGCCAGGAACTGGCGCGGGTGTGGGGCCACGGCATCGTCGGCATGATGCACGCGGCGGGCGACTGGTGGCTCAGCGAACGCCCCGTCTCCCGCGACCAGTTGGTCAGCCACCTCGCCGACCTGCTGTGGGGGCGGCTGGCCGCGGCCGGCGACCGGGCGGGCAGCCCGGGGTTGTGAGCGGGGCCTCAGCGCTGCCGCGCCCAGGGCGCCCGGCGGGCGGCCCGTAGGGCGCGGCGGCGGCGCAGGCCGCCGAGGCGGTCGGTGAACAGGCCGCCGTCGAGGTGGTCGCACTCGTGCTGCAGGCAGCGGGCGAAGAAGCCGGTGCCGGCGATCCGCACCGGCTCGCCGCGCACGTCGACGCCCTCGACCACCGCGTGGTCGTGGCGGGTGGTGCCCGCGTTGATGCCCGGCAGCGACAGGCACCCCTCGGAACCGGTCACGGTGACGCCGTCCACCTCCACCAGCCGCGGATTGACGACGTGCCCCAGATGCCGCACGTCCTCGTCGTCGGGGCAGTCGTAGACGAACACCCGCAGGGCCGTGCCGATCTGGTTGGCGGCCAGCCCGACGCCGTCGGCGGCGTACATGGTGGCGAACATGTCCTCGACGAGACCGGCCAGTTCACCGTCGAACGCGGTGACCTCGGCGCACGCCGCGTGGAGCACCGGGTCGCCGATGAGACGCATCGGACGGATGGTGCCGGTGCTGCCGGGGATAGTGCCGTGTCGCATGCCGGCAAGCGTAGAGCCTGTACGTGGCGGGCCTACGGTGCGGGGGCCGCGCGGGAATGTGGATAGGCTGACCGAGACCGAAGCCTCCCGGGTGTTGGATCGGCGTGGAGGGGCGGAGAGTCGGCCACCGCGAGGCTTGTGCAGGTGTGGGGCCGGACGCGAGGAGGATGTTAGACGATGGCAGGCAACTCGGAGCCGCTGACTCCGCGGGCCAAGCTGGCCGTGACGGCGGGCAAGGCGGCTGCGGCGGTGTCCCGTGCGGCGGGCCGCGGCAGCGGATCGGTGATCGGCGGACGGGTGGCCCTGCGGGTCGACCCCGATCTGCTGGCCCGGCTGGCAGGGCACCTCGATGTCGTGCTGGTGTCCGCCACCAACGGCAAGACGACGACGACCCGGCTGCTCGCGGAGGCGCTGCGGGCCAACGGCCCCGTCGTCTCCAACGCCCTGGGCGCGAACATGCCGGCCGGCATCACCTCGGCGCTCGCCGGCGGCGCGGACGCCCGCTACGGCGTGATCGAGGTCGACGAGAAGTACCTGGCAGGCGTCGCCCGCGACGTCGCCCCCAAGGCCATCGCCCTCCTCAACCTCTCCCGCGACCAGCTCGACCGCGCGGCCGAGACCCGCATGCTCGCCGAGCACTGGCGCGAGGGCCTGTCCGGCACGGACGCCATCGTCATCGCCAACGCCGACGACCCGCTGATCACCTGGGCCGCCTCCTCCTGCCCCACCGTGGTGTGGGTCGCCGCGGGCCAGGAGTGGAAGGACGACGCCTGGTCGTGCCCCTCGTGCGGCGGCGTCCTCCAGCGCCCCTCCGAGGACTGGTTCTGCGGTGACTGCGGCTTCCGCCGTCCCGCGCCGACCTGGGCGCTCTCCGGCGACAACGTCATCGACCCGTACGGCGTCGCCTGGCCCATCCGCCTGCAACTGCCGGGACGGGCCAACAAGTCCAACGCGGCCGTCTCCGCCGCCGCGGCGGCCGCCTTCGGGGTGGAGCCGAAGGTCGCGCTGGAGCGGATGTACGCGGTGCAGGCGGTGGCCGGACGCTACGACGTCGTCACCTACCTGGAGCGCGAGCTGCGGCTGCTGCTGGCGAAGAACCCGGCCGGCTGGCTGGAGACGTTCTCCCTCATCGACGGCCCGCCCACCCCGGTGATCCTGTCCGTCAACGCCCGCGGCGCCGACGGCACCGACACCTCGTGGCTGTGGGACGTGGACTACACCCGGCTCGCCGGGCACCCGATCTACGTCATCGGCGACCGCAAGCTGGACCTCGCGGTCCGCCTGGAGGTCGCGGGACTGGACTTCCGCGTCTGCGCGGACGTCGACGAGGCGGTGCGCTCCGCGCCCCCCGGCCGGATCGAGACCATCGCCAACTACACGGCCTTCCAGGACCTGCGCCGCCGCGTCGGCAACTGACCCGGACCCGGGACGAGGAGAAGCAAGCATGAGCGATTCCAGCCTTCGCCTGGTGTGGGTCTACCCGGACCTGCTCAGCACCTACGGCGATCAGGGCAACGCCCTGGTCGTGGAGCGGCGCGCCCGCCAGCGGCGCCTGAACGTCAGCCGGATCGACGTCCGGTCCGACCAGCCGATCCCCACCTCCGGGGACATCTACCTGATCGGCGGCGGTGAGGACCGCCCGCAGCGGCTGGCCGCGGAGCGGCTGCGCCGCGACGGCGGGCTGAACCGCGCGGTCGCCAACGGCGCGATCGTCTTCTCGGTCTGCGCCGGCTACCAGATCCTCGGCCACGAGTTCGTGAACGACCTGGGCCGCCCCGAGGCCGGCCTCGGCCTGCTCGACGTCGTCAGCGTGCGCGGCGAGGGCGAGCGCTGCGTCGGCGACGTCCTGGCCGACATCGACCCGCGGCTCGGCCTGCCGCCGCTGACCGGGTTCGAGAACCACCAGGGCGTCACCCACATCGGGCCGAGCGCGCGCCCGCTGGCGACGCTGCGGATCGGCAAGGGCAACGGGACCGGCGACGGCACCGAGGGCGCGTACAACGACACCGTCTTCGGCACGTACATGCACGGCCCGGTCATGGCCCGCAACCCGCAGATCGCGGACCTGCTGCTGAAGCTGGCACTGGACGTGAACGCGCTGCCGCCGGTCGACGACCAGTGGTACGAGGCGCTGCGCACCGAGCGGATCACGGCGGCGGGCCAGCCCGCCTGAGACGGCGGGCGGTGTCCGCAGTGCGGGCGGCTGTGCGCCGTCCGCACGCGGCTGGCTAAGGTAACGGGGGTTCCACCCGGACGACGGGGTCCGGCCGTCCGTTTGAATCGCGGGAGTGCGAGAGCAATGCGTATTGGTGTGCTGACGAGCGGCGGAGACTGCCCCGGACTCAATGCCGTCATCAGGTCGGTGGTGCACCGCGCCGTCGTCGACCACGGTGATGAGGTCATCGGGTTCCACGACGGCTGGAAGGGCCTGCTGGAGTGCGACTACCGCAAGCTGGACCTGGACGCCGTCAGCGGCATCCTGGCCCGCGGCGGAACGATTCTGGGCTCGTCCCGGGTACAGCCCGCGCATCTGCGCGGGGGCGTGGAGCAGGCCAAGGGCCACGTACGGGACCTGGGCCTGGACGCGATCATCCCGATCGGCGGTGAGGGCACCCTCAAGGCGGCCAAGCTGCTGTCGGACGCCGGCCTGCCCATCGTGGGCGTGCCCAAGACGATCGACAACGACATCGCCTCGACGGACGTCACCTTCGGGTTCGACACGGCCGTCATGGTCGCCACCGAGGCCCTCGACCGCCTCAAGACCACCGCCGAGTCGCACCAGCGGGTGCTGATCGTCGAGGTCATGGGCCGGCACACCGGCTGGATCGCCCTGCACTCGGGCATGGCGGCCGGCGCGCACGCCATCGTGGTGCCGGAGCGGCCCTTCGACATCGGCGAGCTGGCCGACCTGGTCGGCAAGCGCTTCGCGGCGGGCAAGAAGTTCGCGATCGTCGTGGTGTCGGAAGGCGCCAAGCCGCGCGAGGGCTCGATGGAGTTCTCGTCCGGTGCCAAGGACATCTACGGCCACGAGCGCTTCACCGGGGTCGCCACCCAGCTGTCGGTGGAGCTGGAGCAGCGCCTCGGCAAGGAGGCGCGGCCGGTGATCCTGGGCCATGTGCAGCGCGGCGGCACGCCCACCGCCTACGACCGGGTGCTCGCGACCCGGTTCGGCTGGCACGCGGTGGAGGCCGTCCACAACGGTGACTTCGGCATGATGACGGCGCTGCGCGGCACCGACATCAAGCTGGTGCCGCTGGCCGAGGCCGTGGAGCACCTCAAGACCGTTCCGGCCGAGCGCTACATCGAGGCCGAGTGCGTCCTGTAGCCGGGCCGCCCGCCGCTCGGCGGGCCCTGTGACGGGCTGACGCCCGCTTCCGACGTACGGGGCCGCCCCCGGCCGCATCACCGGCCGGGGGCGGCTCTAGTCTGGTGCGGGCGCACGGGTCGAATCGGCACAATGCCGGACGGCGCGGGCGAGGCAGTCGGCACGGACAGAAGAGAGTGACCCATGGACCACGGCGGACACGGCATGCCCATGGACTTGCCGCCGTTCACCCTTGGGCGGGCGCTGGAGTTCAGCGGGGACCCGGTGTTCCTGTCGGGGTGCCTGCTGGCGCTCGGGCTGTACGGCTGGGGCGTGGTGCGGCTGTGGCGGCGCGGCGACCACTGGCCGGCCGGCCGGATCGCCGCCTTCGTCCTGGGTGTGCTAACCGTCGCCTCGGTGATGTGCACCGCGATGAACGACTACGGCATGGTCATGTTCAGCGTGCACATGGTGCAGCACATGGTCATCAGCATGCTCTCCCCCATTCTGCTGCTGCTGGGCGCTCCGGTGACGCTGGCCCTGCGGGCACTTCCCGCCACGGCGCGCGGGCGCGGGCGCAAGGGGCCGCGTGAGCTGCTGGTGGTCTTCCTGCACAGCCGCTACATGCGGGTCGTCACCCATCCCGCGTTCACCATTCCGCTCTTCATCGCCAGCCTGTACGCCGTGTACTTCTCGCCGCTCTTCGACTTCCTGATGGGCAGCAGGCTGGGCCACATCGCGATGATGACCCACTTCCTCGCCGTCGGCCTGGTCTTCTTCTGGCCGATCATGGGCGTGGACCCGGGGCCGCACCGCCCCAGCCACATCATGCGGATGCTGGAGCTGTTCGCGGGGATGCCGTTCCACGCGTTCTTCGGGATCGCCCTGATGATGGGCACCGAGCCGATGGTGACCACGTTCCTGCACCCGCCCGCGTCGCTCGGGGTCGATCCGCTGCAGGACCAGAGCGCGGCGGGCGGCATCGCGTGGGCGTTCAGCGAGATCCCCTCGGTCATCGTGCTGGTGGCGCTGCTGTTCCAGTGGTACACCTCCGATCAGCGGCAGGCACGGCGGTCGGATCGGGCGGCGGACCGTGACGGGGACGCGGATCTGGTGGCCTACAACGCCTATTTGGCATCCTTGGACACCCGCGGTCGCGGCTGACAGCCGGCACAGCCGATGAAGGGGAGGCGCGAGATGGGGGATCAGGTGCGGATTTCGGGCGGAGCGCTGGAACTGCCGGGCGGGGTGACGGTGCGCTTCATGCGCACGCTGCGCCTGCCGGAGACGGGGACGCATCCGCTGCCGCCGGGCATCGGCACGTTCCCGCTGCGCAGGGTGGCGGACTATCCGGACCGGGCGCCCGCCGAGTGGCTGACCCGCGGCGGCGTGGTGCTGCCGGTCTACCAGCGCGAAGCGATGTGGCTGAGCTTCTCCTCGCCGGTGCCGGCCGCGCTCCAGGTGGGCGTGGGCAAGGTGTGCGCGATCTCGGGGCGGCCGTGGAGCGACAGGATGTCGCAGGATCCGCAGAACTATGTCGTTTTGCCCCGGCAACCCTGGCTGGACGGGATCAACTCCGGATCCGGCACGATCCGGCAGTTCGTCGCGGTGCCGCTGGGCCTGGGAGCGACCGTGGAGGGCCAGGTCTCCGGCGAGGAGGTCTGGGGCGGGGTGCAGTTGCAGGTCTTCGAGCTGCGGGACGAGCCGCTCGCGGTATGGCGCGCCGAGCAGGAGCGGCGCGCGGTCGCCACCCGGGGCCCCTGGGGCGTCGCGGCCGAGGACGGCATGGCTCCCCCGGCGGGGTACGGGGCGGCGATGCCGATGGCGGCCAGGGCCGCGCCCGCCGCGCCGTCCGCGCCGTCGATGGGACTGGGTGCCGGCGGCCGGATGCGGCAGGAGGTCTACCGCGACGAGCGGCTGCCGGGCGACTGGCGCACGACGGCGTCCGGACGGGTCTTCGTCCATCTGGCGACCGCCCCGCAGTGGCGGCAGATCACCGGTGAGGCCCCTCCGCCGTCGCCGGTGGACCGGGCCGCCTACAACGCGGCGGGCCTGCCCTGGTTCGACTACTACGACGCGGACGCCGCCGACCTCGACGCCGCGGGACCGCTGGCCGATGTGAAGCCGGTGGGCGACTGGCTGGGCGACGATCAGCAGCCCTGGGCGCCGGTCCAGCCGGGCCAGGTCAAGAAACTCAAGGACGACGGCCAGGTGGCGGACGGCGACTGGTAGCGCAGGAGGCGGCGACCGGTCACCATGGAGGCGGGGCCGTCGACAGGCGTGCCGTCCTGGGATTCTCGGGAGGAGGGCGCCATGCCGACACCCGCGAAGACGATGGCGGTGTGCACCGTGGCATCTCTGGTGGCGGTGTCCGCCTATACGGTGGCGCTGGGCGCGAACGGCTGGCTGTGGTTCGCCTGGGTGCTGCTGGGGCTGTGCACCGTCGGCGTGCTCGCCATCCGGGCGCCCCGCTGACGGCGGACCCGCACCCGGCGCGACAGCGGACACCGTCCTCTCGCGCCCCGCCCGCATCGGCACTACTGTGCCTGGTCACCGGGGTGCGGGCGCTCCCCGGCGTGGAGGGGGGAAACGGGCGACGTGTTCTACCACGTGCTCAAATTCGTGATCCTGGGGCCGCTGCTGCGGCTGCTGTTCCGGCCGCGGGTCGAGGGCCTCGAACACATTCCGGACGAGGGTGCGGCGATCGTAGCCGGCAACCATCTGTCGTTCTCCGACCACTTCCTGATGCCGGCGATCCTGCCGCGCCGGATCACCTTCCTGGCCAAGGCCGAGTATTTCACCGGCGCCGGGATCAAGGGCCGGCTGACGGCCGCGTTCTTCCGCGGGGTAGGCCAGATCCCGGTGGACCGGTCGGGCGGCAAGGCCTCCCAGGCGGCGCTGAAGTCCGGGCTGGGAGTGCTGGGCCACGGCCACCTGCTGGGCATCTACCCGGAGGGCACCAGGTCGCACGACGGCCGGCTGTACAAGGGGCGTACCGGGGTCGCGGCGATGGCGATCACGGCCCAGGTGCCGGTCATCCCGTGCGCGATGGTCGGCACCTTCGAACTGCAGCCGCCGGGCCGCAGACTCCCCCGGCTGGGACGGGTCACGATCCGTTTCGGAACCCCCATGGAGTTCAGCCGCTTCGAGGGCATGGAAGGGGAGCGCTATGTGGTGCGGTCGGCGACCGACGAGATCATGTACGCGATCCTGGCGATGTCCGGGCAGGAGTACGTCGACCGGTACGCCAACGAGGTCAAGGCCGAGCAGGCACGGGGCGTCACGGCCCGGCTGCGGCGCCCGTCGTGACGGGTTGACCGGGTGACCGAGGGCGTCGACGCGGTCCGCGGGCGGGCCGGCGGGACGTAAACCGCTGGCTCGGCCCCGGACGGGCGCCATAGGGTCGGGAGTTGTGAGCAGGAACAGAACACGGTGCGGGACATGAGCGCCCGCTTGCGCGACATCGCGCGGCACACCCAGGGGATCGTCGGGGCGGGCTGGTACCAGGCGCCCAGCGGGCGGGAGGTACCGATCGCCGCCGCCGTCGCGCGCGCGGTCGGCGGGACCCGGTTGTTCGGGCCGGAACCGGTGGTCGTGCCCGCCATGTCCGGGCCGCCCGCGGACACCGCCTTCGGTGTCACCGCCGAGAGCAGCCTCCAGGCCGCGCGCCGGCTCAAGAACGCCTCGGACGAGCCCGTCGCCGTCCTCAACTTCTCCTCGGCCCGCAATCCGGGCGGCGGCTACCTCAACGGCGCCCAGGCGCAGGAGGAATCACTGTGCCGCGCGTCGGCCCTGTACGCCTGCGTCGTGAGCGCACCGGAGTTCTACGCCGCCCACCGAGCCGACCGTGACCCCTTCTACACGGACCGGGTCATCCATTCCCCCGGCGTACCGGTCTTCCGCGACGACCGGGGCGCGCTGCTGGAGCAGCCGTACGAGGCGGGTTTCCTGACCTCTCCCGCGCCGAACGCGGGCGTGATCACACGCACCCTCCCCGAGCGGGTGGACCGCATCCCGTCGGCGTTGCTGAGCCGTGCCGAACGCGTGCTGGAGGTCGCCGCCGCCCAGGGGTACCGGCGGCTGGTACTGGGCGCCTGGGGCTGCGGGGTCTTCCAGTGCGATCCCGCGCAGGTCGCGGACGCCTTCCACCGCCTGCTGACCGGGACCGGGCGCTTCGCGGGCCGGTTCGGCGAGGTCGTCTTCGCGGTGCTGGACCGGCATCCGGACTCCCCCACCCGGGCCGCGTTCGCCGCGCGGTTCAATGAGTCATGACCGACACCGCGGACGCGACGCAGACGAACGGGCACGAGATGCACACCGTCCTGCCCTGACCGTCCGCCGTCACCGGCTGCCCGCTGCGGCCTCGCCCCTGCCGTGCAGGGACAGGGCGCGGCTCAGGCAGCCCACGGCCACCGTGCAGGCCGTCGTGCGCACGATGTTGAGCGCGATCCAGGTGTTCTCGAACGTGTCGCGCACCGCGGCCGGATCGGCGATGCGCGCGGGGTCGCCGGCCTTCGCGAGCTCGTCGTTGAGCGGGATGTTCCCGCCCATCGTGACGAGGAGCGCCACGACGTAGAGGGCGAACGACGCCAGTACCCAGCCGGAGACGGCGCGCCGCCCCAGCCGGCGCTGCTGGAAGGCCGCGACGCCCGTCAGCACGAGGGCGCCGAAGAACGCGAGGAAGAACACCGGGTTCTCGATGGCCACGTTGATGTTCTGCATCGCGCCGATGAACGTCCGGTCGTCACCGCGGCGCAGGCCCGGGATCACCGCGACGTCGAAGCTGAAGAAGACACCCGCCATGAGCGCGGTGGCGACGGTGGCGGCGCCCAGGACGGGGCCGGCGGCGCGCCTGCGGGCGGGGGCCGTGTTCGGGGCGCCGTGGGAGAGGGCAGTACTCATCGCTTCGCTTCTTCCCGCTGGGTGTCGGACGGTCACGTTCGGCTGGTTGCTCATGGCCCCAGTCAAGTCCCCGGCGGGGCCGTGGACCATCGCTCAGACGCGCGCCCGCATAAGCAGCCGTCCACGCGCGGACGCGTGAACGGCTGCCGTCACCTCGGGTCGGTCAGGAACCCGTCGTTCCGTACACCTGCATCTCGAAGAGGGAGTAGCCGTACGCGGTGCCCCGCGCGGTGCCGTTCACCCGGACGTAGCGGCCGGTGCCGGTGAGGCCCGTCAGATCGTCGGTGGCACCGTTGCCGGTGGTGGTCGAGTAGATCGTCGTCCAGGTGGTGCCGTCCGGGGAGGTCTGGATCGTGTACGCCTTGCCGTACGCGGCCTCCCAGAGGAGCTTGACGCGGCTGACGTTCGCGGAGACACCCAGATCGACGCGCAGCCACTGCGGGTCGGCGCCCTCCTTGCTGGCCCACCGGGTGGTGGTGAGGTTGCCGTCGAAGGCTGCCGCCGCCGCGAAGGAGGACGACTCGACCGAGGAGGCTGTCGCCGTCCGGCCCTGGGACAGCAGCACCGGGCCGCCGCCGGGGGCGGTGACGGTCAGGGCGTAGGCCGTCGCGTGGGTGGCCGAGGCGGACGTTCCGGTGACCGTGACGGCCGCGGAGCCCGCGGTGGCCGCGCTGGTGGCGGACACCGTCATCACCGAGGTGCCACCCGGGGTCACGGTCGCCGGTGCGAAGCCCACGCTGACACCCGACGGTGCGCCGGCGGCGGAGAGCGTCACCGGCTCCGCCGTGCCGGAGGCCGGCGCCACGGTGACCGTCGAGGTCGTGGACGCCCCGGCGTTCACCGAGCCCGCGGCCGGGTTCAGCGACAGGGAGAAGTCGTTGGTGGCCGAGGCGGGCGTGAACGCCCACTGGCTCGCGCTGCCGGAGCAGCTCCCGGCGACCACGTTGGCGCCCGAGGTCCGGAAGCACTTCTGGCCGGTCTGCATGTCGGAGATGGTGCCGTTGGGATTGACCGACCACTGCTGGGTGGGGCCGCCGGTGCAGGAGTTGAGGACGATGCTGCTGCCGGATGTCGCCGCGCAGAGGTTGTTGATCACCATGAAGGCGCCGTGGAAGGTGAAGCGCTGGGCCGCCGAGCCGTTGCAGGCGGCGGTCTTGAGGGCGGTGCCGGGCGTGGAGCTGTTGCCGGGATCCTCCATGCACTGTGCCGTCGAGCCGTTCTTGTACTGGCCGACCGTGGTGTTGGGCTGGGCACCGCCGTAGCACTTGCCGGTGCTGGTGTTGAAGATCGGCGTGGCGTCGTAGGCCTCGTTGGCGCCGGGGTTGACGACGACCGGCTCCATCGTCGGTGTGCTGTCCGCGTTGTAGTGCGTCAACGCGTCCTCGCAGTCGATCGCGTTCATCGCGTTGCCGCCCTTGCCGCCCAGCCACAGGTCGATATGGCGCAGACCGGGACCGCCGTTGGGCCCCGCCTCGCTCCAGTCCGACTCGCACTCCTGGCAGCTGTCCTCCATGATGAAGTACTTCCTGACCCGCTCGACCCACACCTTCGTGCCGGCCGGGAGTTCCGCCTTGGAGGTCGCGAAGGTGATGGGATCCGCGAACGTGCCGGTGCCGCCGGCCGTGTCGTGGATCTGCGGGTAGGAGATGTCGCCGCCGGGCGGCGTGTTGTCGTACCAGCCGTAGAACGTCAGGAACGTCTGCTGCGTCGTGGCCGCGGGTGCCGCGGAACTCGGCGCCGCGTTCACCAGTCCGGCGAGCGCCGAGATGAGGACGAGACAGGCGGTCGCGAGGAACGCGACGAGAGCGCGCCGACTCATGGTGCGGCTCATGGTGCCTCCGTTGCCAGGGGGATCCAGCGGGGTCACCGCAGGGTCGATCCGCGCGAGGGTGCGCGTCAAGAGTCTGTTAGGAAACTTTTCTAACAATCTCTCGTCGGCCACCGGGTGGACTTCGGGGAAGGGCACGGGGAAACAACTGGCCCGGCCCTGCCGCGCAATGACATCCTGGCCGCGTGAACGGACCGAAGATCGACATCACTTTCGCCCCTGAGCTGCACCTCTTCGTCCCCGCGGAGCGGCGCCAGGGCCCGAGCACGGTCGTCACCGACGGCACCTCGACGCTCGGTCACGTCGTCGAATCGCTCGGCGTCCCGCTCACCGAGGCGGGCGTGCTGCTCGTCGACGGCCGCGCCGCGCCGGTCGCCCACATCCCCGCCGCGGGCGAGACCGTCCACGTCCAGGCCGTCGCACGGCCCCAGCCCGTACCGGGAGCCCCCCTGCGGTTCCTGCTCGACGTCCACCTCGGCACCCTCGCGCGGCGACTGCGCCTGCTGGGCGTCGACGCCGCCTACGAGAACGAGGACATCGGCGACCCCGCACTGGCCGCACTGTCGGCGAAGGAGCGGCGCGTCATGCTCTCCCGCGACCGCGGCCTGCTCCGGCGACGCGAGATCTGGGCCGGGGCGTACATCTACAGCGACCGCCCCGAGGACCAACTCCGCGACGTGCTCCAGCGCTTCGCGCCCGCGCTGACCCCGTGGTCCCGGTGCGTGGCGTGCAACGGTCCGCTCGCGGACGCCGACAAGGAGTCGGTGCAGGACCAGTTGCGGCACGGCACGCAACGCTCGTACGACGTCTTCGCGCAGTGCGCGGCCTGCGAGCGCGTGTACTGGCGCGGCGCGCACCACGCCCGGCTGGAGGCGATCGTCGAAGAGGCCCTGCGCGAGTTCGGCGGCGCCACCGTCTGACCCTGCGCGGGGCGCGCACGGTGCCGAGAGGTGCGCCTTCGGCGCCCGGCCGCCGCGCCGGCCTAGTCGGCCAGATCCTTGACCGCGATCACCTTGTCGATGTGCACGCGGACCAGGAGTTCACCCGGCACGCCGTTGCGGGCGCCGTACGCGTCGGCCCGGTCGGCGCCCATGTAGCGGTGGGCGATCCGGGTCGCCCAGTCGCGCACCTGGGGCAGGTCCTCGCTGATCCGGGCCTTGCCCTCGATGACCACGAACGAGAACGGCGGACGGTCGTCGTCCACGCAGAGGCTCACCCGGCCGTCCCGGGCGAGATTGCGGCCCTTGACGGTCTCCTTGCCGGTATTGAAGACCAGATCGTCCCCGTCGAGGAGGAACCAGACCGGGGCGAGGTGCGGGCGTCCGTCGGCACGGACGGTGGCGAGCTTGCCGGTACGGGTTCCGGCGCTGATGAATGCACGCCATTCGGCGTCGATCATGGTCGTCATGCCCCCCATGGTGCCCGAAGGGCCCGGCACCCGGGGGCCGACACCCGGCACGGGACGCCCAGGGCATCGGAGAGCGCTCTCCAGCTTCGGGCGAGCCCGGAGTCGGGGCCCGGGGCCCTACGCCGAGTGTCGGATGACCAGGGTGGGCTCGAAGATCGTGGAGGTGATGCGCTGCTGGGGTGTGGTGATGCGGTCGAGGAGGAGTCGGGCCATTTCCGCGGCCATGTCCTCGACGGGCTGGCGGACGGTGGTCAGGGCGGGTCGGGACGCGGTCGCCGCGCTGCTGTCGTCGAAGCCGATGACCTTGACGTCGTCGGGCACGTGCCGGCCGTGGTCACGCAGGACGAGCAGGGCACCCTGGGCCATCAGGTCGTTGGCAGCGAAGACCCCGTCGAGGCCGGGGTGTTCGGCCAGCAGGCGTTCCATCGCCGTCTCGCCGCTGCGCTGGGTGAAGTTGCCCTCCGCGCACGGCACGTACGGCACGCCGTGGCGGGCCATCGCCTCCCGGAACCCGGCCAACCGGTCCTGACTGGCCGGCACGTCCAGCGGTCCCGAGATCGTGACGACCTCGCGGCAGCCGCGCTCCACCAGCCGGTCGGCCGCCAGCCGGGCCCCGTCCTGGTGCGCGACGTCGACATAGCTGATCGGGATCGGCCGGGCCGGGCGGGCGAACAGCACCGCCGGCACCCCCGCCTCGGTGATCTGCCCCGGCAGCGGATCACCCGCGTGCGTGGAGACCACCATCGCCCCGTCCGCGTTGCCCTGCCGCAGATACGACACCACCTGATCGCGCGCTTCGCCGGTCTCGGCCAGCATCAGCACCGGGTGCATCCCCAGCGGTCGCAGGAACCCCACCACGCCGCTGACCACGCGTCCGAAGAACGGGTCCACAAAGACCTCGCTGCGCACGGCGTCGGCCGGTCCGGCGCCACCCGCGCCCGACACCACCAGCGCGATCGCCCCGGTCCGCCGGGTCACCAGGGACCGGGCCGCCGTGTTGGGCACATAGCCGGTGGCCGCGATGGCCCGGCGCACCGTCTCCTGGATGACCGGGTCGACATTGCGGGTCCCGTTGATGACCCGGGAGACCGTCGCACGCGAGACGCCCGCCACGCGGGCCACATCCTCCAGCGTGGGAGGTCCCGAAGGTGCCGGTCGGAGGACTTCGCTCATGTCGGTCTTTATAGCACGTCCTGGAGAGCGCTCTCCAGGACTCACTTCCCAGGGTGGACAGCCTAGCGAACCCGGTCGGGAATGCGGAGGCGATGGGTCGTGTTGAGACGAGCAGAACCGAACGACAATGACAATCATTCCGTTCGGTGTATCGGAGACCACCCCGCTTGGAGGGAATCCCATGGCACGTAACGACGCCCGCCCGGTCATCACCCTGCGTTCGACGGCCGGTACCGGACAGAGCTACGTCACGCGCAAGAGCCGGCGCAACAACCCCGACCGCCTGGTGCTGCGCAAGTACGACTCCGCCGCCGGGCAGCACGTCCTCTTCCGCGAGGAGCGCTGACCGCACGGATCACGACCACGCCGGCACCGACGACCGGCCGCCCCACGTTCTGATCGACGGAAGGTATCTCCCATGAAGTTCGGCATTCACCCCGTCTCCCGCCCGGTCGTCTTCCGCGACCGTTCGGCGGACGTCGCGTTCCTGACGCGTTCGACCGCGGACACCGCCAAGACCGTGGAGTGGGAGGACGGCAACACCTACCCCGTCGTCGACGTGGAGACGTCCTCGGCGAGCCACCCGTTCTACACGGGCACGTCCCGCGTGCTGGACACCGCCGGCCGCGTCGAGCGCTTCGAGCGCCGGTACGGCTCGCCGGCGTCCGCCGCGGGCAACTGAGCTCACCGCCCCCTCCCCCGTATGCGGCGGCTCCTAGGAGCGCGGCTCGCCGCGGTACGTGCCGAAGAACCAGCGGTTCCCTTCGGGGTCCCGGGCCGCGAAGTCGCGCGAGCCGTAGTGGGTGTCGTTCGGTTCCTTGATGATCTCCGCGCCCGCTGCCCTGGCCCGGACGCACAGGGCGTCGGGGTCGTCGGTGACGACATAGGCGCCGAAGGTGCCCGGCGGCAGCGCGAAGTCGTCCTCCGCGCCGTCCTGGGGAGCGCTGCCGAGCATGATGCCGCCGCCGGGCGGCCAGCAGAGCTCGGCGTGGTCGACACGGTCGCCCTCGCCGTAGACGACGGTCTCCTCGAAGCCGAACGCCTCGACCAGGAACCGGATCAGCGAGCGCGCGTCGCGGGCGCGCAGACTGGGCCACACCTGGGGCGCGGGCGCATTGCCGGCCTTGGTGTCGGTCGTGTCGGTCGTGTCGGTGCTGTCGGTGACGTCCATGCGGGCCGGACCTCCTCGGGTCGGTGCTGCGGCGGAGCTCTTTCAGTGCCGGACGGCTCCGCTGTCCTCGTCCGATGCCCACACTGCCGCCGGGGAGGTGGCGCAGGCTTGGACGTTTCGGAACTCCTCGGCCAGCCACCGGCTCGGCGCGCACCCGGCCAGCGCGCGGAACTCGCGCGCGAGGTGCGCCTGGTCGAAGTAGCCGCAGTCGGCCGCGAGCTCCGCCAGACCGTTCGCACTGTTCGGCCCGTACGAAACCGGCGGCCGGGCCGTCCCGTCCGAACCGGTCGGCCCGCCGTCGCCCCGGTCGCAGGCCCGGACGGCCAGCAGCCGCCGTGCCCGGTCGAAGCGGATGACCCGGGCCGCCGCCTTCGGGCTCAGGCCGATCTCCGTGTGGAATCGGCCGGCCAGATGCCTGCCGCTCCAGCCCACGTCCTTCGCGAGCTCGGCCGCGGATACCGTGCCCCGGGAGCGCAGCAGCAGCTCCCAGGCGCGCGCCACTTGGGGCGGGACCCCGGCTTCGGGGCGCGCGTACCGCCACAGGACGCGGTCGAGGACGGCGAACCGCTGGTGCCAGTCGGAGGCCTCGAGCAGGCGGGCCCGTACCTCGTCGGCGAGTCGTCCCAGGACGGCGTCGGCCGGGAGGTCGGCGTTGGCCAGTTCGCCGGCGGGCAGCCGCAGCAGGGCGCGCGCGCCGAGCGGACTGAGCGCCACCTGGACACCGGACTGCCGGCCTTCGTGGGCGATCAGCGCCGACGTGGTGTGCAGGCCGCCGAGCAGTGCGTCGTAGCGACCCGGCGCCTGCCGCGGGTCGGGGTGCGTCTCCACCGTCAGCGGGTCGTCGAGGGTGAAGATCAACGTCAGGAAGGGCGAGGGCATGCCGCGGTGCCGCGTGGGCGGGACGCCGTCCTGCCGGTAACCGCAGTACCCGGCGATGTAGGGACGCAGGGCCGGCGCGGGCAGGCCCTGGACCGCCTCGTCGATCACGCCGGGGTACGCGGTTGCCGTACGAGCACTGTCCACCCGACCAGTATCGGCCGGACGGGGCGCGCACGCCCTGCGGAGGGCGAGGACGGTTCAGGCGCTGCGGGTGCTCTTGCCTGCGGCGGTCTTCTTCGCCGTCTTCTTGGCTGTTCTCTTGGCGGCTGTTTTCTTGGCGGTGGTCTTCGTCGTGGTGCTCTTCGTCGCGGCGGTCTTCTTGGCCGGGGTCTTCTTGGCCGGAGTCTTCTTCGCGGCGGTCTTCTTCGCGGCGGTCTTGGGCGCCGAGGTCCGCGCCGACTTCTTGATGGGCGTCACGGTCGCGTCGGTGGCGTTGTCGGAGCGGTCGCCCCTGGCCTGGGCGACGCTCGCCTCCAGCGCGGCCATGAGGTCGACGACCTTGCCGCCGCCCCCGGATCCGTCCGGCGCCGACGGCGCGTCGACACCCTCGACCTTCGCGCTGACGAGAGCCTGGACGGCCTCGGCGTAGTTGTCGGTGTACTCGCCCAGATCCGCTTCGCCCAGCGCGTTGATGAGGGTGTCGGCGAGGGTGAGCTCGGCATCCGTGATGTTCACCTTGGCGCTCGGGGCGGCCTCGGACGTCGGCTTCACCTCGTCCGGCCAGCGCAGCGTCTGCAGGATCAGCACGTCGTCCTGGGCGCGCACCAGCGCGAGGTGCTCGCTGTTGTGCATGGCGAGCTTGCCGACGGCCGCCTTGCCCGACCGCTGCAGCGCCTCGCGCATCAGGACGTACGCCTTGTTGGCGGTGGCATCCGCCGGGGCGAGGAAGTAGGGGGTGTCGAGTTTCAGGAAGTCGACTTTGTCGACGTCGAGGAACCCGCTCACCTCGATGGTCTTGGCCGTGGGCAGCGGCAGGGCCTTCAATTCGCCGTCCGAGATCTCGACCAGCTGTTCGTCGGCCGTCTCGTACGCCCTCGCGATCTCGGCCTGGGTGAGGACCTGCTCGTCGAGCGCGCAGACCTTCTGGAGACGCACCCGCCCGTGGTCAGCTGTATGGATCTGCCGGAAGCCGAGCTTGTGGCTGCTGACGGCCGAGCCGAGTTTGACGGGTACGGCGACGAGGCCGAATGACAGGGTGCCGGTCCAGATCGATCTCATCATTTCGTCCCTAAATGTGAGAGATTTCATCCTATGCCGATCACGGAAATCGAGGGCCGCAAGCTGACCCTCTCCCACTTGGAGCGGGTCCTGTTTCCGCGGACCGGCACGACCAAGGGCGAGCTGGTGCACTACTACGCCACCATCGCCCCCGCCCTGCTGCCCCATCTGCTCGGCCGGCCCCTCTCGTTCCTGCGCGCTCCCGGCGGGGTGGAGGAGAAGTCGTTCTTCGCCAAAAGACCGCCGTCCGGTACCCCCAGCTGGGTGACGACGTCGGTCACCGAGCGCAGCAGCGGCGAGGAGATGGAGCAGGTGCAGATCAACGACCTCGCGACCCTCGTCTGGGCCGCGAACCTGTCGTGCGTCGAGCTGCACGTCCCGCAGTGGCGGGCCGCCACCCCCGAAACGGCGGACCGGCTCGTACTCGACCTGGATCCCGGCGAGGACCGCACCGTGGTCGACTGCTGCGCCGTCGCCCTCCTGCTGCGTGAGCGGATGCGCGCCGACGGCATCGAGTCGTGGGCGAAGACGTCGGGCTCCAAGGGCCTGCACCTGTACGCACCGCTGCGGGGCGCCTCCCCCGACCAGGCCGCGGCCTACGCGAAAGCGCTCGCGAAGGAGCTGGAGACGGACCATCCGGACCAGGTGGTGTCCCGGATGACCAAGAACCTGCGGACCGAGAAGATCTTCATCGACTGGTCGCAGAACTCGGCGAAGAAGACCACCGCCGCCCCATACACCGTCCGCGCCCGCGCCACTCCCTCCGTGTCGACGCCCGTCTCGTGGGACGAGATCGAGCAGTGCGACGACCCCGGGCAGCTCTCGTTCACCATCGCCGACGTCCCCGGCCGCGTGGCCGGACACGGGGACCTGCTCGCCCCGCTCCTGGAGCGCAAATCAGCCGGAAAGCTGCCCTCCTGACGGCGACACGCCGCAAGAGATGCGCCGGGCCGCTCGAACACGCAGCCTAGGGATATGGATCCAGAAGCGCAGCAGGTCGTCGTCCACCCGCTGGAGAACGGCACACGGCGGGTGACGATCGGCGGCACTCCGGTCGGCCGCGCGTACTCGCTCGCGGACATCGTGGAGTTCCTGCGCCGGGCCGGCCTGGACGATGTGGAGCTCGAGGACCACCCGCTCATCGACTGGCGCGGCGGTGGGCCGGAGGTGCAGGGCCGGCCCGAGTGACCGACCCCGTGCTCGGCCCGGAGGGTTCTCCGGGCCCGGCGAACCCCGTGGTCAGAACGACAGTTTGGCCAGCGCGTCGGCGCCTCGGTAGCCCTCGGGCACCCCGTCGACCAGGACGATGTCCATCTCGATGTGCCGAGTCCTGAGCGGCAGGATCGCCTGGTAGTCCGCCGAGTCGTACCAGGTGTGCGCCGTGGCCCGGTCGGGGAACTCGATGATGATCAGGCCACCGGGCCAGTTGCCCTCCATGACCTCCAGTTCGGCGTTGTGCACGAGGAAACGGCCGCCGAAGGGGTCCATGGTGTCGGAGACGCGGCGCAGGTACTCCGCGATGTCGGGGCTCTGGTTGATGGTCCTCCGGATGTATGCGACGGCGTACGCGGACATGGATCCTCCAGGGATGCGGTTGCGGGGCTTCGCAGGTCCCGGTGCCGGTCCCTGCTGCTGAGTACGACACTACGAACGCCGCCGCCCGGCGGAATCAGTCATCCATCAGTAATCCGCGGCCGCCGCTCGGCCCGCGCGCCCCGGCCCCACGGGGTGGCTCTACCCTGACCTGGTGCGCCACTTGATCGATTCCCCCGCCCCCACCCCCGACCGCAGAACGGCCCGTACGAGGTCGCAGTCCGCGGCGCGCCGGGTGTCCGACGTCCTGCAGCCCCGCAACGTCCTGCTCGCCGGCCTGGTCGGGGTCGGGGCCGCCGCGTCGGGCGGTGTGAGCGGTGCGGCGTGGGGGCTGTTCGCGGCGCTGTGCGCCGGGATCGTCCCGGCCGCGTACATCGAGTGGGAGCGCAGGCGCGGCACCTGGGGCGACCGGCATGTCGTGGACCGTACGCAGCGGGCACCGATCTTCGCCGTCATCCTCGGCTCCATCGGGATCGGCGCGGCGGTGATGCTCCTGGCCCACGCGCCGACCGACATCCTCATCGCGATGGTCTCGCTGTGGGCGGTCACCGTCGTCCTGCTGGCCGTGAACACGGTCTGGAAGATCAGCGTGGACTCGGCCGTGGCCTCCGGCGTCGTCGCCCTGCTCTCCGCGGTCGCGTCGCCGTGGTGGCTCCTCGCCTACGCCCTGGTCGCCGCCGTGTGCTGGTCGCGCGTCGCGCTGGCCTACCACTCCGTCGCGCAGACCGTGGCCGGAACCGCGGTCGGCGCGGCGTCGGCCGCGATGTTCGTGCTGCCCTAGCCCGTGCGGGCTGCCGCGGCCGGATCGGCTCGGGGCGGCCGCGGTTAGAGGACCTTCACGTTCAGCGCGTGCGGGCCCTTGGGGCCGTCGCCGAGCTCGTACTCCACCGCTTTGTCGTCGGCGACGGTGCCTTCGATGTTCTTGCCGTGGACGAACAGGTCATCGCCGCCGTCGGCCGGGGTGATGAAACCGAAGCCCTTGCCCGGGTTGAACCACTTGATCTTGCCGTTGAGCTTCGCCATCGCTGTGCCTTCGCCTCGCCCGGATGATCCAGCCAAGTTACCCGCTCTGCCGGGGTCCCCCAGGACACGCCGGCGGCTCTCCGCTCTCCCGGCCGCCCGATTCGTCGTATTGCTCCCGCGCGGACCGGCACCGTGGAAGGATTCCGGTCCATCGGCGCTCAGGGGGCGACATGGATGCCAACAGCAGGAACGTGCACGTGGATTTCGACGGGGAGCAGGTGACGATCCAACGGCCCGGACTGCTGAGCAGGCGGGTGGAGCGGATTCCGGTCGCCGAGATCGGCGCCGTCCGCTGGAAGGCCCCCGGCTGGACCGGCTACGGGAGCATCCGCTTCGTCCTGCTCGGCACGGGCACCGGGCGCGTGGGCGGCGCCCCTGTCCCGAGGGCCGATCCCTCGGTGACCTTCGGCAAGGAGCAGCGGGTGGACTTCGAGGCCCTGAGCAGAGCCGTCGAGGCCGCGGTCGGCAGGCAGGCCCGGGCCCCCAGGACTTCCGCCGCCCCGCCGCCGATCTCGTTGGCGGACGAGTTGGAGCGGCTGGCGGGGCTGATGAAGCGCGGGCTGCTGACGCGTCCGGAGTTCGAGAGGGCGAAGCGGAAGCTGCTCCGCTGACCCCGGCCCAGTGGTCCTGCCGTCACCGTCGCGCAACGGCTCCCCGAACGACCTCGCCCCGGTCCGCGAAGGACCGGGGCGAGGCATGGTGCGGTGTTCCCGAGGTCAGGAAGCGGCGGGCACCGGTACGGCGTGCGGCGTGCACACGACGTCGTGGCCGTCGAGCTTGCCCCTGATCAGGTAGTCGTCCACCCGCTGGTTGATGCACGGGTTGACCAGGCCGGTGACGCCGTGCGAGCCGGCGCCGTTCTCCGTGATGAGCTGCGAGCCCTTCAGGCGCTTGTGCATCTCGAGCGCCCCGGTGTACGGCGTGGCCGCGTCACGGGTGCTCTGCACGATGAGGACGCTGGGCAGCCCGCGGTGCGACCGGACGTCGACCGGGGTCTGCTGCTTGACGCCCCAAGTGGCGCACGGCAGGTTCATCCAGGCGTTGGACCAGGTCAGGAAGGGGTACTTCTGGTGGAGTGCCGTGTTGTCACGGTCCCACTTCTTCCAGCTGGTCGGCCACTTGGTGTCGGTGCACTCCACCGCGGTGTACACCGCGGTGCCGTTCTCCGACGAGATGTTGCCCGCGATGTCGGACAGGTCCGGCCCCGCGGCATTGACGAGCGCCGCGGTGTCGCCCGAGCGGTACTTGCTCCACACGCCGGCCACGGTCGCCCACGACGAGTCGTAGTACGCCGCGCCCTGGAAGAAGCCGAGCAGTTCGGCCGGGCCGACGACCCCGCCGACCGGGTTCGCCTTGGCGGCGGCACGCAGCGCCTCCCACTGCATCTGGACCTTCGCCGGGGTGTCACCGATGTGGTAGACGGAGTCGTACTTCGCGACCCACGCCTTCCAGTCGTCCCAGCGGCCCTGGAAGGCCACGTCCTGGTCCAGATTGTTCTGGTACCAGACCTGGCCGTCGTCCGGGTTGACCACGCTGTCCACGATCATGCGGCGCACGTGCGTCGGGAAGAGCGTCGCGTACACGCCACCGAGGTAGGTGCCGTAGGAGACGCCGAGGAAGTTCAGCTTCTTCTCGTGAAGGCCGGCGCGCACCACGTCGATGTCGCGGGCCGTGTTGGCCGTCGTCATCTGCGAGAGCATCTGCGCGCCGCTGCGCTCCAGGCAGCCCTTGGCGTAGTCGGCGGCGAGCTTGCGCTGCGCGTCCTTGTCCGCCTTGCTGTCGGGCACCGGGTCGGCCTTGGGGGCCTTCACGTACTCCTGCGGGTCCTGGCAGGAGATCGGCGCCGAGTGGCCGACACCGCGCGGGTCGAAGCCCACGAAGTCGTACGCCTTGGCGGTGTTGACCCACAGCGCGGACTTGTTGACGATCCGGAGCGGGAAGCGCATACCCGAGCCGCCGGGGCCGCCGGGGTTGTAGAGCAGGGCGCCCTGGCGCTCGGCCGGGGTGCCGGTGCTGCCGACCCGGTCGACCGCGATCCTGATGGTCTTGCCGAACGGCTTGGCGTAGTCCACCGGGACGGTGACGTAGCCGCATTGAACAGGGGCCGGGAAGCCCCAGTCGGCCGGACACGCGGCCCAGTCGATGCCCTTTTCGGCCGCATGGGCGGCCGCGATCTGGACGCCGATGGACTCGGCGAGTCCGCTCGGCTGGTGCTGGCCGGTGGGCCGCTTGTCCCCGGCGGTGGCCGCCGGAGCGGCGGCTATGGCGCCGGCGATGAGAGCGCCGGTGGAGACGAGCACGACAGTGCGTCTCATTATTCAGTTCCTCCCCCTACTGACCCGCGACTTGTGGTCACGGTGATCACAGAGATTCGAATGGATCCTTTCTGCTATGAGGTGGCTGTGAACAGGTCACACCGGCAATTCTTTACCAATACGTGACACGGCGTGCGACCTGGCGGCTTCCGCGAGCCCACGGATGTAAAGGTGCGGCACCGAGCCGTCGCCCGCCAGTTCCGGCTGGAAGAGCGTCGCCAGGAAGTAGGGGTGCTCCGGCAGTTCGGCGATCCTCGGCTGCCCCTCGGTGTCGTGGCCGGTGAACCGCAGCCCGTGCTCCCGCAGGAGCGGCAGCAGTTCGGTCACCGGGCCGTAGTCGCAGTGGAACCGCTCCTGGGTCTCCCGGCTGCCGAGCAGCCGTTCGGCGAGCGAGCCGGGCGTGGTGCGGATCGTGCCCTCATGGCCCACCAGGGAGCACGCGAGCGGCGCGATGAGCAGGTCGCCGTCCCCTTCGGGGCTGTTCTCCGCGTGCCGGGCGTCGCCGAGGCCGCACACGGTGCGGGCGAACTCCAGCAGGGCGTGCTGGAAGCCGCCGCAGGTGCCGAGGAACGGGATGCCATTCTCGCGGGCGGCGCGAACGGCCGCCAGCGCGCCCGCCTCGCTGCGGTACGGGCTGCCCGGCAGCAGCCAGACGGCGTCGAAGGCGGACACCGCGCCGGGCCGGGCGGCCTCCTCCGTCGGGATCCAGTACGCGTCGGTCAGCAGCCCGTGGCGCTCCCGCAACGCGTCCAGCAGGACCGGGATCCGCTGGTGGGACCGGACGGACGGGGAGCGGTCGCCGACGAGGGCGATCCGGGGGGCGGGGTGCGGCGCGCGAACGGCGGCAGCGGCGGCCGGGGCCGCGGGTCGGGAGGTCATGGAGTTCATCCTGCGGCCACCTCCTCCATCACGTCCAACGATGAAGAGTTGTCGTGGCATCAGCAATACTGATGCTCATGGATCCGCATCTGCTGCGCACCTTCACGGCGGTCAGCTCCACCCGTAGCGTTCCGTCAGCCGTTCCACCACGCGGTCGAAGCGCGGGCGGTCCAGCGCGCAGGCCTCCCGGCGCATCCCGTCGGGGTGCACGCGCAGCACGC
>NZ_JAPVLU010000047.1 GCF_027158205.1 Streptomyces sp. H39-S7 | reverse complement strand
GCGGTCAGGTGTCCGGCGACCAGGACGCCCACGACGATGACCGCCGCGGCCGCCAGCGCCGCCGCGCCGGCCACGGGAGGGCGCCGGAAGACCGACCGGGGGCCGCGCGGCGGCCGGGAGTGCGTCGCCCGCGACCTTCCGGGCGCGCTGCTCCGGCCGGGCGGATGCGCCACGGCGGCCTGCGGGGGTGTGGCTTGCGGGGAGGCGGCGTGCGGGGAGGCGGCCGGGAGTATGCGTGCGGCCAGGTCGGCCGGCGGCACCAGCAGCGGCAGCCCGCCCAGCAGCCGGTTCATCGGCAGCAGTTCGCCGATCTGCCCGCCGCAGGCGGCGCAGCCGCGGACGTGCCGGGCCAGCCGCTTGCGCCACAGCGGACTCGGGGTCCCGTCCCAGTCCCGGGTGAGGACGCCCAGCTCGGCGCAGACGCCCGGATGCCCGACGTGGTGCAGCGCGCGCACCACCGAGCGGGCGGTCTCCATCTGCTCCTTCATCCGCTGGACGCGCACCGCGGCATGGCGTCCCGACAGGCCGAGGGCTTCGGTCAGTTCGGCCCGGTCGAGTTCACCGGTCTGCTCCAGCCACCACAGGGCGAGCAGTTCCCGGTCGTCCCCGTCGAGCCAGCGGGTGGCCTCGGCCACCTCGCGGCGCTGGTCGGTCAGGCGCAGCCGCAGGATCGTGACCGCGGCGAAGTCGGATCCCGGGTCGGGCAGTTGCTCGGCGGTCTCCAGGTCGGCGCGGCGATGGCGCGCGGCCCGGTGCTGCTGCTCCCGGTCGCGCACCTGGTGGACGGCGATGGCGACCATCCAGGAGCGGAAGGACCGCGGATCCCGCAGGTCGGGCAGCCCGCGCACGATCCGCAGCAGGGTCTCCTGGACCACGTCGTCGACATCGCTGTGCCCGTTCAACGCCCGTCCGACGATGTTGTACACGAGCGGGACGCAGTCGGCGAGCAGCTCGTCCAGCGCCCGCCGGTCGCCGCCCCGGGCCGCGATCACCGTGCCGGTGTCCGGTCCGCTCCGCTCGGTTCCTCGCATCGCGCTTCGCTCCCTGTCGTTCGCCCGTCGTGCCGTCCCCGCGCTCCGTCCGCCGGGACCGGCACTTGCCTGCCGTTCAGGAGACTCCCGCGCGGCGCCGGGACAACAGAAAACCGCAGGACTTCCCGAACAGGGGGCGGTGCCGCCCCCAGTGTGGAGCAGGCGGGCGGGCCGGCGGCCCCGGGGGTCACCCGCCGGGCAGGTAGTGCTGCGGCAGGTGCCGTTCCTCGGCCGGCGGAAGGTTGCGGAGCGGGGTGTGGACGGTGGGCGCGTCCAGGGGCAGCCGGCCCCGCTCGCGCTGCCAGCCCGCCCGTGCCCGGGGGTGGAAGCGGCGTTCGTGCGGTACGAGGCGCCAGCTCCGGTTCACGAGGTGTCCGAGGGCGCGCAGTCTGCGCTCGTCGCGGCCCGTCCACGCGTAGCCCAGCCGGTCCCGGACGGCCTGCGGGTACATCCCGACCGTCATCCACACGGTCAGCCGGGCCAGCGACACCCGGGCCGCGTCCCACAGCGGGGCCGGCAGCAGCCGCAGGACGGGCGGTCTGGCGACCGCGCCCACGTCGAGGACCTGCCGGGTGGGCGCGTTGTCCTCCAACACCTCCGCGCACATGTGGTCCCAGTACGCCTGGAAGTCCTCCCAGGTCGCGGGGACCGGCTTCATGCTCATCCCGTAGAGCGCGTACCAGCGCACGTGCTCGTCGAAGAGCTGCCGCCGCTGGACCTCGGTGAGCCCGCCGCCGAAGTACTCCGCGACATGCATGGTCAGGACGAAGAACGTCGCGTGCGCCCAGTAGAACGTGCCCGGGTTGAGCGCGTGGTACGGGCGGCCGGAGCCGTCCACGCCCTTGATCGTGTCGTGGTAGCCGCGGACGGTGCGCGCGGTCTCGGCGGCGCGCGGACCGTCGTAGACGACCCCGCCGATCGGGTAGAGCGAGCGGAACAGCCGCTCCCAGCGCTCCTCGAAGAACCGCGAGTGCTCGGCGACTCCGGCACCGAGTTCGGGGTGCATGTTCTGCATCGAACCCGCCCAGGTCGCCAGCAGCAGGGCGCGCCAGTCCCCGAAGTACTTCCAGGTGAGTGATTCCGGTCCGAGCGGTCTGACGTCCGACACGGTGCACCTCCAACTGATGACGGGCGTCATCAGACTAGGGCGCCCAGGTTAGAATGTGCGGACAGGTGTCGTCAACACACCTACGAGGAGATCCTGTTGAGCGATCGCACCTGGGGCGGCAGCACCCTGGCCGCCCGACGCGAGACGCGCCGCGAGACCCTGCTCGCGACCGCGCTGAGCCTTGCCGGCGAGGACGGCAGTGCGGCGGTGACCGTCCGCTCCGTCTGCCGCCGCGCCAAGTTGACCGACCGCTACTTCTACGAGAGCTTCGCCGACCGCGACGCGCTGCTGCTCGCCGCCTTCGAGCGGGTCGCCACCGAGGCCCGCGACACGCTCGCCGACGCTGTCGCCCGCACGTCGGCCGAGCCGGCGGCCCGTGCCCGCGCCGCCGTCGAGGCGTTCGTCGCGCTCGTCCTGGACGACCCGCACAAGGGCCGTCTACTGCTCCTCGAACCCTTCGCCGATCCGGTCCTGGGCGAGCACAGCCACCGGCTGATGCCGTCGTTCACCGACCTCATCGACGGCCAGCTCGCGGACGGCACGGACGACTCAGGCCGCCGGATGACCGCCTACGCCCTGGTCGGCGGCCTGGCCAACCTCTTCGCCGGCCGGCTCCGGGGCACGCTGGACGTGTCGCGCGAGCGCCTCGTCGACCACAGCGTGCACCTGGTCCTTGCCGCCCACGCCGCGACCACCCGGCCGGACGGCACCGGCCCGGACGCGTCCCGGCCCTGAGGCAGGCGCTACCCCGTCGTGCAGGCGACGGACAGCCGGCCCGCCGCGTCCGCGAGGGAGGTGACGTCCGGGCCCTTGCCGTCCTCGGCGCGGTCCTCCGCGCGGTCGACAGCGGCCGACAGTTCGTCGACGGCCTTGCGGACGCCGACGCCGTCGCCCCCGACCTGCTGCACATCCTGCTTCAGCTTCGCCAGGGCCGCCGAGGTGTCCTGGCGGCGGCTCTGCTCCGACAGTTGGCCGATATTGGTGGCCGTCGACTGCAGGTCCTGCACATCCCCGGCGATCCGGGCGGCTATCTTGGCGCAGTCGAGGGCCTTGTCCACACCGTCGCAGGCGGCGGCCAGGGGAACGGCCAGGAACAGGGCGAGTGCGGCGACCAGCGGTCGCGGCGTGAACCTCTGGGGCATGTACGGGACTCCTCCCCCGAGGGGCACGGCGAACTGCCCCGACCACTCTTGCACCGCTCACTTCGAACGGTACTCAAGTACGGGGTCCCGCACGGCCGGAACGGGACACCGGCCGCCGCGACGCCTCAGGCACTCACCTCGGCGATGAGATCGTCCTCGGAGCTGCCGCGCTTCCAGTAGCCGGTGAAGGTGACCGCCCGCCGGTCGATCCCGCGCTCGGACACCAGGTGGCGGCGGAGCGCCTTGACCGTCCCCGACTCGCCCGCGATCCAGGCGTACGGCGCGCTCCCCGGCAGTTCGGCGGCGCGTACCGCCTCCAGGACGGGCGGCGCGCCGTCACCGATGAGCCAGGTCACCACGGTGTCGGCCCGGCTGGGCAGTTCACGGCGGTCGTCCGCGTGCGGGATCTCGATCCAGACCTTCGCCGGCAGCTCGGGCGGCAGCCAGGCCAGGATGCCGGCGACGGCCGGCAGGGCGGTGGCGTCGGCGGTGAGCACGATCGAGTCGGTGCCGGGCGGTGGCCGGAAGTCGACGCCCGCGTTGTCCTCCTCCACCGCGCCGAGGATGGTGACGCGGTCGCCGGGGCGGGCGGCCCGCGCCCAGCGGGAGGCCGGCACCGTGTCGCCGTGCAGCGCGAAGTCCACGTCCAGCTCGGCGGCCTCGCTCCCCGCCCGGCGCAGTGCCCGGACGGTGTAGGTGCGCATGATGCCGCGGACTGCCGGATCGAGGGCGCGCCAGGCTGTGAACCACTCGGGGTCCGACGGGTCGGGCATGACCGGCTCGTCCTGGCCGGAGTGCGGCAGGAACAGCTTGAACCGCTGGTCGCGGCCGCCGGAGGCGAGCAGCGCCAGGTCCGGACCGCCGAAGGTGACCCGGACGAAGTTCGCTCCGACGCCGGCCGTCCGCAGGACCCGCAGCGCGAAGAAGCGGAAGGGCAGCTCGCTCATGCGACCTTCACCGCCTTCTCGACCGCCGCGGCCGGCCGCTCGATCAGCGGGGCGGCGCCGGCGCAGGAGAAGCGCGGCCGGGCGCGGCGGGACGGTGACGAGGAGCGGGGGGTGTGCATGGCGGGGCAGCTTCTCTCTCGGGGAGACAATATGAGGGTAGGCTAACCTAACCTTCTATGGGTGGACAGTCCCCCGCACCGGCGGCCGAGCGGGCCGCGCGCCGCACCCGTACGGCGGGTGCGGCGCGGGAGCGCTGCGGGGCCTGACGTCACTCGTCGGCGATCCAGCTGCCGTGGAAGCCGAGCGGCACCCGGGCCGGCAGGTGGATGCGGGCGAGGGGTTTCCCGGTGAAGTCCTGTGCGGACAGGATCACCAGGTCGGACGCCCCGCGATCCGGGTCGTGCACGTACGCCAGCGTGTAGCCGTCGTCCTCGGCCGCCGTCGGATGCGGGTCGCAGCCGTGCCGGGCGACGAAGACCGCCTCGCCGGCCGCGGCGCCCTTCGGCAGCCGGTGCACCTGCGAAGTGCCGCGGACCAGGTCTTGCTTGATCAGCGCGTTGCTGAAGGACTCGTCGGGCGGGACGCCGTCGACCGTCTCGTACGCCGTGAACATCTCGGCGGCCGCCGCCGAGTAGCCGTACCGGTGGCGCCGGGAGACCAGCGCCTCGTTGACCCGGGGGAACTCCTGCGGGCGGTCGTCGAGTTGGGCGAACCGCACCCGGTCGTGCGCCAGGTCGACGGTCCACCGGTTCAGCGACGGGGTGGTGAACGACGACGGGCCGTCGGAGCCCCGGCCGTCGACATGGAAGGGAGCCGGATAGGTGGTGATGTCCACGACCACCGTGTCGCCCTCGTCGTAGGCGTTGAGGGTGTGCGAGTGGAAGTACGGCGGCACCTCGAACCAGCGGATCCGCCCGCCGTCCCGGGGCAGCACCCCGACCCGTGCGGGGTGGTCGTCGTTCCAGATGTACGGCACCAGTTTGCCCGCTTCGGCCGCCACCGGGTCGAACGTGACGGGGATGTCGAAGACGATCACGTACTTCCTGGTGAGCGCGAAGTCGTGCATCATCGGGCTGTCCGCCACCGGGATCCTGGTGGTCCTGACCACCCGTCCGGCGGGGTCGACCACGAGGTGCCGGACGTGGTCCCACGTCGGGTAGTACGTGATGGCGTGCAGTTCGCCGGCGTGGGCGTCGTACTTGGTGTGCGCGGTGTACGGGCCGTCGAGCGTCCCGCCGAAGTCGTACGTGCCGACGGTGTTCAGCTCCTCGTCGAGCTCGTACGGCAGCGGCCCGCTCTCCTGCAACGCCAGCACCCGGCCCCGGTGCGCGATGACATGGGTGTTGTTCGCGAAGTCGTCCCGCGGCACCGGCCCGTGGTACGGCTCGCCCAGCTTCCCGGCGACGCCCGACGAACGGATCCACCGGTTGCGGTACCACTCGGCGCGGCCCTCGCGCAGCCTGACCCCGTGCACCATGCCCTCACCGAGCATGTAGTGGTGCGCCCGGGGGTCCTCGAGGCCCAGCACGTTCGGGCCGTTCCGCAGATACCGGCCGTTCAGCTCACGGGGGATGCGGCCGGTGACCGGCAGATCGAACGCCGTCACCTCCTTCGTCACCGGCGCGAAGGCCCCGTGGAGGAACGGGAACCTGCCGCCTCCCCCGCCCTCCGTCGCGGCGCCGGCCGGCGTCAGCCCGGCGGCCCCGCCGCCCGCCAACTGCGCCGCGAACCCTCCCGCGGCCACGATCGCCGCGCTGCGCACTACATCCCGTCGCGTGTGACCCGTCATCGCCGAACTCCCCGTGCTCTGTCGCTGTGGACTGACATGCACGAGTCTGCGACAGGAGGACGGCCAGGTCAGTGGGGTTGAACACCCGGCGATGGTGGTGCCAGGCCCCCCATCGCCGGGGGCCGGCTACGCGCCGCCGTGGGCGCGCAGGTCCCGCTTGGAGATCTTGCCGATCCCCGTCTGCGGGAACGCGTCGACGAACTCGACGCGGTCGGGGACCTTGTAGGCGGCGAGACCGCGCTCCCGGACGAACTTCTTGATGGCGGGCGCCTTCAGGGGCTCGGCGCCGGCGCGCAGGATGACGTAGGCGCAGGTGCGTTCGCCGAGGTAGGGGTCCGGAACGGCGACCACCGAGGCGTCGTGGACGGCGGGGTGGGCGAGGAGGTGGTTCTCGACCTCCTCGGCGGCGATCTTCTCGCCGCCGCGGTTGATCTGGTCCTTGGCGCGGCCCTCGACGACGAGGTGCCCGCTCTCCGTCCTGCGCACCACGTCGCCCGTGCGGTAGAAGCCGTCCTCGGTGAAGGAGCGGGCGTTGTGCTCGGGCGCGTTCCAGTAACCGCGGATGGTGTAGGGGCCGCGGGTCAGCAGATGGCCGGTGGCGCCGGGGGGCAGCGCGTTGTCCTCGCCGTCCACGATGAGGATCTCGTCGTCGGGCGAGATGGGCCGGCCCTGGGTGGTGACGATCACCTCCTCCGGGTCGTCGAGGCGCGTGTAGTTGACGAGTCCCTCCGCCATGCCGAAGACCTGCTGGAGCGTGCAGCCGAGGGCGGGCCGTACCCGGCGGGCCGCCTCCTCACTGAACTTCGCGCCGCCCACCAGCAGCACTTCCAGGCTGCTCAGGTCGTATCCGCCCCGTTCGGCCGCCTCGATCCACAGGAGTGCGAGGGGCGGGACGAGGCCGGTGACGGTGACGCCTTCGCGTTCGATGAGCGGGAAGGCGGTGTCGGGGTCCGATCGCGGGCAGAGCACCACCCGCGCGCCCGCGTACAGCGCGCCGAGCGTGCCCGGTGAACTGAGCGGGAAGTTGTGGGCGGCCGGGAGGACGCACAGGTAGACGCTGTCCTCGTCGATCGCGCAGATGTCGTTCGATCCGCGCAGCGAGTAGATGTAGTCGTCGTGGGTGCGCGGGATGAGCTTGGGGATACCGGTACTGCCGCCGGACAGTTGCAGGAAAGCGAGGTCGTCGGGTCGCGGCCCGCCGTGGATGTCGACGGGCTCCTGGGCGATGCCGGCCAGGGAGGTGTGCTCGCCGGGGTCCCCCACCACGAACACGTGCCGCAGGGTGGGGACGTCGGCACGGACCTTGGCGGCGAGCGTGCGGTGGTCGAATCCCGCGTGCACGTCCGCGATCACATAGGCGACGGCCTCGGTGAACTCGCAGAAGTAGCGGATCTCGCTCTCCCGGTGCGCGGGGAGCGCGAAGACCGGCAGCGCGCCGATCCGGAAGAGGGCGAAGACGATCTCGAAGAACTCCGCGGTGTTGGGGAGCTGGACGACGACCTTGTCGTCCTTGCCGATGCCCTGCCCGAGGAGGCCCGCGGCGAGCCGGTCGGCCCGTTCGTCCAGTTCCCGGTAGGTCCACCGGCGGTCGCCGTCGACGATCGCCACGCGGTCGGGGTGGGCGGCGGACCGGTCGCGCAGCATCTGTCCGAAGGTCTCCCCGCGCCACCAGCCGGCGGCGCGGTAGCGCTCGGCGTACGCGGCGGGCCAGGGGGCGAAGCCGCCGGGGGTCGCGGTGCTCACAGATCGGCTCCCACGGCGTGCAGGAACGTACCGAACTTGGCGGCGGTCTCCGCGGTCTCCGCGCCGGGTGTGGAGGCGGCGACGATGCCGGCTCCCGCGTACAGGCGCAGCATGCTGCCCTCGGCCTCCGCGCACCGGATGGTGACGACCCATTCGCCGTCGCCCGTGGCGTCGCCCCAGCCGACCATGCCGGTGAAGAAGCCGCGGTCGAAGGGTTCGAGTTCCTCGATCACGCCGCGCGCGGTGGCGGTCGGCGTACCGCAGACCGCCGGGGTGGGGTGGAGGGCGCAGGCGAGCTCCAGGGCGGACGTCCGCTGGTCCCGCAGTACTCCGGTGACGGTCGTCGACAGGTGCCACATCGCGGCGGTGCGTACGAGGGTGGGCATCTCGGGTACGTCGATGTCCACGCAGTACGGGGCGAGCGCCTGGCTCACGGCCGCGACGACGACGGCGTGTTCGTGCGAGTCCTTCGCCGAGTCGAGCAGGGCGGCGGCCCTGCGGACGTCCTCGGCCAGGTCGGGGCTGCGCGGCGCGGATCCCGCGAGGGGGTTGGCGATGAGCTGGTTGCCGCGCCGGCTGACGAGGAGTTCGGGGCTGGCGCCGAGCAGGGCGCGGCCGGGTCCCGTGGGCATGGCGAAGGTGTAGCCGCCGGCGTCCCGGCGGGCCAGGCGCTGCAGCAGGGCGGGTACGTCGACGGGTTCGGTCGACTCCAGCTCCAGGGTGCGGGCGAGCACGACCTTGCTGAACTCGTGCCGGCGCAGCCGCTCCACCGCGTTCGCGACGGCCGCCCCGTACTGCTCGGGTTCGGGCACCGGCCGGATGTCCCACACGCGGGCGCCGGGGGCCTCCGCGGGCAGGGCTATGAGCGGGTCCTCGTTCAGGGGGGACGACCAGCGGACGGTCTCGGGGACAGTCAGGGCGCTCGGCGCGTGCTGGTCGAAGGGGATGGCGCCGACAACGAGGGGGGCGAGGTTGCCGGCGGCGCGCTGGGCCTCCAGGGTCGCGGCGACCCGCTCCGGCAGGGGGCGGTCGTCGTGCGGGACCACCGCGCGCGTGCCGTGTGCGAGGAGGGTACGAGTGGGGGAGGCGAAGAAGCGGTTGTCACCCGGGGTGTAGGCGTCGAGCAGGGCCGTGGCCGCTCCGACGGCGGGGTGTGCCGTCGCGGTGCGGCGGGGGGCGGGATGGGGCGCGACATCGTGTGCCGTCGTCACGGGGTGCTCCGATTCTGTGTCAGGCAGGAGGCAGGCGGAGAGCGCGCACTCTCGGGTGCGCGCGGGGGCCTGGTGGCAGGTGTGGCGGGAGGACGCTCCGTCAGCGGAGGGTCGCGCCGCCGTCCACGTACAGGTCGTGCATCGTGATGTGGCGCGCCCGGTCGGAGACCAGGAACGCGACGGCTTCGGCCACGTCGGACGGATCGCCGAGGCGGCCGAGCGGAATGCCGGTGCGGTACGAGGCGAGATCGCCGTCGAGGACCGAGTCCGGGGCTTCGGGCCCGGACCACAACTGCCGCTGCATGGGGGTGTCGGTGGAGCCCGGCGAGACGACGTTGCAGCGCACCTGGCTGCGTCCCAGCTCGAGCCCCAGACACTTGGTGAACATCGCCGCCGCGGCCTTGGACGCGGCGTACGCGGCCATGCCCGTCCGCGGGATGCCGGCCGCGTTGGAGCCCACGGTCACGATGGACCCGCCGCGCCGCTCCACCATGAGGCGGGCGGCGGCGCGGCAGGTGTGGAAGACCCCGGTGGTGTTGACGGCGAAGGTGTCGGCCCAGTCCTGGTCGGTGAGTTCGACGACGGGGGCGGGTCGCAGGATCCCGGCGACGTTGACCAGGATGGCCAGCGGGCCGACGTTCTTCTCGATGTCGGCGAAGGCGGCGTCCACGGCCGCGCGGTCGGTGACGTCGAGCGGGTAGGCCGCGATGGTGCCCGGTTCGTACGAGGACCGCAGGCGCTCCAGTCCTTCGGGCGCCCGGTCCGCCACGGCGACGGTCGCGCCGCGGTCGGCGAGGGCACGGGCGACGCTCTCCCCTATGCCCTGGCCGGCGCCGGTGACCAATGCCGTTCGGCCGGCCAGCTCTTGATACTGCACGGGTTGCTCCTCACCCTGCCCGACATCTGCTTAGGTTAGCCTAACCTATGCCGATGTCCTCGGGCTCGGGCGGGAGCCCCGGACGCGAAGCCGCGATCAGGCGGCACGGCCGGGCGAGGCCGCCGCCCGGTCCCGCGTCCGCGCGGGCGCCGCGCCGGACGGCTGCAACGACCGGGCGCCCAGGATGTCGGCGACGACGTCCGTGGACGACCGCATGACATCGGCGACGAACCGGCGGCGCGGCACGCCGAGATGGCGCAGCGCCGGGCCGTGGTCCCAGACGACGACGGCGGTGGCACCGAGCAGCAGCAGCCGCCAGCTGGCCAGCACCAGGACGCGCAGCGCCCCGGGCAGCACGCCGAGCGCCTCCCGCAGCCGCAGGCAGTGGAAGGGGACGTGCCGCCGCTCGTCGGCCAGGATCCGCGCCGCGACCTCGCTCACGAGCGGGTCCCCGGCACCCTCGCTGACAGCCCGGTAGTACCGCAGGGCCACCACCTCGGCGATCATCAGGACCATCAACTCCAGGCGCAGGCCCAGCAGGCGGCGCAGCCGGACGAAGGCCGAGTCGCTCCAGTGGGCCGCGATGGTCGGCATGCCGCCCGCGCCGAGCAGCAGCGCGAGCAGTCGCGCGTGGTTCTGTTCCTCCGCCACGAACAGCCGCACCGCCGCGGCGTACTCGCGGTCGCCGGCCTCGTCGGCCTTGCGGATCAGGTTCGCTCCGTCGCCGTCCTCGCCGACCTGGAAGCGCTGCAGGCTGCGGGTGAGCGGTCCCGGCAGGCTCGCGCCGCCCGCCCAGTCCGGTTCGCCCTGCGCGCGCCGGCGCTCGGTCTCCGCCTCGAACGCCCGTGTCCAGCCGGCGAATGTGTGCACGCTCATGCTGCCCCCACCTCGTACGTCATCTCTGGTGCGATGACGGAGAACATAACATTGAACGTGTTCAATTCCTATGCCAGCACACCGGACGCGACCGGGCCCGGGAAGGTGACCACCGGGAGGGGGTGATCGGCGGAGGGAGGTGGATCAGGTGCCGTAGACCTCGAATTCGTAGATCCGGGCCGCGGTGTCGGTGTTCTGGGTGGGCGTGATGACGGCGAGACGGGCGTAGCGGGCGGTGGCGGTGAACGAGTTGGTCGTGACGTCGGAGGTGTTGCCGCGCACCTGGGCCACCGAGGTCCAGGTCGTGCCGTCCGCGGAGACCTGCAGATCGAAGTCCTTGGTGTCCCAGCCGGCCGACTCCCCGCCCGCGCCGGCGTGCCGCACGGTGATGGAGCTGAGCGCGTGCGACGCGCCGAGGTCGACCTGGAGCGTCCTGGTCCCGGTGGCGCCCGAGCACCACTTGTCGGTGTTGCCCCCGGAGACGCTGCCGTTGACCGCCTTGTCGGGCGTCTCGGTGGTGTTGCAGGAGACCGACCCGGTGGCGGGCCGGTTCAGCGCCAGATTGCTCGGGCCGCCGCTGCCGCCCCCGTAGACCTCCAGTTCGTAGATCCGCGTCGCGGTCGCCCCGGTGTTTCCGGGGGTGTTGACGGTCAGCCTGACGTAGCGCGCCTGCCGGGCGGAGACCGCGTTGTACGTCCTGCTGGACCGGGAGCCGGTGACGGTCGCCGCGGCGGTCCACGTCGTGCCGTCGGTGCTCGTCTGGATCGTGTACGCGCCGGTGTTCCAGGCGGTGTTCTCGCCGCCCAGTCCGGCGTGCTTGACGACGAACGAGGAGACCGACTGCGCGGAGCCGAGATCGACCTGCACCGTCGGTGGCGCCGTGTTGGTGCACCACTTGCTGTTGCTCCTCAGCGAGCCGTCGACGGCCTTGTCCACCGACTCGGCCGCGGCACAGGGGGCCGCGGAGCTGGTCACCGGCTTGCCCAGGGCCAGGTTCGCGCCCAGTTCGGGAGCGGCGGGGACCGAGGTCGCGCCGTCCTGGAACGACGGCGGCACGTCAGCGGCGCCGGTGCCCCACGTCGCGCTCGGCGTTCCGCCCATCGTGTAGTTCAGCGTCCCGCCACCCGCCACGTCCGGGTAGCGCAGGTAGCTGTGCCCGGTGGCGGCGCCGTTGACGCTCAGGCCCTGGACGTAGCTGCCGGAGCCCGAGGAGTTGATGGTGATGTCCCCCGCGGCCCGCTGGATCGTGATCGAGGGGAACGTCGGGCCGTGCACGGCGAGCGTGTCGGCGCCGGGGGTCGCGGGGTACATGCCGAGCGCGGCCCAGACGTACCAGGCGGAGGTCGCGCCCAGGTCGTCGTTGCCGGGCAGTCCGCCCGGCCCGGTGGTGAACGACTCGGTCATCACCTTGCGCACCGCGTCCGACGCGCCGGACGGGTGCCGGGCGTAGTTGTACGCCCACGGCACACCGTGCTCCGGCTCGTTGCCGATGTAGTAGTACGGCCGGCTCTGCCCGGCGTTGACCTCGGTGAAGTGGTGGTCCAGACGCTGTACGGCGGTCTGCCGGCCGCCCATCGAGTTGACGAGGCCGGCGAAGTCGTAGGTGACCATCCAGGTGTACTGGGCCGCGTTGCCCTCGGTGAAGGTGGACTGGCTGGCCGGGTCCAGGGGCCAGGGCCAGCTGCCGTCGCTGTTGCGCGGGTGGACGAAGCCGGACTCGGGGTTGTAGGTGTTGCGCCACCACTGGGCGCGCGTCATGTGCGTGTTGTAGCTGCTCGTGTCGCCCAGCGACTTGGCGAACTGCGCCGTGGCGAAGTCGGACGCCGAGTACTCCAGCGAGTCCGACGGGTCGCCGTTGATGTAGTGCAGGCTGGTGAACGTGGACTGCCGGCCGCGGATCGCGGTGCCCTGGATGGTGCCGCCGTTGGAGGACTTCTCCATCAGCGCCAGCGCGGCGGCGGTGTCGAAGTCCCGGGCGCCGAAGGCGTACATGCTGCTCACGATGATGGGCCCGGGATCGCCCGTCATCACGAAGTCCTCGTTGGTCTGCTGCGACCACTTGGGCAGCAGGCCGCCCTGCTGACCGTCGAGGACCATGGACTTGGCGATGTCACTCGCCTCGGTCGGCGCGATCAGCGCGATCAGGGCCGCCCAGGAACGGTAGATGTCCCAGCCGGAGTAGTTCTGGTAGACCGGGCGCGCGGAGTTGTGCACCGCCCCGTCGAATCCCCGGTAGTCGCCGTTCACGTCGCTGGAGATGTTCGGGCTCTGGAAGACGTGGTAGAGGGCGGTGTAGAACTTCAGCAGCTCGGTGGCGCCGCCGCTGGGGATCTGGACCCGGTTGAGGATCTGGTTCCAGGAGGTGTCCGCCGCGGTGCGCACGGCGTTGAAGTCCCAGCCGTTGTTCTCGGTGGTGAGGTTGGTCTTCGCGTTCGCGACGCTGACGTACGACAGCGCGACCTTGAACTGGACGCTCTGGGCGGCCGTGGTGTCGAAGGTGACATAGGCGCCGGTGTTGGTGCCGTTGGCACTCGCCGAGCCCGCGGTGACCGTCCCGCCGCTCCAGGTACCGAACCCGGTGGGGGCCTTGTCGAAGCGGATGTCGAAGAAGATCTGGTACGTCTTCGACGAGCCGCAGAAGCCGCCCGCGGTGACGCTGCCGGAGACCTCCGAGCCGCTGATCTGGACCGACCCACTGCGGTTGCCGGTGGCACTGCGACTGGTGTTGATCAGCAGCTTGGAGGCCGTGCCGGCGGGGTAGGTGAGCTTGCCCATGCCGGTGCGGGTGGTCGCGGTCAGCTCGACGTTGGTGGCGTACTTGTCCAGCCGGGTCTTGTAGTAGCCGGGCGCCGCGGACTCGTTCGCCTTGGTGTAGCCGGACGCGTAGCCGGTCCACCCGGTACCCGGCGAGGTGCCCAGCGCTCCGGTGATCGGGAGCATCGGCAGGTCCTCGTTGTTCGAGCAGCCCGCCCCGTCGAAGTGGGTGGCGCTGAAGCTCTCGACGGTGGTGTCCGAGGCACGGTAGCCGGACGGCGAGGCGGTCGGGGTGTCCGGGCTCAGCTGGACCCCGCCGAACGGGACCACCGCGCCCGGATAGGTGCTTCCGCCGGCGCCGCCCGGCACCGGGTTGGGCGCGGTGCTGTCATCGGTGCCGATGAACGGATCGACGTACTGGGTCGGGTTCGCCACCGCGGCCAGCGCGGGGGGTGCGGCGAGGGCGACCGCGCCCACCGCGGTCAGCAGCAGACAGGAGAGGGCCGTCCCGAATCTCAGCAACGGGGTGGGCCGGCCGGGAGGCGGATTGGCGCCGGGGGCACCGCGGTGCCGGAGGGAATGCGATCGGAGCACGGAGGACCACCTTGTCGTGGGGAAGGCCGCTCGCCCGCGAGGCCAGCGTCCTGAAGGCACGGAGGATGCTCGAAGTGCATGTGAACGTTATCAATCAAAAGAGGATTCTTGACGTGTCCCTGATGGCGTGTCAAGAGTGCCCACCACGCCGCAAAACACGGGCCTGTCCGGTACCGGAGGGCCGAAAGGCACCTGTGCGCGGAGTATTGACACATCATCAGGCCACGCCCACAATCCGGGAATCGCTGAGAACGTTACCAAGGCACGGGGAGGTTTCCCGATGGCAGAACCACTCCTGGAGGCGCGGGGGGTGACCAAGCACTTCGGTCATGTCCAGGCTCTCCAGGGTGCTGATTTCACCGCCTGGCCCGGTGAGGTCGTCGCACTCATCGGCGACAACGGCGCCGGGAAGAGCACTCTGGTCAAGACGTTGTCCGGCACCATCAGACCGGACGGCGGGCAGATCCTGGTGGACGGCGCGCCGGTGCGGCTGACCAGCCCCCTGGACGCCCGGCGGTACGGCATCGAGACCGTCTACCAGGACCTGGCGCTCGCGCCGGACCTGGACGCGGCGGCCAATCTGCACCTGGGCCGGGAGCTGTTCCGCAGCGGCCTGCTCGGACGGCTCCACGTGCTCGACCGGGCGGCGATGCGCCGGTCGGCCGTCACGGCCTTCGCCGAACTCGGGGTCGACCTGCGGGACGTGAACGTCCCCGTCGCCTCCCTGTCGGGCGGCCAGCGCCAGTCGGTCGCGGTGGCCAGGGCGGTCGCCTTCGCCAATCGGATCATCTTCATGGACGAACCGACCGCCGCCCTCGGCGTGGTGCAGCGCGGTCGGGTGCTCGACACCATCCGGCGCGTCCGGGACCGCGGTATCGCCGTCGTCCTGATCAGCCACAACATGCCCGAGGTGCTGTCGGTGGCGGACCGCGTCGAGGTACTGCGGCTGGGCCGCCGGGTCGCGCGGTTCACCGCCGCGCAGTCATCGGTCGAGGAACTGGTCGGCGCGATGACCGGGGCACTGGACCCGGCGGCGAACGGTGGTGGGGCGTGAAGCCGGAGATGTCGGGACGGAACATGACGGAATCAGACGGGCCGCGGCTGGAGAAGACGGCGGCCGCGGACCCGGTAACCGCTCCGGACAACGCGCCCGCGCGGAAGCGGATCACCGTACCGGGGTGGGCCCAGCGCCTCGCGGCGGTCAACGAGGCCTGGACGTTCGGCGTCCTCGTGCTCCTGGTCGCCTTCTTCACCATCGCCGCGCCGAACACCTTCCTCACCCCGTACGACATCACCCAGATAGCCACCAACGCCGCGATCTACCTGGTGCTCGGCGTCGGCATGACCTTCGTCATCATCGTGGCCGGGATCGACCTGTCCGTCGGCTCGGTGCTCGTCCTGGCGGCCGTGCTGTCCGGCGAGTACACCGTGCACCACGGTGGCGCCGCGTCGGGCTGGGGCACCATCACCGTCAGCGCGCTGATAGCCCTGGCCACCGGACTGGTGTGGGGCGCGGTGCAGGGGCTGCTGGTGGCCAAGGCCAAGGTGCCCCCGCTGATCGTCACACTCGGCGGCTTCGGCGCGGCCCTGGGCCTCGCCCAGATCATCACCGGCGGGCAGGACCTCACCGGGGCCGTCTCGGGCAAACTGCAGCACACCATCGGGTTCGGCAAGCTCTTCGGGCAGATCCCCTGGCTGGTGGTCATCGCGTTCGGCACCACCGTCGTGTTCGGCCTGGTGCTCGCCTACACCCGGTTCGGCCGCTACACCTACGCGATCGGCTCCAACGCGGAGGGCGCGCGCCGGGTGGGCATCGCGGTGGACCGCCATCTCATCCTGGTCTACGCGCTGGCCGGACTGCTGGCGGGACTCGGCAGTGTGATGTGGCTGGCCTACTTCGGCACCACGTCCATCGCCGGCCACTCCACCGACAACCTCAAGGTCATCACCGCGGTGGTGCTCGGCGGCGCCAGCCTCTTCGGCGGCCGCGGATCGGTACTCGGCACGGTGATCGGGGTCTTCATCCCGGCGGTCCTGACCACCGGCCTGATCATCATCGGCGTCCAGCAGTACTGGCAGGACGTCGCCATCGGCGTGGTCCTGGTCCTCGCCGTCTACCTCGACCAGTTCCGCAGGCGCAGCCGCGACCGCGGCTGACCGCGCGCCGAACGCAACCCCCCGCTCGGGCCGAACCCTCACAGAAGGATCTCCGCCATGCACAGAGCCATGAAGTTCGCCGGATGCTGCGCGGTGCTGGCCGTGTTGGCCACCACCGCCGGCTGCAGCGACGACAGCGGGTCAGCCGGTTCCGGGAAGAAGACCCTCCAACTGATCACCGGCGTCAAGAGCGACCCCTTCTACATCACGATGGCGTGCGCCGCCCAGGCCGAGGCCGCGAAGGTCGGCGTCGACCTCAAGATCAACGGTTCGGCGCAGTGGGACGTCGCGGTACAGCGGCCGATCATCGACTCCGTCGCCGCCACCCGCCCGGACGGCCTGCTGATATCCCCGGTGGACAGTACGGCGCTGACCCCCTCGCTCCAGCAGATCCAGAGCGCGGGCACCAAGGTCGTGCTCGTGGACACCTCGGTCACCGAGGCCTCGGTGGGCGTCTCGCGGATCTCCTCCGACAACGAGGCCGGCGGCAAGGCCGCGGCCAAGGCCCTGGCCCAACTGATGGGCGACAAGGGCTCGGCCATCGTCATCAGTGTCAAGCCCGGTGTCTCCACCACCGACGCCCGCATCAAGGGCTTCACCGAGGAGATGCAGGGCAACCACCCCGCGATCACGCTGCTCCCTGTGCTGTACGACAACGACCTGCCGGCCACGGCCGCGTCGCAGATCCAGGCGACCCTCGCCGCGCACCCCGACCTCGGCGGTGTCTTCGCGGGCAACACCAACACCGCCCAGGGGGTGTCCACCGGACTGCAGGCCGCCGGCAGGCAGGGCAAGGTCAAGGTCGCCGCGTTCGACGCCGAACCCGACGAGATCACCGCGCTCAAGAACGGCACCCTGGACGTCCTGGTCGCGCAGGACCCGGCCGGCATCGGCACCCAGGGCGTCGACCAGGCACTGGCCGCCATCGAGGGCAAGAAGGTGACCGCCCAGATCGGCACTCCCATGGTCGCCATCACCAAGGCGAACATGACCGACCCGAGCATCACCAAGTACTTCTACAAGTCCGCCTGCTGACCGCCGGACCGGGGACGGGGGCGGGGCCGGGGCTGCTCATCCGGTCCCGCCCCCGTCTCGGGCGGCAGGGGTGGGTAACGTTGGCGCCGCCGGTGCCCGGACCGCACGCGGGGAGTGCGGAGGGTCCCGCCGGCCATCAACCACGCGACGGGTCCGGCACCGCACCGGGGCCCGTCGATGAGGAGGCCCGTGAAGCGCCCGACGATGAAGGACGTGGCCCGCGCCGCGGGAGTGAGCCCCATGACGGTCTCCCGTGTCATATCCGGCGAGTCGGCCGTGTCCCCGGACACCACGGCCCGAGTCGAGCAGGCGGTGCGGAAGCTGGGCTACCAGCGCAACGACAACGCCCGGAACCTGCGCTCGAAGAACCTGGGGACGTCCACCATCGGACTGGTGGTGGACGATCTGGCGAACCCGTTCTACGCCCTGATGGCCCGGTCCGTGGAGGACGAGGCGCACCGGCGCGGGTACCTGGTCCTGGTCGGCAGCACCAACGACGAGCCGCGCAGGGAGCAGGAGGTCGTGGCGGCGTTCTGCGCCCGGCAGGTCGACGGCCTGATCCTCGTGCCGACCATCGGCAGTCACGGATTCCTCAAGCAGCCCATGGAGGGCGGCACCCGGGTCGTGTGTGTCGACCGCCCGGCCAAGGGCCTGGCGGTCGACACCGTCACCGTCGACAACCGCGACGGGGCGAACCGGGCCGTCACCCACCTGCTGGACCACGGGCACACCCGGATCGCCTACCTCGGCGACCGGTTCGGCATCTGGACCCAGCGCGAGCGCTACGCCGGCTATCAGGAGGCACTGGCGGCCCGGGGCGTGGCGGAGGATCCCGAACTGGTCCGGCACGAACTGCGCTCCCAGCCCGACGCGGCCGCGGCGCTGGCGCAGCTGCGCGCCCTGCGCCGGCCGCCGACCGCGCTGTTCACCAGCAACGACCTGATCACCATCGGCGTCATGGACGGTCTCGGCCAGGCCGAGGGCGGCCTGTTCGAACGGATCGCGCTCGTCGGCTTCGACGACTTCCCGCTCGCGGAACGGCTCAGCCCACCGCTGACCGTGGTGAGTCAGGACCCGGTGGCCCTCGGCAGCACCGCGGCGAACCTGCTGTTCTCGAGGATCGACGGCGACCGCTCCGCACCGCGTTCGGTGATCCTGCTGACCCGTTTCATCGTCCGCGGCTCCGGCGAGACGCCGGTGACCGGGGCCGACTGACCTACCGGGCCGGCAGGGAAGCCGGCCCGGCGGGGCGGAACCCCCTGGCAACGAGCCAGACCGCCAGGGTCATCTCGTAGAGGAACACCGGAAGCGCGCACACGGTCCCCCACACGGAGATCTGCTCGTAGACACCGAACAGGACCAGCACGCCCGAGGCGAGGATCAGCGGCCCTCCGACGATGCCCAGGGCCGCGATCCAGCGCGGAACGAGTCGGGACCGGTACAGGAACCAGCCCATCATCAACGTGCTCGGGCCCAGCGCCAGATTGGGCCCGAACAGGAACGACCAGTCGTGCTGCGCCACCAGCAGCCTGCTCGCGGTCAGGTACGCGGCGGCGTCGGGGGACTGGGCCCGGGAGAACTCCTGACCGAGCGTCATCACCGAGAGCAGGCTGATGATTCCGACGACGATGATCGCGGCTTCGAGCAGGCGGAAGCAGACGTATCCGAGCGCCGCGGTCTCACTTCGCTTCCTCAGGAGGGGGAACATGAGAATCGCGGTGCCGATGATGGAGAAGACACACGTCAGCTCCAGCAGCGCGCCCGATGCCACCCTGCCCACCTGCGCGGACCCCTCGACGACGTACCCGGTGTGATCCAGGATCGGCGCGTACTGCAGAAGGCCGATGATGGAGGTGACCGCTGCCAGGATGAACAGGATCCCGGTCGCTGCGGCCCTCCGTCTGTGCGTACTCATATTCCCGCTCCTCGTCCGCATGGCTGTGTTCGGTGAGGGCAACACTGCGGGCCCCCCGCCCCGGAAACCTCCCCTCCGGGGCGGAAGGAGCTCCACCCCAGGGTGGAGACGACCGAGCCCTTCGGGGGGTCTGCGGACCGCCGGACGGCACCTACTCTGAGCCCATGACCACACCACCGCCCCCGCCGCGGGACCGGGCGAAGGTGCCCTCGGCGTCCGGAGTCCGGGCGCCGGTCCGGCGCTACCTGCTCGCGGCGGGCCTCGGAGCCGTCGCCTGGATCGTGCAGGCCGCCGTGCTGCACTCCGAGCCGCTGAGCCCGGCGCGGACGGACCGCGTGGGAGCCGCGCTCCTCCTGGATCTCCTGCTGGGTGCGGTGGCGCTGGGACTGCTGCCGCTCCGGCGCCGGTACCCGCTGGCGGTCGCCTGCCTGCTGGTCGCGTTGGCGCCTGTCTCGGTGGCCGGGCTGGGGGCGATGACGCTGGCCGTCGCCACGATGGCGACCTACCGGCGGCGGTGGTGGATCGCCCTGGTCGGGGCCCTCGCGGCGGCCGGCGCCGTGGTGTCCGCCGGCCTGTACCGCCCCTGGCTCTCCCCCGCCGTGGACAGCCACGCTTACCCCGTCGCGGGCAACGTCGTGGTGGTCCTGCTGATCTTCGCGGCCGCCGTCACCACCGGGTACTACGCCGCCGCCCGGCGCGAACTCCTCGCGTCGCTGCGGGAGCGGGCGCTGACCGCCGAGCGGGAGCGGGCCCTGGCCGCGCAGGCGGCCCGCGACGCCGAGCGGACCCGCATCGCCCGGGAGATGCACGACGATCTGGCGCACCGGATCTCCCTGGTGGCCCTGCACGCCGGGGCGCTGACTTTTCGCGAGGACCTCAGCCGGGCCGAGACCGCGGCCACCGCCCAGACCATCCAGACCAACGCGCAGCTGGCGCTGGCCGAACTGCGGCAGGTGCTGGGCGTGCTGCGGTCCGGACAGCCGTCCGGCGCCGAGCGGTCCCAGCCGACGCTCGCCGAGCTGCCGGCGCTGCTGGCCGATGCCCGGGAGGCCGGCTCGGTCGTCCGGCTCGACACCTCGGGGCTGCCCGGGGGGACCGGCCCCGACCTGTCCGCCATCACCGGGACGCTGTCACTGACGTCCTTCCGGATCGTGCAGGAAGCCCTCACCAACGCCCGCAAGCACGCCCCGGGTACGGCGGTCGCCGTGCGGCTGGCGGGGGCACCCGGGGACCACTTGCGCATCGAGGTCCGCAACCCGGTCGGACTCCCGGCCGGTGCGCCGCTGACCTCGGCCGGGGTCGGTCTCGCGGGCCTGGGCGAGCGCGCCGAGCTGGCGGGCGGGACGCTGCGCTTCGGGGTCGAGGAGGGCGGGCACTTCGCCGTCCGGGCGAGGCTCCCGTGGCCGGCGTGACCACGGCGCGGATCAGGGTGCTGATCGTGGACGACGACCCGCTGGTGCGGGCCGGCCTGCGGATGATCCTGGGCGGAGCGCCGGACCTGGAGCTGGTCGCGGAGGCCGCCGACGGGCAGGAGGCGCTCGACGCGGTCGCCCGCGCGCTGCCCGACGTCGTCCTGATGGACATCCGGATGCCGCGGATGGACGGGCTGGCCGCCACCCGCAGACTGCGGGAGCTGGGCAGCGGCACCCGGATCGTCATCCTGACCACGTTCGACACCGACGAGATGGTCCTGACGGCGCTGCGGCACGGAGCCGTGGGGTTCCTGCTCAAGGACACCCCGCCGGCCGAGCTGGTGCTCGCGGTCCGGCGGGTCGCCCGCGGGGAGCCGAGCCTGTCCGCCAGCGTGACCACCCGACTGATCGCCGCCGTCACCACGACGCCCGACACGTCACGGCAGCACGCGGCGCTCGCCCTGCTGGACCGGCTGACCGCCCGCGAGCGGGAGGTGGCGATCGCGGTGAGTGAGGGTCTGACGAACCCGGAGATCGCCCGGTCGCTCTACATGGGTGTGGCCACCGTCAAGACCCACGTCGGGAGCGTGTTCGCCAAGCTGGAGGTCTCCAACCGGGTCCAGGTCGCGCGCTGCGTGCACGACGCGGGGGCGGACGCCGGGCCTGGCGCCGGTCAGGACTCGTGCGTATAGAAAACGTAGTACGAGGCGGCGACCGCCCCGGCCGCGAAGAAGAGGCCCATTCCGACGCACCGCAGGATGCTTTCGCCGGTCAGGCTGTGCAGGAAGCCCACCGACACCCCCGTCAGCACCCCGTAGGCCGCGGCGCGCAGCTCGCGCGGCAGCTCCATCTGCGTCCTGCCGAGCACGAAGCACAGCGCGGCCACGACAGCGCCGGCTACCACGCCGAGCGCGATGTCGCCACCGGTGAGCGGCCCGCTCTCGCGGGCGATGAACGCCGCCCAGACGCCGTAGATCACGCCCAGCGTGACGGGCAGGGCGACTCCGAGCGAGCCGTGGTGCCGAGCCGGCACCACTGAGGCAGTGGCCATGACGGAACTCCTTCCGCTGTCTCCTTCCAGGGCACACCCGGGCGGACCGCACGGCAAGTGGATCTACGACGGCCCGCGAGCCCTCAGGCGCCGGCCGGAGCCGTGGCGTGTGCGGGGTTGCGCTCCCGGCCGCCCGGGTGGCGGTGGCGCCAGACGAGGAAGACGGTCACGGCCACCAGGCTCCAGGCGGCGAGCACCAGGTAGGGGAAGAGGTACTGGTGTCCCGCGAAGTAGATGGCGTTGTGCTGCGCGTTGACCGAGGCGCCCGGCGGCAGCCACCGGCCGATGCGGCCCAGTGGCGACGGCAGCAGCGGCCAGGACACCGCACCGCCCGACGACGGGTTGCCGAGGAGCACCATCAGGCCCCAGGTCGGGATCATCGCCCAGCGGCCGAAGAGCGTGTTGAACATGGTGAAGACCATGCCCGAGGTGAACATCGTCAGCGCCAGGATCAGCCAGGACTGCGGGAACGGCAGGTCGAGCACGCCGAGCAGCCAGTCCACCACCGCGCAGATGACGAACCCGCCGAAGAGCGAGTACCCGACCGTGAAGGCGACCCGCTCCCCCGCGTTGAGCGCCCTGGCGTGCACGCTCAGCTGGATCGCCCCGACGAAGCCGATGATGACCGCGGCCAGCGAGATGTAGAACAGCGCGAGTCCCTGCGGGTCGGTGGGCTGCAGCGGTTTGATGTCCCGCACCGTGACCGGGGTGTGCAGCGCGGCACCGACCTTCGGCGCGGCCGTCGTCAGCAGCCGGGCGACCGACGCACCGGCCGCCCCCGCGGTGTCGAGCCGCACCGCGGAGGGACCGAGCTCGATGATCGCGAAGGCCTGCTGGTCGTCGACGGCCTCGACCGCCCGCTCGTACGTCGGGTAACGCTGCACGGCGAGCGAGGCGCCGAGCGCCTTCTCCATCCCGGCCACGAACGCCTCGCCCTGGTCCGACTCCCCCGTCACGGCGGTGGGGATCCGGTGCGGAGTGGGGTTGGCCATGGCGTAGCAGTAGGAGCCCGCGAAGAGCCCGGCCGCCGCCCCCAGGATGAGGACCAGTACCACGGCGGGCAGGAACGGCGACACCTTGAACGCCCCCCAGTGCTCCGAGAGCGAACGCGGCCTGGCATGCGCACCGTGCTGGTCTGCCATACCGCCACGCTAGGGGCGACCGGGGCCCGACCACTCGCCGGAGTGGGCCATGCGGCGGCACCGTCAGACGGCCGCGCGCCGCAACCGGTGGAACGCGAAGGCCACCAGGGCCGCCGTGCCGAGCAGCAGGATCCCGGACTCGATGAGCTGGATCGGCAGGAGGTGCGAGACCGGGTGGTAGTCGCCGTAGAACGTGCGGGACGCCTGGCACACGAGGTCGCTTCCGCACGGGAACGGGACCTTCGAACCGTCCGGCAGCACCGTTCCGTTCGACACCATCCAGGCCCCTTCCGGCACGTGGAAGAAGTCTCTGCCGCTCCGGCCGACCTGGGTCGTGTGGACGAGGGGATACAGGTGGGGGCGCAGGGCGTACAGACCGAGTTCGACGGCCGCCAGGGCCCCTCCGGTCGCCGCCATCGCCGGCAGCGTGCGGCGCAGCAGCATCCCCGCCACGGCGCCCAGGGCGAGCGCGAACAGCGCCGTGGCCACCGCCACCGGGCCGATCACCGGATAGGTGACCGCCGCGAACGGCAGGGCGTACGTGAAGAAGCCCCGGTGCACGTCCGTCAGCCAGAACCAGCCGGCCGCTCCGGCCAGGGACCCGGACACGAGCAGGACGATCAGGCCGGCACCGCCCAGCCGGAAGGCGAGCCAGCGGCTTCGCGAGACGGACTGGGTCCAGAGCAGCCGGAGCGTGCCGTGCTCGTACTCCTGGGCCAGCAGCGGAGCGCCGAGGAAGAGGCCGATCAGCAGCGGGAGCAGCGCGAGCGCGGGCTGGACGATGCTCGGGAAGCGCTGAGCGCGGAGGTAGACGTCGTTCCACAGCTCGTTGCAGCCCGGGTTGCGCCACTCCGTCGGCTTGCCGCATCCGGCGCGCCGCGCCGTGTCCATCCCGTCGGCGATGGCGAGGTGCTCGGTCAGCAGCCAGCCGGTGCCGAGGACCACCACGGCCAGGCCCAGCCAGACCGCGACCCGGTTCTGCCGCCAGACCAGCCAGAGCAGGCCGTGCAGCCGTCCGCCGGCCCGCGGCCGCCGCGTCACCGGGGCCGCCGCGTCGAGTGTGTCCGTCGTCATGACGTCACCGCCGTTTCGAGAACGCGCGCGCTGTCGGTGCACATCGACGGGGCCAGCGGAGAGCGCAGATAGCCGAGGAGCAGTTCCTCCAGAGTCGGCTCGCTGCTCTGCCATGCGCCGAGGACCGGCCCTTCGGGACGTATCAGTGCGGTGAACTGGCGTCCGCTGTGCCGCGTTTCGATGACGCTGTGGGCGGCCAGTCCCAGCGGTGTTCCGGTTCCGGTGTGCGCGCCGACCAGGATCCGGTGGGCTCGCACGATCTCCTCCACCTCACCCGCCAGCCGCACCCGGCCGGCGTCGACCAGCAGCAGGAAGTCGATGACGCTCTCCAGTTCGCTGAGGATGTGCGAGGACATCACGATGGTGGTGCTGTGCTCCGCCGCCTCCGACATCAGCGTGCCCATGAGCTGATGGCGGGCGAGCGGATCCATGTCCGCCATGGGTTCGTCGAGCAGCAGCAGTTCGGGGCGCTTGCCCAGGGCCAACGCCATGGCGACGCGGGTGCGCTGGCCGCCGGAGAGCGATCCGATCCGCGCCCCGGGGTCGAGGTCGCCCTGGTCGACGACGCGCTGGGCGCGGCCCGCGTCCCAGCGCGGATTCAGTTCACGGCCCAGGCGCAGCGTCTCCGCGACCGTGAAGCGCGGGTAGAGCGGCTTGTCCTGGCCGACGAAGGCCACGAGGTGGCGCTGCTCCGGGTCGTCCGCGTGACGGCCGAACGTCCGGATGGTGCCTTCGGTCGGCCGCAACAGCCCCGCGGCCAGCGCCAGCAGGGTGCTCTTGCCCGCGCCGTTGGGGCCCACCACCCCGCACACCCGGCCCGCCGGGATCCGGAAGGCGCACTCCCGCAGTGCCCACTCCCGCCGGTACCCCATGCCCAGGCCGGCCGCCTCCACCGCCGTCCGCCGGTCTTCTGCCGGATCCCTCATGCGTCCCCCTCGATGTTCCGCGCGGGTGCGTCCGGGGTGGCCCCGGTCCCGTAGCGCTGTTCAAGTACGGAGGCCACCAGAGCGGTGACGTCCTCGCGTTCCAGTCCCGCCTCGCGCGCCCGGTCCACCCAGCCGACCAGTTCGGCGCGCAGCGGTCCGTCCGCCTCCGCCCCGGGCCTGGCGAGGGACCGCCGGACGAAGGTGCCCAGCCCGGGGCGGGGTTCGACCAGCCCCTCACGGTCGAGTTCGCGGTAGGCCTTGAGAACCGTGTTGGGGTTGATGGCTGTCGCTTCGACGACCTCCCGCGCGGTGGGGAGTTTGTCGCCCGGCAGCAGCAGGCCCAGCCGTAGGGCCTGCTTGGTCTGGAGGACGATCTGCTGGTACGTGGACACGCCGCTGCGGCGGTCGATGCGGTACTCGATCACGCCCGCATCACCCTTTCACTAGTTCAGTAGTGGAATAGTGTTGCAATCGGCTCCGCACGTCAACCACCGCGCGTCCGGCGGGTCATGGGAGCGCCTGGGCGCAGTGGGCCGTTCGGGTCGGGGGTGCCGGGTGCGGTGCGCCGCACGGGCGACCCGGCTGCCGCAGCCGATTGGCCGCGGCCGTGCCTGGTACCCCTCCCCACATGCGTCCTTCTCGAAGTACGGCCCACCGCCTGGCGGCTCCGGCACTGATCGCCGCGCTGCTCGGCGGCTGGCCCCAGGCCGCGGTCGCCGCGCCGGAACCGGCCCTCGACGCCATCGTCGAGTCCGTCCCGCCGGAGAAGCTCGTCGACACCTACCGCGCCGGCTGCCCGGTGGGGCCGGACGACCTGCGGCTGATCCGGATGAACCACTGGGGCTACGACGGGGTGGTGCACCGCGGCGAGCTGATCGTCCACAAGAACGTCGTCGACCCCGTGGTGGGCGTCTTCACCAAGGCATTCGCCGCCCGCTTCCCCATCGCGCGGATGCAGGTGATGGCCGATTTCCACGGCGACGACGAGGCCGCGATGGCGGCCGACAACACCTCTGCCTTCAACTGCCGCCAGGTCACCGGGGACCCGGGAACGCAGTCGCAGCACTCCTACGGCGACGCCATCGACATCAACACCGCCGAGAATCCCTATGTCGACGTCAACGGCGACGTCCACCCCGGCGACGCCGAGCGCTTCCTCGACCGCGGGGAGTCCGTGCCGGGGATGATCCAGCCGGGCGACGTCGTGCACAGCGCCATGCAGGCCATCGGCTGGCAGTGGGGCGGCCGCTGGGACAACCCCGACTACCAGCACTTCTCCCGGAACGGCCGCAGCCTGTGACTCCCGTCCCCTACGAAGCGCCCGTCACAGAACGTCCGCCCCGTCGCGCCAGCCCGGCAGTGCGGAGCCGGCCGCCCACGTCGAGTGCGTCCCGCTGGAGATCCGTTCCGGCAGCCGCACCCGGGCGATCGGCCCGTCGGTGAGGCGGGCCGCGTCGAACACGAGGCATTCGGAACGGTCGGCGTTCATGTCGGTCGTCAGCGTGATGAGGTAGCCGTCGTCCTCCGCGGTCGCGCCGGGGCGCGGGGCCATGGCGGTCTCGCTGCCGTACACGCCCTCGGGCAGCGCGTACCGCTCCTCGCTCCCGGTGTGCAGATCGTGCCGGACGATGCCGTCGAAGAGGAACCAGCCCGGACGCTGGGTGGCGGCGTAGGTGTACCGGTACGGCTGTCCGCCGAGGTTCGGGTTGATCATCCCGAACTCGGTGAAGCGCTCGCTGAGCCGTTCCTCCTTCGCCTGCCCGGTCACCAGGTTCAGCCGCCAGCGGTGCAGCCGGGTCTCCATCCGTTCCAGTGCCAGGAAGCGGAACATCCGCTGGTAGACGCCCTTCCCGCCCGGGTCGGCAGGCTCGGGGCAGCCCTGGTGGAAGCCGTCGACGACGATCTCGTCGCCGTCCTCGTAGGCGTTGACGAAGTGCAGGACGTACGTCGGGTCGGCCTCGAACCAGCGGACCTCGGTGCCGTGGCGGGGGACGACCCCGAAGCGGCTCGGCAGGTCGCGGTGGAAGCGGGAGGCGTACTTGCCCTGGGCGATCAGGGCCGGGTCCCAGAACAGCGGGAAGTCGTTGAGGATCGTGTAGTTCTCGGTGAAGGCCATGTCGTGCGGCAGTCGCGGGCCGGGCAGCGGGACATCGGTGAGGTGCTTCAGGCGGTTGTCCGGGCCGACCACCCCGTAGCGCAGATAGGGCGCCTCGGTGGCGTAGCTGAAGAAGAGCAGTTCGCCCGTGCGGCCGTCGACCTTGGTGTGCGCGGAGACGCCCCAGTCCGGCGCCCAGGGGGACTTGCCGATGGTCTCCAGGGTGAGCGGGTCCAGCCGGTAGAGGTCCCCGCACTGCCAGAAACTGCTCAGTGCCTGACCGGCGTGGACGACGATGTCGGTGCTGGAGGCGTCCTTCATCCGGGTGCGCGCACCCCAGCCGTCCTCGCGCAGCGACAGCGCGGGACGCTCGGCGATGCCCGCCCACAGTGCCTTTCCCGCCTCCTGTTCCGCGGTGAAGCCGTCGGTGCGCACGAAGCGGTTGCGGTAGAAGGCCTTTCCGTCGCGGAAGCCCACCACATGGACCATGCCGTCGCCGTCGAAGGGGTGGTACAGCGAGATGGCGGGGTGCACCGGGTTCTCGGTGTTGCGCAGGTAGACGCCTTCGAGGTCGGCCGGGATCTCGCCGGTCACCTCCAGGTCGTCCGCCCGCCATTCGGTGGTCTGCGGACGCCAGGGGCCGGTGCGGTACGGGTGGTCGTCGTCCTCCGGCAGGGTCGACAGGGCGCGTCCGACGATCTCAACGTCCATGGGTTCTCTCCTCTTCCACGACGGAGGCGCGCAGCACCCGTTTCAGCACCTTGCCGACGGGGTTGCGCGGCAGTTCGTCACGGAGTTCGAGCCGTTCGGGCAGTTTGTACGAGGCGATGTGCCGTTCCTTGAGGTAGCCGACCAGATCTTCCAGCACGAGCGGGGAGCGGGCCACGACCACCGCGCAGATCTTCTCGTCCAGCACCTCGTCGGGATAGCCCACGACCGCGACCTCGGCCACCGCGGGATGTCCGGCGATGAGCTCTTCCAGTTCCGCGGGGGCGATGTTCATCCCGCCGCGGATCACCACGTCCTTCGCCCGGTCCACGTACTTCAGGAACTGACCACGATCGCCCGCGATCTCGAAGACGTCGCCCGTCCTGAGGTATCCCCGGTCGTCGAAGGGGCTGGGCAGGTCGGTGCCCTTCAGATAGCCCGCGAAGACCTGCGGGCTCTTGATCCGCAGCTCCCCCGGCCGGCCCGGCTCCTCGATGTCCGCGCCCGTCGCGGTGTCCACGATCCGCACCTTCGTCCAGCGGGCGCCGCGGGTGGACCACTCGACGCCGGGCACGCCGTACCGGGGGAAGTACCGTGCCCGCTCCTCCGGATCCGGCACGTCGTACGGGTCGGTGAGCATCCCCGTGCCCTCGTTCGACCCGAAGAAGTTGATGACGCCGATCCCGTACCGCTCCTGCCAGCCGCGCACCATCGCCGGGGAGAGCGGCGCCGAGCCCGAGCCGATCCGGGTGAGTGACGAGATGTCGGTGCTCGCGAGGAGTTCTTCCCGGGCGAGCAGCATGGTCAGCAGCGCCGGGGGCGCGACGGTGTACGTGACGTGCTCCTCGGCGATCTGGCGGAGGAACACCGGCAGGTCGAACGGGTGGTGCTGGACGAGAACGCACCCGGTCCGCAGCCACGGCAGGAAGAGCCCGCCAAAACCCGCCATGTTGACCATCGGGAAGGGGTTGAGCAGCACATCGTCCGCCGTCATCCTCGGCGCTTCCAGACACGTCCAGGCGATGGCCAGCCAGTCGTTGTGGCAGCGGGGCACCCCCTTCGGGGTGCTCTCGGTGCCCGAGGTCCAGCAGATGGTGACGCAGTCGTTCGGGTCGACGGGGTGCTCGCGGGTGTACGCGGCGACGTCGGCGGGGTCGTACGGCGACCGCAGTTCGGCGTCGAGCGATACCGCCCCGGGCGGGAGCTTCGCGCCGTCGCCCTCGCCCTCGCCGCCCGCCGCTTCGTACGCGAGCAGCAGCCGCAGCCGCGGGAGTCGTTGCCGCAGGCCGTCGACCTCGGCGGCGATCTCCCGCTCGCCGACCCGTTCGGCGGTGATGAACGCCGTGAAGTCCGCCAGTGCGCCCAGTTGCACCGTCTCGTGCTCGCGGTACTGCACCGGCAGCGGGGAGACGATCACCCCGATCCGCCAGCAGGCGAGGTAGACGGACACCAGCTCGACGATGTTGGGCAGCTGCACCCCCACCACGTCGCCCTGGCCGATGCCGTGCCGCAGCAGCACGGCCGCGAAGCGGTCCACGTCCGCGTCGAGTTCGGCCCAGCTCAGCCTGCGGACCGGCCGGCCCATCAGGTCCGGTTTGTTCAGCGGATCGACGAGCGCGAGCCGTCCGGGGTGCGCCCGCACCCGCTCCCGCAGCAGCGACTCCGTGGTCTCGCCGTCCCACCAGCCCGCCGCGGTGTACTCGGCGACCCGCTCGGCCGGATGCAGTCTCCATGCCCCCATATGCGCTCTCTCCCTCAGCGACCGGCCGACCGACCCGCGGTCTACCGGTCCCGCAGCAGGGCGAGCGTCCGCTCGCCCCCCGGGTCGGCGTCCGTGCTCGACGCGACGACCGCGATCTCGTCCACTCCCGCCGCCGCGTACTCCGCGAGCCTGGCCCGGACCGCGTCCAGGTCGCCGACCAGCCCGACCGCGGCCATCAGTTCGCCCGGAACCGCCGCCAGCAGCTCCCGCGGATGCGGCCGGGACCGTGCGAACTCCACGACCTCCCCGAAACCGGCCTCGACGAACATCTCGGCGTAGCCGGGCGCCGCGAGGTAGCCCACCACGCCGCGCCGCAACTGCTCCAGCGCCTCGGGGGACGGGTCGACGGCGGCCGTCACCCAGGCGGCCACCCGGGGCGACGGACGTCCCAGCGCACCGGCCTCGGCCCGCATCCGTCCGATCAGCGTCGCCGCGGAGGCCGGCGTGAGGAGGTTCAGCACCATCCGGTCGGCGAACGCGGCCGCCGTGCGGACCGCGACGGGGCCGAAGGCGGCCACCGTCAGCTGCGACTTCGGGGCCGGCAGCCGCAGCCGGTACCCGCTGGTGCTCACGACCTCACCCGGCGAGGTGGTCCGCTCCCCGTCCAGCAACTGCCGCAGGGCGATCGCCGACTCCCGCAGCGCCACTCCGCTGCGCCGGTGCGAGCGGCCGTGCCACTGCTCGACGACGACCGGACTGGAGCTGCCGATCGCCACGTCCACCCGCCGCCCGGTGAGGGCGGCCACCGAGGCGACCCCGCGCGCGATCGTCATCGGGTCGCGTACGGCCACGGCGAGCGGGCCGACGGTCAGCGGGATGCTCCGGGTGCGTAACGCGACGGCGGTGGCGAGGGCGAACACGTCGTACGTGGCCATCTCGCCGAGCCACAGCTCTTCGTAGCCGTGGTGCTCGGCGACGGCCGCCGTCAGCAGTGCCTCCTCGGGCGGCCGGTCCTGCCAATAGCCCAGCGACACGGACAACTTCACGTGCGTCAGCCTCCCGACCGCAGCCCACGGGGCCCCACGAATCCACGATACGCAGACGCTACAACAGGCAGCGTCACCGAAGGGCGGCCTTCGGCCGGCCGGCGGCGTGGGCATCGGCCTCGTCAGCTCCCTCGGGACCGCCTTCGCCCTCACCCGTCGGCGGCGCCGGGCAGGACACCCCCAGGCCTGACCCGCAGCCCTGAACCAGATCTGACGTCGACGTGCCGTCCACGAGATGCGATGTCAAGAATGATAGACATCGTGTCTGCTCTTCCATACATTCATGGCATGTCATTCGACGAGAAGAACGCCTGGGTCTACGCGGTGGTCGCGATCGGCGGGTACGCGGGCTATCTGGTGGCCGTCCTCGGCAGAGCGCAGGGCGTCCCGCTGAACACGGTCGCTTACGTGACGCCGATGCTCCTGGCCATCGGCGCCGCGATCACGGCGTCGATCGTGGGCCACGTCGCGATCTCCGCCGCCTGGCCCACGGAGGCCGGCAGGAGCGACCAGCGGGACCGGGAGATTCACCGGCTCGGCGAGTACGTCGGCGGCATCGTCCTCGGCGTCGGCGTCGTGGCGCCGCTCGGCCTGGCCATGGCGGAGGTCGACCACTTCTGGATCGCCAACGCGATCTACCTCGCGTTCGTCCTGTCGGCGCTCTGCGGGACCACGGTGAAACTCGTCGCCTACCGACGGGGGTTCTAGCCGTGGGAAAGCCGACCAGGGTCACCAACGACATCCGGCGCCTGCGGTTCGTGAACGCCGAGATGACCCAGGCTGATCTCGCGGACCGCATCGGCGTCACCCGGCAGACCGTCATCGCGATCGAACAGGGCCGCTACTCACCATCCCTCGAAGTGGCGTTCCAGATCGCACGCGCCTTCGCGGTGCCGCTCGGCGAGGTGTTCCAGTACCCGGACGACGAAGGAGAGAAGTCATGAAGGCGGTTGTCCAGGACAGCTACGGGTCGGCCGATGTCCTCGAAGTCCGGGACATCGAGCCGCCCGCGGTCGGGGCCGGGGAGGTGCGCCTGCGCGTGCGGGCCGCGAGCGCCGGCGTCGGGGACCGGCACGTCATGACCGGCCTGCCGTACCTGATCCGCGTCTTCGGCTACGGGCTGCGCAGGCCCAAGGCCCGCGTCCGCGGGATGGACGTGGCGGGGAGCGTCGAAGAGGCCGGCGCCGACGTGACCCGGTTCCGGCCGGGCGACGAGGTCTTCGGCACCTGCGACGGCTCCTTCGCCGAGTACGCGTGCGCCCGGCAGGACCGCATCACGCACCAGCCGGCGAACCTCACCGCGGAACAGGCCGCGGCCGTACCCAGCTCCGGCGTCGCCGCCCTGCAGGGCCTCCGGGACCGGGGGCGGATCCAGTCCGGCCAGTCGGTGCTGGTCATCGGGGCCGGAGGTGCCGTGGGGACGTTCGCGGTGCAACTGGCGAAGGCCTTCGGAGCGCGGGTCACCGGCGTCTGCAGCACCGCCAAGACCGACCTCGTCCGCTCCCTCGGAGCGGACGAGGTGATCGACTACACCCAGGAGGACTTCGCGGACGGTGTACGGCGGTACGACCTCATCCTCGACACCGGCGGCAACCGCCCCCTGTCACTGCTGCGGCGGGCCCTCACCCCCCGGGGAACGCTCGTCATCGTCGGCGCCGAAGGCGGCGGCCGGTGGCTGCAGGGCTCGGACCGCCAACTGCGGGCGATGCTGCTCTCCCCCTTCCTGCGGCAGCGGCTGCGCGGGCTCATGTCCGTGCAGCGCGAGAAGGACCTGCGGTTCCTGGCGGAGCTCATCGAGGAGGGCAGGCTCACCCCGGTCATCGACCGGACGTACCCGCTGAGCGCCGCCGCCGACGCCATGCGGCACCTGGACGCGGGGCACGGACGAGGCAAGGTCGTCATCACCGTCATGTGACGTACATCACATGACGGTGATGACGTTTGCCGTCGCCGGAGCCGGGCAGGCGAGTGTGTAGAGGCCCCCCTTACCTCGCAGTCTCGGCCCGGTCAGCTCTCCCCCCCTGCTGGCCGGGCCGAACTGCGTCCGTGACCGCCCGGCCCGGCCGAGCGCCTCAGGAGGCCACCAGCTGACCCTTGCCCAGAGCCACTATTCCGCCGGCGGAGACGGTGTAGTGCCGGGCGTCGTGGTCGAAGTTCACGCCGATGGTCGCCCCGGGCGGTACGACGACGTTCTTGTCGAGGATCGCGCGGCGGACGACCGCTCCGCGGCCGACCCGGACGCCCTCCAGCAGGACGGACTCCTGCACGACGGCTCCCTGTTCCACGATCACCCCGGGGGCCAGTACGGATCCGGTGACCTGGCCGCTGATGATGCAGCCCGTGCTGACCATCGACTCGCCGGCGATCCCGCCGGCGACGAACTTCGCCGGCGGCCGCTGGGCCTGGTTGGTGAAGATGGGCCACTGCCGGTTGTAGAGGTTGAAGACCGGCCGGATCGATATGAGGTCCATATGGGCCTCGTAGTAGGCGTCGAGGGTGCCCACATCGCGCCAGTAGCCGTGGTCCCGGTCCGTCTCGCCCGGCACCTGGTTGTCGTCGAAGTCGTAGACCTGCGCCTGGCCGCGCCCGGTGAGCAGCGGCAGGATGCTGCCGCCCATGTCGTGCACGGAGTTCTCGTCCTCGGCGTCCTGCTGGAGCGCGTCGATGAGGACCTTGGTCGAGAAGATGTAGTTGCCCATCGAGGCGAAGACGCTGTCCGGGTCGTCCGCGAGACCGGGCGGATCGGCCGGCTTCTCCAGGAAGCCGTCTATCTGCGTGCTGCGGTGGGCGGTGGTGATGACGCCGAAGGAGGACGCCTGCTCCCGCGGTACCCGTATCCCGGCGACCGTCACCCCGGCCCCCGCCTCGATGTGCCGGTCGAGCATGTGCCGCGGGTCCATGCGGTAGACGTGGTCGGCGCCGAAGACCACGATGTAGTCGGGTTGCTCGTCGTGCACGAGGTTCAGCGACTGGTAGATGGCGTCCGCGCTGCCGAGGTACCAGCGGGGGCCGAGGCGCTGCTGCGCCGGGACGGGGGTGACGTAGTCGCCCAGCAGACCGGTCATCCGCCATGTGGTCGACACATGCCGGTCCAGGGAGTGCGATTTGTACTGTGTGAGCACGCAGATGCGGTGGATGCCGCCGTTCACCAGGTTCGACAGGACGAAGTCCACCAGTCGGTAGACCCCGCCGAATGGCACCGCGGGCTTGGCCCGGTCCGCGGTCAGCGGCATCAGCCGCTTGCCTTCGCCCCCTGCGAGGACGATGCCCAGCACGTTCGGTCGTCCGCTCACCCTGACCCCCTTCGTCTCCGGCTGCCTGCTGGCAGCCGGTCACTCCAGTACCGACGCGTAGACCTCCACGGTCCTCCGTGCCACCGCGTCCCAGCCGAACTCCGTCACGGCGCGCTGCCGCCCCGCCTCCCCCATCACCCGGGCCCGCCGCCCGTCGGTGACGACCTCGTTGACAGCGGCCGCCAGCGCGGCCTCGAAGCCGCGCGGATCGGCCTCCTCGTAGGGCACCAGCAGCCCCGTACGGCCGTGCTCCACCACCTCGGGGATGCCGCCGACGGCGGAGGCGACCACCGCCGTGCCGCAGGCCATGGCCTCCAGGTTGACGATGCCGAGCGGTTCGTAGACCGACGGGCAGACGAACACCGCCGCGTGGGTGAGGAGTTGGACGACATCGGGGCGGGGCAGCATCTGCGGGATCCACACCACACCGTCGCGCCGTTCCCGCAGCTCACCGACCAGCGAGCGGAACTCCGCGTCCAGCTCCGGGGTGTCGGGCGACCCCGCGCACAGCACGACCTGCGTACCGGGGGCGAACTCCCGCGCCGCGCGCACCAGGTGCGGGACGCCCTTCTGTCGGGTGATCCTGCCGACGAACAGGACGAAGGGCCGGCCCGGATCGATGCCGAGGCGTTCCAGGACGGCGGTCCGCGGGTCGGGCCGGTAGAGGGCCGTGTCGATGCCGTTGTGCACCACGTGGACCCGGTCGGGATCCACCCGCGGGTAGCAGGCGAGCACGTCGGCGCGCATTCCGTGGGACACCGCGATCACCGCGTCCGCCGCCTCGACCGCGGTGCGCTCGGCCCAGCAGGAGACCGCGTAGCCGCCGCCCAGTTGCTCGGCCTTCCAGGGGCGCAGCGGTTCCAGGGAGTGGGCGGTCATCACGTGCGGGATGCCGTGCAGCAGTTTGGCGAGATGGCCCGCCATGTTGGCGTACCAGGTGTGCGAGTGGGCCAGGTCGACGTCCGTCACCGCGGCTGCGATGGACAGGTCCACCGACAGCGTCCGCAGTGCGTTGTTGGCGCCGTCCAGTCCGGCGGCCGCGCGGTGCCGCACGAGGCGGGAGGCCTGGTCCGCGACGTCGCCACCCGTGTCGGAGTCGGTGTCGGTGGTGCTCCAGCTGTGGACGCTGAGATCGACGAGCCCGCGCAGTTCCCGCGCGAGGAACTCCGCGTGCACCCCGGCTCCGCCGTACACGTCCGGTGGATACTCGCGCGTCAACAGCCCGACCTTCACCGTGTCCCACCTCTCCGCTGATCACCCGGCGTCCGCGGCGTTGCCCTCCCGGCCCGTTCCGCTCCGGCATCAGCGGGGCCGGCCCGGGACGCGGAGATCGGTGCAGGCCTCGTAGCCCTCTTCTGTACCGGATCGCCGGACGGCAAACGTCACGCGGCCCGTCGGCTGTCCGCCGCACGGCGGCTTGTCCCGCGACACGGCAATGGTCCGCGCCACCGGGAGTGCGCCCTCTCGCGCCGGGCACGGAGAATGGGAACAATGCCGAACGACGCGGAACGTCCGCCACCACGGGCACCGGCCCACGGTGGCGGGCGGACTCGCACCCGGAGGAGACCCAGATGCCGCACGAGCGCGCCGGACAGCCCGCACAGCCCGCCGACCTGGTCGACGTGGCCCGGCTGGTGACCGCGTACTACACGCTCCGACCCGACCCGGGCGAGGTGGGGCAGCGGGTCGCGTTCGGGACCTCCGGCCACCGCGGTTCGTCACTGTCGATCGCGTTCAACGAGGACCACATCGCCGCCACCAGCCAGGCGATCAGCGAGTACCGCGCCGGGCAGGGAACCGACGGGCCGCTCTTCCTGGGGGCGGACACGCACGCGCTGTCCGAGCCCGCGCGGGCCACCGCGCTGGAGGTGTTCGCCGCCAACGACGTCACCGTGCTGATCGACACCGCGGACGGCTACACCCCCACCCCGGCGGTCTCGCACGCCATCCTGGTCCACAACCGCGGTCGCACCTCGGGGTTGGCGGACGGCGTGGTCGTCACGCCCTCGCACAATCCGCCGGCCGACGGCGGCTTCAAGTACAACCCGCCGAACGGCGGCCCCGCCGGTTCCGACGCCACCTCCTGGATCCAGGACCGGGCGAACGAGCTGATCGCGGGCGGCCTCAAGGACGTCCGGCGGATCCCGTACGCCCGCGCGCTCGCCGCCGGCACCACGGGCCGCTACGACTTCCTCACCCACTACACCGACGACCTGCCCGCCGTGGTCGACCTGGAGGCCGTCCGGGCGGCCGGAGTACGGATCGGCGCTGACCCGCTGGGTGGCGCGTCGGTCGCGTACTGGGGGCGGATCGCCGAGCGCCACGGGCTGGATCTGACGGTCGTCAATCCCCACTCCGACCCGACGTGGCGCTTCATGACGCTCGACTGGGACGGCAAGATCCGGATGGACTGCTCGTCACCGCACGCCATGGCCTCGCTCATCGCGCGGCGCGACGACTTCCAGGTGTCCACCGGCAATGACGCGGACGCCGACCGGCACGGCATCGTGACCCCGGACGCCGGGCTGATGAACCCCAACCACTACCTCGCCGTCGCGATCTCGTACCTCTACGAGCACCGCGGGCAGTGGCCGTCGGACGCCGGGATCGGCAAGACCCTCGTCTCCTCGTCCATGATCGACAAGGTGGCCGCCGGCCTCGGCCGCAAGCTCGTGGAGGTGCCGGTCGGCTTCAAGTGGTTCGTGGACGGGCTGCTGGACGGCTCGTTGGGCTTCGGCGGCGAGGAGTCCGCCGGCGCGTCCTTCCTGCGCCGGGACGGATCGGTGTGGACCACCGACAAGGACGGCATCCTGCTGGCGCTGCTCGCGGCCGAGATCATCGCCGTGACCGGCCGCAGCCCGTCGCAGCACTACGCCGATCTCACCGCGCGCTTCGGCGAGCCCGCCTACGCCCGGATCGACGCGCCGGCGACCCGCGAACAGAAGGCCGTCCTCGCCTCGCTCTCCCCCGAACAGGTCCCGGCGGGCGAGTTGGCCGGGGAGCCGGTCACCTCGGTCCTCACCGCGGCGCCCGGCAACGGCGCGTCGCTCGGCGGTCTCAAGGTCTCCTCCGACAACGCCTGGTTCGCCGCCCGGCCGTCCGGCACCGAGGACGTGTACAAGATCTACGCGGAGTCCTTCCACGGGCCCGAGCACCTCGCCCGCGTGCAGGAGGAGGCGAAGGCGATCGTGTCCAAGGCGCTGGGAGACGCGTCGTCCAAGGGCTGACGCCCGACCGGCTCCGACGCGCGTCCGTCCTGACCGACCCGCCGGTGCTCATCACCGGCTGACGAAGGGAACCACCTTTGAGCGGCAGCGGACTGTCCGGGGAACGCCTCGACCGGATGCGCGACGTCATGTCCGGTCACGTCGAACGCGGTGACGTGCCCGGCCTCGTGACCGTGGTGCACCGGCGCGGGGAGACACGGGTCGAGGCGCTGGGCACGATGGCCGCCGGCGGCACCGTGCCGATGCGCCGCGACACGATCTTCCGGATCGCGTCACTGACCAAGCCCGTCACCGCGGTGGCCGCGATGATCCTGGTGGAGGAGTGCGTACTGCGGCTGGACGAGCCGGTGGACCGGCTGTTGCCGGAACTCGCCGGCCGCAGGGTCCTCCGGCGACTCGACGGACCCCTCGACGACACCGTTCCGGCACGTCGGCCGATCACCCTGCGGGATCTGCTGACGTTCCGGCCGGGCATCGGATCGGTGCTCGCGCCCCGGGGGACCCACCCGATCCAGCGGGCGATGGACGAGGCCGGCCTCACACCCAGCCCGAACCCGCCGGCGCTCGATCCCGACGAGTGGATGAAGGGACTCGGTGCCCTGCCGCTGGTCCATCAGCCGGGCGAGCAGTGGATGTACCACACGGGTTCCGAAGTGCTCGGGGTGCTGATCGCGCGCGCCGCCGGCCGGTCGTTCGCGTCCTTCCTCAGCGATCGCGTCTTCGGTCCGCTCGGGATGCGGGACACCGCGTTCCACGTGCCGCCGGAGAAGCTGGACCGACTGCCGCCCAGCTACCGGGCGCTTCCCCGTACCGCGGAACTCGCCCTGCACGACGATCCCGCCGACAGCCGCTGGGGGCGCCCGGTGGCATTTCCGTCCGGTGGTGGCGGGCTCGTCTCGACGGCGGACGACTACCTGGCCTTCTGCCGGATGCTGCTGGGGCGGGGGCGGTACGGCAGCGAACGAGTGCTGTCCCGGCCCTCGGTCGAGCTCATGACCAGCAACCACCTGACGGCGGAGCAGAGGCCGGGAACCCACAGCTTCCTCGGTCCCGACGAGGGCTGGGGCTTCGGCCTCTCCGTCTCCGTCCGGCGTAGCGATCTGGCGACGACCCCGGGGCGGTTCGGGTGGAACGGCGGCACGGGCACCTCCGCCTACACGGACCCGGGGGAAGACCTCGTCGGCATCCTGCTGACCCAGCGCCAGATGGATTCCACGACTCCTCCCGCCGTCTTCCAGGACTTCTGGACCTCGGCGTACCGGGCGATCGACGACTGAGCCGCGGGGTCGTCACCCCGCAGCCTCGCCGGCCCTCCGCTTGCTCACTCAGTACCTGGCCGACGTGGGCAGCCGGGACCTACTGGGTGACGGACTCGCTCTGCTGCGGGGCCTCGACGGCCGCGGTGACGACGGTGCCGGCGGGGACTGCCTCGTAGTAGACCGAACGGGACTGCTTCGAGCGCAGGGCCGCGGACTTGCGGACCAGACCCTCGAGTGCGGTGCGCACGCTCATGATGGTGACAGCGCGCTCCGGCGTCGAGATGGCCGTGGCGACCTCGGCGGCCGAGGCCGGGGCACCCTGCTTGAGCAGGAAGTTCTCCACGACCTTCACGAGCTTGTCCGCCTTGGGGGCGGCGGCGGCCTTGGTGTCGGCCGCCTTCGGGGTGGCGGTCTTGGCCGCGGTGGCCTTCGCCGGCTTCGCGGTCGCGGACTTGGCCGTGGAGGCCTTCGCCGGCTTCTCGGTGACGGTCTTCGTGGGGGTCTTGGTCGCGGTCTTGGTCGCGGTGGCCTTCGTGGTCGCGGCCTTGGCGGGCGCCTTCGCGGCGTGCGCGGCATCGGCCACGGCGCTCGCCGCGTCGGTCTTGCGGCCGCGGCCGGCACGACCCTGGGTCGGAACCGACTTGCGCGCGGTACGACGGCGGGCGCCGGGCACCTTCGACTTCGCGTGCGGCGCGACGCGCGCCTCCGGCTCACTCGCCTGCGGTTCGGCCGGCTCGGGGGCGGCCTGCTTCGTCGCGCCGACGGCGCTCTGCATGCTCAGCAGCATCTCGCGGTCCTGGACGAGGATCTCCAGTTCCTTCTGCAGCGCGTCGATCTGCGCGAGGACGCGGTCGCGGTCCCCTTCGTTCTGGCGCAGATCCGCGGCGACACGGGCCTCGTACTCGCTCTGCAGACCCTGGTTCTTGGACACGACGTCCGACATGGACACCACTCGCCTTTCGTTGCTCACTTCGCGTCGTTGATGACGGTGATGGTAGCCATCAACAGAGGAGGGGATATTCGAAACGGACGCTCACAACACGTCCCGTGGTCCGGACCGGACCGAGCTGCACCGGCATCCGTATGAGTAAGACCATCCCAGTCAACGTCCGCGAAAGCCAACTCGGTTCCCGGGATCACGTCCGGGAGGTTACATCTTTCGGGCGCGCGAGGATAGGAGCAGTGCCCGCCGTTGACCTGGAAGTGCACCCGTTCGGACGGGTAATTCCATTCACAGCGGGGGGAGTTGCCCCACTCGGCCGGGTACCGGCCGGATGACTTCGCGGTGCCGGTGTTCGCGGTGCGCGGGAGAAACTCGGCGAACAGTTCGAGTTCGCTCCCACTCTCCCCGAGGCGGATCCCGACGTCCCGCAGTCGCCTTCCGCGACCCTTGGCGCCATCTCGGACACCTCGCGATCCTGGAGTGACGCGAGTGAATGGACACATCGTGTTCGAGCGCGCCATCGCCATCGGCCCGGACTATCCCTCCGGGGTAAATGGCGTCGAATGGCGGAGCGCCGCGGGCGCCGCCTTCCGGTATCTCGCCCGCGCGGAGAGGAGTTGTTCGGCCAGGACGGGCAAGAAGCCGCCTATGAGACCAAGCGACGGAGTGGCGGTGCGGCGCATCGGTGTGCTGCTCGTGATGCAGGGCGTGCTGTTGGTCGGCTTCGGCCTGCTGCTCACCAAGTGGCTGGTGAAGATCCCGCCCTTCACCGCGGAGGCCGGGATCAACCGGGCCTTCGCCGCACACCGGTCGGCGGACTGGAACAGCATCACCCTCTGGGTGTCCCAGGCGGGCAACACCCAGGCCGTCGTGCTGGTCACGACGGTGTCCCTGGCCCTGCTCCTGCTGCCGGTGCACGGCGGCCGGTTCCAGCGCGAGGCCCTGTTCCTGGCGTCGTCGGTGGCTCTGCAGTCACTCGTCTTCCTCACGGTGACGGCAGCCATCGACCGGGCCCGGCCGGACGTGGAGCACCTGGACGTCGCCCCGCCGACGTCCAGTTTCCCCTCCGGACACACCGGTGCCGCGACGGCGCTGTACGGCGGTCTGGCCGTCATCGTCCTCCTCCGGTTCCGCGGCGGCCGGCGCTGTGTCCTGGCCGCGGTCCTGTTCGCCGTACCCGTCGTGGTCGCGGTGTCGCGCCTGTACCGCGGGATGCACTATCCGACCGATGTGTTCTTCGGCCTGTGCAACGGCGCCGGGATCCTGCTGATCGTGGGGCGCTCGCTCCTGTCCGCGCGGTCCCGCCCGCAACCGCCGCCGCGGACCGGGCGGTCCACCGACGCTCAGGAGGCTGTCGCCCGGCGCGAGCGGCGAGCCGCCGTCGTGCTGAACCCGACCGTGGTGGACGACGCGCTGCACGAGGCGATCCGCCGCACGCTGGGGCGGCACGGCTTCCATGACGTCTCCTGGCACATGACCACGGAAGAGGATCCGGGCAACGGCGCGGGACGGCGGGCCATCCTGCGCGAGCCCGATCTGATCGTCGTGTGCGGTGGCGACGGCACGGTGATGGCCTGCGCCGGCGCCCTGGCACACAGTGGGGTCCCGACCGCCGTCCTGCCCTGCGGCACCGGCAACCTGCTGGCGCGCAACCTCGGCTACCCGGTCGATCCCATCGCCGCGCTCGTCGCCGCCCTGGAGGGCACCGCGCGACCCATCGACCTCGGCATCGCCGACGGCGACGGGATCTCCGAAGCGCGCTTCGCCGCCATGGCAGGCGCCGGATTCGACGCCGCCGTGGTCCAGGACGCCTCCTCCCGGATGAAGGCCGGCATCGGCTGGGCCGCCTACCTGGTCTCCGGAGCGCGGCATCTGCGCGATCCCGGGATGCGACTGACCCTGCGGCTCGACGACGGACCGGAGCTCGACCGCAGGGCGCGCATGGTCCTGGTGGGCAACGTCGGCACCCTGCAGGGCGGTGTGCCCCTGCTCCCCGCCGCGCAGCCGGACGACGGCCTCTTCGAGGTCGTGCTGCTCAACCCGACGGGGCCGCTCGGCTGGCTGCGCGCCGCCACTCATGTGCTCAAGCGGCAGCACCAGGAGAAGGCACGGCCGGCGGGGAGCGGCGAACGGTTCGCCGACGGCACGCTGGAGTACTTCACCGCACGGCGCATCGAGATGACCTTCGAACAGCCCCAGGAACGGGAGTTGGACGGAGAACCGGTCGGCCCCGGCAGACGGCTGGCGATCGAGGTCGATCCGGGCGCCCTGCTGATGCAACTGCCGGCGACAGCGCCGGCCGCATCCTCACCGACGCCGACGGGCACCGGGAAACCGGCAGCCCTGACAGGAGCACGCGATGGGCACGGCAACCCGAGTTCCGCAGACCCGAGACATCAAGGGGGACGAGCTCTCGGGCGATGAGGCGTGGGCCACGCTGCGCCGCTACGGCGGATGGAAGCTGGTCCGCGACGCCTTCCTGCGGTTCCGGTACGCCGACGGCTTCAGTCACGCGCGCGCACTGGCCCTGCAGACGGTCCTGTCGCTGGTGCCGCTCGCCATCGCCCTCATCGGCCTGTCCACCGCGGTGCACGCGGAAGGCATCGGACGGGTGGCCGAACTCACCGTGCTGCGCATCTCCAGCGGCCCGAGCTCCGACGTGGTCCGGAACGCCCTCTCCGACAGTCGCCGCCACGCGGACGAGGGCGGGCAGCTGGCGCTGTGGTTCGGTCTGCTGTTCGCCCTGGTGAACGTCACCACCGCGATGGCCCAGGTCGAACGCGGTGCCAACCGCATCTACGGCGTGGAGCGCGACCGGCCCTTCCACCTGAAGTACCGGCGCGGGCTGCTGATGATGCTGCTCGCGGGAGTACCCCTGGGCATGGGCTCCATCCTCATGGTCAGCGGAGCGGACATCGCCGGAGCGGCGGCCGAGGTGTACCACTGGACGCCGGGCCAGACGACGGCCTGGAACGTGCTGCGCAGGCCGGTGGGCATCCTCCTGGCCCTGTTCTCCACCTCCGTCATCTTCCGCAGCTCACCGCGGCGCCGGCAGCCCGGCTACACCTGGCTCGCCTTCGGCGCGGCCGTCTACCTGGCGCTGTGGACGCTGCTGACCTGGCTGCTCAGCCTGTACGTCGAGTTCAGCAGTTCGTTCAACTCCGTGTACGGTCCGCTGAGTGCCTTCATCTCGCTGCTGCTGTGGTCCTACCTCACGGCGATGGCGTTGTTCCTGGGCATCGCGTTCGCCGCTCAGCTGGAGGCGGTGCGTGCCCGTGTCAAAAGGCCGATTCTCAAGGATCCGGGGGTCTGACCGTGCGCAGCCGGGACGTTGCCGTACGAACACCTCCGCCCGCGACTGATGATTCTCCGCCGGAACGGGTAGCTGTCACCAGCATGAGGGCACTGTCGCGATTTCCCGGAAACCTGATCCACCGGCTGCGCGGCCCGGACGAGCGCCTCGGCGTACGGCTGCTGCTCACCGCGGCGGCGTTCGCCGTGGCCACCGTCCCGTTCGCCCTCGTACTGGTCCTCGTGGAGGCCCACTGGGGTCCGCTGCACCGCGCGGACCGGGGCGCGGCGGAGAACCTGCACCGGGCGGCGCTGGACCACCCGGCCTGGGTGACGGTGCTGCGCTTCCTCACCAACGGGCCGTGGTCGCCCACCGTCATGCGTCTGCTGGTGGCCGCGGTCGTGGTGTGGCTGCTGTACCGCCGCGCCTGGCGGCTGGCTGCCTGGGCCGCCGTCACGTCCGCCCTCAGTTCGTCGATCGGCGTGCTGGTCAAGGTGGCCGTCGAGCGCGCCCGTCCGCAACTGCCGGACCCGGTGGCCCACGCACCGGGCTACTCGTTCCCCTCCGGCCATGCCATGACGGCGACGACGTCCTGCGGCATCCTGCTGCTCGTCCTGCTGCCCCTGGTGCCCCGCAGGCTACGGCCCCTGGCGTGGGCGGCGGCGGTGGTGTCGGTGGTGGGTGTCGGCTACACCCGGGTCGCCCTGGGCGTGCACTGGGCGAGTGATGTGGTGGGCGGCTGGCTGCTCGGACTGGCCCTCCTCATCGCCACCACCGCCGCGTTCCAGGCCTGGCGCCAGGAGGCGGGCCTCGCCCACACCTCGCCGGCCCAGGGCCTGGAACCCGAACTGGACACCCCGACCCCGCACACTCCTCCCGAGCCGACGCTCGACCTCGGCCACCACGACCACACCGCACCCCCGACGGGCCACGACCGGCGGTCCTGACCGCGGCCGTCAGAACAGCGTGTCGGTGAGGCGGTCGATCTGGCCGGGGTCCGGGGACCAGCAGTAGAGGATCACTTCGTCGGCGCCGACGTCGGTGTACGCGCTCACCGCGGCCTGGATCTCCTTGGGCGTGCCCAGCACCCCCTCGGCGAAGTGGGAGGGGTCGCCCAGGAACGCGTAGTAGCGGGCGACGTTGGCGCGGGCCTCCGCGACCACCTCGTCCGGGCCGATGGCCACATTGACCTGGGCCACCAGCCGGGGGCTCGTCGTGCGCCCGGCGTCGCGCCAGGCCTGTTCCGCCAGGCGGAACAGGCGGTCGGTGAAGTCCGGTGACGGCGCGGCGCCGAGGAAGCCGTCGCCCCATCGGGCGGCGCGGGCGAGCGCGGCGGGGGTGAAGCCGCCGAAGAGCACTTCGGGGCCGCCGGGGGTCGCGGGCGCGGGTCCGATCGGCCCCACCCCGTCGCCGTACGACCCACCCGCCCAGACGCGGCGCAGCACGTCCATCTGCTCGTCGAGGCGACGGCCGCGCCGGCGGACGTCGACCCCGGCCGCCCGGTAGTCGTCCTCCCGGGTGCCGAGCCCGATACCGAGGGTGAAGCGGCCCCCGGAGAGCCGGTCGAGGGTGGCGGTCTGCTTCGCCAGCAGGGCGGTGCGGTGCACCGGCGCGAGCAGTACCTCGGTCTGGACGCGGATGCGGTGGGTGGCGCCGGCCAGCGCCGCCAGGGTGATGAGGGGCTCGGGGTTGTCGTGGACCACCCGGTCCAGCAGTCCGAGGGTGGTGAAAGGGCCGGCGTCGGCACGACGGGCCCAACTCAGCAGTTGACCGGGGTCGTCGACGGGAAGGCCGAGACCTACGTTCATGAGTGACTCCTTCGTAGGGCATGCGGAATCGCAGGAGGCGGTCGCGTGCGCCGTGGGCGCCGCAGGACCGGGATCAGGGCGTCGCGGCGGGTCCCGGCATCCGGCGGGCGCGCTCGCGTAGGGTCGCGGGGTGGCCTTGATCAGTATCGAGCGCTCTTCCCCGCTGCCCGTCGACGAGGTGTGGCGGCGGCTCACCCGCTGGGAGCGGCACGCCGCCCACGTGCCGTTGACCGCCATCACCGTCACGACCCCGCCTCCCACCGGGCTCGGCACCGTGTTCGTGGCCCGTACGGGCCTGGGACCGGTCGGGTTCGACGACCCGATGGAAGTCGTGCGCTGGGAACCGCCGACGCCAGGCGGCACCGGCCGTTGCCGCCTGGAGAAGCATGGCACGCTCGTTCTGGGATGGGCCGAGATCGAAGTGGGCGCGCACGGCGCCGGATCGCGCGTCACGTGGCGCGAGGAGCTGCGGGTGCGCGGACTGCCGCGGCTCTTCGACGGCCTGACGGCCCGCTCCGGCCGACTGATGTTCGGCCGGGCGATCACCGGGCTGCTCGCGGAGGCGTGACCCGGCGCACCGGGGCGACCCGGTCGCGACGACGACAAGGACGGCGGAGAGCGGCGATGGACGAACGACTGGTCGTGGTCGGCAGTCTCAACATGGACCTGTCGGTCACGGTGCCCCGCCTCCCCCGGCCGGGCGAGACGGTCTCCGGCGCCGATGTCGTCCGCGGGCCGGGCGGGAAGGGCGGGAACCAGGCGGTCGCCGCGGCGCGACTGGGCGCGCGGGTCCGGATGGTCGGACTGCTCGGGGACGACGCCCACGGCGTGGAACTGCGGGCCGCCCTGGTGGCGGCGGGCATCGACGACAGCGCGGTGGGCACGCTTCCCGGCACCGCCTCCGGACTGGCGCTGATCGTGGTGCGGCACGACGGCGAGAACACCATCACCCTGTCCCCCGGCGCCAACGACCGCCTCGACGAGAGCACCCTGCGGACCCTCACCGGAGGGACCGTCGCGAACCGCGCCGACACCGTCCTGCTCCAACTCGAGGTGCCGCTGCCCACCGTGCTGGCCGCGGCCCGCGAGGCGCGTGCCGCGGGGGCGCTGACCGTGCTCAACGCCGCTCCACTGCCGGCTCCCGGCCCGTTGCTGACCCGATTGCTGCGGGAGATCGACGTCCTGATCGTCAACGAGACCGAGGCGGCCGGACTGCTCGGCCTCCCCGGCGTGGGCTCCACGGCCGACGGCGAGAACTGGACCGCGCGCGCGGAACAGCTCCGCCGTCTGGGACCGGAAACCGTCGTGATCACCCTCGGCGGCGCCGGTGCGGTCGCCGCCGCTGCCGGAGGCCGACTCACCGAGCCGGGCTTCCCGGCCGACGCGGTGGACACCGTCGGTGCCGGTGACGCCTTCTGCGCCCGACTCGCCATCGCTCTCGGTCTGGGCCACCCGCTCGCCCAGGCGCTCCGCGGCGCCTGCGCGGCCGGCGCCATGGCCACCACCCGCCACGGCGCGCAGCGGTCCCTGCCCACCCGGGCCGAGGTCGACCGGATCCTGGGCGGGAACGGTGTCGCCGGCTGACCGGTCCCCGAAGCTCAGGGGGCGTCGTGCCGCGGTGCGATGGGGAGCGTCCGGTCCGGTTGGCGGGTGCGGTGCTTGCGGTGCCGGTGGGGGCGGGGGACGGAGGGGGCGGTAGCTCTGCGCGTCAGGGCCCCGAGAGCGGTCAGCGCCACCGTCCAGGTGCCGAGGAAGGTGTAGATCAGCGTCGGCGCGTCGGCGCGCACCGCTTCGATCAGCAGGACCAGTGAGCCTGCGGCCAGCCCGCCCAGCAGCGCCACCAGCCAGCGGACCGGCGGCCGCCGCACCCGTCGGGCGGCGGGAGCGGCCCAACTGGTCAGTCTGCGCAGAAGCCGGCCCTCACGGCGGAAGTTGACTTCCATGCTGTTGAGGATCCGGCGTTCCTCGTCGGTGAGTTCTACAGCGTCCATGGGCCATCTCCGCGATGTCTGGCCTCCAGGGCGGAGGCCGCCTCCTGCACTTCTGCCTCAACACCGGCCGCGCTCGCGGTCGGACGATACGTCGTACCCCGCACCGTTCCGTAGCCCACCTCGTGGTGGCAGGTCCCCGGCCGGTTCAGCTCCGCACGAGGGCGAAGGTCCGCCGGCCGGCCGGGGAACACTGTACTGATGCCGCTTCCCCCGCCAACGGGCGGCAAACTCCCGGGGCATGACGGTACTCCCGCGGTCCATGGGGACCCGAGCCCGCCCCGACGCACCGCGGACCGGCTCGCGGCGCACCGGGGAGTTCCTGGCGTGCCGCGGAACCGGTCCGCGGTGGACGGGCGGGAGTGCGGGCGGTCAGAGCCCCCCTTGGTCCTGGGGAATGCGCTCCAGGAGCCCGCGCAGGTCGTCCGCGTGCTCCTCCTCCTGCGCGAGGAGGTCCTCGAACACTCGCCGGGTGGTCGGGTCACCATCGCCGAGCCACTTGGCGATCTCGGTGTAGGAGGCGATGGCGACCCGTTCCGCCACCAGGTCCTCCTTGATCATGTCGATCAGGTTGAGGCTCTCGTCGTACTGGGCGTGCGACCGCTTGGTCAGGGTGTCCGGATTGAAGTCCGGCTCCCCGCCCAACTGGACGATGCGCTTCGCCAATTTGTCCGCGTGCTCCTGCTCCTCCCCCGCGTGCTCCAGGAACTCGGCCGCGACGGGTTCGGAGTACAGGCCGCTGGCCGTGTAGTAGTGGCGCTTGTAGCGCAGCACGCACACGAGCTCGGTGGCCAGCGCCTCGTTCAGCACCTGCAGGACCCGGTCCAGGTCCGCGCCGTACGCGTCGGTCACCGGGCCCTTCTCCATCTCCAGGCGAGCCCGGCTCCGGAGCGTTTCGATGTCGGTCAGGAACTCCGCCATGTCGTTACTACCGTCCTTCGTGATCTGCGGCCAGGACGAGCGGGAGACCCGTCCACGCGCTGCGCGTACCCGGCCGCTCCCCCTCGTACGCCCGCCCCGGCCGCGGATCAGCCTCCCGGCCCCGCCGCATCCGGTCCCGGCAGGTCATCCGGCGGAGTCCGGCACTCCGCCGCTGAACCAGACGCAGGTGTCCACCGGCACCAGCTCCGACCCGGCAGGGCCGGACGCGAGGGGTCCGCTGCTGAGCAGGACGACCCCGCCGGAGGGCAGTGCGACGGGCGCCGGGGAGAGGTTCACCAGGCAGTGGAAGCCACCCTCCCTGGCGAAGGAGACGACGCCGTCGCCCGTCGTCGTCCACTCCAGCGTCTCCGGCAGCCCGGTCAGCCGCTCCCGGCGCAGTGCGAGCCCGGCACGGTAGAGCGCCAGCGTCGAATCCGGGTCGGCCTCCTGCGCCTCGACGCTGAGGTGTTCCCAGCCCGCGGGCTGCGGCAGCCAGGGGGCCGCGGCGGCGCGGTCCGGCGAGAATCCCAGTGAGGGCGATCCGCCCGACCACGGCAGCGGAACACGGCAGCCGTCGCGTCCCCGGTCGCTGCCCTGCGAACGGACGAAGGTCGGGTCCTGGATCAGGTGGTCGGGCAGGTCCTGGACCTCGGCCAGGCCGAGCTCGTCGCCCTGGTAGATGTACACGCCGCCGGGCAGCGCGAGCGTCAGCAGTGCGGCGGCCCGGCCGCGGCGGCGGCCCAGCACCAGGTCACTGGGGTCGCCGAGCCGCTTGTCGCCCATGTCGAACGAGGTGTCCCGGCGGCCGTAGCGGGTCACGTGCCGGATGGTGTCGTGGTTGGACAGCACCCAGGTGGGAGGCGCGGCGACCGGCCGGTGCGCGGCGAGTGTGGTGTCGATGACGCGCCGCAGGGCGTCGGCGTCCCAGGGGCAGCACAGGAAGTCGAAGTTGAAGGCGGAGTGCAACTCGTCCGGGCGCAGATAGCGGGCGAACTGCTCGGGCGTGGGAAGCCAGACCTCGCCGACGAAGGCGCGTTCACCGTTATAACCGTCGGAGATCCGCCGCCAGCTGCGGTAGATGTCGTGCACGTCGTCGCAGTCCTGGTACGGCAGGTCCTGGGGGTCCGGGTCGGGGCCGACATCGGGCAGGCCGGGCTTCTTGGCCAGGCCGTGGGCGACGTCGATCCGGAATCCGTCCACCCCGCGCTTCAGCCAGAAGTGCAGGATGTCCTCGAACTCGGCCCGCACCTCGGGGTGCTCCCAGTTGAGGTCGGGCTGCTCGGGGGCGAACATGTGCAGGTACCAGGGGCCGGGGGTGCCGTCCGCCTCGGTGAGCCGGGTCCAGGCGGGACCGCCGAAGTACGACTGCCAGTCGTTGGGCGGCAGTTCCCCGTCCTCGCCGCGCCCGGCCGTGAACCAGAAGCGCTCCCGCTCGGCCGAACCGGGACCGGCGGCCAGCGCCTGCTGGAACCAGCGGTGCTGGTCGGAGCAGTGGTTGGGCACCAGGTCGACGATGACCCGCAGGCCTTCCGCGTGTGCCTCACCGATCAGCTGCTCGGCTTCGGCGAGGGTGCCGAACATCGGGTCGATGTCGCGGTAGTCCGCCACGTCGTAGCCGCCGTCGGCCATCGGGGACAGGTACCAGGGGTTGAACCACAGTGCGTCCACGCCCAGGTCGCGCAGGTACGGCAGCCGCCCCCTGACGCCCGCGAGGTCGCCCATGCCGTCGCCGTTCCCGTCGGCGAAGCTCCGCACGTAGATCTGGTAGATCGCGGCATGCCGCCACCAGGCGGTCGCGGTGCGGACGGCGGTCGGGGTCGTGAGGACGGACATGGAGGGGTCTCCTTGACGGTTCGTGGAGAAGCGGGGGCCGGTGGCCGGGGCTTGGCGAAGGGGCGGTCCGCCCCGCCGGCGTGCGGCGGGGCGGACCGGGTGGGCCGGGGTGGTCACCAGCCGCTGTTGCCGGCGCCCCGGTTGACGGTGAAGGTGCCGGTGAGGCTCAGGCCACCGGCGGCGGCACCGGTCACGGTGACTCCGGAGAAGGTGCCGGAACCGTTGGAGATGATCTCCAGGCCGTAGTTGCCGGTGTTCTGGATCGTGGTGTTCCTCAGCGTCAGGTTGGTGATGGTCTTCTGGTACGAGAGCAGGACACCGCTGTAGGTGCTGTCGAGAATGGTGTTGTCCTGCACCAGGACCGGCGCGGTGATGTCGGAGCTGTCCGCGTAGATCCACAGGGCGCCGAACTTGCTCTGCCAGTTGGGCTCGTAACCGCCGGTGCGCAGCAGCGTGTTGCGCTGCACCGAGGTGGTGCCGCTGAACGGGACGGGGGCGAAGCGGGTGCTGATCGCGATCCCGGCCGATCCGGTCACCGTGTCGGCGAGGAGGTTGTCCTCGACCCGGTTGCCGGTGCCGCCGTAGACGCCGACGGTGTTGGCGAGCAGCGGCGCCTGGACGGTGTTGAAGCGGAAGGCGCAGCGGGTGACGGCGAGCGCTTCGGAGAACATCGCCAGGCCGTCGTCACCGGTGTTGCGGACACTGCTGTTCCAGACCTCGGTGTTGGCGGTCCCCTTGTGGAGGTTGACGCCGTCGGCGAAGGTGTCGCGGATGCGCAGGCCGCCCGCGTAGAGGCCGTCGGTGGGGGCGTCGATCCACAGTCCGACCTTGGCGTGCTCGATCCAGACGTCCTGGATGGTCGATCCCGAGCCGAGGTTGCCCTCGATCGCCGTGTCGCCGCCCGCGTCGTCCCGGACGGACGCGTCGCCGGAGATCGTCAGGTCCTGGATGGTGCTGGTGCCGCCCTGACCGAACAGGCCGCCCTTGCCGTTGCTGCCCTGGAGGACGGTGGCCCATGCGCCGGCCCCGTGCAGGGCGATGCCGGTGAGGTTGACGTGACCGGAGATGTTGAAGGTGCCGGACGGCAGCCACAGTCCCTTGCCCTGCGACTTGGCCGTCGCCAGCGCGGAGTTCAGCGCGTTGGTGTCGTCACTGCCGTCGTTGGCCGTGGCGCCCAGGGTGGTCGCGGAGACGAAGCCGGTGGCGGGCATGGTCCGGTCGGCGGCGACCTGCTCGGTCTCCACCAGGTCCAGCGTGTAGGAGGCCGCGGTGTTGCCGGCGTCCTTCTGGAACTTCAGCACGGTGCCGGCCGGGTAGGTGGCGGTGAGCTGGCGGGTCTCGTCGTAGAAGTGGTGGGCGGATCCCTGCGACGGGACGTTGGTGTACGGGTAGGCGCCGTAGACCCAGCTGTACTTGGAGGTCAGGTTCAGGTCGCGGGCCTTGGTGCCGTTGGCGTACAGGCTCAGCGTCGCCGCCGCCCCGGTGCCGGCCGCGTTGTCCGGGATCGAGTACCGCAGGGTCACGGCGTTCGCCGGCTTGGTCAGTGTGAACTGGACGTACTCACCGGTGCTGTCCAGCACCACTGCCCTGCGGCCGGACGCCTCGGAGGCGGCCGTCAGATAGGTGCGGTCCGGTCCGAGGGTGCTCGCGTTGGTGGTGCCGGCCTCCGCCTCGTAGCTGGTGTACGGGACGGTCGCGCCCCGGGCGGCGTTCGCGCTCGAACCGGTGACGGTGATCCCGTCGAGGTCGGGGCCGCCGGTGTCGCCCGCCTCGGTGCGCAGTGTCACGGTGTTGAGGCCGCTGCGCAGCGGTGCGTCGGTGGAGGCCGCGGACCAGCCGCCGGAGGTGCCCGGCAGGGATATCTGCCGGACCTTCAGCCCGTTGGCGGTGAGCGTGACGGTGGCGGCGGCACTGCCCGTGGTGCGGTAGCGCAGGGCGACCGGGTAAGTGGCCGCGGCCGGGGTGCTCACCGCGAAGACCGCGCGGGCACCGGCGGTGGAGAAGCCGGTGAGGTAGCCGGCGCCGGTGGAGCCGGCCGCGCTCGTCGAGACGGTGGCGCCGCCGGAGAAGAAGGCGCTCTCGGCCTGGTAGGCCGGGGTCCCGGCGGGGGGCGGGGTGGTGGGGGGTGTGGTGGGCGGCGTGGTGGAGCCGTCCGGGGTGGTGGCGTTGATGTTGTCGAGGTTGATGTTGCCACTGTCGGCGGTGGTGAACGTCAGCGCGACGGTGTTGGCGCCCGCCGCGAAGGTGACGGCCTGGTCGGTGGTGGCCCAGGTGTCCCAGTTCGCGGTCGCCGGCAGGCTCACCTGGCGGACCTTGGTGCCGTTGACGTACAGACTGAGCGTCATCGTCACGCCGGTGCCGTTGGCGTAGCGGATCTTGACAGAGCCGCTGCCCGCCGCCGTGGACGTCACCTTGAACGCGGTGGACGCCGCGCCCTTGTTGCCGTCGGTGTACCCGCCGGCGAAACCGCTGCCGGTGTAGCCGCTGTGGTCGGACGCCGCCGCCGCACCGCCGGACAGCACCGCCGACTCCGCCTCGAAGGCGTTGGTGGCGGCGTTGGCGGAGGGCGTCACGTTCCACAGCGCCAGGGCGCTCAGCATGGTGAGGAGGACGGGCAGCGCCACTTTGGCGCTCCGGGTGGGGGTTCTGGGTCCTGATGACACGGAGAAGTCCTTCCGCGGCACCACCGTCGCCGAGTGGTCCCGCTTGTTGGGGGGAGGTGTGCCGGCGGAAGCCCGCGGGGTCAGCCCTTGAGGCTTCCGGCGGTCAGGCCGGAGATGATGCTCCGCTGGAAGATGAGGAACAGGACGAGCAGGGGGATGCTGGCCATCACCATCCCGGCCAGTAGTTGGTTGGCCGGCATGTCCGCGGAGAGCCGGTTCAGCGCGACGGTGATCGGCTGCTTCGACGGGTCGGGCAGCACGAGCATCGGCCAGAGGAAGTCCTTCCAGACCCCGACCACCGCGAAGATCGACACCACCGCGAGCACCGGCCGCGACAGCGGCAGCACCACGGAGACCAGGACTCGTACGGTGCCCGCGCCGTCGATGCGCGCGGAGTCGAGGAGTTCACCGGGGATCTGGTCGAAGAACCGTTTGAGGATGAAGATGTTGAACGCGTTCGCGGCGGACGGCAGCCACACCGCGAACGGCGTGTTGATCAGGTTGACGTGGATCAGCGGTACGTCGACCGCCGTCAGGTACGTCGGCACGAGCAGCGCGGAGACCGGCAGCATCAAGGTGGCCAGCATCATGCCGAGGACCACGTTGCCGAGCACCGGCCGGAGTTTGGACAGGGAGTACGCGGCGGCGACGTCCACCACCAGTTGGGAGGCCCACGCGCCGGCCGCGAGGGCCAGCGTGTTCAGGAAGTAGTGCCCGAGGCCCACCGACGACCAGGCCTGGGAGTAGCTCTCCGGGTGCCAGGAGTGCGGCAGCAGGGACGGCTCGGGCGCGGCGAGTTCCGAGGAGGACTTCACCGCTCCCGACGCCATCCAGTACAGCGGGAAGACGAAGGCGGCGGTGAAGCTCAGCAGGGTCGCCACCAGGACGAAGCGGTAGAGGAACCTGCCGGTGCGGCGGTTCATCTCGGTCGGCGCGATGAGCGTGCGGACGGGGGTCTCGGCGGCCATGGCGGGTTCCTCTCAGCCCTTGGTCCGGGTCAGGCGCAGGTACACGCCGGCGAAGAGCCCCAGCACGACGAAGAGCACCGTGCTCATGGCGCTGGCGAGACCGAAGTCGTTGTAGACGAACGCGTAGCGGTAGAGCAGGAGGAGCACGGTCACCGTGGCGTCGTTCGGGCCGCCTCCGGTGAGGACGAACGGCTCGACGAACACCTGCATGGTGCCGATCATCTGCAGCAGCAGGGTGATCATCAGGATGAAGCGCAACTGCGGCAGGGTGACGTGCCACATGCGCTGCCGGATGGACGCGCCGTCGAGTTCGGCCGCCTCGTACAGCTCACCGGGGATCCCGCCGAGAGCGGCGAGGTAGATGAGCGTGGTGGTGCCCATGTTGGCCCAGGTGGAGACCAGGACCAGCGAGATCATCGACAGGTTCTCCGACTCCAGCCACTGCTGGGCCGGCAGGTGCGCGACCTGGAGCACGTTGTTGAACAGCCCCGGTCCCGGATCGTAGAACCACCGCCACAGCAGCATGGTGACGATCGGCGGGAGCATGACCGGCAGGTAGACCGTCATCCGCAGGAAGGCCCGGCCGTGCCGCAGTTCGTTGAGCACCACGGCGGTCGCGAGCGGGGCGGCGAACCCGAAGACCAGGGCCAGCAGGCTGAACCAGAAGGTGTTGCGCCAGGCGGTCAGGAACAGCGGGTCGTCGAAGAGCCGCTGGTAGTTGTCCAGCCCGACCCACCGCGCCGGCTCGGCGAAGTTGACCTGCTGGAAGCTGAGCAGCACCCCGCGCACGATCGGGTACCAGGAGAACACCGCGAAGCAGAGCACTCCGGCCGTCAGGAAGAGGTACGCCACCAGGTTGTCGCGGATGCCGCGGCGCAGCCGCTCCCTCGAGGGGCGCGCCCGGCGTGCCGCACGGGTTTCCGGGGCGCCGGCCGCCTCGGGGGCGCCGGGCGGGCTGCTGGAGGCGGTCAGCGATCCGGTCGTCACTTGGCGGTGGCCAGGATGACGTTGACCTTCTTCTCCGCATCGCTGAGGAGCCGGCCGATGTCGGCGTCCTTCTTGGTCAGGACGGCCTGCATGACCCCGTCGAGCACGGTGTAGATCTGCTGGGCGTTCGGCGGTTCGACCTTCACCTCGACGGAGTCGCTGCGGTCGACGAACGGCTGGTAGTTCTTCTGCGGCACGTTGGCGTACTTCAGGTGGGCGGCGTCGACCTTGGCCTGGCCCGCCCCGTCCCACAGGTTCGGCTGCGGCAGTCCGATCGGGATGTCCTTGCCGGCCGACTTCTTGGTGATGGCCTCCTCGCGCTCCGGGGTGAGGTACTTCCACTGGATCCAGGTGAGGCCGGCCTTGATCTTCTCCGGGGTGTCCTTCGGGTTGAACATGAAGCCGTCACCGCCGCCGAGGGTCGCGGTACCGGGCAGGGCGGCCAGACCGTAGTCGGCGTACTTGCGCTCGAACTGCTTGACGATGGTGGGTATGTTGTCGGGCCCCGCCATGTACATCCCGAGCTTGTCGGCGCCCATCATCTTCTGGACGTCGGGGATCTCCAGCAGCTGCCGGGTGCCCATGCTCTGATCCGTCCAGCGCATGTCGTGCAGGGTCTGCAGGGCCTTGCGGCCCGCGTCGCTGTTGAAGGCGGCCTTCCAGGCGCTGCCGTCCTTGGTGGCGACGTCACCGCCCATGGAGTAGATCCACGAGGTGAGGTGCCAGCCGCCCTGGTTGTTCTTGCTGTAGTCGGCGTAGCCGACGATGCCGTTTCCGAGCGCGCTGATCTTCCGGGCGGCGGTGCGGACCTCTTCCCACGTGGCCGGGGGCTTGTCCGGGTCCAGGCCGGCCTTGGCGAACAGCGCCCGGTTGTAGACCAGGCCGAGGGAGTAGTTGCCGGTCGGCAGGCCGTACACCTTGCCGCTGCCGTCCTTGAAGACGTTCTGCAGCGAGGGACGGATGTCCTTCAGTCCCGGGAAGTCCTTGAGCTGGGCGGTGATGTCCGCCGCCTGGCGGCGCTGGATCAGCCCGGCGGGATCGGTGAAGTAGACGTAGTACACGTCCTCCAACTGACCGCCGGCCAGCCGGGCCGCGAACGTCGTCGGGTCCATCAGTCCTTCGTGGGCGTCGATCCTGATCTTCGGGTGGCTCGCCTCGAACTCCCTGACGTCGTCCTCGAAGTTCTTGCGGTCGACGGTCTGGGTCGCCGGCGGCAGGCCGTTGACGCTGATCGTCACCACACCGTTCTTGTCGGCGCCACCGGAGCTGGACGAACTCCCCCCGCACGCGGTGACGCTGAGGACCAGTGCGGTGGCGAGTGCGGTGAGACAGACGGTGCGGTGGGTTCTGAAGCCGGCCATGGGATGGGGCCTTCCTGGAGAGCGGCGGCGGACCTGGGCCCGGATGACGAATACGGGCTTGCGTCGACTTGCGTAACGGGGAGGAGGATTCGCGTCTGGGCGCTGTGCGTTGGCGCTGACAGTAGAAGTCGGGCTTGCAAGATGTCAATGAACTGACGCAAGAACTTCATCAACGAGATCCGAAGGCGTAACACCGGTGCGCCCTAAGGGATTCGGTACGGCCCCCGGCGGTCGACGACCACGGTCGGGGGTCCGGCGCCGGAAGCCGCCGCGGCGGCACGCGAAAGGGCGGGGTGCCACCGGCCCTGGCAGACCGGGGGCACCCCGCCCTCACACCCGCCCCCCTACCGCAGGGAGCCGGGAAACCGCAGCTCAGGGCCGATCGGGCGCCCTGCGCATCATCGTCGAGCCGCGCACGATCAGCTCCGGTTCGAACAGCATCAGTTCATCGATCGTGGCATGCCCGTCCACCTGCGAGATCAGGGCGGCGATCGCCGCGGCGGCCATCGCCTGGACCGGCTGGCGGGCCGTGGTCAGCGGTGGATCCGTGGCCACCATGTAGAGCGAGTCGTCGAAGCCGACGACCGACAGGTCCTGGGGTACGCGCAGGCCCTGCCGGCGGGCGGCCCTGATCGCGCCCAGCGCGAGGGCGTCGCTCGCGCACACCACCGCGGTGGCCCCCTCGGCCAGCAGCCTGGGCAGCGCCATCGCCCCGCCCTCCATGGCGAACATCGCGTGCGTCACCAGCGGGCGCCAGTACTCGGGCCCCTTCCCTTGCGACGCCCAATAGGCCGAGTAACCTGCGAGTTTGCGCGCGGACGGCACATGCCCGACCGGCCCGAGGATCAGTCCGATCCGCTCGTGGCCCAACCCGGCCAGGTGCACCAGTGCCTGCTGGGCCGCCACCGAGTCGTCGACGCACACCTGGGGGACGCCCAGGTTCTCGTCCGCCGCGTTGATCAGCACGATGGGGACCTGGCGCTCCTTCAACTCCCGCCCGTGCTCCGGGCCCGCGTCCGCGTAACTGGCCCCGACGAAGATGATGCCGCCGATGTTCTGCTCCAGCAGCATCTGGATGTAGTGCGCCTCCGAGACCCCGTCCGCGGTCCGGGTACACAGCACCGGGATCAGCCCCCGCTTGTTGAGCGCCCCGGCCAACGCCTCGGTGAAGGCGGGAAAAATGGGATTCTGCAGGTCAGGGACGACGAGCCCGATCAGCGGGGCCCGATCCCTGCGCAGCCTGGCCGGCCTTTCGAACCCGAAGACGTCGAGCGCGGTCAGCACCGAGTCCCGCGTCCCCTGCGCCACATCGGGGCTGCCGTTCAGCACCCGGCTGACCGTCGCTTCGCTGACTCCCGCGAACCCGGCTATTTGGGAAAGTCGTTTCGTCACAGAGTCGAAGCTACAGCAGCCTCCGCAAAAATGGAGATCACTGACGCAAGAAAGTAACTTTCTTTGCGAAGCAAGGAGCTCCCATCGAGCTCCGCTCGTGCACCCGGCCGTTGTCGCGTGCACACGTGCGGGGACGGGGTAGCAGACCTCCATGGGTCCGGAGCCCCCCGAAACCCGCCGCTCGGTGCACTCCGGCTCGGACGGTCGCCCGCCCGACCGGGGTCCGAAGCCTGCGCGGGTGGCACGCCGCATCTGGCGGCGGGGTGTCGAGATAGAGCTGATGCAGCGGTCGATGGGCTTCGCCGCACTCGGTCTGGTGACACTGATCCCGCTGCTGATCGTCGTGGCGGCGGCACTGGGCCACAACGGCCAGGGGTTCGTGGCGTGGGTGCGGGACGCGCTCGGGGTGCGGGGCAGTTCCGCGCAGGCGGTGGAGAGCCTGTTCAGCTCGCCGGCACGGGTGCTGAGTACCACGACCGCGCTCAGCCTGGCGTCCCTGGCGGTCTTCGGGCTGTCGTTCATCGCCGCGATCCAGACCACCTACGAACGCATCTGGGACCTGCCGTCCGCGCCCTGGCACGCCACCTTGCGGCGGGCGCTGGCACTCGCGGTCCTGGTCGGCTACCTGCTGACCGCCGAGTACTCCGACCACGTTCAGGAGGGCACGCCGCTGCAGCCCCTCATCCGCATCGTGGTGACGGGAAGCGGGGGCGTGGCGTTCTTCTGGTGGATCCAGCACTTCCTGCTCTGCGGCCGCGTCGGCCGGTGGCTCCTGCTGCCCGGCGCGCTGCTGACCGTGGCCGGCCTCGTCGGGCTCCGGTTCTTCTCCATCACCGTCTTCTCGCCGCTGATCGCCAGCAGCGCGACCTCCTACGGACCCATCGGAACCGTGCTGATCGTTCAGTCCTGGCTGATAGGCATCGGATTCGTCATCTATGCGGGAGCTCTGGCGGGGCAGGGGTTGTACGAGCGCAAACGTCCCCGGTGACGTGACCGCGCCACCATACGACCGGTTGGGAGACGCGACAGTGGAACGTTGGCAGTACGGCTTTCTGTACATCGGGTACTACGGGCCCCAGGGGGCGGAGAAGGTCTACGAGCTGGTGGTCACCAGCGAGGGCGCGGAGATCGTCGCCCTGGAGGACTCGACGCTCCAGACCCCCGCCCTGATCCTGGCCCGGCTCGACCGGCTGGGCGGCGAGGGCTGGCTGCTGGAGGCGCGCGGCGAGGCGGAGTACAGCGACAAGGGGATGGCCCCCACCTGGATGCTCGACAAGGTCAGGGAACTGGACTCCGCGGGCCACATGGGCACGTACTCCATCTACACGATGCGGCGGCTGCTCGGCTGACCGCTGCCGGCCGCCGTCAGCCGCTGTCGCACTTGCGGGCGGTCAGCGGCGGGCCGTCCACCGCGCAGTGCATGCGCGGCTCGGGCGGCCCCTCGTCCCGGGGCGCCGCCGGCGCCCCGGCCGGCGGCGCGGGCGGGGTGCGGATCGTGACGGCGGCCAGGGCGGCGCCCGCCGCCAGCAGCGACGCGGCGATCACCAGCGAGACGTGGAATCCGTGCGAGAACGCCTCGGGGTCGTCGTAGCTGCGGCCCGACAGTCCGGCGACGGCCGGCAGCGCGGCGACGGCGATGAGGCCGGCCGCGCGGGCGACGGCGTTGTTGACCCCCGACGCCACACCGGCGTGCTCGGGGCCGACCGCGCCCAGGACCGTGGCGGTGAGCGGCGCGACCAGGACGGCCAGGCCGAAACCGAGCACGACGACGGCGGGCAGCACGTCCCGGACGTAGTCCGCGCCCGGCCCGACACGGAACATCAGCAGGGTCGCGGCCGCGCAGATCAGCGGTCCGGCCGTCATGGGCAGCCGGGGGCCGATGCGCTGCGACAGCCGGCCGAAGCGCGCGGAGAGCAGCAGCATCATGACCGTGATCGGCAGCATCGCCGTCCCGGCGGCGAGCGGCGAGAACCCGGCGACGACCTGGAGCTGGACGGCGAGCAGGAAGAACACTCCGCCGAAGGCTCCGTAGACGGCGAACGTGACACCGTTCGCGGCGCTGAACTGGCGTACGGCGAACATGCTCAGCGGCAGCATCGGGTGTGCCTGACGGGCCTCCGCGACGAGGAAGCCGGCCAGCGCCGCCACGCCCAGCACGCCGCTGACGAGCACCGTCGCCGACCCGGCCCCGTGCTCCGGGGCGGCGATGATCGCGTAGGTGACGCCCGCCAGCCCGACGCAGCTGAGGGCCGCGCCGAGCACGTCGATCCGCCCGGCGGCCGCCGGATCGCGGGTCTCGGGCACGTGGCGGCGCGAGATGAGGACGACGGCGACGGCGAGCGGGGCGTTGATGAGGAACACCCAGCGCCAGGAGGCCGCCTGCACGAGCCAGCCGCCGAGGAACGGGCCGATCGCGGTCGCCACGCCGCCGAAGGCGGACCACGCGCCGATCGCCCGCGCCCGGTCCTCCGGGTGGAAGGACGCCTGGATCATGGCCAGGCTGCCGGGCATCAACAGCGCTCCCCCGACGCCCTGCAGAGCTCTGGCGGCCAGCAGCAAGCCGGCCGAGGGCGCCAGCCCGCACAGCAGTGACGCGGCGGCGAACCACAGGACGCCGACGTTGAAGATCCGGCGCCGGCCGTACCGGTCGCCCAGCGCGCCGCCCAGCAGGATGAGCGAGGCCAGCGCGACGGTGTACGCGGTCACCGCCCACTGCAGGGTGCCGAATCCGGCACCGAAGTCGCGGCCGATGGCCGGCAGGGCGATGTTGACGACGGTGGCGTCGATCCCGGCCAGCGCCGACCCGAGGATGGAGGCCACGAGCACCCACCGCCCCGCGGCCGACCCGACGTGGATCTCCCCGGCCGTCCCGGTCCCGCCTGCCGGCGCGATCCCGTCGGGTTCGCGCCGGGGCGCCTGCGACTTCGAGAACATGGGGCCCACCGTTCTGATCCGAGCGGCCGGGACCGCCGGGGGCCCGGCCGGCACGACTCACGCTAGGTGCGCCGATCTCCGACGGCAAGCGCTCCAGGGCCCGGCCGGCGGCCGCGTGGCGGTCCTGGTTCGGGTGGGCGTCAGACGTCGATGTCCCGCAGCCGCTCCATCTCCCGCCGGTCGCGCTTGGTCGGGCGGCCCGTGCCGCGGTCGCGGCGGCCGATCGCCAGGATGTCCTCACGGGCGGGCGGCGGCGGGCTGTTGTCGACGAAGCACTCCGCGGCGACGGGCGCCCCGACCCGCTTGCGCACGATGCGCGAGACGACCACGATCCGCTCGGCGCCTTCCCCGCGCAGCCGTACCTCGTCCCCCGACCGCACGGTCTGGGCCGGTTTCGCGCGCTCACCGTTGACCTTGACGTGGCCGGCGCGGCACGCCGCGGCGGCCATCGACCGGGTCTTCGTCAGCCGTACGGACCAGATCCAACTGTCGACCCGTACGGTCCCCTCGTCTGCAGCCATGACACGACCTTAAACCGCCGGGCAGGGACCGGGCGGTGTCAATTACCGCCGGCGACCCCGCTCTCCAGGGGCACCGGCCGCGGTCCCGCCCGGCGTCCGGTCGCGAGGGAGGCCCGCCGGGACGGGATCGCCGCGCGCCACAGCCGTACGCACGACAGCACCGTCGCCGCGGCCAGCAGGCTGTTGCGCGCCACCAGGACGGCGACGCCCTGCCAGGAGCTGTTGAGCACCGCGCCGAAGAACAGCGGGAAGTCGACCGCGGTGACGGCGGTGGCGAGGAGCAGCAGCACCGCGACCGGCCGCTGGGTGGTGCCGTGCACCGTCAGGCACACGGCGGCCAGGGCGATCAGCCAGATCAGGTACTGCGGGCTGATCACGCGGCTGGTGGAGGTGAACAGCAGCACCGCCGTCAGGGCCGCGTCGTAGACGGTGGCCTCGCTCCACACACGGGCGCGCCAGCGCCACAGCAGCAGCCAGCCGAAGGCCACCGCGGTCAGCAGCAGGGAGCCGCGGGCGACGCTGGAGACGTACGGGCCGAGGAACTCGAACGAGCCGTAGTGCAGTCTGACGTGCCCCGGCCAGCCACCCAGCCGGGCCAGGTGCAGCAGGGTGCCGCCCATCGACTCGACCTCCACCCCCCGGTTGCCCTGCGAGGACAGGAATCCGAACGTCCCGCGGAAGCCGACCGCCAGCACCGTCAGCAGCACCGCCGCGGACGCCAGCACCGCGCTCCAGGCCTGACGGGTGGACCGGCCCCGGGGGGTGCCGAGCACGACCAGCGCGGGCCACACCTTGATCATCGCGGCGATTCCGGCGAGTGCGCCGCCGAGCCACGGCCGCCGGTTGATCACCAGCAGGGAGACCACCGCCAGCGCGGCGACCGCCACGTCGAACCGCGCGAAGGGCAGCGCCAGCAGCAAGGGCAGGCCGCCCGCCCACAGCCAGGCACCGGCCGCGCTGCCGCGTCCACCGCGCGCGGCGCGCGCCAGGGCCAGCACCACCAGGGCGTCGGCCAGCACCATCAGCACGACGAAGCCCTGCAGATACGACACCAGGGGCACCAGGGCGGGGGCGAGCATGAGCAGGCCGGCGCCCGGCGGGTACTGCCAGGTGACGTCCCCGGCGGGGAACGATCCCGCCTGCAGCTCTCCGGCCCAGCGCACGTACAGCCGGTGCACCTCCGAGGCGATGTCCCCGTGCCCGGTGCGCAGCATGGCCAGTATCACCAGCCGGGAGGCCACCCAGTAGGCCGCCAGCGGCCACCAGCGGGGGCACCACCTGCCCTCCACGCCGCCGCCCGCCCCGCACGCGCATCCCGTGCACTCGGCCTCACCGCACGACGCCACCCGAACCTCCACCGTCCACGTCACCCGCCAACCACACGAACCCTGACGCTAAAACACGGCAAAAGCTGACAAAATGACCAACACGCAGAAACGTTCACCAAAGCTCAGGTCGGCCGAACCGGTCCGCGCTCGGAGCGGTCCTCCGCAGCGCTCGGCCACTCGGCCGCCACCAGGCGTTCCAGGAGCGCGACGGCGTGGGCGGGGCCGGGCAGGGCGGCGATCTCGTCCCGCAGGCGTTCGGCGGCCAGCCGGTAGGACGCGTCCGCCAGTATCTCGACGACCGCCTCGCGGACGTGGTCCGGTGTGGCCTCCACGGCGTCGAGCACGCGGGAGACCCCCAGGGCGGCACAACGGGCCGCGTTCTGGGGCTGGTCGGCGCCCATCGGGATCAGCACCGACGGCAGACCGTACGCCAGCGCACCGATCACGCTCCCGGACCCGCCGTGCGAGACGACCACGTCGCAGTGGGGCAGCAGCGCCGCCTGCGGGACGAACCGCTCGACGCGCACATGCCCGGGCTGCGGTCCGAGCTCCGCGGGGTCCACGTCCTCGCCGACCGTCACGACCACATTGACCGGCAGGTCCCGCAACCCCGCCAGTACCCGCCCGAAGAGGTCACCCGACTCGACGTTGAACACGGTGCCGAGGGTGAAGTAGACGGTCGGCGCGTCGCCCAGTTCCCCGATCCACCGCGGCACCGCCTCCTCCGGCACGGCGTCCAGGCCACGCGGGCGCAGCGCCTGCCCGGTGGGCGGCAGCGGGAAGTCCGGGTGCCGGAAGCCGGGCGGAAAGGGTGCCAGGACGAGGTGCCGGCCGAGCATGTCCAGACCGGGGTCGGCGGGCAGGCCGTGCGCGGCGCGCAACTCGTTGAGCGGCTCCGCGATCAGGTGGTGCCGTACGAAGGAGCCCTCGGCGATGACGAGCACCCGCGCGTACGGCAGTCCCGACCGCTCGGCCGCGACCACGCTGCCGAAGTCCATCTCCTCGCACACCAGCAGGTCGGGGCGCCACGCGGCGAACAGGTCGAGCCCGTCGGCGGCGCGCGCACGCGCCATGTGGCCGGCGAAGGCCTCCCGCAGGATCCGGTCCTCGCGCTCGGTACTGACCGCGAGCAGCGGCCGCCGCTCCGCCTGCCCGTCGTGGCCGGTGTCCGGTCCGAGGACGTCGAACCCCGCCGCCGCCACCGCCCGCACCATGCCGGGGCCGCAGGCGAACGCGATGGTGTGGCCGGCTTCCCGCGCGGCGTCCGCGATCGGGACCAGTGGCTCGAAGTGGCCGTTTCCTCCGACGAAGGTGAACAGAATGCGCACCGTGGCGTCCCCTCTCGCTCGCGAAGCTCGCCATCATGCCACTGCTCCGCGAACGGGCCCCCAGGCCCCCGCACCGCTACTCGGCGGGATCGGGCTCCACCAGCAGCCGGGCGTAGTTGGCCGCCGAGCGCTGGTAGCGGGGCAGATGGCCGGCAAGCGCCGTCAGCGCGACCGACACCGCCTCGCGCTCGCGACCGGTGTCCGCCAGGGCGAGGGCGAGGAAGACGGCGACCGCGTCGTCCAGGTGGTCGGAGCCGGCGTCCCGCTCGGCGGTGAGCAGGGCGACGCTCTCCTGCGCGCGACCGAGGTTGCGCAGCGAGCTGGCCAGCTGGATCACGGCCCTGCGGCGCCGCTCACCCGCCAGCCCGAGGTCGAGCGCCTGCCGGTACAGCGGGACCGCGAGATCGGAGTGGCCGGTCGAGTCGAACGCGGCTGCCCGCTCGAACACCGCCGCCGGATGGTCCGGCGGCAGCTCGGCGGCGAGTTTCCCGATCCGGGCGCGGAAGTCGTCCTCACTGTGGCTGTCGATCGCCGCCCACAGCTCCGCCGTCCGCTGCTCCCAGCCGGCATCCGTTCCGGTCGCGTTCGTCGTGTCGTTCATGTCGTGCTCCCCTCACGGTGGCCCCGCCGGACGGCGGTGGCGCTGCTCACGGGGACCATCCTGCGAGCATTGCTACGCTCCTCACCAGTCATTCGGCCCGGACCGAATCACCCACCGGCACACCGACGTCCGCGGGGAGCACGCCATCGCCGTCACGCTGCGGTTCAGCCCCGCCGACCTGCGGCGCTGCCGCTTCGCGGTCTCCCCCGCACTGGAGACGCTCGCCGCGATCCGCGTCGCCACCGGCGAGCAGGGTCCCGGCCACCACCAGCGGTGGCTGGATTCCGTCCGCCCGGGGCTCGGCACCCTCGACCTGCGGCCGATCACCCTGCTGCAGCCCCGGCGCGGATACACCCCCGACTTCCTGTCCCCGCCGCCGACCGGACCGCTCGCCACCTTCGACGAGGACCTCGCGCGCATCGCGGCGACCCCGCCGGCGCGGGTCCGCGCCGAGATCGTCCGCTCGCTCCGGGAGAGCCCCGGAGCGTCCGGCAGCGAGACCGGCCGGCTGCTGCTCGGCGAGCCGGCCGATGTGCTGGCCGGGCTGACGCGGCTGGTCCGCGAGGCCTGGCACACCCTGGTCGAACCGGTCTGGCCGCGGGTGCGCAACCTGCTCGACGCCGATGTCGGCTTCCAGTCCCGGCGGCTGGCCGAAGGCGGTCTCGACCGGCTCTTCGCCGAGCTCCACCCCATGCTGCGATGGCACGACAACGTCCTGACGCGGGAGTTCGGCGACGACGACCGGCGCGAACTGCACGGCGAGGGCCTGGTGCTGGTGCCCAGCGCCTTCAAGTGGGACGAGGTGGTCATCGTCGTGGACCCGCCCTGGCAGCCCACCGCCATCTACCCCGTCCGCGGCCTCGGCACCCTGTGGCAGCCACCGCGCGGCACCGGGGACGCCGCGCTCGCCCGGCTCATCGGCCGCACCCGGGCCGCGCTGCTGACCGGCCTGGACGAACCGGCCTCGACCTCCGCACTCGCCCACCGCCACGCCCTGGCGGGCGGCACCGTCTCGGAGCACCTGTCGGTCCTGCGCGACGCGGGCTTCGTCGTCGGTGAACGCCACCGCCACGAGATCCGCTACCGCCGCACGGACCTCGGCCACGCGGTGGCGCACCGGGGACACGGGGTCGGCTAGTCAGCGGCCGTGCCGGCTGAACTTCCGGACGACGGGAGTGCGGCGCCGGGTCAGGCCGTCGGGCGCTCGTAGAGTCCGTTGAGGCGGTGGTCGAGGGCGATCAGGTCCGGGTGGCGGGCGACGAAGCGCTTGCCGCGCTCCCGCTCGCGGACCGCGTCGCGCACGCTGCGCCGGGCGGCCCGGTGCAGCGCCGCGGCGAACCGGGCGGCCGGCTGCCCGGCGGCGGCCAGCTCCGCGGCCACGGCGCGGAACTCCGCGTCGACCTCGGCGAGATGGGGACCGCGCCGGTCGGCCGCGTCCTCGACCGCGATCCGGGCCTCGGCCCGGTCGATGCCCAGTCGGGCGGCAAGCCGGAACGCGATCGTGTCCAGAACACGCTGCTGCTCGGGCGTCATGGATCCAGTGTCGCGCACGGACCCTCATAGCGACAGCGTGTCGGGTCCACTCGTCAGTCCTGCGGCTCGTCGCCCGGCGGGTCGATCCGGCGGGACTCCTGAGCGCGGCGGCGGAGTGTGTTGCGCCGGTATCCGACCACGGCGATCAGCAGGCCCGCGGCAAGGCTGACGCCGACCCACAGACCGAGCCACTCCAGAACGGTGATCGCCAGCGCCGCCACCTCCCTTTGTCACACCCGCTGCGCAGGGCAGCCGGCGGCAGGTGAGGCGAGCCTGTCAGCACGACGAAATGGTTCCGGATCATGCCGAACCACCCTTGTTCGGAGTGTCCCAGCCCGAGGTGGTCCAGGAGGACAACTTCCCGCAACGGTCACTCCTGCGGGGGACGACGCCGTCTCAAACCTCCGCGCCGTACTCCACCGCCGACCGCTCCTCCTCGTACCGCTCCCGCAGTTGGCCGGCGTATCGGCGCAGGCTGTCGGGGCTCAGTGCCTGACCGCTGCGGCCGGTGACGTTGTACTTGACGAAGAGGATCTTCGCGAGGTCGTCGAAGGTCGGGTACTGGCCCAGGGCGTCGGTCAGTTCGACGAACGCGGCGTAGAGGGTGTCGAGGCGCGAGGCCGCGCCGGCCGGACCCGCGGGCGCGGCGGCCGTCTGCTCCGGCACGGCCACCGGTTCCCGCTCGGGCGCCGCGCCGTCGTCCGTCGCCGGGTACGACGCGTCGGGCGCGCCGGGCTCGTCCGCGGGCAGCACCGGGACCGGGGTGAACCAGAGGTTCTCGTACCCGTCGTCCGCTGCGGGCTGCCCGGGATGGGCCCGGCCGTCGACGCCGTCCGGGGCGGCGGACTGCTCGTGGTGCGTGGCCCCGGTGTCCTCGCCGTCCGCGTCCGCGGGCACGGGGGCAGCGCCGTTGGTGTCGGCCGTGACGACGGCCGTGACGGGAATCGTGATGCCGGCGGCGGCGAGGCCGAGGGGGGCGGTTTCGGCGAGGGGGATGCCGTAGCGGGCCAGGCGCAGGGGCATGAGGGCTTCGACGGGGGCTTTGCGGCGCCAGGCCCGTCCGTAGCGGGCCT
>NZ_JAPVLU010000046.1 GCF_027158205.1 Streptomyces sp. H39-S7 | reverse complement strand
GCAGAATGTGCCAGTTACTGCGAACATCTCACGCGTACCAATCAAGCCTGATAGGAGGGCTCCTACCTCCCCACTTGCACCTCAATCGGCAGGCACATCGCGAAGGAACCCGCGTGAACTCCAGTTGCGAGAGATCCACCGGCCGACGCGGTACTCATCAGCGGCCGGTCGTAGAGAGATCAACGGGTACGCCGTTGACGGACTCGCGCAGTTCGGCGTACCGGGTCGAGACCCAGCCCACCGACCAGCCGCACAGTTCGGCTGCGGTCCGCACCGACATGCCCTCTGCCTGGGCGGCGGCCACGATCGCGCGGGCATCGTCCTCGGGCAGCTTGTCCGTGCACGGGCCAGCGGACAGCAGCGCGGCGCGCTCTTGCGCGGCCCGCTCCTGCTGCTCGGCCTGCTCACGGCGCTCGCGCTCCAGGCGCTCGGTGCGCTCGCGCTCCCTGCGCTCAGCGGCCTCGTGTTCACGGCGTTCACGCTCCCGCTCACGCTGTTCACGCTCGCGCTCCGAGCGTTCACGCTCGGCCCGCTCGGCTGCCTCCCGAGCCTGCTGGCGCTCTTGTTCCTCGCGCCGGGCGGCAGCCTCCCGCTCGGCCTGTTCACGGGACATGCGGGCTTCATGCTCACGCTGTTCACGAGCCAGCGCCGCCGTGTGCTCGCGTTCCTCGCGAGCCCGCCGGGCGCTCTCCTCACGCCGCTGGGTGGCGGCGCGCTCGCGCGCTTCCCGCTCGGCCTGCTCCTTGGTGTCCAGTGCGAGGACGGCGGCGGTGATCGCGCGCCGGTAGGCCAGACCGGTCTCGGCCGTGACGATCAGCAGCAGCGGCGCGACCGCGTGCACAGCCACGCCCACCAGGTCGTTGTTCAACGCCGAGTCGGCGACGTTGAGCGCGAGGGTCATGCAGCCGGTCATCCACCGCAGCACGATGGGCCACGGTCCGCCGCTGCCCCCGAGCCGGGCAATCACCGCGTCCAGCCGGACCACGATGACCACGGCGGCATCCACGACGAGAGGAAGGATGGGTGCGGTCCAGTCCCACTTGTCGGGGGTGTGCTCGGCGGCAAGCGGGGTGACGGTCAAGATCGAGTAGAGCATCGCGCCCGCCACAATCAGCCACGTGCCGGCCGACAGGGCGCGCTCGGCTGAACGGATCTGAACGGCGTTCACGCGCCCACCCCCGGCCATGAACGGACCCGGATCGCGGCGATCAGCACGGCCGGGGATGCGGGGTTGTCGGGGGTCTCGCTGTCCTCGGTCCACGTCCACTCAGCGCCCGGCACCGGCTCGAAGCCGAGCGCCCGCAGCGCGCTTGAACGGTCCGTGAACGTCGGGACCGAGCGGCCGAACCGGTGCTCGGGCCACGCGTCGGTGGTGTTCATCAGCGCCACGTACAGGCGCCAGCGACCGGCGCGGACGGACATCTGCGCGGTGAACTCCCGCACGGCCTGCTGCTCGCTCACGCCGTACCGCCCCGGTGCGCGTCCGTGGCCTGGTCCGCCACCAGCGCGGCGAGCAGGCGGCGGCGGGCCCGGCGGATGCGCCGGGTGTCCAGCTCGGTCGGGGTGCGGTCCATGCTGATGATCTGCGCGTCCAGCAGCTCGACGCCGGCCAGGATGACCGGCATCTCCCGCTCGATCGCGTCCAGCTCGGCGTCCGTCGGCTCCATGAAGTCGGCGAACGCGGTAACAGCGTCCTGAACAGTAACGATGTAGTCCATTGGGTCGTGTGTCCTTCCAGAGGTGGACGGCCCGAACAGCGGCCCCGGTGTTCGAGCACCGGGGCCGCGCGCCGTAAGGGTGAGATGGCAATCAAGCGGTCGGTCAGACAGCGGCGATGACGAGCGCCGCGATTAGCAGCCAGAAGTGGTGAAAGCTCTGGTCCAGCGCGTAGGCGCCGGTCCCGATGTGCTTGCCGGTGATCCCGTCGGCGGCCGTCGTGGCGTGCACGGTGTCGGTGCCGAGCTGGTAGAACTGCGCCTTACCGGTGACCCTGGCCAGCCACGCCAGCGTGGAACGGCGGTCCGCCCAGCCATGCGACACCGCGTCGACCCCCAGGCCGACGACCAGCCCCAGGGCCGACAGGTGCAGCCCCAGCACGGCAGCGGCCGGCAGCAGTAACGCGACCTTGGTCGCGGTCAGGGTGGTGATGTGCCGGGCATCGGCCAAGAGGCCGACCCACCCGGGCTTGCCCTTGGTCAGCGACTGGTGCGAGGTCTGCACCCAGTGATCACCCACGCTGTGAGCGACGTACAGGGCGATGAAAACGGCGGCGAACGTGGCAGCGCTCATGCGGCGAACTCCGATTCGGTGTCGGCAAACGTGGAGAGCCCCGGGCGGGATTCGATCCCGCGCCCTCACGGCGAAACGCCGGGGCGGTGAAGCGGTGATGGCGGATCTCGCTGCGCATGGCGTCGTTCGTCTCGGAGAGATCCGATATCCCGAGGGTCAGCACGACGAAGGTTGAGCCATGCGGTTCTTTAGAGCCGATGGCGTGTCCCCCTATGGGGTGTTGGGCCCGGTTGTGACGGGGGCCCGTTCTCGATCGGCTGGTCTCCACTCGCCCCGGCCGGAGCCCTCACGGCCGTCGTACTGCGGTGGATCACGCTGTGGAGTTGTGCGTGACGCGATCAGCCCCTCCGAAAGTTCCGGACTGGCGATGGCCACACCAAGAGACTGGACCGGTGGACCGGTCCAGTCAAGTACTGAATTTGGAGTTGAGAGGTTCTACTCCGAGAAATTGCAGGTCAAAGACCCTGACGGGGCATCAAAAAAGCTGGACCGGCGGACCGGTCCAGCTTCGTTTGGTGGCCTACCTACATCGCGTAGGTGTCCACCTGCTCGAAAAGTGAGGAGGGCGTGACGCCCTCCTCACAGACCAGCGGACGACCTTCCTGGTCGTACGCCGTGTGCAGGAGTACGGCGACCGGGGCGGATGGGGCGACCCCCAAGCGGTCCGCCTCCACCTCCGTGGCGAGGCGCACTGTAGTGACATCCACTCCCTCGACCGGGAACCGTCCAGTCTGTCGACGGACATAGCGCGTGGTGCCTTCGGCGATGGGGGCTGTGTCTGCGAGGCGTGGTGCCGCTTCGGCGATCTCCGGAGGGAACCACGCCTCTACGCAGCTATTCGGTGATCCGTCCGGAAGCTGGAGGATGCGGGTGCGCCGGAGCGCCTGCACCCCGGGGGAAAGTCCGAGCACAACGGCGACACGAGGGGGAGGCTCCGCCCAGTCGGGTGTACCGACGCGCACGAACGGCATCCCGCCCATGATGCGCGCGGACCCTGCCCGGCGGGCGCCGGCGGGGCGTGCCACGGGTGTCTCCGTGACGACGAAGCCGGTGCCCTGTTTGGCGACGACCACCCCGTCATTGCGCAGTACATCCACGGCCTTGATGGCCGTAGCCCGTGACACGTCCCACTGGTCCGCCAGTTCGCGGCCGGATGGGATCGTCTCCCCAGGAGCGAACTCACCAGCGGCGATGCGGGCGCGCAGAGACTCAGCGATCTCTTCGTACTTCAGAACGGCCATGGGTTTTCCCTTCTACGCGCACTGGACTGGTCCACCGGTACACACGATACTGCGACCATGTCGAATCTCGAATTGGCTCCCTCCGTGATGCGGTACTACGGCGAGACAGGGAACGAGGACAGCCGCCTGCGTGACTCGGCAGACGGACGTATGGAGCTGGTCCGGACTCAGGAACTCCTCCGACGCTTCATGCCCCCAGCTCCAGCGCGCGTGCTCGACGTGGGCGGGGGGACGGGGATCCATGCCGAATGGCTGGTGAAGGATGGCTACGACGTCACTCTGGTAGATCCAGTGCCCCGCCACGTCGAGAGCGCGTCGGCTGTGTGCCCGGCGTTTCTGGGGGACGCACGCGATCTGCGAGAGCCGGACAGCAGCTTCGATGTCGTGCAGCTGCTTGGACCGCTCTACCACCTGCCGGACCCCGGTGATCGCAGTAAGGCACTGGCGGAGGCCGTCCGCGTAGTGAAGCCGGGCGGCCTGGTAGCCGCAGCGGCCATCAACCGCTACGCATCACTCTTTGAGCACGTCACGTACGCCCACCTGCATACCGAGCGGATGCATGACTCCGTCTCCAGGATTCTGGAGACGGCCGTCTACGACGGGGCCCGAGGGTTCGCCCTGGCGTACTTCCACCGCGCAGAAGAGTTGGCGGCTGAGTTGGCGGCCTCTGGGCTGACGGACGTTCAGGTCTTCGGAATCGAGGGGCCCGCGTGGGCGCTTGTTAAGGCAGCCGAGCAACAGCCGGGCGAGGGGCCCACGGACGACCTGATCGCCTCTGCCATGGCGGCGGCGCGCATGGCAGAGAAATACCCGGAACTCCTCGCCGCCAGCTCACACCTACTTGCCGTGGGGAGGGCTCCCGCAGCGATCGCCGGAGGGGGACACTGATGGGCAGACGCTGCCGTGCAGGGGCCGTCCGCGTATTTCGCGGGAAGCCGTTTGCTGCTTCGTCTGGACGCATGGACCACCAACGAAGGGTTTCAGTAGGGTGGCACGCGCCGAACAGATCCGGCCGCGCACAGGTTCGAAGATGAGGCGTCGGCACCGCGAGCGCACCTGACCGCGTCGAGTCTTTGCCCCTCATGTCACGATCTTCCCGAGCGCACGGAGAGTATTGCGTTCAACCGTGACGAAACTTTGAGAAGTAGGCGATCGGAGAAGGTAAGACGGTTTCCTCCTGTGGGGAAAGCCAGAGATTCTCTGATCGCCTCATGGTCGCATGCCTTTTTACTAGTTTCCTCGGGAGCCAGCAGTGCCACCAATGACAGCGCGCGAATTACTAGCGCAGCGGTCTGCTTGTCAACGTCTTGCAGGAATCCGTGCGCCCCCAGGTTGCGAAGGTTGCGTCCCGGCGTCAAGAGTAGAGCGCGGATAAAGGAAGACCAGTCGGGATCGAAACCGTGCTTGTCGAGGAGTGGAAGCATGGTGCCTAGACCCGGGAATTGACCTAGTGATTTATCCTCTTCGACGCGATAGATGGGTTCATTGAGCAGCAACAAGAGCGATCGGATAGCTGCTTCAATTCTGGGCATGGCCAACTGGGCACAAGAAACGTAGTTGCCTCCCCAGAAGAGCGACAGACTCTCTGCGAGTGACATGCATAGCCCAGGATCTGACCCGTATTCTTCCACGAACCACGCAGCAAGATCACCTGTTTGGGGGATTACGTGCGTCTCTGCCATCCGGCCCAAAGCTGCCGAAAGAATGTTTCCCTGCCTTGCCATGCCTATTACTTCAACGCCATTGATTTCATACTGTAGCTTTTCGTTATCTGTGCTGTAAGACTTTTGGGGCAGCCCATGCGCGCCGTAGGTTGACATTCCCATTATCTTGTGGGTCAATGAATTACTAATAACGTTCTTTGCTATCTTCTCATTCACCTTTCGCGATCCCGTTGGAGATGGAGTATTAAAGAATTGGATAAGTGCGCTGATTAGGTGAGGCTGATCGAAAATTTGCAGGTATGATTCGATGTCACTAGGGCGAACTGGTGAGACGCCCCCGGCCCTGATAGTCATCCATTGAAATGTCGCTGGATCAACCGCTTGCAGCTGCCTTACACACTCGCTTTGGATGTCGTCGAGGTGAAACCTGCGCGCGAATTTGGCGGCTTGTTCCAACCAGTGCGCCTTCAGGTGTCCGTTGGTTTCCTGCTCGGCTGCTTCGAGTAGATTTGCTGCGGCTTTGCGAAGCGCGAGATCTGTCAGCGCCTTGTCGTTTAGACAGTCACGTGCCATGTAGGCGAGCTGCATGGAGAGGTGATCCGTCTTGTATAGGTCAAGTGCGGAGAACAGGTAATCAATCGCCTTGGCGGGAATTTCGGCCCGCTTCGCCTCCTTCTTTGCCCTGAGTCGGCCTTCTAGGAGACATCGAAGAATCGGAAGTACGGTGCCCGGAGCCGATACGTCTGCTTTCAGCGTGCTCTCGACAAGTCCCATCATGGCTGTCTCGACTGAAAGCTCAAGATCTTTTAGCCCAAGTGAGCGAAGAATTGACCAGGCTCGCACCAACATTGCGCTTTTGTCGAGCTGGCCGAAATTTCCGTCCTGTGCAGCGACGTAAGCTTCCACGGCCCTACGTGCGTGGATATGCGGCTTAGGGTGGCGCGCAGAAAACAGTAGGTCTGCCAGAAGTCCTTGGATTTCTGGTTCAATGTTTTCGGACAGAAGTTCGCCCCATAGCTTTAGGACTTCCGGTCCAACCGCTTTGATGGGGCGCGGAAAGTAATGTGAATCTCCCGTTTCGCTAAGAGGCTCCAGGGTCGCGCCTGGCTTCGAACCAGGGCCACGCTGTAGGCGGAGGCGGTAGTAGAAGGTAGCGGCGACTTCCCTAATCTCGGCTTGAATAGCCGGGTCTTCTTGTCCCTCTTCCTGGAAAATGATGCTAGCAATTTCGCGATAATTCGTGGCGGCGTTATGTGCATTTGATACAATCGCGCGAATAACGCTGATTCGCTCTTGATTGTATGAAAACGCAACGGGCTCTGCCGTTCGCTCACCGCTGGGAACGCTATCCATCAGGCGCCGCCCTCCTGAATAGGTCGATCAGCCGTGACCCACTCGGCTGCTGTGCTTATGACGCATCGTTGCTCGATGAGTCTGCCGTACCGGGGACACCAGGGGAGGCGATTTTCTTGCGCGAGCAGCTCAGTCCAACCTCTGGCCTGTCTCCCTGCAGTCGTGGGGGAGAGGGCTGCGGCATCGTCGGTTGTGGGGCAGACGTGGGGCAAAGGCATCAACGCGATCCAGGAGCCCAGTTCAGAACGGATCACTGGCGCGGTCTGTAAATCTGCCGGCTCAGCCTACCCAGGTTCGAACCCTGGCGCCGCCACGGTGTTAACGAACGGCCCTCGATCTGCGGAAACGCGGATCGGGGGCCGTTTGCGTTGTTCGGGGTCAGTTGCCGGCGATGTCCTTCACCGCGACCGGGATCGGGGTGGGGCCGGCGATGGCCTCCAGGGTGAGGCCTGCCGTGGACGGGGTGTCCAGGAGTTCGGCGAGGGCGGCGGCCACGTCGTCGCGGGGGATGGGGCCGCGGCCCGTCCTGGCCGCCAGCCGGATGCGGCCGGTGCCGGGGTCGTCGGTGAGGGCGCCGGGGCGCAGGATGGTCCAGTCGAGGCCCTGGCGGGCGCTCAGGTCCGCGTCGGCCGCCGTCTTGGCGCGCAGGTACTCGGCGAAGACGGGGTCGGTGCCGGGGGCAGGGTCGGCTCCCGCTCCCATCGACGAGACGATGATGTAGCGACGGGCCCCGGCCCGCTCGGCCGCGTCGGCGAAGAGCACGGCCGCGGCGTGGTCGACGGAGTTCTTGCGCTCCGGGCCGCTGCCCGGCCCCGCGCCCGCCGCGAAGACGACCGCGTCCGCGCCGCGCAGGGCCACCGCGACCTCGTCGACGGAGGCCGACTCCAGGTCGCAGACGATCGGCTCGGCGCCCGCCGCCCGCAGGTCGTCCGCCTGCTCGGGTTTGCGGATGATCCCCGCCACGTCGTCTCCGCGTGCGGCGAGCAGTCGCTCCAGCCGCAACGCGATCTGTCCATGTCCACCTGCGATCACAATGCGCATGATGGCGACGCTACGCCCGCCGGGCGTCCCGCGCGCGGGCACGGCCTGAACGGCTCACCATCGAGTGATTTATCAGCCGGTCGCCGACGGCGGACACGCCGTCAGAAAGCCTCAGGCGAGGCCGTCGTCGCTGCGCGACTGGCGGGGCAGGTCGAGGGCGGCGGTGGTCGCCGAGTCGCAGTACTCGCGGACGGCACTGGTGCGGGAGACCACCCGGCCGCGGTGGATGACGATGCGGCTGTAGGCGAGGGAGAGCACCCCCTCGATGCGTTCCCCGCGTACGGCGAGCAGTTCGGCGGGGAAGCCCGCCTCCACCCGGACCTCCGGCAACCCCAGGACCGCCCGCGCCTGGCCGCTGATCGCGTCGTAGGCGTCCGCCGCGCCGCACTCTCCGTAGGAGGTGAGGAGGAAGGCGGCCTCCAGGGGGTCGCCGCGTCCGACGGGGTTGGCCAGGTCGCGCAGCGACCCGCTGCCGGCCGCTACGCGCACGCCGGCCGTGCGCAGTTCGCGTACCGGGGTGAGCAGGCCCGAGGCGCCGCGCCGGGAGGACTCCAGAGCGCTGCAGCCGCCCTGCGGCAGGCAGACGACGGAGACGCCGGCCGCGGAGAGCTGGCCGGCGGCGCGGGTGGCGGCGGCCTGCGGGAGGCGGGCGAGGCCGTTGCAGGGGCCGATGACGACGCCGGGGCGCAATCCGCCGGCCATCGCGGTGAGCCGGGCCAGCCGGGCCGGATCGTCACCCTGCGTGTGCAGGTCCACGGGGAGGCCGAACTCGGCCGCGACGGAGAGGACGGCCTCGGCGTAGCCGCTCGGGTCCGGGTCGAGGTCGGGGCAGCCGCCGACGACGCCGGCGCCCATCTTGAGCGCGTCGCGCAGCGCGGAGAGCCCGTCGGCGCCGGCCACGCCGGTGAGCAGCCGGGGGACGGCGACGGCGTGCAGATCGACGAGTCCGCGCAGCGCGCGGCGGGCCTGGAGTACGGCGGCGAGGGTGCCGAGACCCTGGATGTCGCCGATCCTGACGTGGGTGCGGATGGCCGTGGCGCCGTGGCCGAGTTGGAGCAGCGCGGCCTCGGTGACGCGCCGCTGCACATCCTCGGGCTCGTACGAGGGCGGCCCCGACGTGACGCTCGCGTCCGCGGTGAGCGCGGCGTCGAGGTGGGCGTGCGGTTCGGCGGGCGCGGGCAGCAGGAGGTAGCCGCGCAGGTCGATGCGGGTCCCGTCGGCGTCCTTGAGGTCGGCGGCGGCGGTGAGGCTGCCCGCGGTGCCGACGGCTTCGATGCGGGAGCCGCTCAGCCGTACGTCGACCGTGCGGCCGTCGGTGAGATGGGCGCCGCACAGCAGCAGCGTGGTGGTCTCGGCGGCGGTGCCGCGTTGGTTCTCGGTCATCGCGCTCCTCCGGTACTGCGGCTCTCGGGCGGGAGGCAAGATCACGCAGGGACGGACCGAGCCTATGGGGCAGCCCACGCAGGGTCCGGGAGGAGTTCAATAGTCGTACTGGCGTGGTCGATCGAGGATGTCCCGCGGGGAGCTCGGGGTCCGTCCGAGGGGTTCCCGAAGGGCGTCGGAACGGCTCCGGAAGAGCTGCGGATGGGCCCGAAGTGTGTCGTGAGATATGGATTTCACCTTCGGCTTCGGACCGTGTAATGTCTTCCTCGCTCGCCCCAATAGCTCAGTCGGTAGAGCGTCTCCATGGTAAGGAGAAGGTCTGCGGTTCGATTCCGCATTGGGGCTCTGATGGATCGATCACTCGCCGCTTGGCGGAGGGTCAGTTCATCGCAGCGGTGTAGCTCAGTTGGTAGAGCAAGCGGCTCATAATCGCTGTGTCACCGGTTCAAGTCCGGTCACCGCTACCCTGCGTAGTCGTAGTCGATTGTGGGTTTAGACCTTCAATCGGCTACTCTCGTTGTGTTCATATACCCATCCGTTCGTCAAGGAGCACTCACGTGGCCGCCACCGACGTCCGCCCGAAGATCACGCTGGCCTGCGTGGAGTGCAAGGAGCGGAACTACATCACCAAGAAGAACCGGCGTAACGACCCGGACCGTCTTGAGATGAAGAAGCACTGCCCGCGCTGCAACGCGCACACCGCGCACCGCGAAACGCGCTAACAACAGGCCGTAACACACTGCGAGGCCGTCCCCATTCTTGGGGGCGGCCTCGTGGCGTTGATCCGCCCTTTCGTCGAAAGAGGCATGATCAACTCGAACGTCACCCCGAACGTCGGCGTCATCACCGTGACCGGCATCATGATGACCGTCGCGGTGCCCGCCACCGCGACGGTCACCGTCCTGATCAGCATCCCGTAGCCGGAGGTATCGATGGCGCTGGACCAGTCCTTCGTCGGGCGGAGCTATCCGCCCACCGCCCCCTATGAGGTGGGCCGGGAGAAGATCCGCGAGTTCGCCGAAGCCGTGGGCGATCTCAATCCCGCGTACACCGATCCCGACGCCGCCAGGGCGCTCGGGCATCCGGATGTCATCGCGCCGCCGACGTTCGCGTTCTCGATCACGTTCAAGGCGGCCGGCCTGGCCGTGCAGGACCCCGAGTTGGGCCTGGACTACAGCCGGGTGGTCCACGGTGACCAGCGGTTCGTCCACTCGCGCCCGGTGCGCGCGGGGGACCGGCTCACGGTCGTCTCGCACATCGACTCGATCAAGTCCCTCGCGGGGAACGACGTCCTGTCGGTCCGCGGCGAGGTGCACGACGAGAACGGCGAGCACGTGGTGACGGCGTACACGATGCTCGTGGCCCGCGCGCAGGAAGGGGTGTGACCGGGATGGCAGCGAAGATCTCCTACGACGAGGTCGAGGTCGGCACCGAGCTCCCGGCGCAGACGTTCCCTGTGAGCCGCGCCACGCTCGTGCGGTACGCGGGTGCGTCCGGTGACTTCAACCCGATCCACTGGAACGAGCGGTTCGCGAAGGAGGTCGGGCTGCCGGACGTCATCGCGCACGGCATGTTCACGATGGCCGCCGCGATCCGCGTGGTCACCGACTGGGTCGGCGACCCGGGTGCGGTCGCCGAGTACGGCGTGCGGTTCACCAAGCCTGTCGTCGTCCCGGACGACGACAAGGGCGCGCTGATCGAGGTCTCGGCCAAGGTCGCGGCCAAGCTGGACGACGAGGCGCGCACGGTCCGCGTGGACCTGGTGGCCACCGCGGCCGGCCAGAAGGTGCTGGGCCTGTCCCGCGCCGTGGTCCGGCTGGCCTGAGCCGCGAACCAGCGGACGGCCGGCGGCTGAGCGCTTACGGCGGGGACTTCTCCGGAAGTCCCCGCCGTACCGCTTGACGAAGTTAGTTAGTGGTCACTACCTTAAGAACATGGCGAAGACGAGCATGCGGATGAGTGCGGAGGACCGGCGCGAGAGCGTCATCCGTGCCGCGATGACCGAGTTCGCCAAGGGTGGTTACTTCGGTACGTCCACGGACGCGATCGCCCGCCGCGTCGGGGTCTCCCAGCCGTATCTGTTCCGGCTGTTCCCCACCAAGGTGGCCCTGTTCAAGGCCGCCGCGAACCGCTGCTTCGACCGCACCATCGCCACCTTCGAGCAGGCCGCGGAGGGCCTGGAGGGGGAGGACGCGCTGGAGGCCATGGGGCAGGCCTACAGCGAGCTGATCGAGGAGGACCGCGATGTCCTCCTCATGCAGATGCAGGTCTACGTCGCCGCCGCGGCGTCGGGCGACGGCGAGGTGGCCGAGCTGGTCCGCCGCCGGTGGCTCGCGATGTGGGACATCGTGCGCGCCCGCACCGGTCTCGACGACGAGTGGATGAACAAGTTCTTCTCGACCGGGATGCTGATCAACGCGCTGGTGTCGCTGGGGATCCCCTCGGACAACCGCTGCTGGTTGGGCTTTCCGTTCGAAGAGTCGCCCGACAAGTCGCCCGCAAAGCCGTCCGAAGAGTCGGCTGAACACCCGACTGGACACCCGGCCGCAGATTCGGCCGCAGATTCGATCGAAGAGCCGACCCCCTGACGCACCGGAACGGGCCCTCGGGCCCCCGGTGACCGGGCGAGGACTGGCCCGCACTCGTGTATCCGCAAAAGTTAGTGACTGATTACTAATCCCCGGGAGGGGTCATGCAGGAGCACCAGCAGCAAGAGGCAGGACAGGAGAAGGGCGTCCGGCGCGGCACCGCCGTTTGGGCCCTGATCATCACCAGCCTCGCCGGTTTCATGGCGAGCCTGGACAACCTCGTCGTCACCACCGCGCTGCCCTCCATCCGCCAGGACCTCGGCGGAGCGCTCGAGGACCTGGAATGGACGGTGAGTGCCTACACCCTCACCTTCGCGGTCCTCCTGATGTTCGGCGCGGCGCTCGGCGACCGGTTCGGCCGCCGCAAGCTCTTCACCGTCGGTCTCGGCCTGTTCACCGCGGCCTCCGCCGCCGCCGCGCTCGCCCCCGGCATGGGCGAACTGATCGCCGCCCGCGCCGCCCAGGGCGTCGGCGCCGCGATCATGATGCCGCTGACCCTCACCCTGCTCTCCGCCACCGTCGCGCCGGAACGCCGCGGCATGGCGTTCGGGATCTGGAGCGCGGTCAACGGTCTCGCCGTCGCCACCGGCCCGCTCATCGGCGGCACCCTCACCGAGCACTTCTCCTGGCAGTGGATCTTCTGGCTGAACGTGCCGATCGGACTGCTCCTGCTGCCCCTCGCCCGGCTCCGCCTGAACGAGAGCCGCGGCCCGAACTCCCGGCTGGACGTCCCCGGCACCGCCCTCGCCAGCGCCGGCCTCTTCGGCATCGTCTACGCCCTCATCCGCGGCAACGCGGACGGCTGGACCAGCCCCGTCGTGCTCACCGGCATGATCGGCGGAGCGGTTCTCATAGCCGCCTTCGTCGTCTACGAGAACCGTGCCGCGCACCCCATCCTGCCGATGCGGCTCTTCCGCAACCGCGCCTTCAGCGCGGTGAACGCCGCCAGCCTGCTGATGTTCCTGGGCATGTTCGGCTCGATCTTCCTGCTCAGCCAGTTCCTGCAGAACGTGTCCGGCTACTCGCCCATGGAGGCCGGCGTCCGGATGCTCCCCTGGACGGCGATGCCGATGATCGTTTCGCCCATCGCGGGCATCCTCTCCGACCGCATCGGCGGCCGCCCGATCATCGCCACCGGACTGGCCCTGCAGGCCGTCGGGCTCGGGCTCTTCGCCCTCGTCGTCACCACCGACGTCTCCTACGCGGCCCAGCTGCCCGCGCTGATCGTCAGCGGCATCGGGATGGCGATGTACTTCGGCCCCACCGCCAACGTCGTGATGTCCAGCGTCCGCGCCGAGGAACAGGGCATCGCCTCCGGCGCCAACAACGCGCTGCGGGAGCTGGGCGGCGCCCTCGGCGTCGCGATCCTCGCCTCCGTCTTCTCCGCCCAGGGCGGCTACGAGTCCGCCACCCGCTACGTGGACGGCCTGGTGCCCGCACTGTGGGTCGGTGCCGCCGCCGTCGGCCTCGCGGCGGTCGCCGCGGTGCTCATCCCGAGGCGGCCCAGGGCGACGGCCACCGCCGACGCCGAGTCGCAGCGCATCCTGGAGCCGGTCGCCTGACCGGCGACCGGGCGACGCCTCAGGGGGACCGGATCACCGGTCCCCCTCGGGTCTGCCTTCACAGTGACGCCTGCCCGGCGACGCCTGGCACGCACGCTGTCCCCCAGCTACCGCTGGGGGTGCCCCCAGTTGTCGGGCTCGCCCCGGTACACCCAGTACCGGGGCGACCCTCCGCCTTGCCATCGCACGCACCAGACGCCGCCGGGCCCACCCTCCGGGCGCACGCCGCCACCGTGAAGGCAGACCCGAGCGTCCCCGTAGGGTGGACGGCGTGCAGGTAACCCATGACACCCCCCTCGCCCCCCTGACGACCTTCCGGCTCGGCGGCCCCGCCGCCCGCCTCGTGACGGCCACCACCGACGCGGAAGTCGTCGAGGTGGTCCGCAAGGCGGACCGCGCCGGCACGCCGCTCCTGGTGATCGGCGGCGGCAGCAACCTCGTCATCGGGGACGCCGGATTCGACGGCACCGCGCTGCGCATCGCCACCACGGGGTTCACCCTCGACGGCACCGCGCTGGAACTGGCCGCCGGTGAGGTGTGGAGCGACGCGGTTGCCCGGACCGTCGAGGCGGGCCTGGCCGGCATCGAGTGCCTGGCCGGGATCCCCGGATCCGCCGGGGCGACGCCGATCCAGAACGTGGGGGCGTACGGGCAGGACGTGTCGGCGACGGTCACCGAGGTCGTCGCGTACGACCGCCGCGACCGGGAGACGGTGACCATCCCCGCCGCCGACTGCGGCTTCGCCTACCGCGACAGCCGCTTCAAGGCCGACCCGGAGCGCTATGTGGTGCTGCGCGTGCGGTTCGGGCTCGAGGACGCCGGCGGGCTGTCGGCGCCGGTCAAGTACGCGGAAATGGCGCGCGCCCTGGGCGTGGAGGCCGGTGACCGGGTCCCCGTCAGCACCGCCAGGAAGACGGTGCTGGAGCTGCGCGCGGGCAAGGGCATGGTGCTCGACGCGGCCGACCACGACACCTGGTCGGCGGGTTCGTTCTTCACCAACCCGATCCTGACGGAGCAGGAGTTCGCGGAGTTCGTCGGCCGGGTGCACGACCGGCTCGGCGCCGGCACCGAACCGCCCGCCTACCCGGCGGGAGACGGGCTGCGGAAGACGTCGGCGGCCTGGCTGATCGACCGCGCCGGCTTCGCCAAGGGGTACGGGGACGGCCCGGCCCGCATCTCCGGGAAGCACACCCTGGCGCTGACCAACCGCGGGCAGGCCAAGACGGACGATCTGCTGGCCCTCGCCCGCGAGGTCCGCGACGGAGTGCGGGCCGCCTTCGGCGTCACGCTCGTCAACGAACCGGTCATGATCGGCGCCCGGCTGTAGAGAGCCCGGCTGCAGAGCGCCCGGCTGCAACAAGCCCGCCTGTGAAAAGCCTGCCGGTGAAAGGCGCGCTCGTGACCAGGCCGCCGGTGAAGCCGCCGTCCAGCCGTGCCGGCCTCTCAGGCCGGCAGGGCCAGCCAGTCCTCGATGCCGGACAGCAGCCGCTCCCGCACCTCCGTGGGCGCCGCCGAGCCGCGTACCGACTGCCGGGCCAGTTCCGCCAGTTCCTCGTCGGTGAAGGCGTGCGAGTCCCGGGCGATCTCGTACTGCGCGGCGAGCCGGGAGCCGAAGAGCAGCGGGTCGTCGGCGCCCAGCGCCATCGGCACGCCCGCGTCGAAGAGCGTGCGCAGCGGCACGTCCTCCGGCTTCTCATAGACGCCCAGCGCGACGTTGGACGCCGGGCAGACCTCGCAGGTGATCTGCCGCTCGGCGAGCTTCCTCAGCAGCCGCGGGTCCTCCGCGGCCCGTACGCCGTGCCCCACCCGCCCCGCGTGCAGGTCGTCCAGGCAGTCGCGGACGCTGCTGGGGCCGGCGAGCTCACCGCCGTGCGGCGCGGCGAGCAGCCCGCCCTCACGGGCGATGGCGAAGGCGCGGTCGAAGTCGCGGGCGAGTCCGCGGCGCTCGTCGTTGGACAGGCCGAAGCCGACGACGCCCTGGTCGGCGTAGCGCACCGCGAGCCGGGCGAGGGTGCGGGCGTCGAGCGGGTGTTTCATGCGGTTGGCGGCGACGATGACGGCCATCCCGACCCCGGTGTCCCGGGAGGCGGTCGCCACCGCGTCCAGGATGATCTCCATGGTCGGGATGAGGCCGCCGAGCCGGGGCGCGTACGACGTCGGGTCGACCTGGATCTCCAGCCACCCGGAGCCGTCCCTGGCATCCTCCTCGGCGGCCTCGTGGACCAGCCGCTGGATGTCCTCGGCGGTGCGCAGACATGAGCGCGCGCTGTCGTAGAGCCGCTGGAAGCGGAACCAGCCCCGCTCGTCGGTGGCCCGCAGTTTCGGCGGCTCGCCCGAGGTCAGCGCCTCGGGGAGGTGCACACCGTGCAGGTCCGCGAGCTCCAGCAGGGTCTCGGACCGCATGGAGCCGGTGAAGTGCAGATGGAGATGGGCCTTGGGGAGCAGACGGACATCACGTGCCATCCCAAGATCCTGCCGTACGGGTGACGCTGTCCGGTACCGCTTTCACCGAACGGGGGTTTGCCCGAAAGCAGGAACGGGCCCCCGGCAGCAGCCGGGAGCCCGTCACAGGAGAGCGGTCGGAGCGGTCAGTCGCGGGCCTCGCCGAAGAGCTTCTGGATCCGGGAGACGCCCTCGACCAGGTCCTCGTCACCCAGTGCGTAGGAAAGCCGCAGGTAGCCGGGGGTGCCGAAGGCCTCGCCCGGAACGACGGCGACCTCGACCTCGTCCAGGACGAGGGCCGCGAGCTCGACCGAGGTCTGCGGGCGCTTGCCGCGGATCTCCTTGCCGAGCAGCTTCTTCACCGACGGGTAGACGTAGAACGCGCCTTCGGGAGTGGGGCACACCACACCGTCGATCTCGTTCAGCATCCGCACGATGGTCTGCCGCCGCCGGTCGAAGGCCACCCGCATCTCGGCGACCGCGTCCAGGTTCCCGGAGACCGCGGCCAGCGCGGCGATCTGGGCGACGTTGCTGACGTTTGAGGTGGCGTGCGACTGCAGGTTCGTCGCGGCCTTGATGACGTCCTTGGGGGCGATCATCCACCCGACGCGCCAGCCGGTCATGGCGTACGTCTTGGCGACGCCGTTGACCACGATGCACTTGTCGCGCAGCTCGGGGAGGACCGCCGGCAGCGAGGTGAACGTCGCGTCGCCGTAGACGAGGTGCTCGTAGATCTCGTCGGTGAGCACCCACAGGCCGTGCTCGACGGCCCAGCGGCCGATCGCCTCGGCGTCGGCCTCGTTGTAGACGGCGCCCGTCGGGTTGGACGGCGAGACGAACAGGACGACCTTGGTGCGCGGGGTGCGGGCCGCCTCCAGCTGCTCGACCGTGACCCGGTAGCCGGTCGTCTCGTCCGCGACGACGTCGACGGGCACGCCGCCCGCGAGGCGGATCGACTCGGGGTAGGTGGTCCAGTACGGCGCCGGGACGATGACTTCGTCGCCCGGGTCGAGGATCGCGGCGAAGGCCTCGTAGATGGCCTGCTTGCCGCCGTTGGTGACCAGCACCTGGGAGGCGTCGACCTCGTAGCCCGAGTCGCGCAGCGTCTTGGCGGCGATGGCGGCCTTGAGCTCCGGCAGCCCGCCGGCCGGGGTGTAGCGGTGGAACTTGGGGTTGCGGCACGCCTCCACCGCGGCCTCGACGATGTAGTCGGGGGTCGGGAAGTCCGGCTCGCCGGCACCGAAGCCGATGACCGGGCGCCCGGCGGCCTTGAGGGCCTTCGCCTTGGCGTCCACAGCGAGTGTCGCGGACTCGGAGATCGACCCGATGCGGGCCGACACCCGTCGGCCGGAGGGGGACTGTACGGGGGGAGTGGCAGCGGTCATGACTGCATGCTCCCAGACGGCGTACCGCCCCGGCACCGCGGTTTGCGGAGTGGACACCCCCGTGTTTACGGAGTGGACGGCGGGGCTGCGGCGGAGCCGTTCGACGACCGGCCTGTGAACACGTACACTCATCCGTCGATGGCCCTCTCGCGAACTGCGGTACGTTGAGGGGCGTCTTCAAAGGGTCGTAGCTCAATTGGTAGAGCACTGGTCTCCAAAACCAGCGGTTGGGGGTTCAAGTCCCTCCGGCCCTGCTACACGCGTCCTCACCAGGATGCGGGCAGGTAATTGCACTCGCCGTACCGCGCGACGGGCGCGGTATGGCCACGACCCGGAGTCAGGTGAAGACGAGTGACTGAAATCACGGACTCCATCGAGGTCCCTGAGCCTGACGCATCCCAGGACAAGAAGGCCCGCCGCGGCGGTAAGCGCGGAAAGAAGGGCCCCCTGGCCCGTCTCGGCCTCTTCTACCGGCAGATCGTCGCGGAGCTCCGCAAGGTCGTCTGGCCTACGCGTGGCGACCTCACGACGTACACGAGCGTCGTAATTGTCTTCGTTGTCGTCGTCATCGGGCTGGTGTCCGTGATTGACTTTGGCTTCGCGAAGCTCGTCTCGTACGTCTTCGGATGATCCTGCGGACGACGCCCCTGGGGCGCCTTTCCGCATGTTCCACCCCTTGAAGTCAGGAAGAAGCAGTCACCGTGTCTGACCCGAACGTGTACGACGCCGACGAGTCCGTCGAGGGCGACGACACTGCGCTCGACATCGTCGAGGCAGCCGACGGCGACATCGACCAGGCCGAGGCTGCCGATGAAGCCGCGGGCGAAGCCGCCGAGCAGGCCGCCGTCCACGCCATCGACGAGACCGATGACGCGGCGGACGCCGAGGACGAGCCCGAAACTGAAGCCGCCGCTGTCGACGAAGAGGCCGACGCCGTACTCGCCGAGGCCGACGCCGAGCTGGCCGAGGACGACGCCGAGGCCGTCGAGGAGCCCGAGCCGATCGACCCCGTCGCCGCCTTCCGCGAGGAACTCCGCACTCTTCCGGGCGAGTGGTACGTCATCCACACGTACGCCGGCTACGAGAACCGCGTGAAGTCCAACCTGGAGCAGCGCGCCGTCTCGCTGAACGTCGAGGACTACATCTACCAGGCAGAAGTGCCGCAGGAAGAAGTAGCCCAGATCAAGAACGGCGAGCGCAAGACGGTCAAGCAGAACAAGCTTCCCGGCTACGTGCTCGTCCGTATGGACCTGACCAACGAGTCGTGGGGCGTCGTCCGCAACACGCCCGGCGTCACCGGCTTCGTGGGCAACGCGTACGACCCGTACCCGCTGACGCTGGACGAGATCCTCAAGATGCTCGCTCCCGAGGTCGAGGCGGCCGCCGAGGCCGCCGCTGCGGCGGACGGCACGGGTCCGGCCCGCAAGATCGAGGTCCAGGTACTGGACTTCGAGGTCGGCGACTCGGTCACCGTCACCGACGGCCCGTTCGCGACGCTGCAGGCGACGATCAACGAGATCAACCCGGATTCGAAGAAGATCAAGGGCCTCGTCGAGATCTTCGGCCGCGAGACCCCGGTCGAGCTCAGCTTCGACCAGATCCAGAAGAACTGAGTTTTTTACACGTCCGACCAGGTCAGACCGGCTTTTTCAGCTGGTCTGACCTGTTTGGTTTCAGGCCATGCCTCGATACCCGTTATCGTGGTGCGGTATGCCTGTTAGCAGGCGAAACAACTCTCACTAGGACCCGGAGAGAGCAATGCCTCCCAAGAAGAAGAAGATCACGGGGCTTATCAAGCTCCAGATCAACGCGGGCGCGGCCAACCCCGCCCCGCCCGTCGGCCCCGCACTGGGCCAGCACGGCGTCAACATCATGGAGTTCTGCAAGGCCTACAACGCCGCGACCGAGTCGCAGCGTGGCATGGTCGTGCCGGTGGAGATCACGGTCTACGACGACCGCTCCTTCACCTTCATCACCAAGACTCCGCCGGCCGCGAAGCTGATCCTCAAGGCCGCGGGCGTGGAGAAGGGCTCCGGCGAGCCGCACGTCAAGAAGGTCGCGAAGCTCACCGCCGCTCAGGTGCGTGACATCGCCACCGTCAAGATGCCGGACCTGAACGCCAACGACCTGGACGCCGCGTCGAAGATCATCGCCGGCACGGCCCGTTCCATGGGCATCACGGTCGAGGGCTGACGCCCCGAGAAAGTGGGGTGGGCCGACGCCCACCCCGAAGCACGTCTGTGGAAGGGCCGCGCGCGGTCCGTACCACGACTCCACTCACCATTGAGGAGCAGCAGTGAAGCGCAGCAAGACTCTCCGCGCTGCGGACGCGAAGATCGACCGGGACAAGCTCTACGCCCCGCTCGAGGCCGTCCGTCTCGCCAAGGAGACCGCAGCGACGAAGTTCGACTCGACCGTCGAGGTCGCCATGTGCCTGGGTGTGGACCCGCGCAAGGCCGACCAGATGGTCCGCGGCACCGTGAACCTCCCCCACGGCACCGGCAAGACCGCCCGGGTCCTGGTCTTCGCGACCGGTGACCGTGCCGAGGCCGCGCGTGCCGCCGGTGCCGACATCGTCGGCTCCGACGAGCTCATCGACGAGGTGGCCAAGGGCCGCCTCGACTTCGACGCCGTCGTCGCCACCCCGGACCTCATGGGCAAGGTCGGCCGCCTCGGCCGCGTGCTCGGTCCCCGTGGCCTGATGCCGAACCCGAAGACCGGCACCGTGACCCCGGACGTGGCCAAGGCCGTGACCGAGATCAAGGGCGGCAAGATCGAGTTCCGCGTCGACAAGCACTCGAACATGCACTTCATCATCGGCAAGGTGTCGTTCGATGACGCGCAGCTGGTCGAGAACTACGGCGCGGCCCTGGACGAGCTCCTTCGTCTGAAGCCGTCCGCCTCCAAGGGCCGGTACATCAAGAAGGCCGTCATCAGCACGACGATGGGCCCCGGTATCCCCGTGGACCAGAGCCGTACCCGCAACCTCCTCGTCGAGGAGGACCCGGCCGCCGTCTGATCCGACTCGGATCCGACAGCGCCGCGTACGCGACTCGGGCCGGGCCCCGCTCCCTTCTCGGAGCGGGGCCCGGCCTGTCGGCTGTCCCGGCCCTGTACGCCCCCGTCCGGCCCGGCCGGACCCGCTGGCGCCCCTGTCGGCGTTCGGGCCCGAACGCGGCCGCTGAGCGGCCCGTGAGGCGATTTGCCGGATCGCGACCCGTTCGCGTACGCTACCGAAGAAGCCAAAGACCGCTGGTCGCTGCTGTGCCCTCGTTGAGGAGCGCGGCGGCCGAAGGATCCGCTAGCTGCGGACGACCCGCTCAGGTTGCTGTGGAAGAACTCCTGGAATTCATTCTGGTTGAGTAACGCCCCGTGCGCCTGCGCCGGGGCGTTCGTGTTGCCCAGCCCCTTCCGTGCGGTCCGAATCACCCGGAAGGAGGCCGAGACTCATGGCGAGGCCCGATAAGGCTGCTGCGGTTGCCGAGCTGACGGACAAGTTCCGCAGCTCCAATGCCGCAATGCTGACCGAGTACCGCGGTCTCACCGTGGCGCAGCTCAAGACGCTGCGCCGTTCGCTCGGTGAGAACGCTCAGTACGCCGTGGTGAAGAACACGCTGACCAAGATCGCGGCCAACGAGGCCGGGATCAGCACGCTGGACGACCTGTTCTCAGGTCCGACGGCGGTTGCCTTCGTCACCGGTGACCCGGTGGAGTCGGCGAAGAGTCTGCGTGACTTCGCCAAGGACAACCCCAACCTCATCATCAAGGGCGGTGTCCTTGACGGTAAGGCGCTGTCCGCTGATGAGATCAAGAAGCTCGCGGACCTCGAGTCCCGCGAGGTTCTGCTCGCCAAGGTGGCCGGTGGCATCAAGGCGTCGATGGCGAAGGCCGCGGCGACTTTCCAGGCCCCGCTCACGGAGTTCGTCCGCACCGCGGACGCGCTTCGCGCCAAGGTCGAGCAGGGCGGTGCCGGTACGCCGGCTCCCGCCGAGGCCGAGGTGGCGGAGTAACCCTCCGCCCCTGGTCGCAGCGGGCGCCTCACGCCCGCCTTCATGTACACCCGGCACCTGCCGAATAGTGGAAGGACGCCATCATGGCGAAGCTGTCCCAGGAAGAGCTGCTCGCGCAGTTCGAGACCCTGACCCTCATCGAGCTCTCTGAGTTCGTCAAGGCGTTCGAAGAGAAGTTCGACGTCAAGGCTGCCGCCCCGGTCGCCGTCGCCGCCGGTGGCGCTGCCGCCGTCGCCGACGCCCCCGAGGAGCAGGACGAGTTCGACGTCGTCCTCACCGGTGCCGGCGAGAAGAAGATCCAGGTCATCAAGGTTGTGCGTGAGCTCACCTCGCTGGGTCTGAAGGAGGCCAAGGACCTCGTCGACGGCGCTCCGAAGTCGGTCCTCGAGAAGGTCGCCAAGGACGTTGCCGAGAAGGCCGCGGACTCCCTCAAGGCCGCTGGCGCGTCCGTCGAGGTCAAGTAGTTCCCAGCCCCTCCACGAGGGGCTGAACAGCCGCAGGGCGGCCACCCGTAAGGGTGGCCGCCCTCGGTCGTTCCACGGGTCCCCCAGGGGGCCTGTAGCCGCTCGGGGGTAAGGTGATCATCCCCGCCGGGCGGGGGGCGCCGCACGGATCTCCGGGGGGCTGAGGCCTTGACGAACCGCACGCGGCGCGCAATTCTCAGGACGCGTCGTAAGTTCGATCCGGGGTCCGAGGCATGGATCGGCCGCGATGCGGGAATGCCTAGCGTCGAGCACAGATCCGGTGCCGAGACCGGGTCGACAACAGTGGCGAGGGGGCAATGATTCGGTACTCCGAATCTCTGCCTGGACATCAGTGTGCCGAATGGCTACACTGACCCTTTGCGCTGCCTGTTAGCTGTAGCCTGGCCCGTCACCAGGGACAGCCCCAAGCCTGAGCACGGAATGAAGAGATGTCCCGTTTGTGGACATCCCCGTGTGCTCGGGGGCGGACACCGGTATGCGCGTAGTGAGTCCGAGCCCTCGGAAGGACCCCCTCTTGGCCGCCTCGCGCAACGCCTCGACTGCCAATACGAACAACGGTGCCAGCACTTCACCGCTGCGCATCTCTTTTGCGAAGATCAAGGAACCCCTCGAGGTACCGAACCTCCTCGCGCTGCAGACCGAGAGCTTTGACTGGCTGCTCGGCAACGCCGCGTGGAAGGCTCGTGTCGAGGCGGCTCTGGAAAGTGGCCAGGACGTCCCCAGGAAGTCGGGTCTGGAAGAGATCTTCGAGGAGATCTCTCCGATCGAAGACTTCTCCGGGTCGATGTCGCTCACCTTCCGCGACCACCGTTTTGAGCCTCCGAAGAACTCGATCGACGAGTGCAAGGAGCGCGACTTCACGTACGGCGCTCCGCTCTTCGTCACCGCCGAGTTCACCAACAACGAGACCGGCGAGATCAAGTCTCAGACGGTCTTCATGGGCGACTTCCCGCTCATGACCAACAAGGGCACCTTCTGCATCAACGGCACCGAGCGTGTCGTCGTCTCGCAGCTGGTCCGCTCGCCGGGCGTCTACTTCGACTCCTCGATCGACAAGACGTCCGACAAGGACATCTTCTCGGCGAAGGTCATCCCGTCCCGCGGTGCCTGGCTCGAGCTCGAGATCGACAAGCGCGACATGGTCGGTGTCCGCATCGACCGCAAGCGCAAGCAGTCGGTCACCGTGCTCCTCAAGGCCCTCGGTTGGACGACCGAGCAGATCCTCGAGGAGTTCGGCGAGTACGAGTCCATGCGCGCCACCCTGGAGAAGGACCACACCCAGGGCCAGGACGACGCGCTGCTCGACATCTACCGCAAGCTGCGTCCGGGCGAACCGCCGACCCGCGAGGCCGCGCAGACGCTGCTCGAGAACCTCTACTTCAACCCGAAGCGCTACGACCTCGCGAAGGTCGGCCGCTACAAGGTGAACAAGAAGCTCGGCAGCGACAAGCCGCTCGACGCCGGCGTGCTGACCACGGCCGACGTTCTCGCGACCATCAAGTACCTGGTCAAGCTGCACGCCGGTGAGACCGAGACCGTGGGCGAGGACGGCCGCAACATCGTCGTCGAGACCGACGACATCGACCACTTCGGCAACCGTCGTCTGCGCAACGTCGGCGAGCTCATCCAGAACCAGGTCCGTACCGGCCTGGCTCGTATGGAGCGCGTCGTCCGCGAGCGGATGACCACCCAGGACGTCGAGGCGATCACGCCGCAGACCCTGATCAACATCCGGCCGGTCGTCGCCTCCATCAAGGAGTTCTTCGGCACCAGCCAGCTGTCCCAGTTCATGGACCAGACGAACCCGCTGTCGGGTCTGACCCACAAGCGTCGTCTGTCCGCGCTGGGCCCGGGTGGTCTGTCCCGTGAGCGCGCCGGCTTCGAGGTCCGTGACGTTCACCCGTCGCACTACGGCCGCATGTGTCCGATCGAGACCCCCGAAGGCCCGAACATCGGCCTGATCGGCTCGCTCGCCTCCTACGGCCGGGTCAACGCCTTCGGCTTCGTGGAGACCCCGTACCGCAAGGTCGTCGAGGGCATCGTCACCGATGACGTCGACTACCTGACGGCCGACGAGGAGGACCGCTTCGTCATCGCGCAGGCAAACGCGCCGCTGACGGACGACAACCACTTCGAAGAGGCCCGTGTCCTGGTCCGCCGCCGTGGCGGCGAGATCGACTACATCCCCGGCGCCGACGTCGACTACATGGACGTCTCGCCGCGCCAGATGGTGTCGGTCGCGACCGCGATGATCCCGTTCCTCGAGCACGACGACGCCAACCGCGCGCTCATGGGATCGAACATGATGCGCCAGGCGGTGCCGCTCATCAAGAGCGAGGCCCCGCTGGTCGGCACCGGCATGGAGTACCGCTGCGCGGTCGACGCCGGTGACGTCATCAAGGCCGAGAAGGACGGTGTGGTCCAGGAGGTCTCCGCGGACTACGTCACGGTCGCCAACGACGACGGCACCTACACCACGTACCGCGTGGCGAAGTTCAGCCGCTCGAACCAGGGCACCTCCTTCAACCAGAAGGTCGTCGTCGACGAGGGCGCTCGCGTCGTCGCCAACCAGGTCCTGGCCGACGGCCCCTCCACCGACGAGGGCGAGATGGCCCTCGGCAAGAACCTCCTCGTGGCATTCATGCCGTGGGAGGGCCACAACTACGAAGACGCGATCATCCTCAGCCAGCGGCTGGTCCAGGACGACGTCCTCTCCTCGATCCACATCGAGGAGCACGAGGTCGACGCCCGTGACACCAAGCTCGGCCCGGAGGAGATCACCCGGGACATCCCGAACGTCTCCGAAGAGGTCCTCGCGGACCTCGACGAGCGCGGGATCATCCGCATCGGTGCCGACGTCGTCGCCGGCGACATCCTGGTCGGAAAGGTCACGCCCAAGGGCGAGACCGAGCTGACCCCGGAGGAGCGCCTGCTCCGCGCGATCTTCGGCGAGAAGGCGCGCGAAGTGCGCGACACCTCGCTGAAGGTGCCGCACGGCGAGACCGGCAAGGTCATCGGCGTCCGCGTCTTCGACCGCGAAGAGGGCGACGAGCTGCCGCCGGGCGTGAACCAGCTGGTCCGCGTCTACGTCGCGCAGAAGCGCAAGATCAACAACGGTGACAAGCTTGCCGGCCGTCACGGCAACAAGGGCGTCATCTCGAAGATCCTGCCGGTCGAGGACATGCCGTTCCTGGAGGACGGCACCCCGGTCGACATCATCCTCAACCCGCTGGGTGTCCCGTCCCGAATGAACCCGGGACAGGTCCTGGAGATCCACCTCGGCTGGCTCGCCCAGCAGGGTTGGGACACCTCCGGGATCACCACCGAGTGGGCCCGCCGGCTGGAGTCCATCGGCGCCGACAAGGTGCCGGCCGGCTCCAACGTCGCCACCCCGGTGTTCGACGGTGCGCGCGAGGACGAGATCACCGGCCTCTTCGAGGCCACGATCCCGAACCGCGACGGCGACCGGATGGTGCTGCCCTCGGGTAAGGCCCGGATGTTCGACGGCCGCTCCGGCGAGCCGTTCCCGGACCCGATCTCGGTCGGCTACATGTACATCCTGAAGCTCCACCACCTGGTGGACGACAAGCTCCACGCCCGCTCCACCGGCCCGTACTCCATGATCACGCAGCAGCCGCTGGGTGGTAAGGCGCAGTTCGGTGGCCAGCGATTCGGCGAAATGGAGGTGTGGGCCCTTGAGGCATACGGTGCCGCCTACGCCCTCCAGGAGCTGCTGACGATCAAGTCCGACGACGTGCTCGGCCGCGTGAAGGTCTACGAGGCCATCGTCAAGGGCGAGAACATCCCCGAACCCGGCATTCCCGAGTCCTTCAAGGTGCTCATCAAGGAAATGCAGTCGCTGTGTCTCAACGTGGAGGTGCTGTCCTCGGACGGTATGTCCATCGAGATGCGCGACACGGACGAGGACGTCTTCCGTGCCGCGGAAGAGCTCGGAATCGACCTGTCCCGGCGTGAGCCGAGCAGCGTCGAAGAGGTCTGACGGGCCGGCCGGGAAGTCGCACTCGCGGCTTCCCGGCCGCTCCGGGCGTCGGTAACACGGCCCCGGAGTGACCCCACGGACTGTTCAGACCATGTTTGACACTCGACCCCGGCAGTGTCACTAGTCGGGTAAAACCCGAAGGCGGGATTGACGACAAGTGCTCGACGTCAACTTCTTCGACGAGCTGCGGATCGGCCTTGCCACCGCGGACGACATTCGTACCTGGTCGCACGGCGAAGTGAAGAAGCCGGAGACCATCAACTACCGCACCCTCAAGCCGGAAAAGGACGGGCTCTTCTGCGAGAAGATCTTCGGCCCCACCCGGGACTGGGAGTGCTACTGCGGTAAGTACAAGCGTGTCCGCTTCAAGGGCATCATCTGCGAGCGCTGCGGCGTCGAGGTAACTCGCGCCAAGGTGCGTCGTGAGCGGATGGGCCACATCGAGCTGGCCGCTCCCGTGACCCACATCTGGTACTTCAAGGGCGTTCCGTCGCGGCTGGGCTACCTGCTCGACCTCGCCCCGAAGGACCTCGAGAAGGTCATCTACTTCGCGGCCTACATGATCACGTGGGTCGACGACGAGCGCCGGACGCGTGATCTGCCCTCCCTCGAGGCGCAGGTCTCCGTCGAGCGCCAGCAGGTCGAGAACCGTCGGGACTCCGATGTCGAGAACCGGCAGAAGAAGCTCGAAGCGGACCTCGGCGAGCTGGAGGCCGAGGGCGCCAAGGCCGACGTGCGCCGCAAGGTGCGCGAAGGTGCCGAGCGTGAGATGAAGCAGCTCCGTGACCGCGCCCAGCGCGAGATCGACCGCCTCGACGAGGTGTGGGCCCGCTTCAAGAACCTCAAGGTCCAGGACCTCGAGGGCGACGAGCTGCTCTACCGCGAGCTGCGCGAGCGCTTCGGTACGTACTTCTCGGGTTCGATGGGTGCCGCGGCGCTGCAGAAGCGCCTGGAGACCTTCGACCTCGAAGAAGAGGCCGAGCGTCTGCGCGAGATCATCCGTACCGGCAAGGGCCAGAAGAAGACCCGTGCGCTCAAGCGCCTCAAGGTCGTCTCGGCGTTCCTGCAGACCACCAACAAGCCCAACGGCATGGTGCTGGACTGCGTCCCGGTCATCCCGCCGGACCTGCGTCCGATGGTGCAGCTGGACGGTGGCCGCTTCGCGACCTCCGACCTGAACGACCTGTACCGCCGCGTGATCAACCGCAACAACCGCCTCAAGCGGCTCCTTGACCTCGGTGCCCCCGAGATCATCGTGAACAACGAGAAGCGGATGCTGCAGGAGGCCGTCGACGCGCTGTTCGACAACGGCCGCCGTGGTCGCCCGGTCACCGGTCCCGGCAACCGCCCGCTGAAGTCCCTGAGCGACATGCTCAAGGGCAAGCAGGGTCGTTTCCGTCAGAACCTCCTCGGCAAGCGAGTCGACTACTCGGCCCGTTCGGTCATCGTCGTCGGCCCGCAGCTCAAGCTGCACCAGTGCGGTCTGCCGAAGGCCATGGCGCTGGAGCTCTTCAAGCCGTTCGTGATGAAGCGCCTGGTGGACCTGAACCACGCGCAGAACATCAAGTCGGCCAAGCGCATGGTCGAGCGCGGTCGCACCGTCGTCTACGACGTCCTCGAAGAGGTCATCGCAGAGCACCCGGTGCTGCTGAACCGTGCACCGACCCTGCACCGCCTCGGCATCCAGGCCTTCGAGCCCCAGTTGGTCGAGGGCAAGGCCATCCAGATCCACCCGCTCGTCTGCACCGCGTTCAACGCGGACTTCGACGGTGACCAGATGGCCGTGCACCTGCCGCTGTCGGCAGAGGCGCAGGCCGAGGCCCGCATCCTGATGCTGTCCTCGAACAACATCCTGAAGCCGGCCGACGGTCGTCCCGTCACCATGCCGACCCAGGACATGGTGCTGGGTCTGTTCTTCCTCACCACCGAGCCGGAAGAGCGCGTGCTCATCGGCGAGGGCCGCGCGTTCGGTTCCACCGCCGAAGCGATCATGGCGTTCGACAACCGCGAGCTCTCGCTGCAGTCGAAGGTCGACATCCGCTTCCCGGTCGGCACCGTCCCGCCGCGCGGCTGGACCCCGCCCGCCCAGGAAGAGGGCGAGCAGGGCTACCAGGTCGGCGACACGTTCCGGCTGCGGACGTCCCTGGGACGCGCGCTCTTCAACGAGCTGCTGCCCGAGGACTACCCGTTCGTCGACTACGCGGTCGGCAAGAAGCAGCTCTCCGAGATCGTCAACGACCTCGCCGAGCGGTACCCGAAGGTCATCGTGGCGGCGACGCTCGACAACCTGAAGGCGGCCGGCTTCCACTGGGCCACCCGTTCCGGCGTCACCGTCGCCGTCACGGACATCGTCGTCCCCGAGGCCAAGAAGGCCATCGTCAAGGGGTACGAGGACCAGGACGAGAAGGTCCAGAAGCAGTACGAGCGCGGCCTGATCACCAAGGACGAGCGCACGCAGGAGCTCATCGCGATCTGGACCAAGGCGACCAACGAGGTTGCCGAGGCGATGAACGCGAACTTCCCCAAGACGAACCCCATCTTCATGATGGTTGACTCGGGTGCCCGAGGAAACATGATGCAGATGCGTCAGATCGCCGGTATGCGTGGTCTGGTGTCGAACGCGAAGAACGAGACCATCCCGCGTCCCATCAAGGCCTCGTTCCGTGAGGGCCTGTCCGTGCTGGAGTACTTCATCTCCACCCACGGTGCCCGTAAGGGTCTCGCGGACACCGCCCTGCGTACCGCCGACTCGGGTTACCTCACCCGTCGTCTGGTGGACGTCTCGCAGGACGTCATCATCCGCGAGGAGGACTGCGGTACCGAGCGCGGCCTCAAGCTGCAGATCGGTGCGCGCGGCGAGGACGGCGTCCTTCGCAAGACGGACGACGTCGAGACCAGCGTCTACGCCCGCATGCTCGCCGAGGACGTCGTCATCGACGGCAAGGTGATCGCGCCGGCCAACGTCGACCTGGGCGACGTGCTCATCGACCAGCTGATCCAGCACGGTGTCGAGCAGGTCAAGACCCGCTCGATCCTCACCTGCGAGTCCACGGTCGGCACCTGTGCCTTCTGCTACGGACGCTCGCTGGCCACCGGCAAGCTGGTGGACATCGGTGAGGCCGTCGGTATCATCGCGGCCCAGTCGATCGGTGAGCCCGGTACCCAGCTGACGATGCGTACCTTCCACACCGGTGGTGTGGCGGGTGACGACATCACGCAGGGTCTGCCGCGTGTCGTCGAGCTCTTCGAGGCCCGTGTCCCCAAGGGTGTCGCCCCGATCTCCGAGGCTGTCGGTCGGGTCCGCATCGAGGAGACCGAGAAGACGAAGAAGCTCGTCGTCACCCCGGACGACGGCAGCGAGGAGATCCCCTACCCGATCTCCAAGCGGTCCCGTCTGCTGGTGGGCGAGGGCGACCACGTCGAGGTCGGCCAGAAGCTGACCGTGGGTGCCACCAACCCGCACGACGTGCTGCGCATCCTCGGCCAGCGCCAGGTTCAGATCCACCTGGTGGCCGAAGTGCAGAAGGTCTACAACAACCAGGGCGTGTCGATCCACGACAAGCACATCGAGATCATCATCCGGCAGATGCTCCGCCGCGTGACGATCATCGAGTCGGGCGACGCCGAGCTGCTTCCGGGCGAGCTCGTCGAGCGCGGCCGCTTCGAGACCGAGAACCGTCGTGTGGTCTCCGAGGGCGGTCACCCCGCCTCCGGCCGTCCGCAGCTGATGGGTATCACCAAGGCCTCGCTGGCGACCGAGTCCTGGCTGTCGGCCGCCTCCTTCCAGGAGACGACCCGAGTGCTGACCGACGCGGCGATCCACGCCAAGTCGGACTCGCTGCTCGGCCTGAAGGAGAACGTCATCATCGGTAAGCTCATCCCGGCCGGTACGGGTCTCGCCCGTTACCGGAACATCCGGGTGGAGCCCACCGAAGAGGCGAAGGCAGCGATGTACTCGGCCGTCGGTTACGACGACATCGACTACTCGCCCTTCGGCACCGGCTCCGGCCAGGCCGTTCCCCTGGAGGACTACGACTACGGCCCCTACAACGGCTGAGTCGTGTCCCGCAGAGTCTGATCGGCAAGGCGGCCGTCCCCTCCCGGGACGGCCGCCTTGCGGCTTTTCGCGGAACTTCGCACGGTCGCCGTGCGTCCGTCAGTATGGAGAGAACATTCGGAGGCGGGGAGGTGTCGCGCGTGTCGATCGATCCGTGGGGCAACGGGCGGCTGCCACAGTCCGGTCAGGTACCCGGCATGCTGGCGGCCAACGCCGACCGGGAACGCACGGTGGACGTGCTGAAGGCCGCGTTCGCCGAGGGCCGCCTGCAGCAGCCGGAGTACGAGCAGCGGATATCCACCGCCTACCAGGCGCGTACCTACGGTGAGTTGCAGCTGCTGGTGCGGGACCTGCCGCAGGGTCCCTCGCCGATGATGTCCATGCAGCCGTCCCAGCCGATGGGCTATGTGCCGCAGACGTTCCTGCCGCCCCCGCCGCGCACCAACACCTCCGCCGTCGCGTCGTTCGTCTGCGGGCTGGCGGGCACCTTCACGCTCGTGACGGCGATCCCGGCGGTGGTCCTCGGCCACAAGGCGCGCAGGGAGATCCGCAGGACGGGGGAGTCGGGCGACGGCTTCGCGGTCGCCGGCCTGGTGCTGGGCTGGATCGTGTCCGGCTTCTTCGCGCTGATCATGTTCTTCGTGATGTTCGCCGCGGTGGCCGGATCCGGTGGATAGCGCGTCCCGGACGGGCGGCGTGTCCTGCGCTGATGCATTTGTTTTGACCGGAGCCGATGCGATAGGTACGATCTGACCTTGTGCCTGGGGTGTGCCCGGGTCCTTGCGCGTGCCCCCAGTCTCGACTGGGAGGTTACCGATATCGCACGGGGACACCGAGGCCGCGGCACCCGACATACGCACGTTCCCTGCTCCACGGGGATGTGCGGGGTCCGCGACACACCCGACCGCGTGGGTCGGTGCCCCAGGTTAGTTTTATCGAGATCGGCACACAGAAACCGGAGAAACGGTGCCTACGATCCAGCAGCTGGTCCGGAACGGCCGGCAGGACAAGGTCAAGAAGAATATGACACCCGCGCTGAAGGGTTCCCCTCAGCGTCGCGGTGTTTGCACGCGTGTGTACACGACCACCCCGAAGAAGCCGAACTCGGCGCTTCGCAAGGTGGCCCGTGTGCGTCTGACCAGTGGGATTGAGGTCACCGCCTACATTCCGGGCGAGGGCCACAACCTCCAGGAGCACTCCATCGTGCTCGTGCGTGGCGGTCGTGTGAAGGACCTGCCGGGTGTTCGCTACAAGATCATCCGCGGCTCCCTGGACACCCAGGGCGTCAAGAACCGCAAGCAGGCCCGCAGCCGCTACGGCGCCAAGAAGGAGAAGTAAGCATGCCTCGTAAGGGTCCTGCCCCGAAGCGCCCGGTCATCATCGACCCGGTCTACGGATCTCCTCTGGTGACCTCGCTGGTCAACAAGATCCTCCTGCACGGCAAGCGCTCCACCGCCGAGCGGATCGTTTACGGCGCCCTCGAGGGCCTCAAGGAGAAGACCGGTACCGACCCGGTCATCACCCTGAAGCGCGCTCTTGAGAACATCAAGCCGACTCTGGAGGTCAAGTCCCGCCGCGTCGGCGGTGCGACCTACCAGGTGCCGGTCGAGGTTCGCCCCGCCCGTGCCTCCACGCTCGCGCTGCGCTGGCTCGTGGGTTACTCCCGCGCCCGCCGTGAGAAGACCATGACCGAGCGCCTGATGAACGAGCTGCTGGATGCCAGCAACGGTCTCGGCGCCTCTGTCAAGCGTCGCGAGGACACGCACAAGATGGCCGAGTCGAACAAGGCCTTCGCGCACTACCGCTGGTAGTCACTACCCACATCGAAACCGAGAGAAGACTGAGCCTAATGGCCACCACTTCGCTTGACCTGGCCAAGGTCCGCAACATTGGGATCATGGCCCACATCGACGCGGGCAAGACGACGACCACCGAGCGGATCCTGTTCTACACCGGCGTCTCGTACAAGATCGGTGAAGTCCACGATGGCGCAGCCACGATGGACTGGATGGAGCAGGAGCAGGAGCGCGGCATCACGATCACGTCGGCCGCGACGACCTGCCACTGGCCGCTGAACGATGTCGATCACACGATCAACATCATCGACACCCCGGGGCACGTCGACTTCACGGTCGAGGTGGAGCGTTCGCTCCGCGTCCTCGACGGTGCCGTCACGGTGTTCGACGGTGTTGCCGGTGTTGAGCCGCAGTCCGAGACCGTTTGGCGTCAGGCGGACCGCTACGGCGTGCCGCGCATCTGCTTCGTCAACAAGCTTGACCGGACCGGTGCCGAGTTCCACCGCTGCGTCGACATGATCGTGGACCGCCTCGGTGCGGTTCCGCTCGTCATGCAGCTGCCCATCGGCACGGAGATGGACTTCAAGGGCGTTGTCGACCTCGTCGCCATGAAGGCGATGGTGTGGTCCGCCGAGGCCACCAAGGGCGAGATGTACGACACCGTCGACATCCCGGCCAGTCACGTCGAAGCCGCCCAGGAATGGCGTGGCAAGCTCCTCGAGACCATCGCGGAGCATGACGACGAGATGATGGAGCTGTTCCTCGAGGGCGAAGAGCCTTCGGAAGAGGCACTGATGGCCGCGATCCGTCGCGCCACCATCGCCTCGACCGACTCCGAGCACCAGGGCAAGCCGACCTTCACGCCCGTGTTCTGTGGTTCCGCGTTCAAGAACAAGGGCGTTCAGCCCCTGCTCGACGCCGTGGTCCGCTACCTGCCGTCGCCCCTGGACATCGAGGCCATCGAAGGCCACGACGTCAAGGACCCGTCGGTGGTCGTGAAGCGTCGCCCGTCCGAGGACGAGCCGTTCTCCGGTCTTGCGTTCAAGATCATGAGCGACCCGCACCTGGGCAAGCTCACCTTCGTCCGGGTCTACTCGGGCCGCCTCGAGACCGGCACCTCGGTGCTGAACTCGGTGAAGGGCAAGAAGGAGCGCATCGGCAAGATCTACCGTATGCACGCGAACAAGCGTGAGGAGATCGCGGCGGTGGGCGCCGGCGACATCATCGCCGTCATGGGCCTGAAGCAGACCACCACCGGTGAGACGCTGTGCGACGAGAAGAAGCCGGTCATCCTGGAGTCCATGGACTTCCCGGCCCCGGTCATTCAGGTCGCGATCGAGCCCAAGTCCAAGGGTGACCAGGAGCGTCTGGGCGTCGCCATTCAGCGTCTCGCTGAAGAGGACCCCTCGTTCCAGGTCCACTCCGACGAGGAGACCGGCCAGACCATCATCGGTGGTATGGGCGAGCTTCACCTCGAGGTGCTGGTCGACCGCATGAAGCGCGAGTTCCGCGTCGAGGCGAACGTCGGCAAGCCCCAGGTCGCATACCGCGAGACGATCCGCAAGACTGTCGACCGGATCGACTACACGCACAAGAAGCAGACTGGTGGCACCGGCCAGTTCGCGAAGGTACAGATCTCGATGGAGCCCATCGAGGGCGGCGACGCCTCGTACGAATTCGTGAACAAGGTCACCGGTGGCCGCATCCCCCGCGAGTACATCCCCTCGGTGGACGCGGGCGCCCAGGAAGCCATGAAGTTCGGCATCCTGGCCGGTTACGAGATGGTGGGTGTTCGCATCACCCTTCTCGACGGTGGTTACCACGAGGTTGACTCCTCCGAGCTCGCCTTCAAGATCGCCGGTTCGCAGGCGTTCAAGGAGGGTGCTCGCAGGGCGAGCCCCGTACTGCTCGAGCCGATGATGGCCGTTGAGGTCACCACGCCCGAGGACTACATGGGCGACGTCATCGGCGACCTGAACTCCCGCCGTGGCCAGATCCAGGCCATGGAGGAGCGCAGCGGCGCCCGTGTCGTCAAGGGTCTCGTGCCCCTGTCGGAGATGTTCGGCTACGTCGGAGACCTCCGCAGCAAGACCTCGGGTCGCGCAAGCTACTCGATGCAGTTCGACTCCTACGCCGAGGTTCCGCGGAACGTCGCTGAGGAGATCATCGCGAAGGCCAAGGGCGAGTAGCGCTCAATTCGCAGTTCTGCTCAACCCTTTAGGCTTGACAGCAGGCATCGGGGCATTCGGCACAATCCACAGGGGCTTCGGCCCTGAGTAGCGTGGCGGATGCCCCGGCAGCCCGCATTCCAGCAAAGATCACCTGGCGCCGATGAAGCAAGGCGTACAGAACCACTCCCAGGAGGACCCCAGTGGCGAAGGCGAAGTTCGAGCGGACTAAGCCGCACGTCAACATCGGCACCATCGGTCACATCGACCACGGTAAGACGACGCTGACCGCGGCGATTACCAAGGTGCTGCATGACGCGTACCCGGACCTGAACGAGGCCTCGGCCTTCGACCAGATCGACAAGGCTCCTGAGGAGCGCCAGCGCGGTATCACGATCTCGATCGCGCACGTCGAGTACCAGACGGAGTCGCGTCACTACGCGCACGTCGACTGCCCCGGTCACGCGGACTACATCAAGAACATGATCACGGGTGCGGCGCAGATGGACGGCGCCATCCTCGTTGTCGCCGCGACCGACGGCCCGATGCCGCAGACCAAGGAGCACGTGCTCCTGGCCCGCCAGGTCGGCGTTCCGTACATCGTCGTCGCCCTGAACAAGGCCGACATGGTGGACGACGAGGAGATCCTGGAGCTCGTCGAGCTCGAGGTCCGTGAGCTCCTCTCCGAGTACGAGTACGCGGGCGACGACCTTCCGGTCGTGCGCGTGTCGGCGCTCAAGGCACTCGAGGGCGACAAGGAGTGGGGCGAGAAGCTCCTCGGCCTCATGGCGGCCGTCGACGAGTCGATCCCGACTCCGGCACGTGACGTCGAGAAGCCGTTCCTGATGCCGATCGAGGACGTCTTCACGATCACCGGTCGTGGCACCGTCGTCACCGGTCGTATCGAGCGCGGTGTGCTCAAGGTCAACGAGACTGTCGACATCATCGGCATCAAGGAGACCAAGACCACCACCACGGTCACCGGCATCGAGATGTTCCGCAAGCTGCTCGACGAGGGCCAGGCGGGCGAGAACGTCGGTCTGCTCCTCCGTGGCATCAAGCGCGAGGACGTCGAGCGCGGCCAGGTCATCATCAAGCCGGGTACGGTCACGCCGCACACCGAGTTTGAGGCCCAGGCCTACATCCTGTCGAAGGACGAGGGTGGCCGTCACACCCCCTTCTTCAACAACTACCGTCCGCAGTTCTACTTCCGGACGACTGACGTGACCGGCGTCGTTACCCTCCCCGAGGGCACCGAGATGGTCATGCCGGGCGACAACACCGCCATGACGGTCTCGCTGATTCAGCCGATCGCCATGGAAGAGGGCCTGAAGTTCGCCATCCGCGAGGGTGGCCGTACCGTGGGCGCCGGCCAGGTCGTCAAGATCACCAAGTGATCTGACGCTCTAGCGAGCAACACACCGAGGGCCCTGCCCCCACCGTTCGCGGTGGGGGCAGGGCCCTCGGCCTTTCCCGGGAGCGCCGCCCTACGCCGTGGACTGCGTCTCGGTCCGCCAGACCCATGGGGTGGCGGCGAAGTCCAGGCCGACCACGTACGCCCGTCCGTCGGGGCCGTGCAGCAGGGTGGGCGTGCCGACCGGGAGCGCGAACGGCGGCCGTTCGCGCGGCCGTCCCGGCTGCGCGGTGTCCAGGAGCTTGACGGTGCCGTCCAGCTCCTTGCCGAGCAGCAGCAGCCCGCCGCGGCCCGGCGCGGCGCCCACCGCGACATCGGCGTAGCCGCCGTACCCGCTCAGCTGCGCGGGTGTCAGCACGCCGTCGCGCGACGCGGTGCCGTCGACCGTCCGCAGGACCAGCTCCCCGGTGACCGGCCGCCGGTAGGCCACCGCGAGGGTGCCGTCGGGGGCGAGCGCCGCGGACGGCGGTTCGCCGGGCTGCGGCATGTCCCGCAGGGCCTGGAAGGCCATCGGCTGCCCGGGAGCGGGCTGCGTCCAGTGGTGCACGGTGTCGCGGCCGGCGGCGAAGACGTGGATGCGCGCCCGGCCGTCGAGGACGACCGCCAGGCCGTCCTGCACCTCGTCGCCGCCGAGGTCGCGCCAGTCGCCCCACGTGCCGCCGGGCTCCCTGACCTTGGTCCAGACGCCCTTGGCGGCGCTCCGGACGAAGAGGTGGACCCGCCCGTCGGGGGTGGATATCGCGACCGGGCAGCCGATCCGGCGGCCGCGGTCCTCCGTGGGTTCCGGGTTGCCCAGACCCTTCCAGGCACGGAAGGGGCCGTCGGGGGAGCCCTGCTCCAGCAGGACGATCTCGCGCGCGTTGTGCCCGCCCTGGCCCCGCAGCGAGGAGAACCGCAGGGCGAACAGCAGCCGGCGGCCCGTGGAGTCCTTCACGGCGGCCAGCGCGGGGGCCAGCGGCCCGCCGCCGAGGTCCTGCGGATCGGTCCACCGGCCGCTGCCGGGCGTGTTCTCCTGCCAGCGCACGGCCCGGGTGCCGAGCACGCTGAACGCCTCCAGCCGCCCGTCCGGGCCGGCGAAGGCCGCGGGCCGGGCACCGGGGTAGCGGTAGTGCGTGGAGCGGACCCAGCCCTTGGGGTTGGTCAGCGGAGAGTTCTGGCCGACGCCGTAGTCCCCGCACCCGGCGGCGTTGCCGCAGTCCCACTCCGGGTCCCCGCCGTAGGGGAGCAGGTACGCGTTCTTCTCCCGGACCACGGACTGCGGGAGATTGCGGGGCCAGCGCTGGTTGTAGTACCCGCGGTACGCGGTGGTCACGAACCGCGGTACTTCACCGCCGTCCGCCTTGACGCCGGCGGCGACCCACTGGGCGAGCGCCTTCCAGGCGAAGAGCGCGGCGGGTGTGTGGTCGCGGTGGTCGGAGTAGCCGTCCTGGTCGCTGTTCTGGTGGTGGGCCGCGTCGTGCACCTGGATGTCGGGATCGGGGTCCAGGGTCTGCACCAGCGTCGGCTGGTAGCGCTCCAGCAGCGCGGCCAGCGAGTCCACCAGGGTCTGGTGGCCGACCTTGGAGGACTTCCTGACGGGAGAGCCGGTGGCCACCACCGTGTCCAGGGTGATGCCGGGGACCGCCCACAGATGGGGGAGTCCCATGAGGTTCCGGTTCCCCTCGCCCATCGACAGGTTCACGAAGACCAGATCGGCCCGGCGGTCGCCGTTCGCCAACTGGTCGAGCTCGACGGTGAGTCCGCCGGTCAGCCGCAGCGCGGAGTGGCGCCACGGGGTGAACTTGTCGAGGCCGAGCATGGTGGCGTACGCCTGGCGCAGCCCCTGGTGGCGGGCGGAGGAGTACGCCTGCCGGTCGGGCTTCGGCCTGGGGGTGCGCGGCGCGTGGTTCACGCCCACGGACTCGCCGGCCGTCACGTAGACCGAGACCACCGGCACACCGCCGCGCACGGCGTGCAGGGTGTCGGGGTTCATGAAGTAGAGGTCGTCGTCCGGATGCGCGAGGACCTGGAGGAGCAGCGGTTTCGCACCGGGACGGTACGCCTGGACCGCGCTCGGGTCGGGCTCCGCGACCGGTTTCGCGTCGGACGGCGTGCTGGTGCAGCCCACGGCGGCTGCCGCCGTGGACATGGCTGTGGCGACAAGGAGTTCCCTGCGGGACAACCTTCGCCTCGTAGAGACGCTCACAACAGGTAGGAGCGAGAAGTGGGCCCCGAGGTTGCGTGCGAGAACCTGCACAGCGACTGACCTAGGGTGGTCCGTCGGGCAACCAGGGCGTTAAGGGAGCGATGCGTGTATCTGTCGGAGACCCGGGCGGGCGACAAGGCCCGGTCCGAGGAACGGCCGGGCCGCCGTCGGGGCTGGCGCGGCCTGGTGTCGGCGAACGTGCTCGCCCTGGGGATGACGAGCCTGATCACCGACATCTCCTCGGAGATGGTCACCGCGGTCCTCCCCGTGTATCTGGTCACCGGACTCGGCCTGAGCATGCTGCAGTTCGGCTTCCTGGACGGCGTGTACTCGGGGTCGACGGCCCTGCTGCGCATCGTCGGCGGCTACCTCGCCGACAAGTTCACCGCACGCAAGGCCGTGGCGGGCTCCGGCTACCTCATGTCGGCGGTGACGAAGCTCGGATTCCCCCTGGTGGGCGCGTCGGTGCCGGGTATCGGGATGATGATGGCCGTCGACCGGGCCGGCAAGGGGATCAGGACCGCCCCGCGCGACGCGCTGATCTCGCTGTCCACCCCGCCGGAGTCGCAGGGCCGGGCGTTCGGTGTGCACCGGGCGATGGACACCGTCGGCGCCTTCATCGGCCCGGTCATCGCCTTCGCCCTGATGTCGATGATGAGCACGCAGCTGGGCACCGCGTACGACGCGGTGTTCGTGGTGAGCTTCTGCATCGGCGCGGTCGGCGTGGTGGCCCTCGTGCTGTTCGTCCGGGACCCGTTCACGCGGAAGAAGACGGCCAGGGTCGCGGTCTCGCTCCGCGCGGGCCTGGGGATGCTCGGCAACGCGGCGTTCCGGCGGGCCTGCGTCGGGGCCTGCCTGCTGGGCCTGGCGACGGTGTCCGACGCGTTCATCTACCTGGCGCTGCAGGACCGCACCGACCTGGCGATCTCCTGGTTCCCGCTGCTGCCGCTCGGCACGACCGGCGTGTACCTGCTGGCGGCGGTGCCGCTGGGCGGGCTGGCCGACCGGATAGGCCGCTGGAAGATCTTCCTGGCCGGGCACGCCTGTCTGATCGGCGCCTACCTGCTGACAGGCGGTGTCCTCGACCTGCGGGGCACGGCCCTGATCCTCGTCGTCCTGGCCCTGCACGGGCTGTTCTACGCGGCGACCGACGGCGTCCTGATGGCGCACGCCGGGCCGCTGATCCCCGAGGAGCTGCGCACCAGCGGGCTGTCCGTGCTGCAGACCACCCAGACCCTGGGCCGCTCCGTCTCCTCCGTGGCGTTCGGCGCCGCCTGGATGCGCTGGGGCCCGGAGAACACCATCCAAGGATTCACCGTCGCCCTGACGGCCGCCGTGCTGCTCTGCATGGTGATGCTGCGGCCTGGTGCCGCCCACGGTCCTGAGGTGGCCGGCGTATGAAGAACCGGATCATAGTTTTCGTGGTGTGCGTGGCCGTGCTGGCCTCGGTGGCCGTCGGGTACACCGTGTACGCCCTGCAGCGCGACAAGGCCCGCGCCGCGGGCGGTGAGGGCGTGCGCCCGGTCGCCGGCGCGGTCGACCTCGCCCCGGGCGGCAGCGCCCGGCTGGTCTTCCGCGACACCGCCAAGGGCCCTGGCTTCGGCCGGCTGGCGCAGGTGCGGGTGGGCAGCCCGCAGGGCGGCCGGCAGGTCGACACGCAGGCCTGCGAGCGCAGTTACGCGGCGGCCGGCCGGCTGCTCTGCCTGGCCGGCGAGAGCGGCCTGGTCGTGCACCACTACGCGGAGCTGCGCGACAGCCGGATGAAGCTGCTCAAGCGGATCCAGCTGCCCGGGCTGCCCAGCCGGGCCCGGCTCTCCGCCGACGGCCGGATGGCGGCCTGGACGGCGTTCGTCTACGGGGACTCGTACACCTCGGCGGGGTTCTCCACCCGCACCGGCATCTACGACGCGCGCACCGACACGGTGGTGCCGACCCTGGAGGCGTTCGAGGTCCGGCGGAATGGCAAGGACTTCACACCGCCGGACCGGAACTTCTGGGGGGTGTCGTTCCTCAAGGACGACAACACCTTCTACGCGACGCTGGGCAGTGCCGCCAACGGCGGCACGTTCCTGGTCCGCGGCGACTTCGCGGCCCGCACGATGACGGTGCTGCGGGAGAACGTGGAGTGCCCGTCGATCTCCCCGGACGGCACCCGGCTGGTCTTCAAGAAGAAGGTCTCCGACGACCCGTCGAAGCCCTGGCGGCTGTACGTGCTGGACCTGGCCTCCATGCGGGAGACGGCGCTCGCCGAGACCCGCAGCGTGGACGACCAGGGCGACTGGCTGGACAACCGCACCATTGCGTACTCCCTGCCGACCGGCAGCAGCGCCTTCGACGTGTGGCGCCAGCCCGCGGACGGCTCGGGCAGGCCCCAGCTGATGGTGACGGGCGCCTACGGCCCGAGCGTCGTCCGCTGAGCGCTCCGCGCAGGGGGCCGGGGCCGGTTCAGTGGGCGAACGACATCGTGCTCGGCGGGGAGACGTAGCGGTCGTAGTTGTCCTGTGCCGGGTACGTGCGGCCGGCCGGGCCGGCGGCGAAGACGCGCAGGATGTTCTCGGAGACCTGGCGGGCGAACTCCGCGGACGCCTCGGGCACCCGCTTGCCGCCGGACCGCTCGCGGCAGCCGGTGTTGCCGTAGACGCTGCAGGCCCAGCTCATGGTGCCGGTGGCGAAGACCCCGGCACCCGAAGGCACCGTGTAATAGGCCGCGTTGGCCCGGGTCCTGGCGCCGCGGCAGGTCAGCGGGGAGTCCCCGACGACCTGGATCGGGCGCGGCACCGGGACCCCGGCCATCAGCCGGTCCGACTCGACGCCGACCAGCCCGATGTACTTGCTGCCGGCCTTGGCGCCGGTGCCGCGGAACATCCACGCGTCGGGGTCGGTGACGACGAAGGGCGCGTAGACCGGGTTGCACTCGTACAGCACGCCGGTCAGGACGCTCTCCGGGCGCGGGTCGGGCGGCAGCCGCCACTGCTGGGTGGCCTGACTGGGGTCCTTGAGGATCATCGGGTCCTCCGCGGGGTCCTTGTAGACGACCACCACGCGGTCCTTCCCCAGAGAGCTGGGCTCCAGCCGTATGTGCCGGTAGGCGGCGTTGGAGGAGAAGAAGGCGATGTTCACCCCGGAGTCGCGGATCTTGAGGGTGTTGTCGCGCATCCCCGCCGACCAGTACTCGTCGTGCCCGGAGAAGATCACCGAGCGGGCGCCGCGGAACAGCTCCGCGGAGTTGTCGAGGTCGGTGTCGGTCGCGTAGGCGAGCGGTATGCCCATCCGCTCCGCGACGCTCAGCATCGGCAGCTCGTACCAGTTGAAGGGCGAGCCCTTGCCGTCGTACGGCCGGTCGAAGCTGGCCTTGCGCGAGCGCTTGGCGTAGCCGGGTCCCGTCGTGCCGCGCGAGTCGCCGTAGACGTTGGTGCCGCCGCCCCACTTGTTGTACGCGGCCCACGTGGTGACCGCGTTCACGAAGACGGTGCGCCCGGCGGTGGAGGTGGAGCGGATCGTCAGCGTCACCCAGCGGTCGTGGCCCGCGCTGGAGACGAGCTTGAGCAGGTAGCTGCCCTGCGGCCAGTTCTTGGTGCTCACCGTCAGGGACGGCTTCCACGGTGCGCTGACCATGTATATGCCGGGCACCGTCGCCGGGCCGGCCTGCCGCTCACCGTGCTGGGCGGCCGACGACCAGACCTTGCGGCCCTGCTTCCCCTGGTACCAGCCCATCCGGAACGCCTCGACGTGGAAGCTCCTGGCGGTGGTGGAGACGAACAGGCGAAACGATTCTCCTGAGGTGACGCTGACATGGTCGGCGAAGCCCTCGATCGCGTCGGACGGCCCCGGGTCGCGCAGCCGCCAGGCGGTGCTGCCCGGCCGCTCGTTCTCCGCCGTCACCGACCAGCTGTCCATGTCGAGCGGGGGAGCGGCCTTGGGGGTCCTGGCGGGCGGCGACACCGGCCCGCCGCCCGGTGCGCCGCACGCGCCGGCGAACAGCGCGAGAGCGGCCGTGAGCAGTACCAGACGGGGCAGCCTCTTCAACGCACACTCTTTCTCGTCCGACGTGTCCCCGTCAGGTCAGGGAACTCCGCCGAAGAGGACGGGCCGGGGCGGCCTTTGGTTGCCCCGCGTGCCCAGGTGGTACTGTCACCGGCTCGATTGGCGTCGAGTGTGCCCCATATGGCACACTAGCCAAGTTGCTCGGTCGAGCGCCGATGCTGCGCGCCTCCCGTCGGGAGGACCGGAAGCGAGTCCCACAGTACTCGTCGTCATGATCCACCTCGGTGGCATGGCGGACGTACGGGAATCTTCCGGGAAGCGTTAGTGCGGTTCCGGCCAGGCACCCGGTGGGAGTCTTCCCCACATCCTGCGGTGAGAGCGCCGCGCTTCCTTCTCCGAGGGATTTCCGCTTGCGGAAATTTATGAGAAGGGGTGCGACACACCCGACCGCGTGGGTCGGCGAAGAGGCAGTACCGACCGGGTTCCAGAGCGTTACGAGACAAAGGACTACGGAGTAGCCATGGCGGGACAGAAGATCCGCATCCGGCTCAAGGCGTACGACCACGAGGTCATCGACTCCTCGGCGAAGAAGATCGTCGAGACGGTGACGCGTACTGGTGCGCACGTCGCAGGCCCGGTGCCGCTGCCCACTGAGAAGAACGTGTACTGCGTCATCAAGTCGCCGCACAAGTACAAGGATGCGCGCGAGCACTTCGAGATGCGCACCCACAAGCGGCTCATCGACATTCTCGACCCCACGCCGAAGACGGTTGACTCGCTGATGCGTCTCGACCTCCCGGCTGGCGTCGACATCGAGATCAAGCTCTGAGGTGACGCGCGAGATGGCTAAGAGCATTAAGGGCGTCCTGGGCGAGAAGCTCGGCATGACGCAGGTCTGGGACGAGAACAACCGCATTGTGCCGGTGACCGTCATCAAGGCCGGCCCGTGTGTCGTGACCCAGGTCCGCACCAACGACGTCGACGGCTACGAGTCGGTTCAGATCGCCTTCGGCGAGATTGACCCGCGCAAGGTGAACAAGCCCCTCAAGGGTCACTTCGCCAAGGCCGACGTAACCCCGCGCCGCCACCTGGTGGAGCTTCGTACGCCTGACGCCAGTGAGTACACGCTGGGCCAGGAGATCACCGCTGCGACCTTCGAGTCCGGTGTCAAGGTCGATGTGACCGGCACCAGCAAGGGCAAGGGTTTCGCCGGTGTCATGAAGCGTCACAACTTCAAGGGTCTCGGCGCCGGTCACGGCGTTCAGCGCAAGCACCGCTCCCCCGGCTCCATCGGTGGCTGCGCCACCCCGGGTCGTGTCTTCAAGGGCATGAAGATGGCCGGCCGGATGGGTGGAGAGCGTGTGACCACACAGAATCTGACCGTCCACGCCGTTGACGCGGAGAAGGGCCTGCTCCTCATCAAGGGAGCGGTACCTGGTCCGAACGGCGGCCTCATCCTGGTCCGTACCGCGGCCAAGGGGGCTTGAGGATATGAGCACCATTGACATCCTGTCGCCCGCGGGCGACAAGACCGGCAGCCTTGAGCTTCCCGCCGAGATCTTCGACGCCAAGGTCAGCATTCCGCTGATCCACCAGGTCGTCGTGGCACAGCTCGCTGCCGCCCGCCAGGGCACGCACAGCACCAAGCGTCGCGGCGAGGTCCGCGGTGGTGGGCGCAAGCCTTACCGCCAGAAGGGCACCGGCCGCGCCCGCCAGGGTTCGACCCGCGCTCCGCAGTTCGCGGGCGGTGGCGTCGTCCACGGTCCGAAGCCGCGTGACTACTCCCAGCGGACGCCGAAGAAGATGATCCGGGCCGCCCTCCTCGGCGCCCTGACCGACCGGGCGCGTCACTCCCGCATTCACGTCGTCTCCGGCGTGATCGAGGGCACGACGCCTTCCACGAAGTCCGCCAGGACGCTGTTCGGCAAGATCTCGGAGCGTAAGAACGTGCTCCTGGTCGTCGAGCGCGCTGACGAGGCCGCGTGGCTGTCCGCCCGCAACCTGCCCCAGGTCCACATCCTGGAAGCCGGTCAGCTGAACACCTACGACGTGCTCGTCTCCGACGAAGTGGTCTTCACGAAGGATGCCTTCGAGCGTTTCGTGGCGGGTCCCGCCGCGTCCGCCAAGGCCGTTGCCTCCGAGGATGAGCTCGAAGGGAACGACGCCTGATGAGTGAGACCAAGACCGCCGCGGTCGTCACCAGCAAGACCTTCACGGACCCCCGTGACATCCTGGTCAAGCCGGTGGTTTCCGAGAAGAGCTACGCGCTCCTGGACGAGAACAAGTACACGTTCATCGTCGCGCCGGGCAGCAACAAGACCCAGATCAAGCAGGCCGTCGAGGCGGTCTTCTCGGTCAAGGTCACCGGGGTCAACACGATCAACCGGCAGGGTAAGCGCAAGCGCACCAAGACCGGTTTCGGCAAGCGCAAGGACACCAAGCGCGCCATCGTGACCCTCGCTGAGGGCGACCGAATCGACATCTTCGGCGGCCCGGTCTCCTAACGGAGTCCGTGTCGTCCGATATCGGACGAGGACTGAGAAATGGGTATCCGCAAGTACAAGCCGACGACGCCGGGCCGTCGTGGCTCCAGCGTCGCCGACTTCGTCGAGATCACGCGGTCCACGCCGGAGAAGTCGCTGGTCCGCCCTTTGCACAGCAAGGGTGGGCGTAACAGCTCGGGTCGCATCACTGTTCGCCACCAGGGTGGCGGTCACAAGCGTGCTTACCGAGTCATCGACTTCCGTCGTCATGACAAGGACGGCGTTCCGGCGAAGGTCGCTCACATCGAGTACGACCCGAACCGCACCGCACGCATCGCGCTGCTGCACTACGCAGACGGCGAGAAGCGCTACATCATTGCCCCGGCCAAGTTGAGCCAGGGCGACCGGGTTGAGAACGGCCCCACGGCCGACATCAAGCCGGGCAACAACCTCCCGCTGCGCAACATCCCGGTGGGTACGACCATCCACGCTATCGAGCTGCGTCCCGGCGGCGGCGCGAAGATCTCCCGTTCCGCGGGTGCTTCGGTCCAGCTGCTGGCGAAGGAGGGCTCCATGGCCACCCTTCGTATGCCGTCCGGTGAGGTCCGCCTGGTCGACGTCCGCTGCCGCGCCACTGTTGGCGAGGTCGGCAACGCCGAGCAGTCGAACATCAACTGGGGCAAGGCCGGCCGTATGCGCTGGAAGGGCGTCCGCCCGACCGTCCGCGGTGTCGCGATGAACCCTGTCGACCACCCGCACGGTGGTGGTGAGGGTAAGACCTCCGGTGGTCGCCACCCGGTCTCCCCGTGGGGTCAGAAGGAGGGTCGTACTCGCTCGCCGAAGAAGGCAAGCAGCAAGTACATCGTCCGCCGCCGCAAGACGAACAAGAAGCGCTAGGAGCAGGTTTAGATGCCGCGCAGTCTCAAGAAGGGGCCCTTCGTCGACGACCACCTCATCAAGAAGGTGGACGTACAGAACGAGGCAGGCACCCACAACGTCATCAAGACCTGGTCCCGTCGCTCCATGATCATTCCGGCGATGCTGGGCCACACGATCGCGGTGCACAACGGCAAGATCCACGTCCCGGTGTTCGTCACCGAGTCCATGGTCGGCCACAAGCTCGGCGAGTTCTCGCCGACCCGCACGTTCCGCGGCCACGTCAAGGACGACCGCAAGACGAAGCGTCGCTGATCGGCGGAGTGCGAAGACTATGACTGACACCGAAGGGACAACCATGGAAGCCAGGGCCCAGGCGCGGTACATCCGCGTCACGCCCATGAAGGCCCGCCGCGTGGTGGACCTCATCCGTGGCATGAATGCCACGGAGGCTCAGGCGGTCCTGCGTTTCGCCCCGCAGGCCGCGAGCGTGCCGGTAGGCAAGGTGCTTGACAGCGCCATTGCCAACGCCGCGCACAACTACGACCACTCCGATGCCGAGTCTCTCGTCATCACTGAGGCGTATGTCGACGAAGGCCCGACCCTGAAGCGGTTCCGTCCGCGTGCCCAGGGCCGTGCTTACCGGATCCGCAAGCGGACCAGCCACATCACCGTGGTCGTCAGCAGCAAGGAAGGGACCCGGTAATGGGCCAGAAGGTTAACCCGTACGGGTTCCGGCTCGGAATTACCACGGACTTCAAGTCTCGTTGGTACGCCGACAAGCTGTACAAGGACTACGTCAAGGAAGACGTCGCCATCCGCAAGATGATGACGCAGGGCATGGAGCGCGCCGGCATCTCGAAGGTTGAGATCGAGCGCACCCGTGACCGTGTGCGTGTGGACATCCACACCGCGCGTCCCGGCATCGTCATCGGCCGTCGTGGTGCCGAGGCCGACCGCATCCGCGGCGACCTGGAGAAGCTGACCGGCAAGCAGGTGCAGCTGAACATCCTCGAGGTCAAGAACCCCGAGATGGACGCTCAGCTGGTGGCCCAGGCCGTCGCCGAGCAGCTCTCCTCGCGTGTCTCCTTCCGTCGCGCCATGCGTAAGAGCATGCAGGGCACGATGAAGGCCGGCGCCAAGGGCATCAAGATCCAGTGTGGTGGCCGTCTCGGCGGCGCCGAGATGTCCCGCTCCGAGTTCTACCGCGAAGGCCGTGTGCCGCTGCACACCCTGCGCGCCAATGTGGACTACGGCTTCTTCGAGGCCAAGACCACCTTCGGCCGCATCGGTGTGAAGGTGTGGATCTACAAGGGCAACGTCAAGAACATCGCAGAGGTTCGCGCCGACAACGCCGCGGCCCGTGCGGGCAACCGCCCGTCGCGTGGTCCCGGCGCCGGTGGAACCGACCGTCCGCAGCGCCGCGGTGGCGAGCGCGGCGGCCGTGGCCGCAAGCCCCAGACGGACGGCGGTTCGGCTCCCAAGGCCGAGGCCCCCGCCGCTGTCGAGGCTCCGGCTGCGGACACTCCCGGAACGGAGGCCTGACCCAATGCTGATCCCCCGCAGGGTCAAGCACCGCAAGCAGCACCACCCGAAGCGCTCGGGCATGGCCAAGGGCGGCACCGAACTCGCGTTCGGTGAGTACGGCCTGCAGGCCGTCACCCCGGCCTATGTGACGAACCGGCAGATCGAGTCCGCTCGTATCTCCATCACCCGTCACATCAAGCGCGGCGGCAAGGTCTGGATCAACATTTACCCGGACCGTCCGCTGACCAAGAAGCCTGCTGAGACCCGCATGGGTTCCGGTAAGGGTTCGCCGGAGTGGTGGATCGCGAACGTCAAGCCCGGTCGGGTGATGTTCGAGCTGTCCTTCCCGAACGAGAAGGTTGCCAAGGAGGCGCTCACCCGCGCCGCCCACAAGCTTCCGATGAAGTGCCGCATTGTGCGGCGCGAGGCAGGTGAATCGTGATGGCGGCCGGTACCACTAAGGCCACCGAGCTGCGCACGCTTGGCGACGAGGAACTCCTCGCCAAGCTGAGCGAAGCCAAGGAGGAGCTGTTCAACCTCCGCTTCCAAGCGGCCACGGGACAGCTCGAGAACAACAACCGGCTCAAGGTCGTCCGCAAGGACATCGCCCGGATCTACACCTTGATGCGCGAGCGCGAGCTGGGCATCGAGACGGTGGAGAGCGCCTGATGAGCGAGAAGAATGTGACTGAGACCTCCGAGCAGCGCGGCTTCCGCAAGACCCGTGAGGGCCTTGTGGTCAGCGACAAGATGGACAAGACCGTAGTGGTCGCCGTCGAGGACCGTGTGAAGCACGCCCTGTACGGCAAGGTCATCCGGCGCACCAACAAGCTCAAGGCGCACGACGAGCAGAACGCTGCCGGCATCGGCGACCGTGTCCTCCTCATGGAGACCCGGCCGACCTCTGCCACCAAGCGCTGGCGCGTCGTGGAGATCCTCGAGAAGGCCAAGTAATCCCTGAAGGCTTTCCTTCAGGACCGTTCCGTCAGGCTCGGTGGGGGCGGGGTAACCCGCCCCCACCGGGAACCGACGCGACAAACAGGAGATAGACGTGATCCAGCAGGAGTCGCGACTGCGGATCGCCGACAACACTGGTGCGAAGGAAATCCTTTGCATCCGTGTTCTCGGTGGTTCGGGTCGCCGCTACGCGGGAATCGGTGACGTCATCGTCGCCACCGTCAAGGACGCGATCCCCGGTGGCAACGTGAAGAAGGGCGAGGTCGTCAAGGCGGTCATCGTCCGGACCGTCAAGGAGCGCCGTCGTCCCGACGGCTCGTACATCCGGTTCGACGAGAACGCCGCCGTCATTCTGAAGAACGATGGCGACCCCCGCGGCACCCGCATCTTCGGCCCGGTGGGCCGTGAGCTGCGCGAGAAGAAGTTCATGAAGATCGTTTCTCTCGCGCCGGAGGTGCTGTAACCGATGAAGATCAAGAAGGGCGACCTGGTCCAGGTCATCACCGGCAAGGACCGCGGCAAGCAGGGCAAGGTCATTGTGGCCTACCCCACTGAGAGCCGTGTCCTCGTCGAGGGTGTCAACCGGGTCAAGAAGCACACCAAGGCCGGCCAGTCCGACCGCGGTAGCAAGACCGGCGGGATCATCACGACCGAAGCCCCCATCCACATCAGCAATGTTCAGCTGATCGTGGAGAAGGACGGCAAGAAGGTCGTCACCCGCGTCGGTTACCGCTTCGACGACGAAGGCAACAAGATCCGCGTTGCCAAGCGGACGGGTGAGGACATCTGATGACTGCCACCACCACGCCGCGTCTGAAGACGCGCTACCGCGAGGAAATCTCGGGCAAGCTGCACGAGGAGTTCTCTTTCGAGAACGTCATGCAGATCCCGGGTCTGACCAAGATCGTGGTCAACATGGGTGTGGGCGACGCCGCCCGCGACTCCAAGCTGATCGAGGGCGCCATCCGCGACCTCGCCACGATCACCGGCCAGAAGCCGCAGGTCACCAAGGCCCGCAAGTCCATCGCGCAGTTCAAGCTGCGTGAGGGCCAGCCGATCGGCGCCCACGTCACCCTCCGCGGTGACCGTATGTGGGAGTTCCTGGACCGCGTGCTGTCACTCGCACTGCCGCGTATCCGTGACTTCCGCGGCCTGTCGCCGAAGCAGTTCGACGGCCGGGGCAACTACACCTTCGGTCTCACGGAGCAGGTCATGTTCCACGAGATCGACCAGGACAAGATCGACCGGGTCCGGGGCATGGACATCACCGTGGTTACCACGGCGACCAACGACGACGAGGGTCGTGCCCTGCTTCGTCACCTCGGCTTCCCGTTCAAGGAGATGTGACCGTGGCGAAGAAGGCTCTGATCGCTAAGGCCGCTCGCAAGCCCAAGTTCGCTGTGCGCGGCTACAACCGCTGCCAGCGCTGTGGCCGGCCGCACTCTGTCTACCGCAAGTTCGGCCTGTGCCGCGTGTGCCTTCGTGAGATGGCTCACCGTGGCGAGCTGCCGGGCGTGACCAAGAGCTCCTGGTAGATCCGGTTCCCTTCGGGGAATCCGGTGACCAGGAACTCTCGGTAAGCATCAGGACGGCAGGATGCCCTCCCCGTCTGCCGTAAGGTAGAGGGGTTGGGCGCCTGCCGCCCATGACCGACTTACTACGCCGTAGGTCCCCGCGCCGCACCCGTCCCGACCTAGTTCGGGGAGAAGGATGGCGCAATGGAAACCCCGGCGAGAGAGGCCTAGGGGCCAACTCATGACCATGACCGACCCCATCGCAGACATGCTGACCCGTCTGCGTAATGCGAACTCGGCGTATCACGATGATGTCGTGATGCCGTTCAGCAAGATCAAGTCGCACATCGCGGAGATCCTCCAGCAGGAGGGTTACATCACCGGCTGGAAGGTCGAGGATGCCGAGGTTGGCAAGAACCTCATCCTCGAGCTGAAGTTCGGTCCGAGCCGTGAGCGCTCGATCGCCGGCATCAAGCGCATCAGCAAGCCGGGCCTTCGGGTCTACGCAAAGTCCACCAATCTGCCCAAGGTGCTCGGCGGCCTGGGCGTGGCGATCATCTCCACGTCCCACGGTCTCCTCACCGGCCAGCAGGCCAGCAAGAAGGGCGTAGGTGGGGAAGTCCTCGCCTACGTCTGGTAATCGGGAACAGGAGGCATTGCAATGTCGCGCATCGGCAAGCTGCCCATCCCGGTTCCCGCCGGCGTGGACGTCACCATCGACGGCCGTACGGTCTCGGTGAAGGGCCCCAAGGGTTCCCTTTCCCACACCGTCGCCGCTCCGATCGATGTCGCCAAGGACGAGACCGGCACGCTCATCGTGTCGCGTCCTAACGACGAGCGTGTTTCGAAGGCCCTGCACGGCCTGTCCCGCACGCTGGTGGCGAACATGATCACTGGCGTGACCGCGGGTTACAGCAAGGCGCTCGAGATCAACGGCGTCGGCTACCGCGTCCAGGCGAAGGGCTCCAATCTGGAGTTCGCCCTGGGCTACAGCCACCCCGTCGTGATCGAGCCGCCGGAGGGCATCTCGTTCAAGGTGGAGTCGCCGACCAAGCTGAGTGTCGAGGGAATCGACAAGCAGAAGGTCGGCGAGGTAGCCGCGAACATCCGCAAGCTGCGGAAGCCCGACCCGTACAAGGGCAAGGGTGTTAAGTACGCGGGCGAAGTCATCCGCCGCAAGGTCGGAAAGGCTGGTAAGTAGCCATGGCATACGGTGTGAAGATCGCCAAGGGCAAGGCTTACAAGGGCGCGGCTCTCAAGCGTCGCCACATCCGCGTCCGCAAGCGGATCTCGGGCACGGAGGCGCGTCCGCGTCTCGTCGTGACCAGGTCCAACCGCGGCATCGTGGCGCAGGTTATCGACGACCTCGCGGGGCACACCCTCGCGTCGGCGTCGACCCTCGACCCGTCCATCCGTGGCGGCGAAGGCGACAAGTCCTCCAAGGCGAAGCAGGTCGGCCAGCTCGTGGCCGAGCGTGCCAAGGCCGCGGGTATTGAGACTGTCGTATTCGACCGTGGCGGCAATCAGTACGCAGGGCGCATTGCCGCCCTCGCGGATGCCGCCCGCGAAGCCGGACTCGAGTTCTGAGTTCGTCCCGCAGCTAGCGGATCAACGAAGAGAGGTAATTCCAATGGCTGGACCCCAGCGCCGCGGCAGCGGTGCCGGTGGCGGCGAGCGTGACCGCAAGTCTGGACGGGGCGGCCCGCAGGCCGAGAAGACCGCCTACGTCGAGCGTGTTGTCGCGATCAACCGCGTCGCCAAGGTAGTCAAGGGTGGTCGTCGCTTCAGCTTCACCGCGCTGGTCGTGGTGGGCGATGGTGACGGCACCGTCGGTGTCGGTTATGGCAAGGCCAAGGAAGTTCCGGCCGCCATCGCCAAGGGTGTCGAGGAAGCGAAGAAGAACTTCTTCAAGGTTCCCCGCATCCAGGGCACCATCCCGCACCCGATCCAGGGCGAGAAGGCTGCAGGCGTCGTTCTGCTCAAGCCCGCTTCCCCCGGTACCGGTGTTATCGCCGGTGGCCCGGTGCGCGCCGTACTCGAGTGCGCCGGCATCCACGACGTGCTGTCCAAGAGCCTCGGCTCGGACAACGCGATCAACATCGTGCACGCCACGGTCGCCGCTCTTCAGGGCCTTCAGCGCCCCGAGGAGATCGCCGCCCGTCGTGGCCTGCCGCTGGAGGACGTCGCGCCCGCAGCTCTGCTGCGTGCACGTGCCGGGGTGGGTGCCTGATGGCCCGCCTCAAGGTCACGCAGATCAAGTCCTACATCGGTAGCAAGCAGAACCACCGTGACACCCTGCGTTCGCTCGGGCTCAAGCGCCTGAACGACGTGGTGGTCAAGGAGGACCGTCCCGAGATTCGCGGAATGGTCCAGACCGTCCGCCACCTCGTCACGGTCGAGGAGGTTGACTGACATGGGTGCTGAGAACCCGCTGAACCCCCTGAAGGTCCACAACCTGCGTCCCGCCCCGGGAGCCAAGACCGCCAAGACCCGTGTGGGTCGTGGCGAGGCGTCCAAGGGTAAGACCGCTGGTCGTGGTACCAAGGGCACCAAGGCCCGTTACCAGGTTCCGGCTCGCTTTGAGGGCGGGCAGATGCCCCTCCACATGCGCCTGCCGAAGCTCAAGGGCTTCAAGAACCCGTTCCGCGTCGAGTTCCAGGTCGTGAACCTGGACAAGCTCTCCGCCCTCTACCCCGAGGGTGGAGAGGTCACGGTGGCCGATCTGGTCGCCAAGGGCGCGGTCCGTAAGAACCAGCTCGTCAAGGTGCTCGGCACCGGCGAGATCACCGTGGCGGTCCAGGTTTCGGTTGACGCCGTCTCCGGTTCCGCCAAGGAGAAGATCGCTGCTGCCGGCGGCTCCGTCACCGAGCTCATCTGAGTCTCGGCGACTGCTGCTGACAGCGACTGAATCGGGCCCGTTCCTCGTTTGAGGGACGGGCCCGATTCGGTAGGTGCACCCTGAGGACAAAGGGCGCAAGTACGACTCCGAGGTGTCATTGCCGGGTGGCGAACGCCAACTGGGGGAGACACGCGCTTCTTACGGACCGCCACGCGCTGTTAGAGTCCGTTGGGTCGACTGGCGAAACTGCCCGCAGACTGTCCTCGCGCCCCATCCCGGCCGGTGATCCGCCGTCCGTGACAGACCATCTCGACCGACCCTTCCGCCCTGCTGCGCGGAAGGTGCAGGAGGCACCGTGCTCACCGCGTTCGCCCAGGCGTTCAAAACGCCTGACCTGCGCAAGAAGCTGCTGTTCACGCTGGGCATCATGGTGCTGTTCCGGCTCGGGGCACACGTCCCGGTGCCAGGGGTGGACTACAAGGTCGTCAACGCGTGCATCAAGGACGCGGGCGGCGGGCAGGGCCTCTTCAGCCTCGTCAACCTCTTCAGCGGTGGTGCTCTGCTCCAGCTGACCATCTTCGCGCTCGGGATCATGCCGTACATCACGGCGAGCATCATCCTGCAGCTGCTGACCGTGGTGATCCCACGCCTCGAAGCCCTCAAGAAGGAGGGCCAGGCGGGCACCGCGAAGATCACGCAGTACACCCGATACCTGACGGTGGCGCTGGCGATCCTGCAGGGCACCGGCCTGGTGGCCACCGCCCGCGGCGGCAGCCTCTTCTCCAGCTGCGCCCAGCGCTACGACATCATCTCCAGCAAGTCGATCTTCACCACCGTCACCATGGTGATCACCATGACCGCCGGCACCGTGATGATCATGTGGCTCGGCGAGCTCATCACCGACCGCGGTATCGGCAACGGTATGTCGATCCTGATGTTCGTCTCCATCGCGGCCGGCTTCCCGGGTGCCCTCTGGTCCATCAAGAGCTCCGGCAAGATCATGGGCGGCTGGTTCGAGTTCTTCGTCGTCATTCTGATCGGCCTGGTGATGGTGGCCCTTGTGGTCTTCGTCGAACAGGCGCAACGCCGGATCCCGGTGCAGTACGCGAAGCGCATGATCGGCCGGCGCTCCTACGGCGGAACGTCCACCTATATCCCGCTCAAGGTGAACCAGGCGGGTGTGATTCCCGTCATCTTCGCCTCTTCGCTGCTCTACATTCCGGCCCTCGTGGTTCAGTTCAGTGGGTCGGCGGAACCGTGGGCCCAGTGGATCAGCGTCAACCTGACCAAGGGCGATCACCCCGCCTACCTGGCCGCGTACTTCCTGTTGATCGTGTTCTTCGCCTTCTTCTACGTCGCGATCTCCTTCAACCCCGAGGAAGTCGCCGACAATATGAAGAAGTATGGTGGCTTCATCCCGGGCATCCGGGCCGGTCGACCTACTGCTGAATACCTGAGCTACGTGTTGAACAGGATCACGTGGCCGGGATCGCTGTATCTGGGGCTCATCGCTCTCGTTCCCACCGTTGCCATCGCGTTGTTCAACGGCAGCACCAACTTCCCGTTCGGCGGGACCAGCATCCTGATCATCGTGGGTGTCGGCCTGGAGACCGTGAAGCAGATCGAGAGCCAGCTCCAGCAGCGCAACTACGAAGGGTTCCTCCGCTGATGCGAATCGTCCTCGTCGGGCCGCCTGGGGCCGGCAAGGGTACGCAGGCTGCGTTCCTCGCCAAGAACCTGTCGATCCCGCACATCTCGACGGGTGACCTCTTCCGCGCGAACATCAGCCAGGGCACAGCCCTGGGCAAGCAGGCGAAGTCCTACATGGACGCCGGCAACCTGGTGCCCGACGAAGTGACCATCGGGATGGCGAAGGACCGGCTGGACGGGCCGGACACCGAGGGCGGCTTCCTGCTCGACGGTTTCCCGCGCAACGTCCACCAGGCCGAGGCGCTCGACGCCTACCTGGTCGAGCGCGGCATCGCGCTCGACGGGGTCCTGGACCTGGAGGTCCCGGAGGACGAGGTCGTCAAGCGGATCGCCGGCCGGCGTACCTGCCGTCTCGACTCGGCGCACACGTTCCACATCACGTACAAGCAGCCCAAGGTCGAGGGCGTGTGCGACGAGTGCGGCGGCGAGCTCTACCAGCGTGACGACGACTCCGAGGCGACCGTACGCAACCGCCTCGCCGTCTATCACCGGGAGACCGAGCCGATCATCGACTACTACAAGCAGCAGGACCTGGTGGCGACGATCTCGGCGCTCGGTCCGGTCGCGGACGTCACCCAGCGGGCGATGGACGCACTGAAGAGCAACAAGAGCGCGTAGTACCCCACGTAACCAGGTCGGCCGCGGTGCCCTGATGGCACCGCGGCCGTACTGTTTGACTGACGACTTTTTCAGAGAGGGCCACAGGCATGGTCGAGATCAAGACCCCGGAGCAGATCGCCAAGATGCGCGAGGCGGGGTTGGTCGTCGCGGCCATCCACCGGGCGTGCGGCGAGGCCGCGGTACCGGGCGTGAGCACCAAGGAGCTCGACGAGATCGCCGCGAAGGTGATCGCCGAGCACGGCGCCAAGCCGAACTTCCTCGGATACGGCGGCTTCACCGGCAACATCTGCACGTCGGTCAACGATGTCGTGGTGCACGGCATCCCGGACCGGGAGACCGTCCTGAAGGACGGCGACCTCATCTCCATCGACGCGGGCGCCATCATCGACGGCTGGCACGGCGACGCGGCCTTCACGGCCTTCGTGGGGACCGGTCACGCTCCGGAGCTCGTCGAGCTGAGCCGGGTGACCGAGGAGTCCATGTGGGCCGGTATCGCGGCGATGAAGAAGGGCAACCGGCTCTCCGACGTCTCGGCGGCGATCGAGGGGTACATCCGGCGCCAGCCGCGTCCGGCGTCCGGCAAGTACGGCATCGTCGAGGAGTACGGCGGCCACGGCATCGGCTCCGAGATGCACATGGACCCGCACCTGCTGAACTACGTCAACAAGAAGCGCGGCCGGGGCATCAAGCTGGTGCCGGGCGTCTGCCTGGCGATCGAGCCCATGGTGACCCTCGGCACGCCGCACACCCACGTCCTCGAGGACAACTGGACGGTCAAGAGCGACGACGGGTCCTGGTCCAGCCACTGGGAGCACTCGATCGCGCTGACCGAGCAGGGCCCGCTGGTGCTCACCGCCGTCGACGGCGGTAAGGCGAAGCTGGCGGAGTACGGTATCCAGGCGGCACCGGACCCGCTGGGCTGAGTGGAGTAACGATCACTCATCGTGGGCATCTACCCCGGATTCGTCATTCCGGGGTGCCTGCCGTAGACTGACACGTCGGCTCATGTATACCCGCATGTCTGCGTGATTTACGCGAGCCGATCAAGGTAGCCGATTCGAAGGGCGAAGCGTGGCCAAGAAGCAAGGTGCCATCGAAATCGAGGGCACCGTGATCGAGTCTCTCCCGAACGCGATGTTCCGGGTAGAGCTCCAGAACGGTCACAAGGTCCTCGCGCACATCAGCGGCAAGATGCGTATGCACTACATCCGCATCCTTCCCGATGACAGGGTCGTTGTGGAGTTGTCTCCCTACGACTTGACGCGCGGACGGATCGTCTACCGCTACAAGTAGATCTCGCTGCTGCCCCGCTCCCGTGGGGCGATGGCACGACCCGGAGAACCTGACATCACATGAAGGTCAAGCCGAGCGTCAAGAAGATCTGCGACAAGTGCAAGGTGATCCGCCGTCACGGTCGGGTCATGGTCATCTGCGACAACCTGCGCCACAAGCAGCGCCAGGGCTGACGCACGACCCGCAACTCGCAGTTCTTCAAGCGACGCACACACGTAATTACGCAGTCACCCGTCCCGGCATGCCGGGACGACACCTTCGGCGGGGGCCGAGGACCCGGAACGTACCTTGTACGGCGGCCGGGAACGGTACTGCGGAAGACCTCCGAATCAACAGGAGCCATGAATGGCACGCCTTTCCGGCGTTGACCTCCCGCGTGAGAAGCGCGTGGAGATCGCCCTCACCTACGTCTTCGGCATCGGTCGCACCCGTGCCCAGGAGACCCTGAAGAACACCGGTGTGAACCCCGACACCCGCGTTCGCGACCTTGCCGAGGAAGACCTCGTCAAGCTCCGCGACTACGTGGATGCCAACTTCAAGACCGAGGGTGACCTCCGTCGCGAGGTGCAGGCCGACATTCGCCGCAAGGTCGAGATCGGCTGCTACCAGGGTCTGCGTCACCGTCGTGGCCTTCCGGTCCACGGTCAGCGCACCCACACCAACGCTCGTACCCGCAAGGGTCCGCGTCGCGCCATCGCCGGTAAGAAGAAGCCGGGCAAGAAGTAGTCCTAGCGGACGCAACTGCGGTGCCGCCGGGGGGCGACCCCGGATCTCCGCAGACGAAAGCGGTTCGCTCAGGACCGACCACCTCCACGGGAGTAATACATGCCTCCGAAGGGCCGTCAGGGCGCAGTCAAGAAGGTGCGCCGCAAGGAAAAGAAGAACGTCGCTCATGGGCACGCCCACATCAAGAGCACGTTCAACAACACGATCGTCTCGATCACGGACCCCTCGGGCAACGTGATCGCTTGGGCCTCTGCCGGCCATGTCGGCTTCAAGGGCTCGCGCAAGTCGACTCCGTTCGCCGCGCAGATGGCCGCCGAATCGGCTGCCCGTCGCGCGCAGGAGCACGGCATGCGCAAGGTCGACGTCTTCGTCAAGGGTCCCGGCTCCGGCCGTGAGACCGCGATCCGCTCCCTCCAGGCCACTGGCCTCGAGGTCGGCTCGATTCAGGACGTCACCCCCACTCCGCACAACGGATGCCGCCCGCCCAAGCGCCGCCGCGTCTGACCACCTGAAGTAGGAGACAAGACAATATGGCGCGTTACACCGGGGCCGACTGCAAGCGATGCCGTCGGGAGAAGCAGAAGCTGTTCCTCAAGGGCAGCAAGTGCGAGAGCGCAAAGTGCCCGATCGAGATCCGTCCTTACCCCCCGGGTGAGCACGGCCGCGGGCGCACCAAGGACAGCGAGTACCTCCTTCAGCTTCGCGAGAAGCAGAAGTGTGCCCGTATCTACGGTGTACTCGAGAAGCAGTTCGTGAACTACTACAAGGAAGCGAACCAGAAGTCCGGCAAGACCGGTGAGAACCTTCTGCGCATCCTTGAGATCCGTCTCGACAACGTGGTCTACCGGGCCGGCTTCGCCAAGTCCCGCGACCACGCCCGTCAGCTGGTTCGTCACGGACACATCACCGTGAACGGCCGCAAGACCGACATCCCGTCGGCTCGCGTGGCTGTGAACGACATCGTCGAGGTTCGCGAGTCCTCGCGTCAGATGACCCCGTTCGTGGTCGCTGCCGCCGAGGCCGGCGAGAAGACCGTGCCCGCGTGGCTCGAGTCGATCCCGTCGAAGCTCCGGATCCTCGTGCACTCCCTGCCCGAGCGGCCTGTTATCGACACGCAGGTCCAGGAGCAGCTGATCGTGGAGCTCTACTCCAAGTAGTAGCGGCTCAGCGATGCGGGCGGTACGACCCCGATGGGGCCGTACCGCCCGTACCCTTGCAGTACCCCTCGGCATCAAATAGCGGATGCCGATGACTGGAGGAACATCATGCTTATCGCTCAGCGTCCGTCGCTGACCGAAGAGGTCGTCGACGAATTCCGCTCCCGGTTCGTGATCGAACCGCTGGAGCCGGGCTTCGGCTACACCCTCGGAAACTCCCTTCGCCGCACGCTCCTCTCCTCGATCCCCGGTGCCGCTGTCACCAGCATCCGGGTCGACGGCGTTCTGCACGAGTTCACCACCGTGCCGGGCGTCAAGGAGGACGTGACCGACGTCATCCTCAACATCAAGCAGCTCGTCGTCTCCTCGGAGCACGACGAGCCCGTCGTGATGTACCTGCGCAAGCAGGGCCCGGGTGTCGTCACCGCCGCCGACATCGCGCCCCCGGCCGGTGTCGAGGTGCACAACCCCGACCTGGTTCTGGCCACCCTGAACGCCAAGGGCAAGCTGGAGATGGAGCTGACCGTCGAGCGCGGTCGCGGCTACGTCTCCGCCGTCCAGAACAAGCAGCAGGGCCAGGAGATCGGCCGGATCCCGGTCGACTCCATCTACAGCCCGGTGCTCAAGGTCACGTACAAGGTCGAGGCGACCCGTGTCGAGCAGCGCACCGACTTCGACAAGCTGATCGTCGACGTCGAGACCAAGCAGGCCATGCGCCCGCGCGACGCCATGGCGTCGGCCGGTAAGACCCTGGTCGAGCTGTTCGGTCTGGCGCGCGAGCTCAACGTCGACGCCGAGGGCATCGACATGGGCCCGTCCCCGACGGACGCCGCTCTGGCCGCCGATCTGGCACTGCCGATCGAGGAGCTCGAGCTCACCGTTCGTTCGTACAACTGCCTCAAGCGCGAGGGCATCCACTCCGTGGGTGAGCTCGTCGCCCGCTCCGAGGCCGACCTGCTCGACATCCGCAACTTCGGTGCGAAGTCGATCGACGAGGTCAAGGCGAAGCTGGCCGGCATGGGCCTGGCCCTCAAGGACAGCCCGCCCGGATTCGACCCGACCGCCGCCGCCGACGCCTTCGGCGCCGACGACGACGTGGACGCCGGATTCGTGGAGACCGAGCAGTACTGATCCGACTCCGTCGCGGAGGCGGGCCCGACCGCGGTTCACGCCGCGAGTCGCCGCCTCCGCGCGGTGCGGTCAAGACTTCTGGCAGGCACACGCCCGTCGGACACTGACACCGGTACCTGATCCGGCCGGTGCAGAAAAGAAGGAGAAAGACCATGCCTCAGCCCGCCAAGGGTGCTCGTCTGGGCGGCAGCGCCGCCCACGAGCGTCACCTGCTCGCGAACCTTGCGAAGGCGCTGTTCGAGCACGGCCGCATCACCACCACCGAGGCCAAGGCGCGTCGTCTGCGTCCGGTCGCGGAGCGCCTCATCACCAAGGCGAAGAAGGGCGACATCCACAACCGTCGCCAGGTGCTGGCCACCATCACCGACAAGAGCATCGTGCACACGCTCTTCACGGAGATCGGCCCGCGCTACGAGAACCGCCCCGGTGGTTACACGCGTATCACCAAGATCGGCAACCGTCGTGGCGACAACGCCCCGATGGCGGTCATCGAGCTGGTCGAGGCCCTGACCGTGGCCCAGGCCGCCACTGGTGAGGCCGAAGCGGCGACGAAGCGCGCGGTGAAGGAAGACACCCTCAAGAAGGACGACGCCCCGGCGAAGTCCGACGAGGTCGTCGAGGACGCCAAGCCGGCCGAGAAGGCCGACGAGGAGTCGAAGGACGCCTGATCCAGGCGTTCGGCGTACTACGGACGGGCCCGTTCCCAGCTTCTGGGGGCGGGCCCGTTCCGCGTGATCAGCACTCAGCACGAGAGGACCGCACGGTGAGCGACGAGGTGGAGCCCGGGTTCGTACGGGTGCGGCTGGACCTGTCGTACGACGGGGCCGAATTCTCCGGCTGGGCGAAGCAGCGGACCCGGCGCACCGTGCAGGGCGACCTGGAGGCGGCGCTGCAGACCGTCATGCGGCTGCGGGAGCCGGTCTCGCTGACGGTGGCCGGCCGGACGGACGCGGGGGTGCACGCGCGCGGTCAGGTCGCGCACCTGGACCTGGCCGAGGACGTGTGGGCCGAGCACGGCGAGAAGCTGCTCAGGCGGCTCGCGGGGAAGCTGCCGCAGGATGTGCGGGTGTGGCGGGTCCGGGTGGCGCCGCGGGCCTTCAACGCGCGGTTCTCGGCGATCTGGCGGCGTTACGCGTACCGGGTCGGCGACCAGCAGGCCGGGGTCGACCCGCTGCTGCGCGGCCACGTGCTGTGGCACGACCGCCCGCTGGACGTGGACCTGATGAACGAGGCGGCGCAGAAGCTGCTCGGGGAGCACGACTTCGCGGCGTACTGCAAGAAGCGTGAGGGCGCGACGACCATCCGCAGGCTGCTGGAGCTGCACTGGGAGCGCACGCCCGACGGGGTGGCCGTCGCGACGGTCCGGGCCGACGCGTTCTGCCACAACATGGTGCGGGCGCTGGTCGGCTCCATGCTGCTGGTCGGGGACGGGCACCGGCCGGCCGGGTTCCCCGGCGAGGTGCTGGCCGGGGGCGTCCGCAATTCCGCGGTGAACGTGGTGCGGCCGCACGGGCTGACGCTGGAGGAGGTCGGCTACCCCGCCGACGACCAGCTCGCCGCCCGCAACCTGCTGGCCCGCAATATGCGGACGCTGCCCGGCTGCCTCTGAGGTGCCCCGGTGCCTCGGTGCCGGATCGGCACCGGGTCCTGCGGGGCCTAGCTTCCCGCGGCCGTGTCGCGCGCCGCCGCGTCCTTGCCGCGCTGCACGATGCGCTCGAAGGCGAAGTTCGACGCGTCGACCCCGGCCTGCTTGGACGCGGTGTCGGCGTTGGTGGCGGTCGTGCCGTTCTTCGGCCCGGAGATCGTGTAGTAGGCGTAGCGGCCGACCGAGTTCGAGGTCGTCCAGCAGGACACGTTGTGGCAGAACGCGGTGACGCCGCCGCCGTTCAGCGGCAGCAGGAAGTGCAGGGTGGCCTTGGCCTTGTCGGCCGGCGCCTTGCCGTCGAAGACCGCGACGCCGACGGTGACCGCCGAGTTGCCCAGGACGTAGGTCGCCCGGACCACCTGGCGGCACTTGTTCTGCGGCAGCGCCGCCGCGAGCCCGTCGGTGGCGGCCGCGGCGCAGGTCGTCGTGGAGGTGCCGGCGGTCCTGGTGTACGTGTGGCCCGCGATCGTCATCAGTTTGCCGGGGAAGAGGGTCTCCGCGCTGATGGGGGCCGAGTCCTTCTTGGCCGTGGAGATGTAGTCGAGGGGGTTCTTCGGCGGCGCCGGGGCGACCGAGGAGAACGACGGCTCGGGCGGCAGGGGCTGCGAGGGCGCCGTGGTGGTGGGGCCGGCCTTCGGCTTGCCGTCGCTCTTGTTGGACGCCACGACGGCGGCGGCGACGATGCCCGCGACGGCCACCGCGGCGAGCGCTCCGCCGCCGATCATGAACAGCTTGCGGCGCTTCGCCGCGGCCTCGCGCTGCGCGGCGAGCGCTCCCCAGTCGGGGGCGTTGGTCTGCGGGGTCTGCGGGAAGGCGCCGGGACCGGCCGCCGGGCCGTGCGGCTGCTGGGGGAAGGACGGCGGGGTGCCGGCGGCGAGGCCGCTCGTCGGCGGCGCCCAGGCGGGCGCCTGCGGTGCGCCGGGGACGCCCTGTGCGGGCTGCTGGGGCTGCTGCTGGGCCTGTGCGGGCTGCTGGGCGCCGGCGGCCGGCCGGCCCTGCGCGCCCTGGCCGTACGGGTCCTGCGGAGCCGTGCCGTCGGGTATCCGCGGTGCCTGCGGGCCGGGCGCCGCGGGCGGGCCCGACTGGTACGGGAGCGGCCGGGACGGGATGACGAGTCCCTCCAGCACCTCGCGCCGGCCCTCGCCCCCGGACTCGGGCGGGGTGGGCGCCGGCAAGCCCTGGCGCGGGTCGTGGGAAGGCGTGGGCCCATCAGTCATGACGCGCATCATATTCGGCGAACGGGTGGGGTGGACGCCCGATCCCGGTGGCTCCGGTCGCCGGCGTCCGGCCACTGGAAATCGGTTTGGGCCGGGGCCATGGCAGGGGCGAGAATCCAGAGTTATGGGACATGTAGAGGCGGCACACCTGGAGTACTACCTTCCGGATGGACGGGTGCTGCTCGGCGACGTCTCGTTCCGGGTGGGGGAAGGCGCCAAGGTCGCTCTGGTCGGGGCGAACGGCGCGGGCAAGACGACCCTGCTGCGGCTGATCTCGGGAGAGCTCAAGCCGGACGGCGGCTCGGTGACCATCAGCGGCGGGCTCGGCGTCATGCCGCAGTTCGTCGGCTCGGTCCGGGACGACCGGACGGTGCGGGACCTGCTGGTCTCCGTGTCGCGGGCGCGGATCAGGACGGCCGCGAAGGCCGTGGACGCGGCCGAACTGGCGATCATGGCGCAGGACGACGAACCGGCGCAGATGGCCTACGCGCACGCGCTCAGCGACTGGGCGGAGGCGCACGGCTACGAGGCCGAGAACATGTGGGACATGTGCACCCTGTCCGCGCTGGGCGTCCCGTACGAGCGGGCGCAGTGGCGCGAGGTCAAGACGCTCTCCGGCGGTGAGCAGAAGCGCCTGGTCCTGGAGGCCCTGCTGCGCGGCACCGACGAGGTGCTGCTGCTGGACGAGCCGGACAACTATCTGGACGTGCCCGGCAAGCGCTGGCTGGAGGAACAGCTCGCGCAGACCAAGAAGACCGTGCTGTTCGTCTCCCACGACCGGGAGCTGCTGGCCCGCTCGGCGGAGCGCATCGTCAGCGTGGAGCCCGGGCCCGCGGGCTCGGACGTGTGGGTGCACGGCGGCGGCTTCGGCACGTACCACCAGGCGCGCAAGGACCGGTTCGCGCGGTTCGAGGAGCTGCGGCGCCGGTGGGAGGAAGAACACACCAAGATCAAGCAGATGGTCTTCCGGCTGCGCCAGCAGGCCGCGATCAGTCCGGACATGGCGTCGCGCTACCACGCGGCCCAGACCCGGCTGAAGCGCTTCGAGGACGCCGGTGCCCCGCAGGAGCCGCCGCGTGAGCAGGACATCAAGATGCGGTTGCGCGGCGGCCGTACCGGGGTACGGGCGGTGACCTGCAAGGGGCTGGAGCTCACGGGTCTGATGAAGCCCTTCGACCTGGAGATCTACTACGGCGAACGGGTCGCGGTCCTCGGCTCCAACGGGTCGGGCAAATCACACTTCCTGCGGCTGCTCGCCGGCCAGGAGGTCCGGCACACCGGTTCCTGGAAGCTCGGCGCCCGGGTGGTGCCCGGCCACTTCGCGCAGACCCACGCGCATCCGGAGCTGGTGGGGCGCTCGCTGGTCGACATCCTGTGGACCGAGAACGCGCACGACCGCGGCCGGGCGATGGGCGTCCTGCGCCGCTACGAGCTGGAGCGCCAGGGCGACCAGAACTTCGGCAGCCTCTCCGGGGGACAGCAGGCCCGCTTCCAGATCCTGCTGATGGAGCTGGCGGGCACCACCGCCCTCCTGCTGGACGAGCCGACGGACAACCTGGACCTGGAGAGCGCCGAGGCCCTCCAGGAGGGCCTGGAGGCCTACGACGGCACGGTGCTCGCGGTGACGCACGACCGCTGGTTCGCCCGGTCCTTCGACCGCTACCTGGTCTTCGGCTCGGACGGTGTCGTCCGCGAGTCGACGGAGCCGGTCTGGGATGAACGACGGGTGGAGCGCAATCGGTGAGCTCCGGGTTACGGTGGGATGACGGCAAGGGCCCTGACCAGGGCATCGGGGCGCGTTTTGACCCGTACGGTCGAAGCCGGGTATTCTGCGAGTTCGTTATGCGTATTGGCTTGCTCGTTCTCACGTGAGAGGCCCTTACGCCGGTCCGCCGGGCCGAACACCAGCGGCAGTACCGGGTTGCGTCCCCGAGTGCTGCCAAGACTGTCGTGATCGTCCGGGTGGCCTTGTCAGGACTCCACTCTCTGAAGAAGCGAAGGCTACGACCGTGCGTACGTTCAGCCCCAAGCCCGGCGATGTAACTCGCCAGTGGCACGTCATCGACGCGCAGGACGTTGTCCTGGGCCGTCTGGCCTCTCAGGCCGCGAACCTTCTCCGGGGCAAGCACAAGCCTGTGTACGCCCCGCACGTTGACACCGGTGACTTCGTCATCATCATCAACGCCGACAAGGTTCACCTTTCCGGTAACAAGAAGTCCCAGAAGATGGCTTACCGCCACTCTGGCTTCCCGGGTGGTCTGCGCTCCGTCCGCTACGACGAGCTGCTCGACAAGAACCCCGAGAAGGCCGTCGAGAAGGCCATCAAGGGCATGATCCCGAAGAACACCCTGGGCCGTCAGATGCTCTCGAAGCTGAAGGTCTACGCGGGCACCGACCACCCGCACGCTGCGCAGCAGCCGGTCCCGTTCGTGATCAGCCAGGTCTCGCAGTAGTCCCGGCCACCAGCTACCAGCAGAAAGCATCTGAGGAGAATCGTGGCTGAGACCACTACCGAGGCCCCCGTCGTCGAGGCTGACGACACCACCGAGACCGTCGAGGCCTTCGGGTCCGAGGAGGCTCCTACGGAGTACACCTCGGAGTCCGAGGCTCCGGAGGAGTACACCTCCGAGTCTCTCGCGGGCCGCTTCGGCGACCCGCAGCCGGCAGCCGGCACCGGCCGCCGCAAGCAGTCCATCGCCCGTGTCCGCATCGTGCCGGGCTCTGGCAAGTGGAAGATCAACGGTCGCACCCTCGAGGGTTACTTCCCGAACAAGGTGCACCAGCAGGAAGTCAACGAGCCGTTCAAGCTCCTTGAGCTGGACAACCGCTACGACGTCATCGCGCGTATCGGTGGCGGCGGCATCTCCGGCCAGGCCGGTGCGCTGCGCCTCGGTGTTGCCCGTGCGCTGAACGAGGCGGACACGGACAACAACCGTGCCGCCCTCAAGAAGGCCGGATTCCTGACGCGTGACGACCGTGCGGTCGAGCGCAAGAAGGCCGGTCTGAAGAAGGCCCGTAAGGCGCCGCAGTTCAGCAAGCGCTAATCACGGCTTGGCGTTCGCCCCGGAGGCACTTTGTGTGCCTCCGGGGCGTTCGCTATTTACCCCCCAGGGCGTATACCTGTCGGTAACGCCCATGGTTCCCATACTCGGAGGAATAACAGTGGGACGACTCTTCGGCACGGACGGCGTGCGCGGCGTCGCCAACGCGGACCTGACCGCCGAGCTCGCGCTCGGCCTGTCCGTCGCGGCGGCTCATGTGCTCGCTGAGGCAGGCTCGTTCCGGGGTCACCGGCCGGTGGCCGTGGTCGGGCGCGATCCACGTGCTTCGGGGGAGTTCCTGGAGGCCGCCATCGTGGCGGGCCTCGCGAGTGCCGGTGTGGACGTCCTGCGGGTCGGTGTGCTGCCCACCCCCGCGGTGGCGTATCTCACCGGCGCGCTGGGTGCCGACCTCGGCGTGATGCTCTCCGCCAGCCACAACGCGATGCCGGACAACGGTGTCAAGTTCCTGGCCCGCGGCGGCCACAAGCTCGACGACGACCTCGAGGACCGCATCGAGCGGATCTACGAGGAGCACCGCGCGGGCGAGCCCTGGGACCGGCCGACCGGTTCAGGCGTCGGCCGGGTGAAGGACTACACCGAGGGCTTCGACCAGTACGTCGCGCACCTCATCGGCGTGCTCCCGAACCGCCTCGACGGACTGAAGATCGTCCTGGACGAGGCGCACGGCGCCGCCGCCTGGGTGTCACCCGAGGCGTTCTCCCGGGCCGGAGCCGAGATCGTCACGATCGGTGCCCAGCCCGACGGCCTCAACATCAACGACGGCTGCGGCTCCACGCACCTCGAACTGCTCAAGGCCGCCGTGGTCGAGCACGGCGCGGACTTCGGCATCGCCCATGACGGTGACGCGGACCGCTGCCTGGCCATCGACGGCGACGGCAACGAGGTCGACGGCGACCAGATCCTGGCCGTGCTCGCCCTGGACCTGCGCGAGCGGGGCGGGCTGCGGGAGAACACCGTGGTCGGCACCGTGATGTCCAACCTCGGCTTCAAGCTGGCGATGGAGCGCGAGGGCATCAACCTCGTGGAGACGGCGGTCGGCGACCGCTATGTGCTGGAGTCGATGAAGGAGCACGGCTACGCGCTGGGCGGCGAGCAGTCCGGCCACGTCATCGTGCTGGACCACGCCACGACCGGCGACGGCACGCTGACCGGCCTCCTGCTGGCCGCCCGCGTCGCCTCCACCGGCCGCACGCTGGCCGACCTGGCCGGCGTCATGCAGCGGCTCCCGCAGGTGCTGGTGAACGTGCCGGACGTCGACAAGAGCCGGGTCGACACCGCCCCCGAGCTGGCGGCCGCCGTTGCCGAGGCCGAGCGCGAACTGGGCACCACCGGACGGGTGCTGCTGCGCTCCTCCGGCACCGAGCCGCTGGTCCGCGTCATGGTCGAGGCCGCCGACATCGACCACGCCCGCTCGGTCGCGGGCCGGCTGGCCGACGTCGTGAAGTCCGTCCTGGGCTAGTACCCCGTACGTGAAGGAGCGCGCCGCCCGTCCGGGTGGCGCGCTCCCTTGCGTCGGGGCCGGTTCAGAGCTTGCGCAGCGACAGCCGCTGGACCTTGTGCTGCGGGCCCTTGCGGAGCACGAGCGTGGCGCGGCTGCGCGTCGGCAGCACGTTCTGCTGCAGGTTGGGCCGGTTGACGGTCCGCCACATCAGCTGGGCGTATTCCAGCGCCTCCGCCTCCGAGACCTGCGTGTACTTGCGGAAGTACGAGAACGGGTTCTGGAAGGCCGTCTCCCGGAGCTTGCGGAACCGGCCGAGGTACCACTGCTCGATGTCCTCGGTGCGGGCGTCGACGTACACGCTGAAGTCGAAGAAGTCGGCGAGACCGACGCGGGTGCGGCCGTCCTTGCCGGGCAGCGCCGGCTGCAGCACGTTCAGGCCCTCGACGATGAGGATGTCGGGCCGCCGCACCGTCAGGCGCTCACCGGGGACGATGTCGTAGATCAGGTGCGAGTAGACGGGAGCGGTCACCTCGTCCTTGCCCGCCTTCACGTCGGCGACGAAGCGGGTCAGCGCGCGCCGGTCGTAGGACTCGGGGAAGCCCTTGCGCGACATCAGGTCGCGGCGGTGCAGTTCCGCGTTGGGCAGCAGGAAGCCGTCGGTGGTCACCAGCTCGACCCGCGGGTGCTCGGGCCAGCGGGCCAGCAGCGCCCGCAGGATGCGGGCGGTGGTCGACTTTCCGACCGCGACGCTCCCCGCCACCCCGATGACGAACGGGGTGCCCGGCTGCTCGCCGTGCCCGCCGCCCGCGTCGCCGAGGAAGGTGTTCAGGGCGCCCCGCAGACCGCTGTGGGCGGCCACGTACAGGTTGAGCAGCCGGGACAGCGGCAGATAGACGTCGACGACCTCGTCGAGGTCGATGACGTCGCCCAGGCCCCGCAGCCGCTCCACCTCGTCGGCGGTCAGCGGCAGGGGCGTCCGCTCCCGCAGCGCGCTCCACTCCGCGCGGCTGAGGTCCACGTACGGGCTGATCTCGGCGCGTCGGCGCTGCTGCTGATCGGTGGTCGGCACACGCCCCATTGTGCTGCCGCTCCGCGCCCGGCTCACCTCGGGGGGCACGGGCCCGTCCGGCGGGCCGTCGGAGGTGCCTCTGGGACGGCGGGGCGCTACGGCCATAGGGTGAGCGGCATGTGCGGAATCGTGGGGTATGTGGGCGGCCGGTCCGCTCTCGATGTCGTCGTCGCCGGGCTGCGGCGGCTGGAGTACCGGGGCTACGACTCGGCGGGTACCGCCGTGCTGGCCGACGGTGGTCTGGCCGCCGCCAAGAAGGCCGGCAAGCTCGCCAACCTGGAGGCGCTGCTCGCGGAGCAGCCGCTGCCGGCCGGCGGAACCGGGATCGGGCACACGCGGTGGGCGACCCACGGCGGCCCGACGGATGTGAACGCGCACCCGCACCTGGACAACGCGGGGCGGGTCGCGGTGGTGCACAACGGCATCATCGAGAACTTCGCCGCGCTGCGTTCGGAGCTGGCCGAGCGCGGCCACACGCTGGAGTCCGAGACCGACACCGAGGTCGTGGCGCACCTGCTCGCCGAGTACTTCTCCTCGTCGGCGGACCTGGCGGAGGCGATGCGGCAGGTGTGCCGGCAGCTGGACGGGGCGTTCACGCTCGTCGCCGTGCACGCGGACGAGCCGGACGTGGTGGTCGGGGCGCGGCGCAACTCGCCGCTGGTGGTGGGCGTCGGGGAGGGCGAGAACTTCCTGGCGTCGGACGTCGCCGCGTTCATCGAGTACACCCGTGAGGCGATCGAACTGGGCCAGGACCAGGTCGTCGAGCTGCGCCGGGAGAGCGTGACCGTCACCGACTTCGAGGGCAAGCCGGCCGAGGTGCGGCCGTACCACGTCGACTGGGACGTCTCCGCCGCCGAGAAGGGCGGCTACGACTACTTCATGCTCAAGGAGATCGCCGAGCAGCCGAAGGCGGTCGCCGACACGCTGCTGGGGAGGATCGGCACGGACGGCCGGCTGACACTCGACGAGCTGCGGATTCCCGACCGGACGCTGCGCGAGGTCGACAAGGTGGTGATCGTCGCGTGCGGGACGGCGTTCCACGCCGGGATGATCGCCAAGTACGCCATCGAGCACTGGACGCGGATGCCGTGCGAGGTGGAGCTGGCGAGCGAGTTCCGGTACCGGGACCCGATCCTGGACCAGCGCACGCTCGTCGTCGCGATCAGCCAGTCGGGCGAGACGATGGACACCCTGATGGCGCTGCGGCACGCCCGCGAGCAGGGGGCGAAGGTGCTCGCCATCTGCAACACCAACGGCTCCACGATCCCGCGCGAGTCCGACGCCGTGCTGTACACGCACGCCGGGCCCGAGGTCGCCGTGGCCTCGACGAAGGCGTTCCTGACGCAGGTCGTCGCCTGCTACCTCGTCGCGCTGTACCTGGGGCAGGTGCGCGGCACCAAGTGGGGTGACGAGATCACCGGGGTGATCCGCGAGCTGTCGGAGATCTCCACCCAGGTCGGGCAGGTCCTGGAGACCATGGAGCCGGTGCGGGAGCTCGCGCGCTCGCTGAAGGACAAGAACACCGTGCTGTTCCTGGGCCGGCACGTCGGCTACCCGGTCGCCCTGGAGGGCGCCCTGAAGCTCAAGGAGCTGGCCTACATGCACGCCGAGGGGTTCGCGGCGGGCGAGCTCAAGCACGGGCCGATCGCGCTGATCGAGAAGGACCTGCCGGTGGTCGTGGTGGTGCCGTCGCCCCGCGGCCGGTCGGTGCTGCACGACAAGATCGTCTCCAACATCCAGGAGATCCGGGCCCGCGGCGCCCGCACCATCGTCATCGCCGAGGAGGGCGACGAGGCGGTCGTCCCGTACGCCGACCACATCATCCGCATCCCGCGCACGCCGGTGCTGCTCCAGCCGCTGGTGGCCACCGTGCCGCTGCAGGTCTTCGCGTGCGAACTGGCCACCGCCCGGGGCAACGAGGTCGACCAGCCGCGGAACCTCGCGAAGTCGGTGACCGTCGAATGATCATCGGAATCGGCATCGACGTCGCCGAGATCGCGCGCTTCGCCGCGTCCCTGGAGCGCACGCCGGGTCTCGCCGACCGGCTCTTCACCGCGAACGAACGGCTGCTGCCGGGCGGCGAACCCCGCGGCACGGCGTCGCTGGCCGCGCGCTTCGCCGCCAAGGAAGCGCTGGCCAAGGCGCTCGGCGCCCCGGCCGGGCTCGTCTGGCTCGACGCCGAGGTGACGACCGAGGACACCGGCCGGCCGCGGCTCACCGTCACCGGCTCCGTGGCCCGCCGGGCCGCGGAACTGGGGGTGCGGGGGTGGCACGTCTCGCTCAGCCACGACGCGGGGATCGCGTCCGCGGTGGTGATCGCGGAGGGGTAGGGCGGCGGGGTAGGGGTGTGGGTACCGGGCCGCGGCCGGTGATCAACGGCGCTGTCGCGGGTACGGCTCCTGGGGTACGCCCGTGACGCGCGGGAGCGGTGGTTCGGCGAGAGAGGGCGACTTATGCGGCACGCACACACGGCCGAGACCGTTCGGGCGGCGGAGGGCGCGCTCATGGCGCGGTTGCCGGAGGGGGCGCTCATGCAGCGGGCCGCCGCCGGGCTGGCGGCCGCCTGCGCCGGGCTGCTCGGGCGGGTCTACGGCGCCCGCGTCGTCCTGCTCGTCGGCAGCGGCGACAACGGCGGCGACGCCCTGTACGCGGGGGCCCGGCTCGCCCGGCGCGGCGCCGGCGTCACCGCCGTGCTGCTCGCGCCGGACCGGACGCACGGCGGCGGGCTCGCGGACCTGCGGGCGGCCGGCGGCCGCACGGTGGCCGCCGACGCGGCGCTTCCCCTCATCGACCGCGCCGACCTCGTCCTGGACGGCATCGTCGGGATCGGCGGGAAGGGCGGGCTGCGGCCGGCGGCCGTGCCGCTCGCACGGGCCGCGCGCGCATCGCGCGCCACCGTCGTCGCCGTGGACCTGCCGAGCGGTGTCGACGCCGACACCGGCGAGGTGGAGGGACCGGTCGTGCACGCCGACGTCACCGTCACCTTCGGCACCTACAAGCCGGGCCTGCTCATCGACCCGGCGGCCGGCCACGCCGGGGCTCAGCGCCTGATCGACATCGGCCTCGGCCCCGATCTGCCGGTCCCGGCGCTCGAAGCGCTGCAGTTCGCGGATGTCGCCGCGCTGCTGCCGGTGCCGGCCGCCGAGAGCGACAAGTACCGGCGGGGGGTCGTCGGCGTCGTCGCCGGGTCCGCCCGCTACCCGGGCGCGGCCGTCCTCGCGGTGGCGGGCGCGCTGCGCGGCGGCGCCGGCGCCGTGCGGTACGTCGGGCACGGCGCGGAGGCCGTGCTGGCCCGCTTCCCCGAGACGCTCGTCACGACGGGCCCGCCGTCCGAAGCCGGCCGGGTCCAGGCCTGGGTGGTCGGGCCGGGCCTCGGCGACGGCTCGGAGGCGCGGCGGTCGGTCGACGACGTCCTCGCGTCCGACGTGCCGGTCCTCGTCGACGCGGACGGGCTGCGCCTGCTCTCCCGCGAGCAGGTCCGGGCGCGCTCCGCGGCCACCGTCCTCACCCCGCACGCGGGGGAGGCGGCGGCGCTGCTGGGGCGGTCCCGGGAGGAGGTCGAGGCGGCCCGGCTGGCGTCCGTGCGGGAGCTGGCCGAGTCGTACGGTGCCACGGTGCTCCTCAAGGGCTCGACGACGCTGGTGGCCGACCCGGAGCGGACGGTGCCGGTCCGGGTGAACCCGACCGGCACGTCCTGGCTCGCCACCGCCGGCAGCGGCGACGTCCTGTCCGGACTCACCGGCTCCCTGCTGGCCGCCGGCCTCGCCCCCCGCGACGCCGCCTCCGTCGGCGCCCACCTCCACGGCCTCGCCGCCCGTCTGGCCTCCGGCTCCGCCACCATCTCGGCCCAGGAC
>NZ_JAPVLU010000045.1:36430-75711 GCF_027158205.1 Streptomyces sp. H39-S7 | reverse complement strand
CTCCCGTGCGTCCCGCCACCCCCGGCGCGGGACGCGGACGCCGGTGCTCGTGACCGCCTTGCTCGTCCTGGCGATACCGGTGAACCCCGCCGCCGCGGACCCCCGGTTCGCGGACCCGACACAGCTGGCGCCCGGCGTCCGGTACGAGACCTTCTCGGCGCCCACCCCGCACGGCACGGCCCACGGCCACCTGCTGACGGTCGATCTCGACGACACCCACGTGAAGGTCGAGCTGCTACGGCCCACCGCCGGCGGCGCCGACACCCGGACACCGGTGTCCCGGCTGGCCGACGCGCGGGGCGCGGTCGCCGCCGTCAACGGCGACTTCTTCAACATCACCGAGACAGAGCATCCGAGCGTGCAGCCGACCGGCTCCACCGTGGGCCCGGCCGTCGCGGACGGCCTCCCCCTCAAGGCCGCGGTCCCCGACGGCCAGCGTTTCGGCCCCGCACTGGTGCCGGGAGCGACCGACGAGGACGTCCTCGGCATCGGAACCGACGGTGCGGCCCGGCTGGACCGACTGCGGCTGCTGGGCACCGTCGTCACCCCGGCCGACACCTGGCAACTGGCAGGCTTCAACCAGTACGCGCTGCCCGAGGACGGCATCGGCGCCTACACCGCCGACTGGGGCCCCGCCTCCCGCGCCCGGGCAGCCTGCGGCACCGACCACGCCCGCAGCGCCGCCTGCGACACCGACCCGTACGAGGTGACGGTGGACCACGACAGCGTCACCGCCGTCTCGACCACCCCGGGACAGGGCGTGATCCCGCCCGGAACGGTCGTCCTGCTGGGACGCGGAGCCGGCGCCCGCGCCCTGCGCAGCCTCCGGCCCGGCGACCCGGTCCACGTCACCCACCGCCTCCAGGGCACCGCGGACGTCCCGCCGGCCTTCGCCATCGGCGGCTACCCGATCCTGCGCGACGGGGTCCCCCTCGACGGCCTGGACGAGACCGTCGCCGCCACCCGCACCGCCGCCGGATTCGGCGTCCAGGGCCACCGGCTGTACCTGTTGGCCCTGGACGGCACCGCCGAGGACGGCGACGGACTGACCCTCGCCGAACTCGCCCGCCTGCTGCGCTCCCTGGGAGCCGACGGCGCCGTCAACCTCGACGGCGGTGGCTCGTCCACCCTCGTCACCCGGCTTCCGGGCGCCGCGCGCAACACCGTGCGGAACCATCCGTCCGGAGCGGCCGAACGCCCGGTGCCGAACGGGATCGGCGTGCGCTCCACCGTCTGAGGAATTACCGGCCGGGGTGCTCAGGTCCGTGCTGCGGCGGGGGCGGGATCGACGCGAGACCGGGGACGGCTTCGGGCCACACCAGCAGGACCGGGCAGGGCGCGTGGTCGACGACGAACCGGCCGTCGCGCCCCAGACTGCGCGGCCCCAACCGGTGGAGGTCACCGTCCCGCGCGCAGATCAGCAGTTCGGCGCCCTCCGCCGCCCGCACCACCTCGCGCGCCACGCGCCCGTGCACCTGCACCCGGGCCGCGGGCCGGCCGAGCCGGTCGGCGGCGGCCTCCAGCAGTTCCTCGCCGGCCGTCGCCGACAGGGCTTCCAGGTAGTCGCCCGGATCGCGCTCGCGGTGCCCGCGGCCGAGCAGACCGGCGAACGCGCCGTGCGCGGTGTCCTCGACGTCGTCACCCGTGACATGCAGCAGGGTGAGTTCGGCCCCGTCGGGAACGTGCGAGCGGGCGGCGTCCACCGTGGCCCGCCACGTGCCCTCCGTGATCCAGATGATCGCGCTCACGGGTCGTCGGACCTCCGATCGTCAACGGACCACCCACCCTGCCACAGCGGTGGTCCGGGGGGGCAGTGGCGCGAGCCCGGTGGCCTGGACCCCCGGTCGGCACCCCGGAGTCAGAAACTCCCGTAGTTCACCTGCCAGGTAGGCAGCCCCATCCGCCGCCAGATCGCCACCACCCGGTCCCGGTCGTCCATGGACACCCGCACGTTGAAGCGGTGGCGGACGTGCGCGTCGAACAGCTCGGCCTTGACGACGTCGTCCCGGCGCGCGTCACCGGCGTGCCGCATCCACAGCTCGTCGCAGGGCACGTCGTGGGCCGCGAGCCAGGCCTCGGTCTGGGGACGGAACTCCTCACCGCGGCCGGACAGCAGCACGATCCGGTCGCCGTTCGCCTTGCGGAACGCGACCAGCGCGTCGCGCACCGAGGAGTTCAGGCCGTCCTGCTCGCAGCGGGTGAAGTCGTACGGGTTGCGGTTCTGGTTGACCGCGAGCGTGCCGTCGATGTCGCACATCACCGCATCGGGCAGCCGCCCGTCCGGGACGTAGGGCAGGACGGCGGGGGTGTCGTTCAGCCACTCGTCCGTGAGCCGCCAGCCGCCGCGGGTGGCCTTGGTGTGCTTGTCGGCCAGGATGCGGATGATCTCCTCGCCCACGGGACGCTCGCGGTCCGCGTCACGGCGCAGGCACTCCTCGATCGGCACGTCGGTGAAGTCATGGACGACGAAGACCGCGAGCCCCCCGACGGCGGCCTTGAGCCGCTTCGGGATGTGCGGGGTCAGGTGGGTGTTGTCGACGACGACGTCGAAACCGGCGGCGACCGTCTCCCGCACGGCGGCGTCCTGGATGGCCAGCACCGTCTGCTCGTGCTCGTGCGACCACTGCCGGCCGCCGCCGCTCCCGCCGTCCCCGAGCATCACCCGCAGGTCGTCGAGGTTGACGCGCCGGACGCGGCCGTCGGAGTCGGCGCACAGTTTGCGGGCGGCGGTGGTCTTCCCGGAGGCGGGCAGACCGGTCATGACATGCACGGTGGGCATCGGGGTTCAGCCTTCTTCGTCGTTCGCGAAAGGGTCGGAGGGGCCGGGCTTGATCGCCCGCCAGAACTGTAGATCGACGTTCAGCCCGTCGAGCAGCTGGAACATCGTGCCGCGCACCCGGCGATCGCTGATCCGCTGGGCGGCACGGGCGAACGCCGCCCGGTCGTGGGCGAACGGCTCAAGGGCCGCGAACTCCTCCTGGGCCTGCGCGGCCAGCGCCTCGGCCTGCGCCACCAGTCCGTCCGCGATACCGCGCACCCAGGTGTCGAACTCGTCCGGGACCTGTTCGAGCAGCGCGTCGAGCGGGCCGATGCCGGCCGCCGCGTAGGCGGCCAGCTCCTCGGCCTGGCAGCCGAGGGCCTGCGTCACCCGCTTGGGGTCGCGGTCGGCGAACCGCTGGATGCCGAGGCTCCGCCAGATGTCCCGTTCGGTGACACCGGTGATGACCCTGTGCAGCCGCACGTAGTCGGCCGTCTTGGCCTTCGTCCGCACCCCGGACGCGAACCGCAGGACGTACCCCTCGGCGTCCGTCCCGGTGACCGCCTCGCCGTCGAGCCGGATGTTGTCGGCCGTCATCGCGAGCAGCCGGGCCAGCTCGGGCGCGGGCCAGCTGCGCACGACGGAGCCGATCTGCTGCCACTCCCGCGCGGCCTCGGCGAGGACGCGCTCGGTGCCGTCCTGCGCGTAGGCCGCGAGCAGCACGAGGTCGCGGCGCTCGCCGTAGTTCACGACGATGCGGTTCTCCGGGTACAGGATCTCGACGAGGTAGGTGCACCCCGGATCGAGCGCACCGGTGTCGGCGGCCCGCAGCCGCCGCGTCGCCCAGGTCGCCTGCTCCGAGGTGAACGATCCCTTGGAGGCGACGTGCCAGCGCGCGTCGTAATGGAAAGCGATGCCGAGCGACCCGTCGACCTTGTCGTACACCTCGAACGGCTCGACGGGCAGCGCCGGCGCGTAGGGCAGGCCGAGTCCGTGCTCCCCGACGTTGAAGAACTTCTCGAACGGCCACGCCACGATCGCGCCGGTCACGTCGTCGGCCACCAGACCGCGGCAGCGGATGGTGACGTCGGTCCAAGCGCGTTCGTACTGGGCCACCCGCGTGTAGGTGTAGATGGAGATCGGCAGCTCGGGGTGCTGCCTGCGCGAGACGTGGCCGGACTCGATGGCCGCGACGAGGTCGGCGGGCTTGACGAGGGTGTCGAGGTCGGTCACGGCTGCTCCTGGTCGGATCATGGGTGTCTGGTGCAGCGTGACCGGTGGCACGGGTTCGCGCGACCGAATATGGGCGGCAGGCCCGGTCCTAGTCGACGACGAAGAGCCGGGCGCCGTCCTGGGTGCGGGAGCGGTGCGGTTCGGTGTCGTGTCCGACCTGGTAGCTGCTGCCTGCGCCGAGCGTGACCGTCTCGCCGTTGGCGAGCTCGGTGGTGAGGGTGCCTTCCAGCACCAGCAGGACGTGGCCGCGGTCGCACCAGTGGTCGGCCACGTAGCCGGGGCTGTACTCCACCATCCGGACGCGGACGGAACCGAATTGGCGGGTGCGCCAGGTCGCGCTGCCCGAGTCGCCGGGGTGTTCGGTCGCCGGGACCTGCGACCAGTCGGTGGTCCCGAAGGGTATGTCGGTCATCTCCATCCGGGGAGCCTATCCAGCGACGTGTGACGGGCCCGTCCCGGGCGGGTAGGATCACCCGCGCCATGCAGATGAATGCCACGTACACCAGTTTCGTCGCGATCGGCGACTCCTTCACCGAGGGCATGTCGGACGCGCTGCCGGACGGCTCGTACCGCGGATGGGCCGACCTCGTCGCCGCCCGCCTCGCCGCCCGGACCCCCGGTTTCCGGTACGCCAACCTCGCGGTGCGGGGCAAGCTCATCCGGCAGATCGCGGACGAGCAGGTGGACACCGCGGCGTCGATGCGCCCCGACCTCGTCACACTGGTCGGCGGGCTCAACGACACCTTGCGGCCCAAGTGCGACGTCGACGCGGTGTGCGCGCTGCTGGAGCAGTCCGTCGAGAAGCTGGCGCCGAGCTGCGGGCAGCTCGTCCTGATGCACAGCCCGATCCGCCGGGGCCCGGTCGCGGCCCGTTTCCTGCCGCGCATGGAGCAGCTCTTCGCGTTCCTCGACACGCTCGCGGAGCGGCACGGGGCGATCGTGGTGGACCTGTACGGGTCGGGGGTGCTCGGGGATCCGCAGATGTGGGCGGACGACCGGCTGCATCTGAACGCCGAGGGTCACCGCCGGGTGGCCGAGGCGGTCTGGCAGGCACTCGGCCACGACGCGGAGTCCGACTGGCGGGAACTGCTGCCGCCCGCGGTGCCGCCGGGCTGGGTGACGCGGCGGGGCGCGGACCTGCGTTTCACGCGCGAGCACCTGGTGCCGTGGATCGGCAGGCGGCTGACCGGCCGCTCCTCGGGTGACGGCCTGCCGCCCAAGCGCGGCGAGCTGTCTCCCTTCGAGGACTGACCGGACGGCCGGCGGGCGCCGGTCCGGCCCCGGCGCTGGCCTGCGCCGACGCGCAGTAGACTCTGTGCACGTGACTGCTAAGCCTCGTATCCCGAACGTCCTGGCCGGCCGCTACGCCTCTGCGGAGCTTGCCACCTTGTGGTCCCCCGAGCAGAAGGTGGTGCTGGAGCGCCGCCTGTGGCTCGCCGTCCTGCGGGCGCAGAAGGACCTCGGCATCGAGGTGCCCGAGCAGGCGCTCGCCGATTACGAGCGGGTGCTCGAACAGGTCGACCTCGCCTCCATCGCCGAGCGCGAGAAGATCACCCGGCACGACGTGAAGGCCCGCATCGAGGAGTTCAACGCTCTCGCCGGGCATGAGCAGGTCCACAAGGGCATGACGTCGCGCGACCTGACCGAGAACGTCGAACAGCTGCAGATCCGCCTGTCGCTGGAGCTCGTGCGCGACCGCACGGTGGCGGTGCTGACCCGGCTGGGGAAGCTCTCGGCCGAGTACGCGGAACTGGTCATGGCGGGCCGTTCGCACAATGTCGCCGCGCAGACCACCACGTTGGGCAAGCGGTTCGCGACGACGGCGGACGAGCTGCTGGTGGCGTTCGAGCGGGTCGAGGACCTGCTGGGCCGCTACCCGCTGCGCGGCATCAAGGGCCCGGTGGGCACGTCGCAGGACATGCTGGACCTGCTGGGCGGCGACGTCGCCAAGCTCGCCGAGCTGGAGGACCGGATCGCCGGTCACCTGGGCTTCTCGCGGGCCTTCACCTCCGTCGGCCAGGTCTACCCGCGCTCGCTGGACTACGACTCGGTGACCGCGCTGGTGCAGCTGGCGGCGGCTCCCTCGTCGCTGGCCAAGACGATCCGGCTGATGGCCGGACACGAGCTGGTCACCGAGGGCTTCAAGCCGGGCCAGGTCGGTTCGTCGGCGATGCCGCACAAGATGAACACGCGCTCCTGCGAGCGGGTCAACGGCCTCGCGGTGATCCTGCGCGGTTACGCGTCGATGGTCGGCGAGCTGGCGGGTGACCAGTGGAACGAGGGCGACGTGTCCTGCTCGGTGGTGCGCCGGGTCGCGCTGCCGGACGCGTTCTTCGCCTTCGACGGTCTGCTGGAGACGTTCCTGACGGTGCTGGACGAGTTCGGCGCGTTCCCCGCCGTGATCGCCCGTGAGCTGGACCGCTACCTGCCGTTCCTGGCCACCACGAAGGTGCTGATGGGCGCGGTGCGCGCGGGTGTGGGGCGCGAGATCGCGCACGAGGTCATCAAGGAGCACGCAGTGGCCTCCGCGCTGGCGATGCGGGAGAAGGGCGCCGAGCGCAACGAGCTGCTGGACCGGCTGGCCGAGGACGAGCGGATGCCGCTGGACCGGGCGCAGCTGGACGCGCTGATGGCCGACCGGCTGTCGTTCACCGGCGCCGCGGCCGGGCAGGTCGCGGCCGTCGTGCAGCGGATCGCCGAGGTCGCCGAGCGGCACCCGAAGGCGGCCGCGTACGCGCCCGGGGCGATCCTCTGACGCCGGAGGAACTCGAAGCCGCCCGTGACCGCACCATCGAGGATGTGGCCGCGGGCGGCCTGCGTGTGCTGTTCTGCGGGATCAATCCGGGACTGCTGTCCGCGGCGACCGGTCACCACTTCGCCCGGCCGGGCAACCGGTTCTGGCCGGCGCTGCACGCTGCGGGCTTCACTCCGCGGCGGCTGCTGCCGGCGGAGCAGCGCGAGCTGCTCGCGTACGGGCTCGGCATCACCAATGTCGCGGCGCGGGCCACGGCGCGGGCCGACGAGCTGAGCGCCGCGGAGATGGTGGCGGGCGGCCGGATCCTGGACGCGAAGGTGCGGCTGCTGGAGCCGGCGTGGCTGGCGGTGGCCGGGATCACCGCGTACCGGGTGGCCTTCGGCGAGAAGGACGCCCGGATCGGCCCGCAGGAGCGGACCATCGGCGGGACCCGGATCTGGGCGCTGCCGAATCCCAGTGGGCTCAACGCGCACTGGACGCCCGCGGCGATAGCGGAGGAGTTCGGGCGGTTGCGGGTGGCCGCCGGCGTTCCGGACGCGGTCGCCGGGTAGGCGGTTGGCCGGGTCCGGTTCCGGGTCGCGCGGCGCTGGGTGCAACGGCACTCGCCGGGCGGCCGCTGGCCAGGTACGATCCGCCCACATACACGCGCCGGCTGGGAGGACATACGTTGGGGCGGCTCACCGGCGGGGATCCATCCCTGCTGCGACGGATCAATTCCGCGGTGGTCCTCCACGCGCTGCGCGGGTCCCAGACCCCCACTTTGACCGAGCTGGTGCACAGCACCGGCCTGTCCCGGCCGACCGTCGAGGGCGTCATCGAGGGGCTGACGGAGTCCCGCCTGGTGGTGGAGGTTCCGGCCGAGTCCGGTGACGCCCGCAAACAGGGCCGGCCGGCCCGGCGCTTCCGGTTCCACGCCGAGGCGGGCCATCTGCTGGGCATCGAGATCGGTGCGCACCAGGTGCGGGCGGTGCTGTCCGACCTCAGCGGGCAGCTGCTGGGTTCGCTGGGTCATGACGTGGCGGAGTCGGCGTCCGCGGACGACCGCCTGGAGCGGGTCCGCGGCACCGTCGCCGAGCTGCTGCGCAAGTGCGGGGTGGCGCGCAGCACGCTGTGGGCGGTGGGTGTCGGCAGCCCCGGCATCGTCGAGGCCGACGGCGCGGTGCGGTTGAGTACGGCGCTGCCGGGGTGGACGGGTCTGCCGCTGGGTGAGCGGTTGCAGAGGTCGTTCCGCTGTCCGGTGCTGGTGGAGAACGACGCGAACGTCGCGGCCGTGGCCGAGCACTGGAAGGGCGTCGGCATGGGGACCGACGACATGGTCTTCGTGCTGGCCGGGCTGAGCCCGGGGGCCGGTTCGCTGATCGGCGGCCGGCTGCACCGCGGTTTCGGCGGTGCGGCGGGCGAGATCGGTGCCCTGCACCTGCTGGGCCAGGAGGTCACCCCGGAGCATCTGCTGTCGACGACCGGGACGCCGCTGCACCCCTTGGACGAGTCGGCCGTCGCCCGGGTCTTCGCGCTCGCGAAGGGCGGGGACGTGCAGGCCAAGGAGGCCGTGGACCGGTATCTGCGGCGGCTGGTGCACGATGTGGCGGCGCTGGTGCTCGCCCTCGACCCCGAGCTGGTCGTGATCGGCGGCTGGGCGGCGGGCCTGGACGGCGTCCTGGAGCCGTTGCGCGACCAGCTGGCGCGGTACTGCCTGCGGCCGCCCGAGGTAACGCTGTCGGCACTGGGCCAGGAGGCCATCGCCACCGGGGCGCTGCGATTGGCCCTGGACCACGTCGAGGAGCAGTTGTTCGCCGTCGAGCAGACGTCGCTGCCCCAGCGCTGACCGGGCCGCCGCCCCGGGGCCGGCCCCGGGCAGCACGGAGCACCGGAACCCCCGGGGCCCGGTGCTCACGCGTCAGGTACTGATCAGGACGCCTGGCGGCGTTCCTGCTCCTCGTGGTGGGTGACCTCCACGGCGCCGGAGTCACCGAAGGTGAGTCGGCAGGTGTCCGCGCGGTAGGTGGAGATCGCGACGGCGGCGACCTGGCCGCCGGCGAAGTAACGCGTGGTCACGACGAGGACGGGGGCGCCGGGCAGCCGGTCGAGCTGCTTGGCGTCCTCGGCGCGGGCCGAGCCCAGCTCCACGGCGCGGTCCTCGCCCTCCAGGTCGAGCCGCTGCAGTTCCCGCAGCACGGCGGGCCCGTGGTTGGCCGGGGACAGGAGGCCGGGCAGGCCGGGGACCGAGGCGACGGGAACGTAGAGCAGTTCGGTGGCGACCGGCTGGCCGTTCATGACGCGCTCGCGCCGGATGGTGTGCACCGGCAGCACGTCTCCGCCGTCGAAGAGGCGGGCGACGGCGGGCGGGGCGACGGCCTCGGCGCAGCCGATCGTGCGCCACGCGTCGTTGCCGATGCCGGGCCAGGCGTTGTCGGTCGGTCCGACGGCCACCCCCATGCGGGGCGGGGCGACGGTGGTGCCGACGCCGCGGCGGCGCTGCAGCCGCCCCTCCAGCTCGAGCTGCTCCAGTGCCTGGCGGAGGGTGGCCCGCGCGACGCCGAAGCGGGCGGCGAGGTCACGCTCGTTGGGCAGGATCTCGCCCACCGCGAACTCGGAGTCGAGCGCGTCATTGAGCACGGTCTTCAGGTGCCAGTACTTCGGCTCCTGAACCTCCTGCGTCGCCTCGAGCTGCGTGGTCCCCACCCTGTCCTCACAATCGCCGGGCCCTGCGCGGGCCTTGTTCAGCCTTGTTTCGGAACCCCTGTTTATTAAAGGTTCTTGCACTACTAAGGCGACGATAGGGCGGCCCTCCCCCTTGGTCAAGACCAATGATCGGGCGGGGCTCTGACCAGGGACGTCTTGGACGCGAGACGTTCACGCGATGTTGTTGCCACGTCACAGGGGAACGGGCAGGTCACGGACGGTCGCCGACGGCGAGGGGCGGGAAACGCGCCGGAAGGGCTCCGCCGGGGGCCGGCGCTCCGCGCGAGGTCACGCCCTCGCGGACGAAACTCGCGGACGAAAGGGGCCCCGACCGAGACGGGGGCGCCCGGTCGGGGCTGCTGGCCGGGCCGGCGATCAACACCGGCCCGTATGCAGTGAACTCACGGTGCCCCATAGGAGTTCCCCGGCTTCCCGATACCCTTCCTGACGTCACGTCTATCAACGGTCAGGAGCACCGCATGCCCCGAACCGCCTCCCTCGTCGAGGTCTCTCCCGCCGGCCTCCCGCCCGTCCTCGTCGCCTACGAACGGCGCGGCGCGGGAGAGCCGCTGGTACTCCTGCACGGCATCGGCCACCACCTGCAGGCGTGGGACCCGGTGGCCGACCTGCTGGCGGCCGAGCGGGACGTCATCGCGGTGGACCTGCCCGGCTTCGGCCAGTCACCCGCGCAGCACGCGTCGGTCCCCAGCGATCTGCCGACCGCCGTCGCCGCCCTCGACGCGTTCTTCACCGCGCTCGGGCTCGACCGCCCGCACGTGGCCGGCAACTCCCTCGGCGGGCTCGTCGCGCTGCACCTGGGCCGCGAGCGGCTGGTGCGCAGTGTGACGGCGCTGTCCCCGGCCGGATTCTGGACCGAGTCCGAACGGCGCTACGCCTTCACGGTGTTGGGGGCGATGCGGCGCGGCGCCCTGTTGCTGCCGCCGACCACCGTGGAGCGGATGGCCCGCAGTACGGCCGGGCGCGCCGCGCTCACCAGCGCGATCTACTCGCGGCCCGGACAGCGCGCGCCGGAGGCGGTGGTGGCCGAGACACGTGCCATGCGGGAGGCCGCCGGGTTCGAGGCCACGCTGACAGCGGGCCGGGCCGGGGTCGTCTTCGGCGACGACATTCCCAACGTCCCGGTGACCATCGCCTGGGGCACCCAGGACCGCGTCCTGCTGCGCCGCCAGGGGATCCGGGCCAAGCGCACCATCCCCAACGCCCGGCTGGTCCGGCTGCCGGGCTGCGGCCACGTGCCGATGAACGACGACCCGGAACTGGTGGCCCGGGTCATCCTCGACGGCTCGCGCTGACCGCCGGCCGGGCCTCGCCGGCCCGGCCCGTCAGGGCTCTGCGCGGTTCCTCCGGCGCCCGCCGGACGAGCAGTCCGGAGCCCACCGCGACACCCGCCGCCACCAGCAGGCTGCCCGCCAGCCGGCCCGGCCCGAACGTGCCCACCCCGACCAGCGGCGCGGTCAGCGCCGCGGAGACGGGGATCAGCCCGGAGAAGAGCGTGGCGCGCTCGGCGCCGATGCGCTGCATCCCGGCGTACCAGCAGACGAAGCCGACCACGGTGGCCCCGACGGCCTGCCAGCCCAGCGCCAGCGCCTCGCCCGTGTCCGGCAGCCGCAGCGCGGCCCGCCCGTCGAGCAGCAGGCCGAGCAGCCCGGCCTCGACGGCGGCGAAGCCGCAGACGCACGTCGACAGCAGCAGCGGACCCAGGGGGGCGACCAGCGGGACGGCGATCACCGCGAAGGCGACCTCCCCGCCCAGCGCGGCCACCGACCACATCAGCCCTGCCGTGTCCGAGCCGCCCCACCCCTGGACGGCGAAGGCCCCACCCGCGACGAACAGGGCCCCGGTCAGCACCGCGCGGGCCGGGCGACGGCCGGACAGCAGCGGGACGAGCACCGCCACGACGATCGGCGCGCAGCCCACCAGGACGCCGGGCACCGCGGGCTGGGCGCTGCGCTCGGCGGCGAGTACCGCGAGGTTGAAGCCGACCATGCCGGTCGCGGCGAGCACCGCCAGCCGCAGCCAGTGCCGCCCGGTGAGCGCGCGCAGCCGGAGAGCCGTGTCGCGTGCGCCGCGCAGCGTGAGCAGGGCGAGCAGCGCGAAGGCGATGCCGTAGCGCAGCGCCTGGCCTCCGGCGTGCGGGTAGTCCACGAGGGCGCCGTTGGCGGTGAAGGAGGCGCCGACCAGGACACAGGCGAAGGCGGCCAGGAGCGCCCCACGGCGCTGGTAGGAGTTCATGCGATCACGCTATGAACAGAACCGGTCCTGATTAAGGTCCAATCCCATGGCTGCTTCGAGGACCACTTCCGACGACGAGAACGACGGCAACGGCAACGGCGACGGCGACAGCACGCTCGGGACCGCCGCCTGGGAGCTGCTGCTCCCCTCCGCCGCCGCCCCGGCGCGCAGCCGCGGCCGCGCGCTGCAGGCGGCGCTGCGCGACGCGGTGCGGTCGGGCCGGCTGGCGCCCGGCACCCAACTGCCGTCGAGCCGGGAGCTCGCGGCCGACCTGCGGGTGTCGCGCGGGCTGGTGACGGACGCGTACGCGCAGCTGACCGCGGAGGGGTATCTGAGCGGCCGGCAGGGGTCGGGGACGTGGGTGACGAGCGCGTGCGCGGGCCCCGCGGTGCCGGCCCCGGACGCGTTCGCGGCGGACGACCGGGGCGCCCCCTCGGACTTCCGGCCGGGGCTGCCGGACCTCTCGCTCTTTCCGCGCGCCGCCTGGTCGGCCGCCCATCGCCGGGTGCTGACGCGGCTGCCGCACCGGGCGTTCGGTTACCCCGACCCCCGGGGGCTGCCCGAACTGCGGGCCGCGCTCACCGATCTGCTGGCCCGCCGCCGCGGGGTCGCGGTGGAGCCGGACCGGGTCGTGGTGTGCTCCGGGGTGGCGCAGGCGCACACCCTGATCGGCCTGGTCCTGCGGGACCGCGGCGAGCACCGGGTGGCCGTGGAGGATCCGGGCAGCCCCGAGCACACGGCGCTGTTCGCGGCGGCCGGACTGGAGGCGGTGCCGGTGCCGGTGGACTGCGACGGCCTGGACCCGGCGGCGCTGGCCGCCACCGGGGTGCGGGCGGCCGTGGTCACCCCGGCCCACCAGTTCCCCTCCGGGGTGGCGTACACCGCCCGGCGGCGCGGCGAACTCGCCGACTGGGCCCGGGAGAGCGGCGGACTGCTGATCGAGGACGACTACGACGGTGACTTCCGCTACGACCGGGCGCCCGTCGGTGCCCTGCAGGGCCTGGCTCCCGACCGGGTCGCCTACACCGGATCCGTCAGCAAGTCACTGGCCCCCGGGCTGCGGCTGGGCTGGCTGGTCGCGCCCGCCCGCCTCGCCGCCGAGGTCGCGGCCCGCAAGCGGACGATGGACCTCGGCCATGCGGTGACCGAGCAGGCCGTCCTGGCGGAGTTCATCTCCGGCGGCCACTACGACCGGCAACTGCGGCGCTGCCAGCGCCTGTACCGCGTCCGCCGCAACACGCTGGCCGAAGCGCTGGAGCGGCACTTCCCCGGCACGCGGGTCGGCGGGATCGCGGCCGGGCTGCACGTGATCGCGGACCTGCCCGCGCGCTACGGACCCGAGCCGCGCTTCCTGGCGGCGGCCTCGGCGGCGGGCGTCGCGGTCCGGCCGCTGTCCTCCTACACCGCGCGTGCGGACCCCGCGGACGACGGCCGGGTACGCCTCGTCATGGGGTACGCGCACCTGTCGCCGGCGGACATCGAGCGGTCGGTGCGCCTGCTGGCCGAAGCCTTTTGATCTCGAATCGGCAACAGCGGGTTTAACTTCCCGATACCCCCTTCTGTCGCAGTCGTCCCCCTTGATAGATATGACGCAGCGCGTTCCTGTCGGTCGATAGGCGCTCCACCCCCTTTTGGCCTTCGTCCTGTTGAGAGGTACGCCCATGCCTCCGCGCCCCCGCGCGGCGGTCCTGCCCCTGGTCGCGGTTTTCGCCGCCGGGTATCTTGCCGCCTATCTGCTGCCCACCATCGTCGGGCACCTCGGTTCCTCCCCCGGTGGCCTCGGCCTGAGCAGCGCCCGTGCGGGCGCTGTCGGCAGCGCCCTGCTGCTCTCCTCCGCCACCGCGGGCCTGACCCTCGCCTCCCGCGTGGACCACGTCGGGGCCGTCCGCCTCGCCCGCGCCGGGCTGCTGCTGATGATGGCGGGTTTCGCGCTCGCCGCAGGCACGTCGCTCGTCCCGCTGGTGGTCGCCGGCTGCGTCATCGGCGGCTTCGGCTCCGGGACGGCGACGGCGGTGGCCGCCGTCGGGATCGCCGCCCGCCCCGACCCGCACCGCGCCTCGGTGCTCGGCCTGTTGACCACCTCGGCGACCGCCGGCGCGCTGTACCTGGTGCTGCCGCGCCTCGACGGCGGCCACGCGCTGCCGTTCGCCGCCCTCGCCTGCGCCGCGGCGCTGGCCCTGCCCGCGGCCGGGCGGCTGCCCGCCGCGGACCGGGCCGGCTCCCCGCGCCCCGACGCCGGCGTCCGGGCCCGCCTGCCGCACCGCCGCTCCGGCGCCGTGCTGGCCGGCGCCATGCTGTGCTGGTCGATGGCGCAGAACGCCCTGTGGGGGATGAGCGGACGCATCGGCCTCGACCGGGCCGGGCTCTCCGAGGCCGCACTCGGCCTGGTCTTCGCCGTCGCCCTCGGCGGCGGTCTGGCCGGCGTCGGCGTGGCGGGCGCGCTCGGCTCCCGCCTCGGGCGCGCCGTCCCGATCGGGGTGGGCACGGCGGTCATCGCCACGTGTGTCGCGGTCAGCGCCTCGGCCGGCGGAGCCGTGCCGTTCGCGACCGGCGAGGTGCTCTGGAACACCGTCTACCCCGTGGTGCTCTCGTACCTGATCGGCCTGGCCGCCTCCCTCGACGGGCAGGGGCGGTGGGCCGTGCTGGCCGGCTCCGCCTCCAACCTCGGCGTCGCGTGCGGACCGCTGGCCGGGACGCTGCTCGCCGGCCACGCCGGCTACCCGCTCATGGGAGCCGTCCTGGGCTGCGTGCTGCTGGCCACCGCCGTGCCGCTGACCGCGGTCGCGCTGCACAGCGGCGGCCGCGTCCTGCTGCCCGGCACCATCAGCCGCCGTGGTGGCGCCGCCGCGGCGGCCGTCGCGGGCGCGGCCGGCGCCCCGGCGGGAGCCGTCCCCGAACTGGGCGGCACCGAACTGGTGGTGACCGACATCGAGGTCGGCCCGGCCCCGGCACCCGAACTCTCGCTCCTCCCTCCGTCAGCACCGCTGCCGGCCACGCGGGAGAAGCCGGCCGCGGCGCAGCTCACGTCGGTGTAGGCCACCCGAGCGGCGTGTTCACCGCGCGTTCGGCCGGATGGCATCCGCAACCAGTAGGAACGGGGGCGACGCGGGAAGCCGAGCACGGGAGTGGCAGATGTCGCAGGAAACGCAGAACGCGCAGCAGGCACCGGGAGCGGGCGGAACGGTGGACCGCAGGGCGGTCCTCGGCGGTGGCCTCGCCGCGGCCGGGGCGCTGCTGCTCCCGACGGTGACGGCGGCGCCCGCGCTGGCGCTGTCGGGCCGGCCGGCCGCGCCGTGGGGGGTGCAGAGCGGCGATGTCACCGCCTCGTCCGGCCTGGTGTGGGTGCGGTCGGACCGGCCGGCCCGGATGATCGTCGAGACGTCGGTCAGCGGCTCCTTCCGCGACGCGCGCCGCTGGGAGGGACCGCTGCTGGGTCCGGACACCGACTTCACCGGCACGACCTCCCTGCGCGGTCTGCCGTCCGGTGAGCAGATCCACTACCGGGTGCTGCTGGCCGACCCGGACGACCACCGCCGCACCGGCGCACCGGTGGCGGGCAGCTTCCGCACCCCGTCGTCGCGGCGCCGCGACGACGTGCGCTTCCTGTGGTCGGGGGATCTCGCCGGGCAGGGCTGGGGCATCAACCCCGACATCGGCGGCTACCGCATCTACGAGGCGATGGGCCGGCTCGATCCCGACTTTTTCCTGTGCAGCGGTGACAACATCTACGCCGACGGCCCGATCGCGCCCACCGCGGCGCTGCCCGACGGCCGGATCTACCGCAACCTCACCACCCCGGAGAAGTCCAAGGTCGCCGAGACGCTCGCGGAGTTCCGCGGCGCCTTCCGCTACAACCTGCTGGACGACAAGCTGCGCGCCTTCAACGCCCGGGTGCCCTCGATCATCCAGTGGGACGACCACGAGGTGCGCAACAACTGGTACCCGGGCGAGATCATGGACGACGCGCGGTACGCGGAGAAGAGCGTGGACGTGCTGGCCGCCCGCTCCCGCCGGGCGTTCTCCGAGTACTTCCCGATCTCGACGCTGCGGCCGAACACCGACGGCCGCGTCCAGCGGGTGCAGCACCACGGCCCGCTGCTGGACGTCTTCGTACTGGACATGCGCACCTACCGCAACGCCAACTCCCCCGACCAGCAGACCCAGGACGACCAGGGCATCCTCGGGCGGGCGCAGCTGGAGTGGCTCAAGCGGGAGCTGTCCCGCTCCCGCGCGGTGTGGAAGGTGATCGCCTCCGACATGCCGCTGGGCCTGGTGGTGCCGGACACCACCGAGGGCCGGCAGAACATCGAGGCGGTCGCGCAGGGCGACCCGGGCGCCCCGCTCGGCCGCGAGCTGCAGATCGCCGAGCTGCTGCGGTTCGTCAAGTACCGGCGCATCACCGGCACGGTGTGGCTGACGGCCGATGTGCACCACACGTCCGCGCAGCACTACCAGCCCTCCCGCGCGGCGTTCACGGACTTCGCGCCGTTCTGGGAGTTCGTCTCCGGGCCGCTGAACGCCGGCGCGTTCCCGGCCAGTGCGCTGGACGGCACGTTCGGTCCCGAGCGGGTGTTCGTCAAGGCGCCCGAGCGTGCCAATGTCTCGCCCGCCGAGGGGTACCAGTTCTTCGGCCAGGTCGACATCGACGGACACTCGGGCGAGTTGACGGTGCGGCTGCGCGAGCAGGACGGCACGGTGCTGTTCACCAAGGTGCTGCAGCCCGGCCGCGTCGGCCAGTAGGCCCGGTCCGAGCCGTGCCCGAGCCGCGCCCGCGACAGGACCGCGGGCTGCGGCTCGGGCCCCGCCCGGCAGGCGGCAAACCCGTTGAAAGGGCAAATTAACCACCAGGAACCACCCTTAACCCACCGGTCATCGAACGTTCGTGATCACGCAACACAGGTTCGACAGAGTGTTCTCATGCCTCAGTTGACTTCCTCGAACCCGCGCCCCTCCCGCTCCCGCCACCACCACTGGCGGCGTGACCTGGTGGAACTCTCCGCCGTCTTCACGGCGGTGGCCTTCGCCGACCTGGTGGCCAATGTGGTGGTGCACGGTCCGGAAGGACCCGTTCTGCTGGCGGCCTCGGCGGTCGCACTGCTGGCGACGGCCGGATTCCACATCTGGTGGGCACGCCGCCACAGCCACGCGCCCCCCGGACCGGCTCCGGCCGACGGCACGCAGGAACCGGGCCCGACGACGCTGTGGCGGCTGCGCACCACGGTCCGGGACACCCCCGGCAGCCTGGGCGCGGTGTGCATGGCACTGGCCGACGCGCACGTCGACATCCTGACGCTGCAGACGCATCCGCTGGCGGACGGCACCGTCGACGAGTTCCTGCTGCGGGCACCCGCGGCGCTTCCGGCCCATGCGCTGGCGCAGGTGATCGGGGCGGCCGGCGGACGCGACACCTGGACGGAACGGGCCGACGCCCATGACCTGGTGGACACCCCCACCCGGATGCTGAACCTCGCCACCCGCACCGCCCTGGACGCCGCGGAGCTGCCGCTCGCCCTGCGCCGGCTCTTCGGCCGGTGCACGATCCGCTCGGTGCCGGCTCCGAAGGACGGCACACCGGCGCCGGAGGACACACTGGAGGAAACGATGATGCGACTGCGTGACCCCTCCGGTGGCACGATCATCGTCGAGCGGGCCTACCTCCCGTTCACCCCGACCGAGTTCGCCCGGGCGCGCGCCCTGGTGGAGCTCGACGCACGCCTCGGGGTGCGGATGCCGGCGAGCAGGGACGTGCTGACGCTGCCGGAGGGCAACGAGATCACCATCCGCCGGGCCGGCCCCGAGGATCTGGACGCCGCCCGCGCGATGCACGACCGCTGCTCCCCGGACACCCTCGCGCAGCGCTACCACGGCCCGGTCCCCGACGCGGACCGCTATCTGCGGCACCTTCTCAGCCCGCGCTTCGGCCGGACGCTCGCCGTCGAGACGGCGTCGGGCCGGCTGGTGGCCCTCGCCCACCTGCTGTGGGACGGCGACGAGAACGAGGTCGCCCTGCTGGTCGAGGACGAGTGGCAGCGGCGCGGCATCGGAGCGCAGCTCCTGCGCAAGCTCGTCGGCCACGCCGTCGAGGCGGGCCGCGGCAGCGTGTACGCCGTGACCCGGTCGAACAACACCGGCATGGTCGCGACCATGCGCGACCTGGGCCTTCCGCTGGACTACCAGGTCGAGGACGGCACGCTGGTGATCACCGCGACGCTGACGCCGTCGGGCGTGCCGTCCCCGCCGAGGGTCACGAGCCGGAACTGACCGCCCCGGCGAGGGCCGCGGCCCGCAGCGCGCCGTCGAGGTCGTCCCACAGGTCCTCGACGTCCTCCAGTCCGACCGACATCCGCAGCAGCCGGTCACTGACGCCCGCCGCTCGGCGGTCCCGCTCGTCGACGACGCGGTGGCTGATCGAGGCCGGGTGCTGGATGAGGGTGTCGACGCTGCCCAGGCTGACCGCCGGGGTGATCAGCCGGACCCCGGCGATCACCTCGTGCGGGTCGCCGTGCACCTCGAACGCGACCATGGCGCCGCCGATCCGCGGGTAGTGCACCGCCGCCACCCGCGGGTCGGCGGCCAGCCGCCCGGCGAGCACTTCGGCGCTCGCCGAGGCGGCGCGCATCCGCACCGGCAGCGTCGACAGCCCGCGCAGCAGCAGGTAGCCGGCCAGCGGGTGCAGGACGCCGCCGGTGGCGAAGCGGACCTGGCGCAGCCGCCGCGCGAACTCCTCGTCGCACGCCACCACGCCGCCGAGCACGTCACCGTGACCGCCGAGGTACTTCGTCGCGCTGTGCAGCACGATGCTCGCGCCGAGCTCGGCGGGACGCTGCAGCACCGGCGTGGCGAAGGTGTTGTCCGCGAGCAGCGGCACCGTTCCGCAAGCGTGCGCTATCGCGCGCAGGTCCAGTTCGGCCAGGGTGGGGTTGGCGGGGGTCTCGACCAGCACCAGTCCGGTGTCGGGCCGGATCGCGTCGGCGATGCCCGCCGGGTCGACCCAGGTCACCTCGGTGCCCAGCAGCCCACCGGTGAGCAGATGGTCGCTGCACCCGTACAGCGGGCGGACCGCGACCACGTGCCGCAGGCCCAGGGAGCCGCGCGCTAGCAGGCAGGCGCTCAGGGCCGCCATCCCGCTGGCGAACGCGACCGCGTCGTCGGTGCCCTCGAGCCGGGCCAGGGCGGTCTCGAACCGGCTGACGGTCGGATTGTCCAGCCGGCCGTAGACGGGCGGGCCCTCCAGCCGGGCGCCGGTGGCGGCGAACACGTCGAGGCGGGCGGCCTCACCGCGGCTGTCGTACGAGGGGTACGTCGTCGACAGGTCCAGCGGGACGGCGTGCACGCCGAGTCCGGCGAGGTCCTCGCGGCCGGCGTGCACCGCCTCGGTGGCCAGCGAACGAGGCCTTTTCACAGAGTGTTGTTCCATGCCCAGAGCATGAACAATCGACGCCTCACGCCGGGAGAATCCCGTGCTACGTTCGGCCGATGACCGATTCCGTCCCTTTGGATCCGACCGATCTGGAGATTCTCCGGGTCCTGCAGAACGATTCCCGGACCACCAACCGCGATCTCGCGACGGTGGTCGGCATCGCCCCGTCCACCTGCCTGGACCGCGTGGCGCGGCTGCGCCGCACCGGAGTGATCCTCGGCCATGAACTGCGGCTGGATCCCGCCAAGCTCGGACGGGGGCTGGAGGCGCTCCTGTCGGTGCAGGTCCGGCCGCACCGCAGGGAGCTGATCAACCCGTTCGTGGCCCGGATCCGCGCACTGCCCGAGACGCGGGCGCTGTTCCACCTCACCGGCCCCGAGGACTACCTCGTCCATGTCGCGGTGACCGGCACCGCCGATCTGCAGCGGCTGGTGATCGACGAGTTCACCTCGTGCCGCGAGGTCGCCCGGGTGGAGACCCGGCTGATCTTCCAGCAGTGGGACTGCGGCCCGCTGCTGCCGCCGGTGCCGGGCGCCTGACCGGCCGCACGGGCCGCCCCGGCCGCCGCCCGGCGTCAGGTACGTAGCCGGGAAGGATGATGACGCGGCGGGCCCCTTCGTACGAGGATGGCCGCATGTCCACGATTACCAGCAGCCCGCTGCCCCGCCAGGTGGCCGACGCGTACGTCGACCACCTCATCGAACTCGACCCGATCATGGGTACCTACCTCGGCGTCGCGCAGAGCCACGCCCTGCTGCCCGACTTCTCCCCCGCCGGGACACGCGCCTTCGCCGACCTCGCCCACACCACTTTGGACCTGCTGACGCAGGCCGAGGCCCGGCCAGGCGCGGACAGCGACGCGGAGCGGCGCTGCGCCCGACTGCTGCGCGAGCGCCTCACCGCCGAAATCGCCGTGCACGAGGCCGGGGAAGGGCTGCGCGCGGTCAGCAACATCCACTCGCCGCTGCACTCGATGCGCGAGGTTTTCAGCGTCACCCCCGCCGAGACCACCGAGGACTGGAGTGTCGTCGCCACCCGGCTGCGCGCCGTCCCGGCCGCCGTGGAGGGGTACCGCGCCTCGCTCGCCGAAGGCCTCGACCGCAAGCTGCCGGCCGGTCCCCTCCAGGTGACGACCGTCATCGGCCAGCTGACCGACTGGATCGGCACCGACAGCGGCAGCTACTTCGGCACCTTCGCCGCGGGCGGCCCCGAGGAGCTGCGGGGCGAGCTGGACGCCGCCTCCGCCGCGGCCACCGCAGCGCTGGCCGCGCTGCGCGACTGGCTGCGCGACACGTACGCGCCGGGCATCGAGGGCGCGTCGGAGACCGTCGGCCGCGAGCGCTACGCCCGCTGGTCGCGGTATTGGAACGGCACCGACCTCGACCTCGACGAGGCCTACGCGTACGGCTGGTCCGAGTACCACCGCATCCACGAGGAGATGAAGACCGAGGCGGCCAGGATCCTGCCCGGCGCGGCCACCCCCTGGGAGGCGCTGGCGCACCTGGAGGAGCACGGCACGCGCATCGAGGGCGTCGAGGAGGTCAGGACCTGGCTCCAGTCGCTGATGGACGAGGCCATCGAGGCCCTGGACGGCACGCACTTCGAGCTGGCCGACCGCGTCAAGCGCGTCGAGTCGCGGATCGCCCCGCCCGGCGGCGCCGCGGCCCCGTACTACCTGCAGCCGTCGGAGGACTTCTCCCGCCCCGGCACCACGTGGCTGCCGACGATGGGCCAGACCTCCTTCCCCGTCTACGACCTGGTCTCCACCTGGTACCACGAGGGCGTGCCCGGCCACCACCTGCAGCTCGCCCAGTGGACGCACGTCGCCGGCTCGCTCTCCCGCTACCAGGCGACCGTGGGCCTGGTCAGCGCGAACTGCGAGGGCTGGGCGCTGTACGCCGAGCGCCTCATGGACGAGCTGGGTTTCCTCACCGACCCTGAACGCCGACTCGGCTACCTCGACGCGCAGATGATGCGCTCGAACCGGATCATCGTCGACATCGGTATGCACCTGGGGCTGGAGATCCCGGCCGACTCGCCGTTCCACCCCGGCGAGCGCTGGACGCCGGAACTGGGCCGGGAGTTCTTCGGCCTGCACAGCGGCCGCCCCGCCGAGTTCGTCGACAGCGAGCTGATCCGCTACCTGGGCATGCCCGGCCAGGCCATCGGCTACAAGCTCGGCGAGCGCGCCTGGCTGACCGGCCGCGAGGCCGCCCGCAAGGCCCACGGCGACGCCTTCGACGCCAAGGCCTGGCACATGGCCGCCCTCTCCCAGGGCTCCCTCGGCCTCGACGACCTCGTGACCGAGCTGTCGGCCCTGTAGGACCCGGGCGATCCCCGACCGTGCAAACGTTTCCGTGCGGGCAGCAGCGGATTCCCTCCGCCGCTGCCCGCACGGGAACGCCCGCCGCGAACTCCCTCCCGGGCGAGGGCACTTGACCGGCGCGGACCGCCCTCGCCCCGGCGCGGAAAAACCATCTGCGCCCGGCGACCGCCAGCCGGTAGCCTGCGGATCTTCTGCACTCTCCGACAGGACGGTTCCGATCCATGACCCTGCGCACCTCCCACGACGACGACGGCCGACAGGTGCTCGAGGACGGGCGGGTGACGCTGCGGGAGCAGCTGCCCGCCGACTGCGCGCTGCTGGCCGAGGGAAAGTCCGGGGCCCTCGTCTGGATCGACGGGATACCCGGTGAGGGCACGATCGTCGCCGCCGGGATGACGGTCGCCGCGGACGCGGCCGGGGTGTTCCAACCGGGCTGGGGCGTGTTCGCGATCCAGCGGTCCGAGGACGGCGTCGCGGTCGGCGGCATCGGCTTCCACGGTCCGCCCACCGACGGCGTCGCCGAGATCGGCTACGACCTGTCGGTCTCCGCCCGGGGTGCCGGCTGGGCCACCGACGCGCTGCTGGCGCTGGCGCGGTGGGCGTTCGACCGGCCCGGCGTCCGCCGGCTCCTGGCGACCACCGAGCCGGACAACATCCCCTCCCAGCGTGTCCTGGAGCGGGCGGGCTTCACCCGCGTCGCGGACCACGGGAAACTGCGGGCGTTCGAACTGGCCGCTCCGTCGGACCCCGCCTAGCCGAGCCGGGGGATCTCGATCGCGGGGCAGCGGTCCATGACCATCTCCAGCCCGGCCGCCCGCGTCCGCTCGCTCGCGGCCTCGTCGATCACCCCGAGCTGGAACCACACGGCCTTCGCGCCGACCGCCACCGCCTCGTCCGCGACGGCTCCCGCCAGCTCGGAGTTGACGAAGACGTCGACCACGTCGACCGGGAATGGAATGTCGGCCAGCGAGGCGTAACCACGCTCGCCGTGCACCGTCTCGGCCTTGGGGTGGACGGGAACAACCCGCTTGCCGAAGCGCTGGAGCACCTGCGCGACCCCGTAGGCAGCCCGCGCCTCGTTGTTCGACAGCCCGACCACCGCCCAGGTGTCACCCGTCCCGGTCAGGATCTTCCGTACCGTCGCAGCATCGCCGTACACGTCGTCCTCCAGAGGTGCCTTGGTCGGCCAGGGGGCCAGGGGTGTCCCGCTCGTCGTGCCTGGTCAACGAGCGGGACACCCCGCTGATTCCCGGTGGGCGGCATAGGGTGGCCGGATGGTTGACCGGTATCTGACGGTGGGGCGCGAAGGCGTGCACGAGAGCGAGATCAAACGCTCGCGCTTCGTGTGCGCGCTGGCGCCCGCGAGCAGCGAGCCGGCCGCGCAGGCGTTCATCCAGCGGATCCGCAAGGAGAACCCGGGCGCGACCCACAACTGCTTCGCGTACGTCATCGGCGCCGAGGGCCGCGTCCACAAGGCGAGCGACGACGGCGAACCCGGCGGCACCGCGGGCACGCCCATGCTGCAGGTGCTGCTGCGCCGCGAGGTGCGGGACGTCGTCGCCGTCGTCACCCGCTACTACGGCGGGATCCAGCTCGGGGCGGGCGGGCTGGTGCGCGCCTACGGCGGCGCCGTGTCCGCCGCCCTCGACGACCTGGGCACCGTCGAACGCCGGCGCCTCGCGCTGCTGACCGTCGCCGTGGACCACCAGCGGGCGGGCAAGCTGGAGAACGACCTGCGGTCGGCCGGGCGGACGGTGCGCGGCGTGCGGTACGGCGCCGATGTGAGGATCGACGTCGCGCTGCCCGAGTCCGGCGTGGCGGCGTTCCGCTCCTGGGTCGCCGACAGCACCTCCGGTGCCGCCACGGTGGAGGCCGGCGGCACCGAATTCGTGGACGTGTAGACCTCCCGCGATCCGGTCAGCCCAGTTCGAGGCTGGTGACGCCGTACATCCCGGCCTGATCGGTCCGCGGCGTCGGTCCGGTGTACATCCGGGCGGTCTCGAAGGACGGCACCAGGCCGAGCTCTTCCATCAGCCGCACCGCCGGCTTGTTCCCGTCGGGCACGTCGACCGAGACCGGCTCGCCCGGCACCGTCGCCGCCAGCGTGCCCACCAGGGCGCCCGCCACCTCCGGCGAGTCCGCGTGGACCGGCCCGATGCGCGAGGCCCCGCGGCAGGCGCGCAGCACGGCGAGTCCCCGCAGCTCCCCGTCGCGCACCGCGGCCAGTGCGGTGCGCTGCGGCGCCGCGATCCAGGTGGCGAGGAAACTGTCGCGGGGCGCCGGGAAGAACCGGCGGTCGTAGGCGGCCAGTTGATCGAAGGGCAGCGTGCGGGCGTCGACCAGGGTGACGCCCGGGGGCGCCGGGACGTCCGTGGCGACGGGCGTTCCCTCGTAGCGGATGTTGTTCCAGGCGGAGCGGAATCCGGACTTGCGGTAGTTGTCCTGCTGGGCCACCACCCCGTCGAGCCCGACGTTGCGCCCGGCGAGCCGCTCCATGCCGGCGCGCCAGAGCTGGATGCCGTAGCCCCGGCCGCGGAGCTCGGGCCTGGTGATGTAGAAGCCGAGGAAGCCGAAATCGGTTCCGTACCGGACGACGGAGACGCAGGCGGCCGGCTCACCGTCGAGGCGCCCGATCAGGAACCCGTGCGGATCGGCCGCGAGGAACGCGGCGCCGTCGGTGCGGCCCGGGTTCCACCCCTCCGCGGCGGCCCACTCCGCCATCAGCCCGATGTCGGCGGCGCTGGCGACCGTGATCTCGAATGTCGGCACTTGTCACTCCCGGGGCTTCGGCGGCGGGGCGGCGCGTCCGGTACTGATCCGCCCCAGGCGTGATCGTTTCGCAACGGACCGGATCGCGGCAATACCGCGCGCTGTCCGGTCCGCCGCGGATGACAAACTGAGGTCCGTGGTGGATGAGGGGCGGCCGGGCGCTAGCGTGGTCGGTGCCGACAGCCGGACCTTTTGCTGCCTCGGCGCTGGTTCTGGGGTGGAGGAGAATTAAACGTGCAGGTCGGAGCGCCATCGTGAGACTTCTGCACACCTCCGACTGGCATCTGGGGCGATCGTTCCACCGGGAGAGCCTGCTCTCCGCGCAGGCGGCCTTCCTCGACCACCTCGTCAGCACGGTCCGCGGCGAGGGCGTCGACGCGGTGCTCGTCGCCGGAGACATCTACGACCGGGCGGTGCCGCCGCTGGCCGCCGTCGAGCTCTTCGACGACGCCCTGCACCGGCTGGCCGACCTCGGGGTCCCGACGGTGATGATCTCCGGGAACCACGACTCGGCCCGGCGGCTGGGCGTCGGTGCCGGGCTCATGGGCCGCGCCGGCATCCACCTGCGCACCGACCCGGCGGGCTGCGCGATCCCCGTCGTCCTGCCGGACGCCGCGGGCGACACCGTGCTGTACGGGCTGCCGTACCTCGAACCGGCTCTGGTCCGTGCGGAGTTCGGCGCCGAACGGGCCGACCACACCGCCGTCCTGGGGGCAGCGATGGACCGGGTCCGCGCCGATCTCGCCACCCGCCCGGCCGGTACCCGCTCGGTGGTGCTGGCCCACGCCTTCGTCACCGGCGGCGCGCCGAGCGACAGCGAGCGCGACATCACCGCGGGCGGGGTGGAGGCCGTGCCCGCCGAGATCTTCGCGGGCGTGGACTATGTGGCGCTCGGCCATCTGCACGGCTGCCAGACGATCACCGAACGCGTCCGGTACTCCGGCTCGCCGCTGGCGTACTCCTTCTCCGAGGAGCGGCACCGCAAGACCATGTGGCTGGTCGACCTCGGCCCGGACGGCGCCGTGACCGCCGAGCGCGTCGACTGCCCGGTGCCGCGCCCGATCGCCCGGATCCGCGGCCATCTCGACGACCTGCTCGCCGATCCGGCGCTGGAGGCCCACGAGGACGCCTGGGTCGAGGCCACCCTCACCGACGCGCTGCGCCCGCCGGAACCCATGGCGGCCCTGGCCAAGCGCTTCCCGCACGTGCTCAGCCTGGCCTTCGATCCCGAGAACTCCGGCACCGACCCGGCGGTCTCCTACGCCCAGCGCCTGCGCGGCAGGACCGACCAGCAGATCGCCGAGGACTTCGTGGCCCACGTCCGGGGCTCGGGTCCCGACGGGCGGGAGCGGACGGTACTGCGCGAGGCCCTGGACGCGGTGCGCGCGCACCACGCGAGGACGGAAACGTAAGCGATGCGTCTGCACCGGCTCGACCTCACCGCCTTCGGCCCCTTCGCCGGCACCGAGAGCGTCGACTTCGACGACCTGTCCTCGGCCGGACTGTTCCTCCTGCACGGCGCGACCGGCGCCGGCAAGACCTCCATCCTGGACGGCGTCTGCTTCGCCCTGTACGGCGACGTCCCCGGCAGCCGCCCGGCCAGCCGGCTGCGCAGCGACCACGCCGACGCCGCCCTCAGCACCGAGGTCGTCCTCGAACTGCACGTCGGCGGACGGCACTTGGAGATCACCCGGCGGCCCGAACAGCAGCGCCCGAAGAAGCGCGGCTCCGGCACGACGCAGGAGAAGGCCGTCACGCTGCTGCGCGAGCGCACCGACGGCCGGTGGCGGGCGCTGTCCAAGTCCCACCAGGAGATCGGCGAGGAACTCAAGCAGCTGATCGGGATGAGCCGGGAGCAGTTCTGCCAGGTGGTGCTGTTGCCGCAGGGCCAGTTCGCCAACTTCCTGCGGGCCACCGCCGCCGAGCGCGGCGCCCTGCTGGGCCGGCTCTTCGACACCGGCAGGTTCAAGGCCGTGGAGGAGTGGCTCAAGGAGCGCCGCCGCGCGGCAGAGCAGCGGATCCTCACCGGCGACCAGGAACTGGACAACCTCGCCGGACGCCTCGCCCAGGCGGCGGGCCCGGCGGCGGAGCCGTTGGACGCCTGGCTTCCCGAGGACGTGACGGCGCGCGCTTCGGCGGGCCACTCCGACCTGGCCGCGCCGATCCTGCAGTGGGCGGCCGTGCTGCGCTCCACCGCGCGCGAGCGCCACACCATCGCGGTGAGCGCGCTGGAACTGGCCGAGCAGGCACACCTCCGGGCCCGCGACGAGGCCGGCGCCGTCCAGGAACTGCACGGGCTGCAGCAGCGCCACGCCGCCGCCCGCCGCCGGGCGGACGACATCGCCGGGGCCCGGGGGGAACGTGACGGGCAGCGCGCCCGGCTGGAGCGGGCGCATCGCGCCTCCGGCGTCGAGTCGGCCCTGGAACTGCGCGAGAAGGCCGCGGCCCAGCACCAGCAGGCGCTCGCCGCCCGCCGCACCGCGCGCGCCGAACTCCCCGCCGAACTCGCCGAGGCCGCCGCCGAACAGCTCACCGCGACGGCCAACCAGTTGCGCGAGGAGCTCGGATCACTCGCCGAGGCCGGGGACCTGGAGCAGCGCGCCGCCGAACTGAGCTCCCGCCGCGGCCGGTTGGAGGCCGAGGCACGCGGCGACGAGGAGGCCGTGCAGGAGGCCGACGGCTGGCTGGAGGGCTGGGAGGCGGCGCGGCTGCGGCTGCAGCGGCGCGTCGACGACGCGCAGGCCGCCGCGGCCCGCGTCGGAACGCTGGACGCCGAACGCGACCAGGCCGGCCACCGCCTGGACGCGGCCCGGGAGCGGGACCGCTACGCCCGCGCCGTGACCGTGGCCGAGGACCGGCACCGCGCCGCCCGGGACCGGGCAGCCGACACCCGCGAGGCCTGGCAGGACGCCCGCGAGGCGCGGATCGCGGGCATCGCCGCCGAGCTGGCCGCCGCCCTGCTGCCCGGCGAGAACTGCCGGGTGTGCGGCTCGGCCGAACACCCCGATCCGGCCCGCGCCTCCGACCGGCAGGTCACCCGCGAGGACGAGGACGCCGCGCACGCCGCCTACCAGAACGCGTCCGCCGCGCAGAGCGAGGTGCACGACGAGCTGAGCCGTGCGCAGGCCGGGCGGGACGCGGCCCTGGCAGCGGCCGGCGACACCCCGGTAGCCGAACTGGAGGCCACGTACACCGCCCTGGAGAGCGCATACGCGCTCACGGTACGCGCCGCCGCCGACACCCACGCCGCCCGCGAGGCGCTGGCCGAGGCCGAACGGGAACGCGACCGCCGCACCGCGGAGCGGCACGAGGCGCTGAGCCGGGCCGCGGCGCGCACCTCGCGGCGCGAGGAGCTCGACGAGCAGTACGAACGGGTCGCCGAGCGGCTGCAGCGGGCGCGCGGCGGCTTCGCGACCGTGGCCGCCCGCAGGTCGCAACTGGCCCGGCGCGTCGAGCTGCTGGCAGCGGCCGCGCAGGCCGTCGACCGGGAGCACGACGGCGCGCAGCGGCTCAAGGAGACCGACGCGGCGCTGTCGGACGCCGCGTTCCGCGCGGGATTCGACACCCCCGCCGACGCGGCCCGCGCCCTGTACCCGCCGGAGCGCCGGCTGCGGCTGGAGCACCTCGTGGCGCAGTGGCGCGACGAGGAGGCCGCCGTCACCGCCGATCTGGCCGCACCCGGACCCGCGGCCGCCGCCGCACTGCCGCCCGCCGACCCCGCGCGGGCCCGGGCCGCCGTCGACGCCACCACCGCGCGGCTGCGCGAGGCGGCCGCGGCGCACGCCGCCGCGCAGACCCACGGCGCCGATCTCGACCGGCTCGGGGCGCAGGCCGCCGCGAAGGCCGCGGAACTCGCCCCGGCCCGCGCCGAGTACGCCCGCATCCGGCGGCTGGCGGACCTGTCGGCCGGCACCTCCACCGAGAACCAGCTGAAGATGGAACTGGAGACCTACGTGCTGGCCGCCCGCCTGGAGCAGGTCGCCGCAGCCGCCAGCGTCCGGCTGCAGCGCATGTCGTCGGGCCGCTACACCCTGGTCCACAGCGACGCCCGGAGCGCCGGCCGCTCGCGCTCCGGTCTCGGGCTGATGGCCGTCGACGCCTGGACGGGCATCGCGCGCGACACCGCCACCCTGTCGGGCGGCGAGACCTTCTCCGCCTCCCTGGCGCTGGCGCTCGGCCTCGCGGACGTGGTCACCGACGAGGCGGGCGGCACACGGCTGGACACGCTCTTCATCGACGAGGGCTTCGGCAGCCTCGACGAACAGACCCTGGACGAAGTGCTGGACGTCCTGGACGCGCTGCGGGAACGGGACCGCGCGGTCGGCATCGTCAGCCACGTCGCCGACCTGCGGCAGCGGATCCCCGCCCAACTGCGCGTCATAAAAGGGCAGTCGGGCTCCACGGTCGCCCAGGGGCCGTCCGGGCGGAGTGCCGCGCGGGTCACAAAGTGAGCGGGCGGCGGGACAGCGGCGAGGAGTAGACGATGCTGGTGGTGACCGAGCCGAGCCCCGAGATCCGGCCGGCGGTCTCCTCCAGGTGCCGCATCGAGCGCGCCGCCACCTTCATGACGAAGCAGTCGTCGCCCGTGACGTGGTGCGCCTCCAGGATCTCCGGCGTCGACGCCAGCAGGTCGCGGAACGGCTTGTAGTTGCCGGTCGGATAGCGCAGCCGCACCAGGGCCAGGATCGGCAGACCGATCCGGTCATGGTCGATGACCGCCGAATAACCGGTGATCACCCCGGACTCCTCCAGCCGGCGGACCCGCTCGGTCACCGCGCTCGGCGACATCGCGACGGCACGCGCCAGCTCGGCGTAACTGGCCCGGCCGTCGCGCTGCAGGGCTTCCAGGATGCGCCAGTCGGTGGCGTCAAGGGTTTCAGCGGTCATGACCGCTGTCTAGCAGGGGACCCACGGCCGAACAAGAAAAGCGCCGGGAAATGCCACTTCAAGGCTCCGACCGGAATCCGTAGATTTCTGGCCATGACACAGCTGATCGTTTCCGAGAACCCCGTCCTCCGCGTCCCGCCCGCCGCGCCCGCCACGGCAGCCGCCTACTTCGCCGCCTCCCTGGTCTTCCACACCGACGTGTCGGACGTGGCGGCCGGCCTGCGGGCGGACAGCCCCGGCTTCGTCGTCGTCGACTCCCGCAGCACCGAATCGTGGGACCAGGGCCACGTGCCGGGAGCGGTCCACCTGCCGACCGCCCAGATCCCCCATCTCGCCGACGAGTTCCTGGACCGCGAGGTCCCCGTCGTCGTCTACTGCTGGGGCCCCGGCTGCAACGGCGCCACCCGCGCCGCCCACGCCCTGGCCACCCTCGGCTACCAGGTCAAGGAAATGCTCGGCGGCATGGAGTACTGGATCCGCGAAGGCTTCCCCTTCGAAACACCCGAGGGCCCCACCCACCGCGACGCGGACCCCCTCGTCGCCCCGACAGGCACCGACGACTGCGGCTGCTGACCGGGCGCCCGGCCCCTCCCGACGCGCCATACCAAGGCTCGGCGCCTACCGTGGCCGGGTGAGCAAGGATCGCAAGCCTCCGCCGCCGCCCTTCGGGCTGGACGAGAAGACCTACGCCGAGTTGTGGTTCTACGCGCTGCCGGTGCTCGGCTTCGGGTTGGGGCTCGTGGTGTTCGTGCTGCTGCTCGGGGTGTTGCCCGACAACTGGTGGGGGGCTGTGGTGGCCGCCGTGGCCGGAGTGGGGCTCGCCGTGGGCGTGGTGCGCGCGGGGCGGCGGTTGCACCGGTATCTGCACCGGCCCTGAGGGGGCTCGCTCAGATGCCGAGGCCCTCCAGGACGACCGCGCCCGGGAGGGCGGCGAGGGTTTTGCCCGACACGATCAGTTTGCCGCGCCGGGCGCCGCTGCCGATGACCAGGTGCGGGGCGTCGACGACGGCCGCGTCGATGAGCAGCGGCCAGTCGGCGGGCAGGCCGACGGGGGTGATGCCGCCGTACTCCATGCCGGTCGCGCCGGTCGCGGCATCCATCGCGGCGAACGAGGCCTTGCGGGCGCCGAGATGGCGCCGGACCACGCCGTTGACGTCGACGCGGGTGGTCGAGAGCACCAGGCAGGCGGCGAGGGTGACGTCCTGGCCGCGCTTGCCCGCGACGACCACGCAGTTCGCCGAGGCGTCCACCAGATCGGCTCCGTAGGTCTCGACGAAGACGGCCGTGTCGGCCTTCTCAGGGTCGGTGTCGACGTAGAGCATGTCGGCGGTCACGGCGGCGGCCACCGGAGCGGGGAGCAGGTCGAGCCGCTCGGTGGCGGGGTGGGCTTCGTCGAAATTGCCGATGGGTGCGCGCATACCCGAAAACGTAACAGGCGCTAACGGGGCGGCGGGACGGCGATCGCCAGCGTCATCTCGGCCGGGACGGTTCCCGCGTTGTGATAGCCGTGCGGCACATGGGCGTCGAAGCTCGCGGTGGTCCCGGCCGGGACGCGGTACTCCTGACCTTCGACGACGAGCGTCAGCTCGCCCGCGTCCACCCGGATCAGCTCGGCGCTGCCGGGCGGGTGGGAGTCGGAGTCGTGGCCCTCGCCGGGCATGAGCCGCCAGGACCACAGTTCGAGCGGGCCGGGTGCTTCCGTTCCGGCCTGGAGCGTGCCGTAGCTGCCGCCCGGGGTGCTCCACAGCGGGACGGCGCGGTCGGCGGGGACCAGCCGGACCTGGGGGCTGTCGGCGTAGTCAAGGAGGTTGGCGATACTGATGCCGACGGCGTCGGCGATGCGGACCACGGTCCCGATGCTGGGGTTGGTCCTGGCCTGTTCGATCTGGATGATCATGCCGCGGCTGACGCCCGCGCGGGCGGCGAGCGCGTCGAGGCTGTATCCGCGCTCCTGCCGCAGCCGTTTGACGTTGCGGGCGAGCGACTGGGCGACGATCTCGAGGTCCGGCACGCTTCCATCCAATATTATGAATGACAGAGTTCACTATGCTGCACTACGGTGTGGTGCACCAACACGTTCACCACACTGTACTGCGAGGAAAGTCCCATGACAGCGGTTCTCGCGCTCGCCACCAGCCTGCTCTGGGGGCTGGCCGACTTCGGCGGCGGCCTGCTCACCCGCCGGCTGCCGGCGCTGGTCGTGGTCGTCGCCTCGCAGATCGCCGCCGCGCTCGTCCTCGGTGTCATCGTCGTGGCCACCGGCGCCTGGAGCGAGATCGGCCCGCAACTCTGGTACGCGGTCGCCGCCGGCATCGTCGGGCCGATCGCGATGATCTGCTTCTACAAGGCCCTCGCCCAGGGCCCGATGGGGGTGGTCTCCCCGCTGGCCTCCATCGGCGTCGTCATCCCGCTCGGTGTCGGGCTGGCGCTCGGCGAGCGTCCCGGGCTGCTGCAGTACGGCGGGATCGCGGTGGCCGTCGTCGGGGTCGTCCTGGCCGGCGGCCCGCAGCTGCGCGGCGCGCCCGTGCAGCGCCAGACAGTACTTCTCACCCTCGTCGCCGCCTTCGGCTTCGGCGCGGTCTTCGCGCTCATCGCCGAGGCGTCCTCGACGATCACCGGGCTGTTCCTCGCGCTCTTCGTCCAGCGGGTGTGCAACTCGCTGGTCGGCGGCGCCGCGCTGGTCGTGGCGGTACGGCGTGACCCGGCCTCCGCTCCGGAGGGCGGCATGGCAGCGGTGTGGTCCGTGATGCCCTCGCTCACCCTGGTCGGCCTCGCGGACGTCGCGGCGAACGGCACGTACTCACTGGCCGCCCAGCACGGCCCGGTCACCGTCGCCGCGGTGCTCGCCTCGCTCTACCCGGTGGTGACGGCACTCGCCGCCCGCGGTTTCCTCAAGGAACGGCTGCTCGCGATCCAGGCCGCGGGCGCGGGACTGGCGATGGCCGGCACCATCCTGCTCGCGGCGGGGTGACACGAGAAGGACCTACACCGCGGGATCCGCGGCCCTGTCCGCCTCGTCCTCGACTCCCGCGAGTGCCATCAGCTGCTCGGGGGTGATCCCCTCCGGTATCGGGACGGGCGGCGGCGTCCGGAGCGGGGGCTGCCATCCGGTCGCCGGGTCCCAGCGGCGCACGATCCTGGCGGGAGCGCCCGCGACCACCGCGTGATCGGGCACGTCGCCCCGTACCACCGCGCCCGCCGCGACCACCACGTTGCGGCCCAGCCGCGCCCCGGGCAGGATCACCGCTCCCGTGCCCAGCCAGCTCCCGGAACCGATCTCGACGGGCTCCGAGCGTGGCCACTGCTTGCCGACCGGCTCGTGCGGATCGTCGTAGGAGTGGTTGTCGCTGGTGACGTACACATAGGGCCCGGCGAAGATGTTGTCGCCGAAGACCACCGGCGCCGAGGCCACCACATGGCTGCCCCGGCCGAGCACCACACCGTTGCCCAGCCGCAGGACCGGATCGGGACCGAGGTCCAGGTCCGGCATCATGCCCGCGGTGAGGGTCACCTGCTCCCCCACCACGCAGTGCTCCCCGATCTCGATCCACTGCTCCCCGAAGACCGTGCCCAGCGGGAACGCCAGCCGCGAGCCCGTGCCGAAGCTGCGGAAACGGTACGGGCCGGGGCGCTGCGCGGTCACCGCGCCCGCGTTCTGCACCCACCGCCATCCGCGGTGGACCAGACGCGAGGCGGTGCGGCGGCGCCAGGCCGCCGCGGAGGAGAACACGTTCTCGTTCTTCGGCACGGGATCACCGTATACGGTGCCGCGCGGTAGCGAAGTGACGGACGTGACGGACGGGTGGGGGAGCCGCGTCGGCGGCCGCGGCTCCCCCGGATCTCAGCGCCCGGCGGAGCCGGTCATCGCCGCGAGCACCGAGCGCCAGTCCTCGCCGGGCCGCTCGTCCAGCGCGGTGGCCAGCCGACCCGACCCGTAGTGCCAGCGGTGGTCGAGGTCCGGGTGGACCCGGTCGATGAGCCGGATGCCGCTGTCGCTGCCGAGGAGCCGGGTCAGCTCGGCGGCCAGCTCCGGCCAGGCGACGTGGCCGCTCACCGCGTTGGCCACACCGTGCACGGGGCTCTCCAGGCAGTCGCCGATCGCACGCGCCAGCGCCTGCGCGTGGACCCAGGGCGCGCCGTACCAGGCGTGTTCCGCGGTCCCCGGCCGCGGCAGCTCGATCGGCTCCCCGGCGAGGGCCGCCTGGTAGAGCAGCCCGGTCGCGCCCCAGCGCAGCTGGTCGCGCAGCCGGTCGTGCGGGCCCCAGACGATGGGCGAGCGGACCACGCTCGCCCCGCCCCGCCCGCCGGTGCCCGCCGCTCGCATGAGCAGGTGCTCGCAGTCGAGCTTGGCCTGCCCGTAGGCGCTCAGCGGCCGTGCGGACGGCGCTTCCTCGGCCACCCGCGGGCCCGCGGGCCGGCCGTAGGCGTCCACGCTGCTGACGAAGACGAACGGGCCGCGGTTCCAGGCCTCCACCATCGCGGCCATCGCCGCCACGTCCACCTCGGGACGGGTGAAGGTGCAGGCGGCGTGGATCACCGCGTCCGCCCTCCCGACGGCCGCGCGCAGCCCGTCCAGATCGGTCAGGTCGCCCTCGACGACCTCCACGCCCTCCCCCGCGACCAGGTGCGCCGACTCGGGCCGGGACAGCGCCAGCACCGGCCGCCCCCTGGCGGCCAGTTCCCGCAGGACGAAGGCGCCGACACCGCCGGTGCCGCCGGTCACCAGGACCGTGCCCTCCCGCGCCCGCCGGGTCCCGGACGCCGAACTGGCGGACGCCGGACTGCCGGACGCCCGGGTGGCGGTGGCGGTCGCGGCCAGCCGTTCCCGTTCCGTCTCCCGCGCGTCGAGCAGCGCCGCGATCGCCCGCGGCGTGCGGTGCTCCATGACGTCCAGGCCGGTCAGCGGCAGCGCGAGTCCGGTGCGCAGGCGCTCGGCGAGCTGCACGGCGATCAGCGAGTGGCCCCCGAGTACGAAGAAGTCGTCGTCGGGCCCGGGGGTGCGGCCCAGCAGCGTCGCGAAGGCCGCCGTCACCGCTTCGGCGCGGACCCCGCGTGGCGCGGGGGCGGCCGGGGCGCCGGGCAGCCGTGCCGTGTCCAGGGTGCCGTCGGCGGTGCGGGGCATCGCGTCCAGCAGGGTCACCGCGGCCGGGACGAGGTCGCGGTCCAGGCCGGACCGCAGATCTGAGCGGAGTTCGGCGGGCGAGGGGCCCCCGGTCCCGCGCAGGACGGCGTACGCCAGCAGGGGTCCGCCCGCCGGGGCCGGCACCGCGGCGTCGGCGACCAACGGGTGGGCGCGCAGCAGCACTTCCGCCGGGTGGCTGTCGAGATCACCGGTAGCGGCCGGGGAGACCGGCAGCCGGGACAGCCGCAGTTCCGGGTCGGCGGCGACCGCGGTCAGCAGCCCGGCGAAGTCGTCCGCCAGCCGCTCCCCCGCCGCGTCGTCGAGGGCGGCCCGCCCGTACTGGACCAGGCCTGCGGGACGGCCCGTGTCGGTCAGACCGAACGACAGGTCGAACTTGGCCTCGCCGACGGCCACGTCGACCGGCTCCGCGACCAGACCCGGCAACCGGAGCGCGGTGGGCTCGCCCAGGACATCGGCGGTGACCCGGACCAGCGGGGTGCCGTCGGCGTCCCGGGCGGCGGCACCGAGCCGCTCCAGGATCAGGTCGAACGGCACGTCACGGTACTGCTGGGCCTCCAGCAGCGCGTCCCGCACCCGGTCGACCACGGTTGCGAACGCCGGGTCGCCGGACAGGTCCACCCGGATGGGCAGGGTGTTGACGCACAGGCCGACCAGGTCGCGCATGGCGGCGCCCTCGCGGTGGGTGCCGGCGCAGCCGATCACCAGGTCGTCCTCGCCGGTGAAGCGGTGCAGGGCGGCGAAGGCGGCGGCGAGCGCCACGGTGAACAGCGTGGCCCGGTGCCGCTGCCCCAGCTCGCGCAGTGCGGGCAGCACCTCCGCGTCCAACGGCGCGCTGCGCACGGCGGCGGGCCGCGCGGCCAGGTCGCCGGCGGCCAGCGCGGGGCGGGGCAGCCGCGGCGGGACGGCGCCCGACAGTCGGCGCGTCCAGTGCGCGAGTCCGTCGTCGAGCCGGCCGGCCGCCGCGTGCTCGCGGGCCGCGAACGCGGCGTACTGCGGCGGCCGCGCCTTCTCGTACGGGCTCCCGCCGACGGCCGCCGCGTACAGCGCGGCCAGCTCTGCGGCCACGGTCTCCAAGGAGCCGCCGTCGATGCCGATGTGATGGAACGTCAGCAGAACGGTGTGGTCCTGCGGCCCGTGGCGCAGCGCCAGGGCGCGCGGAAGGGGTCCGGCGGCGAGGTCGAAGGGACGGCGCGCCTCCTCGGTCAGCGCGGCCGCACCATCACCCGCCACACCGTCGCCGGCGGCGGCGATCACCGGCACGGCGATCGTGTCCGGTGCGGGAAGCACCTTCTGGTACGGCTCGTCGCCGTGCTGCCCGTACCGCGTGCGCAGGATGTCGTGGCGGGCGACGAGCGCGGTCAGCGCGGTGCCCAGGGCGTCCAGGTCGAGCGGTCCGCGCAGCCGGGTGGCGAACGGCACGCTGTACAGGGCGCCGCCCTGGCCGAGCCGGTCCATCAGCCACATGCGGCGCTGGGCGTGGGACAGCGGCGTACGTCCCTGGACGAGGGTCTCGACGGGTTCGGGTTCGGGCACGGGACCGGCCGGACGGGCGCGGGCCCGGGCGCGGCGCAGCAACTCCTCCTGCAGGGCGGCGGAGGTGGGGTGGGTGTCAGTGGCCATCGGTGTCCTCCGGCGCGTCGGGGTGAAGATCGCTGTGGTTGGCCAGCAGGGTGCGTTCGACGAGCGCGGCATGGCCGGCCACGGTGGGAGCGGCGAAGAAGTCGGGCAGCGTCAGCGTCACCCCCAGCTCCTCGCGGAGGTCGTCCGTGACGATCAGGGCGAGGAGCGAGTGGCCGCCGTAGGCGATGAAATCGGCATCCGCCCGCGCGACTTCACAGCCCAGGGCGTTGCTCCAGATGTCGGCGACAGCCTGTTGCAAGGGGGTCAGCGGCTCGGCGCGGTCCTCGGTGACGGTGACGCCGCGCAGCTCGGCGAGCGCGCGGCGGTCGACCTTGCCGGACACCGTCAGCGGGAACCGTTCCACAAGCGTCAGCTCGTCCGGGACCAGATGCGCGGGCAGGTGGGCGGCGAGCCGGGTCCGCAGGGTCTCGGCACGGGGTACCGGGCCGGGCGCCGCCACCACGAAGGCGGCCAGGCGCGCGTCGCCCTCGGTGGGCCGCCGCACGGTGACGGCCGCGTCGTCCACCTCGGGCTGCTCGCGCAGCAGGTGCTCGATCTCGCCCGGCTCGATCCGGAAGCCGCGCACCTTGACCTGGTCGTCGGCGCGGCCGTGGAAGTCCAGCACGCCGTCCGCGCGGCGCGCGACCATATCGCCGGTGCGGTAGAGCCGGCCCAGCGAGCCATGCTCCACGAACCGCTCGGCGGTCAGCTCCGGTCGTCCCGCGTAGCCGTTCGCGAGACGGCTGCCGCCGATCCACAGGTCACCGCGCTCACCGTCCGCGACCGGCAGTCCCGCCTCGTCCAGCACATGGGCGGTGGCGCCCGCGAAGGGGCGGCCGATCGGCACCGGGCCGTCGCAGTCCGCGTCGGTGACGCGGTGGGTGGTGGCGAAGGTCGTCGTCTCGGTCGGGCCGTAGCCGTTGACCAGCTCCAGCCACGGGAAGGCGCGCAGCACCGCGCGGGCCTGCTGGGCGGCCATCGCCTCACCGCCCACGACGACGGAGCGCAACACCGAGAACAGCCGGGAGCGGCGGGCGGCGAGCTGGTGGAAGAGCGCGGTGGTGAAGAACGCGACGGTCACGCCGTACCGCTCGACGTGGTGCGCGAGGTCCTCGAACGAGGGCCGCTCGGTGGTGCACACCACGACGGACCCGCCGTTGGCGAGGGCCGCCCACACCTCGAAGGTGGAGGCGTCGAACGTCGTCGGTGAGTGGAACAGCACCCGGTCCCGCGCGGTGACCGTGACGTACCGCGGCTCGGTGACCAGTTCGGCGATGCCGCCGTGGGTGACGGCCACGCCCTTGGGCACGCCGGTGGAGCCCGAGGTGAACAGGACGAGCGCGGTCGCGTCCGGGCCCATGTCGGCGGCGGGCACGGGTGCTTCCCCGCCGAACCCGGACAGCGGGTCCTCGGGCAGCGCCAGCGTCGCTCCGGTTCCTGCGGCGGACGCGAGCAGCTTGCCGTCGCCGACGGTCAGTGTCGTCCCGGAGTCGGCGAGCATCGCCTCGATCCGCGGACGCGGGTGCGCCGGGTCGAGGGGAACGCAGGCGGCGCCCACCCACCACAGGGCGAGTTGCGCGACCACGGTACGGGCCGAGCGCGGCATCAGCAGCGCCACCCGGTCGCCGGGCCGGACCCCGTGGCCGTGCAGATGCGAGGCCAGGCAACGGGCGGAGGTCACGAGCTGCCGGTAGGTCAGTGTGGTGTCACCGTCGACCACCGCCAGGGCGTGCGGGGTCCGTTCGGCGTGCCGGGCCACCTGGGCGGGCAGGGCGGTCACGGGTTCTTCCTTCCGGTCGGTGGGATGCGGCGGGGAGGGGGTCGCCATCTCAGACCACCGCCGGTGACGTGGCCGCGCGGCGGCGGTCGAGCACGGCGGCCACCGAACGGAGGTCCGGCTGGCGCAGCACCTCGGGGGCGCGCAGCCGGGTGCCCGTCTCGCGCTCGAGGGCGGCCAGCAGCCGGGCGGCGGAGATCGACGTGCCGCCCAGCGAGGTGAAGTGGTCCTCCAGCGCGGCGTCCGGACGGTCGAGCAGGTCGCGGACCACCCGCAGCACGAGCTGTTCGCTGCCGGTCGCGGTGGCGTCGGGAGCGACGGTGTCGGGAACGAGGGCGTCGGGGGCCGCAAGGGTGGCGGAGGCTTCGCCTGCGAGCAGTGCGGCGCGGTCCACCTTGCCGTTGGCGTCCAGCGGGAAGGACTCGACGACGCGGACGGTCGCGGGCACCGCCTGCTCGGGCAGCCAGCCCCGCACCGCCGCCAGCAGCTCGTCCGCGGCCGGGGCGGCGCCTGCGGACGGCAGGACGAACGCCACCAGCCGGGTACGTCCGTCGGCCGAGCGGGGCGCGGTCACCACCGCGCCGCGCACCTGCGGGTTCTGCTCGAACGCGGCCTCCACCTCGGCCGGTTCGATCCGCACCCCGCTGATCTTCACCTGGTCGTCGAGTCGGCCGAGGAACTCCAGCCGCCCGTCCGCCAGCATCCGCACCCGGTCCCCGGTGCGGTAGAAGCGGTCCGCGCCCGGTGCGTCCAGCCCCGCGGGCGGGGCGGTGAAGCGCCGGGCCGTCAGCTCCGGGTCCAGGTAGCCGATCGCCAGGCAGGCGCCGCCGATGAGCAGTTCCCCCGTCTCGCCGCGGGCGGCCACGCCGCCGTCCGCGTCGGCGACGATCACCGTGGTGCCGGGGATGGGGAGGCCGATCGGCGGCGCGCTCACGTCGTCCGGCCGCTGATCGGTGGGCCGCATGGCGTGCGCGGTGGTGACGACGGTGGCCTCGGCCGGCCCGTACGCGTTGTGGACGGTGGCGGTCACGTCGGGGCCCGGCCCGCGCCGCAGCCGGTCGCCGCCGACGACGAGGTGGCGCAGCTCCAGGTCCTGCGGCCAGGGCCGGTCCAGGACCGGCTCCGCCATGGGGGTGGCCGCGACGCAGACGGTCACCGCGGCCTCGCGCCACCAGTCGGTGAGTTCGGCGGGGTCCCAGCGGACCGCGTCGGGAGCGGGCACCAGCGCGGCGCCCGACGTCAGGCCTGCCCACAGTTCCATGACGTGCGGGTCGAAGGCGACGCCGATCAGCAGGGACTGCCGGTCGCCGGGAACCAGACCGGTCTCGTCGCGGTACCAGTCCAGCAGGGCGGACAGCGCGGGCTCCGCCACCGCGAGCGCCTTGGGGCGGCCGGTGGAACCCGACGTCAGCACGGCGTAGAACGCCCGCGGCGGTGCCGGGCGGGCGCCGGCGGCGGGCGGCGCGAAGGCGGCGACGACCGTGGCGGCGGCGTTGGTCCCCTCGGCGGGCAGCGGCAGTTCGACCCGCTCGGCGGACCGGTGGCCGGTGGGCAGTACGGCGGGGTCGCCGATCAGGCAGACCACCGCGACGTCCTCGGTGACCGCGCCGATGCGGCGCTCTCCCGGACGGGGGCCCAGCGGCAGATAGACCGCGCCC
>NZ_JAPVLU010000045.1:0-36420 GCF_027158205.1 Streptomyces sp. H39-S7 | reverse complement strand
GTGCGATCGCGGTGGCGACCAGGGCGGCGGAACGGTCGAGGCAGACGCCGACGATGTCGCCGGGACGCACCCGGCCGCCGAGTGCGTCGATCAGCGCGTCGGCCGCCTCGTCCACCTGCCGGTAGCTCCACGTGCGGGCGCCGTCCACCACGGCGGGGGCCTGCGGGGAGCGGCGTACCCACTCCTCGTAACGGGAGAGCACGGCGGACGCGGCGGACCCGGGCAGGGCCGCGCCGTGGGCGACGCTCAACAGAGTCTTCGTATCGCTGGTCAGGGTGTTCATCATCACGACTCCTTCGGCGTGGACGCGGCGGACGCGGCGAGGGACAGGGGGTCGAGCAGACCCAGGGCGTGGGCCTGGTCGGCCAGGACCGGGTTGCGGAAGAGCAGCCGCAGCGGCGGCCGGTCGCCGAGCCGCGGTTCCAGCCAGGCCGCCAACTGCGCGGCGAGCACGGAGTGCCCGCCGATCTGGAAGAAGTGCGAGGACGCGGTGAACCGGCGGTGGCCCAGCACCTCGCCCCAGCCCTCGGCGAGCAGCGCCAGCGCCGGGTCGGCGGCGAACGCGGTCGGGTCCAGGTCCGCGGCGGCCTCCTCGGCGGGCGCCGCGGGCTCCAGCGCGGCGGCCAGCCGGGCCAGCGCGACCCGGTCGGGCTTGCCGCCGGCCAGCGTCGGCATGGTGTCCAGCCGCGCCCACCGGCCCGGCACGAGCGCGCCCGGCAGCCGGTGGCTCAGCCCGACGTGCAACCTCTGCTCGTCCCACGGCTCCGGTTCGTCGGTGCTCTCCAGGAAGCCGACCAGCCGGGGTCCGCCGGCCGCCTCGCGGTCCAGGACGACCGCGCAGGACCGGCCGCCGAGCACGGCCGAGGCGGCGGCCTCCACCTCTTCCAACTCGATGCGGTAGCCGCGCAGTTTGACCTGGTTGTCCCGCCGTCCGAGGAAGTGCAGCAGCCCGTCGCGGTCCCGGTAGCCGAGGTCGCCGGTGAGGTAGACCCGCTCACCGCCCAGCGCAGGGATCGTCACGAACCGGGCCGCGGTCGCGTCCGGGTTGCCGAGGTATCCCTCGGCCAGCCCGGCCCCGGCGACGGCCAGTTCGCCGACCGCTCCGGCGGGCAGCGGACGTCGTGCCGTGTCCAGGACGTGGATCCGCTCGCCGGGCAGCTCGGTGCCGAGGGGGATCTCGGCGCCGTCCGCCAGGCCGTCGCGGGTGATCTCGTGCACGGTGGAGCTGATCGCGGCCTCGGTCACGCCGTAGACGTTGAGCACGGCGGCGTCGGTGTCGGTGAGGAAGGAGCGCAGCGCGTCGGCCGGGATGCGCTCGCCGCCGAGCACCAGCAGTCGCGGCGCCCAGCGGCGGTCGCGCAGCACGTCCCGCAGCTCCGCACGGGTGGCGAGGAAGTAGCTGGTGGGCAGGTTCGCGACAGTGACGCGGGCAGCGGCCAGCAGCTCGGCGAGCTCGGCGCCGGTAGGCACCTCACGCTCCGGTACGACCAGGCAGGCACCGGCGTACAGCGACGGAAGGACCTCTTCGAGGGCCACGTCGAAGGACGGCTGGGCGAAGAGCAGCACCCGGTCACCGGCCGCCAGTGCGAACCGGTCCGCCGCACCGGTCAGGTGGTTCTCCAGCGCTGCCCGGCCGACCGCCACGGGCTTGGGTATGCCGGTCGATCCGGAGGTGTGGATGATGTACGCCGCCCCACCGGGCACCATCGCGGCCGGGCGGGCGGCCGGATAGGAGTCGGCGTCGAGCGCGGTCGCCGGCAGGCCCGCGGGCAGCGTCACTCCCGCGGCGGCGGAGGTGAGCACGAGTGCCGGCTCCAGCCGGTTCAGCAGCAGTTCCAGCCGGGACCGCGGGTCGGACGGCGACAGCGGGCAGTACACCGCGCCGGTCCGCAGGCAGGCCAGCAGCGCCACCACCGAGTCGGCGCCGCGCGGCAGGACGACGGCGACCGGCCGGCCGGCCGTCACTCCCGCCGCGAGCATCCGCCGCGCGACCGCGGTGACCTGCTCGTCGAGGTCCCCGTAGGTGAGTCGGCGGGCGCCGATCAGCAGGGCGGGCAGCGCGGGGTCGTGGGCGGCGGCCGGATCGAGCGAATCCGGGCCTTCGGACGCGACGGGCACGGCCGGCACCGGCCGCGCGGCGGGCGCCGGGAGCGCGAGGTCGGCGAGCACGGTGCCGGGAGCGTCCAGATAGGCGCGCAGCAGGTCGAGGAAGCGCTCGGTGAGCAGCTTCGCGGTGTCCTCGCCGAAGAGGTCGACGTCGTAGTCCCACACCAGGGTCATGCCCCGGGCCCCGTGCCGTGGGCTGACGCCTCGCCGGTCGTCCGGGAGCAGCACGACGTCGAGGTCGAAGCGGGTGGTGCCGGTGTTGAACCCCTCGAAGAGCGTGATGTCGAGGCCGGGCACGTCGATCTCGGGCAGTGGGGCGTCGTGCGCGCTGAACATGACGCTGAACAGCGGGTTGTCCGCTCCCGAGGTGTGCAGGCCCAGGGCGCGGGTCAGCTCCTGGACCGGTACCTCCTGGTGCGGCAGGGCGCGGAAGAGGGTGTCGGTCACCTCGTCCATGGTGTCCTCGGCCGGGGCCGCCGGGTCCAGCCGCAACCGCAGCGGGATCGTGTTGACGAACATGCCCACGGCGTTCTCGAAGCCGCGCGGGCGGTTGCCGACGGCGGTGCCGACGACCATCTGTTCGCGGCCGCTGTGCCGGCGCAGCAGTTCGGCGAACAGCCCGAGCAGCGTGGAGAACGGGGTCAGCCCGCGCTCCACGGTGTGGGCGCGCAGCCGCTCGGTCAGGTCCGCGCCGATCGACTGGCGCAACTGCCCGCCGTGGTGCCGGCGTCGTGCCCCAGGCCGGGTCAGACCGGGCAGCGGCATGTCGAAGGAGGCGTCGCGCAGTTCGGCCGCCCAGTACTCCAGGCTCGACCGCCGCTCCGCGAGCGCCCGGTCGTCGTCCGCGTCGAGGGCGCGCACGTGGTCGACGTAGGAGGTGGTGGGCGGCAGGACCGGCGTCTCCCCCAGGACGTGGGCGCGGTAGACGGTGAAGACGTCGCGCAGCAGGATCGCGAACGAGTGCCCGTCGTGGATCAGGTGGTGCTCGACGTGGATGAGCCGGTGCTGGTCGTCGGCGAGCCGGGCCAGCGTCCAGCGCAGCAGCGGCGCCTCGTACGTGTCGAGCGGGGTCTCCGCCTCCGTGCGGAGCAGCCGCGCGAACGCGGCCTCCGGGTCCGCCTCCCCACTCAGGTCCACGGTGCGCAGCCGGGGCTCGCACAGGTCGGCTTCCCGCTGCACGGGCATCGCGCCGGGGACGGCCACGAGTTCCAGCCGCAGTCCCGGGTGGCGGTCGAGGGCCGCGGCCAGTCCGCGGCGCAGTGCCTCGGTGTCCAGCGTGCCCCACAGGTCGAGGGAGGCGGTGAAGTTGTAGGCGCGGCTGCCCGGCTGCACTTGCTCGTGCAGCCAGACGATCTCCTGCGACGGAGAAAGGGGGAGCATCGGCGATCCCTGGGGTTGTCGGGTCGGGGTCTCGGGTGGGGGCGGAGGCACGGTCGTGCCGGTCGTGCTCCCGCACACGGTCAGCCGGCCGGTCCGCGGATCACGCGGGCCGGTCGGGGTGAGTCGGGACATGGCGGTTCTCGACGTCATGGTTAAGGGCGTTACGGATGGTGCGACGGGGCGGACCCTGCTCCGTCAGCCGACGGGCGCGGAGGCCGGGACGGCGGCGGTCACGGGGCCCGGGGTGGTCACCGGTTCCGGCGCCGGAGCGCGCACCGCGTCGCGGAAGGCGGCGAAGCCGTCCCGGGCCGCGTCGTCGTCGAGCACCGCGCGGTCCCACACCATCCGCAGGTGGAGTTCGGGTCCGTGGGTGACCGAGACCGCGAACGGGGCGCGCACCTGACGGCCGCCGATGTGGACCTCGCGGCCGTCCACCCCGCCCAGCCGCAGCGCGGGACGGCGCCGGGCGTCGTCCACCGTCAGCAGTCCGTCCAGTCGGCCGGACCACGGGGAGCCGGCCAAGCGGGCGGCGTGCACCACTGCGTCGAAGGGGGTGTCGGCCCGGTCCAGGTCGTCCCACCACTGGGTGGCCGTCTCGTCCGGCGCGTGCGGGACGTCGACGGTCGCGGCCGGGAAGACCACCGTGTTGAGGAAGCAGCCGAGTACCGGCGGTGCGCCGGGCGGGCGGCCACCCCACGGGTAGCCGATCGGCATCACCTGCCCGGACCCGTACAGCACCCGGGCCGCGGCCCGGCAGGCGTCGAGCAGGGCGGGGAACGCAACGCCGGAGGCGGGCGCGGGCAGCCGCAGTTCGGCGGCGCCGGTGGGCAGCGCGCCGGGGACGGCCGTCGGTGGCCGGAGCTGCGGGGCCCGTTCGTGCACCGCGCGCAGCCGGTCGCCCCAGTACGCCAGCGCGCCGGCGGACCCCGCGCGGCGTTCGGCGTCGAGCTGCAGGTGCACCGCTTCGCGGTAGGCGGCCAGTTCCGCGGCCACCTCACCGGGCTCCGGTCCCGCGAACTCCCGTCCCGTGGACTCCGGTCCTGTGGATCCCCGGCCCGTGGACTCCGTCTCGTCGCGGTAGGCGGCGGTCAGTTCCTCGACGATGCGCGCGAGGGACTGGCCGTCGCACGCGGTGTGGTCCAGGACGACGGCGAGCACCTCGTCGCCGGTCGCCGATCCTTCCTGGACCAGGTACAGCCGCAGCGGCGAGCCCTGCGCCTCCCAGGCGCCCAGGACCCGGCGCAGCGCGCCGGCCGCGTCCTCACCGGGGGCGCGGACGACCTGTTCCACCGGCACGTCCGGCTCCGCGAGGCGGAGCACGGGGGTGCCGCGCACCACGTCCGGGCGGGCGCGCAGCACGGGGTGCAGGGCGGCGAGCCGGTTCGCGGCTCGGCGCAGCCGCACCGGATCCACGGTGTCGGCGGGGAAGGCGAAGAACATCGGGACGAGGTCGGGCCGTCCCGAGGGGTCCAGGGAACGCACCAGGACGAAGCGCCGCTGGGCGCCGGTGACGGGCAGGAGCGAGGTACCGCCGTCGTCGGCGGCGATGCGCTGGTAGCGGTCCAGGTACTGGTCCGTGATGGTGCGGGGCACGTGATCCTCTCTGACGTGGCAGGGCGGGGCGGGACGTGGCAGGGCAGCGGGGGCGTGCCGGGTCGAGGTGTGCGGGTGCGGGCGGCCGGTCAGCCGACGGAGGCGGACTCGGTGCGGCCGTCGGGACCGCCGGCGACCACGTCGTCGATGTCGTGCGGGGCGGGCGGCAGATCACGCATCCCGCGCAGTGGGGACAGCAGCAGGCGCAGCGGTACGACGAGGAATCCGACCGCGCAGACCCACAGCGCGGCGCGTGCCCCGAAGGCGTCGGCCACGGCGCCGCCCACCAGGGCGCCGAGCGGCAGCGTGCCCCACACCAGGAAGCGCAGGGTGGCGTTCATCCGCCCCAGGAGCCGGGGCGGGCAGAGGGTCTGCCGGAAGCTCACCTGGGCGATGTTGTAGACGACCGCTCCGAAGGAGACGGCTCCGGAGCCGACGGCGAACAGGACGGCGGCGGCTCCGTGCCCCGACAGCGGCCACAGCAGCGCGAACGGGCCGGTCACCAGGGCGGACAGCCAGATCACACGGGCCTGGCCGAGGCGGGTGGCCAGCCTGCCGGCGCAGAGCGCACCGGCGAGTCCGCCGGCGGCGGACGCGGAGAGCATCAGGCCGATGGCGGCCGGCTGCAGGCCGATCACCCGCACCAGGAAGATGGTCTGTGTGGCCATCAGCATCGCGGTGAAGAAGTTGGAGAGGCCCGTGGAGGCCGCGATGACGCGCAGCAGCCGGTAGCCGAGCACGAAGCGCAGTCCCTCACCGATCTCCTGGCGCAGTGACGCGCCGGGCACCGGCTCCGGCTTGCTCTCCGGCTTGTCGATGCGGGCGAGGAACAGCCCGGAAACGACGTAGCCGATCGCGTCGGCCCCGATCGCCAGGTGCGCGCCGACGAGCTGTACCAGCCCGCCGCCGAGGCCGGGCCCGGTGACCTGGGCCGAGGAGCGGATGGTCTCCAGGGCTCCGTTTCCCGCCATCAGCCGCTCTCTGGGCAGGAGTTCGGGCAGGTAGCTCTGGTGGGCCACGTCGAAGAAGACGGTTGCCGCGCCGGTGACGAGGGCGACGACGTACAACTGCAGCATCGTCAGGACGTCGAAGACGGCGGCCAGCGGAACGCTCGCCATGGCCAGGGCCCGCACCGCGTCGGCGCGGATCATCAGCGACCGCTTGCGCATCCGGTCGACCAGTGCCCCCGCGGGCAGGCCGATCAGCAGGAACGCGGCGGTCTCCGCGGCGGTGAGCAGCCCCACCTGGAAGGCGGGCGCCTTGAGTTCGAGGACCGCCACCAGGGGCAGCGCGACCAGGGTGACCTGGGCGCCGACCTGGCCGGCCGCGGCGCCGGCGAGCAGCAGGCGGAAGTCGCGCATGCGCAGCAGACCGCTCGACGCGGTTCGGGGTAAAGGGGACATGTGCCAGACCTTCACCGCAAACGCCGTCACCCGTCAAAGCGCAAAGAACACTTTCGGTCGAATCTTTTGCAGTACCTCCACTAAATCAGCAAATCTTCCGCCAGATCCGGGCAACCTCGGGATGAACTATGCACGTTGGCGCCCTGGGGCGACAGGATCACCCGGCCCCCGCACGGCCGGGGCCGGGTGATCACCGGTAGCGCGCCAGGAATCGCACCTCTGACCGAAAACAGTCCCCGCGCTCTTTCGATGCCTTATGCACTTACCAACCCGTCGACAGGACCGGGCCGTCATATACGGTGCTGGTCGACGGCGAAGGCGCGGATGCGAGGGCGGGACGACATGGCGGAGCGGGCACTGATAGTCGAGTTGGCGGGACTCAAGCCCCAGGTGGATCCGGCGGCGTTCACCGCGCCCACCTCGGTCGTCCTCGGCGACGTCACGATGGCGGCGGGCTCCAGCGCCTGGTACCACGCCGTCCTGCGCGGCGACTGCGAGTCGATCAGCATCGGCGCCGACAGCAACATCCAGGACAACTGCTCGGTGCACGCGGACCTCGGGTTCCCCGTGGTCGTCGGCGCGCGGGTCTCGGTGGGCCACAACGCGGTGCTGCACGGCTGCACCATCGAGGACGACGTCCTGATCGGCATGGGCGCCACGGTCCTGAACGGCGCGCACATCGGCGCCGGCTCGCTGGTCGCCGCGGCCGCGCTCGTACCTCAGGGGATGCGCGTGCCGCCGGGCTCGCTGGTGGCCGGGGTCCCGGCCAAGGTGCGGCGCGAGCTGACCGCGGAGGAGCGCGAGTCGGTGCTGTTGAACGCCGCGGGCTACGTGGAGCTGTCCCGCGCCCACCGCGCGGCCTTCGAGCCGGGCGTGGACGGAACGTCGGGAGCACCGGCCGACGAGGCCTGAGCCGGGTCCTTCCGGTACCCGGCCCGCCGCGTCACTCGCCCGCGGGCGCCGCCAGGGATTCCGCCGTGCCGCTCACCGGGGCGTCCGGCGTGTCCGCCGCGTTCACGGTCTCCGCGCTCTCGGCCGTCGCCTGCGCCTTGGCAGCACGGCGCTGGACGAAGAGGAACGAGCCGATGCCGAACAGCACGGCCGCCGCCAGCCCGAAGTAGCCGAACCGCTTGATCCACGGTTCCGCCACGACGCCGACGTTGTAGATGACGGCGGTGGTGCCGCCCGCCCAGACGACGCCGCCGAGGGCGTTGGCGATCAGGAACTTCCAGTACGGCATCTTCAGGACGCCGGCCAGCGGCCCGGCGAAGATCCGCAGCAGTGCGACGAAGCGGCCGAAGAAGACCGCCCACATCCCCCAGCGCTCGAACGACCGCTCGGCGGTGGCGACATGCCCGGGCGAGAAGTGCTTGGGGAACCTCCGGCCGAGCTTCTCCAGCAGCGGTTTACCGCCCTTGCGGCCGATCGAGTACCCGATGGAGTCACCGATCACCGCGCCCGCGATCGCACACGCTCCGACGATCCACGGGTTGATCGTCCCCTGTGAGGACATCAGTGCCGCGGTGACGAGGACGATCTCGCCGGGAAGCGGGATGCCCAGGCTCTCGATCCCGATGACCAGCCCGACCACGATGTAGACGGCGAGCGGGTCGATCGCCTCGATCCATTCCTGCACGTGCACTGCCGAGTCCTCCCCTGGACACCAAGCGGACCGTGTGCCGAGGCGCACGTCAGTGAAGCCTAACCGAACGGTTCCGGACGGCCGTCCGGTCGGCGGGCCGCCCCCCGGGCGGTGTCACCACATGTCGGGGTCGGCCGACAGCCGCTCCTTCGCGCGATCGGTCAGCGCGGGATCAGGCTGCGGCGCGCGGTCGGAGTGCTTGACGGACCAGGCCGCCACGTACGGGCACAGCGGGACGACGGACCGGCTCTCGGAGGCGGCCAGATCGTACAGCGCCCCGGCGAGCGCGCCCGCGACACCCTCCCCCTGATGGTCCGGCTCGACCACCGTGTGCACGGCCACCAGCGCGCTGCCTGCGCCGGTCCCGTCGTCGTCCAGCACGAAATAGTCGATCCGGCCGAGCAGTTCGTCCCCGGCCCATGCACCCAGGCGGCCCGCCGCCCGGTCGTCCCGAATGTCCCTACCGTTGTCCATGCCGTCCATCATGCGCGATGGGGCGCCGGGGGCGCGGCACCGGCGGGGACCGGGGCGCGGGGGGGCGGACAGCGCCGCCCCGCGCCCGGAGCAGGTCAGCGGTTGAGGCGCAGCGTCCAGATGATGCTCATCTCGCCGGTGACCGCGCCGTCCTCGCGGCGGATCGTGACGCGGACGGGGAACTCCGGGCGCTCGCCCGCGTCGAGTTCGGCGACGACGTCCGCGGCGGGGCGGCCGAGCTCGGCGGTGGCCGTGACCGGGCCCATCGCGAGCTTCGCGTAGGCGATCTCCGCGCGCACCGCGAGCGGCACGGCGCGGGAGAGCTGGTCGCCGAAGGCGCTCAGCACGATCGCACCGCTGGCGGACTCGGCCAGGGTGAACATGGCGCCGGCGTGCGGGCCGCCGACGTGGTTGTGGAAGTCGGGCTGGTCGGGGAGCGTGACGACGGCACGCTCCGCGCTGGTCTCCCCGAACTGCAGGTTCAGGGTGCGGACCATGGGCACGGTGGCCGCAAGCAGTTCGCCGGTCGAAGGCAGGGTCTCGGACATGCCTGGATGTTACCAGCGAGTAGCAATCCTGCCCAGGGCATCCCCGGCACCCCTCGGAGATATTACCGACCAGTAATGAGGGGCGGCGTGGAACCACGCGCCCGCACCCCCTAGTGTTTCTGGCCATGTGGCCAGGAGAGCAGCAGCCCGGGGGACAGCAGAACCCACAGGGGCAGTACCCGCAGGACCCGAATCAGCAACCGCCGTACCAGGCGCCGTCGCCCTACCAGACGCCGTCCCCGTACCAGACACCCGGCTACGGCTATCCGCAGCAGGCGCCGCAGCAGCCGCAGTACCAGCAGCCCGGCCCGCCCCCGCAGTGGGGTCCGCCCACCATGCCCGGCGGCCCCGGCCCGGGCGGCCCGCCGCCCGGCAACCGCAGGAACACGACGATCATCGTGTCGATCGTCGCCGCCGTGGCGGTGATCGCGGCCGTGGTCGTCGGCGGCGTCTACCTGACCGGCGACGACAAGGACAGCAACGTCGCCGACCCGAGCAAGAGCCCGACCGTCTCGCAGAGCGCCACGCCGACCCCCACTCCCACCGCCTCGGACAGCGCGGCGGCCGCGGCCGGCGGGACCGGCGACGACTCGCGCGGCGACCCCAGCGCCGTCGAGATCAAGCCAGTGGTCCCGGGCTGGCAGGTCGTCCGGCGCACCGAGCGCAACGTCGCCTTCGACGTGCCGGCGAACTGGACGCTGGGCAGCGAGGGCACCCTCATCGGCTTCGAGGACAAGGGCAAGCCCGCCGTCACCATGGGCGCGCCCGCCTTCTACAAAGAGAACTGGTGCGACAAGGACGAGCGCGCCGCGGTGGGCACGAAGGGCGCCAACGGCGCCAAGAGCGTCCAGGAGGCCGCCGAGGTCCAGGCCGAGTCATGGGCGTACTGGGGATACCAGGAGGACGGCAAGGTCACCGTCGCCAAGACGAGCGCCAAGCCGTTCAGCAACGCGCACGGCATCACCGGCTTCTCCTCCTCCGCGACCGCCAAGAACGTGCCCAAGAAGAACAAGTGCACGTCCGACGGCGTCGTCTACACGGTCGCCTGGGTGGACTCCAACAAGGCCCTGACCGTCTGGGTGCTGTACGCCGACCGCGGCGCGGGCGTCAGTGACGGCCTGCCCGACGCGACCATCACCACCATCATGGGCAGCATCCGCGAGCTGAAGAAGAAGTGAGCTCCGACGGCGGTGGGCCGGACGGGCCCACCGCCGAAACCCGGTGGCACCGCGGCGCACCTGCCGCGATAGTCGGCAGGTGACTCCCGACGCCGCACCCCGGCCCCTTCGCCGGCCTCCCCGACTGCCCTCCTGGGCCGGACGCAACTTCCAGTTGCTCACCGCGGCGTCGGTCATCACCAGCCTCGGCAACTCCGGGGCCCTCATCGCGGCGGCCTTCGCGGTCATCGAGTCCGGCGGCAGCGCCACCGACGTCGGACTCGTGGCCGCTGCCCGCACGCTCCCGCTGGTGGTCTTCCTGCTCATCGGCGGAGCACTCGCCGACCGGCTGCCCCGCAACCAGGTGATGGTCGCGGCCAACGTGCTCAACTCCGCCTCCCAGGCGGTCTTCGCCACTCTGATCATCTCGGGGCACGCGCAGCTGTGGCAGATGGCCGCGCTCACCGCGGTCGGCGGCACCGCGCACGCGTTCTTCTCCCCCGCCTCCGAGGGCATGCTGCTGGCCACCGTCGACCCGGCCCACGCCAACAAGGCCTTCTCGGTCTTCCGGGTGGGCATGAACGGGGCCAACATCGGCGGCGCGGCGCTCGGCGGAGCCCTGGTCGCCGCCATCGGACCCGGCTGGGTCCTCGCCGTCGACGCGGCGGCCTTCGCCGTCGCGGCGTCGCTGCGCTCGTTCCTCACCAGCACCGGGAACGTGCGCTCCGAGCCCGGCGGGGGCATGCTGCGCGACCTGGGCGACGGCTGGCGCGAGTTCGCCTCCCGACGCTGGCTGTGGGGCATCGTCGTGCAGTTCTCCGTCGTCAACGCCGTCTTCACCGCCTCCGAGGCCGTTTACGGGCCACTGGTCTCCGACGAACGCCTCGGCGGCGCCGGGCCCTGGGGCCTGGCGCTGGCGGCGTTCGGCGCGGGCACGGTGGGCGGCGGCGTGCTGATGATGCGCTGGAAGCCGCGCCGCCTGCTGCTGGCCGGCACGCTCAGCATCTTCGCGCTGGCGCTGCCGCCCGCCGCCCTGGCCCTGGTACTGCCCGCGGCCGGTCTTGCGGCACTGATGTTCGTGACCGGCGTCGGGGTGGAGGTCTTCGCGGTCGGCTGGATGCTCGCCCTGCACCAGGAGATCCCCGGCGACAAGCTGTCGCGGGTCTCCTCGTACGACTGGTTCGGGTCGGTCGCCATGGTGCCGGTCGCCACCGCGCTCGCCGGGCCCGCCATGAACACGCTCGGCCGGCCGGCCGCCCTGTGGGGCTGCTCCGGGCTCGTCGTACTGCTCACCGGCGCGGTGCTCCTGCTGCCCGAGGTCCGCCAACTGACCCGCCGCGAGACCTCCCCCGTCGCCCAGGCCGCACCCACCCCGGTCCCCGTGGCCGTCACCGCCCTCGGGGCGGCTCAGCCGACGGCGAAGGCGCCGTCCGGCGGCTCGGGCGACGGCACCGCCGTCGCGTCGTAGACCGGGGACGCCCCGGCCGCGAGCCGGGCGAGGGCGTTCCCGTCGACGACCCGGGCAGGGAACGCGTCGGCCGCCGCCAGGCGGGCGAGCCGGTCCAGCGGGAGCGGGTCGTGCGACGCCAGCAGCACCGCGTTGCCGAAGCGCCGGCCGCGCAGCATCCCCGGCTCCGCGATCACACAGAGGTGCTCGAAGACCTCGCGCACGGTGGCGATCTGGGAGCCGAGGAACACGAACGGCGCAGTGTCGGCGAGATTGGCCAGATACAGGCCGCCCTCCGCACGCACCACGGACGCGGCCGACCGCAGGAACTCCACCGTCGTCAGATGCGCCGGCACCCGCGAGCCGCCGAACACGTCCGCGACCAGGACGTCGGCACTGTCGGGCGCCGCCCGCTCCAGCCAGCCGCGCGCGTCCTCGGTGTGCACCACGACCGCCGGATCCTCCAACGGCAGGTGCTCCGCCACCAGCGCCACCAGACCCCGGTCGGCCTCCACCACGTCCTGCCGCGACCCCGGACGGGTCACCGACATCCGGCGCGGCAGCGTCAGCGCGCCCCCGCCGAGGTGCACCACGTCCAGCGGACGGCCCTCGTCGAAGACCGCGTCCACGGCATGGGCCAGCCGCCGCACGTACTCGAACTCCAGGTACGCCGGATCGTCGAGGTCCACGTACGACTGGGGTGCGCCGTCAACGGTGAGCAGCCAGGCCCGCGCCCGGTCCACGTCGGGCAGCAGCTTGGCGGTGCCGAAGTCGACGGCACGGGTCACCGGTATCGGTTCTGGATCCACCGCGCCATTGTCGCAACCCGCAAGCACTCCGGGCACCGACTCGAACCGGACGGGTCGGCCGGATGTGTCAGCGGAACGGGTCAGCCGAACGGGTCAGCCGCTCCACACCTTGCGGACCTGCTCGGCGTGCGCGGCGCTCTGCGCGCGCCCGGCCCGCGCGGCGCCGGCCCGCCGCGCCGGATCGAGCACGTTGCGCCCGAACGCGGTCCGTGACGCCCGGTCCGGAGTGATCAGCGCCACCTGTGCGCCGGCCGCCGTCAGCGCGGCGGCCTGCGTCCGGGGCGCCGGGACCGGGCCGCCGCCACGGGTGACCGGCGCGAGGACCACCACCCGCTCGTACCCCTCCGCGAGGTCGGCGTTGGCGCTGGACCGCACGCCGCCGGCGATCCAGCGCCGCCCTCCGGCGGTGATCGGCGGCCAGACCCCGGGCACGGCGCAGCTCGCGCTCACCGCGTCGACGACCCCGATGCCCGTGGTGCTGTCGAAGACGGTGAACTCGCCGTTCTCCGCGTCCACCGCGGTCACCAGCAGCCGCTGTTCCGGCCAGTCGTGCGAGACCAGCCGCCCGGCGATGGCGGCGCGCCGCTCCGCCTCGGGGGCGGTGCGCGCGGTACGCGCGATGTGGCCCATGCGCAGGAGATAGGCCTGCGTGTCCTGGGAGCGTGCCGCGGCCCAGATGTACCGGGAGATGAGCCGGCCGCTGATCCGGGCGACGGCCTCCCCCGCGGGTCGACGAGCTGGCGCTCGTACAGCTCCTCGACCCCCAGCCGGCCGGAGGTGAGCTGCGCTCCGACGATGGACCCCGCGGAGGTGCCGACGACCAGATCGGCCGTGCCGAGGTCCACCCCGGCCTCCGCGAGACCGGCGATCATGCCGATCTCCCATCCGACGCCGGTCAGTCCGCCGCCGCCCAGTACCAGCGCTGTGCCCTTCATGCCCAGGATCCTCTCGCCACGGGCCGCGCCTGGGGCGGCTCCTGGGAACAGTTGAGGAGCAGTGTGCCGTGTGCGCCGCGCGACGAACAGACGACGGGCCGTGTCCCCGCACCGAATGGTGCGGGGAACACGGATCCGGACGCCCGCCGGCCGGTACAGGTCAGCCGTCGACGGAGGTGACGGTCCCCGCGCCGACCGTCCTGCCGCCCTCGCGGATCGCGAAGCCGAGCCCGACCTCGAGCGGTACGGGCCGGCCCAGCTCCACCGTCATCTCGGCGGTGTCACCCGGCAGCGCGATCCCGGCAGCGCCGAGGTCCACGTCCCCGACCACGTCCGCGGTGCGGATGTAGAACTGCGGCCGGTAGCCGGTGGAGACCGGGGTGCGGCGACCGCCCTCGGCGGCCGGCACCACGTACACCCGCGCGGCGAACCGGGTGCTCTGCGTCACGCTGCCCGGCGCCGCCACGATGTGGCCGCGCCGCACGATGTCCCGCTGCACCCCGCGCAGCAGCAGCGCGACGTTGTCGCCCGCCTGCGCGGACTCCATCGGCTTGCCGAAGGTCTCCAGACCCGTCACGACCGAGGCGGTGTCCGCGCCGAGGACCTCGACCCGGTCGCCGACCCGTACGGTGCCGCGCTCGACGGCGCCCGTGACGACCGTCCCGCGCCCGGTGATGGTCAGCACGTTCTCCACCGGGAGCAGGAACGGGGCGTCGGTGTAGCGCACCGGTATCGGCACCTGGGTGTCGACGGCGTCCAGCAGCTCTCCGACCGCCGCCGTCCAGCGCGGGTCGCCCTCCAGCGCCCGCAGCCCCGACACCCGCACCACCGCGGCCGACTCCCCCGGATACCCGTGCGCGCTGAGCAGGTCGCGGACCTCCAGCTCGACGAGGTCGGTCAGCTCCGGGTCGCCCGCGTCGGCCTTGTTGAGGGCCACCACGATGTGCTCGACCCCCACCTGACGGGCGAGCAGCACGTGTTCGGCGGTCTGCGGCATCACGCCGTCGAGCGCCGAGACGACCAGGATCGCCCCGTCGAGCTGGGCCGCGCCGGTGATCATGTTCTTCACATAGTCGGCGTGACCGGGCATGTCCACGTGCGCGTAGTGCCGGGTGGCGGTCTCGTACTCGACGTGCGAGATGGTGATCGTGATCCCGCGGGCGGCCTCCTCCGGCGCCCGGTCGATCCGGTCGAACGGCACGAAGGTGCCGGTCCCCCGCTCCGCGAGCACCTTGGTGATCGCGGCGGTCAGCGTCGTCTTGCCGTGGTCGACGTGGCCCATCGTGCCGATGTTGAGGTGCGGCTTGGTGCGCAAGTATGCCGTCTTGGACATGGGTGGTTCGCTTCTTCCTCGGAACTCTGCGCGCGACGGCACCACGGCGCGGCCTGGCGGCCGGATGACGTGGTGAGCGCGCACGGGAACGCGGGGACCCCCTGGGCCGTACCGACCCTCCCCCTGCGGGGTCCGCCGGAATGTCCGGGGAGGGTCAGCTTCGGGCGCCGTCGAGGAACGAAGCGAGGGCAGCCTCCAGCGCGTCCGCGACTGCGGACGTATCTGCGAAGGCATACCGGTTCATGCCGTTGATGATCCGTCACCGCCCGCCCGGCCGTCGAACGGTTTTCCGCCCACAGGCTGCGGCTTTACCAACTTGGGGCGCGTCGGCCTCGCCAACACATGGCAACTCACGGTAATCATGCGGTAGCTTTCACCGTCTCGCGCCGGGCTACGGGGGCACAGGCCACCGCCTGGCTCTCGGACTCCGGCCTGCCATCACCCGGTTGGCCCGCACCACCCTGCGCGCCCTCCGGTCGTCGCCCATCCCCGCGACCCCGCACGACACCTACGATCAACGATATGTCATGCCCATACCAATTTAGTCGGAGTGGTCACGCAGTGAACGTTGTACGGCGCCTGGGCGATTCGCCACGGGTTCGGGGATGCCTGAACGAGACCAACTGCCCGGATGTGTTCGAACTGAGCACCGGTGACTTCGCCGTGATCGGGGAGGCGATGACCGACCAGTTGCGCCATCTGCTGCCCGACGACGCGGGCGTGGGACCCGACGAGCGCGTCGTGGTGATCCCGCGCGATGTTCTCGTCAGGGCTCGCCGGGACATTCCCGAGGAATAGCGGACGGACGCCGAACGAGGGTGGGTGGCAGCGGCCACTCACCCTCGGCCTCATCCGTTCCTGCGCAGCGGAATCGTGGTGAGTGCCGCCGCGTACGCACGCTCGACTATCTCGGAGAATTCCGCCTCGGCCGTGCCCGGCGGAATTTCCTGGGCCCGCGAGACGCGCAGGCTCTCCCAGAACTCCCGCCAGAGCCGGCTGGCGAACAGGTGTTGGAAGGAGCCTTCGATGTGGGCGGTCGTGTAGCCGGTCTCATAGGCCAGCAGGTGCAACGACAGCACCTGGTTCATGTACAAGTACTGCTTGTTCCGCAGATCCGATCCGTCGGAACTGTAGGACGGCCAGGTGACCGCCAGATCGGGGTCGTCCATCGCCATGCGGTGCAGCGACATGTGAAGACCGCGCATCAGGGCCTCAGAAGTGCGGTGGAGTTCACCGTTGGCCCGCCCACTGACCTGGCACTGCTCCTGCAGGGCGTCCTGCTGGGTCCGCAGCGCCTCGCGGTGCAATTCCACCTCGCGATGCTGTACCCGTATGGCTCCGGCCATATAAATGAGCACCGCGGTGGAGCTCACCGCCGACGCGGCACCCAGCGCCTGACCCGCGTTACTGCTGGTTTCGCTCTGGAGCCACGGAATATGAACGAGCAGCAGGCTGAGCGCGACGCACGAGCAACAGGCCGCCACGGTCGCGGCCATGGCGAGAGCTATCTGCTTGGCGCGAGTGTTCACCGATATCTCACCCCCCGGAATCGGAACGCCGACCCATGGCGGATTCCTTGGGAATCAGTATCCTCGGGCCGGGTGCCGCGACCAGAAGACCATGCGGACGCCCGCCTTCCCCATCGCCCGCGCCGCCATGACGGCCCGGGCGTCGGTGCGGCTCCTGGGGCCCCTGCGTCGCGGTGCGTCGGGTGCGTCCCTCCCGGTTCGGGCCCGGACCGGATACGCGGTCGCACGAGCTGTACCGGCCGGTAGCCCCGATCCGCGCCACGCTTCCGTGCGACCGCCGTGCGCCCCCGCATCGGAGGACCGGCCACTCGCGTGACGACCGGGGTGCCCATGGTTCCTCCGTCGCGGGCCACCGGGTGCCGTCGGCGGGCAGTGCGCGGACCCCCGCTCGCTCCACGCGTTCACCCGGCTCGGTTAGGCTCCCTGGATGCTCGACCGCCTCCCGACGTCCGACGGCCCCGCCGTGCGGTGCACCCGTGCGCTGCTCTCGCCGTGGGCCCGGCTGGCTCTGCTGGCCGCGCTGCTGATGGGCGCGGCCACGGCCGTCCTGCTCTGGCAGCCGCAGCACCTGATCATGGACGGGTGGCCCCAGCTGTCGGGCGGCGCCGCGGTGGTGCTCTACGGGGCCGCGTACGGGGTGTGCGCGTTCGCGTTCGTGCCCCGCCCGCTGCTCAACGTCGCGGCCGGCGCGCTGTTCGGGACGCAGGGCGGGCTGGTCTCCTCGCTGGCCGGCACCGTCCTGGGCGCCGGGCTGTCCTTCTGTCTGGGCCGCCTCCTGGGCCGCGATGCGCTCAGACCCCTGCTGCGCGGGCGCCTGATCACCTCGGTGGACCGGCAGTTGAGCCGGCACGGCTTTCGCAGCATGCTCGCGATCCGGCTCTTCCCCGGCGTGCCCTTCGCCGCCGCCAACTACTCGGCGGCCGTCTCCCACATGCGCCTGGGGCCGTTCCTGCTGGCCACCGCGCTCGGGAGCATTCCCAACACGACCGCGTACGTCATAGCGGGCAGCCGCGCGTCGTCACCGACCTCACCGGCCTTCCTGCTGGCCATGGGGTTCATCGCGATGACCGGCCTGGGAGCGCTCCTGGTCGCCGTCCGGGCCCGCCGTTCCCGGAACTCCAGGTCGTCCGGCTGACGTTCCCGCGCCGCCTTCCACCGCCCGACGATCACAAGGACCTGTGCCACCGCCCATGAGCTGGTTCGAATCCATCATTCTCGGCCTCGTCCAGGGGCTGACCGAGTTCCTCCCGATCTCGTCCAGCGCCCATCTGCGCCTCACCGCGGCCTTCGCGGGATGGCAGGACCCCGGCGCCGCCTTCACCGCGATCACCCAGATCGGCACCGAGTCCGCGGTCATCATCTACTTCCGCAAGGACATCGGCCGGATCATCTCCACCTGGGCCCGCTCGCTGGTCGACCGGCGGCTGCGCACCGAGGCCGACGCCCGCATGGGCTGGCTGGTGATCGTCGGCAGCATCCCCATCGGCGTGCTCGGGCTGCTCTTCCAGGACGCCATCAACGGCCCCTTCCGCGATCTGCGCCTGATCGCCACCACCCTGATCGTCATGGGCGTGATCCTCGGCATCGCCGACCGCCTCGCCGCCCGCGGCGGCCCCGCCGACCAGGGCGGCCGGCACCGCGCCGCACCGCCCCGCAAGACGCTGCACGACCTCACCACCCGCGACGGCCTGATCTACGGCCTCTGCCAGGCGATGGCCCTGGTCCCCGGCGTCTCCCGGTCCGGTGCCACCATCAGCGGCGGCCTCTTCCTCGGCTACACCCGCGAAGCCGCCGCCCGCTACTCCTTCCTGCTCGCCATCCCCGCCGTCCTGGCGTCCGGGGTCTTCGAGCTGAAGGACGTCGGAGGTGACTCACATCTCGCCTGGGGACCGACGATCCTCGCCACGGTCATCGCGTTCGGCGTCGGGTACGCCGTCATCGCCTGGTTCATGCGCTACATCTCCACCAAGAGCTTCATGCCCTTCGTCATCTACCGCGTCCTGCTCGGCATCGTGCTCTTCGCACTGGTGGCGGCCGGTGTGGTGGACGCCCGGGCAGCGGTCTTCGAGTGACCGGAGCCGCGGTCTCCGAGTGACCGGAGCCACCCGGTCCGCGCCGCACCGGCCGCTCGGTCCACCGCCGGCAGGGGATCGCCCCCGACCGGGCCACCTTCCGCAGCGTGACCATTCGCACACGCCGTTCCGCCCGTATTGGTCGTAGCCGCCAGCGGCGCCCCGTAATCTGTCCGGTATGCAAGCAACACCCGTGGCTGAGGCGAACGACGCCCTCCGTGCCTACCTTCACGCGCACGGTTCCCGTGCCTGGACCCCGGCCGAGCTCGCCGAGCTCGAGCGCCTGCGGTCCGCGTTCCTGGCAGCGCAGCGCGCCCATTACCGGAAAGCCGCGTAGCGGCTGACCTTCCCGCCGGGCCCGCCGTTCACCGGCCGCCCCGCACCCGACGACCGTCCCGCCGCCCGCACCGCAAACCGGTGCGGGCGGCTTCTGTCTGTGGGGCACCGTCCGTTGGCGGCTCTTCGGCCACGTCGGCGCAGGCCGCGTTTGCAGCGTGTGCCGCGTGAGCCGCGTATGCCGCGTGAACCGCTTGGCCCATCGGCGGCCCCTTTGACGACCCCGCGCATCCGGCACATCCTTGACCCGTGCCGCTCGTTGAGCTGATCAAGGGAGGTCTGGACCACAGGACCTCCCCCGACGACGAGCCTCCGTACGCCACGAGTTGGGGAGTACCCATGACCGACGAGAACGGCGGCCCGGCCCCCCGGGTCATGACGGACGACGCGCTCTCCGCCCTGCTCGCGGCGCACCAGTTCGGGATCCTGGCCACCAACAAGCGCAGTGGGCACCCGCATCTGACGACCATGCTCTACCACTGGGATCCCGAGGCGCGGATCGTCCGTTTCTCGACCACCGCCGACCGGGTCAAGGTGCGCCACCTCAGGAACGACGCACGGGCCGCGCTGCACGTCTCCAGCGAGGACCACTGGTCGTTCTCCGTCGCGGAGGGCGAGGCCGAGGTATCCGAGACCACGACCGAGCCGGGCGACGCCGTCGGGCGCGAGCTGCTCGCCATGCTGCCGGCGTCTGCCCACCTGGCGGACGAGGAGCCGTTCCTGGCCCAACTCGTAGCGGAGCAGCGGCTCGTCATCCGGTTGAAGGTCAACCGGCTCTACGGCACCGCCCTCGACGTGACCGGCTAGGGGACCGGGACGGACGGGGACCGGGACGGGCGGGGAAGGCGGAACGGGTTGCGAGGGCAGCCCGCGGCGGGTTCTACCAGCGCTCCGGGTGACGCAGCGCGGGCGGCAGCTTCGTCCCGGCATCCCCGCGCGCCGCGTCCAGTTGGGACTGGATGAGGAAGACGGCCCCGGTGAGGTCGGCGCCGCGCAGATCGGCGTCCCGGAAGTCGGCGCCGATCACGTCGGCCATCCTCAGGTCGGCGCCCGACAGATCCGCACCGATGAGGTAGGCCCCGCGCAGGTTGGCACCCCTCAGGTCGGCGCCCTTGAGCCTGGCACCGATGAGGTCGGCCCCCCTGTGGTCCTTCTTCTTGCCCCTCACCTCGGCACGGACGAGTTCACCGGCCCGCAGCAGCAGGGCGTTGACGTCCCGCCGGTGCGCCGGAACGTCCAGCTCCATGAGGAGTTCGGGGTTGTAGCGGGTAAGGCGTTCGGTCTCCCGCAGCGCGGCGTCGAGCTCGGCGTGCAAGGAGCGGGCCGGCCGCAGCGTCAGCGCCTCGGTCAGGTACCAGAGCAGCTCGTGCAGGTCCCGCATGACGGGGAAGACCCGGAACATCTGCTGCGCCGTTCGCGGCGCCTGCCGCCAGTCCTCGCCGCCGAAGGTGACCTGCGAGACCTTCTGCCCGGCGCCGAAGCAGTCGTAGACGGTGCAGCCGCGAAAACCCTTGTCCCGGAGGCGGGTGTGGATGCCGCAGCGGGAGTCCCGCTGCAGGTTGGGACAGGCCTGGCCGGAGTTCTTGTCGATCGCGAAGTCGACCGAGGCGGAGAAGGCCGGCACCACACAGCACAGCGCGAAGCAGCTGGTGCAGTCGGCCCGCAGGGCGGCCGGGCCGCCCTCGGACTCGGGCGATGCACCTGGCTGCGGCTCGGCCGGGGTACGTGCGCGGTTCTCAGACAACGGGCTCGGTCTCCTGTACGAAGCAACCGTGCCGCGCTCGCCCGCCGGCACATCGCAGCAGGGCTGAGTCCGGCACTCTCACCCCGCACTTTATCGAACCTCCTCCGACACGGTGAGGACGGTGGCGACCCGGGAGACCCCCGTCACACCGGCCGGGGAACGCGGGCGCGCCCTCCACGCCGCCATCGCGCCCTTTGCACCAGTGAACTACAGACCGAACATACGTACTTGAGTGCATCGAATATTCGAATCGTCGAGTCCGGATATCCAGCTCCCGGAAATCGCACGTCACCCACCGCTCAACGGCATGAGTCCGCTGTGATCCTGCCCAAGGGGTACCGCCCCATAATCGCGGCCCGGCCATGTCGATTTCCGAATGCAGCTCCTTCCTTCGTGGCCGCCTGACGGCTACTGGAACGTGGGCGAGAGGGAGGCGGGGCCCGTCTCGGGGGATTCCGATCGCGCACCCTGCTGAGAGACGATCGCGGTGAGTTCCGTCAGCGAACCGATGCGCCAGTCGGCCCGGGCCACCGTCTGCGGATCTTCCGCCCACAGATGTCCCCACGGTCCGCGCCGCAGATGCGCGACCAACAGCCCGTGGTCCTTCGCCGGGAGGACGTCGTGGGCCGGATGGTCCCCGACGTACACGATCTCGTGCGGTTCCGCCCGCGCCAACTCCACGACCCGGGCGAAGAATTCCGGGCTGGGCTTGGCCACACCCCACTCCTCGGACGTCACGATCGCGTCGACGGGCAGGTCCAGGCCCTGCAGCAGCTCGCCCGCGCGTACCGATTGATTGCCCGCGACCAGCACGCGGATTCCGAGCTTCCGCAATCCGCCGAGCGCCGGACGCACATCCGGGTAGAGGTCGGATTCGTCGAGGAACTCGCCGCGACCGGCGGTACGACGGGCCGCGTGCGCGGCCGGAAGGTCGAGCCCGGGACGAATGAGCCGCAACGCGTCGGCCTCGTCGCGGCCCTGTGACACCACCGCGCCCACCAGGGCGGACATCGTGTGCCGTGGAATACCGAGCCAGTCGGCCCAGGACTCCCAGTACCGGGTATCGCTGATGAGTGTCTCGCCGATATCGAACACCATTGCCTCGATCACCCCGTCAGCGTACGAGGGTTCCGGACGGGCCCGGAATGCCGCGCCGTCCCGAGGTCGCATATGCCGTTCCTGGCAGCTGGATTCCGATTGCCGCACAGGACCCATAGTCTTATCGCATGCGCGGCACACTCTCGACCCATGCGAATGATCGACTGCGCGCCTATGTCCAGGCGCACGGCGACCGATCCTGGACCCCCGCCGAACTCAAAGAACTCGCCCGCCTCCGGGACACCTATCTGACGGCGCGCCGCGCCGAACGCGCGAGCGCCGCGTAACCCCTGTTCCGCCCGACCCTTCGCGGCTTCCCCGACCGACGCCTTCCCGACCGGCCCCTTCCGACCGACCCTTTCCCGACTTCCCTCGGCCATTCACCGCCGGGCGGTATCCGCGCGCCCCGGTCGTCCGCCGAGTGCCTACTCCCCCGGGCGTAGCCCAGGTGCCTTCGGCCGGACGACGACACCCGGACATCCGCTCGGGACTCTTGGGGCATGGAGATCCCGCGAGCGGTACCGCCCCAGCCGGACCCTGCGACACGCGCGCGCACCGAGGAAGCGCCGCTCGCGAGGTGGCGGAGTGAGGTGTGCCGGAGGGAGGCGTGGCGACGTGAGGTGTGGCGAACCGCACGGAGCAGCGAGCGGCTCTGTTACGCGACGGGCGCCGCTCTCGTCGCCTCCGGCCTGGTGCACCTGGGGGTGTTCGCCGTGGACGGAGGGCCGTGGGAGGGGCCGGTCTCCTGGCGGAAGCCCTTCACGTTCGGGCTCTCCTTCGGCCTGACACTGATCGCGGTCGCCTGGGTGACGTCGTATCTGCAGATGGGGGCGCGCACCCGCGCCGTGCTGCTCACCCTGTTCGCGGCCGACTGCGTGCTGGAGGTCGGCGGCATCACACTCCAGGCGTGGCGCCGGGTGCCGTCGCACTTCAACATGGAGTCGCCCGTCAACACCCTGGTGTCCATGTCGCTGGCCGTCGGCGGTGCGCTGCTCGTCGTGATCCTGTCCGCGTTCGCCGTCATCTCGTTCACCCGGCGGCCCCAGGGGCCGGCCGGGATGCCGCTCGCGCTGCGCACGGGTTTCGCCGTCCTGCTCATCGGACTCCTGTCGGGGGCCGCGATGATCGCGCGCGGCGTCATCCTGACCCGCACCGGCCACCAGGCCGCCGGCTACCGCAGCACCGCCTCCGTCAAGCCCCTGCACGGTGTCAGCCTGCACGCCATCCTGGTCCTGCCTGTGCTGGCCTGGCTGTTGACGTTGACCTCCTGGAGTCCGCGGGCCCGCTACCAGGCGGTGGTCGCGGCAACCGGGTGTTACGCGGCGGCCGTCGTCGGCGCCCTGGTGTGGGCGGTCCTCACGTACTGAGGGCTCCGTGCCGGGCGCCCGGCGGGTCAGTGGCGGGTCACCGCAAGCCGTCGGCGGACACCGGGGACGTCGGCAGATCACGGGCCCGGCGCACCGGCGAGAAGACCAGGATGAGAGCGGCGAGCGGCACACCCGCCGTCGTGATCCACATGGCGGCGCGCAGGCCGAGTACGGTGCCCAACGTTCCGCCGAGCAGCGCGCCGAGCGGGATCGTGCCGAAGTTGATGAACGACGTGCTCGCGGTCAGGCGACCGAGCAGCTCCGGCGGGCAGTAGCTCTGCTGGAAGCTCGCCTTGATGACGTTGCCCGCCACCACCCCGGCGGCGACGCAGAACCCACCCGCCACGTAGAGCAGCATTCCCGCCCCGTCGACGGTGAGTGGGATGAGCAGGGCGAACACCGCGAAGCCCAGCTCGAACAGGAGCGTGGCGCGCGCCGTCCCGAGGCGGGCGGCGACCCGGCGGGCGGCGAACGCCCCCGCGATTCCACCGCTGCCGGCGGCCGCGATCAGCGCGCCGACCGTACCGGAGCCCACGCCGACCTCCCGCACCAGGAAGACCACCTGGACCGACTGGTACCCCATCAGCGCGAGATTGGACGTCGCGCCGAACAGCGTCAGCGTGCGGATCCAGGGATCGCGGGTGGCCAGCCGCAGCCCTTCGCCGACCTCCTTGACCAGTGCTCTGGGCGCGCGTTCGGCCTTGGCGGTGCGCGGCTCGCGGTGCCGGATGCCCGACAGGCAGAGCAGCGAGACGAGGAACGTGGCCGCGTTGGCGAACATTCCGTTGATCGCGCCCGCCAACTGGGCGATCAGACCGCCGGATCCGAGTCCCACGATCTGCGCGGCCGACGCGCTGCCGTGCAGCTTGGCGTTGCCCTCGGGCTGGTCGGCCGGGGCGAGGATGCTGGGGAGGTAGGCCGTGTAGGCGGTCTGGAAGAAGACCGCGGCCGTACCTGTCAGGAGGGCGACAGCGAGCAGCAGGCCGACGCTCAGCATGCCGGACCAGGCGGCGACCGGGATGCTGATGTACAGCAGGAAGGAGACGGCCGCCGCGCTCAGCATGATCGGGCGGCGGGGCAGCCGGTCCACCCAGACGCCGACGGGAAGGCCGATGATCAGCCACGGCAGCCAGGTGGCGGCCGTCAGCAGGCCGACCTGGAAGGTGGTGGCGTGCAGCGCGGTGACGGCGGCCAGGGGCATCGCCACCCCGGTGACGGACGCGCCGAACTTGCCCGCCGTCTCACCGCACCACAGCAGCCTGAAGTCCCGGTGCCGACGCAGCAGCCCGCCGCGTATGCGGGCGTCCGGGCGCGCGTCGTCCGCGGGTATGGCGTCAGCGCGGAGCACGCCTTCGCTCGAACCGTGGTCCATGTCCGTGCCCGTCTCCGCGTTCGTGTTCGCGTCCATGTGCGTGTGCGTGTCCCTGCCGGTGTCCGCGTTCACGCGCCGCCACGCTCCCTGCGGGGGAACGACTGCAGCTGAATGATGACGGGCAGCGCGTCCTCGCCGGGCTCCGCGTCGGGGTCCGGGGCGTGCCGGTCGATGACGGCCAGCAACTCCGCGCTGAGCGCGTCGAGTTGCGCGGGAGTCATACGGAGGTCGGTCCGGTCGGAGAGAGTGCCGACGCCCTGCCAGGGACCGCCCTGCCAGTCGTCGGCGAGGTAGTTGGCGACCCGGGAGAACGTCTGCTGGATCAACTCGTGCATGTAGACGGAGAGCGCGCCCCGGGTGTCGGGGTCGTACCGGAACTCCGTGGTGTCGAGCGTGCGCCGTTCCTTGACCGCCTGCCACCAGCGCTCGCGCTTGGTGCCCCGTCCGACCACTTCCTCGATGAAGCCGTGCTCGGCGAGCTGACGCAGATGCCAGCTGACGGTGCCGGTGTTCTCACCCAGCCGTTCGGCGAGCCCGGTCGAGGTCGCGGGTCCGTCGAGGTTGAGCAGCTCGAGCATCCGCATGCGCAGCGGGTGCGCCAGCCCGCGAAGGCTGCGGGCGTCGATGTGACGGACGGGCTTCTCCGGATCGGGCGCGGAGGGGTGCGACGGACGTGCGGATTCATCGGCCATGACACTCAGCATAAGTTACAGAGACTTCTCTGCAAAGAACTATCTGCAGAGAAGTCTCTGTCTCATTCGGGCATCACCGCGCGACCCGGTCAGGCGAGTGCCGCCCCGAGCGCCGCGATCGTCAGCGGGTTCCCCCGCGCCGCGTCGAGCACGGTCCGGTCGCCCAGCGGGCGCGAGAGCCGGAACTGCGCGGGCGACGTTCGCATGACCGCGTCGCACGGCGCGTTCTTGGGCAGTTTCCAGGGCCCGACCCGGCCGATGAGGACGACGACGTCCTTCGTCTCGTACACCTGGCCGGGCAGGATGTCCTCGCACGACCCGTGCGAGACCCGGGCGTCGAGGACGAGGCCGTCGGAGGAGATCCCGTTCCAGCCGACACCCGAAGCCAGGCCCTTGATCTCAGGCGCGGACAGACCCGTCTGTGACTCCTCCGGAGGCCGATCGGGGGCCACGGCAGGAAAGGCGAACGGCTGGGCGTAGCCCTCGATGGTGAACTCCCAGACGGGGATGGTGGCCCGGCCCCGACTCGTCGCCTGGGTCCGGGTTCCGCCCTTGACTCCGGTCACCCGCAGCCGCCGGTCGCAGCCCGCCCCCTCACAAGGGAGCCGGTTCATCACCAGTCCGTCGAACACCTGACGGGTCGTCAGTGCAGGGCGTGTGACCGTCGTCCCGTCCGACCACGTCACCGTTGCCTCTCCGTCGCCCGGCGCCGTTGTCGGGAGCTGCGTGGCGAGGTCGAGGTGCCCGCTCATGAACGCGACCTTGTCCCCGTCGCTGCGGAACGCGTCCGGCGGGAGCCACTCCGTCCTGTCGACCGGCCGGTACCTCTTGCGCCAGACCTGTTCCGCCGCCGATCCCGTCCAGGCTTTGGCCACCTCGGCCGCCCGCCGTGCGGCAGCCCCGTCCGGACGCCCGGCGTCGGCGGTCACCAGGGCCCCCTTGCCGGCGGGAGCGTCCGACGCCGTCCGCACCCCCTCGGCGCCGCACCCCGCGACGGTGAGCGACACACATAACAGGACTGCACTGGTGAGAGCGGCACGACTGCGCATGACGGGTCCTCCATGACAACGCCCCGGCGGCGTACCCCTTCGACGTGAGTCGGGTATCGACGGTTCCGGGTACGGTGGGGCCGGGGAAGCTGATCATGCGGCGCAGCGCGCGTGGTGACGATCTAGGGGGCAGTGCCATGACGGCGGACATCGAGATGGCGACCGAACTCGTCTACGGGACGAGCGGCAAGCGCATCGACGTCCATCGGCCCGCAGCCTCGTCGTCGGCTTCGCCCGTGGTGCTCCTCTGGCACGGCCGCGGCGGCGGCGAACGGGACGTGCTCGCGCCGCTCGCCCGGAGCGCCGCACGACTCGGAGTCCTCGTCCTCGTGCCGGACTGGCATCCCGACGCCCCCGACGGCGGCCGGTCGCAGTTGGCCGAGTCGGTCACGTTCGCGCGCGAGAACGCGGCCCGCTTCGGCGGGGATCCCGAGCGGATGATCCTGGCGGGGTGGTCACTGGGCGCCAACGCCGTGCTGGGCGTGGCCCTCGACCCGGCCGCCCTTGACCCGGCCGTGCTCGACGGCTGGCGGCCGCGCGCGGTCGTGGGTATCTCCGGCGGATACCGCTTGCCGGCGCCGACCACGGGCACCGTCCCGGTTCTCGACGCGACCCGGTCCGGCGAACCGGTGCCCCCGATTCCGGTCCACCTGGTGCACGGCACCACCGACTCGTCGGTGGACATCGCACAGTCACGTGAACTGCGCGACGCCCTGGAGGAACGCGGCTGGCCGGTGCGGCTCCACGAGTTCGCGACCGACCATGCCGGCGTCATCATGGCCGAGTACAACGTGGAACATCGGCGCTGCCTGCCCAGCACGGCAAACCATGCCGTCGACGCCGGGACGCGGACCGCCCGCTTGCTGGCCCGCGCCGCCGGGATCCCCGACTCCTGACTCACGGGACCATGGTCAGCCCCGCAGCTCCACCACCGCGGCTCAGGACCATGGCGCGGATGTGATCACGGGCCTTCAGGTAGTCGACGCGGCCCGGCTGCCGGCGCAGCGCGTCATTGAGAGTCACGACGCGGAACGGCGGCCCGAGGTCCATCAGTTGCGGAAGGAACTCCGCCTCGCGCACGCTCCACCGCTGCCCGGCCGTCGCGGGCGGAGCGAACGTGAACCGGGCGATGGACCCCATGTTGCCGCGCGCGTCCTGCTCGTCGTCGTAGTTGAACATGTGGCCGGCGACCTGGTCGCCCATCCCGTAGACGACCCAGGTGCCGTTGACCTTCTCGTACGCCTGGGGGATGTGGGCGTGGGTGCCGAGGATCAGATCGATGTCCGCCCGCCCCCCGGTCCGCGCGGCGGTCAGCTTTCTGGCGAGGGAGAGCTGCATCTCGTTCGGATCGTCCTGCCACTCGGTCCCCCAGTGCAGACTCACCACCACCACATCGGCCCCGGCCTTCCGGGCGGCCTGGGCGTCGGCGAGAATCCGTTCCGGGTCGATGAGGTTGACCGCCCACGGCTGCCCCTCGGGCAGGGGGAACCCGTTGGTGTCGTAGGTGTACGCGAGCTGCGCGACGGTGGCGCTCCCCGCCCTGAGCAGCGTCGGCCGGCGGGCCTCGGCGGCGGAACGCGCCGAACCGGTGTGCCGGACCCCGACCGCGTCCATGGCGTCGAGCGTGTGCCGCACCCCGTCCGCACCGTCGTCCAGCGTGTGGTTGGACGCCGTGGAGCAGGAGTCGTAGCCGGTGTCCTTGAGCGCCTGGGCGACCTGTGGCGGCGACTTGAACGTCGGGTAGCCGGTGAAGGGGCCGTCGTTCGCGCCGTACACCGTCTCCATATGACAGATCGCCAGATCCGCCTTGGCGACGACCGGCTGCACGGCCGCGAGCATCCGGTGGAAGTCGAAACCGGGCCCTGCCGCATCCGCCCGGGCCTGGCGGATGATCTCCGCATGGGGCAGGACGTCCCCGGAGGCGACGAGCGTGAACCCCTTCGGCTGAGTGGCCCCGCCGGACGCGCGCGCCAGGTCCGCTTTCGACCCGGGTACGACCGGTGGCCCGGTGGAGGAGCCGTCACAGGCACTGACAGCAACGGTTCCGAGCAGGGCGACCGCGGCGGCCAGGGCCCTGCGTCGTGTGCGGATCGGCATCGGCGCGACTCCATGATCGGGAAACCCGACTATCAGCCGATCACACCGCGCGATCCACAGGACATACGGAACCTGCCGCCCCCATCACCCCTGGGAGACACCGCCGTCAGCCCATCCGGCCTAACCGCCGGCGCCGGGCCAGTCCGCGTAGCGGATCCGGGAGAGCTCCAGCACCTCCCCGAGCGCCCCCCACTCGTCCTTCCCCAACCGCGCCAACGGCCGCAGCTTCCGCACCTCGGGATGCCCGTCGACCAGCACGGCCTCGGACACGGCGGCGTGCACGACCCGCCCGAACACCACGGTCGAGTCCCCCATCCGCAGCATGCTGTGCATCTCGCACTCCAACGCCACCGGCGACGCCGCCACCCGCGACGGCTTCACCCGCAAACTGGGCTCCCGAGCAATCCCCACCGCCTCGAACTCACTCACCCCAGCGGGAAAGTCCGTCGCCGTCGCATTGATCTGCTCGAACAAATGCTCCGGCGCAAAGTTCACAACAAACTGCCCCGTCCCCTCGATATTGCGCAACGAGTCCTTCCGCCCAACGGAAGTGAACTGCACGATCGGCGGACTGACACAGGACACGGTGAAGAAGCTGTGCGGTGCCAGATTGTCGGTGCGGCCGTCCGGGCTGACCGTGGACACCCAGGCGATCGGCCGAGGCACAACCACCGAGGTCAGCAGCCTGTAGAAGGCAGCCCGATCAACAACCGCAGGATCAAAGTCAATGCGCATGCCAGCCAGTGTGACCGGCGCGGGGCAAGAGGTCCGAGGGGCGCACCGTGGGCCCTGACCTGCGGCAGCATCAAAGGTGACGGCAAAGCATCTACCATGCCGTGGCCCGACTGTTCGTCAGATTGCGCCACGCTACGGCCTCCGCGCCGCCCGGACCATCTTCGCTCCTGGCCAGCCTCGTGCGTCGACACCGCTGTCCTGCAAACCAATGACGCCAAACATTCGCAAATTTATCCGGGTAACGCCCCAGAGCCATGCTTCACGCCTCACCAACACTGTCAGCGCTTCCGGGTCGGCATTGGCCGGGACACGATGTCCCGCCCAGTCCATCGCGACGGTTCGGGCCATGGGCAGACATCATGAACCTGCGCGGGCTTGTGCTTTGGCGTGCTCGGCGGATGCAGCGGCGGTGCCGGCCTACCACACACTGGTCACAGCTGCGACTACGGAGATGCCAGCTCCGGCCGCGATCCAGTCTCCTGCGCCCATGCTGCCTCCTTTTGCGTTCGCTGTGCAGCAATCCTTCCAGGGATCGGCGGGAGCGACTCAGCCGGCAGTGAGACCTGAGGCGGGGTGGGTGGGCGGGGAGCGGCCACCCTGTCGGGGTTAGCTCGACCCTGACGGGTGCCTCATCGGCACGGGGATGTGACCAACTACAGGCCCACCATGACGACTCCTACCTGAAAGGTCCGCGTAGGTGATCGTTTCTGCAACCCGGATCACCTAATCTGCAAGCGGCCGCTGAGAAGTCGGCGGTAGGACAGTCCGATGGCTGTCCCTGGGTTCTGTGGCGGAGGTAGTCGTTCTGTGTCGGCGCACGTTAATCCTACTGTCGGAAGGCGCCGCGTAGGAGCGGAGTTTCGCAAACTTCGAATGAGCCGGGGTTTGACAGCTCAGCAAGTGGCAAAGCAGTTGCTGGTCTCACAAGCAAAGATCAGCCTTTTGGAAAATGGTCGCCGCAGGGTCAGTTCACGTGATGTCCGAGACCTCTGCGAGGTGTATCAAGTCGAGGATCCACACCTTGTCGAGACGCTGATGCGCATGGCCGAGGAATCGGGTCAGTCAGGCCGGTGGAATGCGTACGGGTATATCCCGCACAGCGCCTACCTCGACCTCGAGAACGACGCTTCGGCCATCCACTGCTACGAATCCCTGGTGATCCCCGAACTGCTGCAAACACCCGCCTACGCCCGGGCGGTCATTGCAGGAACGATCCCGCACGCCCGGCCGGAACAGATCCACACGTGGGTCCATGTAAGGTTGCTCCGCCAGAAGCGGGTCGACGACCTGGACCGCCCGCTGCGCTTGTGGGTCGTTCTGGACGAATCAGCCTTGCTGCGCGTTGTCGGCGATGGCGAGGTCATGAGAGAGCAATTGGAGCGATTGCTCGACTTCTACATCCGGCCGCACGTCACCGTACAGATCTTCCCGCACCACGGAGGAGCGCATCCGGGAATGGCGGGGCCATTCACGATCGTCCGATTCGCGGAGGCCTCGGACCGGAGCATCGTGTTCCTGGAAGGGCTGACCAGCGACCTTCATCTGGACAAACCCTCGGACGTGGAGCGCTTCGAGGTCATCCACGAGCGTTTGCAGGCCAGGGCGCTGGACCCGGCCGCTTCCAGGCAGCTCATCACTGATGCCATCAAGTTCCATATCGGCGCGGAGTCCAACGGCTACACGCATCGCCACGTCCCGCCGGCGCCTGCTCGCCCGGGCGGTGCGTGACGGACTCGATGACGACCCGCCACGCACCGCGATGAGTACGATCAACTGCAGGGTTTGCGCCCTGGCCCGGTGATCGGATATCAGATCACTGTCTCGACCCGGGCCGTGGTGCCATGTGCAGTCGTTGCGATGAACTTATTGCTTGGCCTCGTAGGCGCCGTGCGAGTCGTGCGGCGAGTCCTGGCCCTCGTGAGCCGGAGGCTGAGCACCGTAGCCGTAGCCGCCGGTTTCCCCACCGTGGTCACCACCGCTCGCTCCGCCGTGGTCACCGCCGGGATAGCCGCCGGTTTCCCCACCGTGGTCACCGCCGGGATAGCCGCCGGTTTCCCCACCGTGGTCACCGCCGGGATAGCCACTCGCTCCACCGTGGTTGCCACCGTTGTCGCCGCCCGGGTAGCCGCTGGTAGTGCCCGCCGTGGAGCTGCCGGTGGTGCCCACCGTCGTGCCGCCCGTGGTCACCCCGGCGATGAGACCGCCAGGGGTGCCGCCGATGACACCGCCGGTCAGGACACCGCCGAGCAGCCCGCCGTTCGTGCCGCCGGTGGTCACCCCGGCGATGAGGCCGCCTGTGGTGGTGGTTCCACCGGTTGCGGTGCCACCGGTGGTCGTACCCGCGACCAACCCACCGGAGACCAAACCACCCGTGGAACCGGCCGCACACGTAGCGCGGGTGATCCTGTTGGTGTCCAGCGTCACGGAGCCATTACGCGCCAGCGCCCGGCCGTCGATGCTCGCTCCCGTGGTGGCGTTGATCGACGTCAGCGCCAGGATGGTGCCGACGAAGGTGGAGTCGGTGCCGAGGGTGGCCGAACTTCCGACCTGCCAGAACACATTGCACGGCGCGGCACCGTTGATGAGGAGTACCCGGCTCGCGGACGCGGTCGTCAGACCCGAACCGACCTGGAAAACCCAGACGGCATTCGGGTCGCCCTCGGCGTCCAGGGTCAGGGTGCCTGTCAGGTGGAGTGTGGAGGAGGCGGTGTAGACACCCGGAACCAGCGTCAGGCCGCCGGCGTCCGGGGGGAGTGCCTCGTCCGTGGCCTGTCCAGCGGCGTTGTTGTACGCCGCGACCAAGTCGCTCTTGGTTTGGAGCGCGACTCCATCCGCGGAGTGTTGAGCTCCATTCACCTGGCCGGGCGGGAACCCGGTGATTGACGTGCCCGGACTCACGCCGAGGTCTCCGGTGATCACCGAAGGACCGGTATTGGTGACCGACTCACCGGCCAGCACTGCGAAACTGTCCGCCGTCGCCAGGGGCACGGGTGTGGCGGTGGCGAGCGCCGGACTCGACGCCATGGCAACCATCAGTGCGGCCATGACCGTGGCGACTACGGCCGCGATCCAGGCCGAGAGGGTGCGTGCATTGGGAACTACGGGGGCATTCAGGGTCATCGAGGGGCCAACTCCTGTGTGCGGTAGTGGCGCAATCGGTGCTTCTATGGCAAACGGAGGCGCCGACTTCTGTCACCGGCATATTACGGAGTCACGCAATCCCCGATAAGAAGCATCCGGGTGATAAGAGAATGTCACCTTTATGCATCCGTCCTGGGATCATCACATGAACGCGCTCAGCACGGGAGCTGTTCGTTCCATGGGCGGATGTTCGCATCATAGACTTGGACCAGCTCCTGCCGCCGAGCGACGACGTCTATGGACCAACAGGTCGACGGAGCCCTGGCCCCTTACTGACCTTTCAGGTGTGAAGTCGTCATGGTGGGCTTGCGGCGAGTCACATTCTCGTGCCGACGAGGCGGCCGCGATGATTTGCCTGCGGTACTGAATTTCGCGCAAGCCGCGGCGAACTGCGTGGATCAGGTGCGGTGAAGGCGGTGGGTGCCAACCGACCGCGCCGCAGCGCGGACCAGATACCTGCGACCGGGTCGAAATCGGGTGCATAAACGGGAAGATGATAGACGGTAGGCCAGTCTCGTGCGGCAATGAAACGACGCATTCCGGATGTGAGGTGTGAGTTCAAATTGTCCCGGACGAGCACCGAGTGCCGCCGAGTTGGCGGCGGGCTTCTTACCGGAGGTCACGGTGGTCGATCCAGGCAAAGCCCTTGCGGCCGTCGCGGTGCGGGTATGAGGTTGGGGCCGGTAGATCAGCCGGGAGCGCCGTCCGGCTATGCAGCACGTCTGGGCAGCGATCAACAGACGCCTGGCGAGAACCCATTAGGGCATACGCGGCAGTACGCCTACATCAAACGCCCGCTGAGGAGGCGCGCGTTGCCCAAGCGCGGTGGTCCGCTGGTCTACCGGCAAATGCAGCGCCCTATTTGTAACGGGTGGATGGACGTACACGGGGTCCGCATCTGGTGTCCGACGACACCCGGCCGGGCTGGCAGGTCGCTCTCGGATGTTGAGGTCACAATCGCGCCGGAGATGTCACCCACCGAGCACCACAGCGCCCGTGCCTGCTCCGGTTCGACGCGTGCCACGGCCACCGCGGCGCCGCGCGTGCCGGCCAGGCTTCGTGGATTTCCTTGATGGCCTCGTCGGGAGTTCGGCTGTTTCCCGTGCGGAAGGCCCGGGTCGCGGCCTGGGCAGCCAACTGCGCCAGGGGGCCGTGGCAGGCAACAACGCCCTGATGCCCGCAACGGGAAGGGAGCCGGCAGCACAGCGACCACTGGGTCTCGCTAATACTCCTGCGACTCCTCCTGTGCCGTTGCGCCAATCGTCCTGGCCGTATCCGGCCCGCACCGCCCGGTACACACGCATGGCGGCACAGCCCCGCCCGCAGGAGGCAGAACTGAGTCTTCAGAGCACGAGGGGTCGAGGGTGGAGGATGTTCCGGCGGCTGGCTTGCGCACCGGGTATGTGATGCGACGGGGAGCAGATTGCCTGGCGCGCGGCTCCTGTGCTCAGGCGGCGGGGTGATGGGTGCGGGTGCGGAGCTGGGCGTTGCGTGTGAGGGCTTCTTCGAGCTGGTCCTGTAGGGCGACGATGCGGCAGGCGGTGTCGATGGCGGTGCCCTGGTCGACGAGTTCACGGACCCGGGCGGCGATGCGCAGTTGGTAGCGGGAGTAGCGGCGGTGTCCGCCCTCGGACCGCAGGGGGGTGATCAGTCGGGCGTCGCCGATCGCGCGGAGGAAGCCGGGGTTGGTGCCGATCATTTCGGCGGCGCGGCCGATGGTGTAGGCGGGGTAGTCCTCGTCGTCGAGACGGCCGAAGGAGACCTCTGCTGTCATCTCACCTCACTGGGAAACGGGCGAAAGGGTGTGAAGGGAACGCATGGAGGGGCCCTGGCGCGTGCAGCGCCAGGGCCCCGAAGGACGGAAAACACCACCTGCCGGCCCTGGTACTGCGCCGGCCTACTGTGTCCGCACGACCGACCGAGGTCGGGAGTGCGGGGATCGCGAATGCGTGACCGGAGACCACCTCACTATCGATGTCCTGCGGTACCCGGACTCAAGCGTTCAGCCCGGGCGATCCTGATGGCGCTCAACCCCTCCGTTCCCTCTAGATCAATCACTTACCCAATCCGTACTGCGAACTTCTGGTGGCCTTCACCGCACCACCCTCCGACAGCCAGCCCCGTCGCCCGTCCTGCAACTGCTCTGGCTTAGAACCCCACTGCCAAACCTCCCGATGCGCGCGCCCGCAGCCGACGCCTTCACCGAGGAACCACTGGGTACTGCACTGCACCTGCGCGGCGGCCCCTCCCGGGGCGGCCCGGCCCGGCAATCAACCCTGCGACCCACCAGCACTGCACTGGCCGCCGGATTCCATCACCGTGCCACCTACTTTGCGCGGCAGTTCGTGTCTTCCGCGCCCTGCTTCCTTCTTGGCTACGAGAGGAACACTACACACATCCGGAAGCGAATGTCTACTTCACCTGGGATAGATTTTTGTGGCACGAACCGACAGGCATCCTGTCTCCCGCTCGGCAGGGGCCGCGGGCGGCGGGCGGCATGGGAGGGGTAGGAGAACCGCATGAGAGACGACCAGTCACCGTCCGTCCCGCAGACGGACATCTGCGATGCGTGCGCCCGGCCACTGACCGACGGGTGCCACCTGGGCGTCGTCCGGGACTCCTCCGCGATCCACCCCCGCCACCAGGCGCGTGACGGGCGGCGCCTGATCGCCGCCTGCTCTCCCGAGCACCTCGTGGCGCTGCAGCGGGAGTACCGCGAGCGGCCTTTCGTCCATGAGGAGTTGCGGGCCGGGCAGATCCTGCGTGCCCTGGCTCAGCAGCCCGACGGAGTGGCTGCCGAAGCCCTGTGCGCGGCCACGGGGCTGGATGATCTACAGATCCGACGCGCTATGGAGTGGGAGCAGCATCGGGCTCGGCACCGCCCGCAGTCCTGCGAGCACCACCTGCACTCCCCCGATGCCGGGTGACGGTCTCGACCGGTGGGGTGCGGGTGGTCAGGGCAGGTGGGTGGTGATGTTGCGCAGGGAGTGTCCGGTGCCAAAGGCCAGGGCCCGCATGCGGGCGAGGGCTTCGTCGAAGGGGATCCCCAGGCGCAGTGCCAGGGCTCCCGCGGCGCGGTGGGTGGCTCCCCAATGGGTGTCCAGAAAGCTGGCCGGCTCCCACGGCAGGTCCGCCCCCCGGAGAAACACCGTCCGGTAGCTGTCCACGAGCGCCGCGGCCGCGGTGTCCACGGCCGCAGCCGCCTGTTGGGTCTGCGCCCAGGCGGTGGCGCGGGGCCGGGCGTAGAGCACGGCGACCGACCCGAAGCGCTCATTCCGCCTCCAGCGCCTCGCGCCACGCGTGACACAAACGCCCTGGCAACCCCGCGGTATCGCCCGCCGCCGCCTGGCTCACCCGGCGCAACCCCGACCACCGCTCCACCACGACCACCGCCATCCGCACAGCAGTTCCCGCTCCACCCCGGAGCACCACAGACTCCCAACTCCCCTACCGGCGCACAAGGTTCGCGCTGGAGGACACCTCGATTCCCCGACCAGAGCCCGCTAGGCGAGCGCCGGCGTGCCGGGTCGCCCACCCGCACGAACGGCTGGCCGATTCCGCAGCCTGCCGGGTCGTTGGACGGGTGTGGAGACGACGGATACGGGCTGCCGGCGGGCAGGGTGACGTTGGTCCGGAGCTACCGTCCGGCAGACGCTCGGTGAAGTCGGGGTGGTCGGGCAGCAGGCAACGGTGCGGCGGCATCGCGGAAGATGCCGACCCGCGTGGCCCGGGCCGGCCATGAAGCGGGTGGGGCCACGGCTGCCGAGGTCACATGGAGTGCGGTGGGCCGGTCAGCTGTAGGCGGGCGTACCCAGCATCGCTGCCGCGGCCTGGAGTGGGCTGAGAACAGCGGCGGCAGTCACAGCAGCAACGTGGGGTGTGGGGCGGCAGGTGAAGCCGAGTCGGGTCATGGCCCGGGTGATCTGCTCGGCGGTGAAGTCACGCCGGTCCTGTCGGGTGAGGACCTGGCCGACCTGCTTGACGGGGTAGGTGCGGCGACTGATGATCACGCACTCTCCGGTGACCGGTTCGGGCTTGACGCCCCGCATCCTGTCCTGCACTTCGGCCTTGACCAGGTCGAACGGGAAGCCGGCGATGATGCAACGCATAGGACCTCAACAAAGGGAGGGGACGGTCGGATTCCTCAGAGTCCCACACCCGGACCTCCGGCGGGAAGATCAACCCGCCGATGGGAAATCCGGCACGAGGGCCGGTATTCGTGCTACGTTGTTGCCAGTTGCAGTTGTGGTACCCATGAACTTTGTGTGCACTCGACGGGCTCGACCCGTGGGTGCATTTTTTGTTTGGCCGGTCATCTCCGGATGGGCTCATCGCGGCGACGCGGACTCCGCACAGTGCGG
>NZ_JAPVLU010000044.1 GCF_027158205.1 Streptomyces sp. H39-S7 | reverse complement strand
GTCTGACAGTCCCACGCGGTAGCGGTCTGCCCGGCGGCGCGCGGCGCTGCTTGATCTTCACACCTCAAGAACCCGCGCGGCCACCGTCATGTCACGGCCGCTCGCGATCAATCGCGGGGCAGACCGTTACCAGTTCACGGCGCTCGCGCTGACGAACCGCACGCTCGGCAAGCTGTTGCTTGGCCTACGCGTCTCCGGCGTCGAACCGGGTCGCCTCGGGCGCCGCCGGGCCGCGATCCGCGCCGGCGTCACCACGCTGGCTGATGTCGGTTGCTTCGCGGTGGCCTGCTGCGTGCTCGTCGGCGGCTCATTCGCGTTCTCGGTGCTGTGCTGGGCGCTCGCGGTAGCTCTCTTCTGGGCCAACGCCGTTCCTGTCCTGCTGGGCCGCAGGCGCTCTCTCGCCGACCACCTCGCTGGCACTACCGTCGGCAACATCACGCTGCCCCGGCCCGGCTGGGACGCCGCACAACAGGGCATCCGCCAGGCGGTGGACCTGGGTCGCACCGGTGCCCGTGCCAGCCAAACTGCCTGGGAGAACGTGACTCAAAACGCCCAGGACAACGGACAGAAGATCGCCGGACATGACGCCGTTCGGCGAATTGCCGACTCCGAATTGAGCCGCGCGGCGGCAGGCAAGGGCCGCGCTGCTTTCGCCCGCGCCAAGGCCGCCGCCGCCCGCAAGCGCCCCGATGGCTCGGCCCCGCTCCCGCCGAAACTCTATCCACCGCACGCCGTCCCGTCCCAGCCTCTTCCCGCTGACCTGGCTGCTCCCGAGGACGCCAGTCCTCCGCCCCGCGCGGGCTCCGCCGAGGTCGGCCGCGTTGCGCGCGGCAGGCATCGCTGACAGGGCAGGATCGATCCCTCCCGGGAATCCGGCCGAGCTGGATGCTTTCTGGAGAATTCTCCCCTTTTGTGCAGATCGCTTGCGGGTGAAACACTGATCAGAGTGAATACAGGGGCGCGGGCTTCGGCAGGGCCGAAGGGAGCGCGATTTAACGGCCAGCCCGGTTCCTGCTCAGGTTGTGGTAGGAGGAGCCCATGAGTGGTGAGTCCGCAGAGGTGACCGAGCGTGTGCAGCACGTGGGTCAGACAGCGAAAGAGCAGAGTTCGGCTACGGCCGACCAGACCAAGCAGGCCGCCAGTGCCGTCGCTGGGACAGCTGCCGACCAGGTCAAGGCGGTGACGGGCGAGGCGCGGCAGCAGGTCGGCACGGTGGTACAGGAACTGCGGGAGCGGGTGACGGACCAGGCGCAGGAGCAGACGCAGCGCATGGCCGGCACGTTGCGGCAATGGGCCGACGACCTGGGGAGCCTGGCCCAGAACGCGCCCGCTGATTCCCCTGCTCGCAGCCTGGTAACGCAGGCGGCAGGTGGCAGTCATCGCGCGGCGGAGTACCTGGACAAGCAGGGCCCGGCCGGTCTGGTGGGGGATTTGCAGGGTTTCGCACGGCGGCGGCCGGGAGCTGCCGGTGGCAGTGATGGCGTCCAGGAGCGCGTGCTGACCGCGTAGCGTCCGACGGCGCCGAACTTGACATGCGGCGAGCCCAGCCGGGGGTTCGGGGTGAAGTAGAGCGTGCGACCGGGCCGCTACCAGGTCGGCCGACCAGGTCATCCGCCTGGCGTACGAGGTGCGCCAGGCGGACTGGAACAGCATCCCGCCAACGAGCTCCACGGATAGCGGCTGCAGCAGGCCATCACCACGGCCGCCGCCGTCGTCCCGCCACCTTGGTCCCCCGCCGGCCGCGTCCCCCACCTGCTCGCCACCTCCACCGCGGCGCTCAACCTGCGGGTACCGAGCGCCCAGCTCACCCGCGAGTGGAACACCCGCCCCCGTACCGCCGCCCCGACGACGGCTGTCGACGATCCGACGGCTGTGCCCTGCACCAGCGCTTCGTCTGCCTTCGCGGCTGCCTGGCCTGGAGCGGGATCAGTAGTTGCCGTTGGACAGTAGTTCGCCGCTGGCGTTGTAGACAGTGACCAGGCCGTTCTTGGAGTCTTTCCAGTCCGCGAATGCGGAGGCGATGAGCTCTCCTTTGCCCGCGTCGTCGCTCATGATGTCGCCGGCGCAATCGGTGTGGATCTGCGCGGTGTCGAGCAGGCCGTTGCTCTTGTCTGCACCTTGGACCACACGACGTGCTGGACTGCGGCTTTCTCCGATGGGCGCGGATCCTCACGGGGGACGGGCTGAGCTGGAAAGATGCTGATTGGTGTGAGGTGGCGCGTCGGGCTCCTACTGTGGCGGGGTGGAGGTGGGGTGTCATGGTGTCTTTGCCGAAAGAGCTTCAGGCGTGGGAGGCTGCGGCTCGGCAGCGAGGGGAAGAACTCCAGCCTGAGGCCGCGGAGTTGGCCGTACTGACCTGGCCGCACGATCGGCGTTCCCACTGGTGGCGGCCGGTGGCGTAGTGCAGCAGGTCACCGGCGGTGGTGACGGCGGGCTGCGGGGGACGCCGTCGACGGGCAGCATGACCGGCACCGCCAGGACGTACAGGACGTAGGGGATCCGTTCGTGGTGTGCGGCCCTCGTGGTGCCACCGAGGCCGAAGAGTGGACCGCTCCCTGGACCGGCCGCCGGTGACGCCGCCAGCCATCACCACCCCGGGCCATCCCGGGCCGGGGTGCACCACCCGGCCCGGGTGGTGCCGGTGGTGGACGGTTCCCAGAGCGCTCCTGAACCGCCCACCGATCCGAACCCGTGGATCTTGCCACACTCTGCTGCGCCGGACGGCCTGTCGCAGGGAAGGTCGTCGACGAGCCCATCCCGTTGACGGACAGTTCACGTTCTCCTAGATTTGGCTGCCTCACTAGAGGAGCCGAACGCCCGCTGCCCCACCGTCCGGGTCTTGCGGGTCTCTAACCTCGCACCCTTGAACTGGGGGTTTCGCGACTATCGCGAGAACTCTAGGAGGCCAGCGATGGGCCTTGTGGTGCGTCAGTTCTCCCAGTTGCACTTGGCTGCGAGCATTTTCCCGGAATCCCAGGGAATGTCAGCGCGCCAGGTTTCCAGGTCCCAGGTCGGGCCGCCGAAGTGGCCGCCTCCGGGGCTGGGGAAGGAAAACGCCGCGTGGCAGTAGAGCTGCTTGTAGGTCGAGCTCTGCTCGGACTGCGTGGCGTTCGGGAACATGGGTGTGTTGGACCACACCTGTCGCCAGTTCTCCTGCAGGTCGCCCTTGGCGTCCTTGAACGCGGCGTCGGTCGGGGTGACGTGGACGGAACGCTTTCCGTCGGCCAGGTTGGTGTACACCTCGGTCTGCTTCACCCAGGTCGTATTGGTCACTCCGAGGTAGCCGACGCACTGGGTCTGGCAGGTCTCGAAGGCGTCGGCCTGGCCGGGGCTCCACAGCAGGTACCGGTCGCGCTGGAAGCCCTGGCGTACGCCCTTGTTGTCATCGACGTTGCCTCCGACGTGGTCGGCGTTGTACTCGTCCGTCGTCGGGTAGCCGAACGGGCCCCTTTCATACCCCTTGTCTCCCCACAGCCGTCCGATCGTGCCGCGTACCGGGTGCGCGCCGGAGCTGGGGCTCCAGTAGATCGTCGCCTGCTGGAACTGCTGGCGAACGCCCATACCATCGGGGTTCTTCAGCTCATCGGTGAGCGGGTATCCGATGTTGCCTCGCTCCCAGCCGGACTCGGCCCACTTCTGGCCGACAGTGCCCCAGACGGCGTGTGCCCCGGTGTCGGGGCTCCAGTAGATCGACCCGCCCGAGAAGACCTGGCGTCGGCCGACGCCGTCAGGAAGGGCGAGCTCGTCGGAGATGGGGCAGCCGAGGTTCTGCTGTACGCCGGGTGTCTGGGTGTACTCCGTCCACATAGCGCCATCGACTGAGAAGCCGTGGTTGCAGAAAACCTCTGCGGACGCGGGAACGGCTTGTACTCCCAGCATCAGGAAGAGACTTGCGGTGAGCGTGGCGAGGAGCCGTTCGTCCCTTGATCTCATCATGACCAGCAGTATCTACGGACGCAGACGGTGCGGGCTGCGGGAAAAAGAGCCACAGTTCAGGCCGAAGACCGGCCGAAAACACGAGCCTCCCCCCGCCGGTCTGGAGACTGAGTGCGTTGTGGCAAAGGGAGTTGTTGTTCGACGAGTGGGGGCTTCTTCGTGTGCGGAGCATGATCGTGGAGGGGTGGGGGCAGGCAGCGGACGGCTTGTTGTTGATCGAGGAGGGCGCGATGCCGTCGGCCTTGGGTCGATCGAACGGCGTGAGGCGCCGAGCGGCGCGCCCGTCGCCACGGATCTGGGTGTGCCGGCGATGACGGTGGGCAAGTGATGGAAGCGGTTCGCGGAGTCCCGGCTGGACGGCCTGGTCGATGCCGACAGGTCGGGGCGCCCGAAGGGCGGCCGGGTCCTTACAGACTATCGAGCGGGAACACCTTCGTGTCCACTGGGAAGTCCCGGTCCGCGGCCACGTAGGACGGAACAAAGTCCCGTAACTGTGCGTCATTGGCTTCGCGTTGCCCGCTGACCTGACGCGCCGCGGTGCCTCACCATAGCGGCCACCCACAGCGCTCCCAGCGCCTGCTCCACGCATCCTTCGGGCTCGTGGTACGACCCAAATGGCTGGAAACCGTTGCCGCGGGGGCGGATGTGTGCGGCGCCACTTCGATACGCTCACTGGTGCAGTCAGGCATCGGCAGAGTCCGAACTGCCCTTAACAGGAGGATAGATTTGAGCGGCGCACCGTCGGCGAGTCCTTTCCTGCCGCTCAGAGGCGACGATCCGGTTGTGGTGGGCGGATACCGTCTGGTGGCTGTGCTGGGCGAGGGCGGTATGGGCAAGGTGTACCTGTCGTACACGCCCGGCGGCAGGCCGCTCGCGCTGAAGGTGATCCGGTCGGAACTCAGCGGCGATCCCGAGTTCCGGCGCCGGTTCCAGCAGGAAGTGCACGCCGCTCAGCGTGTGCAGGGCCTGTATACGGCGCCGGTCATCGACTGCGACACAGACGGTCCGCAGCCCTGGCTCGCCACCGCCTACGTTCCCGGACCCTCACTCGCACACGCCGTGTCGCAGCAGGGCGCGCTGCCGCTGCGCAGTGTATTGCTGCTGACTGTTGGGGTCGCCGAGGCCCTGCACGTCATCCATGCTGCGGGCATCGTGCACCGGGACCTGAAACCCGCCAACGTGCTGCTCGCTTCGGACGGTCCGCGCGTCATCGACTTCGGAATCGCCCGGGCCGCTGACGCCACCGCCCTCACCGCCACCGGCGTCAGCATCGGCACCCCGGCCTTCATGGCCCCCGAACAGGCAGCGTCGGGTACTGTCACTGCCGCCACCGACATTTTCGCCCTCGGCCAGATCGCGGCGTTCGCCGGGATCGGGGCCCCCGCCTACGGCGACGGCCCTTCCCATGCGGTGCTGTACCGCATCGTGCACGAGGAACCCGATCTCAGCCGGTTGCCCCCCGAGCTTCGGCCGCTGGTGGCGCGGTGCCTGAGCCGTGACCCGGCCGGGCGGCCGGCCCTGAACGAGATCATCGAGCGGTGCCAGGAGATCTCCCCCGACCCGCTGCGGCAGGGTGAGGACTGGCTGCCGCAGACGCTGGCCGGGGCCTTCACCGAGCGCCGTCAACTTCCCCAGCCAGCGCGGACGCCGCCTCCGGCCGCACCGACGCCCACCGCATACTCCCCGCACGTGCCGCCGCCTGGCGCAGTTGATCCGCACGCGCCGACCGCTTTCGACCCGGCCACCGCCCGGCCCGTCCCGAACAGGCCGGGCATGCAACCGGCCGGGCCCGGTCACCCCCCGACCACCGGATATCTGCCGCTCACGAAGAAGCCCCGCGGTCTGATCGTCGTCGGGGCTGTGGTGGCCGCAGTCGTTGGGCTCGTCGTCATCCGTGCACTGCTGCCGGACGGCTCCGGCAAGGACGAGTCCAAGTCGCCGGGAGCCAGCAACTCGGCGGGAACCACCTCAGGGGGAGCCTCCTCCAACGGTAAGCAACCGGACCCGAAGGCCGCCACGTACAAGGGCATCACCTTGCCCGACAGCTATCACCTCATGCTGGCGGACAACCCGCCCCGTCCCATCGACGGCCCGCCTGGGGCCTTCTCCAATGACGGGGATCTGTACTTCCATCCGCGCAGGACCAACGTGGTGGAGCAGGACGAGATCGGCACCGGCAACGGCAAGCTGGTCCTCCTGAACAACGCGCAGAAGGGTTCGCTGGACACCTGCCGCTCGGAAACCCGCTACACCGAGACCATCCACCTCGACCAACTCAGCAACGGCTCGCAGTTCTGCGTACTGAGCAACGCCGGACACATCGCCGTGGCGACCTACCATGGCAGGTCGCCCAAGACTGACCCGAGCACATACATCAGCCTTGACCTCACCATCTGGCGCAACGCGGCGGAACCCAAAAAGGACGGGTGAGACATCGGCTTCCGCGTCTGCCCTCTTCCGCTCCCTCCCCAGAGTGATCGCCACGACGAAGTCCGCCGTGGTGCCGGCCAGCGACGCCCACGCGGCCAGGCACCTCAAGGGCAATGTCCAGACCGGCTCATCTGGCGGCCTGGAGCAACACCTGTGAGCTCCGCGTCTTGCAGTAGCCGCGGGACCGGCCACTACGTGCGGGCACCCACATCTTCCGCCTCCAGGCAGCGACGAACTGTCCGTGCCCCTGACCTCTCATGGCCACGAGCCAGCACATGGTTGGCCGCCCTCCTGGAATTTCACATCGCCACCCACAAACAGTTGACGCGCTGGCCTCGTCGGCGAAAACCTCGCAGGCTCTGGCGTTGCGGGTAAGGACCGTGCTGGCCTGCGCGAAGGACGCGTCGAACAAACGCGTGGCTGCCGAGCTGGGGACGTCGGCGCCCACGGTGGGTCGGTGGCGGCGCAGGTTTGTGGAGTCCCGGCTGGAGGGCCTGGTTCGACCGCCATCTCGACATGGCCCTCAACAAGGCGACGGCAGCGGGCTGACCGGCCCCCGACGTGCTGCTGCCCCCGCCTTCGCGGTCGGGGCAGCAGCACGTTGTAACGATGACGCAAGGAGCGGGTCCCTGACTTCACGGCCCATGCGTGCGCCAGAAAACAAGAGAGCCCGGTCTTCCCCTTGGGGAAGACCGGGCTCCATACGTCAGATCGAGAGTGTCCTCGAACGCTAGGCCGGGGCCCGGAGCAGTCGCTCGCGGGTGGCCTCGGGCAGCACCCGGCGCAGGACCGGTGCGGTCGAACTGAGGGAGGCGGCGAAGGCTGCGACGAGATCGTGGGGCACGCTGGCGCCGAATGACGCGGCCCACAGGCACGGTGCGCCCAGCGCGGGCTCGGCCCACGCCTGCCACCCGGCCCGGCCCGCCTCACCGGCCTCGGCGGTCAGGGCGCGCGGGTCTGCGTCCTGGATGAGGGGCGGCACCTCGCCGAGGCTGAGGTATGAGGTGAACGACGGGTCCATCGCTCCCGTGTGGGGCTGGTCGATGTCACGGAGCCAGCCGTGCCCGGTCACTGCGTCGAGGACCATCTCGGGGCCGACGAGCGGCACGGCGGGCTGCTCGCGGGCGTCGAGCGCGACGAGGAAGTCGACGAGGACCTCCCCGGGGACATCGGGGGTGAAGTAGGCCGACCACGCGGCGAGCGGGCTGCTGGTATCCGCGCGAGCGGAGACCTGCCAGGCGATTGGCAGGTCCCCCAGGTAGAACGGCTCATCCGCCAGAACCCACTGGGCCCAGCGCAGCGTGTCGGGGCTGATGTGCAGGACGGTGCTGCGCAGGACCTGCCGGTCCCCTTCCGCCTCGTCCAGCTCACGCCGTCCGCGCACGATCGTCAGGCTCGTCCAGCCCTGGCTGGCGAGGGCGTCGGCAACGGCGTCGTAGAAACGATTGTCGTCACCGGCCAGGTGTCGGGGGCCGACCCAGTAGGCGGGTTGGGCACCGCGTGGGGCGGCCGGGTCGATCGGATACTCGGGGTGCAGGAGCGCCTCCAAAGGCTCGGTGCGGTTCTACTGACCGCTTGCGGTGCGGCGAGGGCGGCGCGGGGGTGCCTGGACAGGACCCTGCCAGGTCAGAGCGACGGCGACCTCGGGAGGCAGATGACCGAGCTGGGTGTCCGCATCACCCCCTTCCGCGAGGTAGACGACGGGACGACCGGTCTCGTCCACGGACGGCACGACCTGCGCGAGACGGTGCGCCATGGGGAAGAACGGGTTCATCGCCAGCCGGACCGGAACGTCCCGGTCGCAGGCAGACAAACGGTCCATGAGATCGCCGACGGTCAACTCCGTATGCGTCACGGGCAGCCTCCAGGGCGAGGGAAAGCGGTGAGTGGTGGGACTGTCGCGCTGCCGGCAACCGGAGCGACTCCGGTGTTCTCAGCGCAGGGAAGTCGCCAGCGCGTCACAGCGGCAACAACGATGTCGGCCGGCGACTGGGTGTCGAAGGACAGGTGGTACCCACGCACCTTGGCCATGCCGGGGCCCGGGACTTACCATCCCTCGCCGTTGGTGCGGGGCGGCCGGGTGGGAACCAGCCGACGTAGAAACGGCCGTCCTCGCAGCCGACGTGCAAGTCCATCCCTGTCATCCAGGATCAGGTGAAAGCCCTCGACGCTGCCCCGAGCCGAGCTGCCACCGCTGCAGGCCATGGGCCTCGACGGTGGCAGGGGATCCGGGCCGACCAGAAGGCACAGCCTTGAGCAGACACTTCTCTGACCTGGCGTTTCCTACACCAGCCCCTACGTTGACATGCCCCTGCCCGCGTTGGCCAGTCTTTCGCGGATCATTCCTGTCTGCCCCCAGCGAACTGCTGTCCTTGGCCTACGAAGATGGTCGGGGCGGACCCTCGAACTGGCACGACCGAATCCTTCTCCCCGCGTGGCGGGTCATCGAGCCTCCCTCCGGGGTGGGCAAGAAGGGGGTGACATTGAGGTAGTCCGGATCCCCGTCTGCGGTGGCCCGCCGGAACGTGAGGATGCCCGCACCCACGGTTCAGCCGTCCTGCTCCTTTGCAGGAGTCGACCGTCGATGCCGGCCCGGGCCCCTGCCACAAGACGGCCGGTCCCGCTGCGCAGGCTTCACCTCCACCAGCTGCGGCGGGTGAAGCAGCGCCTTCGCGGCGGCCAGGTCCTCGACGACACCGACCGTCTCCCACTCCGTGCCACTCCACCGTTGCATCACCCGGGGCGCGTCCGGCTCCACGTGGGATCCGCGGTTCGGGCCCGAGGCGAGCAGCACGGCCCGCAACTTCCCCTTCGACGCATCTCGACGCTCCTCGCGTCGGCGTGCCCACTCTTCCAAGGGTTCCTCGTGCATCGCAGCATCCTTACGCAACCGCACCCGGCATCGCCACCCTTGGCTCCACCGGCCGGTCCGCACCTGCGCCGGACTGTAGGCGTTCCTTGCGACCTTGTTGCGGAGGTGACGGACGGCGTGAGCGCAGGCGGCGGACGCCGGGATACGACGCAGGCCCCCGGGAGAAGGAAAGATCCCGGGGGCCTGCTGGTCGAGGGGTGATCGTGCGTTAGCTGCTCTCGCCGTCGTTGTCCTGCTCGGGCTCGGCTGTCCTGCGGCGGCGGGCGCCGAGGAAGGCGCCTCCGCCTGCGGCGACGAGGAACCCGCTGGTGCTGAGGATCCAGGCGGTCGCGCCGGCTCCGGTGTGGGCGAGAGAGCCGAGCGGGGCAGCGGGCGGGGCCGCGTTGTTGCTCGGGCCGGTTGCGGGGGCGGGCGAGGAGTCGGCGGCCGGCGTACTGGTGTGCGTGGGGCTGGTCGTCGACCCGCCGGGGCCCCCATCGCTCGGCGTATTCCCCGGCGTGGAAGGGGTGGTGGTGGGCTTGTTCGTCGGCTTCCCTGACGGGTCGGGCTTCGGGGAGGTCGCGGTTTTGGCGGTGGTGACGGTCACGGTGACCCGCGCGCCGGGACCGGCGGTGAACGACTTCGCGGGCTTGTAGATGTCGTAGCCGGCGGGGGCCTTGATCTGCCTGATCCAGAAGGTGGTCGAGCGGCTCGTCACCGGCAGTTCCCCGCCAGCCGTGCCCGTCGGCCCGGTGGTGAGGACAAGCAGGGTCTTGTCACCGTTGCCGATGTTCATGGTGGCGCCGGGCAGGAGTTGGCCGGTCTTCTCATCCTTGACCTGGAGGAGGACCGTGGCGGCCTTGAACGGATCCGTGATCGTCAGCCGCGTGGTCGCGCCGGGGGTGACGATGACGTCCTGGTCGGCGACGACGTCGTGGAGCGGGCTCCCTGAGGACGTCTCCTTCAGCCGGTACACGCCGGGAGCAAGTTCGTTGAAGAGCACCTTGCCCAGTGCGTCGGTCGTCCCTCGTCCGGCCTCCTGGCCGGTGGCATCGAGGAGGAGGAACCCCGCGCCGGCGAGCGCATCCCCGGCGACGTCGTTCGTGGTGATCGCGACGCTGCCGTCATCGGTTGCCGGGGGCTGGAGCGGCGAAGTGGTGGAAGAGGGTGTCGGTTCGGATGGCTGGGCGGTTGCAGCCGGGGCCCAGGTGAGGGTGCCGACCGCCGCAGCGGCCAGGGCAGCGGATCGGACGGCACCGCGGGCGATACGAGCATGCACGAGAAGGAAAGCTCCTTGATCAGAGGTGAGGGGGTGGGAGGCACATCGGGTCCCGCCCACGCGGGGCCACAGGAGGCGCAGTGGCGTGCGAACAGCCGGGCGGGCGGCCGGCCCGGAAGAGGGTGGCGCCGCGGAACGCTGGCGCGGTTCAGCGGGCGCGGCCCCCGGCGTGCGTGGCCTGCGGGGCGGGAACCTTGTGGGCGGTTCGGCCCGCGGCACGCCGTGCCGCGGCAGCTCGCCAGGCGCCTGGGAACCAGATTTCGGTGTACTGCTGGATGGCATCGACCAGCCTGGTGGTAGCGGCGCCCTCCCATGGCGGACGGCCCGGGCGGTGGCGGGTATCGAATGTGCCGTATCGACTGCTGCCCGGGGAGGTGTTGTTGGCTTCGTCGCGGCGGTGGAAGGTGCCGTGGTCCAGGAAGCTGAGGGCCACCGCGTCGATCTGCCCGCGGTCCGGGTGGATGACCGCCAGGCGCAGTCCGCCGTAGGTGTCCGCGTGGATGGTGCCGGCGAAGGCGATGCGCAGCCGCAGCGGTGCGTCCGGGACCGGGATGGCGAGGTACGTGGCGCCGACGATCGTGCTGTGGTGAAAGGGGAGGCACAGTTCGGCGAAGAACTCGGGGGCCTGCAATGACAAAGAATGCTCTCCGGTCTAGATCGGGCCGGCGCTATCGACGCGGGCCTGGGAGGGCTGGCCGGCTGGTGGTGCTCCAGCGCGGGACGCTGGGAGCAGGGAGCGCGGCCGGTCGGCGGGCGGTTGCCCCGTCGACGTCAAGCGGGGTGGGCGCTGGCGGTTCCGGCGGGAGGATGGGGGTGAGCTGGGCCATGCCCTTGACGTAGCTGTAGGTGTCCTCTCGCCATCGGGGCAGCGGGGCCGGGTCCGATACGCACTGGGTGAGGGCGGTAAGCAGGGCGACAGGGGTGTCGGTGCTGGCGGTCGCGTACCAGGCGGGGCGGTCGAAGGATGTGCCGGCCCACAGCTGCCAGCGGGCGTCGCGCGTGGTCAGCTCGGCTTCCGGGTCGAGGTCGCCGGTGGTGAATTCCAGGCCGGCGAGCCCCTCGGGTGATTGGATCGCGAAGGCGCCCCAGCGGGGTCGTTCCATCTGCCAGTTCTGCTTGAGGAGAGGGACAACGGCGAGGAAGGGGTCGTGATCGACGCTGTCGGCGACCGGCCGGGCAAGGTAGGCGCCCGGTCCCTGCTCATACGCTGCGGCGAGGGCGGTGGTGAAGGCGTGGACGAACTCGGTCGGGACGCGGTTGTTGAAGCAGACACCCCAGCCCGGCGGCCCGAAAGGGTCCTTGTAGGCGTTGATACGCCACAGCCCGTCGTCCTCGCCTTCGGGGAGGTAGCCGAGGCGGACCCGCCGGTCGGGGGCGTTGACATAGACGTCTAGGTCATCGTGTTGGAGATCCCAGCCCAGGGCGAGCAGGGGCTGAAGGGCGGGGTCACCGATCGCTGTGGTGGCCGCGAGGTAGCGCGGGGAGACGTAGACGTCCCCGTCGATGTCATAGCGCGGATCGGGTTCGGGGCTCATCGGTCCGCCCGGGTGATCACGGTGATCTCGTCGGCGGCGGTGTCGAGGCGCTCGTTGACCTGGGTGGTGTCGCGGCCGGTGACGATGTAGAAGCCGGCCCTGGCGGTGAACAGGTCACCCTCCGGCGGTAGAAGGAGCGGGTCGCCGACCTGGCGGACCCACTGCACCTGCCGCAGCCACGGGGTGTGGGCGGCAAACGGCTGGTTGATCTGCCGCTCCGTGAGGGTGCCGGAGGTGTCCGGGTAGAGCATGCGGATGCCCGCGGCCCCGCGCCGTGTGGGGGTGAGGTCGGGGGCACGGCCGCAGGCGAGGTCGGCTGCGGCCTTGGGCAGGTCGATGCCGGTGGCGAGGTGGACGAGGTGGCCAATCATGTCGCCGCCGATGCGTGCGTTGACCTCGATCAGGCGGGGCCGACCGTCGACCAGGCGCATCTCGACGTGCTGGACGCCGTCGGTGATACCCAGAGCTTTGATCGCGGCGGCGGCGACCGGGCCGACGTGGGCGAGGAGTGGGTCGCCGGCCTCGACGGTGTGTCCGGTCTCGTCGAAATACGGGGCGGGGCCAAGGTGCTTGCGGGTGACCGCAACGGCGGTCGTCGCCCCGTGGTGGGTGACGCACTCGACGGAGACCTCCGGCCCGTCGAGGTACTCCTCGACCAGGACACCGGTGTCCTCGCGGCTCTGGCTGGCTCCGGCCGAGGCGAACTCGAAGGCCCTGGGTAGCTCTTCGGGGCGGTCGATGCGGATCACGCCGATGCTCCCGGCGAGCGCGGTGGGCTTGAGGACGGCGGGATAGCCGACGATCATCGTGGCCATGCCCGCCTCCAACAGAGTGCGGGCCTTCATGGCAGCGGCCGAGGGCACCTTGTGGCGGGCGAACAGGGTCCGCGCGGTGGCCTTGTTGCGGCAGCCCCGCATCACCTCGACCGAGCTCGAGGGCAGATCCAGTGCACGGGCAAGACGGGCGGTGCCGACAAGGTGCCACTCATCCCACGTGACGACGCCGGCGAGTTCGTGACGCGCTGCCAACTCCCGACCGGCGGCGCGCAGGGCTGTGGTGTCGTGGAGATCAGTGACGGCGTGGTCGACGATGAACGGCTTCTCCCACGACGGCTCGGTGCCAGTCAGTAGGACGACGTCGTAGGCGGTGGCCACCTGCTCCAGACAGTAGGAACGAAAGGTCTCATCGCCGGGAGAAACGACGAGCACGAGAGGGCGAGGGGACAAGAAGGGGGTACTCCGAATCGGTGGACGGCGGGACAGGGGAGGTGTTGTCAGTCGGCGCGGCGGCGGCGCAGCTCGAACGCGGTGGCCCACTGGGGGTGCGCTGCGATCAGCTGGCGGGCGTAGAGCGCGGTGAAGTTGTTGTTCAGCCCGGCTACGCCGTGCGGGAGTTGTCGGCGCAGGTCCTCGAAGAGGTCTTTGAGGCCGACGCGGGTGGCGCCGGTGGCGAGCTGGCGGGCGGGCGGTCTTACGCTCCAGCGCGCGGTACACGTGCGGGTGCCGGGCGTGGAAGGCGCGGAACTGCTCGGTGATGGTGCGACCGCGCGCACGGTATGGAGCAAGGCAGGTAGTGGGCATGGGGGCGTTCTCCACAGGCTGGGGAAAAGCAACGGGTCAGGCGCGCAGGGCGGGATCGGTGCGCAGTCGGGTGAAGGCGAGGAACAGCCCGAGGGCCTGCAGGACGGCGCAGGCGGTGATGACGGGGCCGAGGGCATCGGGCGGGGTGAGCGCAGTCATAACCCCGGCGATGGGGAAGGGCAGCAGGAGGATGAGGATGGTCGCCGACAGGGTGCTGCCGAACCGGTTCGGCGGGATCAGGCGGGAGCGCAGGGTGCGCAGGACCACCGCCAGCCCGCCCTCCGCGGCCATGAGCACGGCGACCAGGACCAGGTAGGAGAGGTAGTCGGGGGCTTGTGCTGCGGCGAGGCAGGCAAGCGAGGCCAAGGCGCCGCAGGTCGCGCCGACCGGCCACAGACCTAGGCGGTCGATCGCGAACCGGCAGAGGGTGACGCTCAGGAGGGTGGCCGCTGCGGCGGCTGACCAGAGCAGGCCGACGGCGGTGGTGGACTGTCCGAAGTGGTTGACGACGATCACGGGGCTGGCGGCCTGCAAGAGCCCGGTAGCCAAGTTGGACACCGTCAGACCGGCTACCAGCCACCCGAGCGCGGGCAGGGAGCGGATGGTCCGCCATCCAGCGAGCAGCCCCGCGCTGTCGCCCTTCGGCGCGCGGGCCGGGGTGACGGGCGAGGGAGGGGTGCGCAGCGCGAGGAGGGCGGCGAGCAGCGACAGCACGGTGATCACGGTGAGCATCTGGGGCGGGCCGGTGAGCAGGAGTAGTGCTGCGAGGGCTGGTCCGGCCAGGTTTGCGGTCTGGTCGATTCCCAGCAGGGCGGCTTGGACGCGGTGGGCGCGTGCTGCGGCCCGGCGGCTGGCGGCAGCGCCTGCGGTCTCGGCCGCGATGTAACTGAACTCGGTGAGCGCACCAGTGGTGGCCGCGAGCGCCATCACCGACACGGCCGCCACCGTGCCGTCCGGATGGAGAAGGAGAAGGACCGCGCCGGCGGCGAGGACCAGCGCACGGCCGAGGGAGCCGAAGAAGAAGACGACCGATGCCCCACGCCGGTCGACGATCACCCCCGCCCAACCGAACGCCGCCAACCTGGGCACCCACTCCAGGGCGAACGCCAAACCGGTCAGCCCTGCGGAGCCGGTGGTAGTCAGGACCAGCAGCGGGATGCCGTACGTGGTCATGGCGGAGGCGAGGGCCTCCACTGTGCGCGGCAGGTAGACGCCGCCCAGCAATCCCACGGTATACCGGGCGTGCCGCGGGGTGACGCCCCCGCTCACGCGGCGGGCTCGGACTCGAAGTGCGCGGCGCTCTGCGCCTCGAAGTGCAGCAGCTGGTGCAGCACGGCGCGTACGCGGTCCAGGTCCTCGTCGGCCGCTTGGCGGTGGGAGCTTTCGGCGGTGCCGGCCACCAAGCTTTGCACCAGGAGGCGCAGGGTGTGCCGGACGCGCGTGGTGAAGTCGCAGACCGTGCGCGGGTAGTTGTTGTGCCGTGCCCATCGGGCGGTCGCGTCGTAGATATCGGCCAGTTCCGCGCCGGAGGGGGTCAGTTCCAGTCCGACACCGGGGCCGATCCTGCAAAGGCCCATGGCGCGAGCCGTTTCGGTGGCTCGGCGCAGTTGGTGCGGGGAGAGGTCGGGGAGGGTGGCGGCCAGTCGGCGCGGTGGGATCGGGCCGTTGTCGTCGATTTCGGTGATCAAGCGGATGAGAGCCGGTGAAGTGAGCGCGGCGAAGGCATTGCGGATTTCGGTTGGGGTGAAAAAGACGGTCATCGGCGCGGCACTCCCGCCGGGAGTGCCGCGTTCGGGCGGGCCGCTGCGGGGTGGGAGAAGAGGTCGCGGTTCTGCCACGTCGGGTGTGAGGTCTCGCTGCCCCGGGTCGGTGGCCGTGATGTCGGCGCGGTGGGCACCCGCGATGGGTTGCTGACCCACTGCAACGCTGTGGGTTCGGCCTGCCGGCGTCCCCAGAGCGGGTGGCGGGCCGCTTGCGTGAGCGGCTGGCCGCCGGCCCACGCGGACAGGGCGCCGAAGACGGGACCCAGGCCCTCACCCGCTACGGACAACCGATAGGGCTGCCCGGTACCGCCGACGGTGACCAGGCCGTCGCTGACGAGCTGCCGTAGCGGCGGGTAGATGTTGGTCCAGTGGCTGCTGGGCATGATGATCTTGGCCAGCGCCTGGCCGCTGACCCCGTCGTTGGACTTCAGCACCCACAAGATCGCGGCGGCGTGCTTGCGGGTGAGCAGGGTGAGGCTGTCCTCGATCTGCTCGATCGCGGGCAGCGGGTGCTCTGCCGTCTCCAGATGTTCCTCGGCCCAGGTGACGATCATCGGCAGGACCGACAGCAGCGCAGCGCCGCGCTCGGTGTGGCCGTAGGTGACGTGCCGTGTGGTGTGTTCGGTGCGCTGGAGGAGGCCGGCGTCGCACAGGGCCCGCAGTTTGGGATGGAGCTGGCTGTCATTCAGCCAGGACACTTTGCCCGAGATCTCGCTATAGCGCAGCGCCCGGCCGGAGATGGCCAGCAGGATCCGCACGTTCCAGCGCGGAGTGATCATGGCGAGTGCCTCGGCGACCCGGGCGATGTCAGCGTCGGTGTCGGTGGGCAGACCGGTAAGGGCCAAGGGAGGAACTCCAGGATCGGTAGCAGGGGGGTGGTGGCCGCGAAGGTCAGCGGCTGCGGGCGGTACTTGCGGCCGGGACGGGTGCGGCGGGTGCGACAGACGCCGCGGCCGGGGACGGCGCGGGCGTGGTGACGCGGGCGAGGCTTCGAAGAACAGCGGAGGCTGTGCTGGTCTGGACGTCGCGGACGGCGACCGCTTCGGCGAGCCGGCGCGCGCAGTCCAGGACGTGGGAGACCTCGTATCCGCCGATCTGCCGCTCGGGGTGGACGAGCTGGGCGAGGCGGTCTCGGTGGAAGGTGATGCTGCGCTCGGCAAGGGCCAGGTCGTCGTGCATGGCGAGCAGGGCGGCGAGCATGCCGGGCGGCTGGTCCTGGGCACGGGCTCCGAGATCAGCCAGCGAAGCGCCGTACAGGTCCTCGATCCGCCCGGCTATGTCGGTGGACGTGGGGTGGGGCAATCGGTGGCTTTCACGATCGGCCCGCCGTGGCCGCCCCGGCACGCTGCGGTGCCGGGGCGGCGACGGTCGGGGGCAGGGTGGCGGTGTTACGCGGGCGGGGCGGGGCTGCGGGCCGGGCGGTGGCATGGCGCCCAGCCGCTCGCGAAGCGCGGTCCGATAGCCGTCGCGGTCGGCGAGCTGCTGGGCGTGAGCTTGTCGCTCATCGCTGCGCTGCCTTCCCCGTGCGTGCCGGCGATGCGGTTGCGGTTGCGGTCGCGGGTCGGAGCGCGGCGCTGGTCTGCACGGCCGGCCCGGCGCGGTTGGGGCGGCCGAGACGTTGGGCGGCGGGGTCCTGCTTGCCGGGGGCCTCCGGGTCCAGGAGCCAGCGCACGACCAGGGCGCGCCCGTCACGTGCGGTGACGGCTGCGTTGACGCGGTGCGCGAGGCCCATCGTGGGGTCGTCGACCTCGCTGGGCTGCGTTTCCAGCGCGGCGAGGAGGTCGTCCTCCGCGCGGTCGAGAACCTTCTGGGCGCCGACGAGAAGGCCGTGCCACCTGACGACCTCGGTGGCATCAGGGCTGGTGGTCGGCTGGACGGCGACCGCGGCCTTCAACTGCTCGATGTCCATGTCGAAGTGGGCTTCGATCTGGTCGGTGAGTACGCCCACGACATCCTGCGTGCTGTCGAATAGGTCATCGGACAAGGAGAACTCCTATCCTGCGGGCGTCGGCGCCCGGATTGCAGAGGTACGGAACTGACGGACGAGCGGGAAAACCGCTACGTCATGACCACTTGGTTGCGAGAAGAAGCAGTTCGGTTGAGCGCATGCGGAAGAAACCTCCGTGCAGGCGTAGGGATTGCGCGAAATCGCGCCGGAGTTGTTGTCCGGCGTCTGCATAAGAGTCCGGACAATCGCCGGTTTGGCCAACCGGCGATCATCGGCTATGTTGCGCGGCGCCAACCCGTGCGGATGTTCAACGCGAGCGGCCGGGCGGACGCGCAGCGGGGGCTATCGGGTGCGCGGCAGGGCGGGTGGAGGACGTGCTCGGGCGGACGGGCGGGAGGGGCCCGGCGGTGCCGGCGATCCGCTCGTCGCACCATTGGACGGCGTCCTCGACGGTGGCGAAGCCGCCCTCGCGCAGGGTGTGGGTCCAGGTTTGGGTGTCGACTTCTTCGACGACGACGCGGAACGGTGAGGGGGTCCGTTCATCCATCGCGCGCAGGGCTACGACGGTGACCCAGTCGTTCGGGTCGTCGCGGGTGTAGGAGTACCCGTACGCGAAGTGGTCTCCGTCCCCCATGAGTCGCCGCTCCAAGGTCCGTGTCGCCTCGTCTGCCGGAGCGGGGCCCAGGTCGGGGTTGAGGTCGACGGCCTTGGCGGGGCAGCCGCGGTGAATGAGCCAGGATTGCGCCATCGGCGCCAGGGGCAGGGTTTTGGCTTCGAACGTGAACGTCTTCGCCGTCACATCGCGTTGCAGATGCAGTGCAACGATCTGCGGGTCTCCGGGGTGGCCCCAGGTGGCCGCGCTGTCGTGCAGGACGTAGAAGCTGTTCGTTCCGGAGGGGCTGTGATGTTCGGCCAGGGGAAGCAACTCGTCCTGGCATACCCCGATCGTGATCCAGAATGCGCGATCGATCTGTGGGTCTGCGGCCTCGAAGCCGTCGAGATGAAGATCGAGTTCGGGTGTGGGCAAAGGTCTCCTTCTTGGCGGCCGGATTCAGCGGCGGGGCCGGATGGGGGCGAGGGGCCATGTGCCGGGCCTGGGTGCCGGTGGTGCGGCTGCCGGTCGGTGTCTGCGGCTGCCGGCCAGTGCGGCACGGCCCGTGTCGGTCAAGGTGACGGGCTGCCCGGCCTCGACTGTGTGGCTGGTATCGCGGGAGACCAGTCCGGCGGCTTCGAGCTGCTGCAGGTGGGCGTACGGAATCCTGCTGCCGCAGGCGGTGGGCACCGACATTCGCCCCGTGAGCAGGTGCGCATGTACCTTGGCGCCACCTGCGAGGGACAGCAGCGCCGCCTGGTCAGCGGCCGAAATCGGTTCTCCCGCGTCCGAGGGACGGTCCTGCGTCGTGGCCTCGATCGGTTCCAGAGCGGTGATCACCCGCTGCTCTGCGGTGTCACGTGCGTCGACGGCTTCCTCCAGCTGGTCCACGGTGCGGTCGATACGCGCGAGCAGTGGGCCATCGACGGGGAACTCGCCGCTGGTCAGGCGGTGCAGGAGGGTGCGGTAGAAGGTCACACCGGTTTCCGCGTGGGCCAGCTCGCGATGCCGGTCGACCAGCTGGGTGAGCGCCTCGTCGAGGACGCCGCGGTCGCGGTAGGCCCACAGGGTGTCGACGTCATGGCCGGTGACGGCCTCGATGCGGTGGTCGAGCGAGGAGACCGCACGCCGGGCTGTTGCCGGTGCGGGATCAGGGGACATAGGCGGACGCTCCGTGGACTTAGTGGGTGTGGTGGTGCGCGGGGCTCTGCGCGGAGCGGGGCAGGCCCGGCATCGGGGAGGGCGGCGGCCCGGGCCTCGGCACGGGCCCGCGGGTCGTGAGCTGCGGGGAGCTGGAGCGTGCAGCGTGGGTGCGGGCGCTGAGTGGCCGGCGGTTCATGCCCAGACGGCGCCCAACCTCGTCGTAGACGTCATTGCCGGCACGCGGCCGGACCGCCACGACGTGGATCTCCCGTCGATGCACGGAATCCTCCGGCGCCGGGCGCACGCCGTAAACGACGCGCCAGTCCTTGCGGGAGTCCACGAACAGCTTGCGGTAGCCCTCCAAGTCCCCGTCGAGCCGAAGCCCGAACCGCTCGGCATTCACCAGCTCCTGCAGGTACGACAGGGTGAGATCGCGTATGTCGCCCGGAGCTTGGAGAAGATCAGTCAGAGCGCGGGGATCGAAGCTCAGGCCGAAGGCTGGCCGCCTGCCGTTCATGACGTCGGCTCGGCCCGCTCGGCAGGTCCCGTCGCCTTCGCCGTTGACTTTCCCGTGCGGGCCGACGGCGCAGGGCCGGGCAGCAGCCGGTGCGCCGGACGCTCCGGGGAGGTCATGCAGGCCGACAGCGGGCCGCCGGGCGCGCGGATCGCGGCGATGGCGTGGGTGAGGAAGTCCCGGTGCCACACGAACAGGCCGCTCAGTCCGGCTTCTGGGTCCTTGTGCTGCTGGTAGGCCAGCCATAGGGCGTGCAGCCAGGCCACGACGTCGTCGTGCTCCTGCCATTGCAGGCACCAGGGCGCCGCCGTGGTGACCTCTGCCCCGTAGACCGCGAGGAGGAAGTCGTCGACCCAGTCGGTGAGCGCGTCGAGTTCGTCCTCGCGTTCCTCCCCGTCCAGCTCCAGGATCGGGCGCGGCTCCGGCGGTGCGGTAGGGGCCGGGCCCCCAAGTCCCGGCATGCCGAACGCCGCGAACGGCGAAGCGGCCGGGGCGGAGGCGAGATGGTCGAGCTGCTGGGCCTGCTGCGTCGACTGCTCCATGAGCCGCCGGACGCTCGCCTCGATCCCCTCCAGCTGAGGGTCCGGAATACGGAGGGGCTCCAACTCCTGCGCGGGGCTGGGTTCTATAGGTTCAGGCATCAAAAGTGTGGCCTCCTACGAGACGCGGAGAACGAGGGGGAGTTGAAGTGGGCGCGGGGCAGCCCAGGTGGCGCGCTGCCAGCGAGCCGCGGCCAGGCGCCACCTGAACTGGGAAGGGTGCCTGCCGGCGCGGGCGGGGTTGGGTGTGACGTCAGACCGCGAGGACCATGTCGTCCCGGGTGAGGGTTTCGCGGATCGTCGCGGTCAGCCGGTCGGCCGCGATGGCCGCGTACTGAGTGGTCTTCTCCACGCCGATGAAGTCGCGGCCCTCCAACAGGGCCGCGACGCCGGTCGAGCCGGAGCCGGCGCAGAAGTCGAGGACCGTGCCGCGTTCAGGGCTGATCTTGACCAACTCGCGCATCACCTCGACGGGCTTCTGAGTGATGTGCTGGCGCTTGGCCCCCGACGGCTGCGAGGCGGAGTACATGCCGGGCAGGTAGACGGGGTTGTGGGAGCCGTCCATCGCGCCGTTGGACGCCCACACGATGAACTCGCAGTTCTGGGTGAACCGGCCCTTCTGGGGCCGGGCCTGCGGCTTGTGCCAGGCCAGCACCCCCCGCCACAGCCAGCCGGCCGCCTGGATCGCGTCCGTGGTGACAGGCAACTGACGCCAGTCGGTGAACAGCAGGGCCGTGCCGCCGATCTTCGTCAGCCGCTGCGCTTCGGTCATGACCTGCGTCAGCCAGAACCCGTACGACCGTTGATCCATATTCTCGCCGGTGAAGTCCGGCAGAGCGTGCTGGGCGTCGGCGGAGGTGTACTTCTGCGTCGCCGAGCGCGTCGTGCGCTCCTTCGCGGTCCGGCCACCGCTGTTGTACGGCGGATCAGTGATGACGGAGTCGACGCAGTCATCCGGCAGACCGGCCAGAACACTGAGAGCGTCGCCCTGGTGTAGAGAAAATGGCAAAGAGGAACCCCGATTCGGGTAGGGAGAAGCAAAGGGAACTGCCCATCTCGCAGACGAGTCCCCGCAGGCCCGAAGGGGCATAGAAATGCCCGGGCCACAGAGCGGGGAGGGTGAGAGGGAGTCCAAAAACTATAGGGCCGAATCCGCCGCTGACCAAGAAGTCTCCGGTGAGGGGTCGAATTCCGACCCCTCGAACCAACTTTTTGGTCAACGGCCATTTCGGCCCTACTGTTTTTGAACCGGCCGGCGAGCACCAGCCGTCGGTCATCCCCACGCCACACCTTGCGGAGGTTTCCCCTGCCCCGGCACACCTAGCGCACCGCCCGGCCGGGCGAAGCGAGCGGCAACTCGCCCGCACCGGCCCGTCTCGATTGCCCGCCCCCGGCCGCCGCACCCTTCCACCACGCCAGCGCGTATGCGGCACGCCGGACACCGCACCTCGAAGGACAAACCCATGCCATCGCGCCACCCGCCGACACCCGCGCTTGCTAACGCCCCAGTGGTTCGCTCCGGTTGAAGGGGCTCGCCGCCGGCATCGCCGTCGCCGTCCTGTCGCCCCTCCTGCTCGCGGGAACGGCCATGATGCTGGCCTCCTCCAGCGAAGCCGTCCAGAACACCGGTTCCCTCAGCGACTGCCTCGACACGGTCGATATCGACGCCGTCAGCAAGCAGGTCACCGCCATCCTCGACGGCGCGTCCGACAAGGACGTCCACATCAAGGGCCTCACCCTGCCCAAGGAACAGATCCCCAACGCCCAGACGATCGTGGCCACCGGGATCAGCCTGCACGTGCCGGTACGAGGGCAGATCATCGCCATCGCCACCGCGATGCAGGAGTCGAGGCTGCGCAACCTGAACTCCGGGGACCGCGACTCACTCGGCCTGTTCCAGCAGCGGCCCTCGCAAGGCTGGGGCACCGCCCAGCAGATCCGCGACCCCATCTACGCCTCCGAGCAGTTCTACCACCACCTACTCAAGGTCTCCGGGTGGCAGCAACTGACCGTCACCCAGGCCGCCCAGGCCGTGCAGGCATCGGGTTACCCCGACGCGTACGCGCAGTGGGAGGGCCTGGCCACCGCGCTGCAGAGCGCTATCGCCGCAACCTTCCCGAACGCCGGCAAGGACACGGACGGCACGGAGCCCGGGGCCGGCGCCACCGGCTGCACTACTCCCGCTGACGGCTCCGGATACGGCCGCATCCCCGAAGGCAGCGTGCCCAAGGGGTACAAGATCCCGCTGGATACCGACCCGAAGGCACGCAAGGCCATCGAATGGGCGATGTTTCAGCTCGGCACGCTCTATCAGTGGGGCGGCAGTTGCACCGACTCACACGGTCCTGACCCGATGGGCCGCTGCGACTGCAGCTCCCTGATGCAGCAGGCATACGCCCACGCCGGCATCACCCTCACCCGCACCACGTACACGCAAGTCAACGAAGGCAAGGCGGTTGCCCCCAGCCAGCTGCAACCCGGTGACCTGATCTTCGCCCGCGGCACCGCAGCCCGCCCCGAACACGTCGGCATGTTCCTGGGCGCGGGCCTGGTCATCGAGGCGCCGCGCACGACCAAACCCGTACGGATCACCCCGCTCAAGGACTGGGCGATCCTCGCCGTCCGCCGCGTCGTATAACGCCCTCCCGCTCGGCCACCGCCCCGGGCAGCCCTCTCCCGCGCCCCGAGCGCATCTCTCCCCTCCCCTCCCCCCTTCCGCCGGCCCCCCGCCTGGCCCGCGTACGCAAGGAGCCTTGCCACACCTATGCCCTTCCCACTCGCAGAACGCATCACCTACCTCGCCTACGATCCCGGCATCGCGCCGGCGGAAGGCGGGCTGCCGGGCCTGTCCGTGCTGAAGAACGTCGTCAACAGCATCAACCTGTTCGGCATCGTCGCCGTCGTCGGAGCGCTGGCCGTATCGCTCGCGGTGTGGGCCTGGGGCCACCACAGCGGCGGCCACCAGGCCGAAGCCAACGGCAAGAAGGGCGCCGTCGTCGCCGCCGGCGCGGCCCTGGGCCTCGGCGCCGCCAACGGCATCGTCGCGTTCTTCAGCGTGCTGGGGTCGCAGGTCCACTGATGCAGAAACGCTTCCCCTCCCTGCCCCGGCCCACTCGCGGCATCGACTGGTCGCCCAACCGGCGCATCGTCATCGCCGCGATCATCCTCACCAGCCTCCTCGCGGTGGTCGCCTCCCTCGCCTGGTTCTCCAGGGGCGGTAGCCAGCACGGCCGCGCCAGCAGACCCACGCCTTCGGCTACCGGCAGTACTGCACCGTCTCAGGCCGTGTCGCGGCCGGCCGGTGGGACGGGTTCGGTTCCCCCGCCACCAGCGGTCTCGGAGCCGGTCGCCTACGCCAAGGCCGCCGCCGCGATGCTGTGGTCGTACGACACCCGCAACACCAGCCGTGACCAGCAGCTCGCCGGCATGAACGCGTGGATGAGCAAGGAGAGCAAGTACGCGGACTGGCCGTCGATCTCGGCGCAGGTCCCTGATCCGGTGCTGTGGTCGCGGATGGCCGACAACGCCCAGCACGCCACCTCCACCGTCGCCGAAGGGCACTACCCCAGCGCGTTCCAGCAAGCCCTCGCCGATGATCCGACCGCGATCACCGAGGCATACATCTACCTCGTCACCATCACCGGCAAGCAGCAGATCGCCTGGAAGAACGGCGGTTCCGGAGCTGAGGACCGGGCCGTGTCCCTCGCTGTTCAGTGCCGGCCCGCCCACGACTGCTCCCTGGTCGCCATCGCTCCCCGCGTCGCGCCGTGACCCACCCCGACTAAGAATGGAGGAACCCGTTCATGGACTTTTGTGACCTCCCCGTCGTGGGCAAGGCGTGTGCCGTCGGCGACGCGGTGGACTTCGCGACCGACCCGGGCAAAGCGATCGGCAACTGGATGGCCAAGTCCGCCGGTGAACTCGCCGCCACCTCCGCCGACCTGGCGGCCACGGCTGTGAATACCACCACCAAGGTGGACCTGAACGCACCGTGGTTCCGTGACAACTACCAGATGCTGTTGCCGCTGGGCCTGGTCCTGCTCGTCGCCACCTTCTGCGCCCAGCTCATCCGCGCCGCCATCAAGCGTGACGGCCAGGCCCTCACCCAGGCATTCACCGGCACCGCCTCCGGCGTGATCTTCGCGTTCGCAGCCATCGCGCTGACCACCGTCGCCATCGAAGTGGTCGATGCCCTGTCCGACGGCCTGTTCAGAGCCTCACACCTCACGATCGAGACGGCCGTGCGCCGCATCGTCAAGGTCTCCCAAATCGGTGCCATCATCCCCATGGGCTGGCTCATCGCGACACTCGCCGGCCTCGGTGCCGCCCTGGGCGCCATGCTCTATTGGTGCGTGATGATGGTCCGCAAGGTCGGCATCCTCGTCATGGTCACCCTGGCAATCTTCGCCAGCGCGGGCGGCGGCTGGGAAGCCACCCGCCGGTGGCGCCGCGGCTGGATCGAAGCCACCGCCACCCTGGTGGTCTCCAAACTCCTCATGACCGTGATCTTCGTGCTCGGCATCGCCGCCATGGGCAACACCGAGTCCAAGGACGGGGTCGGCGCACTCGCCGACGTCATGTCCGGCATCGTGATCATGGTCCTGGTGCTGCTGTGCCCGTACGCGGTCTTCAAGTTCGTGCACTGGGCTGCCGACGGCACCGACGGCGAGTCGATCCACCGTGCCGGTGGCGCCGGAGCGCAGATCGCCAAGCAGCACGCCGAGAAGGCCGCCCGCAAGGCAGCCGCAGCAGCCACCGCCGGGGCCGGCGGCGCGGCAGCCGGAGCGGAAGCCGCCCCACAGGGCCCCGACTCCGCAGGCGGATTCCCCGGCGACATCGCCGCCAACCCCACCGGCGCAGACGGCGGGAGTGCCCCGCCCGGCCTGGAGCAGGCTCTCCAGCCCCCGCCGACAAGCGTGTCCGACGACACCAGCGGCCAGATAGGAGGCACAGAACCAAACGGTCCCGGTGCGATCGGTCCCGGAGCGAGCGCCGCGCCCAGCCCGGGAGGTGGTCGGATGTCCGCCCCGCCGACCACCAGCCCGCCGCCCCAGGGTGCACCGCCACCCACCAGTGCACCCGCCACCGCAACCGGCCGGCCGGCCGGGCCGCCGACTCCCCCGGCCAGCCTCTGATCCCCTGTCCGCTGTCCGGGGGCGGGACGTGCACCGCACCTCCCGCCCCCGGGCCCCACCGCCGACCCCAGGACCCGTCCCCTTGACTGATCTGTCCGTCGCCCCGGTCACGGTGAAGTTCCCGCACCGCTCCCGCCGCGGCATCCTCCTCGGCCTCTCCCTACCCCAACTTGCACTTGTCACAGCAGCGTTGGCGTTGCTGCTGATGACGGTGGTCTCCACCGGGCTGCTCGGCGCCATCGCCCTGACACCCCTGTGGGCCGCGGCAGGTGCGCTCGTGATGATCCGCCGGCATGGGCGGTCGCTGACCGACTGGGCGCCGATCGTCGCCCGCTACGCGCACCGCCGTAGCACCGGGCAGACCCTGTGGCTCGCCCGGCCCGTCACCCGGCCCCGCCAGGAAGGCGTCCTGCACCTGCCCGGCACCGCCGCCTCCCTCAAAGTCGTCACCCCCGGCGACTCCGCCAACGGCGCTGCCGCCGTGTACGACCCACACCAGCAGACCCTGACCGCCATCGCCCGCGTCACCTCCCGCGCCTTCGCCCTGCTCGACCCCACCACCCAGAACCACAACGTCACCAGCTGGGGCCGCGCGCTCGCCGGCATCGCCCGCACCGGGCACATCGCCACCGTGCAGGTCCTGGAGCGCACGGTCCCCGACAGCGGAGACACCCTCACCCGGCACTGGGCCCACAACGGTCACCCCCAGATCCCGGTCGCCGGCCAGATCTACTCCGAATTGGTCGCCTCCGCCGGTCCCGCCGCCGCCCCGCACGAGACCTACCTCGCCATCTCCCTCGACCTCAAATCCGCCCGGCGACTGATCTCCCAGGCCGGCGGAGGACTCCCGGGCTCCTTCACCGTCATGGAACAGACCACCGCGTCCATCGCCCAGGCCGCCCGCAACGCCGGACTGATGGTGACGGGCTGGCTGAGCTCGCGGGAGATCGCCGCCGTCATCCGTACCGCCTACGATCCCAAGGCGCTCGCCGCGCTCCAGCAGTGGTCCGACACCGGTCGCGCCGAGGCGGACCCCGCAGCTGCCGGGCCCGTCGTCCAGGTCGAGGAGTACGACCGCCTGGCAACCGACTCCGCCCGCCACGCCACGTACTGGGTGGAGAACTGGCCCCGCACCGAGATGGGGGCCGGGTTCCTCCACAGCATCATGTTCACCGCCGGAGTACGGCGCACTCTGTCCCTGATCTACGCGCCGCAGGGGCTGGAGTCCGCGCTGCGCGATGTCCAGCGGAAGAAGGCCGCGATCATCGCCGACGCGAACGAGCGCACCCGCAAGGGGCAGGTCGACAGTGAGGAAGACTCCGTCGAGTACGCCGACGTCAAAACGCGGGAGCGCCAGCTGATCGCCGGGCACGCGGACGTGGCCCTGACCGGCCTGGTCACCGTCACCGCCGAGACCGACACCCTCCTGGACGCCGCCTGCGCGCAGATCGAAACCCACGCCGTCACCTCGGGCGTGGACCTGCGGCGCCTCAACTACCAGCAGCCAGACGCCTTCACCCTCGCCGCGCTGCCCCTGGCTCGGACCGCCCTGTGACCGGGGTGCGACCCGCCGCCGGCCCCGCACCCCACCTGATGGACGAGATCCTGGCCCTGCTTACCCCCTTGCAGGTCATGCGCCACCGCCACCAGGAGCAGCTGGACGTCCATCGCACCGCGGACGGAGACGTGATCGAGCAACAGCGCTCCGCATACGAAGAGGTGCGTGAAGCAACGGCCATGGAGGCCAGCGACACCCTCGACGTCGTGATCAAGCGCCTCGAACTCCTGACCGCCCTCCCCGCCCGCCGGGCCTTCACCCTGGCCCTGACCGGCCCCGGTCAGGAGGACGGCGAGCGCCCCTGGCTGTTCGTCGTCCTTGCCACCGACCTCCACGATGCGCACCGCACCCTCTACGAACTGCCGTCATTCCAAGCATGGTTGAACGACGTCGCCGCTCCAGGTGCTCCCGGCCCTTCGGCCAGTGACACAACGTTGCTGCCCGAGGAGAGCCACCCCGGGGCCCGTGCCCCCGGCTCGTACAACGACCTGCGCCACGAGCAGGCTCGCCTCTTGGCCCAGCGTGCCCCCGCCCAACCCGCGGCAACAGTGCCGACCCCGCCGCCGAAGGCACCGCGCCGTCCCCGCTGATCCACCTCACCGACCGATCCCCGCAGACATCCCTGCCCATGGCAGGAAGGAACACCACCTTTGACCTTTCGCACCCCTGCGGACGATGCGCACCCCTACCTCCGGGCCGCAAACGCCGGAGTCCGCCATCACACCCGCGCCCTGACACGCACCACCCCCGCAGCTCCAGCGGACCGCGTGCACCTGGACGTACTCCACGCCCACCTCACCGCCCTGCACCACCTCCTCGACCACCTCTCCGAGACCACGCGGCCACCGCACCCCGCCGCCGGCCGCCACCTCACCACCGCGCACACCCTCCTCTGGCAGGCGACCGCCGAGATCCATTTGGCCTTTCACCTGCTGCCCAGCTCGGCGGCAGAAGGCGCCGAGGCGAGCGCGTGCCATCCGGACCGGCTGCCCGAGGGACCACCCGTCCTGACCATCTGCCAGCGCCACCTCGCCGCCGGGCACAGCATCCGGCGCAAGACCACCCCCACCGACCTGCGCCCGCACACCACCGCCTGCGTCCGATGAACCGCCGATGAGAGGGGCCCGATGAGTCACCGGCCCGCCCGCCGCGCCTCGGCGTCCGCGCTGTTCACCCCGCACGGAACCGACCGGGCCAGCCGCAAAGCAGCCCGCCGCCAGGTGGCTGAGGCCACCGCGAAGGCCCGCGCCGAAGCGAGCACCCGACCGACCGACAGCACATCCGCCTCCCACGCGACCCCCGCTGCCCTCTATCCCCTCGGCGGCCGGCCGGGGCCGGCTTCGGCCCGCAAGAACCGGCTGAAGCTGCCCGCCCACAGCATGACGACCGCGGTGGCGGCCGGCGCGTACCCGTTCCTCGCCGAAGGCGGCCTGGGCGCCGAAGGCGTCTACATCGGCCGTGACGTCCACGCCGAAGCGTCCTTCGTGTTCGACCCGTTCGCCCTGTACGGCAAGATCGAGGGCTTCACCAACCCGAACATCCTGCTCGCCGGCGTCATCGGGCAGGGCAAGAGCGCGCTGGCCAAGAGCTTCGCGCTGCGCTCGGTCGCCTTCGGGTACCGCGTCTACGTTCCGTGCGATCCCAAGGGCGAGTGGACGGCGGTGGCGCAGGCCCTGGGCGGCACGTCCGTGGCCCTCGGCCCGGGCTTGCCCGGCCGCCTCAATCCCCTGGACGCAGCCCCGCGGCCGGCGAGCATCGCGGCTGCCGACTGGGGCGGGGAGATCCGCAAGCGGCGCCTGCTCCTGCTGGGCTCCCTCGCCCGTACCGTCCTGGGCCGGGACCTGATGCCCATGGAGCACACTGCCCTGGACATCGCCCTCGACGCCACCGTCACCCACGCCACCCTCACTGGCCGCACGCCGCTCCTCGGTGATGTCGCGGCCACCCTCAACGATCCCGCCGCGCTCGACGAGGCCGCCGGGATGATGTCGGGACGGCTCGGCGACGCGGCCCGTGACCTGGCGCATGCCATGCGACGGCTGATCCACGGCGACCTGGCCGGGATGTTCGACGCCCCCTCCACCGTGACCTTCGACCCCAGCGCGCCGATGCTCACGATCGACCTGTCGCAACTGGGCGGATCCGGCGACGACACCGCCCTCGTGCTGGCCATGACGTGCGCCTCCGCCTGGATGGAGTCCGCGCTCACCGACCCCAACGGCGGCCGGCGCTGGATCGTCTACGACGAGGCGTGGCGCCTGATGCGCCACGCGGGCCTCCTGCAACGCATGCAGGCCCAGTGGAAACTCTCCCGCGGCCTGGGCATCGCCAACCTCATGGTGATCCACCGGCTGTCCGACCTGCTCACCGCAGGCGACGCCGGATCCCGCGGACGCGCCCTGGCCGAGGGCCTGCTCGCCGACTGCTCCACCCGCATCATCTACCGCCAGGAAACCGACCAGCTGCAGGCAGCAGCAACCCTGCTCGGCCTCACCTCCGTCGAGATGGACGCCATCTCCCGCCTCAACCGCGGCCGAGGGCTCTGGAAGGTCGCCGGGCGATCTTTCATCGTGCAACACCAGCTCCACCCGAACGAATTGTCACTATTCGATACAGATGCCCGGATGCACTGAGATCCCATCCGCCCCGTCGGCCACACCAGCCGCATCACACCCCCTTTCGCACCAGGAGATCCCCATACAGTTCCATCCCACCATTCTGCTCTTCCCCGCGCTCGACGAGGAAGATCTCACCGCCCTCGCCGACAACATCAAGGAACACGGGCTGCTGCACCCCGTCGTCCTCGACCGCGACGGCCAGGTCCTCGACGGACGCAACCGTCTGAAGGCTTGCGAGATCGCTGAGACCGAGCCCTCGTTCACCACGTACGAAGGCGACGACCCCGACGGCTACGTCCTGTCTGCGAACCTTCACCGGCGCAACCTGACCAAGGGCCAGCTGGCCATGATCACGGCTAAAGCCTGTCTCCTGAGTGAACAGAGCGACCGTCCACCGAGTGGACAGTCCTCCCGTTTCCTGAGTGGACAGTTGGGAATGTCGCGGGGCATCGTGAGCAAGGCCAACGTCGTGCTGCAGCACGCGCCCGACCACGTCGACCCGGTGATCAGCGGCGCTACCGGACTCAACGAGGCATACGCGGTCGCGCAGGAGAACAAGGCCAAGGCCAACTCCGCCGAGGTCCAGCTCGCCCGCCTGCGCAAGGAGGATCCCGAACTGGCCGACCGAGTCGTCGAGGGTTCCCTGACGCTGGCCGGCGCGTGGGCAGAGCGCACCGAGCGCAGCGAGGAGGACAAGCGGCAGCGCCGGGTCGCCACCCAGCTCCTGTGCGAGGTCCTGCCCTCGCTCGCCCAGGTCCGGGGGAGCCAGACCTTCGCTTTGTACGACCCCCAGTTCGCCGCCCCTGGACGCGCTGTGACCCGCGAGGTCATTGCCCACGCCACGACGGCACTGGACGAGATGGCGGCCGTGTGGAAGGAGCGTGACCTTCCGTGAGTAACGACTTCGACGCGCGACTGCGCAAGCTCGCGCTGGAAGCGGCCGAAGAGGTCACCGCCGACAACGGCCGCATCCACTTGGCAGACCTCCACGCCGCTCTGGACGGGCGGATCCGCCAGGTCCCAGAGCTGTACGACGCCGCAATCTACAAAGCCGCCCAGTCGGTCGCGCGCGACTTCGCCGAGCGGCGAAGTCCTCGCCGCCACCGCAAGACCGGCGGGCTCTACCACCCGGAGAGCATTCTGCGGCTCGGCCGGGGCACCTGGGCGTGGATGAAGGACGCCACCCCCACCGACATGGCCCAGTGGGCGAGCGTCTCCTCCCGAAATGCCGCCCGTGTCCTCACCGCGGAGGCAGAAAAACAGCAATACGCCCTCGACCGGACCGACGCCTTCCGCGAGAACCCCGCCTACGGCCGTCTCGCCCAGCTCGAAGAGCACGTCTTCCACTACCGGCAGGGCACCCTCGACGACCTCGACTTCGATGAGCCGTAGCCCGCACCGGCTTGTCGATACCCGTAGGACTCGGAGACCCGGAACGAGGATTGTGCATCCCTCGCGCGACCGCTCGCCGGCCCGCAGCTGCAGAGCACCGCACCGTGCACGTGGCCATCGAACCCGCGCAGGAGCAGCACACGTGAGGTGCCTATAAATCCGGATTTCCAGCGCGAACTGATGCCGCACAGCGAAACCCTCCGCCTGATCGGCGCACTCGACGTCGTGAAGACCAAGCTCAGCCAGGCCGCCCAGCAGTGGCAGCTCCTGGATAACACCGGCCGCGTACCGGCCTCTCCGCCCTATGCCGCGCTGATCCAACACGCCGCCGACGCGCAGACCCTCTCTCGCGACGTCATGGACCTGACCACCGCATGGGCGCGGAGCGCCCACAGCACGAGCCGTGTCGGCAGCGCCGTCTTGACCCACCTCGCGACGGCCGCCACCTTGTCTGCCTTCGCCGCACCGCACTTCGCCGAAACCGCAGAGACCGCGTTTTCCCTGGCCCGGTCCCGCAACCCGACCGACCGGCAATACGCGGAAAACCGCATGGTCATCGACCACGCCACGGCCCGCGCCTACTTGCGGCGCACGTCGGAAGCGCTGCGCGATGCGGTCAAGGAACTCGACAGGTACCTCGACCTGCACCGCTTCTTCCCGGCACCCGTGCCGCCCAAGCCGAGCCCGCACCGTCTCTAACCGAGCCGACGCATCCATGCCGGCGCACCCCTTCCCAAGGAGTCCCCTGAACCGCCCCACTCATTTCAGCGACGCTGACTGGGCCGCGTACCAGCAGAGCCAGGCCGAACACGACGACCTCATGGCACAGATCGCCGATCACGAAGCTCAGATGGAACACGACCTGCTCGGCACCTACGACGCATACGCATCCGACTGCGCGGTCTCTGCCCGACCGGAGCAACAGCCCCGCACCGCCTACCGGACCCCGCGCCTGCGCGCACTGATCCCCCACAGGCGCAACCGTGGCCGCTGACAACGAAAGCTCCCCGGATTCCGTCCCCGCCGCGCGCAGCGTACCTGCCGGCCCCTCGCCTCTCGCACCGCTTCCCGACCACCGCAACGTGCATACCGCCTGGTGGCGGGAGCTGTGGCGGCGCCACGCGCACATCATCACGCCCCTGCGGCAGCACGGGCTGCAGTGCGACATCGTGTTCGGGCTCAGCTCGTACCTCGTGCACGTATCGCTCCCCGACGACAGCTACCTGATCATCGGCCCACTCCAGGAGCCGTCCTGCGAGCGTCCGCCGGGGGATCCCGAGGGGTGGATCGTGACCCGCCAACACCAGGACCGGCCAGAGCTGTTCGATCTGATCTACGACTCGGTCCCCTCGACCGACCCCGGCGCCCCTGAGCGGCCCGAAGTCCGCCACGGGGACAGTGCCACGCCGATGATCGAGGCCATCGACCAGCGGCTCACCCACCTCAGACTGCTGCCCGTACCTCTCGCGTCCACCGAAAGCCAGGGCATGTCCGCCGCAGCCCAGCCCGAAGCACCGGAACCTCCCGCCGAGGTCGCAGACAGCAGCGCCGGGTACGTCTACGGCAACGCTCTGCTCGCCCTCACCGACCAGCTCAACGGGGCCGGATCGCACGCCGAGGCCGCCGCGCTGCTGCACCAGATCCTGGACCCGATCAACGGTCTGCTGGACCGGCTCGGCGAGTTCTTCGAAGCAGCCGGTGAGAAGGCCAAGGAAGCCCAGGAGGACGACGGCTTCGACCTGTCGTACGACCTCGCCGACGCCGCTTGCGAGATCCGCAACCTCGGCGAGGTGCTGCACGTCGCCGAGGACAGGATGCGAGCACTGACCGCCCAAGCTCCAGTTTTCCGGCCCACCATGGCGCCCGCCCGTACACCGCGTCCCCCTGCGTCGGCGCTCCCGCCGGCGCCGCGGCACACACGCTGACGCCGCCGGCGGCTCCGGCACCCTCTCCCCTCAGGAATCCATGACCGCAACCCGATCCGACCTGTCCGACTTCGCCAGCGCTCTTGCCGCCCGCCTGCCCGGGTCCTGGACCAGCGACTACCAACGCCACGAACGGTACGAGGACCAGTTCCCCCGGGCCGAGCAGCTCTGGGACAACGGGCACATCCACTACATCGTCAGCGAGTACGTCCTGGCCCACGACGCCATCCTGTACGGCCCGGAACGCCAACGGCTTTACGTCACCGACCGACCCCGCTACCGGCACCAGTTTGTCGTCGCTCCACTCGAACCCGTCGAGGACGGCGTCAAGGCCCACCACTTCGACGGTGTCGAGGAGCCCAACGGCATCGCCGTCTCCCACGATCCGGCCCGGGCCGCGGCCCACGTCGCGCGACGGGTGCTGCCCCGCTACGAGCAGGCGCTGGACATGGTGTTCGACAATGCGGCGGTCCAGCCCGACGCGCCGCATCGGCCCGCACCACCGCACGTCGACCAGGTCCTCACCTTGACGCTGTACAACGACGGGGCTCTGGGCGCGCCGTACAACAGCGTCCCTGAGCAGGCCCGTTTGACGCTGTATGCCTGGGGCTTTCAGAACCACCCGCACCAGGCCGCATTCCTCCTGCCGACCGAGTATGGGGAGAGCGGTCGGGCGCTGCGGATCCAAGTCGTGGCCCGACTGCTCGCGGCCAAGGGCATCGGAGTGAACCTTCGCCACGTCGCACCGACCACCGCGCGCGGCCTTCCGCCGGCCTCGCCGCCCGCTGCCCGTGCGCCCCAGCGTTGACCCGCTCCTGAGCGTGGCTCCCGGATCCCGTCGGCTGTCCGACCTCGACGCCAGGAGCCAACTGCGCTCTCTGGCCGAGCGCATCCACCAGGCCGCCCAGGACATGCCCTTCACCAACGCCCGGCACTACGTCAGCGACAACCTCGACGAGCTGGAAGACCGGATCCGCGACATCGCCGAGTTGATCATGCACGTCACGAGCAGCGCAGCCTTCGCCAACCGGGGCATCAGCAGCCCGGCCGACCCCAAGGACTGCATCACGCAGCGCAGGGTCACCGCGCTGACGCAGGCCGTGGGCACCGTGGGGTGCGTCGTGGCCGATCTCGGGACAGCCGTCGCCCACGCCGGGCTCCTGCAACACGCCGCCCCCCTCGCGGGCCTGCCGGAACTGGCCCGAGCCGGGCACGTCACCCACTCCGCCCTCGACCAACTGCTCAACAACGCCCGCGATCACCTCTATCAGGCAGCGCACCAGTTGCGCCTCGACGCGGACCACCTCACCCCGACAGCACTCCCACCCTGCCGTGCTCCGACACCCGCCGCCGTTCAGGCCGTGAGCCCCTCTTCGCCCCGTAGGCGCTGACCACTTCCCGTTGACCTTTGGAGTCTCCATCCGCATTGCCCATCGTTCTCTGCCGCTGATCGCCGGCGCCACCTGCCTCACCCTGGCCCTGGCCGCCTGCACCACCGGCACCAGCTCCTCCCACGCCGAACCGACCCCCACCCCAAGCTCCGTGGCAAAGCCGCCGCCCGCTCTCAGTACTGCCCAGGCCAGGGCCGTCATCGCCCGTTACTCGATGATCAACAACCAGGCCAATGCCACCGACGACCGCGCCCTGCTCGACACCGTCGAGGACGGTTCGCTCTATGCCATGTCGCTCGCGGAGTACACGGAATACGGCGGGCTGACCAAGGCTGAGCGCAAGCCGTACAAGCCGTGGTCCTACGACCTGGCGAGCGCCCGCCTGTATATCCCGCGGGTCACCGCCGGCCAGCCCCGCTGGTTCGTCGCCGCGCTGTCCACCGCCCAGGGCAAAGCCCCCTCCCGGCTCGCGGTGTTCGCCGAGCAGCCGGAGCACCAGCGGTGGGAGATGGTCTCAGTGACCGACCTCGACGACACCACGCTGCCCTCGATCGCGCTGGACTCCGACGGGTACGCCACCGCGATGGCGCCCAACGGGCAGTCCCTCGCCGCCAACGCAGACCTGCTGCGCAGCGGCGTCCTCGACAATTTCGCCACCGGTGGCACCACTTCCGGCCAGAAGGTGTTCGCTGCGACCGAGGCGAGCAAGCGGCAGATCAAGGTCCACGCCGAGACCGGCCGCCAGTACGGGTCCCAGGGCAGCAGCGTGTTCGCCGGGACCACCAACCGCTTCCCGGACGCCTACGCGCTCAAGACCACCGAGGGCGGCGCGCTGATCCTGTTCTCCCACACCCACACCCAGACCGACACCGTCACCCGCGCCGGCCTGGAGATCATCCCCAACAAGGACGACCGGGCCTGGCTTCACGACATTGCGCGCAGCTCCATTCGCTACACCTTCGTGTGCAACGACGCCGCCACCGTTCCGGCGACAGCCGGCCCCTCCCGGCTGATCGGCTACACGTGCGCCCGCACCGACGCCTCCGGCCCGCCGTCCACACCCCTGCAGTTCAAGCGCGCATAGACCCCGCGCCACCAAGGAGCGCCCTTGTCCCACCCTGATTTCGAGCTGTACGACAACGCCGGCCGCGACGCCGACCAGATCAGCGCCGCCCGCCACGGCATCGCCACCCGCGCCGACCTGCTGCGGTGGGCACGGCGCGACGCCGTGCCCTTCCTGGCCGAGCACCCGCTGCCGGACAGCCCCCTGCCCAGCCCGGACCCCGCCCCTTACCTGGCGGCACTCGCCGCGGCCCAGACGCCCGCAGAGGTCCACGCCGTCACCAGCCGCCTCCTGGACGCCGCCGAACCCGCGCTCCGCGCGATGAGCGACTACCTCGTCGCTGCCGCCCAGTGGCGCGGTCAGCACCGCGAGGCGGCGAAGGGCTCCCCAGCCAGACTGCTCCTGGAAGCAGCCGGCCGCGCCCTGTCCGCGCTGGCCATCGCCGACCAGGGCGACCTGGAGGCGCTGCGGGCCGCATGTGACCCTGCGCCGGCGCTGAAGCACCCGGCCCCCAGCCGTTCCGCGCTCCCGCCGAGCAGCACAGCACCGGGCCAGGCGCCCCCGCACCGACCGGCGCGCTGACCTCCCTCAACCGGTCCTGCGACCTGGAGACCTCCCTGTCCACACGCTCCTTCATCGCCCGCCCCACCACCTCGGGCTACAGCGGCATTTACGTCCACCACGACGGCGTGCCCAGCCACCATCTCCCCCTGCTCCTGGCCGCCTACCAGCACAAGTTCGGGCGCGACCTGCAGGCCATGTCAACCTCATCGATGACGTCGCCGTCGGCTGGGACGAGCTGGGCACCGACCTCCTCGACGGCGCCCCACCCGCGCTCCTCACCGCGCTGACCGGCGGCGAACAGTGGCCCAGCAGCACGCTGGACCACCTGATCACCCCCGACGGGACCCCACCGGTGCGCATGACGGTCACCGACGAAACCGCCAACGCGCAGGACATGCAATGGGGCTACCTCCTGCACCAGCACGGCATCGAAGTGATCGGCGCGCCCCACGAGGGCTCCGGCCGGCTCGTGGACTGGACCACAGACCCGCGCACCAACTTCAGCGACTACCCCGAGCACTGGTCCCCCATTGCACCGACCCCCATCATCCAGCCGGCCCACGCGGCACCACCCCGCACCACGCCCGCAGCAGCCCCCGCGCAGGCCGGCACCCCGCAGCACACCAGCCGCCGCTAGCCACCCCCGTCCCAGGAGTCTTCCCTGCCCCCGTACGCCGCTCCCCTGATCACCGTCGTCATCGCCACCCGCCTGCGCGAGGACCGCCTCGACTACCTGACCGCCATGCACGCCAGCCTCACCCGCCAGACCGTCCCCTGGCAGGCCGTGATCGCACTCGACGGTGTCTCGGCCGAGCGGCTGCCGGCCCCGCTCGCCGACGACCCCCGGGTCCGCACCCTGGCGCTCCCCCGTCCGGTCGGCGCCGCCTGCGCCAGGAACCTCGCCCTCAACCAAGTCGACACCAAGTACACAAATTGGGCGGACGATGACGATGAGTTCACCGACGACGCCATGTCCCTGCGACTGAACGCCCTGGAATCGGCCGGAGTGGGCTGGTGTGCAGGGTGGAGTGAGGACCTTCACCCGGACGGCTCGACCACCCTGTGGCGGTGCCCCACCCCGCCCGGCCGCCACGAGGCCGGCGACGTATGGACGTACTGGAAGTCCCCGGCCGACACCATCCCCATCGGGCCGACCACGATCCTGGCCCGCACCGACCTCGTACGCGCCGCCCCGATGGGCGGCCTCGTCCAGGGCGAGGACTACTGCACGGCCGTCGGCATCTCGAATCTTGCCCCCGGAATCCTGCTGCCCGTTCCGGTCTACAGGTACCGCAAGCACGCCGGCCAGCTCACAGCCCAGCACGGATATGACGAGTTGGAGGCGGCGGCCCGCGAGCATGCCTGGCAGTACGGCCGCAGCCTGCGGTCCGCCCTCCGCAACCATCCGCCTGTAGGTTCCGCGGTTTCGTGAGCACTTCCGCGTGATCATGAGCACCGATTGAGCATTTCCGCGTGATCATGAGCAGTGGTAACGGTTAGTAGCGGTCATTGCTGACCGTTAACGAGCTTCCGGTTTGGGTGGTGCGTCCTCTTCACACCATTCCAGTATGGCCGTACAGCGCCCGAGGAAGAGCCGAAGCAAGCACAACATCCCTACGGCGTCGATTCGGTACACCGACGGGTCGACTCGCGAAGTCCCCTTCAATCAGTTGCGCTTGGAGGATTTCGCAGAGTCGGACCCGTGGCGCCGGGTCCGCTCGGTACACGGCATGGCTCACTACTCGGGCGACTACGCCTCGGCAACGACGGGCGGCCAGGTCGTCCACGAGAGCTGGCTCGAGTTGGCCCGCCTACTGCTCGCCGACTTCGATCCGTCGGTGTGCGGCATCTACGCCCAGCCCTTGCGCATGGTGGCGCGAATCGACGGCAAGGTCCGCAGCCACGTTCCAGACTTCCTTCTGGTGACGGCTCGGGGACGGTACGCGTCGTCAACGTCAAGCCGGCCTCGCGCCTTGAGGACCCGAAGGTCGCGCAGGCGCTGGCCTGGCCGGGCCATCTGATCGAGCGCCATGGTTGGCAGTACGAGATCTGGTCGGGAGCCGATCCGGCTCTGTTGGAGAACGTCCGGTTCCTGGCCGCCTATCGCCATCCCGGTGTCGTGCCCGTCGCCGAAGTCGAACGGGCTTGGCAGGAGGTCGTCGATGGTGAGGAGTTGGGGCTCGCTGAGCGACGACTGGCCGGAGACGGCAAGCCCGAGGTAGCCCGTCCGGCGCTGATGGCGCTGTTGTGGTCGGGGCGGCTGACCACGGATCTCACAGCTGGGCCGCTGTCGGGGGAGTGCATTCTGCGGAGGCATGGATGAGCCAGTGGACGACGACGCTGCGGCCCGGGCTGCCGATCGCCTTCGACGGTGAGCAGTTCACCGTCGCGGAGATCGAAGGACGGCGTATTCTCCTGCGGCAGTCCGCGGTGGCCGGGCCGCCGAAGCTGCGGCAGGTCGACATCTCCGTACTCCTCAGCCATCCCAGCACCGAGATCCTGGAACCGGCCCCGGAAGAGACGACGGCATCGGCAGCGTTGCTGAGCGGCCTGGCCGAAGAGGAAGACGACGAGCTGACCGCGAAGGTCCAGCACGTCCAGGAGGTCCTGACCGGTTTCCGTCTCGGCGACGCCGCGTTGGCCCTCGAAGGAGAGCCGCGCGAGGACTTTGCGCCGGGAATTCCGCTGCTGCACCGCTATGCGGTCAAGGCCGCTGAGCTTGGCGTCGGGGCCAGCACGGTCCGCCGCTGGACCGCGGCTTTCAAGAAGTCCGGCCCGGCCGGGCTCGTGATCGACCGTCCGGTACGCAGCGTGGTGGAGCGGGCGGATCCTCGCTGGGTGGAGATGGCGGAGGAGGTCTTGAAGGCGCACGTCAAGGCGAGTCGTCCGGTGCGCGGGCTGATCCTCACCGAGATCGAGGAGCGGCTGGTCAAGGAGCACGGCAAGGGCCCGGTGCCGCTGCCGGCGAGCACGATGGGCTACGAGCTGCTGCGGCAACTGGCCAAGGGGACCAACGCGTTCGAGGGCAGCACCAAGGGCAAGCGGTCGATCGCGGACGCCCCGAAAGGCACGTACGGGCGCCTGCGTGCCACCCGGCCGGGCGAGTACGTGGTCCTGGACACCAACAGCCTGGACGTCTTCGCGATGGAGCCGCTGACCTGCCGGTGGGTTAGGTGCGAGCTGACGGTCGCCATGGATCTCTACAGCCGGTGCATCGTGGGTCTGCGGCTGACACCGGTCTCGACGAAGTCCGTTGATGTCGCTGGGGTCTTGTATGAGACGGTCCGTCCGCGCGAGGCCCACACCGGCGGCGGGGAGCCGCTGCCGTATGCCGGGGTGCCGTCCACCGTGGTGGTCGACGCGGAGAAGCTCGTGGACCGGGATGGTCAGCCGCTGCTGCCGACGGTCGCCACTGAAACGATCATCTTCGACCACGGCAAGGTCTATCTGTCGAACCATATCAAGAGCGTCTGCGCGAAGCTGCGGATCTCCTTGCAGCCCGCCCGGCCCAAGACGCCGACCGACAAGCCGGTCGAGCGTTGGTTCCGGACCTTGAACCAGGGCCTGTTGGCCGCGCTGCCCGGCTACAAGGGCGCCGACGTGCACAGCCGCGGCGAGAAGGTCGAGGACGAGGCGTTCTTCTTCCTCGACGAGCTCGAAGCGGTCATCCGGGATTGGATCACGACGGTGTATCACCGGCGCCGCCATCGCGGGCTGTGCATCCCGGAGGTGCCGGGGCTGAAGCTCAGCCCGCTGGAGATGTTCGAGCACGGCGTCACCCGCGCCGGCCCGCTGCGGATTCCTTTGCGCCCGCATCTCGCCCTGGACTTCCTCGAAGAGTTCCGCGTCCCGATCCACCACTACGGCGTGGACATCGACAGCCTGCGCTACAACGGGGACGGGTTCAACGGCCACCGCAACCAGCCCAGCCCCTACCGCGGAGTGGACGCGGGAAAGTGGCCAATCGCCATCGACTCCGGCGACATCACCAAGGCGTACTTCCAGGACCCGCAGATCCGGGACTGGCACGTCCTGAACTGGGAGCATGCCGCTGCTCTCGGAGGCCCGGTGAGCCGGGAAGCGCTGGGGTACGCCCGTCGCCTCGCCCGGCAGAAGGACCGTTTCCCGGACACCAAGCGCACCCTGGTCGAGCTGCTGGAGCGCTGGGGTGCGGGGCTGACGCGAGATCGTACCGAGCGCCGCATGGCGGTGCGGCTGTCCCAGGAACGACTGCTCATGGTCGGCGAGGACGAGACGCCCGCCGACACCGACCTCATCGCCTCTCTGCCCTCTCTGCGGAACGTGGCGGCCGCTGGCGGGCCCGGGGCCCAACAGACCGACACGGAGGGCCCGGACCTGCGGGTCATCGATGGCACGGCTGAGGTGCCGGGCGGGGACGATGACGAAGACGATGAGCTGGAAGCCGCCTTTCCTGGCGAGGAGAACGGCGCCGCGATCGACGAGGACGACTACTACGCCGACGTCTGGGAGAGCCGTTGAGTACGGCGGGCAGTGCCGTACACGCCGAGCCGTTCGAAGGCGACGACCGTCAGTACAGCCCGACCCGGCTATCCGGGTGGCTGCAGGAGGTCTACGGCCCTGACCGGATCCGGCCCGAGCACCTGAGCCGTCCCCAGATCGCCGACCTTGCGCCGCGGGCGCTCGCGGTGCACAACGACAGCCGGGAGGTCTGGCACGCCAACATCGGCCCCATCGACACCCCGCAGCTGCTCGCGCTCCATGCGGACTTGCGGGAGATCGTCGAGTCGAACCGGCAGGACGGCAACAAGACCAAACCGGCCGCCCTGGTGGACGCCCATCCGGGTCTCGGCAAGAGCACGGCGGTGCGCGCGTACGGCTGCGACCTGTTCAGGCGGCAGGTCAACCTGCGCGGAGACACCACGCCGGGCGGCGCCCGCCGGGTGCCGGTCATCTACATCGCGCTCAGTGGCAACACGCTGATCCGCGGTCTGAACGCGGCGATCTGCCGGTTCTACGGCCTGCCCGTCAAGGGAGACGCGGACACGCTGGCCGAGCGGGCCGTGGACGCGGTCTTGTCGATGAAGACCGTCGCCATGGTCATCGACGACATCCACTTTCTGGCCGGCTCGAAGTCGAACGCGGTCCGCATGGCCAACCAACTCAAGTACCTCTCCAACGTCTTCCCCGTCACGCTGATCTACGTGGGTGTCGGCGTCCAGGAACGCGGCATTCTCCATGAGGGGTTCTCACCGCGGGAGAGCCCGCTCGCACAGTTCGGGCGCCGTACCACGGCGCTGACGTTGCTGCCCTTCCAGGTCGATGACGACGAGGGCCGCCTGCAGTGGCACCAGCTGCTTAAGACGATCGAGCAGAAGCTCGTCCTGGCCGAGAAGTACCCCGGCATGCTCGCCGAGGACCTCTCGGACTACCTCTTCGCCCGTTCCACCGGGCACTTCGCGTCGCTGATGGCGCTGGTCAATCGTGGCTGCCTGCGCGCGATCCGAGGTGGGCACGAGCGCCTGGACGAGGAGTTGATGAACCAGGTGAAGAACGACGCCGCGGCCGAGGAGGCCCGCAAGGAACTGGAGGCCGAGATCAAGGCCGGTCTCAAGACCACGCGGCCCCAGGATCCACGACGCCGGAGGAGGTCGGCATGACGGGCTGGAGTGACGAGCGCATCCCCATCGGGGTACTGCCCTCCCCTGGGGAGGCCCTGGACAGCTGGTGCGAGCGCTACGCTCACCGCCTGCGCACGCACACCGTGGACTTCGCCGACTACCTGGGGCTGCCGCACGCATCCGTGCGCAGGATGGTCCGGCGCCTGACCGAGGGCGAGCTGGAGCTGCTGGAGCGGCGCACCGGCGTCGGGTCCGAGCAGCTGAGGGCGATGACCTTGGAGGCGTTCGACGGTTCCCTCGTGCGGATCACCGGGCCGACCCGGCGGCTGAGAGCGCCCGCCCACTGGCGGTTCTACGGCACCACCTCGCGATACTGTCCCGCCTGCCTGGCCGGCAACGGGGGCCAATGGCAGGTGCACTGGCGCCTGGGCTGGACCTTCGCCTGCAGCCGACACCGGCTCCTGCTCCTGCTCCTCGACCGGTGCCCGCACTGTGGCAAGCACCCACCCGTACTCAGCGGCGGAAATCACCGCATGCTGCCTAGGCCACAAGCCTGCCGTTCCTTGACCGAGCGCGACGGCCGCGGCACCCGCTGCGGCTACCCCCTGACCGAAGCCCCCGTCCTCTCTCTCGCCGAAGGCGATGCGGTCCTGCTGTCGCAGGCCGACGTCAACGCGCACGTCATCGCGGATCATCGCAGCGCTGCTGCGCGCGAACGGGCCGGGGAACTGTCACACCTGGGACGACGAGCGCTACGCAACATCGGCACCCGGCCCGACGTCGTGCCACCCATCGCCCGCGAGATCATCACGGCCTGCGGCGGCGAGCTTCTCGCCGGCGCCGCGGCGATGGAGATCCACGACGCGCGCAACGTTGCCATCGGGACCACCCTGGCCGCGATCGCCACCGATCCCGGGCATCCGCGGTGCGAGGACGTGTTCACGTGGATGTGCCTGGCGCCGGACCGCGAAGTGGGTGAGCTGCGCGAACACCCCACGCGGAACCTGATCAACTGGAGGCCCGCAGGCCCCCGCGTCATCCAGCGCCTTCTCGCTGCGTCCGACAGCCAGCTCACGCTCAAGGCCCGGCTGCGCTACGGCACAGCGACCGCCGAGCCCGCCGAGCCCTCCCTGAGCGAGGCCGACATCACTGTACGGGCGGCGAAGATGCCCGGCATGCTCTGGCCGTCCTGGACGCTGCGGCTGCTGCCGCCCAAGAGCCCGCACCAGCCGAGGATCGCGGGCCTGCGACGCGCCTGCGCCAGCCTCATGCTCATTCCAGACGGGCCTGCCGGACACCGCGGGGCCGCCCGGATCATGGGCAATCCGCACTTCCGCAGCAACCTGGAGGCCCTGCTGGCCTTCGTCGACGTCGATCACATCTGCAGCACACTGTCCCGCTACGCGCGCGTGCTCGACACCCATGAGGTGCCGATCGACTACGCACGCCGCCGCGCCCTGTTCACCGACGAGACGGGTCCGTTGCTCCTCGACGAGAACGCCCACTGGCGTCTCTGCAAGAGCCTGGGCACCCGGCAGTTCCAACAAGTCCACCTCTACCGGCTGCGCTGGCAGCTGCGGCGGCTCCTGCTCGGGGCCGACCCGCAGCCCGGCAACCACGCACCCGCCTGGACACACCGCTTCGCCTACCGGACGCACCCGGAGATCCTCGCCTTCCTCGACGAGCAGGCGCACCGCAACCTCGCCGGCCACCACATCACCGACGAGCCGGCGACGTGGGAGCCGCCAGCACACTGGCTCGACAACATCCCCCTGCCCCAACCGCCCGTCACCACCCCCACCGAGCACGTCCGCGCCCTGCTGACCCCTAACTCCACCGCCCGTGACGTCGCCCAGAGCCTCGGCCTCACGGTCCACCAACTGCGCCTGCTGATGGAGAACCGCCGCTTGAGCGCGCAGACCCGCCCGCACAACAAGGGCAACTACCCCCGCCCACCCCGCCAGGGCTACCTGGTACCCGAACAGCTGCGCGACCTCTATCAGCGGCAGGGCCTGCAGCAACTGCAGATCGCCGAACTCGCCGGATGCACCACCTCGATCGTCAAGACCGCGCTGAAGCAAGCAAACATCCCGCTGCAACCCCACCGCGCACCGGGCGAACTGAAACGATCGGTCGATCCGGCGTGGCTGCGCACCGAGTACCACGGCAAGGGCAGAACGGTGGCCGACATCGCCCGGGAACTGGCCGCCCCCAATGCGAACGTCTCACAGCTCCTCGACGCGTGGGGCGTCCCCCGCCATCCGCCAGGCCACAGCGCACCGCCGGCGTGGCAGCCGAGTCCCTTCGCCGACCTCGGCGTGCCGCTGTCGCCGGACATGGAACGGATCAGCACGCGCGTGGGCGCACTGGAAGAACTACGGACTCCCCTGCTGCTTCCGGGCTATCGCACGCGCCGCGCGGCGGCCCTCACGCTCGGCATCCCCCGAACCTCCCTCAACGGGCGCCTGAAGAAGCTGGAGACAGCCGCCGGCTTCGCGATCTTCAACCACCGCAAACGCCCCGTCGCCCCGACGGCACGCGGCCAGGCCCTGCTCAACGAAGCGCAACTACTGCTACAGCGCCTCGACCACGACCGACCATAGCCGCCCGGCCCGGATCACCCAGGCCCGGCTTGATCGCGCCTGGCGCCCTGGGCCCGAGCCGGTTGCCGCACCGTGAGACGGTCGGCCATGCGGCGGCGCCGAGTTCCTTGCGGATACTGCTGCACCTGTACGCCACCACCGGCCGCGACCAGCCCAGGCAGGCCATTCCAGTGCTCGAGCTTGAACGTGCCCCATCCGCAGGGCTCGACCTCGGAAAGCGGAACCAGGGTGGTTCAAACCGTCAGGGAAGCGCGCCGCTCCCCAATCGGGATGTTGTGGTTTGTGGGGTGGCAGGAGACATTATTGCCGCCAGGATGCGGCTGCACCCTTGGCCAGTAACGCCTACCGGAGGAGAGCTTATGCTCGCGACCGAGCATTATCCCGAGTTCCTTGAACGGCCTGACGGCAACTACCGGCACCCCACCAACCCCGCGAAAATGCTCTCGGTAGTAGCCCATGAGCACGTCTACGAGCAAGATCGCCCTGAGGGGATGCAGTTCGGCGACGACGGCGGCGAGATCTAGTCACGGCCCGCTCCGGCCTGATCCAGTACCGGATCAGGCCGGACCGTCGCCATGAGCCGAAGCTCAGCAGGGGCCTGCTGCTTCGTGTTGCCGCGGCGGGTTCTACCGCAAACCTCGACGCGGTCGCGTTCACCGCATCGAGTGGTAGCCAGGACGTTGCGGAGCCCGCGCGAGGGCACCAGCGGTTGAATGCGTCAACGGAGCTCCGGAGGCTCCATGATGTCCCGCCTCGTTTCCTGATGTTTTGGTCCACTCGCCCGTTGTTACGGATAGTGACGTTCCCCAGCGGGCGGCCTGGCCATGGTGCGAATAGAGGTACCGAGCGGGCCGGCTGACTGGTCCTAAGGATGGTCCCCCGTGGCACGCGTACTCACGCTCGATGACCTGAGCTCTCCCGCCGTCCGCGATAGCTTTCCCATCCCCGCCGTACGCGGGCTTGCCGTGCCGCGGGCGAGCCCGGAGGTCCCTGAGATCGTCTGCCCGTTCCCGCAAGTCGGGATCCACCCCCAGGCGGAGCGGCTCAAGAAGGACAATTTTCAGTGGATCGTGGAGAAGGGGATGGCGCCTCCCTACCCGGGGGTGAGCGAGGAGGAGGTTCTGGGGCGGTTGCAGCGGCAGTGCATGCCGGACCTCCACGCCCGCATGTGGTGCGACGCCCCGAAGTATGACTACCTGGCGCTGGCCGACAAGCTCCTGACGTTCTTCTGGATCCTCGACGACTTCATGGACGAACCCCGCGGCGACGAATACCGCGCCCAGCAGGTCGAGTACGTCCAGGCGTTCCGACCGATCCTGTGGGCAGGGGTCCCCGGTCCCTGCCGGGACCCGTGGGGCGCCCGCACCCTGAACACCTTTGCCGAGTTGTGGGCCCAGGTGCGGGCCATCTCCCCGCTGGACCAGCTGAAGCGCCATGCGAGCGTCATCGACAACTGGCTGAACGTCTCCCTGGATGAGAGCGGGGCAGTACGGCACGAGCGCCGGATCCCCACCACGGCGCACATCCTGGGCAAGTTCATCCAGGTCCACGGGATGGACATGTTCATCCCGTGGAACGAGATCGCGCTGAACGCGTTCCTGCCCGAGGAGATCTACGGGCACCCGTCCGTGGCGGACACCCATGTGCGGTTCATGAACGCCGTCTGCTGGTACAACGACATCTTCGGCTTCAACCGCGACATGGCATCAGGTGAGGTGTACAACCTGATCGCGGCCATGATGGCCCACGAAGGCAAGAGCTCGGTGGAAGCCGTCACCTTCCTCGTGGACCGCATCAACGCCGACATGACCGCGCTCGACTACATGGCGCAGTCCGCGGGCAAGGACGGCATCGCGGACGACCGGCTGGAAAGGTACACGGCCGGCATCAAGAAGGTCGTACGGGCCATGCTCGAATGGCACGTGACGTCAGGAAAATACGACTGGCACGAAGTCTTCACCCCCGCCGCACCCGCACCCGCCTCGGCCTCCCCCTCCCGCCCTGGGCCGGGACGCGTTCCGGCCGGCCCCACCGGCATGGGCACCTCCGCCTCCCGCCTGACAGCCCACCTCGCCGCCCGGTAACGCCCACCCGCTCGGGTGACGACCCGCGACATCTCGCCGTCCGCGACGTTGTACGGGGCGTGATGAACAAGATCCTTACGAGCCTCGCCCTGAGCGGTATTGCCGTGCTCGCCGCCGCTTCCGCCGCGGGGGCCCAGCAACCGGCCGCGCTCCAGGACCCCGCTCCGTTCTCCTGCGAGGGCCGGGCCGACGGCAACTACCCTCACCCCAGCAACCCGACCAAATTCATGGCGTGCGTGGCTCAGGAGTACGCCTACGAACAGAGCTGCTTCCCGAGCCTCCAGGGCGAGACGACGTACTACGTCGCTTCCGCTGACGCATGCCTTACCGCGGCCGAAGCTCGGGAGCAGTCCCTGCCCATCCCGTTCTGAAACCACTTCCGCCCGGAGAGCGAGGAAGCCACCGGTTGCCTGCGGCTGTGGGGCCTGCGGGGCGTACGAGGGTGCCCAGAGTCGGGGGTGGGGTAGTCGTGAAGCCTTGATCACGGGACGCTGAATCGCTGTCCGTAGTAGAGCGAACACCTGGAGGAACGCCCATGGTTGAGATCCCGAATGAGTCCCCGAGCGACGGGCAAGCCGCCGATACTGGCGTCCCGAAGCTGCTGGTGCAGGACATCACGCCGGAGCAGAGAGGAACGCTCGCCCTGACGTACTCAGAGGACGGTATGCCCACGCTGACCCTCAGTGGCGGAACGGCGATCCCCTCGGGAATCAGGGTCGTTGACGAGACGGGCACAGCAGTGGCGGTATACGCCGTAAGCGCCGTCGCCAGCGAAGCCCCAACTGCACAGACGGCTCCGCAGACCCGCAGCCTCACGATCTACGCCGGCGTAGACCCCACCATCGAACTACTGCAACCCGATGGCTCGCCCCTGCCGGCGTCCATGGAAATGGCATACCTTCAAGGATCGGGGCTCCGGCCCACAAGCCTCGGCACCAAATAGACACACCAGGCCACGCCCGGTACGAGCCATCGGCGCCTGTACCGGGGCGGGGATGCATGTCCGGCCTCACCAGCCTCGCGGCATCCGAGTGCCGAACAGAGGGCAAACGCTAGACACGGGGTGGGAGCTCATCTCCCGAAGGTTGGCCGGCAGCCCGGCGCGGCGGGATCCGGACCGGCTGCTTCTACCCGACCTGGATGTTCGCGGCTTGGGGGCCCTTGGGGCCCTGGGTGATGTCGAACTCGACCCTCTGGCCTTCCTGCAGGTCTCTGAAGCCCTGGGTTTGGATTGCGGTGTAGTGGGCGTATACGTCCGGCCCTCCACCGTCCGGCGAGATGTACCCGAAGCCCTTCTCACCGTTGAACGACTTCACTGTGCCTGTAGCCATCCGGACGCATCCTTTGCTGTCGTCCACGGGGCGAACCCGCCCCCACACCACAACCGATCTCGGCTCCGGCGTCTGCACACTGCCCTGCTCCGCAGCCCCGAACTTTCCGCCTGCGGGGTTTCGAGGTGCCGCGAAGGACTAGCAGCTCGGGCCGCAGGGAGCAGTGGTCAAGGCCGGGTGGAGGCGGCCAGGGGCGCGCGGCCGCCGAGAGGGTGCGGCGGGGGCGGCTCGCCGCCCCGGCCGGGGGGCTAGGCGACGTAGAGGACTTGGACGGAGCCTGGGCGGGTGATGAGGGCGGGTGCGCCGTAGCCGCCGGTCTGGAGATCGGTGGGGGCGGACCAGGTGCTGCCGTTGTGGGTGCTGACGCGCAGGGTGCCGTCCACGGTGCGCCAGGCGAAGTACAGCTTTCCGTCGGCCGAGCCCAGCGCGGGAGCTTCCAGGCTGCTCCAGTCGCTGAGGGCCTGGGCTTGGGACCAGCCGGAGCCGTTGCTGGAGGAGGAGAGCCACATGCGGCCCTCGAACCCCAGGTGTGCCAGGTAGAGGCTGCTGCCGTGCGAGGTGAGGGCGGCGGCGCGGGGGGTCCCCCAGCCACCGATGACGGTGGTGCTGGTCCAAGAGGAGCCGGTGAACTTCGACCAGCGCACCGAGCCGTCCATGGCGGTCAGGACGCAGTACAGGGTGCCGTTGTGCGAGGCCAGGGCGGGGCTGACGGTCGTGGCCCATCCCGGGATGGGGGTGTGCGGGGTCCAGTCCGTGCTGGGCGTGCGCTTGTTCCAGTACACGGCATTGTCGAGTCCGACGTGCATGCAGTAGAGGGCGCCGTCGTGCACGGCCACGCCGGGCGGAACCTTCGTGACGGCCTGATGGATGACCTGGCCCGCCTGGTTGGCGGCGGGTTTCCAGTACAGACGATGAGTGGCGGAGTTTGTGTAGAAATAGCTGGGAACGCCGTTAAAGGCGGCCCCCGCAGCCGTGGTGCCTACCTGGCCGGCGGTGTCGAGTCCCTGGTTGGTGAAGGACCATGCACCGTTGATCTGAGACTTGAATTTGACGTTACGCGGAAGCAGTTGGGCTTTGCCGCGCAGCCAGAGTTTGTGGCGTCCGTCGTCGCCGCCGTCGAACTTCCACCATTCTTCGCGGTCCCCGGTGAAGTAGCGGGTGAGTGCCGCGTGGGACAGGCCGATGGAGCGTTCGCAGACGAGGTCGTCGTCGTTGGTGAGCCAGCCGAGGATCGCGTTGATGAGTTCGCCGACGATGGCGAGCAGGGCGGCCCAGCCGTCGGCGTCGAACTCGCGGTCCGGCGGGGTGTAGTTCTGGTTCTTGGAGGCGTCCGCGAGGCGCTTGGACATGTAGCTCAGGGCATCGCGGAGGGCGTTGTAGAAGCCGCCGGAGCTGTCGTCGGCTTCCCAGCACTCGATGTTCAGTGACACATAGCTGCGTACGGGGCCGTTTTCCAGGATGATCACGGGGAATTCGCGGTGGCTGCCGGCGACGATGGACCCGAACTCGGGCGTCTTCACCGCGTACGTCGAGTCGGTGTCGGTGCCCACTGTCATCGCCCAGTAGATCTCGTCCCTCCCCAACTCGCCCGAGCGCTTTTCGCACTCGAAACGCGAGGGGCGCAGCGTGAGTTTCAGCGGCGCCGGGAGCGCCGCCGCGGCGGGCGTTGCACCTGCCTCCCCGGTGTCCGTCGCGGCCGGCTCCGACGGCCTGCCGGTGAACACGCTCACCCCGGTGCCGTAGCGGCCCATCGCCTCCAGGAACTCATCGCTGTCCTTGGGCCCGTCGAGCTCCAGCCCGTTCACTTCCACGATCTCGACGTTCGGCTGCGCCACAATCTCCGGGGTCACCCGGATTAGATCGGCGCGCAGGTCGGCGAAGTCGTAGCCGCTCTTCACGTCCAGCCCGTTGATCGCGTCGGGGAAGATGCCCGTCCCGCCCCGGGTCGCACGCTGGTCGGCGAAGACCTGCCCCCAGGCGGCGATCTCGGTGTCGTCGTCGGCCGCCACCCGCAGGATCTCCAGCAGGCTCTTCTCCAGTTCGGTCGCCTCCAGACCCTGCTCCAGACGGGCCGCGGCATGCAGCGCCGCACCCAGCAGCAGATTCTGCCCCCGCGACAACCCACGTCGGCGCGCGGTGCGTGACTCGGCGCGCGCCCCCTGGAAGCCCTGCACCGTCTCGCGCACAAGATCCAGACGTTCCCCGGCACTACGGGACTGCGGCATGAGACCCCTTCCCTTTCTGGTGCGGGGACCCAAGCGCCCGGCACCAGAAAGGGACATTACGCACGCCAGTCACCCCAGTCCGATGAAAGCCGCAGACCGCCAATTATTGTCCAAAAAGGTGTTATTGACAGGGCGCTAGCGGCAGCGGCGGGCCCGCCATGAACCTCAGTATTGGCGGCCCTTGATGACGAAGTGATCGGTACGGGACACCATCGAGGCGGCGGCAACATAGCCGATGATCGCCGGTTTGGGTAACCGGCGATCATCGCGACCATTGAAGTTCGCCCGCGCCCCCGACGAGCTTCCCGTGGAGCCCATACGAACCGCACAAACTCTGGCCTCGTGGCCATGCCCGGATCCTCGGCGCGTCACCGAGAGCGACCGCTCTTTGTGGTACGGCCGGCAGTTCTGCTCATGATCAGCCGACACGCCCTCTGCTCACCGCTCGCGGAATCCAGCGTTTCCGCAGGAGCCGGTGCTCACGAAAGCGCGCCCCCTACACCGCCTATAGGTTCCGCGGTTTCGTGAGCACTTCCGCGTGATCATGGACGACCGGCACTCCACAGCCAGCAAGGGGCCCTGCTGGCCCTCGTGGACGCGGACCACGTCGCCAGCGCCCTGGCCCACCCTGCCCGTGTCATTCGACCAGCGACCCGTGTCAAGCAACTACGCCCGCCGACGAGCGTAGTTCGCCGACGAGCGTCGAGCTGGACGAGGCGCGGCACCGCGCGTCGGCCTGGAAGCAAGCACCCGTGGGACGGTGTCCTGTGCGTGCGTACCTAGGTGCATCGCCAGTTGATCAGCTCGCGCGTGACAACACGTTGAGGCTGGTCACCGGCTTGCCCGCGAGGAACATAAGGACGTCTTCGCCGTTCGCTCCCTTGAGACGCTGGGTCTGCAGTTTGATCTTCACGGGGGTGCTGCAGGCAGCACGATTGGCGGACGTCGGATCGGCGTCAAGGTCTGCGTAAAAGCTGTCGGTCGCCGTACGGTTGAGCCTGAGGCCGTATGTGCAGGTAGCGGAGCCGTTCTGGCCATCGATGTCGGCTGTGAGCGTGCCTACTTCTTCGCCGACCCGACCGGCCTTGAGTTCGAGCTCGTTGCCGTAGCCGTTCTGGGAGTCGTTCCAGCGTCCGATGAAGGAGGCGGGAAGGGCGACGGGTTGGTCAGGTTGGTCGCTTCCATGACGGTCGATCCAGATGCCGAGGCCCACTGCGGCGAACACCAGGACGACTCCTACGGCCAGTCCGAATTGCTTCTTCAACTCGGCCACCGGGGCTTTCGGCTTCGCCGATGCCGTGGGCGCAGGCGCGGGCTTCCCCTCGTTCGCAGGCTTGGCCGCAGGCTTCGGCTTCGGCTTCGGCTTGGTGATCGCTGTCAGCGTGGCGGCGCCCGGACCGGAGGCCGGTGCCGGGTCTACGGCCGTGGGTGGGTGAGGCGGCACGGGACCTCGTACGGGCGGCTCCAGATCCGGCGGCCCAGACTCCAACTGAAGCAGCTCGACGGCCCGGCGGCCGATGCCCTCGGCGACTGCCGTGGGCAGCCACCGGGAGGAGTCCTCCAGCAACGCGCCCGCACCCTGCTCGCCAGCCAGGGCCCCGATGACCTCCAGCAGTTCTGGACGGGCGGCAGGATCTTTGGCGAGGCAGGCGGAGACCAGTTCACGTATGGCATCCGGTTCGACACCGTCGAGCCGCGGCTCGACGTGAACGATCCGATACAGCAGTTGGGCGGCGCTGTCGCCAGGGAAGGGCTGGTGGCCGCTAGCCGCATAGGCGAGCACGGCGCCGAGCGCGAAGACGTCCGTGGCGGGCCCGATCGCCGCTTCGCCGGTGACCTGCTCGGGAGCCATGAAACCGGGCGAACCGACGGCCATGCCGGTCGAAGTAAGCCGGGTCGCCGTCTCAGCGGCACGGGCGATACCGAAGTCGATCAAACACGGTCCGTCGAGCGCAAGCAACACGTTGGACGGCTTGACGTCCCGGTGCACGAGCCCGTGGGCATGCACAGCTTTCAGTGCCTCGGCCAGCCCGGCTCCCAGCGCGCGTACGGTCCGGTGAGGCAGTGGACCGTGCTCCTCCACAATGTGCGTCAGGTCGCTGCCCGCCACGAAGCCAGTCGCCACCCACGGAACCTCGGCCTCCGGATCGGCGGCGAGTACGGCGGCGGTGTAGTCGCGGTCCTGGGCTGCATTCACCAGCCGCGCCGCCGCTACCTCTCTCGCGAACCGCGAACGGAACCGCTCGTGGCCCGCCAAGTGGCGGTGCACCACCTTCACCGCAACGAGTCGGCCACCCGGGCTGCGCCCCAGATACACCCGCCCCATCCCGCCGTGCCCAAGCACCCCCAGCAACCGGTACGACCCCACCTCGCTCGGGTCGTCCGCACCCAGCGGTTCCAGTGCCCTCATTCCCACGCCCCTCGCACGCACGACCCAGTGATGAGTTTCCCCAATCAGACTACGAGCAGAGGGCATCGGCTCCGCAGCGGCCCACGAGGACAATCCCACCACAGCAGCCTCGCAGGGATCCCGTCACCAACGCACCTCTTCGCACGACTAAGTGCTTCCCACCGCAGGACTTCGTTTGCGAGCCCGTTGCCGACTGTGGTCTCCAAGCTCGCCCAGCTGGGTGTTTTGCTCATGATCAGCCGACATGGGCGCTGCCCATCGCCTGCGGATTCCGGCGCTCCTGCCGAAGGCAGTGCTCGCCGAGCTGCGGACCCCACACCACCCAAGCCTCCTGCCAGCAGCCGCCCGCCGGTGCTTGCTGCAGGATTGCCGGCTCGCGCGCACCGCTAGGAGCAACCCCTGCGGACGGCCCGACACCGCCCATGACAACCGCACCGTCACCGTCACCGGACACGCGACGACCGACGCCGACCGAGAAACGTACGGACAGTGGAAGGCCGGCTACGGGCCCCCCGTACCGGCCCCGCACGCCGAGCCCCCTGGAGCCCGGCTGGTACCTGCCGCCCAAGCCCTCCAAGCCGCGAATCGAACATCACGGAGAAGTCCTGACCTCGCATCCTCTCGACTCCGTCGCCGACGTCAAGGCCAGCGCTGCGGCACTGCACGAACTTGCCGGCCACCTCACCACAGCCGACAGCGATCAGCTCGACCAACTCCTGGAACACCTCCTGCAGGACGGCGGCCTGCTCCACGCCGCCCAGCGGCTTATCGCCCGTGCCCGTACCGCAGTCGATCCCTGCCTCGACGAGACCCACCCCAACCGGGAATCCGTCCCCGCCTACACACTCACGCACGCCCTGGCCAGGATCGAACAGGACCTGACAGACCGCCGCAGGGAGGCGCTCGAATCCCTGTCGGCGACCCGCACCCTCGTCGTGAAGGGGCCCTGGCCCGTCCACGAGGCGGCGCCAGCAGAGCGCACAGTCCAGCCGTTCGCGCCGATCCGGCACAGCACCACTGGCGAGATCACCACCACCGGCTATAACGCCGCCGCCCGGCGGATCCTGCTTCAGTCCGGTTTCGAGGAGACTCCCGGCTGAGCCCGCCCAACCCGCGGAAACCGCCGCGGACCGGAGCCGCGGACCTGCACGGCAGCCGGCGAACCGCGCGCCGCCGGCCACCCCGTGTCCCTGGACCGAGCATCGGCCAGCCTGTGAACGCCGACGGTGCTCCCCCGCCGGGCACGCCCGCACAGACCAGCGATAGGACCTCCCACGCCGAGGCCGTCCGCACCTGCATTGCCAACCCCGCCCGCACGCAGATTCGTTGAAGGATCCTCTTTTTGACCACACCCGGACCGCCCGCCACAGCACGCACCAAAGCCGGCGAACTACGGGCCAAGGTGGCCAGGCTGCTGGCCGACCGGCCCGCGGACAGCCTCACCATCGGGGACATGGCCAGGCAGCTGGGCCACTCCCACGGCGCCGTCCGCAACGCCGCCCTGACCCTGGCGCGACGCGGCGAGGCCGACCAGCACGGCACCGGACAGCCGCAGTTCCGCGCGAATCAGAAGACCGCCGCAGCCGCGCAGGCCGCAGTGATCAGCCCACCGGGAACCCACGCTCCCCGCCAAGCGGCCACGGCCCGCATCAGCGCTCCCGCGGCCCGCACGCCCCAGCAGGGCGGCCCGATCCGCCGCGCGGGAGGCCAGCTCTACCATCCCCGGGAGCTGGCCGATCTGCCCGACGTCGAGGCGCTGAATCGTCTGCGTGACGCCGACGTGCCGGTGCTGCTCTACGGTCCCCCGGGAACCGGCAAGACGTCCCTGGTGGAGGCCGCGTTTCCTGACCTGGTCACCGTCGCCGGCGACGGCGACACCACGGTCGGCGACCTGATCGGCGAGTACACGCAAGCCGACGGCGGAGGGTACGTCTTCCAGTACGGTCCGCTGGTCGCCGCGATGACCGAGGGCCGCGCCCTGCTGATCGACGACGCCACCTTGATCTCACCGAAGGTGCTGGCCGCCCTCTACCCGGCCATGGACGGGCGCCGCCAGATCCAGGTCAAGGCCCATAAGGGCGAGACCATCAAGGCCGAGCCCGGCTTCTACGTGGTGGCGGGCCACAATCCGGGCGTGCACGGCGCCGTTTTGACGGAGGCGCTGGCGTCCCGGTTCAGCGTGCAGATTCAGGTCGGCACGGACTACGATCTCGCCCTGGCTCTGAAGATCGATGCCCGGGTGGTCCGGATCGCCCGGCATCTCGCGCGGCAGGTCGAACTCGGCGAGATGGGCTGGGCACCGCAGCTGCGGGAACTGCTCAGCTACCAGAAGACCGAGGCCGTCCTCGGCACCAAGGCCGCGCTCGCGAACCTAATCGGCATCGCTCCCCTGGAGGACCGCGACGCCGTCGCCGACGCCGTCGGCAAGATCGCCGGCGTCAAGCAGGTCGCGCCCCTCACCCTGGGCCGGCAGCTCTCCGCTGGCAGTGCGTCGGTCGCCCGGCAGCCCCCGGGCAGCACCGGCTCCGCCTATCGGGGCCGCTCGCGATGAGCGCCCATCACCACGTCCAGTCCTCCGCCACCACGCCCGACGACGCTGACCTCACGCGCTGGGACGACGACGGTGCCCCGCCCGCACAGCCCCGTTCCTCCCCGGCGGCGTGGCTGCGGGTGGGAGCCGAGCTCGGCGACCGGCTGGTCGCGCTGTCCGGCCGCCAGGACCTGCTCGTCATCTGCCGTCCCGGCACCCGCTCCGGCGCACCGGCGGCCTACTTTCCCCGGTTGGCGGAGGTGGAGTTCGATGCCAAGCTGTTCGCCCCCCTCCAGCCCCACGAGGTGCACCCGCGGATCGTGGGTGACGAGGAACGATATCCCGCCGCCTGGGGGGTCCTCGTCCACGAGGCCGCGCACGCCGCCCACTCGGTGTGGGAGGAGCCGGCCGGTGCGGAACCCCGCGTCGTCGAGGCCGCGCTGCTGCTGGAGGAGAGCCGCGTCGAGGGCGCCCATCTGACCAGGCGGCCCACCGACCGCACGTACCTGCGCACCAGTGCCCGGACCCTGGTCATGCCCGACATCGCCAACCCCAGCTTTCAGGGCGTCGAGCAGGCCGCCAGTGCGGCGGCCCTGATGCTCGGGCGCCGGGACGCCGGCATCCTGGACGCCGGCGAGACCAAAGCCGTCGCCGATCTGTGCGAAAGGGTCCTGGGCGCGCCCCTGCTGGCCACCCTCACCGGCATCTGGACCGCAGCCCACCGGTGCGCCGACTACGACGCCACCACCATGCTCCAACACGCCCAGGACTGGTGCGACGCCCTGGACACCGCCGCCCCTGCCCTGCCCGCCGTACCGCAAGACCTCACCGATCTGCTGTCCGGCGCCGTGACGGTCGTCCTGGACAACATGGCCGCCAACGACGCCGCCGACCTCGCGGCACACGCTGCCTCGAACAACGCCGTGGCAGCACAGTCCCGGGCGAAGGCCAACGACCGCGCCCAACAGGCCGGCCAGCGACGCAAAGCCGCCGCCACCGCCAAGTCGGTCTTCAACCCACGCGGCACCACCGTCAGCCCCGACGGCACACCCGCGCCCTCCAGCAACCCGGTCACCGGCAGCCGCAAACCCACCGCCGCCGAGCAGAGCGCCGCCGCGCGCCTGAGCCGCGCCCTTCGCGCCGCCGCCTACCGCGAACGCGCCGAGGAACGGACCACCAGCCCCACCCCGCCCGGCCGCCTCAACATGCGCCAAGCCCTCGCCCGCGACGCCCAGCGCGCCGCCGGCTCGATACCCACCGCGGAGCCTTTCACCCACACCCGCCGCCGCAACTCCCCCACCCCACCGTTGAGGGTGGGGATCGCGGTCGATGTCTCGGGCTCCATGTCGGCCGCCTGCAAACCCGTCGCGTCCGCCGCATGGATCGTGGCCCGCGCAGCGGCCCTGACCGACCCCGACTCCCGCACCGCCACCATCGCCTACGACATGAATCTGACCGCACTGACCCGACCCACCCACCGGGCACCAGAGCGTGTGACGACGTTCCATGCCAACGGCGGCAACCACAACCTCGGCGACGCCATCGACGCACTCGACCACGGCCTCGACCTCAGCCGCCCCGGCACCGGCCGCCTCCTCGTGATCGTCACCGACGCCCACTACACCGACGGCGAAACCGCCCAAGCCCTCACCCGCATCAAACGCCTCACCACCGCCGGCTGCGCCGTACTCCAACTCACCCTCACCAAAGAGTCCCGCCACCTGCCGGGCACCACCCCCCTCCACCTGCCCCAACCCTCCAGCACCCCCGCCGCCATCGCCAAAGCCGCCACCGACGCCATCCGCAGAACACGCTGAGACACCACCACACGACCACGACGACCGAGGGATTCCTCCTGTCTGACCACATCTGCTTCGCAAAGCACGCCGGCCTGGGCCTTGTTGCCCCGACCCGCAGCCCGTTGTCTTCGGGCGAGGGGCGAGCCCGATGACGCCCGCCGGCGACCCGTATCCCGACAGCCTCCAGGCGGAGGCATCGCGCCTCGCGCAACAGGCCCGCGAGTTCCGGCTACGGATGTCCGTGATCGACACCCAGACCCAGTACGCGCTCGACACGACCCGTGACCGCTACGGCCGCACCGCGCACCCCGGCGCCGCCGCGGATGCTCTCGCCCACCGCAACACGGCAGCCGTGGAGGTGTACACCACCTACCTCGCCCCGCACGCCGACGGCCTGCTCGGCGCCGCTCACCGCGCGCTCGATGAACTGCCGCCCACCGGACCCCTGAGCGCGTGGCGCGAGGTGCTCGACTCGCTCGCCACCTCCCACACCGAGATCGTCCGCGTTCTCGACCGTCCCGCCGAGCCTGACTCGGCCGCGCAGCGTGTCCAATACGCCCTGGTGTGGCCTCACCTCGCCGCCTGGGCAGACTACGGATCCATCGCCGCTGACCTGGCCGAGCAGCACCACGAGCCCGAACCCGGGCTGACGTATGAGGAACGGCAGAGCTGGACCGCGCGGGCGCACGCCGCGCTACGGCAGGGCGGGGCATTGGACTTGATCGAGTCGTGGCATGTGGCTGACGGTCGCCGCATCACGCTCGCGTACCTCATCGAGGACGACGACTCCACGGTGGTCGCGCTCGCCGGAGACCCGGACGCCTCGGACTGGGAGATCATCGGGCACTACGTCCATGAGTACGCGGCCGGGCAGGCGTTGCCCCGAGCAGTGCCGCCCGGAGTCCTACGGCCCGACGCCGCGTCCCGGTTCAACCGCCCAGAGCCCGTCCCCGAGCAGCCCCTGCAGGAGCTGCTCCGGGAGGTGGTCGAAGCCCGTACCGCGGGCGATGTCTCCGGAGTCCTGCTCAGTGCCACGCAAGAGGGCGTCGGCGCGGGTGCGATGGTCCGCCTGGGGCACCTCCTGTACGCCGCTGAGGAGTTCTCCGACGCGCTGGGCACGGTGAGGAGCCAGCAGATCGGCGCCCGGATCCACGCACTCGCGCGGCAGCTCGACTCCCTGATGCGCGAGGTCCGCGACGCGGCAGAGGACCTCGGTGCCACCGTGGCCGTCCTGCCGCCGCACCGCGTGCCGAAACCTCCGCGGATCCGGCCACGCCCCGCGCTGGAGACCGCACCTCCAGCTGCGCCGCCACCTCGCACTCCGACAACCGCGCGCCGCCCATAACCTCCCGTTCCCAGAAAGCCCTTCGTTGTCCTTGACCGCACCCTCGACTCCGGCACCGCGCATCACCTACCGCGCGGTGCTGGGCAGCCCGCACATCACCCGGCTCCTCGCCGGCACTCTCACCGGCCGCCTGCCCAACGCCACGGCCCCGGTCGCGATCATGCTGTGGGCCACCGCTTCGGGAAGCGGCATCGCCCTCGCAGGAATGCTCGCTGCCGTGTACGGGCTCGCGTCGTCGCTGGCTCAGCCAGCCATGGGACGCCTGATGGACCGCCACGGACAGACCGCCGTACACCTGCTGGCGGCCCTGGCGAACTCCTCGTTCCTGGTGGCTCTCCCAGCGGTCGGCCTGCACGGCGGAGCATCGCTCGCCGTAGGGATCGTCATCGCCGCCGGCCTGTCCACGCCAGCCCTGGAAGTCGGACTGCGGGCTCTGTGGCCGAGCGTGCTGCCCAACCCCCGGATGCGGCACGCGGCGCTCGCTCTCGACACCGGCAGCCAGGGCCTGCTGTACGTCGTCGGCCCGCTGCTTGTCGCCGCACTCACCGCCGCGTACGAGCCATCGTGCGCCCTGATCGTTACCGCCGCCCTCGGCCTGATCGGCACCGCCGTCGTCGCCCTCGCACCGCCCTCCCGGCGCTGGCACCCCGCACAGCCCGCCAGTGCGCACGCCGGGTCGGTCCGCAGGCTGACCAGCTGGGGTCTGGTGCTGCTGTTCGCCGCTCTTGCCGGGGTCGGGTTCGCAATCGGAGCGATGAACGTCTGGGCCGTCTCCCTGGCCGAGCAGCACGGCCAGAGCATGCTGTCCGGGATCATCCCCGCCGCCTTCTCCATCGGCAGCCTCCTGGGCGGCCTGGTCTACGGACGCCGCACGTGGAAGGGCACCACCACCAGCCGACTGATCACCGGTGGGGCAGCGTTCCTGGCCGGGTGGCTCCCGCTCCTGGCCGTCTTGGGCCCGGGCGCGGCCACCGCCGCGGTCATCGTGCCCGGGGCGTTCCTCACCGTCGTGGTCGCCTGCGCGTTCTTGACCACGGACACCCTGGCCCCTGCGGGCCGCACCAGCGAGGCGTACGCGTGGCTGATCCTGTCGATCGGCGCCGGGCAGGCTGCCGGCACCGCGCTGGCCGGGCGCCTCGCCGAGCACCACCTCGCCAGCGCCGCACTCCCCGCAGCCGGCGCCGCCTTCGCTCTCACTGTCCTGCTCGCCGGGCGCCCGCACCTGCGCCCGGCCGGACACCTTCCCGGCCCTGCCGGTACAACCGCGCGGCCCCACCCCGAAGCGAAACCCCCCGACCAGCAGCCCAACACCACTTTCAGCCCACTTACTTGAGGAGACCCATCTATGGCAGTACGCACCCAATGGACCGTCCAGCACCCTTGCTCCCACGCAGTCGAGCACGACCTGTCCGACCGTCCCGCCGATAAACGGGCCGGATTCGCCCGCTGGCTCGCCACGAAGGACTGCACCGACTGCTGGAAGGCAGCACGGGACGCTGACAGCCCATCCAAGGAAGAGTGGCTCGCCGCCAAGCGTGCCCAGGAGCAGCAGGCTGCCGTCGAATGGGCGGAGAAGTTCGACATGCCGCCGCTGGAAGGGCCGGACAAGGCCCTGGACTGGGGTGTGCGCTCCCGCCACCAGCTGATGGCTGCCGCGCACGTCGCGCTGGTCGTCGAGGGGACCTGGGACGAGGCGGACTGGGCGGAGATGGAGGAGAAAGCGCGGGGCGTCACGCGGGCCGGATGGTGGATCGACCAGAGGGACGTAGAAGGCTCTGACCTGCCCGAACTCCTCGACGCGGCGGGTGAGGACGACCAGGGGACGGAGAACCCGTTCCGGTGACGAAGGGGGAACATAGCCGGGGATCGCCGGTTAGCCAAACCGGCGTTCTTCCGGACCATTGTTCCTCCCACCGCATCACGTCTCACGTGGAAGGAACCGGATGACCCTACCCCCACCCATACCGGCGTTCGCTGCGACGCCTGACCCGTTCACCCCCGTCCGGGACATCACCCACGGCCATTTTCAGGCCGGCGACCAGGTCGTCGTCCTGAGAGGGGTCGCCGGCGGAGAGCTGTGGGGAGACGCTGTGCGCGTGGTCGCCTCCTCCTGGCACGCCCCGACCGACGAGGACGGATGGCGAGTGCGCGACGCGACCGGCGGAGCACAGTCGTACCTCACCGCCCACCCCCGCTATCTCGTCCACCTCACGCGCCGCTGCCCGGACTGCCTGATCCACCTGCGGGCCATGGAGGACTACCTCCTGCCGAAGCACACCGACGCCAACGCCCTTGTCGACTGCGGCTGGTACACCATCACCGCCCTCTACCAGCTCGTGCACGTCGCCGACGTCCGGGGCGGCCGGTGATCTTCCAGGTCCACGAGCGCACCCATACCCCGCACGACCCGCTCACCGCGGCACTGGGCCGCCCGGTCTCACCGGATGACGGACTGACCGAGTACACGGTGGTCGCCCACTGGCCGGGCCTGGACTCCTACACCCTGGAGGACGAGCAGAAGGTCTGGACGTCCGCCCAGTGGGCCGATCACCTCGAAGACCCGCTTCTGGAGCACCCGTTCGCCGCCAGTCCCACGGAGGACCGGCGCGCGATCCTCCACCTGCACGCCCGGCTCCACCACGATGACCGTGACCTGTCATCGGCGGAGTGGGCGGAGGTCGCCCACCGGCTCGCCCGCGCCGCAGGCATCGAGGTCCCCGGCGACGAGCACGGCTGTCGGTGGATCGCCGTCCAAGCCCAACTCGGGCACCTCGACCTGATCGCCAACCTGATCCGCCTCGACGGCGAATGGAACACCCAGCCCGCCGGCGTCCTGCAGCGCCTTTCGGTCGAAGCCCGCCGCATTGAAGGGGACCTGCGCCTGACCCCGGCACCCACCGCTCCCCAGCCGCAGGCCCCCATCCCGCCCGTACCCACTGCCACAGGCCACCTCGCGAGCGTCCTGTCGCAGCTCGCCGACGAGCACGCCGGTCCGCTGGCCACGGTCCGCTCACTCATCGAGCACACCGCCCACCGGATCGCCCGCCAGCCAGGAGCCACCAGGCCGGACACGGCACACCGTCTGGAGCTGATCGCCCGCCGGCTCCACGCCATCCAGCAGGACCTCGACACCACGGCAGTCCACCTGTCGGTCGTCCGCCCCAGCGTGGCCCCCGCACCACCCGCCGTCCGGTCCGCCACCCACCGATCACCATAGGAGAAACGTTCCTTCACCTCTCGCCGACCGCTTCCTCGACATCCGCCGCGATCCGCACTCCGATGAGGTCCTCGCCCGCGGCGGAGACGCAGGAGCCCACAGTGTTCTGCAGCGGGCAGGTTTCGTCCCTGTCGTGCGCGTCCACGAGACCTACCACCGCACCCCCACCGGTCTCGATCAGGACGAGGAATCTCGCCTCGCCATCGGCGCTGTGGCAAGGCTGCGAGCCGCCAGCTACCACGTCGACTGCGATGCGGATTTCGACACCGAGGCACGGCCGGCCACTTACCCGACACTCGGCGCCTCCGTGGCCCAGCTCGCCGAGCGGATCCGCCAGGCCACCACCACCGGTGAGGCCGCCGACGCTCTCACCGAGCTGACCGCCGCGCACGACGGCATTCTCGCCGCCCTGGCCGAGGTCCTGACCGCCACCGCGGAGTTCCACGACGGCCTCGGCCAGGCCGCCGACCCGCACATCGCCGAGCGGCTTCGCTACCTCGCCGACGAGCGCCTGCCCGTCATCAGCGCCGACCTCCACCACACCCGCAACGCCCTCGCCGACCGGCACGCCCCGCACCCCGGCCGCAGCGCCTGCACCCAACAGGTGCCGGCCACCGAGCGCGAGCGGTCCGCCGTCTGCGCCTGCCCGCCCCCACCGCGCACCGTTCCCGCCCCGCCACCCCCGGTGGCCACCGGGCTGCGCCGTTGACCTCCACTACAGCCAAGGACCCCATGCCCGATCACGAAAACTCCGAGCGCCTCGCCTCCTACGCCGACGTCCTCGCCGGGGAACTGTCCGGCGCCTGGACCAGCACCTACCTTCCGTCCGAGAACAAGGACGACCTCATCGATCTGACGGACCGGGTCTGGGACTTGGACCTCGTCGCCGACACCCTCGCCGAGACTGCGCTGCGGCATGCGGCCGTCCTCAGCCGCCCGGACGGCGCCCAGTTCCTCGTCCTGGATCGGTACGACGATCGCGACGGGTTCCTCGTCGCCGCCCTCGCCCCTCAGAACCTTCCCGACGAGGCATACCGCGCCGTTCCCGAGCCCAACGGCATCGCGCTGGTCGACGACCCCTTCCAAGGTGCCGAGACCGTCGCGGGCGACCTCCTCGCCCGCTACGACAGCGCCCTCGCCCAGGTCCGCCACAACGCCATCGGCGGCGTCCAGCCGTCCCAGCCCGAGCGGGTCGTCCTGACCTGGCAGCCGGACGGCAGCCTCGCCGCCGCACCGGTCGGCGAAGTGGCCGGCGCAGTCCTTAGCGAGCAGGGCTTCGTCCAGGACCCGCAGAGCGGCATCTTCCGACTCGGTGGGGACGACACCACCGTGCAGGCACACGCCGTACTGGCCATCGGTCGCCAGCTCGACGCCCTCGGCATCAGCACCGCGCTCCAGCACACCGCCACCAGAACCGCGCCGACCGTCACCCTGCCGCCGGCCCCTGCCGCGACCCGGGCCCCGGCCCGCCGGACTCGCTGAAGCAGAGCGGCGGATTCGCGAGCCCCGCCGCGACCGGACTGATCCGCCCATACCCCTGCACACATACGTCCTCATCGGCCCGGACCGGGCCCGCCCGCTGACCGGCGCACGCCCAACGGCGGTTCCCGCCAAATTCCACAGGTCGCGAACCGCCCACGCGACTGACCAACCCCCTTCTGGAGGAGCATGTCTCAGCCCACCCCGTACGCGGTGCGGCTCACTGACGAGATCAGCCGCCAGCTCGACCAGCTCACCGAGCACCTCACCCAGCTGCCGGCGCCCGAGGCCGCCCAGGTCATCGCGCGGATGTGCGACCCCGACCACGGACTGATCGGCGGCGTCGCCCACCTGGTTGACACAGCGAGCAGATTCGCCAAGGACCAGACCGAGCGCGGCGCCCTGCCAGCCGAGGTGTGGCTCGCCCTAGGCCGAGCCGCGAACGACCTCGCCCACACCAGCGCGGACCTGGAGGAGTATCGGGAGACGCTCCAGCGCGCCTCCGCACAGCCCGCCACCAGCGCGGGCAGGCCGCCCGCCCCTGCATCGCTCGTGGTCCGGCGGCACCGATGAGCAAACAGCAGCGGCGAAACTGGGGGGCGGTCGAGCAGCCAGAGCAGCACTACCTCGTCGCACCGCGCGGCCTTGCGGGCGGTGGCGATCTGCGGCACGTCTCGGAATTCCTGCGCGCTTCGGGATGGCAGGACCGGTCCAAGCGGGGTGGCCCATTGGTCATGGAGAGCCCGGACCGCACCGTGCGCGTCGGCTACGACCCCTACGTCCTGCCGGGCGGATGGACCATCCACGGCAAGGCGAACGGCCATCAGGACGAATGGTGGGCGGTCCTTGGCCGGCAGACGCCGGTGGAGATCGTCGCCGGTCTGACCGACGCCCTCACCCAGCCCCGCTCCGCGCACGCCCCCAACGTGTGGGCGCCGCTGCGGGAACAGCGCTGGCGCCATGATCCCCACGCCGGACATCCCACCGTGACCAGCCCCGATGGCAGTGCCTGGATGCAGTACCACCAGGCCGCCGGCGGCACCGCGATGTGGTCGTCGGGTGCGAAGGACCAGCAGGGCAACGGCTGGAGCGCTCAGTTCACCGCCAGCACCCCGATGCACCTGGTCCAAGCCTTCTCCACCGCGCTTTCCAGTCCCGAGCCCGTGATGCGGCCACTGGGCCGCGTCCCGCACAGCGCGCAGGTCCGCACCACATCGGTTTCCGTACTGCCTTCCCAGCTCCGGGCTTGGCAGCAGGCACGCATCACCGCCGCGCGCGCCGCCTGGGCCCGCAGCAGCACCCCCCGTGGTAGCCGTCCCCGCACCGCGGCGCGACCCCACGCTCACGCCGGCGGCGCCCGCACCCGCCGCTGAACCCCGACGCCCCCGAGGAGCCCGATGCTCGCACCCACCCTGGAATCCGTCCGTACCGTGACGCAGACGCTGTCCCGCCTGACGGCATACCTGCGCGACAAGCCCGACCCGCAGGAGGCGTTCGCCCTCGTCGCTCCGCTGCTCGATGAGTACACCGGCATCCCCGTGCAGTTCGGCGACATCCTGCGCGCCTTCGCCCGTTCCCTGCTGGAGCACCCGGACGCCCCGCGCAGCAGGGAGGTCAGCGTCCTGGTCGACGAGCTGCGGGCTGCCGCGTGGGAGCAGTCCGATCAGCACACCCTGCACTACTCGCTGGACCACGTGCGCGCCCTGATCGACAGCGCCCCGCAGACCAGGCCGGAGGACGGCGAGTGCCGGTAAGTGAACGGCAGCTCGCCGCTTTCGCCGAGATACACGCCTGGCGGGTGCCCTTCGATACCAGCCCGCGTCATCTCGCCGGCCCCGGGGATGCTCGGCACGTCACCCACGGCCTGGCCGCCGCCGGTTGGTCCCCCACTTCCGACCCGCTGAGCGCTGAGATCATCCTGCGCAGCCCCGATCGCCGCTACCGCCTGCAGTTCGACCCGCAGTCCGCCACCTCCGCGTGGTGGCGGCTGCGGGCCGAGCCCACCGACGCCGAGCACGGCTGGTACGCCGAGTTCGGCGAACTCCTCCCCGCTGAGGTCCTGGCCGGCCTCACCGATGCGCTGATCGCCCCGTCGCGCACTCAACCGGCGGCACCCCTGTCGGCGCTGCAGGCCGCGGGCTGGCTCATCGACGCAGGAAACGCGGCTGCCTCACCGGACGCGATGTGCCGCGTCGAGCAGCGGGCCGATCCCCACGACCCCGCAATGGCGTCCTGGCATGTGGAGGCGGGTGAGCCGGGACAAGACGGTTTCCTGGGCCCCCGCATCTGGCACGCCTGGTTCGACAGCCGCACACCCGAGCACGTCGTGACCGCCTTCGTCACCGCGCTCGCTGACCCCGCCCCGCTGCAGCGCGCCATGTTCGAACGCACCGCCCACTACACCGTCGTGCAACAGCCCAGCCCGCTGACCCCGCAGCAGGTGGTCGACGCGCACACCACCCGTATCAAGACGATCCGCGCGCAAGCCCGCGCCGCCCGCCGCCAGAAGCAGCCGACACCCGCGACAGCCCCGGCGACGCCGGCGACCCCTCGTCCGGCCGCTCGCCGCTGACCCCGACAGGACCCTCCCCATCTCCCCCGACACCACCGCTGACCGCGATCTCCTCCAGCATCTCGACGACTACTTGAGCGACAGCAAGAACATCTACGACGCCTGGGACGCCTACTCCGACGAGCACACCGACCTCGACGGCTGGCCCCACGACGACCACGCCTACGGCACCCGCCAGCGCCAGCGCGACGCCGACACCGCCGAGGCGTTCGAGACCGTCCGCGCCGGCGCCCGCCACCTGCTGGCCACAGCCGAGGCGCAGCTCAGAACCATGCCGACCAGCGCGGTGCAACACCGCTGGGCCTACCAACTGGGCCACCTTCGCGCGGCGGTCGACCTGCTCGACGCGCTGCACGAGCAGTGGGTGCACACCCGTGACAGCCTCCTCGCCGACGCCCCGCCCGGCACCCCGCCGTTTGACGAAGCCCTCGCTGAGTACCACGCCGAGTCGTGGAGCTACCTCGACGACTGGGCCACCCACGGTCACGTCCTCGTCGAGATCCACGCCGCCGCTCAGCACACCCCCTCCCCTCTGGCCCCACCGCCGGCCAAGGCCCCCACGCCCGGCCGGCCCGCCCGAGTGCGGAGGTAACGGTGTCCCTGGTGCCCGACACCGTCGAGGTCTCGTTCATCGCGCCGCGCCACCTGGCCGGCGGCGGTGACGCCGCCTGGGTCACCGTCCCCCTTCACCGCGCCTGCGGCTGGAGCGGTGTCTCTCAGCTTTCCCGAGGTTCGACTGCGCCCGTTCTCTGGGCGCCTGAATCCTTGCGTTCGGAGAGCAGGAACAGGACTGCGGCGGCGGCGAACAAGCCGATACCGACGCCCATGCAGGCCAGAACTGTGCCGGAAGAGGCGCCTGCGATCCGGGGGATGCCGTTGACGAGCATGACGGCGTAGACGCACAGGAGGCCGTAGGCATGAAATCGCAGCCCAGCCTGTCGCTTCCGCAGCCACGGCGGCGTCCAGCCTGCCAGTATCGCCACCGCGACGGGCAGCAAGAGGCCCGTATACACGGCCAACGCTATCCAGTGGTACAGCGGATTGCCGTTCACCTTGCCCCCCTCGTAAGCGATCACCAGCATACGGAGAGTCGGCCAGACCCGTCCATGTCAAACAGCTACGGCCACGACCTCCTGATGCCGCGCGTCATCCTCACCAGCCCCGACCGCAAGGCCCTCCTGCGTCTGGAGCCCGATCCCGACGGACAGTGGTGGACGCTGCACCACGCCCCGGAACCGGACCGGCGGCCTGGTACGCGAGTTTTGGCTCCCGCACCCCGGTGGAGATCATCGCCGCCTTCACCGACGCCCTCACCGACCCGCAAGCTTGTACGTCCGCCGAGGCCGATCCGCACAGGTCCCTGGTAGCTGCCGACTGGCGGCACGTCGGCGGTGACAGGGCGATGACCTCGCCTGATGGTCTGGCCCGCGTGGAGCACTTCGTCAACAGCACCACCGACTGCTGGTTCGTCACCACCGCTCTACCGCAGGGACCGCCGTGGGAGACCCGTTTCGGCGCCCACACCTCGCCACCTGATCGCCGCATTCACCCCAGCGCTGGCCGACCCCACCCCCTGCCACGTCCGAGTTCCGCTCACCAAGGTGCGGGTTGCGGCACTTCCCTGGTGATCGGGACTACGCAGGAGATGCCCGTCCAGCGCGTTGCCTTCGCCCTGGAAGAACGCGTGCGCACCCTCGCCTCGCGCCGCACCACCCCGACGAGTCCCAGTGCCCCGCCACAGCCGCCAGCCCGCAACGGCCGCAGCCGCTGACCCCTCCGTCCCCGCCCGGAAGTTGCGTACCTCCTTGCCCCCTTCCTCGAACAACTCCACCGACGGGTACGACATCGCCTTCCGACTCCTGCTGGGAGTCTTCGCCGTCGTCGTTCCCCTTTCGAACCTCGCTTGGCTGTCCGGCAACATCACCGCCCACCTCACCGGCACCCCCTGGGCGCCCTACCAGCCGACCACCGCCCTGCTCCACCCCGAACAGCTCTGGCCGCAGGCCGCAGAAACGTCCCTGCTGATTGGCACTCGCATCGTGCCGGGTCTCCTCGTCCTAGCCCTCGCAACAGTCGCCGGTGTCCTGTGGGCCCGGCACAACAACCGCAACGGCGGCCGGAAGAAGATCACCGGTATGGCCAAGGCCAGGGACATCGAGCCCCTCATGGCCAAAGCGATCACCGATAAGGCCCGGTCGCTGCGGCCGAGTCTGAAGGACGCCAAGCGCATCGGCGCCCAGGACACCGGGGTCCTGCTCGGCAACCTGCAAGGCACCCGGCACGAGGTGCGGATGGGGTTCGAGGACGTCGCTGTCGCGATCATGGCCCCCCGGTCCGGCAAGACCACCTCGCTTGCCATTCCCTCCATCCTCAACGCCCCCGGCCCGGTCCTTCTGACCTCGAACAAGGCCGCCAGGGACGCGTTCACCGCCGCTTACGACGCCCGCACCCAGGTCGGTCAGGTGTGGACGATGGACCCGCAGCAGATCGCCCACGCGGCCCGTGACATGTGGTGGAACCCTCTGGCCAGCGCGAGGACCCTCGACGGCGCCGGCCGGCTGGCCGGCCACTTCCTCGCCGCGAGCGTCGATGCCAGCGCCCAGGGCGACTTCTGGTCCAAAGCCGGCAGCAACATCCTGAGCCAACTGCTCCTCGCGGCAGCCCTCGACGAGCGGCCGATCACCGACATCATGCAGTGGCTCGCGTTCCCCGCCGACCGCACCCCGCTCGACATCCTGCGCGACCACGACTTCACCGCCGTCGCAGCCCAGCTCAAGGGCACCGTCGAAGGACCCCCCGAAACACGCGACGGCATCTACGAGACCGCCCGCCAGTACGCCGCAGCCCTGCTCAACACCGAGATCGCCGCGTGGGTAACCCCACAGAAGGACGTCGCCGAGTTCCGGCCGGCCGACTTCGTCACCTCCACCGACACGCTGTTCCTGCTCAGCAAGGACGGCGGCGGCGGAGCCTCGGCGTTGATCGCGGCGTGCGCGGACTCGGTGATGCGGGCCGCGACCACCCAGGCTGAGCGCGCCGGAGGACGTCTCGACCCGCCGATGCTGGCGATCCTCGACGAGGCCGCCAACGTCTGCAAGATCAGCGACCTGCCGGACCTGTACTCCCACCTCGGCAGCCGCGGGATCATCCCCATCACGATCCTCCAGAGCTACCGCCAGGGCCAGAAAGTCTGGGGAGACGCCGGCATGGACGCCATGTGGTCCGCCTCCACCGTGAAAGTCATCGGGGCCGGCATCGACGACCCGGACTTCGCCGACAAGCTCAGCCGGTTGATCGGCGACCACGACGTGGAGACCACCTCCACCTCGCACTCCGAATCCGGGAAATCGACCTCCGTGTCGATGCGGCAGGAACGGATCCTGCCCGCCGACGCGATCCGCGCCCTGCCCAAGGGCAGCGCCCTGTGCTTCGCCACCGGCATGCGCGTGGCCATGCTCGACCTGCGCCCCTGGTACAGAGAGCCCGGCGCCGCCGAACTGTCGGCCGCCTCCGCTCGCGCATCGAAGGCCATCACCGACCGTGCCGTCGCCAAGCACGCGCCGACGCGATCCGACTTCGGCAAGGCCGTGTAAGCCAGAGTCCAGCCGCACCTGGTGCCGATCCACCCAGGTGCGGCTACGGACTCCGTGCCCGCCTGGCAGCGCCACGTCCCGTCCCGGGCCTGCCAGAGCAGCGAGGCCCGCTTCCTGTAGCAAGCCCCCAAAACCAGAGCCTGGAGATGACCTGCACACCTACGAACCCGCCGGCCTCGGCGACCTGTCACCGCGCCACGCCGTGGACGCTGTGATCGCCGACATCCCCGATTACCCCATCACCGCGGACGACACGAGCCTGTTCAACTCCATGCGGCAGGGCAGCCTGCTGTGCCACCTAGCTGCCAGCATGGCCGCCGACGTCGAGTATCAACTCGTTTGGAACGTCTGCGACCTGCCGCCCGCCAAGAGGCTCGGTCGCAGCGTCGGCCAGCTTGGGCAGGCCATCGCCCACTCCACCCAGGCCCTCGCGCCGCTCATCGCCCTCACCACCACAGCGCAGGACACGCTCCAGCAGAAGGTCGACGCGCTCGAACATCACAGCCGTCTGCGGATTCACCTCGACGATGCCGACCGAGCCCTGGTGTCGGCCCGTACAGCGCTGGAGGATCCGCTCTCCCCCACTGTTACGAGCGCACCCACGCCCGCGCCGTCGCATGCCTTGGCCGTCCGGCGCCGCGCATGACGACACCGCCTGGCGACGGCCTGCTGTTCGATGTGGCCCGGCTACCGACGCCGGTTGAACGGCTGCTGTTGCTCGCAGGGCAGTACGTGCGCCACAACGACACGCTCGACCGGCACCTGCGGGAAGGTTCGCCAGCCGAGCCCGACGTCCACGTCGCCTCCGCACAGCATCTGGCCGCCGCGACCCGCTCCGCTATCCAAGCAGTCATCGATGAGCGGCTCTTTGAGAGTCACGAGCTGTCGGACGCGGTGGTCCGTCTCCAGCAGGTCGCGTTCCTGAGCGGCGCCTCCTCCGACCACCGCCTGGCGATGGCCCGGACGCTGACCGCCCTGGCACCCGAAGCGGCCACGGACTGCGCCGACACCATCGCCCGAGAAATGCGACGCCGACGTGGGAACACCCCCGACCCCCCGCAGCGCCCGCTGACCGCCGCGCAGCACACCGCGCTGTGGGAGATCGCCTGCGGCAACGTCGTGGCGACCAGCTCCCTGGGACGGCACTACGTCCACTACCGACGCGAGCGCGTACTCATCGGCACCCTGCGGTCGCTGGAGGCAACCGGCCTGGCCGAGCGCCTCCCGAAGTCCGCGCCCTCCGCCTACATCGGTGGACCCCTCCAAGACCGCGTCCACCTCACCTCCGCCGGCACTACTGCCCTAGCCGCCGCCCTCAGCCACCCTCCCGCCGCCAAAGCACTCGGCGCAGCACCCGCGCCGGTCCCCGCCGCCGCAAAGGCATCCGCCCGAAAGATCTGACCCAACCTCGGAGCCGCACCATCACCCGTCGCCCCATCGACCTGCCTGTGCAGATCGAGCATCTGCGTCAACTCGGCGCCGACTTCGCCGCCCTGTGCACCACGCTCACCGCCCTGGACGCGGGACCGGGCGCCGAGCTGCTACAGCAGCTCGGCCCGAAGATCCTTTCCATCCACGAGCTGACCGGCCGCACTCTGGTCCACCTGTCCGCTCTCGACGGCAGCCAGTACACGGCCGTGCCCGGCAGCCGGTCCTCCCTGGAAACACTCGGCGAAGTCGTCGCCTCCGCCTGCTTCGCCGCCTGGCAACTGGCGAGGGCTGTGGCGGACAACCCTCTCGAAGCCTCCGCCTTCGCCGGGGGGCCGCCGCTCGATGACGCGGTCGTGCGCCAGGCCCGGCACGCGGAAGCCGCACCGCTCCTGGCCGAGAGCTTGGTCACCGCCGCCCACCACCTCAAGCTGTGCGCGACCTGCTGCCACTACACCGCCTCCGGGATCACCCGCGATCTCGAACGCACCGCAAGCACCAGCGCCGGCCGGCCGGTACCGCACCGGCTCAGCGCCGCCCAGTACCAGGCGCTGCGCTCGCTGGCGCAGGGCGGGGCGACGATGCAGACGCGAGGTCGTGGCTCCACCACGGTCTGCACACCCGACCTCACCGTGATCACCACCGCCACCTTCCAGTCCCTGGACAAGCGCGGCCTGCTGCACCTCGACACCTCCGTACCCCTGTACAGGGGGCGGAGCATCACCGTCACCCCCGAGGGGCACCGCGCACTGGCCCATCACTCAGCGGGCAAGGGTGCGGCCATCACGCCGTCCGCCGCGGCGGCGACGAAGGGGCCGCGTCGATGACCGAGTTCAACCCCGATGAGCGGGTTATGGTCTCTCCGCGGCACCTCGCCAGCGGCGAGATGAACAAGTTCAACGACGTGATCGGTCCGCTGGTCCACCTGTTCAACTGGCGCTACGAACACAACCCGAGCACCGGGCGAATCGAGATCGACAGCCCCTGCGGCAGCGTCTTCCTCGACTTCGAGCCGAACCGGCGGGACGGCATCTGGTGGGAACTGCGCCACCACGAGCCGAACTGGACAGCCCGGTTCAGCCGGCAGACACCGGCCGAGGCCCTGGCCGCAGTCACACAAGTCCTGCCCCAACTCCTGGGCGACACTCGGCACGCCGATCGCATCCCGCTCACCACGAGCACTCTCGCCCAGAGCGCGGAGCTCAACGGGTGGACGGTCGTACGTGTGGGGCGGATCACCCTGTTCACCTCGCCCGACGAGCATTGTCATCTGCGCCACGAACGGGACGCCGAGGTGCCCTGGCGGTTCGAGCACTCGCTCTATGAGGGCTTCGACACCGAGTGGAGCGCCACCTTCACCCGTGATACCCCCGAGCGCCTGGTCGCCCAGTTCTTCGTCCACCTCGCCAGCGATGAACCCGTCGAACGGGTCTTCAAAGAGGTGCCGTTCCTGGTCCAGAACAGCGACAGCGCGCTGATCACACCCGTGAGCGGTGCCGCGGTCAACCCCCACGCCCACCACGCCGTCGCCCAGGCTGCCCGGGCGCACGCCAGCCGACAGCCGAGACGATGACCGCCGCCTCCACCATCCTCGAACGCCTGCTGGCTCTGGGTTCCGACTGCACCCGCCACCAGGACGCGCTGAACTACCTCGCTCTCCTGCGCGGCCCGGACCCGGCCGGCAACCTCGCACACCACACCCCCACCACCGCACCTTCGACGGCTGCCGCGCCCTCGCAACCGCTCTCGGCCGATCCGCACCGCCGCAACCGCCGCAGCACGACCGACCGCTACCGCCACACGCAGCTTGGCCCGTTGACCAACCCAACTGGGAGCCACCACGCCCTCCAACCTACCGACGGCACATGACCTCGCCCGCGCCCTCGCCGACCAGATCCACCCCGACGCCGCGCCCCGAGACGTGATTGTCAGCTTCCACGTCCGGCCACAGGCGGCAGCCGAGTTCGGCCACCGCTCCCGGGGCGGGCCCGTCACCGCCTTCGCAGCATCCCTGCACGCTCACCTGTTCGGCCTCCCCGCCGACACCGACCCCCTGCCCGCCGCCCTCGACGCACTCCTGCAGCACACCGGTACCGCGACCAGCCCAGAACAGCAGACCGCGATCCTGCAACAAGTCGCCGAACAACTCCGCAACGCCGCCGAAATCCTTCGGGACTACCAGTACACGGCCCAGTGGGAGCGCCTCCCCCACGAGGTGGCCGAACAGCTCCGTCAAGCCCGAGCCCAGGCCCAGCAGGTCGCCCAGACCCTCGACCAGGTCGCTCCCGCCTTCAGTGGCCGGCCCACGGGCGCCGTGCCCGGTCCGCAACCGCGCGCGAGCGCCGTTGTCCCCGTCACTACCTCAACTCTCGCAGCAGGCCACCGCCGCTGACCGCAGCAACGACGCCGGCACCAGTGGCCTCGTGCTGGGCTCGTCGGGCACCGCTGCGGTGCCTCTGGTGAACGCCATCGGCGTCCCCGGTCCGGCTCTCCCTCAAGGGTCGGCCCCACGAGGCGGGCGCCACCGTCACCGCCTTCGCCCGCACGCTCCGCACGGTCGCACCGCCGCCCCTCCTTACCGTCAGGACTCCCCATTTCCCCTATACCGCAGTTCCGTGCCATCTCCCTCGGCGCGGGAATCCAGTCCAGCGCCATGCTCGCCCTCTCCGCCGAGGGCGTTCTCCCGAAGGTTGATTACGCGATCTTCGCCGATACCGGGTGGGAGCCTCGCGCCGTATACGCCCATCTCGACCGACTCGTAAAGGAAGTCGCCGAACCCGCTGGAATACCCGTGCTGCGAGTCAGCTCCGGGAACATCCGCAACGACGCACTCGACCCCGATCACCGATTCGCCTCCATGCCGCTCTACATCCTGAACAAGGACGGAAAGCAAGGCATGACCCGACGCCAATGCACCGGCGAATATAAGATAAAGCCAATCAAGAAGAAGGTCCGCGAACTTCTCGGATACCCGTACCCGCAGCGCATTCCCAAGGGTGTCTTCGTCGAGCAATGGGTCGGGATATCCACGGACGAGTTCCACCGTGCCAAGGACGCCGACGTCCGCTACATGCGCAATCGGCACCCGCTCATCGACCTGGGCTGGTCACGCGGCGACTGCATCCGCTACCTGACCTCGATCGGCCTCGCCGACACTCCGAAGTCATCGTGCCTCGGCTGCCCCTTCCACGGAAACGCGCAGTGGCGCACCATTCGCGACACCAGCCCCGACGAGTGGCAGGACGTCGTGGAATTCGACGCCGCTATTCGCCAGGGCAACGCCCGCGCCAACGCCACGGGCAACGCGCTGCTTGGCCAGGCGTTCCTGCACCGCTCGCGGGTGCCGCTGGGCCAGGCGCCGATCGACCACGTCACCGCCGCCGAGCGGGCCGCCCTCCAGCCCGAACTAGGCGACGCGGACGAGCTGGAGAACGGCGTCGTGGACGGCTGCTCCCCCTGGGCATGTCGCGGGGACGCGGACGGGCCGACGCAGGACGACTACGGGCTGGCCACTTGATTCTGGACCTCTTTGCAGGTCCGGGGGGTTGGAGCCGCGCGCTGACGGTGTTCGGTGTGCGGGACGTCGGCCTGGAATGGGACGAATGGGCCTAGAAAACCCGTGTGGCCGCCGGGCAGTGGACGGTGCGGACCGACGTGGCCAGATATCCGACGTGGCCGTGGCTCGGCCGGACCCGCGGGTTGTTGGCGTCGCCTCCGTGTCAGGCGTGGAGTATGGCCGGCAAACGCCTCGGCCTGCTCGACCAGCCCCTCGTGCACGAGGCCGTCGAGAGTCTCGCCGCCGGCCGCGACATCCGCGAACGCCTGCTGTCCGCCTGCCGGGACCAACGCTCCCTGCTGGCCGCCGAGCCCATGCGCTACCTCCAAGCCCTGAACACCGTAGGCGAGCCGGAGTGGGTCGCCATGGAGGAAGTCCCCGACGTCCTGCCCTTGTGGAAGCAGTACGCCGCCATCCTGCGGTCCTGGGGATACTCCGTGTGGACCGGCATCCTCAACGCGGCCGACTTCGGAGTACCCCAGACCAGGAAGCGGGCGATCCTGATCGCCTCGCGGGTGCGCACAGCCCAGCCGCCCCCGCCAACACACGCCCAAGCGGCCGAGCCCGACAGCCTGTTTGGCCCGGGCCGCGCCGGCTGGGTCAGCATGGCCCAGGCCCTGCGATGGGGTGCCACCGATCGGCCCGTTCCCACCGTCTGCGCCGGCGGCGGACCCGGAGGCGGACCCGAACCCTTCCCCTCCGGCTCCCGAAAGACCCTCGCCAACGCCCGTGACCGCGGCACCTGGACTCCCCGACCCCCGGATATCGCCCTTCAGCCCCGCCGGGACGCCGCGGCACGCTGGGCGTGGTCCCTGCGGAGCAACAACCAGGCCAACGCCACCATCCGATCCATCGAGGAGCCCGCCGGGACGCTGTTCTTCGGGCACCGCGCGAACGAATGCACCTGGATCGCCGAAGCCCCCACCATCCACCAGCAAAACAGCGCCTCCCAGGCCGTCCCCGACCCGATCCGGATCACCGCGCGTGAGGCCGGGCTGTTGCAGACCTTCCCTGCCGACTACCCCTGGGCGGGCAACAAGGGCCAGCAGTTCTCACAGATCGGCAACGCCGTCCCCCCGCTGCTCGCCGCCTACCTCCTCGCCCCGCACCTGAACGTTCCGCTCAACCCCGACGACTTCACCCTGGCCGCCTGATGCCCCACTCCCCCGAGCCCGACGAGGACGTTCTCGACGCCGTCGCTCCGCCGCACCCGGTCTTCCACGTCGAGCAGGCCCTCCTCGGCGCCTTCCTGCTCGAACCACAGCGCCTCAACGAGGTGACCGGGATCGGCCCCGACGCCTTCTCCACCGCCTCGCACGCCGCCCTGTTCGCCGCGATCAGCTCCCTGCCGGCCCCTGACCCGGCGGAGCACGCCGCCCACCCGCAGTGGCTCGACGCCGTGCTTGCCGTCGCTCGCGAGCAGGCCCGAGGGCTGACCGCCGCCTACCTCCACAGCCTGATCCAGGTCTGCCCGTGGCCCCCGCACGCGCCCGCGTACGCGCGGATGATCGAAGCGGAGCAGTGCAGGCGCCGTCTGGCCGCCGCCGCTCAGCACCTCATCCAGAGCGCCCGCGACACCTCACTCCCCCAGCGCGTGGCCTCCACCCTGGACGAGGCCGACGTCTTGGGCTGCGTGGTGGACGACATCGCCGCCCGCTTCCCGCCGCATGCCGGATCCCTGCCCCGCACCCCTACGCCACCGCAGGCCACCACCCACGACCAGGACGCGCTCGACGAAGAACGGCTGCTGCTCGCCACCGCGACCGCCCACCCCAACAGCGTCGGCCAGATGCGCTGGCTGACGCCCGGCGACTTCACCCACCCTGTGCACGCCGGGCTGTGGCTGTGCCTGACGACCCTGATCCGCCGCGACACACCGGTCGACCCCGTCACCGTGCTGTGGGAGGCACAACACCGCGGCCTTCTCGGCGCCGGAGCCGAACCCCGAGAGCTGCTGAAGCTCCTCGCCGGGCCGGTCGGAACCCCGGAGCACTGGGGCGAGCGCATCCTGCACCGCTCCGTGCTAGCCGCAGCCCACCACCTCGGCCGGCGCATCGAGACATTCACCAACGACCCGGCCAATACGCCGTACCAGCTCGTCGTCGGCAGCCGCCGCGCTCTCGCCGACCTGACCGCCGTGCGGACCCGCTGGCAACACGCCACCACCGAACCCGCCCCCACCACCCGACCGGCGCGCACCAGGCCCGCGACAAGCACGGCCACACCTCGGGCCGGCCCACCCCCCAACACCCCCCCCCCCCCCACGCTCCGCCGCCGCACGCCCCCGCCCCCGGCGCCCGGCTCTGCGATGCCGACGCCCACCGCTACACCGCCTGGTTCGCCCGGCTGACCAGCGGCCCTCACCCCCACGCCCACCCCCCCGCAACCGCGGCGGTCCCCGCCGCGCTCCAGCGCGGCACGGCCTTCCAGCTCCCCCCCACCGCCGAACTCCAGGCTGCGGAGGTGTTCCTGTCCCAGGTCGCCGTCGGCGACGACATGGTGAAGTTCGCCAAGAACGGATCCGA
>NZ_JAPVLU010000043.1 GCF_027158205.1 Streptomyces sp. H39-S7 | reverse complement strand
GGTCTCCAGTTGGGCACTGGTCGCGGAGTTGAGGCTCACGGGGCCGGCGGGCGCGCCGCCGCCCGGCCCCGGGGCGGCGGGCGCGGCCGGCCCGCCGACGACGACCTGCTCCCCGTCGGAGAGCACCCGGGCGAGGTTGAGCGCGCTGGTGTCCGTCCCCGGAAGCGCCCCGCCGGCCGCCGCGAGGGCGTCCGCCACCCGCGAGCCGCCGGGCAGCCGGAGCAGCCCGGGGCGGCGGGCCTTGCCCGCGACATCCACCGTCAGGACGGTCTTCGGGGCCGTGACGGCCGCCGGCACGAACCCCGACGGCCCGGAGCCGGGCGCGGGCCCCGGCCCCGGTACGGGGATCAGGGACGCGCCGGGCGACGGCCCGTCGATCCGCGCCGGAGCCGAGACCGTTCGCGGGCGCCCGGTCCAGAAGTGCTGCACGGCGAAGCCGACGGCGACAGCCACCACGACCAGCAGCGCGGCGGCCGTCCTGAACTCCAGGCCGCAGCGCACGTACAGCCAGCCGCGGAAGGCGCGTAACCGCTCGAAGGGGGTCGCCCGGAGCGGGATTGCGGGTGCGACGGGCGCGGCAAGTGCAGCGGGTGCGGCAGGCGGTGACGGTGGCGATGACGACGGCGGATCCGTGCCCGGGTCGGGATCCCGGCGTTTGCCCGGTGGATCGAAGAGCGCGGCAGCGCGCTCCCCCACCGTCTCCTGAACACCTTGAACACCCTGCATGCCCTGGACGTGACTGCGGCGGCTGATCGCTGTGAGCGCTGTTGTTCCCATGCCGCGAAACTAAGCGGAATCACCCACCGAAGATGATCACCGTCAAATCCTGTGGATAACCCACAGGCTGTGGACAGCCCGCCGACGCACTCCCGCCCTCCCGCCATCCCGCACTCAGTGCGGCGAGATCACCGCTCCCAGCAGCCCCGGTCCCGCGTGCGCGCCGATCACCGCGCCCACCTCGCTCACCACCAGCTCGTCCAGCCCCGGCACCCGCTCCCGCAGCCGTTCGGCCAGCGCCGCCGCCCGGTCGGCGGCGGCCAGGTGATGGACCGCGATGGCCACCCGCCGGCCGCCGGCCCGCTCGACGGCGATCTCCTCCAGCCGCGTGATCGCCCGGGAGGCCGTACGGACCTTCTCCAGCGGCTCGATCCTGCCGTCCACCAACTGCAGGATCGGCTTGACCGCCAGTGCCGACCCGAACAGTGCCTGCGCCGCCCCGATCCGGCCGCCCCGCCGCAGATAGTCCAGCGTGTCCACGTAGAAGAACGCCAAGGTGTCGGCGGCGCGCTTCTCTGCGGCGGCGACGACCTCGTCCGCCGTTCCTCCCGACCCGGCGGTCTCGGCCGCCGCCAGGACCGTGAAGCCGAGCGCCATCGCGACCATGCCGGTGTCGACGACCCGCACGGGCACGGGCGAGTCGCGCGCGGCGACCAGCGCCGCGTCATACGTCCCGGAGAACTCGGCGGACAGGTGCAGGGAGACGATGTGGTCGGCCCCCGCTTCCGCCGCGGCCCGGTAGCACGCGGCGAACTCCGTCGGGCTGGGCCGCGAGGTGGTCACGGGGCGCCGCCGCTGCAGGGCCCTGGCCACCGCCGGGGCGGAGATTTCCGTCCCCTCTTCGAACGCCTCGTCGCCGATCACCACGGTCAGCGGAACGACGGTGATGCTGTGCCGGGTCAAGGCCTCCTGCGACAGGTAGGCCGTGGAATCCGTGACGATAGCGACATGCGGGGACATGTGCGGGAGGTTACCCGGGGGCCGGGCGTGGCGACAGTGCGGCCCGGGTCAAGATCGGCTGATGTGCCTGGGACCGTCCGGCCAGTACCGGCTGACGCGCCCGGGAGCGCCGGGTCAGGAACGGCTGATGCGCTTCTTGCCGCCGACAGGGCCGCCCGAGGGGTCGCCCGAGGAGTCACCGGTCGGAAGCGTGCTCGGCGCCCAGTGCCGCAGCGCCCCGGCCTCGATGTCGATCTGCTGCGCCAGCGAGGTCAGATCGTCGTCGGCGAACTGCCGCGCCCGGTCCTGGGCGGCCCAGCGCAGCGCGTCGGCGGAGTGGGTGATCCGCTCGGTGCGCTCGGCCAGCGACGGCAGCCGGTCGGCGATCCGCCCCTTGTCCGGCTCGCGCTCCAGCACCTTCAGCTCGGTGTCGAGCACGCGCGCGTGGTCGTTGAGCCGGGCGAGCAGCGCGGCCGCCTCGGACAGGGAGGCGTCCTCGGCGGAGCCGGCGTCCAGCGCCCGGTAGGTGCTGTCGATGGAGGTGCGCAGGCTCAGCCGCAGCTGCGCGAGCTCGCCGGCCGACCCCAGCGTGTAGCGGCGTGCCTTGAGCGCGGTGTCCTCGACCACCCGCCGGGCCTGCGCGCTCCCGCGTTCCACCCCGCGCTTCACCGCTCGTACGGTCCGCACGGTGGCGACGACGCCCACCGCCACGAACGACGCGAAGAGCAGCAGCAGCACAACGACGGCGATATCCACGGGTGCTCCTCCGGTCGGACGGACGCGGGCAGCCGGGCGGCCACACCGTCTACGGTAAACGCACCGGGCGGATCGGTGGCTCCGTCAGAGCCCCCAATCCGCCCGTAAGGGAAACCCCTGGTACCCGGCGCCCGCCCGCAGCAAGGGTCCGTCCCGCACCCCGCCTGCCCGCACCAGAGGTCCGTCCCGCGTCAGCCGGTGACGATGTTGACCAGCTTCGGTGCCCGCACGATCACCTTGCGCACCGCGGCCCCGCCCAGCGCCGCGACGACACCCTCGTCCGCCAGTGCCAGCTCCTCCAGCTCCGCGTCGGAGATCGTCGGCGCCACCTCCAGACGGGCCTTGACCTTGCCCTTGATCTGCACGACGCAGATCACGGCCTCGTCCTGGACCAGTGCCGGGTCGGCGACCGGGAACGGCGCGTGGACCAGCGAGCCGTCGTGGCCCAGCCGGCGCCACAGCTCCTCGGCGATGTGCGGGGCCAGCGGCGCGACCAGCAGCACCAGCGGCTCCGCGACGGTGCGCGGCACCACCCCGCCCGCCTTGGTCAGGAAGTTGTTCAGCTCGGTGACCTTGGCGATGGCGGTGTTGAAGCGCAGCCCCGCCAGGTCCTGGCCGACGCCGTCGATCGCCTTGTGCAGCGCGCGCAGCGTCGCCTCGTCGGGCTCGGCATCGGAGACGGTGACCTCACCGGTCTCCTCGTCCACGACGTTGCGCCACAGCCGCTGCAGCAGCCGGTACTGGCCGACCACCGCGCGGGTGTCCCAGGGGCGCGAGACGTCCAGCGGGCCCATCGCCATCTCGTACAGGCGCAGGGTGTCCGCGCCGTACTCCGCGCAGATCTCGTCCGGCGTGACGGCGTTCTTCAGGGACTTGCCCATCTTGCCCAGCACGCGGCTGACGGGCTCGCCCTGGTGGAAGTACGCCCCGTCGCGCTCCTCGACCTCGGTGGCCTGCACCGGGAAGCCGCGCTTGTCGCGGTAGACGAACGCCTGGATCATGCCCTGGTTGTACAGCTTGTGGAACGGCTCGGAGGACGAGATGTGCCCCAGGTCGAACAGCACCTTGGACCAGAAGCGCGCGTACAGCAGGTGCAGCACGGCGTGCTCCGCGCCGCCGACGTACAGGTCGACGCCGCCGTGCGGCCGGCCCTCGCGCGGGCCCATCCAGTACTGCTCGATCGCGGGGTCGACCAGCTGCTCGCTGTTGTTCGGGTCCAGGTAGCGCAGCTCGTACCAGCAGGAGCCGGCCCAGTTGGGCATGGTGTTGGTCTCGCGGCGGTAGCGGCGCGTCCCGTTGCCGTCGCCCAGGTCCAGCTCGACGTCGACCCAGTCCTCGTTGCGGGACAGCGGGGTCTCCGGCCGGGTGTCCGCGTCCTCCGGGTCGAAGGTGCGCGGCGAGTAGTCGTCGACCTCCGGCAGCTCCAGCGGCAGCATCGACTCGGGCAGCGGGTGGGCCACGCCGTCCTCGTCGTAGACGATGGGGAAGGGCTCGCCCCAGTAGCGCTGCCGGCTGAACAGCCAGTCGCGCAGCCGGAAGTTGACGGTCGCCTCGCCGATGCCGCGGCCGGTCAGCCACTCGGTGATCCGCGCCTTGGCGTCGGCGACGCCCAGGCCGTCCAGCGAGAACTCGTCGTTGGCGGAGTTGACCAGCTTCGCGTCGTACGAGGCGAAGGCCTCGTCCCACGTCGAGGGGTCGGTGCCGCGGTCGTCGCCGGGCTGGACGACGCAGCGCATCGGCAGCTCGAAGGCGCGGGCGAAGGCGAAGTCACGGCTGTCGTGGGCGGGGACCGCCATGATCGCGCCGGTGCCGTAGCCCATCAGCACATAGTCGGCGATGAAGACCGGGACCTGGTCGCCGCTGACCGGGTTGACGGCGTAGGCGCCGGTGAAGACGCCGGTCTTCTCCTTGGCGTCGGCCTGCCGCTCGACGTCGGACTTGGCGGCGGCCATCTTGCGGTACGCCGCGACGGCCTCGGCCGGGGTGGCGTGGCCCTCGGTCCACACCTCGTGGGTGCCCTCGGGCCACGCGGCCGGCACGATCTTCTCGACCAGCTCGTGCTCGGGCGCCAGCACCATGTAGGTGGCGCCGAACAGGGTGTCCTGGCGCGTCGTGAAGACGGTGATCTTCTCGTCGCCGACGGCGAAGTCGACCCGGGCGCCTTCGGAGCGGCCGATCCAGTTGCGCTGCTGCAGCTTGATGGCCTCGGGCCAGTCCAGCGGCTCCAGGTCGTCGATCAGCCGGTCCGCGTAGGCCGTGATGCGCATGTTCCACTGGCGCAGCTTGGACTTGAAGACCGGGAAGTTGCCGCGCTCGGAGCGGCCGTCCGCGGTGACCTCCTCGTTCGCCAGCACGGTGCCCAGACCCGGACACCAGTTGACGCGCGACTCCGACGCGTACGCCAGCCGGTACTCACCCAGCAGGTCGGCGCGCTCGATGGCGCTCAGCGCGTCCCAGGCCCGGCCGTCGGGGGCCCGACGGGCGCCGGAGGCGAACTGCTCGACCAGGGTGTCGATCGGGCGGGCGCGGCCCGCCTCCTCGTCGTACCAGGAGTTGAAGATCTGCAGGAAGATCCACTGAGTCCACTTGTAGTACGCCGGGTCGATCGTCTCGACCGACCGGCGCATGTCGTGCCCCAGGCCCAGCCGGCGCAGCTGGCGCCGCATGTTCTCGATGGCGTCCTCGGTCGAGATCCGCGGGTGCGTGCCGGTGGCGACCGCGTGCTGCTCGGCGGGCAGCCCGAAGGAGTCGAAGCCCAGGGTGTGCAGCACGTTGTGGCCGGTCATCCGCTGGTGGCGGGCGTACACGTCGGTGGCGATGTAGCCCAGCGGGTGGCCCACGTGCAGTCCCGCACCCGAGGGGTACGGGAACATGTCCATGATGAATTTCTTGGGCTTGGCGGCCAGCTCGGCGTCGCCCGCCAGGTCACCGCTGGGGTTCGGCGCCTCGTAGGTGCCCGACGCCTCCCAGAAGTCCTGCCAGCGGGCCTCGATGTCGGCGGCCAGCTGAGCGGTGTACTTGAAGGTCGGCACAGTACGGTGCGGCTCGGCTGCCTCAGTGGCGGCGGTGGTCTCGCTCATCGTCCTCGAAGCTCCATCGTGATCATGACGGGCGTACGCCGCGTCTGCTGCCTGCCTGCGGAAACGAAAAAACCCCTCGCACAGGAGGGGCCGCCGCACCGACTCGGATCGCTCTGGATCGCTGTCAGTGCGGCTTGCTAAGCAGAAGGCGTACGGCACGCATGCGGCCAGGTTACCGCAGCACGCGACGGGCCCGCACCGGAAATGCCCCGGTGCGGGCCCGTGCACTGCGTCGGACGCTCCGTACCTGTGCCGGCCTTGCGGTCAGCGGTGGTTCTTCTTCGGCAGGTACGAGGTCACGTAGTCGGCACCGGGGGTGCCGACGCCGGTGACGTCGTCGAAGCCGACCGTGGCGTGCAGCGACGCGTCCTTGCCGAGGCTGCGCAGCGACGTGATCGTGCCGTCCGCCGCGTCGACGCCGTTGACGTAGTCGACGCGGACGACCGCCTGGTCACGGCCCTGGCCCAGCGGGTGGTCCGTGACGTCGTGGTAGGCCGAGGTGGCGTACCGGTCGTAGATCAGCGGGTTGGCGAAACCGACCGGGATCCCGTGCCGCGCCTGCTGCACGAGGGCCTGGACGCCGGCGATCACCGGGGCGGCGAGCGAGGTGCCGCCGATCCGGTACTCGCTGTACGCCAGCGACCCGTCCGCGAGGGACTGGGTCTGGCCGACCAGGAAGCCGGTGTTCGGGTCCGCGACCGCCGAGATGTCCGGCTCGACGCGCTGCTTCACGCCGCCGCCGTTGGCGAGGGCGAGCGAGTCGGGGACGACGTTGCGCTGGTAGAACGGCTGCGCGTAGAGGTTGCTCGTGCCGCCGCCCGCACCCGAGGTGTAGGCGCCGGGGAAGCCCGTCCAGCTGTTGCCGTCAGCCGACAGAACGGCCTTCTGGGTGCCCCAGCCGGTCTCCCACTGGTACTTCTCGCCCTTGCCGACGGCCAGCGAGGTGCCGCCGACCGAGGTGGCCCACGGGGAGTTCCCGGGGGTGTCGACCTGCTTCACACCGGTCTTGGCGACGTTGTCGCCGGAGTCACCGGAGGAGAAGTAGAAGCCGATGCCCTCGACAGCACCCTGGAGGAAGGTCTGGTCGTAGGCCGCGGCCACGTCCGGGGTCTCGTTGGCCTCGACGTCGCCCCACGAGTTGGAGACGATGTCGGCCAGCCGGCCGTCGACGATCTTGTTCAGGGCGTCGAGCAGGTCGTTGTCCTGGCAGGACGCGCCACCGACGTAGACGATGTCGGCGTCGGGGGCCACGGCGTGCACGGCCTCGACGTCGAGCGTCTCCTCGCCGTACCAGCCGCCCGCGTCGCACTCCTCGGTCGAGTTGTAGTCGGCGGGCAGCACCTGGGAGAGCTGGCCCTTGCGGTACGCCTGGTCACCGTTGTTCCTGGCGTACTTCTTCGCGTCCTGGACGATGTACGGCGAGGCGTACGCGTCCGTGATCGCGACCGTGACGTTCTTGCCGGTGTAGTTCTTCGCGCCGTAGGCGGCGCGCAGGTCCTTGCCGGTGTAGCCCTTGATCGCGTACGGCGCCTTGGTGCCGTACGCGGACGGGAGCTTCTTGTTGGTGTTCGAGCCGTAGTAGCTCGAGAACGGCCCGGCGTTCTTGAACACCGCTCCGGGGGGCGGCAGCGCCTCGTCGTGCTTGGCGAGCTTGGGAGCGTTGTCCAGGCCGACGACCGTGAGCACCGCGCCGTTGAGCGCCGCCGGCGCGGACGCCGTCGTCGCCGGGGCGTGGTAGGTCCTGCCGTCCTTGGTGAAGTTGTGCAGCTGGGTGCCGAACGTCTTCTCCGCGGCGGCCACGTCACCGCTCACGGTGATGTAGTGCTGGTTGGTACCGGTCACCTTGAGGCCCGAGGACTTCAGCCAGGTGGTGACCGCGGCTATCTGGCCCTTCGTCGCACCGAACCGCGCCTGCGTCTGCGCCGCGGTCAGATACTTGCCGTAGGAAGCCGAGTTCGGGTCGGACACCGCGGTCGCATAGGCCGTGAGGCCCTTCGCGTCCCGGCCCGCCAGGTAGACACGCGCGCTGACGCCGCCGGCGTCCGCCGTGTCGCCCTTGTCCCCGCCGGCAGTTGCCCACAGCGGCTTGGTGCCGGTGAGCAGCTGCCTGCCCTGCGGTTGGTCGGCCTGTGCGGCAGGTGTGCCCAGCGCGAGCGCGCCGGCCATCAGCGGCAGCGCTGCGGCCACCGCCAGCCCGGCACGCGTTCGTTTGCGCTCAAATCTCATGAAACCCCCATGCGAAGCGAGTTGACGCCGATTACGGTGTCGCCGCTATGCGTACGGCTCGTACCGCAGAGCGCCACTCTGTCGCCGAAAAGCTCATGTCAGGGGCATGCAATTGCCAAGAGCAGGCCAAGGAAGGGCAGGCTGCCGGGGGAACGGCGCGAGCGGGATTCGGGTGCCGGAAGTCGCGTGGCGGACAGCGTGCGCCACGGACAGCGAAAGAAGGCCCGACCGCCGGTTCGGCGATCGGGCCTTCTTGATTGTGGAGCTACGGAGAATTGAACTCCGGACCTCTTGCATGCCATGCAAGCGCTCTACCAACTGAGCTACAGCCCCGCGTTGTGCCCCGCCGGGTTCCCCCGGCGACTCGGCATACATTACACGGCCCTGGGGGTGTTTCGCCAAATCGTTTACCCGGGGCGCAGGGGCTCACCCGGAGCGCGTGTGCCCCTGCTTTCAGCGGCCCGGCCAGGTACTGTCGGGATTCCGTGCCAGGTACACCGGCGCCCCGTGCCCCCCACCAGTACCCCTGGAGCAGAGCACTGTGACAGCGACGCAGCTGACCGCCGACACCCGGGTTCTCGCGGCCAGGACGTTCATTCTGCGGCGACCGACGCTGCTCGCCGCGGTGGTCTGCCTGGCATCCTTCGTCGGTTTCTGGCTGGCGCAGCGCGCTTCCCACGTGTCGATGATCGACCTCATGGTCTACCGGGCCGAGGGGGCGACCGCGCGCAGCGGCGGCGATCTGTACGACATGCGGGCCACGTACGCGAAGCTGCCGACCACGTACCCGCCCTTCGCCGCGCTGATGTTCATGCCGCTGACCTGGATCGGCGTGGGCGCGATGCGCGCGGCGGCGACGGTGGCCAATCTGGGCCTGCTGGTGGTGCTGGTCCATCTGTCGCTGCGGCTGACCGGGCGGCCGACCAAGCTGCCCGCCGCGGCGGTGACGCTGGCCGTCGCGTCGGTCGCGGTGTGGTGCGAGCCGGTGTGGACGACCCTGCGGTACGGGCAGATCAATCTGCTGCTGGCCGTGCTGGTGCTCTGGGACCTGACGCGGCGCGTGGGCCACCGCTGGGCCGGGTTCGGGACGGGGATCGCGGCGGGCGTCAAGCTGACGCCCGCGCTGTTCGCCGTGCTGCTGGCGCTGGCCGGGGTGGCCCTGGGCTGGCGGCGGCTGCGGGGCGGCCACAACCCCTGGAACCCGCATCTGCGGCGCGCGGCGGTGGCCGTCATGACGTTCGTCGGGACGGTGGTGATGGCGGCGATCGCGCTGCCGCACGACTCACGGCGGTTCTGGACCGAGATGCTCTTCGCGGCGGACCGGGTCGGCTACGGGGAGGACACCGCCAACCAGTCGCTGCGCGGGATCTTCGCCCGCGCCCTGCACACCGCCGACCCGGGCGGCGGCTGGCTGCTGGCGGCCGCCGTCGTCGGCTGCGCGGGCCTGGCCATCTCGGTCGCGGCGCTGCTCGCCGGGGACCGGCTCCCGTACAACGTGGCGTGGGCGACGCTGGCCTGCGCCGTGACCGCCCTGCTGGTCAGCCCGATCTCCTGGTCGCACCACTGGGTGTGGGGGGTGCCGATGGTGGTCCTGCTCGGCACCGAGGCGCTGCGCCGCCGGGATCCGCTGTGGGCGGCGGGAGCGGCCACGGCGGGGGTGCTGTTCTGCTCCTTCATGCTGTGGATGGTCCCGCACGGTGCCCAGCGGTTCGAACTGGGGCAGAGCGGCGGCCAGATGGCACTCTCCGCGGTCTATCCGGTGATGGGCGCCGCGTTCCTCGCGGTGACCGGCACGGTGGCGTTCCAGGCCTTCCGCAACGATCCGCGCCGACGGCGTTCCACCCGCGTGGTGTCGTCGCGGCGGTCGGCGGCGTACGACTACGCCGACCGCTGACCTCCGACGCCGACCGGGCCGCCGGCCGCCGAACCTGACCGGCCCCCGTCTCAGCAGACGTCCGCCGGCCCGTCGGCCGCGTCGCAGAGGCTGCCCTCGACCCGGGCCAGCAACCGGGCCAGCTCCTGGCGCTCGTCCGCAGAGAGGCCCGCGACGGTGATCTCCTCCAGCCTCCGCCACGCGTCCTCGACGGGGGTGCGCAGCGCGTGTCCCGCCTCGGTGGCCTCGACGAGGACCGCGCGCCCGTCGTCGGGGTCGGGGCGCCGGGTGACCAGGCCGGACTGTTCGAGGCGCTGAACCATCCTGGTGACCGTCGAGGGGTCGAGCTCCAGCACTTTGATCAGATCCGACTGGCGCTGGGGTCCCGCGTCCCACAGCCGCATCATCAGCAGTTCCTGCCCCGCGTAGAGGCCGGCGCCGCGCAGCAGCCGGCCGGCGGCCATGCGGTGGGCGCGGGCGGTGCGGAACACCGCGTGGCTGATGTTGGTGACGCCGCAGGGTGCCGACGGTGTACAGACGGGGTCCTCGGTGGCGGCGCGGCGGTTCGTCGGGGTCATGAACCCATTATGTTGGCCGGCCAAGGAATGTGTCGGCATGCTGCGCGGTTGATTGGTTGGCCGACCACATAAATTCTGGGGAGATCCTCATGTCCAACGCCTTCGACCCCATCGACCTCGCCGGCATCCGGCTGCCCAACCGCATAGCGATGGCCCCGATGACCCGCAGCCGCGCCTTCGGCCCCGGCGCCACCCCGACTCCCGCCATGGCCGAGTACTACGCCCAGCGCGCCTCCGCCGGGCTGATCATCACCGAGGGGATCCAGCCCAGCGCCGTCGGCCAGGGCTACCCCGACACCCCCGGGCTGCACAGCGCGGAGCAGATCGCCGCCTGGCGGACGGTGACCGACGCCGTGCACACGGCGGGCGGCAGGATCTTCGCCCAGCTGATGCACGCCGGGCGGATCGGCCACCCGGACCTGTTGCCGGACGGGCTCGTCCCGGTCAGCGCCTCACCGGTGGCCGCCGAGGGCGTGGTGTACACCCATGAGGGGCCGAAGGAGTTCATCGCGCCGCGCGAGCTGGACGACGCGGAGATCCGGGCCACCATCGCCGACTTCGCGGCGGCCGCCCGCAACGCGATCGAGGCCGGCTTCGACGGCGTCGAGATCCACGGCGCCAACGGCTACCTGGTCCACCAGTTCCTGGCCCCCAACACCAACCGCCGCACCGACGCGTGGGGCGGCGGCGACGAGGACCGCGTCCGGTTCGCCGTCGAGGTGACCCGCGCGGTGGCCGACGCGATCGGCGCCGACCGCACCGGCCTGCGGATCTCCCCCGGAAACCCGTACAACGACATCGCCGAGCCCGAGCCCGAGGCCGTCTACAGCGCCCTGGTGCGCGCGGTCGAACCGTTCGGCCTGGCCTATCTGCACCTGGTCGAGGGGGTGGACCGCGGGCTGACGCTGCGGCTGCGCAAGCAGTACGCCGGCACCCTCGTCCTCAACGTCTGGTCCGAGCGCCGGCCCACCCCGCCCGAGGCGCTCGCGCTGATCGAGGACGGCACCGCGGACCTGGTGTCCTACGGTGCCCTGTTCCTCGCCAACCCCGACCTGCCGCGCCGCCTCGCGGCCGGGGGGCCGTACAACACGCCCGACTCCGCCACGTTCTTCGGCGGGGACGAGCGCGGCTTCACGGACTATCCCGCGCTGGTCTGAACGCGGCGGGGGCGGAGCCAGACAGGCTCAGGGACGGCTCCGCCCCGCGTCCCGCTACGACCTGTCGCGTCGCAGCCCCAGCAGCGCCCCGGCCAGCGCGAGGACGGTCAGCGCCGCCGCCGTCACCGCGAAGGCGTGGGCCGCCGGGTGCGGCCCCGCGACGTCGAGGCGGTTCAGGAACAGCGTGCCGAGGGTGGCCACGCCCACCAGCATGCCGAGCTGGGTGACCGTGGCCAACAGCCCGCTGGCGTCCGCCGCGTCCTGCGGGGCCACCTTCCCCAGCGCGCGGGTGAGGGTCGGACTGAACGCCGCTCCCAGCCCCGCACCGATCCCCGCCAGGCCGGCGAAGAGCGCGAAGCCGCCGTGTCCGCCACCGCGCAGCGCCAGGCCGAGCCCCGCGAACGACAGTGCCGCGACGGCGAAACCGGCCGGGGCCAGCCAACGGTGCCAACGCTGCGGCAGACGGCGCCAGTTGAGGCCGACCCCGCCGAAGAACACCGCCGCGACGGCGAACGTGAGCCCGGTGCGCAGCGCGCTGTCGCCCAGGCCGGTCTGCAGGTGCAGGGCGATGCTGAACAGGAAGCCCGCGTTGACCGCCATGGACAGGCCGATCATCGTCGCCGCCCGCGCCATCCCCGGCGCCCGCAGCACCCGCCCGGACACCAGCGGGGCGCCTCCGCGCCGCGCGAGCCGCGCTTCCAGCACCGTGAACAGCCCGAACAGGGCCACGCTCAGGGCGAGGCAGACCCAGCCCCACACCGGCCAGCCCTCCTCCTGCCCGAGCACCAGCGGCACGGTGAACAGCGTCACCGCGGCGCCGAGGGTCAGCAGCCCCGGCAGGTCCAGCCCGCGCCGCCGTTCGGGTGCGCCGCTGACGTCCGCCGGGATCACGCGCGGCGCGACGACCAGCATGGCCAGCCCGATCGGCACATTGACCAGGAACACCGGGCGCCAGCCGGTGCCGAACACGTCCGCGCTGACCAGCACACCGCCGAGCGACTGGCCGATCGCCGCGCCCGAGGCGAGCACCGCCGAGTAGACGCTGAGGGCCTTCGCCCGCGCCTCGCCGCTGAACGTCAGCTGGATCAGGCTGAGCACCTGGGGAATCATCAGCGCCGAGCCGGCGCCCTGGACGAACCGGAAGCCGATCAGCTGTCCCGTGGACTGCGCGAGCCCGCAGGCCAGCGACGCGGCGGTGAAGAGGGCCAGCCCGCCCAGGAAGATCCGCCGGTGGCCGAGCAGATCACCGATCCGGGCGCCGGTGATGAGCAGCACGGCGTACGCGATCGTGTAGCCGGCCACGATGAGCTGCAGTCCGGCGCCCGACGCGTGCAGGTCGGCACGGATGGTGGGCGCGGCGACGTTCACGATGAACACGTCGAGCAGGGCCATGAACTGGCCCGTCAGGATGATGCCGAGCAGCAGGCCGTTGCGCGGACGCCGGACGGCGCCGGGGGTGGTCTCCTTGTCGGTGACGGGGACCGGAAGCACGGAATTCGTCATGTCCGCCAGCCTGGGCGCGGCGCACTACTGGTAACGAGAGCCCTGTGATGCTGGTACCGGCAGCACCTGGCAAGCGGATCCGGCCCGATGCAGGATGGGGAGCATGCCCCAACGCCGCACCGAGCTGGCCGCCTTCCTCCGCAGCCGCCGCGCCCGCATCACCCCCGCGGACGTGGGCATGCCGCCGGGCCTGCGGCGCCGTACACCGGGTCTGCGGCGCGAGGAGGTCGCGCAGCTCGCCGGGGTCGGGGTCACCTGGTACACGTGGCTGGAGCAGGGGCGCCCGATCAACGCGAGCGTGCAGGTGCTGGACGCGGTCGGCCGGGTGCTCCAGCTCGACGTGACCGAGCGGGAGCACCTCTACCGGCTGGCCGGCGTGCCCTTCGTCCGCCAGGACGTCTCCGACGCGGAGGTGGTGGGTGTGGAGGTGCAGGGCATCCTGGACGCCCTGGACCCGCTGCCCGCCGTCGTCTACAGCGCGCGCTACGACGTGCAGGCCTCCAACGCCGCCTACCGCGACATCTGGCCCGCGACCACGTTCGTCCCGCGCTCGGAGCGGAACGTGCTGCTGAAGCTGTTCACCATCCCGGGCTGCTGCTCGTCGATGGTCAACAGCGACGAGGAGCTGCCCCGGATGGTCGGCCAACTGCGGGCCTCGTACGGCCGGCATGTCGGGGAACCGGTCTGGGAGGCGTTCATCGCACGCCTGATCCACGAGAGCCCGGAATTCGCGCAGATGTGGGCGCGCGGCGACGTCGCCTCGCCGGGGTCGCGGCTCAAGGTGTTCCGGCACGCGTCGGTCGGGCTGATCAACCTGACCTCGGTGTCGCTCGCGATCGACGGTATGACCGAGCACCGGATCGTCGTCTACACCCCAGCTGACGACACCAGCCGCGCCCAGATCGAGCGGCTGCGCGCCATGGACGACCCGATGGTCGGCTGCCCCGTGCACCGCCGCAAGGTCTCGGAGATCGTGGCGGAGCAGAAGACGGAACGGGACGCGACACAGGACGAGGAACGGGACGTGCGGCGGGCGCCGGCCCTGGCAACGGACTGACCTGGAGCAATGCAGAAAATCCCGCCCGATCGTGATGATCGGACGGGATCCTGATTGTGGAGCTACGGAGAATTGAACTCCGGACCTCTTGCATGCCATGCAAGCGCTCTACCAACTGAGCTACAGCCCCGCCGTTGCCAGCGGCTCGCGCTGGGAACGAGAAGAAGCTTAACCGGTCTCCCGGGCAGATGCGAAATCCGCCCGGTGATCCACCGGGGAGTGGATCAGTTGTCGTCGCCGAGCACCGGTTCCGGCAGCGTGCCCGCGTTGTGCTCCAGCAGCCGCCAGCCGCGCGCGCCCTCGCCCAGCACCGACCAGCAGCAGTTCGACAGGCCGCCGAGGGCCTCCCAGTTTCCCGCTTCCAGCCCCAGCAGCCGTCCGATCGTGGTGCGGATCGTGCCGCCGTGGCTGACGACCACGAGCGTCGCGCCGTCGGCCAGCTTGTCGGCCTCGCGCAGCACCACGGGAGCCGCCCGGTCCGCGACCTCGGTCTCCAGCTCACCGCCGCCGCGCCGTACCGGCTCGCCACGCTTCCAGGCGGCGTACTGCTCGCCGTGCGCCGCGACGATCTCCTGGTGGGTCAGGCCCTGCCAGTCCCCCGCGAACGTCTCGCGCAGCCCCTCGTAGTGGGTCACGCCGAGACCGGTCACGGCAGCCAGCTCGGCGGCCGTCGCCGAGGCGCGCTGGAGGTCGGACGCGATGATCGCGGCCGGTTCCAGGGCGCCGAGCAGCCTGGCGGCGCGCCGGGCCTGGGCGATACCGTCCGCGGTCAGCGGGATGTCGGTACTGCCCTGGAAACGCTGCTCCAGGTTCCACTCGGTCTGGCCGTGCCGCCAAAGAACGATCCGGCGGCCGCGGCCCGTCGTGTGCCCGTTCAGCTCAGGTCTCCGTCCGCTTCGGCGGCGTACAGCTTCGCGTGCTCCTCGCCCTTGCCGCGGGTGGCGACGGCGTCGGCGGGCAGCTCGATCTCGGGGCAGTCCTTCCAGAGCCGCTCCAGGGCGTAGAAGACACGCTCCTCGGAGTGCTGCACGTGGACCACGATGTCGATGTAGTCGAGCAGCACCCAGCGGCCGTCGCGCTCGCCCTCGCGGCGCACCGGCTTGGTGCCCAGCTCCTTGAGGAGCGCCTCTTCGATACCGTCGACGATGCCCTTGACCTGCCGGTCGTTCGGGGCGGAGGCCACCAGGAACGCGTCGGTGATGGAGAGGACGTCGCTGACGTCATAGGCGATGATGTCGTGCGCGAGCTTGTCGGCGGCGGCCTGCGCGGCGGCCTTGATGAGCTCGATGGAGTGGTCAGTGGCGGTCACAGGTGAGGCTTTCGGGTCGAGGGCGTGTCTCTCCAGGGTCTCACGCCCCACGGACAGCCCCCGACCCGTTATACGTCAGGCCTGGTCAGGCCCCCCGAGCGGCTTCCCGGCCGGTCCCGGGCCGCCGCTCAGGGGGGTGTCAGCCCTTGTAGTCCTTGCCGAGGACGACCGTGATGTCCGCATTGGCGGCGACCGTTCCCTTCTTCACCGCGCCCGCCGGCAGCCCCAGCGTCTTCGCCACGTCGGCCGCCGCCGCCTTGCGGGCGTCGTCGGCGTACAGCACCTCGGAGGCCGCCTGCGCCTTCGGCGCCGTGCCGCCCGCCACGTAGGTGTACGAGCCGCCGTTCAGGATCGCGGCCTGGGCCAGGCCCGCCGCCTTCTTGTCACCGGAGGCGTCCTTGATCGAAACGCGGGCCTGGGCCGAGGCCCCGGAGTTCTTCACGGTGCCGCCCAGCACGTCCTTCACGACGCTCGCGGTCGCCTGCTCGCTCAGCGTGCCGTTCGGCTGCACCGGCAGCAGCGCGGTGCTGTAGGCGCCCGCCTTGGCCTGGTCCGCGAGCTCCGCCAGTGAGGCGCCGAGCGCGTTGATGGGCAGCGAGGGGTCCGGGATCGAGTTCAGCGCCTCGACGGTCTTCGTCGCGGAGGCCGCGTCACTGGGCATCTTCGCCAGGACGGCCTGCATCACCTGGCCGAAGCGGATGAGCTGCTTGGCCTGCGCCTCCCCCGTGCCGCGGTGGGTGGCGTACGCGACGGCCGCCTGGCCGTTCAGCTCCTGCGCCTTGCCCTGGTTGACCAGGACCTTGCCCGCGTTCGCCTGCGTCCCCTTCACCACGGTGTCGGTGTCCAGGGTGATCCCGCCGAGGGACTCGACGAGGATCTCCAGATACGGGGTGTCCAGCCGCCAGCTGCCCTTGATGTCCGACCCCAGCAGCGTGTTCAGCGCCTGCCGGGTGGGCTCCTGCCCCTGGTCGATCTGCTTGCCGAGCGTGGTCACGGCGCCCTCGTCGGTACTGAGCGAGAGCGCGTTCGGCAGCAGCACCGTGGTGCCCTTGCCGGTGGTCTGGTTGCTGACCAGCAGCGCCGTGGAGGACTCCGAGCCCGTCACCGGCCGCAGGTTCACCACGATCACGTCGCGCTTCTGGCCACCCGCACCCGACGCCGCCGTGCTCTTGCCGGGCGCGCCGAGGCCGGGGATCCGGCCGGTCTTCCAGAGGTAGCCGGTACCGCCGACCAGCGCCACCACGACGAGGAGGATCAGTGCGATCTTGCGCTTGCGGCCGCGCCGCTTGCGCTCGTCACGGCGCTCGGTGCGGGACTCCGAGAACGCCAGCCAGTCGATGACCTCTTCCGACTCCTCGTCGTCCTCGTCGACGAAGGCGAACTGCTCGGTGCGGTAGTCCTCGCCGGGCTGCTGCTGCCGCCGCTGCGGCACGGCCTCGGGCCCGGGACCCTGCGCGGGCACCGGGGCCGCGGCCGGCGGCGTGGCCGGGGCCGGCGCCCCGTAGTACGGCTGGGCGGCCGGCGCGCCGTACTGCGGCTGCTGGTACTGCGGCGCCTCCTGGTACGGCTGCTGCAGGGGCTGCGGCTGCGCGTACTGGGGGTCCGGATACGGCTGCTGCTGCGGGATCCAGCCCTGCTGCTGACCGGCGTACGTCTGCGCCGGGTCCGCGTAGTACGGGTCGGCGTACCCCGGCTGCTGCTGCGGCGGAGGCTGTTGCTGGGGCTGCTGCTCCGGCTGCTGTGCGTACGGGTCGTATCCGTACTGCTGCTGGTAGTAAGGGTCCTGGGGCGCGGGCGGGTCCTGCGGGGCGTACGGGTCCTGACCGTTCTCAGGACCTCCCTCGGCGTATTGCCAACGGGGGTTTGCGTCGTCCACGAGGACCCCTTCACTGCGATGCGTCGCTACCCGTCGTCCCGGTAGAGCTTGCGTTTGTCGATGTAGCGGACCACCCCGTCCGGCACCAAGTACCAGACCGGATCGCCCTTGGCCACTCTCTGGCGGCAGTCCGTCGACGAGATCGCCAGCGCGGGGATCTCGACCAGCGAGACCCCGCCCTCCGGGAAGCCCGGGTCCGCCAGGGTATGCCCGGGACGCGTCACCCCGATGAAATGCGCCAGCGAGAAGAGCTCTTCGGCGTTCCGCCAGGAGAGGATCTGGTTGAGCGCGTCCGCTCCGGTGATGAAGAAGAGGTCGGCGTCCTGGTGTTCGTCGCGCAGGTCCCGCAGGGTGTCGATGGTGTAGGTCTTGCCGCCGCGGTCGATGTCGATGCGACTCACCGAGAACTGCGGGTTGGAGGCGGTGGCGAGCACCGTCATCAGATAGCGGTCCTCGGGCGGCGAGACCGGCTTGTCGGCTTTCTGCCACGGCCGGCCGGTCGGCACGAAGACGACCTCGTCGAGCTGGAACAGGCTCGCCACCTCACTGGCGGCGACCAGGTGACCGTGGTGGACGGGGTCGAACGTTCCGCCCATCACGCCGATCCGCTTCTTCGCGCTCCCAGGCATCGCGGAGACTAGTCCCGGTTGAAGCGGGTCGTGATCCACAGCAGGAGCAGCAGCGCGAACAGCGCGCCACCGCCCGTGAGATACGGGCTGAGGCTCTCGTGGTTCCCCCCGCCCGACTCCTCGGCAAGGGTGGTCAGTGCGGCGGCTGCGTATGACGTCATGGTCGGCAGGACCTTTGCGGTTTCGGGGACGGACGGGAAGACTCACGCACATCGTACGGGCGGGCCCTGTGGAACTTAGCGCAGGCTCCGCGCGTCCAGAGTATGTACCGGTTGGCTATCAGGGGGTTGGGTCACTATGTCCGTGCCGAACGATCCGAGCGACTCCACGGAGTCCAGCGGCGGTGCCGCGAAGGTGCCCAGCCGCACGCGAAAGCGTTTCCCTGGTATCTCCTCCAGGGCGTACGAGCACCCCGCCGACCGGTCCGCGCTGGTCGCGCTCCGCAAGCTGACCGGGTTCGACACCGCCTTCAAGGTGCTCAGCGGACTGCTCCCCGAGCGTTCGCTGAGGCTGCTGTTCCTCTCGGACTCCGTCCGGGTGAGCGAGCAGCAGTTCGCGCACCTGCACACCATGCTGCTGGACGCCTGTTACATCCTGGACCTGGAGAAGGTCCCGTCGATGTACGTCACGCAGGACCCGCAGCCGAACGCGATGTGTATCGGTATGGACGCGCCGATCATCGTGGTCACCACCGGCCTCGTCGAACTGCTCGACGAGGAGGAGATGCGGGCGGTCGTGGGCCATGAGGTGGGCCACGCGCTCTCCGGCCACGCGGTCTACCGCACCATCCTGCTGTTCCTGACGAACCTGGCCGTGCGCGTCACGTGGATCCCGCTGGGCAACCTGGCGATCCTGGCGATCGTCACCGCGCTGCGCGAGTGGTTCCGCAAGTCCGAACTGTCGGCCGACCGGGCCGGGCTGCTGGTCGGACAGGACCTGCAGGCGTCGATGCGCGGTCTGATGAAGATCGCCGGCGGCAACCACCTGCACGAGATGAACGTGGACGCGTTCCTGCAGCAGGCCGACGAGTACGAGGCCGCGGGCGACCTGCGCGACTCCGTCCTGAAGATCATGAACGTGCTGCCGCGCAGCCACCCCTTCACCACGGTGCGCGCCGCCGAGCTGAAGAAGTGGGCCGCCAGCCGCGACTACCAGCGGCTGATGGACGGGCACTACCCGCGCCGGAGCGAGGACAAGGACACCTCGGTCTACGACTCCTTCAAGGAGTCGGCCAACCACTACGCGGAGAACGTCAAGACCAGCAAGGACCCGCTGATGGGTCTGATACGCGACATCTCGACGGGCGCGGGCGACATCGGCGGCAAGCTGCGCAACAAGTTCACCGGTCCGGGTGGCACCCAGACCACCACGAAGGAGCGGCCGGCCGACGGCACGCAGGACGGCGCCGAGAACGGCCCCGAGAGCGGCCAGGAAGACGGCCCGCGCGCGGAGTAGGGCGGAGTCGGGTCTAGGGAGCCGCCGAGGACGTGGCGGAGGGCGGCGCCGGGGAACCGGTGGCGTCCTCCCTCAGCCCCGCGCAGACCGAGGCGGCCCGGCGGTGCCGGTCGTGCGGATCGACGGCGGCCGGGACCTGCGGCGACTGGCCGGCGAGCAGTGGCCGGAAGTAGTCGGCGGCCCCGGCCGTGCAGGACAGCGGCCCTGCGGCGACATCGGCCTGCACGACCTCCGTGTGATGGTCCCGCAGGTCCTCCCGGTCGAACCGGAACCGCATCTCGCGCCGCACGGTGAACAGCGAGGTGGGCCCGCCCGGCGCCGTGCCGGCCCCGGTGGCGCCCTGCACGGCGTACACGAGGGTGTGGTCGGTGACGACCTCCAGCCGGTCGTCACCGACCTGGGCCACCGTGATCGTGCCGTTCACCCGCACCTTCTGGTCGACCAGCCGCACCACGGCCGGGTCCAGCCGCACCAGCCAGCCGGTCGCCGCGTGCAGCCCGTCGTCGGCCGGAGCGCTCAGGCTGCGGTCGAACTGGTCGATCTGACCGGGATCGATCAGATCCCGGACGGCGCGCACCCCGCCGCCCGTAAGCGCTTCCGGGTCGAGCGCCGAGGCGATCAGGTACTCGCGGGCGGTGCCGAGTGCCTGCATCACCTGGCCCTCGGTGAAGTCCCCGACGCGTCGCGCGGTCGGCAGCGGAATCGCCTCGACGCCGGCCCGGTAGTGCGCGGCCGGATCGTTCGCGTAGAGCGCCGCCCCGGTCACGGCCGGTACCGGGCCCGGGGGCACCAGCGGTATCAGGGTGATCCGCAGCGGCTCCACCGCGCTCGGCGTCGAACTGCTGTACGGATGACGTATGCCCAGGTAGATCGCGGTGCCGAAGGCGACGGCGATGAGCACGACCAGGACCAGGACCTGCCGCGGGGCGCCGGTGCCGGGCCACATGCGGCGGACCCGCACCGCCCGGGAGGTCCCGTCCAGCCGCTCGCGGGCCGAGTACTCCTGGATCCGGGCAGCACGGACGAACGACTCGTCGAAGACGACGGATCGGTACTCGTCCTCACCACCTCCCGGGACTCCCTCAGGGGCGCCCTCAGGAGGGTCTCCAGGACCGGCCATACCACAAGGTTAAGTCTCCGCAGGCACATATAAACGCCGTGATACGCGACAACTTCTGACAGCAGCTCAGGGAAGCGGGGTCGCGGCCACCGGCGGAAGGGTCTGACTGCCGACCCGGCCGCTCGACGGCGGCGCCGGTACGGCCGGCTGGCGGCCGCCGCCCCCGGCGCCCCGGTACACGGCCGCGAAGGTCAGCGCGACCACGCCGATACCCATCAGCACGGCCAGCAGCCAGGCCAGTGAGCGGTGCCAGCGGACACTGCCGGAACGGTACGGGCGGCCTTCGGCCATCCGGGCGTGCTGCCGGTACAGCTCGTCCGATTCGCCGGCGTCGTACCGGATGGGATCGGCCGGCACGGACCCGGCGCCGGACATGCTCTCGGCCTCGGCGCGGGCGCGCGCGGCGGCGAGCATGCGCTGGCGCGCGCTGGGCTCGTGCACGGGCGCGGACCGTACGAAGTCCTCGTCGAAGACCATGGATGCGAACTCGTCATCATCCGGCATCCGACCAGGGTAGTCCTGGCAACGACGCTTTGGGCAGGGAGCGGATGAAATACGCTGCCCGGCCGCCCCGTTGGCCCTGTGGACGGGCCGCCGCGCTACCGGATGTGACCGTCGCCGGTCACGATGTACTTGGTCGACGTCAGTTCCGGCAGGCCCATCGGGCCGCGGGCGTGCAGCTTCTGGGTGGAGATGCCGATCTCCGCGCCGAAGCCGAACTCGCCGCCGTCGGTGAACCGCGTCGAGGCGTTGACGACCACCGCGGCCGCGTCCACCAACTGGGTGAAGCGGCGCGCCGCCAGCTGCGAGGTGGTGACGATCGCCTCGGTGTGGCCGGACGACCAGAGCCGGATGTGGTGAACGGCCGCGTCCAGCGAGTCGACGACCCCCGCCGCGATGTCGTAGCTCAGGTACTCCGTCTCCCAGTCCTCCATGGTCGCCGGGACCACGGTGGCCTTGGAGCCGGTGCGCTCGGCCAGCGCCAGCACCCGCTCGTCGCCGTGCACGGTCACCCCGGCCTCGGCCAGCGCCGCCAGTGCCAGCGGCAGGAACGCCTCGGCGATGTCCTGGTGGACCAGCAGGGTCTCGGCGGAGTTGCAGACGCTGGGACGCTGCGCCTTGGAGTTGATGAGCACCTCCACCGCCATCGGGAGGTCGGCCTGCGCGTCCACATAGACGTGGCAGTTGCCGGTACCGGTCTCGATGACCGGCACTGTCGACTGTTCGACGACCGTCCTGATGAGTGACGCTCCGCCGCGCGGGATGAGGACGTCGACCATGCCGCGGGCCCGCATCAGTTCCGTGACGGACTCCCGGCTCTCGCCCGGGACCAGCTGCACCGCGTCGGCGGGCAGTCCGGCGCCTCCGACGGCGTCCCGCACCACCTTCACCAGCGCCTCGTTGGACGCGTACGCGGAGGACGAGCCGCGCAGCAGCACCGCGTTCCCGGACTTCAGGCACAGCGCAGCCGCGTCCACGGTCACGTTCGGCCGGGCCTCGTAGATGATGCCGACCACACCGAGCGGCACCCGCACCTGGCGCAGATCGAGCCCGTTCGGCAGCGTCGAGCCGCGCACGACCTCGCCGACCGGGTCCGGCAGACCGGCCACGTCCCGGACGTCGGCGGCGATGGCCGCGACCCGCTCGCGGGTCAGCGTCAGCCGGTCGATGACCGTCTCGCTGCTGCCCGCCGCCCGCGCCCGCGCCACGTCCAGCGCGTTGGACTCGACGATCTCCTTCGTCCGCACCACCAGCGCGTCGGCGATGGCGAGCAGCGCGTCGTCCTTCGCCGACCGCGGCAGCGGCGCCAGGTCGGCGGCGGCGGCCCTGGCCCGGTAGGCGGCCCGCAGCACGGCGGACTCGGGCAGGGGGGAGGGCAGGGAGGGGGCGTCGTGGCTGCTGCTCATACCCGGCAGCCTACGGCGACCTCCCCGGACGGTGGGACGCCCTTCCGGCCGTTGAGACGCGGCTCGGACCGCCCCCGGCCGGCCGGGGGCGGGGCCCCGGGCCGGGCCGGGTGCGTCCCCTAGAAGGGGTGGACACCCACCGGCACGGCGGGTGCCGGGCCGTATCCCTCGGAGATGCGCTGGTGATAGGTCTCACGGTCGATCACTTCGAGGCCGACCGTCTCCCATGGCGGAAGTTTGGCCGTCGAGCGGTGCTCGCCCCAGAGGCGCAGCGCGATGGCCGCGGCGTCATGGAGGTCACGGGCCTCCTCCCAGTACCTGATCTCGGCGTGGTCATCGGCATACCTGCTGGTCAGCAGGAACGGGTGATCGTGCGCGAGCTGTTCCAGCGCACGTCTGACCTCGGGCAGCGGGGCCTCGGGCCCGGAAACGCTGAGCGTCACGTGCCAGAGCCGGGAGCTGGTACGCGCTTCCGGCTGATGGTCCGCACTGCTGTCCACTCCGCTGTCGACGCTGACCAGTGCCCGTTCGGTCGTCCCCCGGGGGAGCGAACCTGGGCGCCCTCGTCTCACCGGCGGCCTCCCTGTGGCGTTCTGCTTTGCGAGCGCCGCCCGTCCCCGCGGCGGTATTGGCGACTCCTCCGCTTCAAAGTTGACCAGGGTGCGGGCTACCGCGGGGGCGTTTTCGACAAGAAGTCCCCGACTGGGTCTGCCGGGCCGGGCCCTCGGCTCAGTGCTGGTGCAGCACAACGAGGTCGTCGCGGTGCACGACCTCGCGCTCGTAGGCGGGTCCGAGTTCGCGGGCGAGGTCGTGCGTCGAGCGGCCGAGCAGCCGCGGCAGTTCCCTGGCGTCGAAGTTGACGAGTCCCCGGGCGACGGCCCGGCCGGACTCGTCGAGCAGGTCGACCGGGTCGCCGGCCACGAACTGCCCCTCGACGCCGGTCAGTCCGGCCGGCAGCAGCGACGTGCGGCGCTCGGTGACGGCCTTGACCGCGCCCGCGTCCAGGCGCAGCGCGCCGCGCGGGGTGGAGGCGTGGGCGAGCCACAGCAGCCGGTCGGCGGAGCGCTTGCCGGTGCGGTGGAAGAGCGTGCCGGTGACGCGTCCCGCGAGGGCGTCGGCGGCGTGGCTGGCGGAGGTGAGGACGACGGGGATGCCGGCGGCGGCCGCGATCCGGGCCGCCTCGACCTTGGTGACCATGCCGCCGGTGCCGACCCCGGCCTTGCCCGCGCTGCCGATCGTGACGCCTTCGAGGTCGGCGGGTCCCGCCACCTCGTCGATGCGGGTGGCGCCCGGCGAGCGCGGGTCGCCGTCGTAGAGGCCGTCGACGTCGGACAGGAGTACCAGCAGGTCGGCGCGGACCAGGTGGGCGACGAGGGACGCCAGCCGGTCGTTGTCGCCGAAGCGGATCTCGTCGGTGGCCACGGTGTCGTTCTCGTTGACGACCGGCACCGCGCCCATGACGAGCAGCTGGTCCAGCGTCCGGTAGGCGTTGCGGTAGTGGGCGCGGCGGCTGATGTCGTCGGAGGTCAGCAGCACCTGGCCGACCCGGATCCCGTAGCGGGCGAACGACGCGGTGTACCGGGCCACCAGCAGTCCCTGGCCGACGCTGGCCGCCGCCTGCTGGCGGGCGAGGTCGCGCGGGCGCCGGTCGAGGCCGAGCGGGGCGAGGCCCGCGGCGATGGCGCCGGAGGAGACCAGCACGATCTCCCTCCGGCCGTTGTCCCGGGCCGTGGCCAGCACGTCCACCAGCGCGTCGACGCGGTCCGCGTCCAGCCCGCCGGACGCCGTCGTCAGCGAGGACGAACCGACCTTGACCACGACCCTGCGGGCCTCCACCACGTCCTGCCGCGCCGCTGCCACGTACGTCCCCTGTGCTCGCCTGTTCCCGTCGGTCCACCTGCCCCGATCCCGTGCAATCTACGTGATCGGGGGCATCGCGCGGCCGGGCGTATCGCGCCCTGGACACCGCGCGGCCGGCCCGCCGGGGCGGCGGATCAGTCCTGCGGCCGCGGGTGCCGCAGCCGCCAGCCGGCCCAGGCCGAGGTGACCATCTGACGGACGTCGTACCGCGCGGACCAGCCCAGTTCCTTGCCGATCAGCTCGGCCGAGGCGACCACCCTGGCCGGGTCGCCGGCGCGGCGCGGGACGGTCTCGGGCGCCAGGTCGGTGTGGCCCGACACCTCGCGGATGAGGTCGATCATCTCGGCCACCGACACGCCCTCGCCGGTGCCGATGTTGAGCTTCAGGGACGCCGAGGGGTCGGCGGTCAGCCGCCGCGCCGCGGCGACATGGGCCGAGGCGACGTCCTCGATGTGAATGTAGTCACGGACGCAGGTGCCGTCCGGCGTCGGGTAGTCGTCGCCGAAGATCAGCGGGGGCCTGCCCTGGTCCAGCCGCTCGAACACCATCGGCACCAGGTTGAAGATCCCCGGGTCGCCGAGCTCGGCGGAGGCGGCGCCCGCCACGTTGAAGTAGCGGAGCGAGGCGGTGGCCATGCCGTGCGCCCGGCCCACCGCGGCGACCATCCACTCCCCCGTGAGCTTCGTCTCGCCGTAAGGGCTCATCGGGTCGCAGGGCGTCCGCTCGGTGACCAGGTCGACGTCCGGCATGCCGTAGACCGCGGCGGAGGAGGAGAAGAGGAAGCGGCCGACCCCGGCGTCCGCCGCGGCCTCCAGGACCGTCTGCAGGCCGACGACGTTCTCGCGGTAGTAGTGCAGGGGGCGCTCGACCGACTCGCCGACCTGCTTCTTCGCCGCGATGTGCACGATTCCGGTCACCGCGTGCCGGCTCAGGACGCTGTCCAGCACGGCCCGGTCCAGCACCGAGCCCTGCTCCAGGGGCACTCCCGCGGGCAGCCGCGTGACGTCGCCGGTGCTGAGATCGTCGAGGACGACCACCTGTTCACCGCTCTCGACGAGCGCCTTGACGACATGCGATCCGATATATCCGGCACCACCGGTGATCATCCAGGTCATCCGGTCAGTCTAAGTCGGTGAGTAGCCATGCGATAAACTCGGAGTGAACCCTCAGCAGGCTGCGCTCCCCCGGAGCAGGACCTCGGTTCGTCGTTTCCCGCCACGGAAAGGTTGTTCTGACCCATGGTCCCTCGGCTCTCGGTGGTAGTGCCGATTTACAACGTCGAGACGTTTCTCGAGGAATGCCTCGAATCGCTCGCCGGTCAGACGCTCCGTGAGCTCGAAGTCATCATGGTCAACGACGGTTCGACGGACAGCAGTGGCGAGCTCGCCACCGCCTTCGCCGCCCGCGACCCGCGGTTCCGCCTCGTCGAACAGACCAACGGCGGCCTGGGCCACGCCCGCAACACCGGCGTGCGCAACTGCACTCCGGGGGTGGAGTACCTCACATTCGTCGACAGCGACGACATCATCCCGGACTACGCCTACGAGCACTTCCTGTCGACGCTGGACGAGACGGGGTCGGACTTCGCGTCGGGCAACGTGTTCACGCTGGACTCGAAGGGCACCGCCCAGTCCGCCATGCACCGCAAGGCCACGGCGACGACGCGGCTGAAGACGCACATCACGCGCGACCCGGCGCTCATCGCCGACCGGCTCGCCCCCAACAAGGTGTTCCGCCGCACCTTCTGGGACAAGTACGCGATGGAGTTCCCCGAAGGTGTGCTCTACGAGGACACCCCGTTGACGGTCCCGGCGCACTTCCGGGCCCGCAGCGTCGACATCCTCGGTGAGCCCACGTACTACTGGCGGCAGCGCGAGGGCGGCGCGGCACCGTCCATCACCCAGCGCCGCACCGAGTTGAAGTCGGTCCGCGACCGCGTGGCCGCCGTCGACTCCGTCAGCCGGTTCCTCGCCGCGCAGCCGGGCAAGGAGTACCGCAAGTACAAGCGGTGGTACGACGAGACGGCGCTCGCCAGCGACATCCGGATCTTCATCAACGTGCTGCCGGACGCCGACCAGGAGTTCCGCGAGCTCTTCATGAAGGTCGCCTCGGACTTCCTGAGCCGGGTGGACCCCCGTGCCCTGGACGCGCTGCCGGCCCTGATGCGGCTGAAGTGGCACCTGATCCGGCACGGCAAGCTGGACGAACTGCTCGAGGTCCTGTCGTACGAGAAGAAGGAGACCGGAGCCTCGCTCCCGGTCGTCCGGCGGTTCCGCCGCTACGGCAGGTTCCCGTTCTTCGGCAACCGCACCGTGGGTGTGCCGAAGCACGTGTACCGCCTCAAGCAGGAACTGGCGCTGCGCACGAAGGTGTCCTCGATCACCTGGCACGGCGACGAGCTGAAGATCGAGGGCTTCTCCTACGTCAGCAACCTGAACGTCCACAAGCGGCGGATGTCGCTCAAGGTCATCGCGCTGCGCAACAGCAAGTCCAAGCGCACGCTGGTCATTCCGGCGCGCACGGTCTTCCGCCCCGAGGCCACGTCGACCTCCGGCCAGAACCGCTACTCGTACGACTGGTCCGGATTCGAGCTGACGGTCGACGCGCAGAAGCTCAAGCAGCGCAGCGGCTGGAACGAGTCCACCTGGCGCTTCGCGATCGGCAACCTCAGTCGCGGCCTGCTGCGCAAGGGCGCCCTGAACCCCGGCGCCTTCGGCTCCGGCACGCACCCGCCGGTGCACTACGTCGACGCCGAGACCCGCATCGTCCCGCTGTTCATCGGCGGCCGGCTGCGGCTGCGGGTGGAGAAGGTCCGCGCCCGGGTCACCGGGCACGAGCTGACCGACGGGTTCATCGAGATCCGCGGAGTGGCGGCCGGCAAGCTCACCGAGGGCAGCCGGCTGAGCATGCAGCACCTCAAGACCCCCAGCTCGCACGAGTACCCGCTGGAGATCGGCGCCGCCACCCAGGGGCAGACGGCCTTCACCGTGCGCATCCCGCTGGACGACATCGTCGACGGCCGGATGACCGAGGTGGCGCTCTCCTCGGTCAAGGCGCCGGACAGCGAGACGTGGCGGACCGAGATCGTCGTTCCCGGTGAGCCCAAGTCGCGCCAGCTGATCGCCGACGACGACCTGGCGCCGGGCCGCTACCCGCTCGCGCCCTCGGCCTCGGGGCTCCCCCGTGAGCTGGCCCTGCACCGCAACGCGCCGGGCTACCTGCTGCTGAGCGACCGGATCGTACGGCCCGTCGTGGACCGGCTGACCTGGCAGTCGGACGGCTCGCTGCTGGTCGAGGGCGAGTGCCCGACCAGCGCCACCGACCCGGCGAACCTGGTGCTGATGCACCGGGCGCACCACGAGGAGAAGGTCTTCCCCGTGACGGTGGAGAACAACCGGTTCTCCGCCACCCTCACCGTGCACGCCGTCCCGGGCATGGCCGGCACCCTGCCGCTGCGTCCCGGCCGCTGGAACCTGATGTTCCAGAACTCGGTCGAGGGCAACGAGCGCACCCCGGTCGTCATCAGCCCCGCGCTCATCGACGACCTGCCCGCCGAGACCATGGTCGCGGGCCGCAAGTACGTCGCGGCCGCGCACTCCTACGACCGGCTGGCGCTCGAGGTCACCGCCTCGCTGCGGACCGACGAGCAGGGCCCGTACCGGCAGCGCCAGCTGCGGACGCAGTTCTACCCTGAGGCCCGCACCCAGCCGCTGCGCGAGTCCGTGCTGTACGACAGCTACACCGGCAAGCAGTTCTCCGACTCACCGCGTGCGGTGTTCGAGGAGCTGATGCGGCGCGGCGACGACCTGGAGCACCTGTGGGTCGTCCGCGACGAGCAGGTGGAGCTCCCGCCGGGCGCCAAGGCCGTCCGCATGTGGGGCCGCGAGTGGTTCGAGGCGCTGGCCCGCAGCCGGTACATCGTCACCAACGCGCACCTGCCGTACTGGCTGAAGCGGCGTCCGGGCCAGGTCGTCGTCCAGGCCTGGCACGGCACGCCGTTGAAGAAGATCGGCCACGACATCGAGGACGTCCAGTTCACCAACGGGCGGTACCTGGAGAACGTGGCGAAGGAGTCGAAGAGCTGGAGCTTCATCGTCTCCCCCAACCGTTTCAGCACGCCGATCCTGAAGCGCGCGTTCGCGTTCGACGGTGAGCTGCTCGAAGCGGGCTACCCGCGCAACGACATGCTCTACGCGCCGGAGCGCGAGGAGATCGCCCAGCGGGTGCGCGAGCGCATCGGCCTCCCCGCGGGCAAGAAGGTCGTGCTCTACGCCCCGACGTGGCGCGACGACCAGTACTACGGCCCCGGCCGGTACAAGCTCGACCTCCAGGTCGACCTGGTGAAGGCCAAGCAGGAGCTCGGGGACGACTTCGTCCTCCTGGTCCGGCGCCACCCGAACGTGGTGGACACGGTGCCGGGCGCGGGCGAGGGCTTCGTCTGGGACGTCTCGGAGTACCCGGAGATCGGCGAGCTGTTCCTCGCCGCGGACGTTCTGATCACGGACTACTCGTCGCTGATGTTCGACTACGCGAACACCGGCCGCCCGATGCTGTTCTTCACCTACGACCTGGCGCATTACCGCGACCAGCTGCGCGGCTTCTACTTCGACTTCGAGAAGGAGGCCCCCGGGCCGCTGATCGCGACGTCGGACGAGCTGATCGCGTCGCTCAAGGACCTGGACGCGGTCACGGACCGGTACAAGGACGCCTACAAGAAGTTCCAGGACGTCTTCTGCGACCTGGACGACGGCCATGCCGCGGGCAGGGTCATCGACCGGATGCAGGAGCTGGCCAAGGAGTCCTGACCTCCCGCCACAGCCGCGAAAGGGCGGCCATCCCCTCGGGGGTGGCCGCCCTTTCGGGTGAACCGGGCGGGCGCGTCAGCGGCCGAGCAGCCTGCGCACCCGGGCCTCGGCGACCCTGCGGGCCCCCTGCAGCCCGTCGGCGACCCGCAGGACCAGTGCCCGGCCGCCGGTGACGTGCGTCTGCACCAGCAGCACCCGGCCGGTGGGGCGCACCACGATGCCCCGGCGCGCCGCCTGCGTCCCGGCGGCACGCACCTCCACCGGGGTCGCGGAGCCGTCGGCGTACCGGATCTCAGCCCGTACGCTCCACACGCCGAGCCTCCCGGGGCAGGCCAGGGCAGCGGTCGACAGCCGTACCCCGGCGGTCCAGCCGTCGCCGTCGGGGACCAGCGGCGCCTCCACGGCGACCGCGGGGCGGCCGCCCGTGCGCTCCTCCAACTCGACGGTGACGGTGCGCGGGCCGAGCTCCGCGAGCCGCCCGTACAGCTCGTGCACGCGCAGGCTCAGCCGGGTGCTGCCGCCGGCCCTGACGCGGCCGTCGACGGCCACCGGCAGTTCGGCGGTGGTCAGCAGGCCGAGGCCGGCGGGGGGTGCGGCGAGGTCGTCGTACGGCGGGATCAGCCGGGGCGGGCGTGCGGTCAGCTCCACCAGCCGGCCGAGCTCCGCCGGCTCGGGCGCGGTCAGGATCGCGTCGGCGATCCAGCGGGAGACGACACCCGCGCAGGCGATCCCCTCCGGGTCGAACCCGGTCAGGTACTCACGGGTGATCCGCCACCACTCGGCCACGTACTCCCGGTCGCGCTGCGGGAGTTCACGCAGGTACAGCGGCAGGTCGTAGTCGCAGAACTTGGCCAGCGCGTGCAGCGCCAGCTCCTCGCGCCCGGCGGAGCGCAGTACCTCGACGACGCCCCGGTGGGCGGTCACCCGGGACTGCCAGTTCCTGATGGCGCCGCGGCTCAGCGAGATCGACAGCTTCGCCGCCTGCCGGCGCACCTGCCAGAGGTAGACGGGCTCGTCGGTCACGGCCAGCCGCGGGTCGGCGGCGTACACGCGCGCGGTGAAGACGAAGTCCTCGTAGTGGAAGGCGCCGTGCGGGAAGGTGATGCTGTGCTTCTCCAGGAACGCCCTGCGATAGAGCTTGTTGACCGAGAGGGTGTCCCACAGCATGCGGGGGGTGTTCTCGATCCCCTCGATCACGGTGCCGGGCAGCTCGGCGCCCGCCGACCGGTCGTACAGCAGCGGGGCCCAGACGGTGGTCGCGCCGTCCGGGAGCTCCACGCGCAGGCACTGACCGGCGACGACGTCGGCACGCCGCTCCTCGGCGATCGGCAGCAGGGTCCCGATCGCCCGCGGCGGGAGGATGTCGTCGCTGTCCAGGAACATCACGTACGGGAACGCGGCGGCGGCCATGCCGTCGTTGCGGGGCGTCCCGCACCCGCCGCTGTTCGTCTCCCGGGCGATGATCCGCAGCCGCGGTTCCGCGGCGAGCGGCGCGAGCGCGTCGACCGTGCCGTCCGTCGAACAGTCGTCGACGACGATCACCTCGCCGACCTCCGGCCCCTGTGCGAGCGCGGATTCCACGGCGCTCACGATGCGGGAGGCGTCGTTGTAGACGATCACCACGATGCTGACGTGTCCCATGCCCGACCCCAAGTCGCTGACCATCAGGAGATCATCTCATCCGGCAGCACCGGAAAGCCCCCTCGGAGCGCTGGTCCCAGCGCTCCGAGGGGGCCGTGGTGCGGACGGTGCAGACCGCTCAGAAGGCTTCGAAGTCGTCGAACTCCTGCTGCGCGTCGTCCTTGTCGCTCTTGTCGCGGCGGCGGTTGACGGCCGGGCGCGGCGGGTCGAAGCGGTGGTCCTCGCCGCGGCGTCCCAGCATCTCGGCACCGGCGGCCATCGTCGGCTCCCAGTCGAAGACGACCGCGTTCTCCTCCTCGCCGATGATGATCTCGTCGCCCGCCTGGGCGCCGGCCTTCACCAGCCGCTCCTCGACACCGAGGCGCGAGAGCCGGTCCGCGAGGTAGCCGACGGCCTCGTCGTTGGAGAAGTCGGTCTGCCGCACCCAGCGCTCGGGCTTCTCGCCGCGCACGCGGTAGGAGCCCTCTTCCTCGGTGACGGTGAAGCCGGCGTCGTCCACCGCGACCGGGCGGATGACGACCCGGGTCGACTCCTGCGCGGGCTTGGCGGCGCGGGTCTCGGCGACGATCTTCGCCAGGGCGAAGGACAGCTCGCGCAGGCCCAGCCGGGAGACGGCCGAGACCTCGAAGACCTGGTAGCCGCGGGCTTCAAGCTCGGGGCGGATGATGTCGGCGAGGTCCTTGCCGTCGGGCACGTCGATCTTGTTGAGCACGACGATGCGCGGCCGGTCGCCCAGGCCGCCGTACTCGGACAGCTCGGCCTCGATGACGTCGAGGTCGGTGACCGGGTCGCGGTCGGACTCCAGCGTGGCGGTGTCCAGGATGTGCACGAGCACCGAGCAGCGCTCGACGTGCCGCAGGAACTCCAGGCCCAGGCCACGGCCCTGGCTGGCGCCCGGGATCAGGCCGGGGACGTCGGCGATCGTGTAGACGACCTCACCGGCGGTGACCACGCCCAGGTTCGGGACCAGGGTAGTGAAGGGGTAGTCGGCGATCTTCGGCTTGGCGGCCGAGAGCACCGAGATGAGCGAGGACTTTCCCGCACTCGGGTAGCCGACCAGGGCGACGTCGGCGACCGTCTTGAGCTCCAGGACGATGTCCCGGGACTTGCCGGGCTCGCCGAGCAGCGCGAAGCCGGGCGCCTTGCGGCGGGCCGAGGCCAGTGCCGCGTTGCCGAGGCCGCCGCGGCCGCCCTGGCCCGCGACGAAGGTGGTGCCCTGGCCGACAAGGTCGGCGAGCAGGTTGCCGTCCTGGTCCAGGACGACGGTGCCGTCCGGTACCGGCAGGACCAGGTCCTGGCCCTCGGAGCCGGTGCGGTTGCCGCCCGCGCCGCCCTTGCCGTTGGTGGCCTTGCGGTGCGGGGTGTGGTGGTAGTCGAGGAGCGTGGTGATGTCCTGGTCCACGACCAGGATCACATCGCCGCCACGGCCGCCGTTACCGCCGTCCGGACCGCCGAGCGGCTTGAACTTCTCCCGGTGAACGGAGGCGCAGCCGTGGCCTCCGTTACCCGCGGCGACATGCAGCTCGACGCGGTCCACGAAGGTGGTCATACGGATTGCCTCCAGATAAATACGGGATTGTCTCAGTACTAACGCACCGAGGGCGGACCCTCTTCCCGCGCGCGGTGCGCGTCGGGGAAGGGGGGTCCGCCCTCAGTGGTGTGCTGTGTTCGTTGCCGAGCCGTATTAGACGGCGGCCGGAACGATGTTCACTACCCTGCGGCCACGCGCGGTGCCGAACTCGACCACACCGGCGGCGAGGGCGAACAGCGTGTCGTCCTTGCCGCGGCCCATGTTCGAGCCGGGGTGGAAGTGCGTGCCACGCTGGCGGACGATGATCTCGCCGGCGTTGACGACCTGGCCGCCGAAACGCTTCACGCCGAGAAACTGAGCGTTGGAGTCACGTCCGTTACGAGTGGACGATGCACCCTTCTTGTGTGCCATGTCTTCTCAGTCCCTTACTTCGCAGCCGTGGGGATACCGGTGATCTTGATCGCCGTGTACTGCTGACGGTGACCCTGACGACGGCGGTAACCGGTCTTGTTCTTGTACCGCAGGATGTCGATCTTGACACCCTTGTGGTGGTCCACGATCTCAGCCGCGACCTTGATCCCGGCCAGGACCCACGGGTCGCTGGTCACGGAGTCGCCGTCGACGACGAGGAGCGTCGAGAGCTCGACCGCGTCGCCCACCTTGCCGGTGGAAATCTTGTCAACCTCGACGACATCGCCAACGGCCACCTTGTGCTGGCGGCCGCCGCTGCGCACGATTGCGTACACGCGGAACTCACTCTCAAGCTAGATCGGGTACTCCTGAAGCCAGCCATCCCTGTCCTGCATTGGGGGGCCTCTCCCGGCGGACCGGGAGGGATTTGCTCAGGAGCGGGCGCAAAAACGCCGAAGGCCAAGGCTACGGGGCCCGTGGCGCAGGGTCAAACCGGGTGGCCGGGCGCCCGCCGGCAGCAGTGCGGAAGGGCGGGCCCGAGGTCTCCGGGCCCGCCCTCCACCGTCTCAAGACGGCCTGTCACACGCGCTGTTGACCTACTCGCTGTCGGCCGCGCCGGCGGTCTTCCTGGTCGCCGCCTTCTTGGCCGGTGCCTTCTTCGCAACGGTCTTCTTGGCCACCGTCTTCTTCGCCACGGCCCTCTTCGCCGCCGGCGCCTTCTTCGCGGCCGCCTTGCGCGGCGCCCGCTTCTTGGGCTCCGCGACCGTCTCGTCGGCCGCGGAGGCCTCCTGGACGGCCTCAGCGGGCTCGGTGACGGGCTCGGTGGCCGACTCGGTGACGACCGCCACCGCGGCGCCCTCGGCCGCCGGAGCGGTCACCTCACGGGTCGCACGGCGGCGGGCCCGGGGCGGTGCGGCGGAGGGGGCGGGCTGCGCCGCCTCCACAGCGGCCTCCACGACCGGCTCCGGCGTCGGCTCGACGGCGGGGGCGACCGCGACCACGGTGACGGGCTCGGCCTCGGAGGAGGCCGGGGAGCCCGCCGGGGCGCTCACCTTGCGGGTGGCACGGCGGCGCGTACGGCCCGGGGCCGGCGCTTCCGTGACCGCTTCGGCCACGGGCGCCGCTTCGGCGACCGCTACCGGCTCGGGCTCGGGCTCGACGACCGGCGCCTCCGCTGACGGCTCGATCACGAACTCGATCACCTCGGCGGCCGGCGACTGCCGGTCCCCGTAGGGCGCGCCCGCGGGGGCGGTGGCCTTGCGGCCCGCCCGACGGCGGCCACGGCCACGCGTCGCCGCGGCCTCCGCCTCGGCGGCGCTGCTGAACCACTCGTCGTCGGTCGCGACCGTCGGCACCAGTTCGGCCTCGGTCACCGCGACGGGCTCCAGCTCGGGGTACTCGTCCGCGTCCTCGTGCGCCTCGTACTCGTCGTTCTCGTTCTCGTTCTCGGCATCGTGCTCGTGCGTGTGCTCGTCGCCCGAGCCGACCCCGCCCTTGCCGCGGCGCTTGCGCTTGCCGCCGCCACCGGTGGTCGTCGCCTGGTCCATGTGGACGATGACGCCGCGCCCGTTGCAGTGCACGCAGACCTCGGAGAACGACTCCAGCAGGCCCTGGCCGACCCGCTTGCGAGTCATCTGCACCAGACCCAGCGAGGTGACCTCGGCGACCTGGTGCTTGGTCCGGTCCCGGCCCAGGCACTCCAGCAGCCGGCGCATGACGAGGTCGCGGTTGGACTCCAGGACCATGTCGATGAAGTCGATGACGACGATGCCGCCCAGGTCGCGCAGCCGCAGCTGGCGCACGATCTCCTCGGCCGCCTCCAGGTTGTTCCTGGTGACGGTCTCCTCGAGGTTGCCGCCCTGACCGGTGAACTTGCCGGTGTTGACGTCGACGACGATCATCGCCTCGGTCTTGTCGATCACCAGCGAACCGCCGGACGGCAGCCAGACCTTGCGGTCCAGCGCCTTCAGCAGCTGCTCGTCGATCCGGTACGTCGCGAAGACGTCGACCTCGGAGGTCCACCGGGTGAGCCGGTCCGTCAGGTCGGGGGCGACCGAGTGGACGTACTCGTGGATGGTGCCCCACGCCTCGTCACCGCTGACGATGACCTTGGTGAAGTCCTCGTTGAAGATGTCGCGGACGACACGGACGGTCATGTCCGGCTCGCCGTAGAGCAGCGTCGGGGCGTTGCCGCCCTTGGCCCGCTTCTGGATGTCGTCCCACTGGCCCTGCAGCCGGTCGACGTCGGCGCGCAGCTCCTCCTCGCTCGCACCCTCGGCGGCGGTGCGCACGATGACGCCCGCGTCCTCGGGGACGATCTTCTTGAGGATGGTCTTGAGCCGGGCGCGCTCGTTGTCGGGCAGCTTGCGGCTGATACCGGTCATCGAGCCCTCGGGCACGTAGACCAGGTAGCGACCGGGCAGCGAGATCTGGCTGGTGAGGCGGGCGCCCTTGTGGCCGATCGGGTCCTTGGTGACCTGCACCAGGACCGACTGGCCGGACTTCAGCGCGCTCTCGATCCGGCGCGGGCCGTGGCCCATGCCGAGCGCCTCGAAGTTGACCTCACCGGCGTACAGCACCGCGTTGCGGCCCTTGCCGATGTCGACGAAGGCGGCCTCCATCGACGGCAGCACGTTCTGGACCTTGCCCAGGTAGACGTTGCCGACGTACGAGGTGGCCTGCTCCTTGTTCACGTAGTGCTCGACGAGGACGTCGTCCTCCAGCACACCGATCTGGGTGCGCTCACCGCTCTGCCGGACGACCATGACGCGCTCGACGGCCTCACGGCGGGCCAGGAACTCGGCCTCGGTGATGATCGGCACGCGGCGGCGGCCCTGCTCGCGGCCCTCACGGCGGCGCTGCTTCTTCGCCTCCATGCGGGTGGAGCCCTTGATGGACGTCACCTCGTCGAAGCCGGTGCCCAGGCTGGGCTCGGCCTTGGCGCGCGGCTCACGGACCTTGACGACCGTGCGCTCCGGGTCATCGGCGACCGTGCCGTCGCCCCCGGCCGACGAGGCCGACGGGGCGGAGGGAGTGGCGCGCTTGCGGGAGGTGCGGCGGCCGCGGCCCGGGGCCTCGGCCTCGGACGCGGCGGGAGCCGCCGCGACGACGGGTGCCTGCGCGGCGACGGGCGCCGGAGCGGCCGTCTCCTCGACGAACTGGGGGGCCTGGGCGGGCGCGGCGACCTTGCGGGTCGCGCGGCGGCGGGCCCGGGTCGGGGCGGCGGGGTCGACGGCCGGCTCGGCCGCGGCTTCGACAGGAGCCGGAGCCTCGACAGCGGCCGGGCTCTCGGCCGCGGGCGCCTCCTGCGGGGCCTCGGACGGTGCGGTGACCTTGCGGGTGGCACGACGACGGGCACGCGGCGGCGCGGCGGAGGTGTCCGGGGCGGCGTCGGCTGCCTCGGCGGGCACCGCGGAGGGGGCTTCGGAGACCGCGGCCGCGGGGGCCTCGACGGCGTCGGGAGCACCGGCCGGGGCCGTCACCTTGCGGGTCGCACGACGACGGGCGCGCGGCGGCGCGGCGGAGTCGTCAGGGGCGGCGGTGTCCTCAGCGGGCGCCGAGCTCGCGGCCGGGGCGGCCTCGTCGGCGGAAGTGGCCGGTATGGCCGGCGCGGCGGGCGGACCCGCCGGGCGGGATACGGCGCGGCGGCGACGGCGGGGGGCCGTCGCTTCTTCGCTGGATGCGGCGCCATGGTCCGGCGCCGCGTTGGGCTCGTTGTGATCGAGCATTCGGGCAGTGCTCCCGTCATGCTCCCGGGCGCCGCGCTCTGTTCCGGTGGCGGCGGGCCACGACGTCGGTCGTAGTGCCGCTGTCCGGGGGCGCGGGCGCCGCACGGGAGCTGTTGTCTCGCTCGTCCGCACGTCTGTGACGGGCCGACGAAAGTCTTATGAGGTCAGCGTCGCCGGGCCCGGGTGGCTCCCTGGCGCGTCGGCAACACGTCGACGGCGTTCCTACGCGGAGGCTTCCCCAGCCTTCGGCGGGGAGTCCCCACTCGGCACCGCCGCGGCGTCGCGATCTGGCGCGAGCGGGTCGGTGACCGTCCCGGACTCTTCGTGGAGCGGCCCCTGCGCCAGCCTGGTCACCGCTACGGGGACCGGCGGCGCGAGGTCGGCCGTCACACGGAGGCCGGAAAGGACGTCGTCGGGTCGCACGGCAGGTGTCAAGTGCCGAACAACTAGCCGCAGTATCGCACAGGCGACAGGCCCGGGCCCATCGGCACCCTGTTCGAGCGCGTCGGCCGGCAGCACTTCGAGCCGGGTGACGGCGTCGCGCGCGTCGAAAGTGCGGATGCCGTTCTTGGTCTTCCGTTCGACCTCGACGGTCTCGGCGGCGAGGAAGAGCGCGACCGCGCGCTCCGCCTCGGCGTGCTCGACGCCGTCGAGCCGGAGCTGCCACACGGAGGCCTGCAGCCGCTCGGCGAGGCCGGAGGTACGGACCTCCACCGCGTCGGTGATGTCGAGCCCGGTGGGCAGCGACTCGTCGAGCAGCAGCCGCAGCTTCTCGGGGTCGCGGACCTCGGTGAGGCCGATCTCCAGGTACTCGGCCTCGCTGCCGACGCCGGTCGGAGCGGCGTTCGCGTACGACACCTTGGGGTGCGGGGTGAAGCCCGCCGAGTACGCCATGGGCACCTCGGCGCGGCGAAGTGCCCGCTCGAAGGCGCGCTGGAAGTCGCGGTGACTGGTGAACCGGAGGCGGCCGCGCTTGGTGTAGCGCAGGCGGATGCGCTGCACCGTCGGTGCGGGCGGTGGGCCTTCGGGCTGTCGCTTGCCCAGTGTCGTTCAGTCCCTCGTACGTCTGCGGGGGCCTTGTGGGGGCCCGTTTGTCATACCCAAGGTTACGCCGCGTCGCCCACAGGTCATGACGGGGCGCGTACGCGGCCCGGCTCAGCGGTGGCGCGTGGGGACGCGCTTGACGAGGTCCGGGGCGGAGGCCGTCGTCTGCTCCGGTAGCCGCGCGGCTACCTTCGGCGCCCCGAACAGCATCAGGCGGGCGTCCGCCCGGGCCTCGCGTACGGTCACCCGCGCGGTGTGCAGCGCCTCCTGGACCGTGCGGCGGGCGTCGCCGACCGTCCGTCCGACGGGGGCGAGCACCTCGCGCCGCGTCCAGCGGCCCACGGCGCGCGCGGCCTCGGCGGCCGGCACGGCGACGGAGTGCCACACCCAGCGCGCGGGATCGGCGATCAGCGTCCGGCCCAGCCACTTCAGCGCGCGTCCGACCGCCCGCGAGATGTACCCGGCGACCCGCCAGGCGTGCCCGAGGGCGGCGGCGACCTCCCGTCCCACCGGGGCCAGCACGTAGCGGTAGAGGGCCACGGCCGGCACCACGAGCAGGTACCGCAGCAGCCACCCGGCGGCCGTGCCGAGCGCCCGCGCCGACCAGACGGCGGACCGGCCCAGCGGCGTCAGCACGTACCGGTACAGCAGCACCACCGGGGCCACGAGGAGCACGCGCACCAGCCACCGCACGGCGATGCCCGACGAACGGGCCGTCCAGGCCGCCGCATGGCCCAGCGGGGTGAGCACGTACCGGTACAGCGCGACCACCGGCACCACGAGCAGCACGCGCACCAGCCACCGCGCGGCGATGCCCGAGGAGCGGCCCGTCCAGGCCGCCGCATGGCCCAGCGGGGTGAGCACGTAGCGGTAGAGGGCCACGAGCGGCACCACGAGCAGATACCGCAGCAGCCAGCCGGCGGCCGTGCCGAGCGCCCGCGCCGACCAGGCGGCGGACCGGCCCAGGGGCGTCAGGACGTACCGGTACAGCAGCACCAGCGGAGCGACGAGGAGCACCCGCACCAGCCACCGCGCGGCGATGCCGGTGCCATGGCCGGTCGCCGCGAGAGCGGCGGCCAGAGCACGGGCGGCGGGGGCCAGGACGTGGAGGTGGAGCAGGTGTACCGGCCGGACGAGGAGATGCGTCAGGAGTAGGCCGGCCCCCTTGCCGAGCCCCCGGGCCAGCGCCGCCAGGCCTGATCCGATGGCGCGCAGCGACCACGTCACGCCCCGGCCGAACGGCGTCAGGACGTAGCGGTACAGGGCGGAGAGCGGCACGACGAACAGGGCGCGCAGCAGCCAGTGGGCGGCGGTGGCGGCGCCCCGGCCGGACGGGGCGATCACCGCCGTCCAGAGCCACACCAGTGGGGCGACGACGAGCACGCGCACCAGCCACCGCAGGGCGGCGCCGGCGCCGCGGGCGACGGCGCCGAGCGGTTCGACGACCGTGCGCCGCCAGAGCCAGCCGAGGCCGGCGCCCAGGGCGCGCCCCAGTGCGGCGAGCGCGTCCCACGCCATCCGCACCGGCAGGATGACGACGAGCGCGAAGATCCGCACCGGCATCCGGATGGCGACCGTCAAGCAGCCCTGGTTGGTGTCCCGTTCCCCCGTCACGCTCATGCGCGCACCGTACGTGACGCGGACGGGACCCAGAAGTCGCGGGGCCCCGGGCGGCGTGCCCGGGGCCCCGCGTCCGTCAGACGCCCGCCGGCGCGGCCTCCTGCTCGGCGTCGGGGTCGGTCCCCTGGAGGTACTCCTCGGTGATCTCCTTCGGCCCGAACGGCCAGACCTTCTCGAAGCGGGCCCACAGGACGAAGGCGACGCAGCCGAGGGCGACCCACGCCAGGGACCACTCGATGGGGTGACGGCCGGGCGAGTTCTTGTCCGCGTAGCCGTAGATGACCAGCCAGCCGACGAGGGCGATGATGCTCGGCGCCGGGTAGAGCCACATCTTGTACGGCCGGCGCAGACCCGGTTGGCGGCGGCGCAGCACCGACAGGGCGAGGATCTGCGCGAGCGCCTGGACGATCACCATGACGGTGGTGAGCAGTTGGATGAGGGTGGCCAGGTCGGTGCGGCGGCCGATGAGGAAGCCGACCGCGGTGACGACGCCCATGGTGGCCAGTCCCAGCGTCGGGAAGCGGTGCTTGGCGTGCAGCTTCCCGTACTGGCGGAAGAAGACGCGGTCGCGGGCCGCGTCGTAGGGCACCCGGGAGCCGCCGAGGAGTCCGGCGAAGACGGAGGCGAAGGCGGTGATGAGGATGAGGACGGTGACGGTGTCGGCCGCGCCCTTGCCCCAGGTCTCCTCCATGACCGCGGAGGCGACGGACGAGGAGGCGATGTCGTCGGCGTTCAGCATCCGGTGCCAGTCGATGACGCCGAGGGTGCCGATCTGGAGCAGCAGGTAGATGCCCATGATGCCGAGGATCGAGAAGATGATGGAGCGCGGCAGGATGCGCCCCGGGTCCTTGATCTCGGCGCCCATGTACGCGGTGGTGTTGTAGCCGAGGTAGTCGTAGATGCCGATGGTGAGGCCCGCGGCGAAGCCGATCCAGAAGGTGTGGCTGGTCAGTTCGAAGGCGTGGGCGGGGTAGGTGAAGGCCAGGTCCGCGTCGAAGTGCGTGAACGCGGCGACGATGACGAGCGTGACCGAAAGGATCATCACGCACCACATGACGGCGGTGATGCGGGCGATGTGCTCGATGCCGCGCCACAGCAGCAGGATGACGAGCGCGATCATGCCGAGGCCGACGGCGTCACCCGCGTTCTGGCCCATGCCGGGGGCGAGGTACCCGAGGTACTGGACGAATCCGACGACGCCGGTGGACATGATCAGCGGGATGAAGAGCATGGCCGTCCAGACGAACAGGAACGGCATCAGCTTGCCCGAGCGGTACTGGAACGCCTGCCGGAGGTAGACGTACGAGCCGCCGGAGCCCGGCATCGCCGCGCCCATCTCGGCCCATATGAGGCCGTCGGCCAGGGCCAGCAGGGCGCCGGCCAGGAAGCCGATCACGGCCTGCGGTCCGCCGAACGCGGCGACCATCAGCGGGATGGTGACGAAGGGTCCGATGCCGCACATCTGGCTCATGTTGATGGCGGTGGCCTGGAACAGGCCGATACGGCGGACGAAGCCGCCGGCGGGTGGCGGGGAGCCGGACACGGTGCCTCCCTGGGCAGGTGACGGGGACGGGGAGCGGGCTGCCGTTTCGCCAGTGCAGGGGTTCGCCCCGGCGCCGGGCGTGCTTAAGTTAAGTACCTTTACTTGATGCGTCAAGGGGTCACGGCGATATGCATGAGAATGGTTCGATGAGCAGCAGCGACGGTGGTGCGGAACAGCCCTGGAACCGGCAGCGACTGCGCAGCACCAACGAGCGGCTCCTGCTGGACCGGCTGCGGACCGGGGGCGTCGCCTCCCGCGCCCAACTCGCCCGCGAGACCGGGCTGTCCAAGCCGACGGTCTCCAGCGCCCTCGCCTTCCTCGAACAGGCCGGACTGGTCCGCGAAGCCGGGCTGCGCACCCCCGAACGCGGCCGCGTCGCCGTGCTCTACGCGCCCGACGCCTCGGCCGGTTACGCGCTCGGCATCGACATCGGCCGCGCCTGGCTGCGGGTCGCCCTCGCCGACCTCGACGGGACCGTCGTCGCCCGCGCCGACGTCCGCAACCGGGCCCGCACCTCCGCCGCGATGGCCGACCTCGTGGTCGCCACCTCCCACCAGGTCGTCGCCGACTCCGGTGTCGCACCCGCCAAGGTCGCCCACGCGGTGGTCGGCACCCCCGGCGTGTACGACGAGGCGCAGCGCCGGGTCCGCTACGCCCAGCACCTGCCCGGCTGGGGCCGGGCCGGCCTCTTCGACCGGATGCGGGACGAACTCGGCGTGCCGCTGGCCGTCCACAACGACGCGAACCTCGCCGCGCTCGGCGAGTACACCTTCGGGGTCGGTGCGGGCAGCAGGCTCTTCGTCTACGTGATGATCGGCACCGGGCTCGGCATGGGCGTCGTCTCCGAGGGCCGGCTGTTCACCGGCGCGCACGGGGCGGCCGGCGAGATCGGCTACCTGCCCTGGGCCGGCCCCGGCCACCACAAGCCGGACACCCCCGACACGCTGGAGGGCGCGGTGGCGGCCGACGCCGTCGTCCAGGCCGCCCGCGAACTCGGCATGAGCGGGCCGCTCACCGCCAAGGACGTCTTCGCGGCGGCGCGGGCCGGGGATGTCGCGGCCGTGGCGGCCGTCCGCCAGGAGGGGGAACGGCTCGCGCACACGGTCGCGGCGGTGGCGGCGGTGCTGGACCCGGACCTGGTGGTGCTGGGCGGGGGCGTGGGGCACAGCGCGGACCTGCTGTTGAGCACGGTGCGGGACACCCTGCGGGCGCTCACGCCCCTACGACCGAAGGTCGCGCCGAGCACCCTCGGGGAGGACGCGGTGGTACTCGGCGCCGTCGCGACGGCGCTGGGAACGGCACGGGACGTGGTCTTCGAACAGCGGTCGGCCCTCACCTAGAGCGCCGACCGCCGCCGCTGTTACTGCTGCTACTGCTACTGCTTGACGACCGTCAAAGGCAACAGCTTCTTGCCCGTCGGGCCGATCTGGATGTCCAGGTCCAGTTGGGGGCAGACGCCGCAGTCGAAGCAGGGGGTCCAGCGGCAGTCCTCGACCTCGGTTTCGTCGAGGGACTCCTGCCAGTCCTGCCAGAGCCAGTCCTTGTCGAGGCCCGAGTCGAGATGGTCCCAGGGCAGGACCTCCTCCTCGGTGCGCTCGCGCGTGGTGTACCAGTCCAGGTCGACGCCCGTGCCGGGAAGGGCCTTGTCGACGGCTCGCATCCAGCGGTCGTAGCTGAAGTGCTCGCGCCAGCCGTCGAAGCGGCCGCCGTCCTCGTACACCGCGCGGATGACCGCGCCGATGCGGCGGTCGCCACGGGAGAGCATGCCCTCGACGATGCCGGGCTTGCCGTCGTGGTAGCGGAAGCCGATGTTGCGGCCGTACTTCTTGTCGTTGCGGATGGCATCGCGCAGCTTGCCGAGGCGCGCGTCGGTCTCGTCGACGCCGAGCTGGCCCGCCCACTGGAAGGGGGTGTGCGGCTTGGGGACGAACCCGCCGATGGAGACCGTGCAGCGGATGTCGTTCTGCCCGGTGACCTCCCGGCCCTTCTGGATGACGTTGCGCGCCATGTCGGCGATCTGCAGGACGTCCTCGTCGGTCTCGGTGGGGAGCCCGACCATGAAGTACAGCTTCACCTGGCGCCAGCCGTTGCCGTACGCGGTGGCGACCGTACGGATCAGGTCCTCTTCGGAGACCATCTTGTTGATGACCTTGCGGATGCGCTCGCTGCCGCCCTCGGGGGCGAACGTCAGGCCCGACCTGCGGCCGTTGCGGGTCAGTTCGTTGGCGAGGTCGATGTTGAAGGCGTCGACGCGGGTTGACGGGAGGGAGAGGCCGATCTTGTCCTCGGTGTAGCGGTCGGCGAGGCCCTTGGCGATCTCACCGATCTCGCTGTGGTCCGCGGAGGACAGCGAGAGGAGTCCGACCTCCTCGAAGCCGGTGGCCTTGAGGCCCTTCTCCACCATCTCGCCGATGCCGGTGATGCTTCGCTCCCGCACGGGGCGCGTGATCATGCCGGCCTGGCAGAAACGGCAGCCGCGGGTGCAGCCGCGGAAGATCTCGACGGACATCCGCTCGTGGACGGTCTCCGCGAGCGGGACGAGGGGCTGCTTGGGGTAGGGCCACTCGTCGAGGTCCATGACGGTGTGCTTGGAGACGCGCCACGGCACGCCCGAGCGGTTGGGGACGACACGGGAAATCCGGCCGTCCTCCAGGTACTCGACGTCGTAGAACTTCGGGACGTAGACCCCGCCGGTCTTCGCGAGCCGGAAGAGCACCTCGTCGCGGCCGCCGGGGCGGCCCTCGGCCTTCCACGCGCGGATGATGTCGGTGATCGCCAGCACGGCCTGCTCGCCGTCGCCGATCACCGCGGCGTCGATGAACTCCGCGACCGGCTCGGGGTTGAAGGCCGCGTGGCCGCCGGCGAGGACGATCGGGTCGTCGAGGGTGCGGTCGGCCGCCGCCAGCGGGATGCCCGCCAGGTCCAGGGCGGTCAGCATGTTGGTGTAGCCCAGCTCCGTGGAGAAGCTGAGGCCGAACACGTCGAACGCCTTGACCGGACGGTGCGCGTCGACCGTGAACTGCGGGACCCGGTGCTCGCGCATCAGGGCCTCCAGGTCGGGCCACACGCTGTACGTGCGCTCGGCGAGGACGCCCTCGCGCTCGTTCAGCACCTCGTAAAGGATCATGACGCCCTGGTTGGGGAGCCCGACCTCGTACGCGTCCGGGTACATCAGCGCCCAGCGCACATCGCAGGAGTCCCACGGCTTGACGGTGGAGTTCAGCTCCCCACCGACGTACTGAATGGGCTTCTGGACGTGCGGGAGAAGCGCTTCCAGACGGGGGAAGACCGACTCGACAGGCATCAGAGATGTCTTTCATCAGCGGGCAGGGGGTGACCCTCAAGACTAGCGCGCCTTCGCGGCGGTCCCCGCCGCCCCGGATCAGAGGGGGCGGTCCGCCTGGTGCCAGGCCTCGGGCAGCCGCTCTTCGATCTCCCGGGCGCGGAACCGCTCCAGCTGGGCGAGCGCGCCGTACGGGAAGGCGCTCTCGCCTGCGGCGACCGCGTCCTCGGCCAGGCGCGTGATCACCACCCGGCACATCACGCTGTCCTGGTGCTCGCCCAGGAGCTCCTGGAGGTCCTTCATCCGGGCGATGTGCTTCTTCGCCGGGGCACCGAGCACCGGCCGGGCGGCCTCGGCGCAGTAACGGGCGCGCTTGGCCGCCTTGCGGGCCTCGTGCAGGGCCAGATCCCGGTCCAGGCCGGGTTCGGCGGCCAGGGCGGCCTCGACCATCCTGCGCAGCCGGCGGTGGTCATGGCGGACGGCCCGCTCCAGGCCCGGGGCCGCGGGCAGCTCCGCCCCCTCCAGGAGGGGCGGGTCCGCGAGCAGCGCCTCGACCGCCTCCAGCACCCGGAAGTAGTGCGAGCCGCCCAGCACCCGCACCACGGCGTCGTGCGCCTCGCCCTGCTCGGTCGAGTGCTGGGCGGCCAGTCGCCGGCGCAGCGGAACGTCGACCCACGTCGGGTCGAGCTCGGCGAGCCGCACCTCCAGCCGGTCCGCCACCACCTCGCCGTCGCGTGCCGTGCCCAGCACCTCACCGAGCCACTTCAGCTCCACGCCGACCGGGTCGGTGACGGCCCGGTCCAGCTCCCTGCGGAAGGTCTTCAGCGCGCTGCGCGCCCGCCGGGCCGCGACCCGCATCTGGTGCACGGAGTCGGGCTCCGCCCGCCGGACCTCGGGGTCGAGGGCGATGATCGCGCGCAGCTGCTCGTGCAGATAGGCCAGCGCCGCGTCGCCGACGGTGCGGATCTCGGCGGGCGGTTCCGTTGGCACGGCCACCGACGTCAGCCGGTCGCCGAGGGCGCGGGCGAGTTTGGACGGCGAGTCCGAACGGTGCAGTCCCACGTCGGCCAGCCGCTGCTCGACGGCGTCCAGCAGCGCGGGCTTTCCGCCGACGAGCTCGACCTCGAACTCGGTCCAGCTGGTCGCCACGGCCTTGTTCCCCGGGCCGGCTCCCAGAAGCTGCGCGGTGACGTGGTCGTGCGCGATCTCCGCCAGCGGCTCCCCCGCCTCGTCCAGCAGGTGCCGGCGCTCGCGGTGGTTCTTGAGCCGCACGACGGGGATCAGCCGCTCTCCCCGGGTGTGCACGGCCACCTCGGCGGCCAGGTCCGACGGAACGGTCCGGGTCGCGCGCCCGAGCGGGGCCCGCACCTCGGTGCGGGTGTCGGCCTCGGTCGTCGGCAGTTTCAGGTGCCAGCCGGCGTCGTCCCCGCCGGTCCGGCGGCGCAGCGTGATGTGGTGGGTCGCGAGGCGCAGGTCCTCGGTGTCGAAGTAGACGGCGTCGAGTTCCGCCGGATCCAGGTCGCGGCTGTCGGCGACCTTGGGCAGCCCGGTGAGGTCGGGCTGCTCGAACCGGCCGTCCGCTTCGTACTTGCGCTCCGTCTCCCGCACACGCTTGCCCATGAAGGGAACGTAGTGGCGGCTTCCGCCGCGGGCAATGGGGCGGTACCTGCCACCGGCCGGATCGGACCGGCCGGTGGCAGGGTTCAGGCGGACATGGGGCGCTGCATCCGGACCGCCTGGAGCAGTCCGATGGCGACCCAGATCGCGAACATCGACGAGCCGCCGTAGGACACGAAGGGCAGCGGCAGCCCGGCGACCGGCATGATGCCCAGCGTCATCCCGATGTTCTCGAACGCCTGGAACGCGAACCAGGCGACGATGCCGGCGGCCACGATCGTGCCGTACAGGTCGGTGGCGCTGCGGGCGATCGTGCAGGCCCGCCAGACGATGAGCCCGAGCAGGATAATGATCGCGGCGGCCCCCATGAAGCCGAGTTCCTCACCGGCGACCGTGAAGACGAAGTCGGTCTGCTGCTCGGGCACGAACTGGCCGGTGGTCTGGCTGCCGTGGAAGAGCCCCTTGCCGAACAGGCCGCCGGAACCGATCGCGATGAGCGCCTGGTGGGTGTTGTAGCCGACGCCCGCCGGGTCCAGGGCGGGGTTGGCGAACGCCGCGAACCGGTCGACCTGGTACTTGTCGAGCACCCCGAGCTGCCAGATCAGCCCGGCGCCGACCGCACCCGCCGAGATCAGGCCCAGCACCCAGCGGTTCGAGGCGCCGGAGGCGAGCAGCACGCCGAGGATGATCACCGCCATGACCATCACCGAGCCGAGGTCCGGCATCAGCATGATGATCGCGATGGGCAGCGCGGCCCAGGCCAGCGCCTGGAGGACGGTGCGGTGGCCGGGGTGCACGCGGTCGCCCGCGTCCACCCGCGCCGACAGCAGCATCGCCATGGTCAGGATGATGGTGATCTTCACGAACTCGGACGGCTGGAGCGAGAAGCCGCCCCCGATCACGATCCACGAGTGGGCGCCGTTGATCGTGGTGCCCAGCGGGCTGAGCACCGACAGGATCAGCAGCACCGAGATCACGTAGAGCACCGGCACGGCGCCGCGCAGCCTGCGGTGTCCCAGCGCCACGACGCCCGCGGCGAGGGCGAGGCCGATGCCGGTGTTCATCAGGTGCCGCAGCAGGAAGTAGTACTGGTCGCCGTGGGTGAGGCTGGTGCGCCCGCGGGTCGCCGAGTACACGAGCAGGGTGCCGATCCCGGACAGCGCGAGCGCCGAGCCCAGCAGGACCCAGTCCATCCGGCGCAGTATCGAGTCCCGGGCGAGCAGTTTGCCCAGGGTGCTGCGTTCCGGGGTGAAGCGGCGGATGGTGTAGCCGCTGGCGGTCATGAGACGTACCTCCGGCCCAGCAGGAGCCTGTCGTCGCGCCCGGGAGTGAGCGCGGCGAGGACCGGGCCGCCGGCGGGCGCCGCGGGTGCGCCGGACGACGGGGCAGTGTTGGTCGCGGGGGCAGCGGGGGCCGCGGCCTGGACGGCGGAGCCGTCGTCGCTGAACTTCGGCAGCTTCGTCTCGGGGGTCGGCAGCAGTGCTTTCTTACTGTCGATCGAGCCGTTGGGCTGGATGCCGTACATCGCCTCGTAGATCTTGCGGATCGCGGGGCCGGAGCCGCCGGAGCCGGTGCCGCCCTGCGAGATCGTCATGACGATCGCGTAGTCCTTGGTGTACGTCGTCAGCCAGGACGTCGTCTGCTTGCCGTCGACCTCGGCGGTGCCGGTCTTGGCGTGCAGCTGGATCTTGTCCTGCGGCCAGCCGCCGAAGCGCCAGGCGGCGGTACCGCTGGTCACGACGCCCGCGGTCGCCTGGTTGATGTACTTCAGGGTCTCGGCGCTGTCCGGCAGTTTGCCGGTGGCCTTGGGCGCGATGGGCTTGACTGTCTTGCCGTCGGCGCTGACGATCGCCTTCCCTATGGTCGGCTGGTAGAGCGTGCCGCCATTGGCGAGGGCCGCGTAGATCCGCGCCATCTGGACCGGGGTGACCAGGGTGTCGCCCTGGCCGATGGCGAAGTTGACCGAGTCACCGGCGCGCATCACATTGCCGTCCACGCAGTTCTCGCGGGCGATCTGCGTCGCATAGTCCTGCTTGTTGGTCTTCCCCTCGCGGCACCAGTAGTCCACGTTGGCCTCGTAGTAGGCCTGCTTCCACTGGCGGTCGGGGACCCGGCCCTTGACCTCGCCCGGCAGGTCGATGCCGGTCTTCGCCCCGAGGCCGAACTGGTGGGCGGTCTTGTAGAAGAAGTCCTTGGGGTTCTTGGGCTTGGTGCCGCCGTCCGCCAACCACTGGTTGTACGACAGGCCGTAGAACACGGTGTCGCAGGAGATCTCCAGCGCCTTGCCGAGGTTGATCGAGCCGAAGCTCTCCCCCTCGAAGTTCTTGAACACGCGGCCGCCGATGGTCATCGACGAGGTGCAGGGGTAAGCGCCGTCGAGCGCGTACCCGGCGTTGACGGCCGCCGACGTCGAGATCACCTTGAAGGTCGAGCCGGGCGCCGACAGACCCTGGATGGCCCGGTTCAGCAGCGGGTAGTTGGATTCCTTGCCGGTCAGGTTCTTGTAGTCGGCCGGCGAGATGCCGCCGACCCACGCGTTCGGGTCGTACGTCGGGGCACTGGCCATCGCGACGATCTGGCCGGTGTGCACGTCCATGACCGTGACCGCGCCCGAGTCGGCCTTGTAGTTGACGCCCGTGACCTTGTCCAAGGTCTTGCGGGCGTCCAGCATCGCCGCGTTCAGCTCCTTCTCGGCGACGGCCTGGACCCGCGAGTCGATGCTGGTCACCAGGTTGGCCCCGGATTCCGCCGGGGTGTCGCCCGCCTTGCCGATCACCCGGCCGAGGTTGTCCACCTCGTAGCGGGTCACGCCGGCCTTGCCGCGCAGCGCCGAGTCGTACTGACGCTCCAGTCCGGAGCGGCCGACCTGGTCGGAGCGGAGCAGCGGGGTGTTGCCGTCCTTCTGGGAGACGGTGATCTCGTCGTCCGTGACGGGCGAGAGGTATCCGAGGACCTGGGAGGCGTTGGCCTTGCTCGGCGCCGGGTAGCGGCGGACCGCGGTCGGCTCGGCCGTCACACCGGGGAAGTCCTCGCGGCGCTCCATGATCTGCAGGGCCTGCTGGGTGGTGGCCTTGTCGGTGATCGGGATCGGCTGGTAGGGCGATCCGTTCCAGCAGGGCTGGGGGGTCTTGGAGTCGCAGAGCCGGACCTTGGCGATGACGTCGGCTGCCGGCAGGCCCAGCACCGCCGCGAGCCGGGTCAGGACGGCTTTGCCGTCGTCCTTCTGCTTCAGCAGCTCGGTGCGGCTGGTGGAGACCACCAGCCGGGTCTCGTTGTCGGCGAGGGGCACACCGCGCGCGTCCAGGATCGACCCGCGGATCGCGGGGGAGACGACCTGCTGGATGTGGTTGCTGGCGGCCTTCTCGGTGTACTCGTCACCGTTGCGGATCTGCAGGTACCACAGGCGTCCGCCGAGGGTGAGCAGCAGCGAGAAGACGAGGATCTGCAGGATGACCAGGCGGATCGTGACACGGGAGGTGCGGCCGGTCTCGGGGATGTTAGACATCAGCGCGCGAGTCCTTCCTCACGTAAGGGGTGGTGCGCGGGGGACGGGCGGTCACAGCCTGCGGCCCCCCTTGGCGAAGGAGGCGATACGGCCCCCGCGGCCGGTCCGGCCGAGCAGGCTCGCGCGCTGGCCGCCGACGCGGCTGCCGTAGCCGCCGGCGGCGTCCTCGGCGATCGGGTCGCTGTCGAAGCGTCTGGCCAGTGCCATCACCAGCGGGACGATGAACGGCGCGAGCAGCAGGTCGTAGACGGCCGCGGTGAACAGCAGCTTGGCGAGACCCACGTGGGCCCCGGCGGTGTCGCCGACCAGGGCGCCGACGCCCGCGTAGAGCAGGGTGCCGCCGATCGCCGCCGTGACGACGACGAGCATCGGCATGGCGGCGGTCCGCAGCTGCCCGGTCTCGGGCTTGGCGAGGCCCGCCAGGTAGCCGATGACGCAGAGCACGAGCGCGTACCGGCCCACGGCGTGATCGGCGGGCGGTGCCAGGTCGGCGAGCAGGCCGGCGCCGAAGCCGACCAGGGCGCCGCCGACGTGGCCGTAGGTCAGCGCGAGGCCGAGCACGGTGAGCAGCAGCAGGTCGGGCACCGCACCGGGCAGGTGCAGCCGGGCCAGCACGCTGACCTGGACGACCATCGCGACGACGACCAGCACGGTGGAGAGCAGGATCCGGTTGAGTCGCATGGTCAGCTCCTGGTGGTGCTGGGGGACGCACCGGTGGGCGGCGCGCCCGGCTTCCGCGCCGGCGGGGTGGTGACCTTGGCCGCGGTGGGCGAAGGCGTGGGCTTGGCCGGCAGCACACTGTCGCGCGGGTCGGTGCGCGGGCCCTCGACGACGACGCCGACGATGTCGAGCCGGGAGAACCCGACGAACGGCTCGACCTGGACCGTACGGGTCAGGCTGCCCGCGGACGGGTCGATCGCGACGACCCTGCCGACCGGCACGCCGGGTACGAACGGCTTGCCGGCCTGGGAGCCGAAGGTGACCATCCGGTCGCCCTTCTTGACCTTGGCCTTGCCGTTGAGCAGCTGGACGCGCATCGGCCGGTCGCCCTGGCCGGTGGCGAAGCCCAGTTCCATCGAGCCCTCCATCCGGGTCCCGACAGTGAAGTCCGGGTCGTTGGCGAGCAGCACGGTGGCGGTGGAGGCTCCGACGGTGGTGACCCGTCCGACCAGGCCCTCGCCGTTGATGACGGTCTGGTCGCGGAGGACGCCGTCAGCGCTTCCGGCGTCGATGGTGACCGTCCAGGAGAATCCCTGGGCGGCCCCTATGGCGATGATCTGAGCGCCCTTGATCGCGTACTGGCCGGCTCCGGCGGTCTTCAGGAGCTGGTCCAGCTCGCGGGCCTTGTTGCGGGTGACGTCCTTGCTGCCGAGCTGCTGTTTGAGCTCCGCGTTCTCGCGTTCCAGGCGGCTGATGGTGCTGTGCCGGCCGCCGGAGTCGCGCACCGCGGAGATCGCGTTGCCGACCGGGTCGACGGCGGACGCCACACCCTTTTCGACAGGTCCGAAGGCCGAGGCCGCCGCCTGTCGGGGGCCGTCCATCGGTGACTGCTCGCCGCCCCGAATATCCACGGTGATCAGTGCGAACGCGATCGCGATCAACAGCACCAGCAGAAGCCGGCTCTCTCGTGTGTCCCTCACGGGCGCCAGTCCGTGCCTTCCTCGAACGGACCGGTCGGCTGCGGTCCCCGGCCGGTCGAAGTGTGTGACGCAGTGAGAACGATCCCGCGTGCGGGCGGGCAGTCACCCACACGCGGGAACGTGCGTACTCATCTACGCGGCTGGGCGTCCAGAACCTGCTGCAACGCCTCGAACTCCTCGACGCACTTGCCGGCGCCGAGCGCCACGCAGTCCAGCGGGGATTCGGCGATGTGGATCGGCATTCCGGTCTCGTGCCGCAGCCGCTCGTCCAGCCCACGGAGCATCGCTCCGCCGCCGGCCAGCACGATGCCGCGGTCCATGATGTCGCCGGAGAGCTCGGGCGGGCACTTGTCGAGCGTCGTCTTGACCGCGTCGACGATCGCGTTGACCGGCTCCTCGATGGCCTTGCGGACCTCGGCGGCCGAGATCACCACCGTCTTGGGCAGGCCGCTGACCAGGTCGCGGCCCCGGATCTCGGTGTGCTCGTCCTTCTCCAGCTTCGGGTCGAAGGCCGACCCGATGGTGAGCTTGATCTGCTCCGCGCTGCGTTCGCCGAGCAGGAGGCTGTACTCCTTCTTGATGTGCTGGATGATCGAACTGTCCAGCTCGTCACCCGCGACCCTGATGGACTGCGCGGTGACGATGCCGCCCAGCGAGATCACGGCGACCTCGGTGGTGCCGCCGCCGATGTCGACCACCATGTTGCCGGTGGCCTCGTGGACCGGGAGCCCGGCGCCGATCGCGGCGGCCATCGGCTCCTCGATGATGTGCACCTGGCGGGCCCCGGCCTGGGTGGTGGCCTCGATGACGGCGCGTCGCTCGACCCCGGTGATACCGGAGGGCACGCAGACGACGACGCGGGGGCGAGCCAGGTAACGACGCTTGTGGACCTTGAGGATGAAGTACCGCAGCATCCGCTCGGTGATCTCGAAGTCGGCGATGACGCCGTCCTTCAGCGGGCGGACCGCGACGATGTTTCCCGGAGTGCGGCCGATCATCTTCTTGGCCTCGGCGCCAACCGCCAGGATGCCGCCGGTGTTCGTGTTGATGGCGACGACGGACGGCTCGTTGAGGACGATCCCGCGACCCCTGACGTACACCAGCGTATTGGCAGTCCCGAGGTCGACAGCCATGTCACGGCCGATGAACGACATGTTGTTCGCCATGTGGATACGTCTGGCCTTCCCGAGCTTGAGCGGAGATTCCATCGTAGTCGCGCCCCACAGGGCACGAGGTCCGGGGTTCCGACGTCATTGTCATCAGAACACACAGCGTCCGCTGGTAATGGTGACGACGTGTCGGAGGAATTGGTTCCCCATAAAGGGTTGCATATGCCAGAGGCGACCGGATCTGGCCGGTCGCCTCTGAGCTGATTGGACGTCAGCCGGAACGCCTGAACCGCAGGTCACAGGGGGTACCGTCGAAGGACGCGTACACCCGGAAGCGGGAAGGCCGGCTGATGGTTCAGACCAGGCCCGGGAAGAACAGCTTGATCTCACGCTCGGCGGACTCCGGGGAGTCCGAGGCGTGGACGAGGTTCTCCCGCACGATGGTGCCGAAATCCCCACGGATGGACCCGGGAGCGGCCTCGATCGGGTCGGTCGGACCGGCCAGCGCCCGCACGCCCTCGATGACGCGCTCCCCCTCGACGACCAGCGCGACCGCGGGACCCGAGGCCATGAACTCCATCAGCGGCTCGTAGAACGGGCGGCCGACATGCTCGGCGTAGTGCTGCTCCAGGGTGCCGAGATCGAGCGTGCGCAGTTCGAGGGCGCCGATCGTCCAGCCGGCCTTGCGCTCGAACCGGCCGATGATCTCGCCGATCAGGCCGCGGCGGACGGCGTCCGGCTTGAGAAGGACAAGGGTGCGCTGGCTCACGGTACGGCTCCTACTGACGGTGACGGGTATGACGACATTACAAGGCGTGGTCAGGCCACCTGCGCCGAGTGCCTCGCCTTGGCCTCGTCGATCTTCCGGCCGAAGTGGATGGAGGCCCACCACAGGGCCGCGAAGACCACGCCGAGGAAGTACATCGTCCCGACCCAGTAACCGCTCACGACCAGGGCGAGCTGCAGCGCCCAGCCGACCGCCAGGGCGCCGGGGCGCGACAGCATGCCGCACAGCAGCACGCACAGCACCATGCCGGCGCCGCACAGCGCCCACACCGTCCCGCCCGTCAGGTCGTCCTGCTTCATCGCGACGAGGCCGGCGAAGCCGATCACGAAGAACTCACCGATCAACGTGCTCGCGCACAGGGTCCGCATCGTGCCGCCTCACTTCCGGCCCAGCAGCAGCCGGGCCTCTCCCACGGTGAACACCGATCCGGTGACGAGCACGCCCGCCCCCGCATACGCGCCCTCGTCCTCGGCGAGGGTGATCGCCGCCTCGATCGCGTCGTCCAGCCGCGCCTCCACCTGCACGCGGTCGTCGCCGAAGACCTCGACGGCCAGCGCCGCGAGTTCGTCCACGTCCATCGCCCGGCTGGTCGAGTTCCGGGTCACCACGACCTCCGAGAGCACCGGCTCGAACGCCTCCAGCAGCCCGCGGACGTCCTTCTCGGCACTCGGGCCGACGACGCCGACCAGGTGGGTGAAGTCGAAGACCTCACTGACCGCGGCCGCCGCGGCCCGCGCGCCGGCCGGGTTGTGCGCGGCGTCCAGGACGACGGTCGGGCTGCGCCGGATGACCTCCAGCCGGCCCGGCGAGGTGACGGACGCGAAGGCGCCGCGGATGGTGTCGATGTCCAGCGAGCCGACCCGGGTGGAGCCGATGCCGAAGAACGCCTCGACGGCCGCCAGCGCGACCGCGGCGTTCTGCGCCTGGTGCTCGCCGTGCAGCGGCAGGAAGATCTGCTCGTACTCGCCGCCGAGGCCGCGCAACGTCACCAGCTGGCCGCCGACCGCGACCTCGCGGCGCACGACCCCGAACTCCATGCCCTCGCGGGCCACCGTGGCATCGACCTCGACCGCGTGCTTGAGCAGCACGGTCGCGGCGTCGGCGGGCTGCTGGGACAGCACGACGGTCGCGTCCTTCTTGATGATCCCGGACTTCTCCACGGCGATCTCGCCCGGCGTGGTCCCGAGCCGGTCGGTGTGGTCGAGCGCGATCGGGGTGACGACGGCGACCGAGCCGTCGATCACGTTGGTGGCGTCCCAGCTGCCGCCCATCCCGACCTCGACGACCGCGACGTCGACGGGGGCGTCGGCGAAGGCCGCGTAGGCCATCGCGGTGATCACCTCGAAGAACGACAGCCGGTGCGGCTGCGCGTTGTCCGTCATCTCGATGTACGGCTGGATGTCGCGGTACGTCTCGATGAACTTCTCGGCGCTGATCGGCTGCCCGTCCAGGCTGATCCGCTCGGTCATCGCCTGCACGTGCGGGCTGGTGTAGCGGCCGGTGCGCAGGTGGAAGCCGAGCAGCAGCTGCTCGACCATGCGGGCGGTGCTGGTCTTGCCGTTGGTCCCGGTGATGTGGATGGCCGGGTAGGTGCGCTGCGGCTCACCCAGGATGTCCATGAGCGCGGTCATCCGGTCGAGCGACGGCTCCAGCTTCGTCTCCGGCCAGCGGCCGGTCAGCTCGCCCTCGATCGCCCGCAGCTCGCGCTCGGTCTCGGGGTCCTTGGGCCGGGCCGGCACGCCGTCGTCCGGCGCGAGCGGGACGGGCGTGCGCAGGGTACGGCTGCCTGCCTCGATCACCGCCATGTCGGCTTCCCGGACGGGCCCGCCGTCGGGGGCGTCGTCGGAGGCGTTGTCGGGGGCATCGTCGAACAGGTCGGCTGCCGCGTCGTCGTTCTGGGGGTGCTCGCTCACGCCGCCCAGTCTACGGAGCCGGTGCGGGTCCCCATGCCCGGGTGAGCGGGGCGGGCGACCGCGCGCCCCCGGAGAACGCGGTTCTCCGGGGGCGCGGGGGTCGTGCGGCGGATCAGGCCGTCGGCAGATCGTCCAGCTGTGCGGTGATGCGGGCGATGTCCGCCTCGGCCGCCGCGAGCCGGACCCGGATCTTGTCCACGACGGCGTCGGGCGCCTTGGCGAGGAACGCCTCGTTGCCGAGCTTGCCCAGCGCCTGCGCCTTCTCCTTCTCGGCCAGCCCGATGTCCTTGGTCAGCCGCTTGCGCTCGGCCTCGACGTCGATGGTGCCGGACAGGTCCAGCGCGACGGTGCCGCCGGCGACCGGGAGGGTCGCGGTGGCGCTGAAGTCCTCACCGGCCGGCTGCAGGCGCAGCAGCTGGCGGATGGGCGCCTCGTGGGCCGCGAGGCCGCCGGGCAGGGCGAGCCGCGCGGGGACCTTCTGGCCCGGCTGCAGGCCCTGGTCGGCGCGGAACCGGCGGACCTCGGTGACCACCTGCTGGACGCCGGCGATCTCCTTCTCGGCCGCCGCGTCCCGGAAGCCGCTGTCCTTCGGCCAGTCGGCGATGACGACCGACTCGGCACCGGTGAGCGTGGTCCACAGCGTCTCGGTGACGAACGGGACCACCGGGTGCAGCAGGCGCAGCAGCACGTCCAGGACCTCGCCGAGCACCCGGCCGGAGACCTCGGCGCCGCGGCCGCCCGCGAAGAAGGTGGTCTTCGACAGCTCGACGTACCAGTCGAAGACCTCGTCCCACGCGAAGTGGTAGAGCGCCTCGGAGAGCTTGGAGAACTGGTAGTCCTCATAGAGCGCGTCGACTTCGGCGACGACCGTGTTGAGCCGGGACAGCACCCAGCGGTCGGTGGCCGACAGCTCCTCGACGGGCGGGAGTTCACCCTCGACCGTCGCGCCGTTCATGAGCGCGAAGCGCGTCGCGTTCCAGATCTTGTTGGTGAACTTGCCGGACGCCTGGACCCAGTCCTCGCCGATCGGCACGTCCACACCGGGGTTGGCGCCGCGCGCGAGGGTGAAGCGGACGGCGTCGGAGCCGTACTTGTCCATCCACTCCAGCGGATTGACCGCGTTGCCGAAGGACTTCGACATCTTCTTGCCGAACTGGTCGCGGACCATGCCGTGCAGGGCGATGGTGTGGAACGGCGGTGTGCCGTCCATCGCGTACAGGCCGAACATCATCATCCGGGCGACCCAGAAGAAGAGGATGTCGTACCCGGTGACCAGCACCGAGTTGGGATAGAACTTCTCCAGCGACTCGGTCCGCTCCGGCCAGCCCAGCGTCGAGAACGGCCACAGCCCGGACGAGAACCACGTGTCGAGCACGTCGGTGTCCTGCGTCCAGCCCTCGCCGGTGGGCGCCTGATCGTCCGGCCCGACGCAGACGACCTCGCCGGCCGGGCCGTACCAGACCGGGATGCGATGGCCCCACCAGAGCTGGCGCGAGATGCACCAGTCGTGGAGGTTGTCGACCCAGCTGAAGTAGCGGGACTCCATCTCCTTGGGGTGGATCTTGACCCGGCCGTCGCGCACCGCGTCGCCCGCGGCCTGGGCCAGCGGGCCGACCTTGACCCACCACTGCAGCGACAGCCGCGGCTCGATGGTCGTCTTGCAGCGCGAGCAGTGCCCGACCGAGTGCTGGTACGGGCGCTTCTCGGCGACGATCCGGCCCTCGGCGCGCAGCGCGGCCACGATGGCGCTGCGGGCTTCGAGCCGGTCCAGGCCCTCGAAGGGGCCGGGGACGGTGATGATCGCCCGCTCGTCCATGACGCTGAGGTTCGGCAGGTCGTGCCGGCGGCCGATCTCGAAGTCGTTCGGGTCGTGCGCCGGGGTCACCTTGACGGCGCCGGTGCCGAACTCCGGGTCCACGTGCTCGTCCGCGACGATCGGGATGCGGCGGCCGGTGAGCGGCAGTTCGATCTCGGTGCCGACCAGGTGCGCGTAGCGCTCGTCGTCCGGGTGGACGGCGACCGCGGTGTCACCGAGCATCGTCTCGGCGCGGGTGGTGGCGACGACGATGGCGTTGTCGCCCTCGCCGTAGCGGATCGAGACGAGCTCGCCGTCGTCGTCCTGGTACTCCACCTCGATGTCCGAGATGGCGGTCAGACAGCGCGGGCACCAGTTGATGATGCGCTCGGCGCGGTAGATCAGCTCGTCGTCGTAGAGCTTCTTGAAGATGGTCTGGACGGACTGCGACAGGCCCTCGTCCATCGTGAAGCGCTCACGCGACCAGTCGACGCCGTCGCCGAGGCGGCGCATCTGGCCGGAGATCTGGCCGCCGGACTCTTCCTTCCACTGCCAGACCTTCTCGACGAACGCCTCGCGGCCCAGGTCGTGACGGGACTTGCCCTCCTTGGCCAGCTCGCGCTCGACGACGTTCTGCGTCGCGATGCCCGCGTGGTCCATGCCGGGCTGCCACAGCGTCTCGTACCCCTGCATCCGCTTGCGGCGGGTCAGGGAGTCGATGATCGTGTGCTCGAAGGCGTGGCCCAGGTGCAGGCTGCCCGTCACGTTCGGCGGCGGGATGACGATCGTGTAGGGCGGCTTGTCGCTCTTGGCGTCGGCCTCGAAGTACCCACGCTCCACCCAGCGCTCGTACAGCTTCCCCTCTACCTCGGCCGGCACGTACGCGGTCGGCAGTTCGGGGGTGCTGTTCGGCCCGCCATGGGGGCTGCGCTGAGAGTTGTCGGTCACCCGGTCATTCTACGGGCGCCCCGCACCGCTCGTTACGAAGCCGTAGCGGGCCTGGCGTAAGCAGCGGATAAGACATCCGGAAGGATGGGTGCACGGTCGTTTACGGAGGGGACGCGTCAGATGAGCTACAACCAACCGCCGCCGGATCCCGGTTACGGCGGGCAGCCGAACCCCTACGGGCAGCAGCAGCCGCAGCAGCCCGGCGGATACGGCCAGCCCCAGCCGGGCGGCTACGGGCAGCAGCCCCAGCAGCAGCCCGGGTACGGCTACCCGACGCAGCCGGTCCCCCCGCAGCCCGGTCCGTACGGACAGCAGCCGCAGCAGGGCTTCGGCGGCTACCCGCCGCAGCCGCCGGCCGGGAAGAAGAACACGGCGTGGATCATCGTCGCCGCCGTGCTCGTCGTCGCCGCGATCGGCGGGGGCGCCTTCGCGCTCCTGGGCGGCGGGGACGACAAGGGCACGGCCGGCAGCGGCAGCGACGACGGCAGGAAGTACAAGCTGACGGCTCCACAGACCGTAGCGGGCGACTACCAGCTCAAGGACCCGCTGGACACCGACAGCAAGAATGAGATGAAGAACGTGCCCGGTATCGCCAACCCGCAGCCCGCGGGTGGCAGTTACGCGGACAGCACCAAGAAGAAGATGCTGTTCAGGGGCGTCTGGGGCACGGTCGCCAACCCCGAGCAGCAGGTGGACGCGCTCTTCGTCGTCGGCACGAAGGACATCACGAAGGACGGGGACGCCGAACTCGTCGGCAAACCGGAGAAGGCCAGCCCCGAGGGGCTCGACGGCGGAGCCGTCATGAAGTGCCAGATGGTCCGTTTCAAGGCACCCTCCACCAGCACCTCGCCGGTGAAGAGCGCCGAGGTACCGCTGTGCATCTGGGCCGACCGCAGCACCATGGCCATGGTCATGGTCGTCGACCCGATCGCCGCGCTCGCCGGCAGCGGACCCAGCATCAGCGACACCGCGACCACCACGGCCAAGGTGCGCCACGACGCCCGCGTCGAGATCAAGTAGACCGGGACCGCTCACCGTCGCTCGGCGACACTCAGCACGACGTACGTTCCACGAGGGGAAGCACCACATATGAGCTACAACCAGCCGCCGCCGGGATACGGCCAGCAGCCGCAGCAGCCCTACGGCCAGCCGCAGCCCCAGCCCGGCTACGGCGGGCACCCCCAGCAGCCGCCGCAGCAGCCCCAGCAGGGCTGGCCGCAGCAGCAGGGGTACCCGCAGCAGCCCCAGCAGCCGCAGCAGGGCTGGAACGGCCAGCAGCCCGGCTACCCGCCGCAGCAGCCGCCACGGGGCAAGGGCAGGACGGTCGGTGTGGTGATCGGTGTGGTGGTGCTCGCCGCGATCGCCGGAGGCGTCTACTTCGTCGCCTCCGGCGGATCCAGCGGCGGGGGCGGCGACTACAAGATCGCCTTCCCCGAGAAGATCGCCGACGGCAAGTACACCAAGTCGTCGGAGAACATCGGCACTCCCGAGACGGGCAAGTCGGACGCCGGCATCTCCGACCCGACGAGCGTGCGGGGAACGTACAAGTCCGACAAGACGACGGTCTCCCTCTCCGGCGGCGAGGGCAACGTCACGGACCCCAAGGCCGCGGTCGACAAGATCCTGTCGAGCGGTCTCAGCAAGAGCGGCTCCGAGGCCACCGAGCAGCACCCTGCCGGATTCGACGGCGCCGTGATGAAGTGCGCCGGTGGCGGCTCGTCCATGCCCTACTGCGTCTGGGGCGACGACAGCACCGTGATGATCTCCATGTACATCAACATCGATCTCAGCGGCACCTCCACGCCCCCCTCCGCCTCCGAGTGGGCGGACACCACGGCCAAGATCCGCAGCGAGATCCGCGTCAAGAAGTAACCGCGTCCGTGCGGTGACCGCACAGCGACCGCACACCACGAAGGGGGCCGCCCGGCAACTGCCGGGCGGCCCCCTTCGACGTAACGGGTGTCAGGCGCTCTTCTGTTCGCCCTTGCCGATGATGCGCGGCTCGCGCGGCACCAGGGTCGGGTTGACGTTGGAGTGCACGACCTCGTCGGTGATGACGACACGGGCGACGTCCTTGCGGGACGGCACTTCGTACATCACGGACATCAGCACCTCCTCCATGATGGCGCGCAACCCGCGCGCGCCGGTCTGGCGGAGGATCGCCTGGTCGGCGATGGCTTCCAACGCGCTGTGCTCGAACTCCAGCTCCACACCGTCGAGTTCGAAGAGCTTCTGGTACTGCTTCACCAGTGCGTTCTTCGGCTCCACGAGGATCTGCAGCAGCGCCTCGCGGTCCAGGTTGTGGACGGAGGTGATGACCGGCAGACGGCCGATGAACTCGGGAATCATCCCGAACTTCACCAGGTCCTCCGGCATGATCTCCTGGAACTGGTTCGCGGCCTGGATCTCGCGCTTGGAGCGGATCGTCGCGCCGAAGCCGATGCCCTTGGCGCCGGCCCGCGACTCGATGATCTTCTCCAGGCCCGCGAAGGCACCGCCCACGATGAACAGCACGTTCGTGGTGTCGATCTGGATGAACTCCTGGTGCGGGTGCTTGCGCCCGCCCTGCGGCGGCACCGAGGCCGTCGTGCCTTCGAGGATCTTCAGCAGCGCCTGCTGGACGCCCTCGCCGGACACATCCCGGGTGATCGACGGGTTCTCACTCTTGCGAGCGACCTTGTCGATCTCGTCGATGTAGATGATCCCGGTCTCGGCCTTCTTCACGTCGTAGTCGGCCGCCTGGATCAGCTTGAGCAGGATGTTCTCGACGTCCTCGCCGACGTAGCCCGCCTCGGTGAGCGCGGTGGCGTCGGCGATGGCGAACGGCACGTTCAGCATCCGGGCGAGGGTCTGCGCGAGCAGCGTCTTGCCGGAGCCGGTGGGGCCGAGGAGCAGGATGTTGGACTTGGCGAGCTCGATGGCGTCGTCATGGCCCCGGCCGTTGTTCTCACCGGCCTGCACCCGCTTGTAATGGTTGTAGACCGCGACCGAGAGGGCCTTCTTCGCCGGCTCCTGGCCGACGACGTAGCTCTCCAGGAACTCGTAGATCTCCCGCGGCTTGGGCAGGTCCTCCCACCGTACTTCCGAGGACTCGGCCAGCTCCTCCTCGATGATCTCGTTGCAGAGATCGATGCACTCATCGCAGATGTACACACCAGGCCCTGCGATGAGCTTCTTCACCTGCTTCTGGCTCTTGCCGCAGAACGAGCACTTGAGCAGGTCGCCGCCGTCACCGATGCGTGCCACGAGGTGTTTCCCCTTCGCCTGGGATCCGCCTAGTCCAACGGAACCTGGTGCTTCTCTCATCGACGGTACCTTGCCGCGCCCCCCGTGCGGGCCCCCCTTGGACCTACTCAGTCCAAGGAGGGCGCTATCGCTTCCGCACCAGGGTGCCCCGCAGGGGTACCGCGACCTGCCCGTCAGACCGACGCGGAGGTCTTACGGGTGGAGACGATCTGGTCGACCAGACCGTACGCGAGGGCTTCCTCGGCGGTCAGGATCTTGTCGCGCTCGATGTCCTCGCGGATCTGCTCGATCGGCGTGGTGGAGTGCTTGGAGAGCATCTCCTCCAGCTGCGCGCGCATCCGGATGATTTCGTTGGCCGCGATCTCCAGGTCGGAGACCTGACCCCGGCCGGTCTCGCTGTACGGCTGGTGGATCAGGATCCGGGCGTTCGGCAGCGCCATCCGCTTGCCGGGGCTGCCGGCCGCGAGCAGCACGGCCGCGGCGGAGGCCGCCTGGCCCATGCAGACCGTCTGGATGTCCGGCTTCACGAACTGCATGGTGTCGTAGATGGCCGTGAGGGCCGTGAACGAGCCACCGGGCGAGTTGATGTAGACGGAGATGTCGCGGTCCGGGTCCATCGACTCCAGGCACAGCAGCTGCGCCATGACGTCGTTGGCCGACGCGTCGTCGATCTGCACGCCGAGGAAGATCACGCGCTCCTCGAAGAGCTTCGCGTACGGGTCGTACTCGCGCACGCCCTGCGAGGTGCGCTCGACGAAGCGCGGGATGATGTAGCGGGCCTCGGCGCCGAGCACACCTGGCGCCTCGGCCATCGTGCGCTCGTAGAGGCCGCTACCGGGGAAATTCAGGGAGTTCACTTTCACCGTCCTGGTGATGAGCAGTGGGCTGGGCGGGTTCGGCGGAGGGGTCCTGAGATGCTCAGGCAGCCCCGGTGCCGCCACCGCCCGGAACGCCGGAGGCGGTGAGCATGACCCCGTCCAGCAGGCCGTAGGCGGTGGCCTCCTCGGCCGAGAACCAGCGGTCGCGGTCGGAGTCCTTGGTGATCTGCTCGACGCTCTGGCCGCTGTGCTGCGCGATGAGCTCGGCCATCCGCCGCTTGGTGTGCAGCAGCTGCTCGGCCTGGATCTTGATGTCGGTGGCGGAGCCGCCCAGGCCCGCGGAGGGCTGGTGCATCAGGATCCGGGTGTTGGGCAGCGCGAAGCGCTTGCCGGGGGTGCCCGCGGTGAGCAGGAACTGGCCCATCGAGGCGGCGAGGCCCATGGCGATCGTCACGACGTCGTTCTTGATGAACTGCATCGTGTCGTAGATCGCCATGCCGGCCGTCACGGAGCCGCCGGGCGAGTTGATGTAGAGGTAGATGTCCTTGTCCGGCTCAGCGGCGAGGAGGAGCAGCTGCGCGGTGATCTTGTTGGCGATATCGTCGTCGACCGCCTGGCCGAGGAAGATGATCCGCTCGTTGAGCAGTCGGTTGTAGACCTGGTCGCCGAGTCCACCGATGGTCGGCTCGCCGGCGGCGGAAGGCATCGGAGTCGTCACGTATCCACCTGCTCGTTGTCGGACGGCCCGGGGCCGTCTCAGCGTCTTCGTCTTCGCGTCTTCGCGTCTTCTCGGGCGGCCGGGGAGTCAGTCCCCCGGCATCCTTCCTTGGACCCTAACGCGCAGGTGGGGCCCAGCAATCCCCTACGCGAAACTGTTCGCTGTGAGCGCAGGCTCACCACCCGGGTAAGCAAAACGGGCCCGAACGCGGCTTCGCGTCCGGGCCCGTCGTGCGAACAGGTCAGGCCTTGTCGGAGGTCGCCTCGTCGGCGGCCTCGTCGGCGGGGGCGGTCTCCTCGTCGGAGCCGGCCTCCACCGTCACGGCACCCTCGTCCTCGACCTCGTCGTCCAGGTCGACCGTCTCACCGTTGGTGTCGGTGACCTTGGCGGCCTCGACGACCACCGCGAGCGCCTTGCCGCGGGCGACCTCGCCGACGAGCATCGGCACCTGGCCGCCTTCGACGACGGCCTGGGCGAACTGGTCCGGGCTCATGCCCGAGGAGGCGGCGCGGCGCATGAGGTGCTCGGTGAGCTCCTCCTGGTTGACCGACAGCTGCTCCTTGGAGACGAGCTCGTCCAGGATGAACTGGGTCTTGATGCCCTTGGTGGCCTGCGCGGCGAGCTCCGCGTCGTGCTCCTCGGCGGTCTTGCCCTCACGCTCCAGGTAGCCGTCCCAGTCCAGGCCCAGGGCCGGGAACTGGTGGTGCTCCAGGTTGTGCTTGCGGGTCTGGATCTCGTCCGCCAGGAGCTTCTCCGGCATCGGGACCTCGACCAGCTCCAGGAGGGCGTCGAGCACCTTCTCCTGGGCCTGGGTGGCCTGGTCGTAGCGCTTCATGTTCTCGAGGCGCTTGACGCTGTCCGCGCGCAGCTCCTCGAGGGTGTCGAACTCGCTCGCCAGCTGGGCGAAGTCGTCGTCCAGCGCGGGCAGCTCACGGGCCTGGACGGACGTCACGTCCACCTTGACCGACGAGGTCTTGCCGGCGGCGGAGCCGCCCTTGAGCTCGGAGTCGAAGGTGGCGGTGCCGCCGGCCTCGAGGCCGGTGACGGCCTCGTCGATGCCCTCGAGCAGCTGGCCGGAGCCGATGGTGTAGCTGATGCCCTGGGCGACGCCGTCCTCGAGGACCTCGCCGTCCACGGACGCCTCGAGGTCCAGGACCACGACATCACCGTCGGCGGCGGCGCGCTCGACCGGGGAGGTCGACGCGAAGCGCTCGCGGAGCTGCTCCAGCGACTTGTCCACGTCCTCGTCCGACACCTCGAGGGCGTCGACGGTGACCTCGATGCCGGAGTAGTCCGGGATCTCGATCGCCGGACGGATGTCGACCTCGGCGGTGAACTTGAGGTCCTGGCCGTCGTTGAACTCGGTGATGTCGACGTCGGGCTGGCCGAGAACGTTCAGCTCACCCTCGCTGACAGCCTCCGTGTAGAACTTCGGGAGTGCGTCGTTGATGGCCTCTTCGAGGACCGAGCCGCGACCGAACCGCTGGTCGATGACGCGTGCGGGGATCTTGCCCTTACGGAAGCCCGGCACCGTGACCTGCTGGTTGATCTTCTTGTAGGCCGCGTCGAGGCTGGGCTTGAGCTCCTCGAAGGGCACCTCGACAGTGAGTCGAACCCGAGTCGGGTTCAGAGTCTCGACGGCGCTCTTCACGGTTGGGTCTCCTTGGGGCTGACATCAGGGGCTTTAGAGAATCGCGCCAACACCCGGTTCCCACCATGTGAGCGGAACCGGCGGCCGACGAGACGTACTACTCGGGGACTGCGCCCCTACGTCGCCCCGTATACAGGCGCCATTGCATAGTACCGGTCCAACGGGCACGCCCGTCCCGCTCGGCAAAGTCATCTGGTCGGGGTGGCCGGATTCGAACCGACGGCCTTCCGCTCCCAAAGCGGACGCGCTACCAAGCTGCGCCACACCCCGCTGGTGCGAGACGTAGGCTACATGCCCTGGTACGCGCGGGCGGCCAATATTCCGTCGCGACTTCAACTGAATTCCGGACGGGCCACCCGCCCGGATCTACCGGTGTGCGGCGGGGGTGCGCGAGCCGCTACGATGCGGTGTGCCAGAATCTGTGGCGCTGCGGGCGTAGCTCAATGGTAGAGCCCTAGTCTTCCAAACTAGCTACGCGGGTTCGATTCCCGTCGCCCGCTCTGTACGGCTCCGGCCCGTGCCCGAGGACTCTCGTCCCGGTCGCGGGCCGGACGCGTTTTTCAGCCGTTTCGGCCGGCGGTGCCTGGCTAGGCTGCCCGCCATGGAGATCTGGATCAATCCCGCCTGTTCGAAATGCCGCTCCGCGCTGAGCACGCTGGACGCCGAGGGCGCGCGGTACACCGTCCGCCGGTATCTGGAGGACCCGCCGGACGCGGACGAGCTGCGGGCGGTGCTGGGGCGGCTGGGGCTCGAGCCGTGGGACATCGCGCGGACGCAGGAGCCGGCCGCCGCCGGCCTGGGCCTCAAGGAGTGGAGCCGCACCCCCGGGGACCGTGACCGCTGGATCGACGCCCTCGCCGCACACCCCTCCCTCATCCAGCGCCCGATCATCACCTCGGACGACGGCACGGCCCAGGTGGCCCGCACCGAGGACGCGGTCCGCGACGCCCTGTCGCGAGGTGGGGCGGAGTAGGGGGCAGCGATGTAAGCGCTGTCAGTGGGCGGGGCTATGTTGCGGGTGATCGACACGTAGAACTTGGGAGGGGTACGTGTTCCACTCACGACACCGTAGGAACCTGGCCCGTTGGGGCGCCGCCGTGGCGGCCGTCACCTGCGCCCTGGGCCTGGCCGGCACCGGCACCGCGCAGGCCGACGCCTATCCGTACGCAGTGAACGACCTGCAGACACATCCGGGGAACGCCTGCGCGAGCGGTACGCCGCTGCCCTGGTTGGGCAACACCCGGATCTCGCTGAGCGCGCGGGTGGACGGCACCCCGGCGACCGGCGTGCCGCGGCCGTCGATCCACTTCAAGGTGTGGAAGGGCGACGAGAGCGCCCCCGTCGCGGAGACCGTGCTCACCACCCTCGCGGGCGGCAGTGCCTCGACGTTCTCGGTGCCGGACGAACTGCTCCCCTCCGGGGAGGGGTACGCGTGGTCCGTCCGCCTGGAGGACAGCGCGGGCCCGACCTCCGGGTGGACGGCTCCCTGCGGCTTCTCGGTGGACCGGGACCGCCCGGCCCAACCGACGGTCGAGTTCACCGACAGCTACCCGAACGACGGGGACGGGGTGCCGGCCGGCACCGTGCGCAGCCTCAGGTTCACCGCCCCCGCCGGCACCGAGCTGGACGGCTTCTGCTTCTCCGTGCGATTCGTCGACCAGCCCTATCCGACCGGCTCGACCGGTCCGCACGGCTGCGCGAACTGGGCGCCGGTCCAGCCGGACGGGACGGGGACGGCGACGTTCGTCACCCCGGACAGCTCGGGGCGGAACACCGTCAGGGCCATCGCCATCGACCGGGCGGGGCAGTGGTCGGACACCGCCAGTGCGGAGTACTGGATCACCCCGCCGTTCGTCGAGCCCGTCGGGGACTACTCCGGCGACGGCCACCCCGACCTGTTCAGCGTCGGGACGGACGGCAAGCTCTACCTGCACCCGGGGCGGGCGGACGGCACGTTCGGCGCGCCCGTGGTCTCGGACGGCGGGGACTGGCGGGGCACGCTGGTCGCCCGTGCCGGGTACAACGTCCCGCTCTCCGGGCGCAACCAGGACACCGATCCGCGCAACGACCTCCTGGTGCGCCGCGGTTCGCAGCTGCTGGTCTACCCGGGCGACGGCAAGGGCGGGTTCGGGGCCCCGGTCCCGGCTCTCTCGGGCGTCAACACCCATGACTGGTCCGCGGCGACGGAGCTCGTCGTGAGCCCGAACCCGCAGTTCTCCGGCTTCCTCCTGGCGAAGGAGGGCGACCGTCTCGCCTACGCCCCGTTCGGGCGCGACGCGGTGGTGGGCGCGGTCACGACCCTGGTGCAGAGCGGCTGGGCCGACAAGAACGTCGCGATCTCCGACCAGCTCGTGGACGGTGACCTGCCGAAGGTCTGGGTGCGGGACGCGGTGGCCGGCACGCTCTCCCAGTACCCGATCCTGCGGGACTGGAGCTCGGACGAGATGGAGCCCGCGAGCCTCGGCGACCCCACGGTCATCGCGGCCTCGGGCTGGAAGCCGGCGCAGCGTCCGCTCCTCCTCGCCCCGTTCGACCTGAACGGTGACGGCCGGAACGACCTGCTGGCCACCACCCGGACGCAGGGCCTGCAGCTCTTCGTCCCCGCGTCGGACGGGACGCTGGCCGCCCCGGTGACCGTGGCCCGCCGTGGCTGGCCCACCGGTCACCGCCTGTTCTAGGACTCCTGCGGGCACCCGCCCGGGTGGGCGGAAGTACCGCGGCCCTCCCGCCCACCCGGGCGGGGGGGCCGCGGTCAGTCCACGGGGACGCCCTGGGGGGCCTTGATGCGTTTCATGATCATCTGAGAGTTGACGTCGCTGACACCCGGGAGGGCGATCAGCTTCTCGGTCCAGAAGCGCTCGTAGGCCTCGCTGTCGGCGACGGCGATGCGCAGCAGACAGCCGGGGGCGCCGTAGAGGCGGTAGGCCTCGACGACGTCCGGCGTGGACTGCAGCTGCGCCTCGAAGGCGGCGACGGAGTCGCGGTCGCGGCGGACCTCCACCGAGGCGAAGACCTCGAAGCCGCGGCCCACGGCCGCCGGCTCGACGACGGCGCGGTAGCTGCGGATCACCCCGTCGTCCTCCAGCTGGCGTACCCGGCGCAGGCACGGGGAGGGGGTGAGACCGACCCGCTGGGCGAGCTCCTGGTTGGTCAGTCGGCCGTCGGCCTGCAGCTCGCGCAAGATTCGTCTGTCAATGGCATCCATGATGACATTTTCTAGCACTGCAGCGTGCATTTCGCGCCGTAATCAGCAATCAAATGGTGAGCATATTCGCATATCCTTGCTGTGGACTTATCGGACACCATGCGGAGGCGGGTCACAGTGCCGCACATCGTCGTCATCAGTACCGGGGGCACCATAGCCAGCAGGTGGCAGGGGTCCGGCTACGCGGCGGAGGCCGCGGGCCAGGAGGTGCTGGCCGCGGGCGCCATCCCCGAGGGCGTCGACGTGCGGGTCGTGGACCTGTTCACCGTGAACAGCTCCCGGCTGACCAGCGCCCACCAGCTGGAACTGCTGCGCACGGTGCACGAGGTGCTGGCCGACCCGTCCGTCGACGGCGTGGTCGTCACGCACGGCACGGACACCCTGGAGGAGTCCGCCTTCCTGCTCGACCTGCACCACGCCGACCGCAGGCCGGTCGTGCTCACCGGCGCGCAGAAGCCGCTCGACGCGGCCGACGGCGACGCGGCGGGCAACCTCTACGACGCGCTGCTGACGGCCTCCACCGGCCGGGACATCGGCGCGGTCATCGTCTTCGGCGGGCTCGTGCACGCGGCCCGGGGAACGGTGAAGAAGCACACCGTCGACGTTCAGGCATTCGCCGACCCGACGGGCCTGCCGCTGGGCCGGGTGCAGTTCGGCCGGGTCACCTGGGGCCGGCACCGTCCCCGGCCGGAGGCGCTGCCGCTGCCCGCCGCGGGCGTCCGGCCGCCGCGGGTGGACATCGTGATGCATCACAGCGACGCCGACCCGGTGCTGTTCGACGCCGCGCTGGCCGCCGGCGCCGAGGGCATCGTGCTGGTCGGCACCGGAGCCGGCAACGCGACCCCGGACTTCGCGGCCGCGGTCGGCCGGGCGGTGGCGGCCGGCGTCCTCGTCACGGTCAGCACCCGCGTGGCGGCCGGCGCGGTGGCGCCGATCTACACCGGTGGCGGAGCCGTCGACCTGGTCGAGGCGGGCGCCGTGCTGGCCGGCACGCTGCGCGCGGGACAGGCCCGCATCGCGGTGCTGTCCGCCCTGCTGTCCACCCCCGACCGCGCGGACCGCCCGGCCGCGCTGCGCCGGATCATGGACGCGTCGTCAGAGCTTTATCTGGTTGATGGTGTCGGCAAGTGACGTAAGGAATCGATTCACCGAGGGCGCCATGTTGGTCGAGGCGATGAAGAAGCCGAACAGGGCGGCCACTATCGCGGGGCCGACCTTGATGGACTTCCCCCTGATCATGACCACCAGGATGACGCCCAACAGAAGGACTACGGACAGGGAGATGGCCACAGTGGATCACTTCCTCTTCGGTACACCCCAACGACGGTCCGGGGAGTCGCCGCGCCCCCTCACATCCATCGTGCCACCAAGCGCCGACACCATGCGCTCGTGAACCACATCGTTCCACGACATCCCGCCCACCGGACAGGCAGCCTCACGAACAGGGGTGCCGAACTGACGTACGGCAGGCTGGTGTTGAGGTAGGTGCGCAAGGGGCGTCGACGGCTCTGCGGGGCAGGCCGGCGCGGGGGGCGCCGCGGCGTCAGTCACGGCACACCACCAGCAGCGCACGGTCGTCGTTGACGTCCTTGGCGACCGCCTCGATCAACCGCCAGGCAGCGCCGCGGAATCCCGTGGCGACGAACCGGTCGGCCTCGCCGATCAGCCGGTCGATTCCTTCGGTGATGTCCCGGTCCGCGGCCTCCACCAGGCCGTCGGTGAACAGCAGAAGAACATCTCCCGATCGCAACGTGCCCTTGACGCCGTGGAATTCGGCGCCGTCGTAGACCCCCAGGAGCGGGCCCTCCGCCGCCATCTCCTCCCAGCGGCCGGTTCCCGCGCTGAGCTGGACGCCGGGCAGGTGGCCCGCCGAGAGCAACTCGTAGTCGCCGCTTTCGAGGTCGAGCACCAGGTGGATGGAGGTCGCGAAGCCCTCGTCCCAGTTCTGGCGCAGCAGATAGCCGTTGGCGGCGGTCAGGAAGGCGTGCGGCGGCAGCGAGCCGAGCAGGCCGCCGAAGGCGCCGGAGAGCAGCAGCGAGCGGGACGCGGCGTCCATGCCCTTGCCCGACACGTCGGTCAGCACCGCCTCCAGCACCCGGCCGCCCAGCGTGCGGGTGGCGACCACGAAGTCGCCCGAGAAGGACTGGCCGCCGGCCGGCCGCAGCGCCATCTCGGCGTGCCACCCCGCGGGGAGCCTGGGCAGCCGGCTCTGCACCCGGATCCGTTCCCGCAGGTCGAAGAGCATGGTGTGGCCGCCCCGCCACGGCACGCCGACGCGGCTGCGGAACTGGGCGATGAGGAGCCCCGAGAGGGCGACGGCGGAGACCACCAGGACGATGCCCGGGGTCACTCTGGACGGCCCGTCGCGGTACGGGCCGAGGACCGCGGCCTCGACGACCAGCGCGACCGCGGCGCTCGTGTAGAGCACCAGGAGGCTCGCCGGGCGCAGCAGCAGGCCGCCGGCGAGGATCGGCAGCACGAGGGCGCTGGGCGGGCACCAGACGGGGATGCAGATCGTGGTGTAGGCGAGGGCCGGGACCATGAGTATCAGCACGGTCAGGGCGAGCCAGTCGGAGGCGTCGCCGCGGAAGTAGTCGACGGCGGACTTGCGCAGGCCGAGGCGGACCCTGTGCAGCGACCGGCGCCACCGGGTACTCAGGCTGTCTCTTGCCGCGTCCTTACCCATGTTCCGGCGACCCTACCCACCCTTTCGGCGGCACGTCGATTCCCCGGACGGTGGGTCGCCCAGTGCGGTAAATGGGTTCGCGTCGCGCCAAGAGGGCTGGTAGGGAAGGTGTATGACGACCGAATTGCGGACGCTCGACGCCGGGCAGTGGGACGACTGGTACGGGAAGTTGGAGCGGGCCTTCGGGGGCCCGCCGGAGTCCCGGGAGGAACGGGCGCTGTGGCGGGAGCTGACCGACTGCGAACGGTCCCTCGCGGCGTGGGACGGGGACGAGATCGCCGGCACCGCGGGGGCGTTCTCGTTCCGGCTGTCGGTGCCGGGCGGCGCGCTCGTGCCGGCGGCCGGCGTGACGATGGTGAGCGTGCAGCCGACGCACCGCCGGCGCGGCGTGCTGACGTCGATGATGCGCAGACAGCTGGACGATGTGCGCGCGGCGGGCGAGCCGTTGGCGGTCCTCACCGCCTCGGAGCCGGCGATCTACGGCCGCTTCGGGTACGGGCTGGCCACGGAGCAGATGCGGCTGGAGATCGACACCACCCGCGTCCGGCTCGCCCTGCCGGCCGGGACCGACGGGGTACGGCTGCGGATCGTGGCGCCCGCCGAGGCCCGGGAGGCGTGCGAGGCGGTCTACGCGCACCGGGTCGCCGCCAGGCCGGGCATGCTCGCCCGGCAACCGGGCTGGGACCGGCTGCCGTTGCTCGACCCGAAGGGGATGCGGGACGGCGCGGGCGAGCTGCTGTGCGTGCTCGCCGAGGTCGACGGTGAGGTGCGCGGGTACGCGCGATACGGGGTGAAGCCGGTCTGGAGCACGGCGTCCGGCCCCGACGGCACCGTGTTGCTGCGCGACGTCGAGGCGCTCGACCCGGTGGCGTACGCCGCGCTGTGGAACTTCCTGTTCGGCCTCGACCTGACGTCCGCGGTACGGATCCGCAGCCGGCCCGCCGACGACCCGGTGCTCCACCTGGTCTCCGACATCCGCCGGTGCGGCGTCGGGGTCCGCGACGGGCTGTTCGTCCGGCCGGTGGACGTCGGGGCGGCGCTGGAGGCGCGTACGTACGCGACGCCGGTGGACGTGGTCCTCGACGTCGAGGACGCGTTCTGCCCGTGGAACGCCGGCCGCTGGCGGCTGGCGGGCGACGCGAAGGGCGCGACGTGCGCGCGGACGGGGGACGCGGCGGATCTGGCGCTCTCGGTCCGGGAGCTGGGGGCCGCGTACCTGGGCGGGTTCTCGCTGGGCGCGCTGGCGGCGGCGGGCCGGGTGACGGAGTTGCGGCCCGGCGCGCTGGCGGAGGCGTCGGCGGCGTTCGGCAGCGACGCCAGGCCGTGGCTGCCGCACGGGTTCTAACCGGCCGACGGCCCGCCCTGGCAGCGGGGGCACCAGAAGAGGTTTCTCGCTGCCAGGCCCGCCGTTCGGATCTCTTGCGCGCAGATCAGGCAGGGCAGGCCGGTGCGGCGGTAGACGTAGACCTCGCCGCCGTGGTCGTCCTGGCGGGGCGGGCGGCCCATCGCCTCCGGCTCGTGTTCCGGGCGGACGGTGTCGATGCGGTTGTTGCGGACGCCCTCCCGCATGAGGGCGGCCAGGTCGGTCCAGAGCGCGTCCCACTGGGCGCGGGTGAGGTCGCGGCCCGGGAGGTAGGGGTCGATGCCGTGCCGGAAGAGGACTTCGGCCCGGTAGACGTTTCCCACGCCCGCGATGACCTTCTGGTCCATCAGGAGCGCCGCGATGGTGGTGCGGCTGCGGGCGACGCGGTCCCACGCCGTGGCGGGGTCGTCCGCCGGGCGCAGCGGGTCCGGGCCCAGGCGGGCGTGTATCGCGTCCTTCTCGCCGTCGGTGATGAGCGCGCAGGTGGTGGGGCCGCGCAGGTCGGCGTACGCGTCGGGGTTGGCGAGGCGCAGCCGGACGGTGTCGGTGGGCGGTGGGGCCTTGCCGTCGCCGAAGCCGAGTTTGCCGAACAGGCCCAGGTGGATGTGGACCCAGCCGACCGCGTCGAAGCCGAGGAACAGGTGCTTGCCGTGGGCGTCGACGCGGTCGAGGACCGCGCCGTCCAGCAGTGCGGCGCTGTCGGAGAACTTCCCCTGGGGGCTGCTCGCCCGCACAGGTCGGCCGCCGAACCTCGCGAAGTGGTCGGCGGCCAGCCGGTGGATCGTGTGCCCTTCGGGCATCGTGCGGTCAGCCCTGCGGGTGGTGGGCCGGGATCGGGGGGAGCTCGCCGGTGGTCTCGTACGCGGTGAGCATGTCGATGCGGCGGGTGTGCCGCTCCTCGCCGGAGTACGGGGTGGCGAGGAAGATCTCGACGAACTTGGTCGCCTCTTCCTCGGTGTGCATCCGGCCGCCGATGCTGATCACGTTGGCGTCGTTGTGCTCGCGGCCGAGAGCCGCGGTCTGCTCGCTCCAGGCGAGCGCGGCGCGGATGCCCTTGACCTTGTTCGCGGCCATCTGCTCGCCGTTGCCGGAGCCACCGATGACGATGCCGAGGCTGCCGGGGTCGGCCGCGGTCCTCTCCGCGGCACGCAGGCAGAACGGCGGGTAGTCGTCCTGGGCGTCGTAGATGAGCGGACCGCAGTCCGTCACCTCGTGGTTGTTGGCCTTGAGCCATTCCACGAGGTGGTTCTTGAGTTCGAGGCCGGCATGGTCGGAGCCGAGATACACGCGCATACGGAGGAGTGTGGCATGTCCGAAGGCGGGCAAAGGCCAGGGGGGCATCGGGCACGCTTGAGGGTTATTTGAGGTTAAAACAACGAATTGGCCTCAGCTGTTCCGTAAATGGCAGGTGTGGGTATTGGATGCGACCCCATGAGCTCACTTCCCCCCTCAGTTGTGACCGATCCGCCCCAACAGGAAGACACCGCTCCACAGCAGTCCTCCGGCCTCCAGGCCGGACTGAAGAACCGCCACCTGTCGATGATCGCGATCGGTGGGGTGATCGGCGCCGGCCTGTTCGTCGGCTCCGGCTCCGGTATCGCGGCGGCGGGCCCCGGCATCCTGCTCTCGTACGCCCTCGTCGGGACGATGGTCGTGTTCGTCATGCGGATGCTGGGCGAGATGGCAGTGGCCAATCCCACGTCCGGCTCGTTCTCCGCGTACGCGGACCGGGCGCTCGGCCGCTGGGCCGGGTTCTCCATCGGCTGGCTCTACTGGTTCTTCTGGGTCGTGGTGCTGGCGGTCGAGGCGACGGCCGGTGCGACGATCCTGCACGGCTGGGTGTCCGCGGTCCCGCAGTGGGCCTGGGCGCTGATCGTGATGGCCGTGCTGACCGCGACCAACCTGGTCTCCGTCGGTTCGTACGGTGAGTTCGAGTTCTGGTTCGCCGGGATCAAGGTCGTCGCCATCGCCGCCTTCATCGTCCTCGGCGGGCTCGCCGCCTTCGGCGTCCTGCCGGGCTCCGACCACGAAGCGGTCGGCATGGCCAACCTCACCGGGCACGGCGGCTTCCTGCCGAACGGTCCCGGCGCGATCCTCACCGGTGTGCTGATGGTGGTGTTCTCGTTCATGGGCAGCGAGATCGTCACCCTCGCGGCGGGCGAGTCCCAGAACCCGCGCAAGGCGATCACCAAGGCGACCAACAGCGTGATCTGGCGCGTCGGCGTCTTCTACCTGGGCTCGATCCTCATCGTGGTCTCCCTGCTGAAGTGGGACGACCCGGCGATCGTCAAGAAGGGCTCGTACGTCGCGGCCCTGGACTCCATAGGCATCGCGCACGCCGGCGAGATCATGAACGTCATCGTGCTGACGGCCGTGCTGTCCTGCCTCAACTCCGGCCTGTACACCGCCTCCCGCATGGCCTTCTCGCTCGGGCAGCGCGGCGACGCGCCGGCGCGGTTCGCGCAGACCAGCAAGGGCGGCGTGCCGCGCAACGCGATCCTGGGATCGGTCCTGTTCGGCTTCGTCGCCGTCTTCTTCAACTACGAGTGGCCGGACACCGTCTTCAAGTTCCTGCTCAACTCGTCCGGCGCGGTCGCGCTCTTCGTCTGGCTGGTCATCTGCTTCTCGCAGCTGAAGATGCGCCGGATCATCGAGCGGGAGGAACCGGAGAAGCTCATCGTGCGGATGTGGCTCTTCCCGTACCTGACGTGGGCGACGATCGGCATGATCTCGTTCGTGCTCGTCTACATGCTCACCGACAAGGACGGCCGGCCCCAGGTGCTGCTGTCGCTGCTGGTGGCCGCCGTGGTCATCGCCGTCTCGCTGGTCCGCGAGCGGATGCGGAGCGGCCGCGAGGACGCCGCCACCCGCTCGTAGGTACCGCGCACGTACGGCGGCCCGGCCCCTTTCGAGGGGCCGGGCCGCTGTGCTGGGGGGCTGTCAGCCCTTGCGGTTCACCAGCTGCCAGGCGGCGGGCAGCACGCCCATGGCGAGCGCGGCCTTGAGGGCGTCGCCGAGCAGGTACGGCGTCAGGCCGAGCGAGACGGCCTTGCCGAGGGAGAGGTGCGCGGCCAGCGCCAGGTACGGCACCCCGACCGCGTAGATGATCACGCTGCCGAGCACCATGGCGCCGGCCGTCCGCAGCACGGTGCGGTCCGCTCCGCGACGGGCGAGCGCGCCGACGGCGGCCGAGGCGAGCAGCATCCCGAGGATGTAGCCGAAGCTCGGCATGGAGGAGCCCGACGAGCCCTCCGCGAACCACGGCATGCCGGCGACGCCCGCGACGGCGTAGAGCGCCAGGGCCGCGAAGCCGCGGCGGGCGCCGAGTGCGGTGCCGACCAGCAGCGCGGCGAAGGTCTGGCCGGTGACCGGGACCGGGGAGCCGGGGACCGGCACCGACAACTGCGCGGCGAGGCCGGTGAGCGCGGCACCGCCGAACACCAGGGCCACGTCCCGCACCCGCGCGCGGGCGGCGGAGGAGGCGGGGAGCAGGTCGGCGAGGACCGTGCCGGTCCGGGTGTCTGAGACAGCAGCGGTGCTCATCGGTACTCCGAGGGTGAGAGAACGGGTTTCCACAGGTGACGCCGCGACGCTAGCGCAGCGGACAACCCAAGATCACCGTCGGTAGACGACAAAGGCGTGCCCGGCGTCTTGGAGAGATCCCTGCACGGACGGCTTCTGCCGCCGCGCTTGCGTTTCGCTTGTTTCAGCAGGTCACGTGATGCTCGTCACGGTCGAGGCGTAACACCGCGCCCGGCGCGGATCGGTTTTGCGGAGCGCGGCCGGGCACGGGGACACTGTGGGGTCCCACCAAATCCTCCCGGCTCCTCTTCCGGCCCCGCGTCCCCCTGTCCCCCTGTCCCCCGATCCTGTGAGAGTCCGAGCACCATGTCTGACGTACCGCCCCCCGCCGAACCGCTGTCGGCCGGGCTGAAGCAGCGCCACCTGACCATGCTCGGCCTGGGCGGGGTGATCGGTGCGGGGCTGTTCGTCGGCTCGGGCGCCGGGATCGCGGTCGCGGGGCCCGGGATCGTCGTCTCGTATCTGATCGCGGGTCTGCTGGCGATGCTGGTGATGCGGATGCTCGGCGAGATGTCGGCCGCGATGCCCGCCTCCGGGTCCTTCTCGGTGCACGCGGAACGGGCGTTCGGCCGCTGGGCCGGTTTCACGGTCGGCTGGCTGTACTGGCTGCTGCTGGTCGTGGTGCTGGCGGTGGAGGCGACCGGCGCGGCGAAGATCGCGAACGGCTGGCTGCCGTCGGTGCCGACCTGGGCGTGGGTGCTGCTGTTCATGGTCGTGTTCACCGCCGCGAACCTGGCCGCGGTGGGCAACTTCGGTGAGTTCGAGTTCTGGTTCGCGGCCCTCAAGATCGGCGCGATCGTGCTCTTCCTGGCGCTGGGCCTGCTGGCGGTCTTCGGGCTGCTGCCCGACACCGACCCGGTGGGCGTGGCCAGCCTGAACGGGCGCGGCGGCTTCCTGCCCAACGGCTGGGACGGCGTGGTCTCCGGTGTGCTCGCGGTCGTCTTCGCCTTCGGCGGGCTGGAGGTCGTGACCATCGCGGCGGCCGAGTCGGACGATCCGGCGCGCGCGGTGGGGCGCGCGGTGCGCAGCGCGGTGTGGCGGATCCTGCTCTTCTACGTGGGCTCGATGCTCGTCATCGTGACCCTGCTGCCGTGGGACTCCGTGGTCCCCGGGCAGAGCCCGTACGTCGCGGTACTGGACCGGATCGGCATCCCCGGGGCGGCCCAGATCATGAACATCGTGGTGTTCGTCGCGCTGCTGTCAGCGCTCAACGCCAATCTGTACGGCTCGTCGCGGATGGTCTTCTCGCTCGCCGAACGGGGTGAGGCGCCGGCCGCACTGACGAAGGTCTCACCCGGCGGGGTGCCGCGCCCCGCGGTGCTGGCGTCCGTCGCGTTCGGCTTCGTGTCGGTGCTGCTCAATCTGAAGTGGCCGGACTCGGTCTTCCAGTACCTGCTCAACGCCGTCGGCGCGGTGCTGCTCGTGGTGTGGAGCCTGATCGCCGCCTCACAACTGCGGTTGCGGCGGCGGCTGGAGCGCGAGGCGCCGGGAGCGCTCAGCCTGCGGATGTGGTGCTTCCCGTGGCTGAGCTGGGCGGCGCTGGCCGGGATGGCCGCGGTCCTGGTGCTGATGCTGACGGACGACGCGGCGCGGCCGCAGGTGCTGTGGTCGGCGGGGGCGACGGGCGTGGTGCTCGCGGTGGCGCTCGGGCGGGAGTGGCGGGCCCGCCGGGCTGGCGCGGAAGGCGCCGGCCGGTAGGGCGCACGGGCCGCCGGGCCTTCTGCTGCTAGCGTGCAATTGCATAAGACTTGCAATAAGCTAGCGGCCGGAGGAACTCGCGCATGCCCACCTACACGCTTCCTGAACTGCCCTACGACTACGCCTCGCTGGAGCCCGTGATCAGCGGCGAGATCATCGAGCTGCACCACGACAAGCACCACGCGGCATACGTGAAGGGCGCGAACGACACCCTCGACCAGCTCGCCGAAGCCCGCGACAAGGAGCAGTGGGGAGGCATCAACGGGCTCGAGAAGAGCCTCGCCTTCCACCTCTCCGGCCACATCCTGCACAGCATCTACTGGTCCAACATGTCGGGCGACGGCGGCGGCGAGCCGCTGGACCAGGACGGCACGGGGCAGCTCGCGGACGCCCTCGCGGAGGACTTCGGCGGTTTCGACCGCTTCAAGGCCCAGCTCTCCAAGGCCGCGGCCACCACGCAGGGATCCGGCTGGGGCGTGCTGGCCTACGAGCCGCTCAGCGAGCGGCTGATCGTCGAGCAGATCTACGACCACCAGGGGAACGTCGGCCAGGGCAGCGTTCCGCTCCTCGTCTTCGACGCCTGGGAGCACGCGTTCTATCTTCAGTACCGCAACCAGAAGGTCGACTTCGTCGAGGCGATGTGGCGCGTCGTGAACTGGCAGGACGTCCAGGCCAGGTTCGCCGCCGCCAAGGAGCGGGCAAGCGGCCTGCTGCTGGTGCCGTAAGGACGACACGGCCCGGCCCCGAAAGCCGAAGGCCCCCGCGCGGTGGTGTCGCGCGGGGGCCTTCGCCGTCTCCTGCCGACCGGCCGTCAACGGGGTTCGATGAGGTCCCAGCGGTTGCCGTACAGATCCTGGAAGACCACGACGGAACCGTACGCCTCGTGCCGCGGCTCCTCCTCGAAGACGACGCCGGCCGCGACCATGTGCTTGTAGTCGCGGTCGAAGTCGTCCGTGGTCAGGAAGTGCCCGACCCGGCCGCCGGTCTGGCCGCCGATCCGCGCCTCCTGCTCGGGAGTGGAGGCGCGCGCCAGGAGCAGTCCCGTCTGCGGCGACCCGGCGGGCGCGACGACCACCCAGCGGCTGCCGTCGTCGCGCACGGTGTCCTCGCGCAGCTCGAAGCCGAGAGCGCCGGTGTAGAAGGCGATCGCCTCGTCGTAGTCGCGCACGACGAGGGTCACCAGTCCGAGGTGCGGCATCAGTCGAAGATCGGCCCGGCGGTCCGGGTGCGCTTGATCTCGTAGAAGCCGGGGGTGGAGGCGACCAGCAGGGTGCCGTCCCAGAGGCGGGCCGCGGCCTCGCCCTTGGGGGCGGGGGTGACGACCGGGCCGAAGAACGCGACCTGCTCGCCGTCGGCGCCGGGAACGGCGATGACCGGGGTGCCGACGTCCTGGCCGACCTTGTCGATGCCCTCCTGGTGGGAGGAGCGCACCTCGGCGTCGTAGGTGTCCTTGTCGGCGTAGTCGATCAGCTCCGCGGGCAGGCCCGCGTCCTCCAGCGCCCCGACGATCGCCTCCAGGGTCGGGCCCTCGCCGCGGTTGTGGAATCGGGTGCCGAGCGCGGTGTAGAGCTTCCCGACGACCTCGTCCCCGTACTTCTGCTGGGCCGCGACGACCACGCGCACCGGCCGCCAGCCCTTCGGGCCGAGCAGCTCGCGGTACTGCTCCGGCAGCTCGTCGATCTTCGGCTCATTGAGGACGGCGAGGCTCATGACGTGCCAGCGGACCTCGACCGGCCGGACCTTCTCGACCTCCAGCATCCAGCGCGAGGTCATCCACGCCCAGGGGCACAGCGGGTCGAACCAGAAGTCGACGGGGGTCTTCTCAGCTGTGGTCACTTCAACTTCTCCTCAGGAACGAACAACACGGCATGGGACCGCTCGTACCTCGGAAACCTCCGGATCGGGGGCCGCATTCCCGCCTGTCGTCCATAGGTGCGACGTGGGAGTATGCGAATCGACCGACGATGCTGACAAAGGAGTCATCAGTGCCCGGTGAGAACCTGTCCCGCGACGAGGCCCGCGAGCGTGCGCGGATCCTTTCGGTCGACGGATACGAGGTCGCGCTCGACCTGCGGTCGGCCACCCGGCCGGACGAGGACACGTTCCGCTCGGTGACCACGATCCGCTTCCGGTCCGCGCGGCCCGGCGCGGCCACCTTCGTGGACCTGCTCGCCCCGGCCGTCGACTCCGTGGTGCTGAACGGACGGGCGCTGGACCCGGCGGTCGTGTTCGACGGGACGCGGGTCGCCCTCGACGACCTCGCCGCCGAGAACGTCCTCACCGTGGAAGCGCGGTGCGCGTACAGCCGCACCGGCGAGGGGCTGCACCGGTTCGCGGACCCGGAGGACGGCGAGACGTACCTGTACACGCAGTACGAGCCGGCCGACGCCCGCCGGGTCTTCGCCAACTTCGAGCAGCCGGATCTCAAGGCGCCCTTCACCTTCTCGGTGACCGCGCCCGCGCACTGGACCGTGCTGAGCAACGAGGCCCAGGCCGGCCCCGTCCGGGACGCCGACCCCTCCTCCTCGACCTGGGACTTCGCGCCGACCAAGCCGATCTCGACGTACATCACGGCGGTCGTCGCCGGGCCGTACCACGTGGTGCGCGACCACTACTCGCGCACCTTCGACGACGGCAGCGTGCTGGACATCCCGCTCGGCGCGCTGTGCCGGGCCTCGCTCGCGCCGCACTTCGACGCGGACGACGTCTTCACCATCACCAAGCAGGGCCTGGACTTCTTCCACGACACGTTCGACTACCCGTACCCCTTCGGGAAGTACGACCAGGCGTTCGTGCCCGAGTACAACATCGGCGCGATGGAGAACCCGGGCTGCGTCACGTTCCGCGAGGAGTTCGTGTTCCGCGGCAAGGTGACGCAGGCGGCGTACGAGGGCCGGGCCAACGTCATCCTGCACGAGATGGCGCACATGTGGTTCGGTGACCTGGTCACCATGCAGTGGTGGGACGACCTGTGGCTCAAGGAGTCGTTCGCCGACTTCATGGGCGCGTACTCGCAGGTGGAGGCGACCCGCTTCACGGACGGCTGGATCACCTTCGCCAACCGCCGCAAGGCGTGGGCGTACCGGGCCGACCAGCTGCCCTCCACGCACCCCGTCACCGCGGACATCCACGACCTCCAGGACGCCAAGCTCAACTTCGACGGCATCACGTACGCCAAGGGCGCGTCCGTGCTGAAGCAGCTCGTCGCCTACGTCGGCGCGGACGCCTTCCTGGAGGCGGCGCGGCGCTACTTCAAGCGGCACGCGTACGGGAACACCACCCTGGCGGACCTGCTGGCGGTGCTGGAGGAGACCTCCGGCCGGGACATGGCGCGGTGGTCCCGCGCCTGGCTGCAGACCGCCGGGGTCAACTCGCTGACGCCGGAGGCCGTGTACGACGGCGAGGACCGGATCACCGAGCTGGCCGTCCTGCAGAGCGCCGCCGCGTCCCACCCGGAGCTGCGGCCGCACCGCGTCGCCGTCGGCCTGTACCGGCGGGCCGCGGGCGGCGCGCTGGAGCGCTACGCCCGCGCCGAGACCGACGTCACGGGGTCCCGCACGGTCGTGGCGGAACTGGCGGGCGCCGAGCGGCCCGATCTGATCCTGGTCAACGACGAGGACCTGACGTACTGCAAGATCCGCTTCGACCCGGACTCGCTCGACACCCTGCGCAAGCACCTGGGCGATCTGTCCGACCCCATGGCGCGGGCGCTGGCCTGGTCGGCGGTGTGGAACATGACGCGGGACGCGCTGATGCCGGCCCGCGACTACCTCGGGCTCGTCCTGCGGTTCGCCGGGCAGGAGTCCGACATCGGCGTGCTGCAGTCGCTGCACCAGCAGGCGCGGACCGCCCTGCACCAGTACACGTCGCCGAAGTGGCGTCCCGAGGGCGCCACGGCGCTGGCCGACGGCGCACTGACCGAGCTGCGGCTCGCGGAGCCGGGCAGCGGGCACCAGCTCGCCTGGGCGCGCTTCTTCGCCGCGGTCGCCTCGTCGGCGGCCGACCTCCAGCTGCTGAGCGGGCTGCTCGAGGGCAGCGCCAAGATCGACGGTCTGGAGATCGACCAGGAGCTGCGCTGGTCGTTCCTGGAGCCGCTGGCCGCCGCGGGCGAGGTCGACGAGGCCGTGATCGCCGCCGAACTGGCGCGCGACGACACCGCCTCCGGGCGGCGGCATCAGGTGCGCTGCCTGGCGGCCCGGCCGTCGGCGGCGGTCAAGGCACAGGCGTGGGCGTCGGTCGTCGAATCGGACGCCCTGTCGAACGCGCTGGTCGAGGCGAGCATCGCCGGGTTCGACCAGCCGGGCCAGGAGGACCTGCTCGCGCCCTACGCCGACCGGTACTTCGACGTGATCGAGCGGATCTGGTCGCAGCGTTCGATCGAGATCGGCATGGCGATCGTGCGGGGCCTCTTCCCGCGGTACCGGATCGCCCAGGAGACCGCCGACGCGGCCGGCGCCTGGCTCGACGCGCACCAGGACGCGGCGCCCGCGCTGCGCCGTCTCGTCCTGGAGGCCCGCGACGACCTGTCCCGCGCGCTGCGCGCCCAGGCCGTCGACCGCTAGGGACTGTCTGTCCGCCGAACCCCGTCACGTCACCCTTTCGAGCGGTGGCGTGGCGGGGTTCCGCCGTGCGGCGCCGGGCCGCGCCGCGCATCCGCCCACCTCACGGCTCGGGGCTGCTCCCAGCGGCAGCCGGGAGCGTCACCCGAATAGGTGAATACCGCCCATCGGCATCCGAACGCCTGAACTTTAGTGCGGGCTTGTCCCGGTTTGTCGACGGCTGTGTAACAGCGGTTAGCGCGCGCTCCCACGACGGAACCACCTCGTCATGAACCACAACGCACCGCACACCCCCCGCCCCCTGGACCACCTCTCCCGCACCCAGCGGCGGATCTTGACGACACGTCAGCTGCGGGAGCACGGCGTGACCGCGAGCACCCTGGCGGAACGCTGCCGGCCGGGCGGGCCGTGGCAGCAGGTGCTGCCGCAGGTGTTCCTGCTGCACGCCGGGCCGCCCACCGGCGACGAGCGGCTGCGGGCGGCGCTGCTGTACGCGGGTTGCGAGCCGGGCGCCACGGACGGCCCGGACGGGCCGGTGGACGGACAGGCGATGGTGACCGGGCTGGCGGCGCTGGCCCTGCACCGGTTCTCCTCGGTGCCGCCGCTGCTGGGGATCGACCGGATCGACGTCCTGGTGCCGCGCCAGCGGCGGCTGCGGAACGCCGGGGACGTGGCGATCCACCGGGCGCACACGCTGCCCCCGGCGCAGCAGGTGACCGGGCTGCCGTGCGCGCCGGTGCCGCGCGCGCTGGCCGACGCGGTCGCGGACCTCGACGACGCCGAGACCGTACGGCGGCTGCTGACCGAGGCGGTGCGCGGCGGCCACTGCGAGGCGGCCGCGGTGGTCCGGGAGCTGAGCCGGGCCCGGCTGCTGTCCCGGCAGCACGTGGCGGACGCGGTGGACGCGCTGCTCGCGGAGGGCCGCGCGCTCGCCGAGGGCCGGCTGTACGAGATGGTGACCTGCTACGGCCTGCCGGACCCGGTGTGGCACGTCGACCTGCGGCTGCCCGGCGGGCCGTCGCTCGGCGGCGTCGACGCGTACTGGCCCGAGCACGCGGTGGCGCTGGAGATCGACGCGCGCGGACCCCGCCAGGACGACGACGCCCTGTGGTCGCAGTACGCCCAGAAGCGCGAGCAGTTGGAGCGGTTGGGCATCACCGTCGTCCACCTCACCCCGAAGAAGCTACGGGACACGCTGGACCAGCAGGCGACCGTCGTGCGCACCGCTCTGATGGCTTCGAGCGACCGGACCCCGGCCGCTTACCTGGTCGTGACCCCGAGTTGACCGGCGCTTTTCATCCTTTGCGCGCGCTTTGTTCCCTGTGGCGCATGGCGGAAATACGTCATGTCCACATCCCGTCTCGGACAACTCTCCACAAACACCGGTTGCTTACGTGACTCTTAGCGGTCAACCGGCACCGTTTTCCGAACAAGGATGCCCATGCCTCTCGATCACATACGCGCCAAGAGACGCGTGGCCCGCGTCGCGCTCGCCGCGGGCCTGGTGGCCGCACTGGCCGCGACCGGGTCCGCCACCGCGTTCGCGGACAACGCCCCCACCGGCACTCCGGCCGGCGGCCCCGCTTCCGCCCCGGTCAAGGCCTCCACCGACAAGCTCGGATCCGCCGACGCGGCGCTCCTGGCGCAGGCCAAGTCCGACGGCGACAAGACCGTGACGATGATGATCGCCACCGCTCCCGGCGCCACCAAGCAGGTCGCCGACCAGCTCGGTGCCTCCGGCGCCTCGGTGGGGAGCACCTACGACAAGCTCGGCTACGTGCGCGCGACCGTCCCGACCGCCAAGGCGGACTCGGCGATCGCCAAGGCCCAGAAGCTGTCCGCGGTTCACGGCATCGACCTCAAGCAGGAGATCGCGCTCGACGACCCGACGCCTGTGGCGGACACCGCCAAGGGCGCGAAGGCCAAGGGCAAGGCCGCGGCGAAGACCTACCCCGGTCCCAGCGCGAGCACCCCGGCGAAGAACCCGTACCAGCCCGCCTTCGAGACCGGCGCGGTCGACTTCGTCAAGAACCAGCCCAAGGCCGACGGCCGCGGCGTGACCATCGGCATCCTGGACTCCGGCGTCGACCTCGGTCACCCGGCGCTGCAGAAGACCACCACCGGCGAGCGCAAGATCGTCGACTGGGTCACCGCCACCGACCCGATAACCGACAGCGACGCCACCTGGCGCCGGATGACGGCCGAGGTCGCGGGCCCCAGCTTCACCATCGCCGGACGGACCTGGGCCGCACCGGCCGGTGCCTACAAGTTCAACCTGTTCTCCGAGGCCGCCACGACCGGCGGCGACATGGCGGGCGACCTCAACCGTGACGGCGACACCACCGATGTCTGGGGCGTGCTCTACGACGCCGCCGCCGGCACCGTGCGCGTCGACCTGAACAACAACGGTGACTTCACCGACGACGAGGCGCTCAAGCCCTACAAGAGCGGCTTCCAGATCGCGCACTTCGGGACGGACAACCCGGACACCGCCATCTCCGAGTCGATCCCGTTCGTCGTCCAGATCCGCAAGGACGTCCCGACGGACCCGTACGGCGGCGACTGGGTCGGCAAGAAGGCCGACTTCGTCAACATCGGGGTCATCGAGTCCGAGCACGGCACCCACGTCGCGGGCATCACCGCCGCGAACGGCCTGTTCGGCGGCAAGATGAACGGTGCGGCTCCCGGCGCGAAGATCGTCTCCTCGCGCGCCTGCACCTGGACCGGCGGCTGCACCAACGTCGCACTGACCGAGGGCATGATCGACCTCGTCGTGAACCGCGGCGTGGACATCGTCAACATGTCCATCGGCGGCCTGCCCGCGCTGAACGACGCCAACAACGCGCGCGCCGAGCTGTACACGCGCCTCATCGACACCTACGGCGTCCAGCTGGTCATCTCGGCCGGCAACAGCGGCCCGGGTGCCAACACCATCGGCGACCCCGGCCTGGCCGACAAGGTCCTGAGCGTCGGCGCGTCGATCTCCAAGGACACCTGGGCGGCCGACTACGGCTCGCAGGTGGACAAGGCGTACGCGATGATGCCGTTCTCGTCGCGCGGCCCGCGTGAGGACGGCGGCTTCACGCCGACCATCACCGCGCCCGGCGCCTCGATCAACACCATCCCGACCTGGGAGCCCGGAGGCCCGGTCGCCGAGGCCGGCTACACCCTGCCGCCCGGCTACGCCATGCTGCAGGGCACCTCGATGGCCTCCCCGCAGGCCGCGGGCGCCAGCGCACTGCTGATCTCCGCCGCGAAGCAGAAGAACATCCCCCTGAACCCGGCCGCCCTGCGGACCGCGCTGACCAGCTCCGCGAAGCACATCGCGGGCGCCCAGGCGTACGAAGAGGGCGCGGGCCTGATCGACATCAACGGTGCCTGGAACCTGATCAAGGCGGGTGTCTCGGCCAACGAGTACACCGTCAAGGCTCCGGTCAACACCGCGCTGTCGGCGTTCCTGAAGACCCCGGGCTTCGGCACCGGCATCTACGACCGGCAGGGCGGCCTCAAGACCGGCCAGTCCCGGACGTACGACGTCACCATCACCCGCACCACCGGCTCCGACCGCCCGGTCAAGCACTCGCTGGCGCTGCAGAACAACGACGGCACCTTCAAGCTCGCCGGCAGCAGCGAGGTCTCGCTGCCGCTGAACGTGCCGGTCACCGTCAAGGTCACCGCCAAGGCGAAGACCACCGGTCTGCACAGCGTCATCCTGACCGTGGACGACAAGCGCACCAAGGGCACCGACCAGCAGATCCTGGCCACCGTCGTGGTCGCCAAGCCGCTGGCCGCCCCCGCCTTCTCCACCAAGGAGTCGGGCGTGGTGCAGCGCAACAGCACCACCTCGTACTTCCTGAACGTGCCGGCCGGCGCCAAGTCCCTGGAGATCGCCCTCGGCGGCATCCAGGCGACCAGCCAGACCCGGTTCATCGCGATCAACCCGTACGGCGTTCCGGTGGACAACACCGGCACCCCGTTCTGCTACCTGAACTACGTCAACCCGGCCAACACCTGCCGCCCCGACCTGCGGTCGTACACCGACCCGCTGCCCGGTGTGTGGGAGATCGAGGTCGAGTCGCGTCGTACCTCCCCGCTGCTGAACAACCCGTACGCCATCACGGCGTCGGTGCTGGGTGTCACCTTCGACCCGGCCGTGCAGACCCTCGACGAGGCCAAGGTCGGCGTGCCGGCCGCGGTCGACTGGAAGGTCACCAACGGCTTCGCCGCCCTTGACGGCAAGCTGAAGGGCGGCGCCCTCGGCTCCGCGCTGACCGCCCGCCCGACCATCGCGCAGGGCGAGACGAAGGAGACGACGGTCGTCGTCGGCCCCGGCGCCTCCCGCCTCGACGTGGCGATCGGCTCCACCTCGGACACCGGCGCCGACCTCGACCTCGAGGTCTACCTCGGTTCCACCAAGGTCGGTTCGTCCGCGGACGGCGACTCCGAGGAAGCCGTCAGCGTCGCCAACCCGGCGGCCGGTACGTACACCATCGTCGTGACCGGCTACTCGGTCCCGGCGGGCACCACGGAGTACAACTACAAGGACGTGTACTTCGCCGCCTCGCTCGGCCAGGTCAAGGTCGACGAGACCAAGACCGTCTCGCTGGCGAACGGCGCCACGGCGTCCTTCTCCGCCCAGGTCGTGGCCGCGTCCCCGGCCCCCGAAGGACGTCAGTTCTTCGGTGAGGTGCAGCTCCTGAACTCCCGCGGCACCATCGCGGGAACCGGCAGCGTCATCATCAAGAAGGTCACCGGCTGACCTGTTCGTACAACGGCGGGGCGGG